>NZ_JAVXMF010000013.1:0-94909 GCF_036646415.1 Clostridium sp. | reverse complement strand
CGCACGTACGGTTCTAAGAGGGGCTAGGGTAGTGATTCCCTAGTCTACTTACCGGATGAAGAGTTATATAGCCCATCAGTTGTTGATAATGATGGATTAAGAATAGGCTATTTACTTTGTAGAGAAATATTAAAAGGTCTTGAAGGATTAAAAAACATAGATGGAAGATTTGATTTTATAGCACATCCAATAGGTGTTGGGATGTTCAGTGAAGAGCAGTTTGAACAATGGGTAAATGTAGCAAAAGATATTGCAATAACCTATCAAACTACTATTATAGGAACAAGCCATGCGGATGGTTCTTACCGAAATTGTGGAGTGTCAATTCCAATATCATATTGTATTGATACTAACGGTGAAATTGTTTTTCTTTCAAAAGCAGATAAGAGAACAAGAATTATAAACTTGCTAACAAAAGAGGTTGAGATTATTGACTAATAAATAAAGAAAAATTTTAAACTTGGTATTTTTGTAAATAGATACACATGAAAGGAGCTAATAAAATGATAATTCGAGAATTAAAAGAAGAAGAGTTTGTACTGGCAGTTGATTTATTAGTTGATTGTTGGGACGAGGAGCTTGCAGGAGTTGCACCAAATCGTCGTGTAAAGAAAGAAGAACTAGATTCTATGATACAATGGTTGCAAGAAGCAGAGGAAAATAATGATATTCGACTTATATATGGTGCATTTGAAAATGATAAATTTATGGGGTTTGTTGGTGCAAGTATTGCAGAAGAGTATGACGTTGAAAAGGGTGGTGTTGAACTAAACTATCTTTTTGTTCATAAAGAATATAGAGGGCATGGAATATCATTACAACTTACTAAGAAAATACTAGATTATTTTATATCTAAAGATTTTGATAAGCTTGTTGTTTATAATCATCACTGTGCACCATCAAATGCCTTTTACAGGAAGTTTGGAGGTACCGTGTTGAGACACGAAATTCAAGGTACAGCGGATGAAAAGCTTTTAGTTGATATTTTTATATTTGATGCAAAGGGTTTAAGAAAAAATATTGAAACTGTAATTTGCAATAGGTATATATAGATAAAATACATTGTAGATATAAAAAATGGGACAATTATACCCTTCCAATTTTTAATTTATATGAAAAAGGTACAAACTATTACTTGTAAATTAATTGACTTTTTAAACTTAAATATGTATAATTTACATATAATACAAAATAAGGGGGCTATAGAATGATGATTACTATTTGCTAATTAATTTTTAAAATAAAAAATTAATATTAAAAGAAGTTTTTAATTGCCTAATTCATTAGGTTTATTTGTTTTATTTCTTTTAAAGATTTGCAAGTAGAGACTGTCAAGCTTATAGAACTAAAATCCTTTGTTTTACATTTTATTTACTATTATAAATTCAGGTTAGTACTATGTTTATTAGTAGTGGAAATTATCAATATTAGGCTTAGAATATATATTGAAAGAATTTGAATTACTATTTCAGAAGGTTTTGAATTTATTTAGTACATACTTATTTTGTTATGTAAAATATTGTAGATATTTTTAGACTGTAATAAGGCTTTGCTTTAATACAGTCTTTTTAGTTTATAAAAAGAAATAAATTTAGCATTTAATATTATTGGGTTAGGCTAGATAAAATTGAAAGAATAAAAAACATATGGATAAGGGGTGTAAATATATGAAAAATGATATAAAGAATGAATTAATTGAAATACTAAATATATTTGAAGAGGCCTACATTCAAAGGGATGTAAATAAAATTGACAATTTCATGGATTCATTATTTGACAAAAATGAAAATGTAATTGTGGTTGGCACAAGTGGTGGTGAATGGTGTATAGGTTATGAAGAAGTTAAAGATATATTTTTAAGTGATTGGGAATATTGGGGGGATTTGAGAATTAAGGCTGATGAAGCTACTATAATACCACTTGGAAACACAGCTTTAATTTATACTACAGGTACAATTAAATATTCTTTTTATAGTAACAAGGATACTTATGCACGTTATTTAGGCTATATTAAGGAATATTTTGATGAGGTTTCTTCTGATAGCAAAAAAACTAATAAAGTAAAGCTAACTGAAATCAATTGGAAGTTATGTCATTTATTAAATAAATGGGATGGTGATGAAAGACATTATTTATGGGATTTGCGTATTTCATTTGTGTTAATCAAAAAAGAAAATCGATGGATTATAAAACAAATGCAATTTTCACTTCCTGTAGTTGGGTATTTACCAGATGTAAGAATTGATAACATTGGTGATGATATAGAGGGTTTTAAAATAGAAACAAAAAAAATGAAGGAGTGGTCTATTAACAATACATTAGTGTATAAAGATGAAGTATTAAAACTTTTAAAAGCTTTTAATGATGAATATTTGAAAGCAGATAAAGAGACATCCGTAATAGATAGTAAATATTTTGCTTCTAACAATCCATTAATTATTAATACAGACAAAACTGTTTATAGTAGTCAAGAGGAAATTAAGAAATTAATAGAAAATCATAGAGCATATTACAATAAAATGGAATTAGATTATGAAAATTGTTTAATTAATTCAAATGAAGATGTGGTTTGGATAGTCACTCATGGTACTATGAAAAAGGAGATTTCCGAAAATAGTGCTTTTGAAAATACTGTAGACATAATAAAGAATATATTTACAAGTGATTTAGAGGATAAAGATAAGCTTTTTAACGTAAGAAGAAGAATTGCTGACACATTCAAGGAAAATGCTAAGGGTGAAGAATATGTTTGGCCATTTAGGTTTGAAGCGGTACTTATTCAAGAAAAGGGGAATTGGGTATTCAAATATCTCCAATTCTCCCTTCCCTTTAATTATATTTTTGAAGGCAAGACAGAGGCAGCTTCAATCTTAGAAAATAACATTTAAACTACTTTGTAAGGTGTATAAGCGATGTTATGGATAATTATGAAAGTAAGAGATTGTAGCTTAGATATCACGGAATAAAATTTGACTTATGTAATGGGAAAAAGTAGGTAGAAAAACATATATAGTTTTTTTAACTACTTTTTTCTAATGAGAATAAAAATAAATTTAAAAAATAATGAAATACTAATAAATTTCCTCTATTTTAATAGATGAATTGTTACGATAAATGAAACACAGCTATTAATTTATCAATAAAACATATGAGGGGATTGAGAATGTGAAAATTAGAGGCATAAAAATTAAAGGAATAAAAATTAAAAGTATTAAAGTGAAGATGATATTATTACTCCTTCCTGTAATTATAGTATCAATGATTATACTAGGGTATATGAGTTATTCAAGTTCGAAAAAAATAATAAATAATGAGCTTGAAATAAATATGAATAGTAAATTAAATGAAAAATCTCAGGAAATTGAAAAAAGTCTCGAAAGACACGAAAAAATATCTGAAAGTTTAGCTAAAGTGGTACAAGGTTCTTTACCATCTTTGACTAAGGCTAATTATGAAAATATAGTGAAAAGTTTAATTGAGACAAATGACGAAACCTTTGGAGCAGGAGTTTGGTTTGAACCATTTAAGTATAATAAAGACGTAGAGTTATTTGGACCTTATGCTTATAAGGTTGACAATAAAGCCACTTATACGGATGAATATAGTAAGACAGATTATAAATTAGGTGATTGGTATAAAATAGGACAAGATACCAAGCAAAGTGTTGAATGGTCACAACCTTATTATGATGATGTTGCAAAAGTTTCCATGGTAACAGCCACATCTCCATTTTATGATGCAGATAATAGTTTTATTGGAGTTACTACAGCGGACATAAATTTATCTACATTACAAGATAATATTAAAAATATGCAAATAGGTGAGAAAGGTAGGGCATTTTTGATAGATAAAAGTGGATTATATATTGCAGATGCAGATGAATCTAAAATAATGAAAACTAATATAAAAGATGATGGGAATCCTACCTTGGCAGCCTTAGGTGAAACAATGATATCAAATAAAGATGGTCAAGGAACATTTAAGGATGACTATGGAGTTGAAAAAGTGTACTACAGCACTATACAGGACACTGATTGGATTATTTCTATATGTATTCCAGAGAAAGAAGTTTTTTTACAAATTAATTCACTTAGAAATAAAATAAGTATTATAATAGTAATTTCAATTTTAATAGTGGTCTTATGCATATTGTTATTCGCAAATTATATAGGAAAGAATATTAAAAAAGTTAATAGTTTTGCTATGAAAATGGCAAATGGAGATTTGACAGAACACCTAGAACTAAAAAGTAGTGATGAACTTGGTGAAATGAGTAAACATTTAAATAAGATGACAGAAAATATTCATTCAATTGTAGAAGTAATAATGGAAAATTCGGAGAATATAGGTGCATCCTCTGAAGAACTTTCAGCAACGGTTGAAGAACTAGCAGCTAAAACTGTAACTATTAATGAGGCTGTAAATACCATTGCAGGAGGTATGCAGGAATCCAGTGCTGCCTCAGAGGAAATAAGTGCATCCATTGAGGAAGTAGATTCAAGTATAAATATATTATCCTCAAAGGCTATGGACGGAAGCAACAATGCAAATAAAGCTAAAGAAAGAGCAAGTAAGGTAAAGAATAATAGTAAAAAAGTAAAGAAAATAGCTGAAGATTTATATATTCAAAAGCAAGCTAACATGAAAAAAGTTGTAGAAGAAAGTTCAGTAATAGATAGTATTAGGGTTATGGCAGATACTATATCTTCTATAGCAGATCAAACCAATTTACTGGCTTTAAATGCAGCTATTGAAGCTGCAAGGGCAGGGGAGCAAGGACGAGGTTTTGCAGTAGTAGCAGAAGAAGTAAGAAAACTTGCCGAACAATCTTCCGGGGCTGTAGTAGAGATACAGAACACTATAGAGTCAGTAAAGCAAGTATTTAATAGAAGTATAGAAACTGGTAATGATATACTAAAATTTATTGATGTAGATATAATGAAAAATTATGATGAATACGAAGAAACAGGAAATCAGTATCATGATGATTCTGATTTTGTAAGTAATATGTCAGAAGAAATAGCTGCTATGTCACAAGAAATTACAGCGACAGTAGGACAAGTAAGTGAAGCAATCCAAAATATGGCGCAGTCTTCACAAGAATCCAGTGAAAAGGCAGAGATGATAAAAGAAAATATGGATGAAACCACAAAAGCTATAGAGCAAGTGGCTGAAACAGCACAAAGTCAGGCTGAACTTGCACAAAAACTAAATGAAATGGTACAAAAGTTTAAAATATAAATGTAGAAATTTACTAAGATAAGAAAAATCATATTGAAAGTCAGGAATTTTAAATCACAAAATGTTTAGATATTCCTGGCTTTTGTTCTATAAGATAGTGAAGGTTAAAATAACAACGTAAGGAGTATATTGAAATATCGTCTAAAGAAATACATGATGAATTAGGATGATGGTAGAATATGAAGATAATAAATAAAATTCTGTGATAATATATAACAAAATAATACAAAATGTCACAAATTATTTACTGATATTACATAATATGATAAAATGGTAGAGGTTTATTACATAAATAATAAAATTTTAATTTTAAGTAATTAATTAAGGGGGAAATATAAAAAATATGAAAAAAATAAAAAGTATGAGAAAAATGAAAAATACAAAAAAGATAAAGAGTGCAAAAGGCATGAAAAGTATAAAATCAAAACTAATAGTATTTTCAGGACTATTAATAGGTGGTATATGTATAGGCTTAGGGGTAATTTCATTCATGAATTCATCAAAGGCACTAACATCAAATCTAGAGAAGACGCTACCTAAGATTGCAGAACAAGCAGCGAGCAATATTCAAGCGATAATTGAAGGTCATTTGGACTCATTAGAGGTTACGGCAACAAGAGATGACATAAAAGATTTGAAAAATCCATGGGAAAATAAAATGCCAATTCTTTTAGAAGAAGTTAAAAGAAGCGAAAATATAAAGATGGGTATTTCGGATAAAAATGGTGATATAAAATATACTGATGGGAAAAGTGCTAATATTAAGGATAGAGAATATTTTCAAAAAGCATTGGCTGGTGAAAATAATGTATCAGATCCAATAGTAAGTAAAGTAGATGGATCAACAGTAGTGGTATATGCAGTACCAATTAAAAATAATAATGATATTGTAGGAGTATTAGTTTCAACAGGGGATGGAAATAAATTAAGTGGATTAACTGATCAAATGGAATTTGGACAAACAGGTAATGCATTTATGATAAAACAAGATGGGACAACCATCGCACATAACAATAAAGAGTTAGTAACGGAAATGTATAATGCTATTGAAGATGCAAAAGATAATACTAAGGTACAACAACTATCAGAAATTGAAAAGAAAATGGCTGCGGGAGAGAAGGGATTGGATCAATACGAATTTGATGGAATCGACAAATATATGGGATATGCTCCAGTGAAAGGTACTGGATGGTCATTAGCAGTTGTAATATCAAAGTCAGAAGTATTATCGGAACTAGACAGCCTGATGGTTTCTATTATTGTATCATCTACATTATTTATATTAATTGGATTTGGAATAGTTTATATGATTGCTAACAGTATATCTAAGGGAATAAAGTCAACTTCTAAGCATTTGAATTTATTAGCAAAGGGCAATTTATGTGAAGAGGTTTCTTCTAAATATCTAAATTCAAAGGATGAACTTGGAGAGATGACTAATTCAATGAAAATAATGCAAGACTCATTGAGGGAAATGATTAATAAAATAAAAGAAAATTCTTCAAATATTAATATGCAATCAGAGAATCTATCTTCAGTTGCAGAAGAGATATCTAGTGCATCACAGAATGTTGCTGAATCTATAAATGAAATTGCACAGGGAACAGGTTCACAGTCTGAAGATTTAATAAATGTAACTGAAATTCTTGATGAATTTAGCGATAAGTTATCTGGAATGGTCAATGAAATACAAGATGTAGATTCAAATTCTAGAGTAATTAGTTTAATGGCAAATGAGAGCAGTAGCGAAATGAATGAATTAAATCAGTCTGTAACAAAGATTAGTAATTCATTTAAGACATTTAATGGGGAAATTGCTGGACTTGGAAAACACATAAATGAAATAAATGAAATAACTAACATAATAAATAATATTGCAGGACAAACAAATTTATTAGCATTAAATGCCGCTATTGAAGCAGCCAGAGCTGGAGAAGCAGGAAAAGGATTTTCAGTGGTAGCAGATGAAATAAGAAAACTTGCAGAACAATCAAAAACATCATCAGAAAGAATTACTAGACTAATAAATGAAATATCTAAAAAAACTAATGTTATAGTTGAAGATTCTGTTGAAATGGATGATGAATTAATGAATCAAGTTAAAGTTATTAATAGTTCAATAACATCTTTCAATAAAATTATAGAAGCTGTTAATGAAGTAATTCCAAAAATAGAAATAGTTAAGAATTCTGCTGAAGATATAGATAAGGACAAAAATATTATTTTGGGTAGAATAGATGGAGTATCTTCAGTTTCACTTGAAGTTTCAGCATCTTCACAGGAAATTGCAGCATCATCAGAAGAAATGAATGCTTCTACAGAAGAAGTAGCGTCATCAGCACAAATACTTAGCACTATGACCAGTGAAATGCTAGAGGAAGTAAACAAGTTCAAAATTTAAGTTATAGTTAATAAATAAAAGAAATAAATTAATAAAATAGCAATGTAAAAAGCCAGAAGTTTTAATCGAAAATGATTAAAAGTGTCTGGCTTTTGCGAGTTTACACAAAGTTTTTTACAAGGTTTCATGATTATAATATTAACCGACTTCTGTAGTTTCTTCTATCTTTCCATTGGTAATATTTATAATTTTATCGGATACTTCTTTTGCAAAGGGTATATCATGTGTAATTATAAGTACTGTCATTCCTTTATCCTTTAGATTTTTTATTATGTTTACTACTTTCTTTATTGTATCTGAATCTAGTGCTGAGGTAGGCTCATCGAAACATAATATTTTTGGCATAAGTGCACAAGATCTTGCTATAGCTACTCTTTGTTGCTGCCCCCCAGATAATTCACATGGGTAAGCATTTATTTTTTCTTCTAAATCTACTAGTCTTAGTAGCTCTTTAGCAGTGCGTAAAGCTTCTTCTTTTTCTACTTTAAATACATTGATAGGTGCTTCTATAATATTTTCTACTACTGACATGTGAGGAAATAAGTTGAAATTTTGAAATACCATGCCTACTTTACCTCTTACTTTATACATATCCTTAGATGTTGTTATAATATTGTTATCTATTATAATTTCTCCACTATCAAATTTTTCAAGACCATTTATACATCTTAAAATAGTTGTTTTTCCTGCTCCAGATTTGCCAAGTAGTACGCCTACTTCCCCTTGTTTTAATTCAAATGAAATATTATTAAGTACTAAATTCCCATTAAAGGATTTATTCAAATTATTAATTTTTAACATTTACATCTCCTCCTATCTATAATACGAATATCTTTTTTCAAATATTTTGAATATCTGAGTAAGAATCGATGTTAGTATAATATATATAACTGCAGCTTCAATTAATGGAATTAAACTAGCCTGTTGATTTTGGGCTATTTGAGATATTCTTAAAATATCATTTAAACCTATTGTGTATACTATTGCTGTATCTTTAATTAATGTAATTACTTCGTTTGACATTGGTGCTAATATTACTTTGCTCACCTGAGGAAGTATAATTCTTTTATACATTGTAACTTTATCAAGACCTAATACTAAAGATGCTTCATATTGTCCTTTATCTATTGATTGTATACCACCTCTAAATATTTCAGCAAAGTATGCAGCATAATTTAAGGAAAATGCTATTATGGCTGCTATGTATCTATTAAATACAATCCCTAAAAGTGGTAATCCAAAGAATATGAATATTAATTGAAGTAGTAGTGGTGTTCCTCTCATTATTAAAATATAAGTTTTAGCTAGTCCACTTACTGCTTTGTGTTTAGATAGTCTTAAAAATGAAATTATAAGCCCTAGAGGAATTGCTACTATAAGTGTTATAAGAAATATTGATAATGTAATTTTAAGTCCTTGTACCATATTGTATCCCTCCTAAAACCATTTACTGTATATTTCATCAAAAGTTTTATCAGCTTTCATTTCATTTAATATATTATTAATTTTATCACGAAGCTCTGTATCATCTTTTCTGCAGGCTACCACAAAGTTTTCTTCTCCAAAGTTATCTTTTAATACATTATATTTTTCTTTGCCCCTTTGATTTATATAATATCTTGCTAACACTTCATCTGCTACTATTGCATCTATTCTTTTAGCTTCTAAATCTCTAAATACATTATCAAAAGTGTCATAAAGAACTGGCGTTTTACCATCTAAACTATTTATGATTTCTGTATCCTTCTCTATAGCTTCGAGTGCCGCTGAACCCTGTTGAGTTCCTAGTATTTTGCCCTTTATATCATCCTTAGTTTTTATATTGGAATTTTTTAAAGTTACGATTATTTGTTTATTTTGCAAATAAGAATCTGTGTATGAGACTTTTTTCTTTCTTTCTTCTGTTAATGTATACCCATTCCATATAGCATCTATATTTCCTGAATTTAATTCTGTTTCTTTCATTGCCCAATCTATAGGCTGAAATTCAACTTCCATATCTAATTTTTTAAAAGTTTCTTTTGCTAAGTCTATGTCAAATCCAACTGTATTTCCATCCTCATCCATATATCCTAAAGGTACAAAAGTATTATCAAATCCAATTATTATTTTCTCCATACCATTACTACTATCCTTTGAAGGTTTTGTGCATCCTACCCCTCCTATTGCTGTAATTAAAATTAAACAAGCAATTCCAAATCTCTTTAATATATTTTTCATGATATTTCCTCCTATAAAATTATTTTTTATGTACAATTTGATAAATAAAAAAACCATATAGGCTTTATACCTATATGGTTTACAATTTTACAATTATATATATACCACCATAGATACTAGCCTTTACTCAATGCTAAAAGGGCTTGTATCTATGAATTAAAAATCTTCATATTACAGTCCCTAGGTTCTATGATGTTGATGGTGATTTAATTTTATATTCATTTTTTCTATAGATAAATTCACCATAATAATTTTCCTCCCTTCAAATATTTTTATAATTTTTTAATATCTTATTTAATTATTATCAATATTAATCTATATTTTGAAAAAAATCAACTATTTTTTAATATTTTATTTATTGCATTTGACAATAAATAAAAATGGTATTATTACATAATTAGCAAATGCCAATAATAAGGAGTGGGTTTAAAAGTAGGAATTTTAAATGCTGATATAACAGGACCTAGTGTACCAAGACTACTTGGATTAAAAGATAAAAAGGCGTTAATGGATGAGGAACTTTGTATAAAATGTAGTAAATATGAAGATGTCTGTAGATTCAATTCCATAGAAGATTTAAAGATAAATTCTTTTATATGTAAAGCAATTTTAAATTCAAATATAAATTAATATTTTAGGAGGAATGTAAAATGAAAATAGCAGTTGCAAGTGAAGGGAAACAGGTAAGTGGGCATTTTGGACATTGTAAGTTGATTACAATGAGGTTTTTTATCATATGTTGAAAGCTGTTTAAAAATTAAAACTATCATGCACCTTCATTTTTAATCCAGCATATTATATATGGGAAGCTCAAAAGAGTAATAGTAATAGGGGAAGGGAGCTATTATGAAGAGGTGTATAGCTTTAGTACTTATTTGTATGATGATGTTATATTGTTTCTCGGGATGTTCATATGGCAAGGAACAAGATAAAGAAGTCATTACTACAACAGAAGGCAACTCAAAGTTGAACACACAATTTAGTGAATATGGGAAAAATACCATAAGGAAGAGTAACATAATAGATGCAATGGTTAATTCTGCAAAGACAAAGGAAAATATAGAATCTACAACAGGTAACAATAAAAATGGAGAAACAAAAAATGCAACGGGACTCACTACTGCTACTCTACCTAATATTCGTAATGATGTGTACGAGGAAGGGAAGGTATGTGTTCAAAATTCAGAATTTACAATTAGTGAAGAATTATTAGATGAGATTAATAATGTGATCATAGGATATGGAAGCCAGTCTTCATTTTATGTGGTTAGTATGGAGGATAATATGACCTTTGGGTATAATCCTGATATGGTATTTGAAACTGCTAGTACTATTAAGGCACCCTTTGCATTATATTGCTTTAAGGAAATTGCGGCAGGGAATGGTTCATTAAGTGAAGAGAAAGTATATGAGGAGAGATTCTATAGGGATGGATCAGGAATTTTACAATATGAACCTATTGGTGGCATATATACCTTGGAGCAACTATTGTTCTATACCATAGATTGTAGTGATAACATTGCATATTATATGATACATGATCGATTTTGGAACGAGGGATACAATAATATGCTTAAAGACTTAGGATGTGAGCAGTATTATTTACCTAATGGGTCTAGATGGGGATGGGCAAGCCCTAAGAGTGCGGCACTTATATGGAGGGAGATATATAAATTTAGTAAGGAATGCTATGAAGGAGATATTTACTTTAATATGTTACTAAATGCACAGTATAGTTATATTAAACCAGGTCTACCAGAATATAAGTCAGCACATAAATCAGGATGGACAGAAGTATTATGTCATGATACAGGGATTGTATTTGCAGAAAAACCATATATTATAGCAATAATGACTGACAATTCAGGATATTGGTCTGGAAGCGAACAAATTAGGAAACTATCAATTTGTGCTGACAAGGTGATGAAGGAATATGTATTGTGGTTAGAAAACTAGTAAATAATGTAAAGATACTATTGTATAATAATAAACTTAGAAAGTATAATTACTCTTCTATTATTATGTTGAAATTTTAACTATATATAGAATAGCTTTATTTGGAAGAATAAATGCTATTTTTTTTATTGCATAATTAACATATTTATCTTGCAAAAAAAAGTTGAAAAGGATTAAATAATAATAATACTAGCATTATTTAAGAAAATTTAATAGAATAGTAACATAATTAAAAATTAATAAACGAACTATTCAGTATATTTTCAATATTAAAAATAATTTACGTTATGCAAATTTAAAAATATAAAAGCTTGTAATCTTAAATTTGAATAACATAGTTTATTAATAAATATATAGGAGGTAATGATTATGGAGAATAAGGATAATAGTAGAGGTCAATGGGCATCTAATATAGGATTTATATTAGCGGCAGCAGGATCAGCGGTAGGTTTGGGAAATATATGGAAATTTCCTTATTTGGCAGGAGCTAACGGTGGGGGCGCTTTTGTAGTTCTTTATTTAGTTATGATTGTAATGATAGGATTTGTTATAATGCTAGGTGAAATGGCGATTGGACGTAATACTCATTTAAGTGCAGTTGGTGCATATAGAAAGCTTAGTGAAAAGTGGGCTTTTGTAGGATTTATTGGAGTAGTTGTAGGTTTTTGTATACTTTCATTTTATAGCGTAATCGGTGGATGGGTACTTAACTATATTGCTAAGTACTTTACTGGTGGTATAGCAGGAGCCGAGGCAAGTGCTTATTTTAATGGATTTATATCAAGTGCTACAGGACCTATATTATGGCACTTAGTGTTTATGGCTCTTACTTGTATAATAGTGTTAAAAGGAGTTTCTGGTGGTATTGAAAAAGCAAGCACATTTATGATGCCAGCATTATTTGTACTATTAATTATAGTTGTAATTAGGTCTGTAACTTTAGAGGGAGCTATGGAAGGAATAAAGTTCTTCTTAAAACCTGATTTATCCAAAATTACAATTGGTACAGTGATGGCGGCTCTTGGACAAGCATTCTTTTCTCTAAGTTTAGGTATGGGAGCTATAATTACTTATGGTAGCTATCTTGGAAAAACAGAGGATTTAGAAAAAAACGCAATGATAATACCAGCTATAGATACACTTGTTGCACTACTTGCGGGATTTGCTGTTCTTCCAGCAGTATTTGCATTTGGTTTTGAACCAGGAGCAGGTCCAAGCTTAATGTTTATAACCTTGCCTTCAGTATTTGATGCAATGCCTTTTGGTCAGTTCTTTGGTATACTATTTTTTATATTAATATTATTTGCTGCATTAACATCAGCTATATCATTACTTGAAGTTGTAGTTTCCTTTATAATTGATAATTTTAAAGTAGGAAGAAAGAAAGCAACTATAATAATATCAACTATTCTATTTCTTATAGGTATACCTTGCTCACTTGCTAATGGGCCAATTATGGGAGATTTCTTGATATTTGGACGTAACTTCTTTGATTTTATGAGTTTCTTAGCTGAAAGTGTTCTTATGCCACTAGGTGGATTATTAATGTGTATATTCATAGGACATGTATGGGGTGTTGAGAACATTTCAGATGAAATTACTTGTAATGGAAAATATAAATTTAGAAGCAAAGCTTTCTTTGTAGTAATGATAAAATATGTTGCACCAGTATTAATATTTATTATTTGGTTAAATGCAATAGGCGTTTTACCAACTATAGCTAACATGTTTGGAATATCATTATAATACATAACATTAGTAACGATTAACATTGAAGGTAAATACAGTGAAATGTATGAAGCTCAAAGTAAGTGGTACTAATCAGAAAATCAAATAGTTAGTTAAGCAATTAAATAAAAGATTAGAAGCCTTTACAGTTCGTAGAGGCTTCTTTACATGCTGAGTAATTTTTTCATATAAGATGTAAAAAGCGGGTTAGCTATTGTAAGAATTTCTTAAGATTTATATCCATAATTACTTAATAATTCAGGGGTAATATATAAGTATAGGGTGATAGAAGTCATGGTATAATTAATTTGCAAGGAAAGGGGAGTTAGGAATGAATTATAATATATTAGTTGTGGATGATGACAAAGAAATAGTAGATGCCATTGAAATATATCTCTCAAATGAAGGGTTGAAAATATATAGAGCTTGTGATGGAATTGAAGCTTTAGAGGTTTTAGTTGATAAAAATATCCATCTTATTTTAATGGATATTATGATGCCAAGGTTGGATGGAATTAGAGCAACACTTAAGATTAGAGAAGAAAAGAATATACCTATAATATTAATCTCTGCAAAGTCAGAGGATACGGATAAAATTTTAGGTCTTAACATGGGGGCCGATGATTATATAACAAAACCATTTAATCCTCTTGAACTTATAGCCAGGGTGAAATCTCAGCTTAGGCGATATGTAACCTTTGGAAATTTTAAGCAAGAAGAGGAAAGTGGAGTTTTAAAAAGTGGTGGATTAGAGCTAAATGAGGAAACGAAAGAAACCTTTGTAGATGGAGACGGTGTAAAGCTTACTCCTATAGAGTTTAAGATTTTAGAACTTTTACTTAAGAATAAGGGAAGAGTATTTTCCATGGAGGAAATATACGAGAGAGTTTGGAATGAAACAAGCTACAATATAGATAATACAGTAGCTGTGCATATAAGAAGAATTAGAGAAAAAATAGAAATCAATCCAAAAGAACCAAAATATTTAAAGGTGGTGTGGGGTGTTGGATACAAAATTGAAAAATATTAATGATACAGAAAAGGGCTATGAGGAAATGATTAAGGACGGTAGAAAGATAAACATAGCAAAGATAATTGCTATGGTAATCATGGCGATAATGGTTTCAATATCAGTAATTTCTCTTAAGGATATTAATTCAAATCGAGATATATATGATAGCAGAAGTCTTTATGGTAATGGATTTTTAGGAAGTTCTATTAATGAATTTACTAACAAGGTTGTTAAAGTATCGGAGTTATATAAAAGCGAAGAATATATCAAAGATAGAAAAAATTTAACCAAAGAAGAAATTGCATTAAAAAGGCAATTTATAGAATCACAATTTAAGGCTGAGTATGAAGATGAATCTGAGAAGATTTATGATGAAAATGATACTAGTGATTGGAGTGAAAAAAGTTTTGACGATGCTAAGTCTAAAATTCGTAAGACTTTAGAAGAAAAATACACTTATACAGATGAGGAGTTAGAGAACTTAATTATAGAAGAAAAGTTAGCAGATTTTAATAGAGAAACAAATCTTTTAAATACATATGATAACTTAAAATTCATTGCCTATGACAAAGGAAATAGTATGTGGATTACTAATTATGATACAGGAAAAGAAGCTATAGCAGAGTTGAAAAAAAATAGCGGATATTTTGCAGAATATCATATTTCAAATGGTAATGAAAAAAAATCAATATTTATTGATGGAGATCAATTAAAGTCAAAGGAATTAAATGATTACAGTTTCAATAGTAAGTATGATGTTACTCAGATTCAAGTTTCTGAAGAAGTTGTGTCCAAATCAAATAACTATTATGAGGAAGATTATTTGACGGTAAAAAGTGATTTAGATATTTATATATCAGTACCAAAAAATCTGGTAGCTGGAGGTAGTGTTTATAATATTTATTCAAGCTTTTTAGAAGCCAAGGTGGCATTAGATATGGAGATTGGCATTTTATTAGGTGGGCTTTTAGGAATAATAATTATGATATTTATACTTAAAAAGTTTAAAGGTAAATATTCCTACATGGATGAAGTGTTAGTTAAGTTGAGTGATGTTACTTTGGAAATTAAGGGGTTGATATTATTTTTAGGATATATTGTACAACAAATGTTTTTCCATTATAACTTGGATAATGAGTATAGATATACAATTAATTTATACAATATAATTTTAATAGCGTTATTATTAGTAATTTACTATATAGTTATAAAATCTATAATACAAAGTTATAAAGAAGGAACTATTTTAAGGGGAAGCTATTTTGTAAAGCTTTATGAGGTTTTAAAGGTATCCATGGAAAAAGGTAGTTTTGGAAGAAGGTTGACTCGACTAATTGGAGCTTATCTAGTAATTTGCCTTGGAGTTTCTTTTATATTATGTTTAGCTCTACGTGGTCCTGGGCTTATACTTGCTATAGGATTTTGTATAATTGTGACAGCTATAGTTGTATTTAAATTAGTAAAAGAATTTGCTTATCTTAATAGAATTACTAATGGAGCAAAACAGATTTCGGAAGGTAAGATGAGTGAGGATATTTTAGAAGAAGGTAAGGGTGCACTGAAGGAACTTGCTCATAGTATAAATAATATGAAGCAAGGTCTTAGAAAGTCCATTGAAAATGAAAATAAAAGTGAGAGAATGAAGACAGAACTTATCACAAATGTATCTCATGACCTAAAAACACCTTTAACATCAATAATAAATTACGTAGATTTACTTAAAAGAGCAGATATTGAACCAGAGGAAGCTAGGGCATATGTAGAAGTTTTAGATAAGAAGTCTCAGCGCTTAAAGATTTTAATAGAAGATTTATTTGAAGCCTCAAAAGCAGCTAGTGGAGCAATGCAACTTACCTTCACAAAGATAGAAGTTAGTGCATTACTAAGACAGTCTTTAGGTGAAGCTGAGAGAAGGATTGAAGAAGCTAACTTAGATTTTAAGACAAATATTCCTCAAGAGAAAATCTATATTAATGCAGATGGAATAAAGATTTGGAGAGTATTTGAAAATCTAATTTCTAATTCAATAAAGTATTCATTAAAGGGCACAAGAGTTTATGTAGATGTTAAAGTTGATGAAGATAAAGTTTATGTTATAATGAAAAATATTTCAGCCTTTGAACTTAACTTTGATGCAAGTGAGATTACAGAAAGATTTAAACGTGGAGAAGAATCCAGAAATACAGAGGGTTCAGGACTTGGTCTTGCTATTGCAAAGAATATAATAGAGCTTCATGGTGGAAAGCTAGAGGTTGGAATTGATGGAGACTTGTTTAAGGCAACAGTGGAATTACCCAGAGAAAAAGAAAATATAAAATAATATATGATTAAATTAACCCTCTTGAGTTTGATCATATATAAAATCATAAATAAAGAGAACTACAAAATTCTAGTAAATTAGAGTTTTGTAGTTTTTTTATGCTTTAAAAAGCAGGTAGGATATAAGATTAATATATAAATTAGATGCTTGTAAATATGTAGATATATCATATAAGTTTTAATAAAAACCAAATATATTAAATAATAATTTAGTTTTTGCTTAAAATAGTACTAAAGCAAAATAACAAAATAACAAAATAAAAAGGATTATATTCTATATACAAGGAGGTTATTATGAAATTTAAAAAATTAATTTCAATACTATTAGTGGCAATAACTATGATAAGTTTCACAGCGTGCGGAAACTTGAATTCTTCAAGTAGTGATGTGAAAGAAGCCACAGGAGAAACTGGAGGAAATATAATAGTTCCATTAGATAATGAACCAAGTATAATAAATCCGGCTTTCATAACTACAGATGAAGAAATGCTAGTATCAAATATAGTATATTCACCACTTTATGTTTGCAGTGGTGGAAAAATAATAACATATCTAGCATATTCAGTTGATTTTAAGGAGGATAAAGAACTAACAATTGAGCTTAGGAAAGATCTTAAATGGCATGATGGAATTCAAATAACATCAGATGATGTAGTGTACACTTTAAATCTTATATTAGATGAAAAACAGAATTCTCTATTAAGAGAGTCCCTTTTGATAAATGGTGAACCAATAAAAGTTGAGAAGGTGGATAAATTAACAGTTAAAATTACTTTACCCACAAAGAATGCAGGCTTTGTGAATAATTTATGTGGAATATCTCCTGTACCAAAACACATTTATGAGGGTGAAGAGTTGGTTATGGTATCAGAAAAAAATAATACACCTATAGGATCTGGTCCATTCAAATTTAAAGAATGGAAAAAAGGCGAAAGTATAATCTTTGAGAGGTTTGATGAATACTACTCAGGAAATCCAAATGCTGATATGATAACTATGAAAATAATGCCAAATAAAACTGAGCAAGAGAAAGCATTTAAAAATGGTGAAATAGCGCTTATGAGAGGAAGTTCAGAGTTTTATAATAAATCGAAAGATGATGAAAATCTACAAACTTATACCCATAGCGGAGGGAGATTAAACTATATAGTTTTCAATCAAAATACTGAAGCTATGAAAGATTTAAATTTTAGGAAATCAATAGCATATGCTTTAGACAGAAATGCAATGATAAAGTCAGCTTATGGTGATGAAAGCTTTGTAGGAGCTATATCAATATTAATACCACAAGCAGATTATTATACAGATACAAAAGTTGAAGGTTATGCTCAGGATTTAGAAAAATCTAAAACTTTATTAAAAGAAAGTGAAGTTAGTGTAGATAAAATTAAAATTGGATATGACAAGGAGGCCTTTGGACATAAAGATTATGCATTAGTTGTCCAACAACAATTAAAAGAAATCGGAATTGATACTGAAATAGTAAATTACGAAAGTGAAGTATTCTCAAAGATATTATATGGTGGTGGTACTGAATGTGATCTTTATATAAATGGATACAACTTGGGTTTAGATGTTAACGCATATAGAAGAATGTTTGAAACTGGATCATTTTACAATAAAACTGGATATAGTAATCCAGAGGTTGATAAACTATGGAATAAGGGATTCAATGAATCAGATGGAGAAAAACGTAAGGAAATTTATAGAGATATACAGTTAAAAATTGCAGAGGATGCAGTAATTTATCCAATTGATTATGAAGAAATCCTAATGATTGCACAAAAAAACCTAAAAGGAATAGATAAGGCTATACCAAAAGGTATGATAATGTTTGAGGATTGGTCAAAGTTATATATTAAGTAATAAGATTATATTTTTCTTTAATGTAGGATGAAATTTTAAATGATAAAAAACTGAGTGTGGAAAACTTATAATTAAGAGTAAAAGTACAGGAATAAATATTTAACTATATATGCAAAAAAGTGGATTCAAATCATTTAATGATTTTAATCCACTTTTGTAATACAGACTAATATAAAAGTTTATAGCAACCTTAAGTTTTGATAAATATAATATTATTCAGCTAATGCTTTAACTTCTTTATATCCAGTAAGATCCACATAAAGTTCATCTTTAATAGGATTACGTTTTACTTTAATAATTTTGTAGATATAATGTGCAAATACAGCAACGTTAGCTATTAATGCAACTAAACTTATAATGAATAAAGCAGTTGCATTTTGAGATGATTTAACTGCAAATTGTGAGTGGTCAATGAAGTTAGGATAAGTCATTGCAAACATACACCATAGTGCAAGCGTTTGGGCACGGTGTTGTAACCAAGCTCCTTTTTTTATAAAGAAAGCAGCAAATGTAGGTGCTAATAGCAATGCTATACCACAATACCATGAGTGGTCGGATAAGCAGTTATAAGTATAAGCAAAGTTCCAAAGATCATAAGCTACAATCCAGAACCAAAGCATGTCTGGCCAAAGCATGTCCTTGCTTTTGTCTTTACTTATACAGATACCTATCCAACCTGTAATTGTAATGATATTTAATATACCAGCAATCCCGTTCATAACATTCCAAGGACCACTAAAAGTCATCATTCCTTCGAAGATTTCTCTGTTAAGGTGTAATCCGTAAATTTGAAAATCACGTGCTACAGCTTCAAGAATATTAATTGCTAAAATTAATGGTGGGAAGCATAGAACCCATTTTTTACTAGTAGCACCTTTCACATATCTAATTAGCCAGAAGCCAATACAACCTGCTAGTGATGAGTAGACTTTAGCATAATGGAACCAATCATTTACGCTTGTACCTTTTGTAGTCTTTGGCCATACAAAAAAAGTAAGAACCACTGGTAATACCATGAAAAGTAATATACCACCTAGCTTAGATCTACGACCTAGTTCATTAAGTCCAATTAATGCAAAAAATATTATGAACAACATAATCCAGTTAGATAATGGTTGAGATTCGAATAAAAACATAATAATACCTCCTCTGCAATATATATCAATATAGTTTACAAATATTAGTATATACTTTTTATTTGTAAATTGTAAGTAAAACTAAACAATATCAGAGAGCTAAAGAAATAATAAGATATACAGTTTTGGATAGTAGAATTAAAATAAGCACACTAATAAATATTTTAATATTATTAGTGTGTATTATTTATTTTAAATTAATAGGATGAACATGATTATAATTAGTGTTAGTCCTATTTATGCACATGTACCCTATAATCTGATTTTTAGGATTTAAGTCTTTATACTTAATTAATGATTCGCCATAGGTTAGAGTTTCAGGAAATTCAAAGGTATCTACTTTTACGGAATCAGTATAAATAAGATTTTGACTTAACTTACCACATAGATGGATAATGGCATTAGGACAATTTTCACTAAGTCTTTTTAGTATTTTTATGCAGCTGTTCTTATATATATTATTAAAGATATTAGGTCCAATTATATCTATAGTTGCAACAGGATCACCAAAGGATAATATTTTTGCACCATTGTTGTAAACTAGAGTTCCATATTCTACTATAAAATCCTCTAAGAAAGAAAGTAATGAATTAAACTCTTCTTTTTCCTTGCGTATAGCTTTGAAAATTACAGTGCTATCAACTAGGCAGCTTAATATAGTAAATGGACCTTCTATGTTATATATTATATTTTCATTATTAAGAAGCTTCATTGCATCACTTAAACAATTCATTCTAGAGGAATTTAAGTTTAATATTTTAGGGATTTCTTCTATGGATTTAAAAGAATAATCTTTTATTTTAGCACCCTGAAGAGTTAGTGATGTATTTGCACCTAAAAGTTCACCTTCTAGAGTACTGCAAAAGGGAAGTTTTACCCATATATCATTTTTAGAAACTTTTTCTTTAATTGCTAACTTTGCAATATTATTTGCATCTTGGTGTAAATCCATTACATTTCCTATAGATAATGAATTTATGTTGGACATATCAAGAGAGCTATGCTCATAGTTGTTACATATAAATTTATTCACAAATCCTCCTACAATATACATGTTGAATTAATTAGTGACTATGTTTTAGCGAAGATAATATGAAGTCCTTATCAACATTATTTAAAACATAGTGTAATTATTAATTGAACATAAGTGCTTTAGTAAATATTTTTTCATAGTCTTCAATATTAGATAGTTCTATATAATCTACATCCTGTGCTATTAATTCTGCTCGTGTTTTTTCATCTTTAGAAAGCAAACACATTAGAGCTCCGACTCTTGAAGAATTTCCAATATATTCAATTTTGTTAATTAGATCTTTAGGGATTATTCCAACGCCAGTGAGACTTTCAGGCGATAGATGTTTTCCAAATTGACCGGCAATCATAACAGTATCTAAATCATCCATAGTTATATTTTTATACTTTAATAGAGCAAGGAAACCTGAAAGTATAGCACCTTTTGAGAGCTGAACTTGTCTTATATCCTTTTGGGTAATATAAATTTTATTTTTACCTTCATAGAGAGTCATACTTAGCTTACCATCAGTTTCATAAACTAGTGGAGAGTCAGATTTAAGCCTTCCATTAGTTCCTATAATTTCATTAGAAAGAAGCTCACTTACGACCTCTAAAATCCCACTTCCACAGATTCCAGTAGGAATATTATCTTCAATTATTTTAAGTGAGATGTGATTATTCACTATTTTCACACCTTCAATGGCACCATTAGCAGCTCTCATGCCACAGCTAATGTTCATTCCTTCAAGAGCAGGACCAGCAGCGCATGAACAGGAGATAAGATTTCCATCTTTACATAAAACTATTTCACCATTGGTACCAATATCTATAAATAGTGTATTTTCTTTTTTTTCATAGAGTTTACTAGCTAAAATGCCTGAAACTATATCACCACCTATGTAGGTTGATACGGAAGGAATACAATATATTTTACCTCTAGAGTTTATATTAATTCCTATGTCTATGGCATTAGTGCAGATACTATCTGTAAAAACACTAGCATAAGGGGATTTTCCTAAGGTATTTATAGGAATTCCTAAAAGACAATGTAACATAGTAGAATTAGCTCCAATTACAACTTCATAAATAGAAGTTTTAGTTAGATTATTCTTCACACATAAGATTTCTATATTGGAATTTATTTCCTTAACAATGGAGTGTTGAAGATTATCAATTCCATCTGGCGTTTCATTTGCGTAATGAATTCTTGAAAGTACATCTAAGCCAAATTCCTTTTGGGGATTTATAAAGGAACTACTATCAACTTCCTTAAAGGTAGTCATATCTATAAGTGAGCATGCAACTGTAGTAGTTCCGATATCTATAGCAATTCCATAAAATTTATCTATTGAATCACCAATATCTAGTATCTCATCATTGTACATGATAATATCACCATATTCAGCATCTAAAAGCATAGGTAACTTTTTTAGTAAATTAATTGAAAGGGGTGATTTTATATTCATAGATTTACTAAAATATTCGCTAACATTTTTAAAGTTAGATAGGTCTGATTTATTTAAGCTAACTTTAACTTTTCTTAAGGTTGGATTTATATTAAATTTAGGCATATAACCATCTGTTAGTATTTTACTACTAGTAGTATTTTTAAAAAGTAAGTTTATCTGAATATCACTAATAGCCTTAGTTTGACAGGCAAGTCTAATGTTATTACTAATTTCTTCGGCTGAGAGAAGGTTAATTTCATCAGAGGTAGTTGGGGTAACTTTTCCACTTAATATTTTAACTTTGCACTTTCCACAGGTGCCAAGTCCTCTGCAAGGACACTCAATTAAAGTATCTTGAGATTTTAGTTCTTCTAATATGGTTTTGTTACTTGGATTAATCAATATCATTAGAATTCTCCTTTGAAACTTCTATTAAGGTTTTTATACTATCTATCTTAGTATTGGTACCAAGTCCACAGGCAGGGGAAAGTATTCCAACACCACTATCGATACAGAATTTACAAGCGGATTTTAAGCTATCCTTTACTCCTATATCTAGTGCAAGGGTACTTATATTCCCCATGAGAACTTTGTTTGGTACGTTTTCTTTAACCTCTTTTATACTAGTTATAGAATCAAAGCTTAAGATATGATTGTCTAAATCATTTAACTCCTTAAGAATAGGCTTTAATTTTCCACAAATATGAACTATAACTCCATTGTTACATAGAGGGTTTAATTCATTCACAATTCTATTTAGATAAGGTAGTGCAAATTTACGGAACAATTTAGGACCTAGTATTTCACCAGTTCCACTAGGGTCAGAAATTGCAATTATATCCGCACCACTCTTTAATTGCTCCTTACCAAAGGAAATAAGGTTTTCGGTAACCATATTCATAAGCTTATGAACTTCAGACGGTTTTCTTCTTAAATCTTTATAGTAGTTAGAAGCATCAACTAATGAAGACGCAAGACTTACTGGACCAGTAAGGTTCCCTACGATAACCGTATCCATATTCATATTTTTAAGTTTAGTAAGAGCTTCTAATACCACCTTTGAACGTCCTTTGGAAAAATCCATATTACTTAATTCATTAAAATCGGAAACAGTCTGAGTAGGGTACTCTATAACTCTAGGTTCAGTATATTTATCTCCTAGATATACCTTAGCACCCATAGCTTCAGCTTCTACAGTCATGCAAAAGGGTACACCTACATTGTCTAGGATACCATTTTTACAGGTACCTGAAGCCAATGTAGCCATAAGAGTTGAATCATTATGAGCTTCAGGCCAAGAAACTTTTTCCACATCCATAAGCTCTGCCACAATCATATTCATCATGCCTCCAGGACACATGCAAGGAACACGATCTACTTTATATCCATTAATAATATTTAATAATCTTTCTTTTGATGTAATCATATTATTTATCTCCATATTTTTTAATAAGAAAATCTATTTTATCTGGGTAAATAGGCCAACCTAATTCTCGAGTAATATCTAACATTGCATCGATGTTTTCCAAAGGTGTTTCAACAGGTAGTCCACATCCTGACATGACAGAATAACCTTTAGGGCTGTCATAACCATCTTTAATACATTTAAGTGTAGCTACTCTTACATTATTAGGAGTACCACTATACATGATAGTTGAAGGGTCTACATTACCCATGATTTTTATTTGATTTCCTATTGTTTCCTTACATTTAACTAAACTTGCCACATTATCAATACTAAATCCATTAAAGCCTATATCAACAATATCTTGCCAGATTGGATCAGTTTTTCCACAGATGTGAACAGAAGGGGTTACACCCTTGGTTTTTATAAAATCAACTAAAGATTTTAAATAGGGCTTACAATATCTTCTAAAATGAATTGGGCTTATAACCGTAGAAGATGCCATGGGTTCACATACACTAATGCCAACACCTTGTTTTAAACATTCATATACAAAGGAGATACAGCTTTCAAGAGAAATTTTACAAAGCTGATGAACGGCTTCAGGATTTCTTATCATTAATTTAGTCATATCCTGTACACCTATTAAAAAGCAAGCATTAGTAAATGGACCTACAATTGCAGCACTACAAGGCACTTCGTTACCAATGGAATCATTCACAATTTTCATAGTTTCAATATGGAGTGGAAGTCTGCCATCTTTTAGTGGATTTACAGGGAGTAATTTTTCGATATCTTTTATAGAGCTAATAGCAGGCTCTAATAAATCTACAGTATTATCTTCGGGATATTTCATTTTTGCACCCATGGCTTCTGAAATTATAAATAAGTCAGTAAATATTTTAGCACCATCACCGCCAAATCTTTTGTGAGTACTAATTACAGCGTCAGAGAGAATTTTACTACTATGATTAAATTGGGAAATTTTCGCTCCTGTAATACGAGCAATACCATTTGAAAGATTAGGATTACATTGAAGTCTATCAACATCTACTCCTTTAGAGAGAGCCTTAGCTCTTTCTAAAGGAGTCATTTTATCCTTAAACATTAGATAATCCTCCTATCAACAAGGTCTTTAGCTAAACGGGCAGCTTTAGAAGCTTCAACTTCGTAGCCGTCTGCACCTATTTTACTTGCAAAGCTTTGAGAGATAGGTCCACCACCAATCATAACGGTAATATCATCTCTAATGCCTTCTTCTTTTAGAAGGTCTATAACTACCTTCATATTATCCATAGTAGTGGTCATTAAAGTAGACATACCTACTAAAGTTGCACCAGTTTCTTTTACCTTATTTATAAAATCATAAGGTGGAACGTCTCTTCCAAGGTCATATACTTCAAATCCAGAAGTTTCAAGCATTATTTTAAATAAGTTTTTTCCTATATCATGGGTGTCACCCTCGACAACTCCAACAACGGCTTTATGTTTTATTTCATTTGAATTAACTTTAAGATGCGGTTTAAGTTTATCCATACCAGCATACATAGCATCAGAACACATTAAAAGTTCAGGAATATAATATTCCTCCTCCTCATAGAGTACTCCAGCTTTATCCATTCCAACAGCTAAGCCAGCTGAAATACCATCATAGGCATCAAAGCCTTCTTTTAGATATTCTATTGCTTTAGCTTCTACTAATTCTTCATCCATATCAACAACACCCTGTGATAAGGACTTTAATAATAAGTGTTTTTTATTATTCATAAATTTACACACCTCTTTAATTTATTAATGGTTTTGAATAGATTTACATAAATTTATTCAAAACTAATAAGGGTAAGTCTCTACTCAACTACATCATAATATTATTTTAGAAAATTGTTGGGCATTATTGGTATTTTATATAGATGAGTATGTATTTATTAGTTATTTATTACTGTTACATTAGTGTTCCATATTAATCAAATTCATGCTTAAAAGATAGAGTTCTTAATAGCAAATTTCCATAAAACCTAAATTTTAACAATAAATATTGGAGGTTATTTTATAAATTAGGATTGAAATGTAAATATTACAAAAGCACATAAATATATTTTCAAAATATATTGACAACTATCCTGAGAAGGCATAAAATATAATAAATATATATTTATAATTCTTTGAAGGGAATAGTAGATGTTATCTGAGTATCTAAAGCGAGTAGAGGGTGGTGTAAGCTCTATGAGAAAAGTAATATTGAAAGACATCCTGGAGATATTTATCTGAAAAATTAAAGTAGGATAAATCGGATTCCTCCGTTATAGGGATTTGAGATGATTTAGTTAATTATTACTTAATCAAATTAGGATGGTACCGTGAATGTAGCTTTCACTCCTATTATGGAGTGAGGGCTTTTTTTTTTATCATAGTTAGAAATATTAATTATAAAAAGATATTTTAATTTATCTTAAATTTTGTGAATTATTAAGATATGGATGGCTATGATTTATTAATGAAATAGAACTCATTTCATTAATGGTATTAATTTATATATAAGAGTTATTCAATTTGACTTTCATATATTTGAAGTTGGAGTAAAAGAGTAATTTTAGGGATATAAAAGTTTCTAAGCTTTAAAAGTATAAATTTAAAAGCTTAAGGAATTTCTAAGATTTGATTTGGTAGACAATAATTAAATCAACAAGGGTGGTACC
This sequence comes from Clostridium sp., assembly GCF_036646415.1. GTDB lineage: Bacteria > Bacillota > Clostridia > Clostridiales > Clostridiaceae > Clostridium_J. The sequence goes on along the minus strand of NZ_JAVXMF010000013.1, from coordinate 68,467 downwards.
GCGAATTATTTTGCCCCTTGAGCGTTTGCTCAAGGGGCTATTATTTTTGTAGGTTGCAAACTATAAAGATAATATTATTTTAATAGGAGCAAGTGAAGTAATATGATTAATTGATTTAGGTGTAAAAAATAAGTAATAAAATTAAAGGTTAATTAGGAGGTAATTGAAATGAAACGAGTTATGATAAATAAGTTAAATAATTATATAGATGAGAAAGTGAAGTTACAGGGGTGGGTATATCGTATAAGAAAGTTAAAATCAATCACATTTATTATAGTGAGGGATAGAACTGGACTTGTACAATGTGTCATTGAAAATAATTCTTTAGAGGGACTTTCATTAAGAGTAGAATCAGTAATATCAATAATTGGAAGTGTGAAGGAAGGTAAGAATACTTTAAATCCTTTTGAGGTGCAAGTTGAAAGCCTTGAAGTAGTTAATGCTTCACAAGAGGAGCTGCCAATTGAAATAAATACTCCTGAGTTAAATATAAACTTAGATACAATGTTAAATAATAGAGTGTTAAGTTTAAGACATGAGAAAGTAAATTCCATTTTTAAAATTCAAGATATAATAGCACAAGGCTTTAGAGAATTTCTAATCCAAGAGGATTTTACTGAGATTTTCACACCTAAGATTGTGTCAGAAGGAGCAGAGGGTGGAACAGAAATCTTTGAGGTAAAGTATTTTGAGAACAAAGCCTATCTTGCTCAAAGTCCACAATTTTATAAACAAATGATGGTTGGAGCTGGATTTGAAAGAGTTTTTGAAGTTGCTCATGTATATAGAGCAGAACAGCATAATACCAATAGACATTTAAATGAGTATATAAGCATGGACTTTGAAATGGGATTTATAGAAAATGAAGAAGACATTATGGACATGGAAGAAAAACTATTAAAGTTTATATTTAATAAGGTTGAGAGTGAAGGACAAAAGTATTTAGAAATATTACAGGTTCAGATTCCTAAGATAGAAGGCTTTATTCCTAAAATAAAGCTAAGTGAGGCTTTAGAAATATTAGACAGGGAATATAATAAGAAAGATTTAGATGGAGACTTAGACCCTGAAGGTGAAAAATTGATTTCTAGATATGTTAAAGAAAAATATGGCTGTGACTTTATTTTCTTAACTCATTACCCAAGAAGAAAAAGACCAATGTATACTATGCCTTGTGGAGAAGTAGAAACCCATAGCTTTGACCTTCTATTTAGAGGAATTGAAATTACTACAGGAGGACAAAGAATTCATAGCTATGATGAACTTGTTAAGAATATGGAATATAAGGGGTTAAATCCTAAGGCTTATGGTAGTTACACATCAATCTTCAAGTATGGAATGCCAAAGCATGGTGGTCTTGCTATAGGATTAGAAAGAATAACAGCTCAGCTATTAGGGCTTGAAAATGTTAGAGAAGCATCATTAATACCAAGAGATAGAACTAGATTAACACCTTAGTTTTATAGTAAGCATATTTCAAACTATATTTAATAGTAATTTTCATGTGGAAAATAAAAAGAGTATGGCAGGAAATAGTGTTACTGCAAAAATCGGCAGTTACCCATATGTAAGACTAGATTTGAATGTAGCTTCAGGTGGTATAGAAGTTAGGAGGAATTAGTGATTAAATTCACTTAGAGTTAAAAATTTGGTGTAAAGAAAAGTAAATAGGAAGGTATAAAGAAAAATAATATACCTTCCTATTTTTTATGTAATTGATACATTAATTAAGTATAAGGTATTTTAGAGAATCGCCTTTACTGCTATAATAATTAAAATAATTCCACCGAAAACTTCAGCTTTCTTTCCAAGTAGATTACCAAATTTTTTCCCTATAAAGATTGCAATCAAACTACAAATTGCAGTAGTAATACCTATTATTAGAGCAGAAGTTAGAATATTAACTTTCATAGCACTGAAGCCTATACCTACAGCAAAGGCATCTATACTAGTTGCAATTGCTTGAAATAGTAGAAGCTTAAAAGTAAGGGATGCGTTTGAGTCATCTTCATCTTTATTACTAGATAGACCTTGTTTCACCATATTACCACCAATAAAACCTAAGATTACAAGAACAAGTATACCAGCATATTTAGTGATGAATTCTGAAAATATTCCTCCAGCATAATACCCTATAACAGGCATGAATCCTTGGAAAAATCCAAAGAACAGAGGCATAGCAAGTAGCGTTGCTTTAGTGGTGTTTTTATATACCATTCCATTGGTCATAGATACTGCTACAGCATCCATACTAAGACCTATTCCAATTAATATAATTTCTAAAATATTCATTTCAAAACTCCTTAATTTTATATTTTTTTAATAATGGTATTATAGCTATTTTCCTTACATAAACTAATATCCCTAATCCGATGATTGAGCTATAAAACTTATATATTTAATAATATCCACACTTAGAGTAGGGTAATATGGTTTAAATAAAAAATAAAAGACTCACGTATAGCCTTATTAAGGCTATACGTGAGTCTTGTTCTTTAAGGCAAGCCAGATTACAAGTAATCAGTATGTTGACTTGACACGTATAAATTAATATACGCAAACTACTCCCTCACGAGATATTTATTTTATAATTATGTCATAAATATACTCATAAGTCAAATTAGTTATTCAATTGAATCAAGAGCAGCTTCATAATTATGTTGTGAGTTGCTCGGCTAAAATATTCAACATAAGTTTGGTTGATGAAATTAGAAAAAATGGTTATAATATACATGTAAGAATTAAAAATAGTACAATTAAGGAGTAGTAATGTGATTGAAGATAAATTTATAAAGAGAATAGACAAATATAAAAAAGAAATCATTAATTGTAAAAAGAAGTATGATAAAGTTGGATATTTTAGACTGATATCCATGCTAGGAGGAATTTATTTTACATATAAATTAATAAGAGGAGAATCACAAGGTAGATATTTATATTTTGCCTTATTATTTTATGCAGTATTTATAGGATTACTTCTATATCATAATACAGTTAAGGAAAAATTAAAATTCTCAGAAGATATGATTGAGATAAACAATAGATATCTAGATAGGATTTCTGGTAAGTGGGTAGATTTTAATGATACAGGAGAAGAGTTCGTAGATAAAAGTCATAGATTTTCCTTAGATTTAGATATTGTAGGGAAGGAATCGCTATTTCAATTAATTAATATTACTAATACTTGGAAAGGGAGAGTAAAGCTTGCAAAAGATTTGTTATACCCTAACTATGATGAAAATGAAATAGTTCTAAGACAGGAGGCTGTAGAGGAGCTATTCAATAACATAGATCTATGTGAAAATATGGAGTATATAGGGAAAAATAAAAAGGGGAAATTAAATAATCCTGAAAAACTATTAAATTATGTTCAGGATGATAGTGTATTAATAAAATCAAAAGCAATTAAAACTTTCATATGCATTATGCCAATAGTTACAATTCCACTATCGTTAATTATTTTTATTTTTAAATTATCAAGCTTAAGCTGGTTAATTTCAGTATTTTTAATTATCCAGCTTATTATATGGGTTATATCTGTATTAAAAGTTAATAGAATTATAGAGTCTATTAACTATTTTAGAGGAACGTTGGAAGAATATAAAAATATTTTAGAGCTTATTCAAAAACAAGAATTTAGTTCGCAGAAGTTAAAGGATATAAAGAGCCGATTGTTTAATGAAAGGGACTCTTCAATAAAAGCTATTAAAGAGCTGGTAAAGATATCAGAACGTATTAACATAAGAACTAATGGAATCCTCTATATAGGTCTAAATATTTTATTTTTATGGGATTATCAATGTGTATTTTCAATTGAAACTTGGAAGAAGAAGTACGGAAGTAAAATAGAACATTGGCTTTCAGATATAGGCGAAATTGAAGGTTTAATGAGTCTAAGTGTAATAAAACATATAAATGAAGTAACCTGCTATCCAAGAATAAATTCCAAGGAGTTAAAAGTAGTATCAACTGGGTTAGGTCATCCATTACTAAGTAGGGATGTTAGAATAGTTAATGATGTTAATATGAAGGATAATATTTTCATAATAACCGGTTCTAATATGTCTGGTAAAACGACTTTTTTAAGAACTATTGGTATAAATCTAGTTCTTGCATACGTTGGAGGAGTAGTATCTGGTGAAGATCTAGAATGTACACCGCTTAATATATTTACATCTATGAGAATAACTGACGATTTAAAGAATGGAATATCAACTTTCTATGGAGAACTTATTAGAATAAAGGATATAATTGAGTGTGCTAATAGTGATAAAAGAATGATATTTCTAATTGATGAGATTTTTAGAGGAACTAATTCAAAGGATAGAATCACAGGAGCTAAAGCAGTGATTAAAAATCTAAACAAGGTAGGAGTAATAGGAGCATTAACAACTCATGATCTAGAACTTTGTAGTAGTGAGGATAGTAATAAAATAAAAAATTATCATTTTACTGAGTATTATCAAAATAATAAAATATACTTTGATTACAAGATAAAAGAGGGTCAATCAACTACCACTAATGCAAGATATCTTATGAGAATTGTAGGAATTGAAATATAAGGGAAAACATGGGTAGTATGTTTATGCTATTAAACTTAATTTTACGAATGAATACCATAAGTAGTTTACTTTAAGCGGTAATGGTAATATTTAAATTTGCCATAAAGACTTACAAAAGTATTATACTCTACACTATTAGAGTATGCAGAATGGGGATTGGACTATATGAATTGTAGGAAAGTTATGGGTAAAAGAATGAATGAGGCATTCCCAGCTATGAAATATAAAAACTTCAGGTATTTTTGGTTTGGTCAATGCGTATCATTAATAGGAAGCTGGGTTCAAACTACAACACAAGGGTGGCTAGTACTTCAAATAGTTGGAGAGAATACCGGATTTTCTTTAGGCCTTATTAATGCACTTCAATTTACTCCAATTATGTTATTTTCACTATTTGCAGGAGTAATAATTGATAGGTTTTCAAAACGTAAAATATTGGTGTTGACTCAAATTGGACTTATGGTTATGGCTTTTGTTCAAGCTATTTTAGTATTTACAGGAGTTGTACAATTTTGGCACCTTGCATTAATAGCACTTATAGTAGGATGTATAAATACTATAGATATGCCTGCTCGTCAGTCTTTTGTTATAGAACTCGTGGGTAAGGATAGTCTAATGAATGGAATAGCACTGAATTCCACTGCATTTAATTGAAAGTGGGGATAGATTTATATTTCTAGAATTTTATTGAGGATAATAATTAAATTAGTATTCTCATAAAACATATAAAATAATTAGGGGGAATGTAAATGACAAAGTTATTAGAAACTATTGTTGACAACTTGGGATGGATAGTTTTAGTACTAGCAGTTATGTGGATTATTTGTATAACGTGGAAAAAAGCTGCACAAGACAAGGCTATCGTTGTAACAGGACTAAAAAGAAGGGTTATAAGTGGTAAAGGTGGATTTGTAGTACCATTCTTCGAACAAACCAATAGGCTATCTCTTGAGAATATGAAGGTTGAGGTAAAAACCCATGAATCATTAGATCGTAATGGTGTACCTATAGATACTGATGGAGTAGCTATTATAAAAGTTAAGTCAGATTCAGCAAGTGTATTACTAGCTATGGAGCAATTTAATACAGGTAAAGAACGCGAAACTATTGAGGTAATTAGAAGTACAGTACAGGATGTGTTAGAAGGAAAACTAAGAGAAATAGTTTCTAAGATGAGCATAGAAGAAATTTATAAAGATAGAGAAATGTTTGCAAATGAAGTTGAGAATGTAGCAAAGAATGATCTTGAAAAAATGGGTCTTGAGATAAAGACTTTTACAATTAGAGATATAGATGATACTAAGGGATATTTACAAGCTCTTGGAGCTAAACAAATAGCTGAGGTTAAGAAAAATGCAGCAATTGCTGAGGCTGAGGCAAAAAGAGAAGAAATGCAAAAAACAGCAGAGGCAAAGAGACTTGGTATGGAGGCGCAAATTTTTGCTGAAGCTGAAATAGCTAGAGCAAACAAGGAAAAAGAATTAAAGGTTCAATCATTTAAAGAAGAAGAGAAAAAAGCTCAAGCCAAGGCTGACTTTGCTTATGAAGTAGAAAAAAATATAGTTCATAAAAAAGTTGTTGAAACATTAAAGGATGCTGAATTATTTGAAGAGCAAAGACAAACAGATATAGCGGATCAACAAGTGCGCAAAAAAGAAAAAGAACTTGAATCAACTGTTAAGAAGGTTGCAGAGGCAGAAAAATATAAAGCAGAGCAAGCAGCTGAAGCTGAAAGATTTAAAATGATTAAGAAAGCAGAAGCAGAAGCAGAGACAATAAGAATTAAAGGTATGGCAGAAGCAGATGCAATAAGACTTGTAGGGCAAGCTAATGCAGATGCAATGAAGGCTGAAGCTGAGGCTATGCAAAAGAAAGCAGAAGCTTATAAAGAATACGGTGAGGCGGCTATAATTCAGATGTTAACGGATAAGCTTCCGGATGTGGCAAGAAGTATATCAGAGCCGTTGTCCAAAACAGAGAAGATGATTATTATAGACAATGGAGGTCAAGGTGGAGCTGCAAAGGTATCGAAGAATATAGCAAGTATTATGGCAGAGGTACCAGAAGTTATCAATTCTTTAACGGGTCTTGATCTTATAGGATTAATAAAGGATATAACTGCAAAGAAACCGGTGTGTGATGAAGCGGTTATGCCAGTTAATAAAACAATAGAAATAGAAGAGCATGACACTAAGGAAATTAGTCAGTAGAGGAAGAAGAAGTATAAATAACTGAATATAATGCTATAGAAACTCTAGGTTATATTTATCTAGAGTTTTTATCAATAATTATTGGAAAATTATAGATATGCAGACGAAGAAAATATGAAATTTATTCCAATTTAAAGGGGTTGCCTTGACAAGAGGCATGTACATTGTTAAAATTAGTGATGAATTATAGTTAGTAGAAATTATATGAAAAGGTCGTAAAAAGTTTAAATTTTCATTATAATTAGGAAGGGTAGATATATAATTTAAACAAGATTTATAAATAATACCATACATAAAAGAGTAGTTTTAAAATAAGTATTGAGTATAATTAGGAACCATTAGGGAGGATAATTATGAATAAAAGACTTAAATTTATAGCAGCGTTAATTGTAAGTTGCAGTTTAATAACATCAACGGTAATAGCAGATGACTTATCAAGTGCAAAGGATAAGTCACAAGATATAGAGGGGAAAATAGAAAGCAACAAAGTGAAAGTCGAAGAATTAAAAGATAATAAAAAAAGTATATTAAGCGAGGTTTCAGAACTTAATGATGAACTTCAAGGATTATACGAAGAAGTTAATCAGTTAAACTCACAGATTAGTCAATCAACTGAAAAAATAGATGAATTAGAAAAAAAGTCTGAAGAATTAAAAATGGAGATTCAAAAAAATAAAGACCTTATGAATAAAAGATTTAGAGTCTTATACATGAGCAATGGGACAAGCTATGTTGAAGTATTACTTAATGCTGAGGGATTTTCAGATTTTGTTGAAAAACTTGATACAGTAACCACATTAATTTCTTATAACAATGAGGTGATTAATGAATTTAAAACTAACCAAAAGACTTTAGAGACAACCATTGAAGATACTACTAAAGAAAAAAATACTTTAGAACAAGCGAAATCAGTAGTAGATGACAGTGTAGAAGAGTTAAATACTAAAAAAGCTTCAAAGGATGAACTTATGGCTAAAGCAGAAGAAGATCTTGAAACAGCAGAAATGCTTTTAGCACAAGATAAAGCTGAATTTGATGAAATTTTAAATAGTATAACAGCTATGGAAGCGGCGGCTAATAGACCTTCTCGTGGAGGTGGAGATACATCTACAGAGGGACAAGTACCTAATAATCCACCAGTATCTACAAATGGTATGTATTCTATAAGTAATGGAGTTAGATATTCAATAACGTCTCCTTATGGATATAGAAATGGTCCATTTAAAGGGGACGGAGAATTTCATAATGGTATTGATATAGGTGCACCAAATGGTTCTCCAGTAACATCATTAATGTCAGGAACTGTTACATATGCAGGTGTGATGAATGGATATGGAAATGTTGTAGTAATAAATCATGGTGATATTAGCACTTTGTATGCTCATAACTCTTCGTTAACAGTAAGTGTTGGACAAAGTGTATCAGGTGGGCAACAAATAGCAGTAGTTGGTTCAACAGGTTGGTCAACGGGACCACACATACATTTTGAAGTAACAAACTCAAGTGGAAACAGAATGGATCCAACATCATATTACGTAAACTAAGATATTAAATTTTCAGTTAAATGTATATACCTAAGTAATAGATTAAAGGCTATTGCTTAGGTATTTTTTTCATGTTTTTTCAATGAGTGATAAAAGGTCTGTATGTTATCACTGACTAAAATATTATATTAATATTAAATAAAAAACTGAATTTAGTATTGACATAATATGCATGAGCATACTATACTGTTTATATAAGGTATTAACAGTATAGTATATATTTTTTTATGAAAACTGTATATAATGAGCATTAACACAATGAACAATGTCAGGTGGAGTTACTGTAAGAAAATAATTTTGAAGTTAAAATTGAAAACAATGTTAATGGACAGAGTTAATTGATTAGATAGTTAAAAGAATTAAGAAATATTAGGAGAGTACAAAATAGGAGGTATCATTATGGAAGATATTTTAGAAATAAAAAATGTAACAAAGGAATATAAGGATTTCAAGTTAGATAATATATCTTTTAAACTAGAGAAGGGATATATTATGGGTTTTATAGGAGAAAATGGGGCAGGCAAAACCACCACCATAAAACTTATAATGAATCTCGTAAGTAAAAATAGTGGAGTTATAAAGGTCTTTGGTAAAGATAATGTGAAGTTTCAGAGAGAGATAAAGGAGAGAATAGGCTTTGTCTATGATGATTGTTTCTATTATGAAAATCTTTCAATGAAAGATAACGGAAAGATAATCTCTAATTTTTATAAACAGTGGGACTGGAAGGTGTTTAATAAATATATTACAAGGTTTGGTTTAGATGAAAAACAAAAGGTAAAGGAGCTTTCTAAGGGAATGAAGATGAAGTTTGCAATTGCATTAGCGCTTAGCCACAACGCCGAATTTTTAATACTAGATGAACCAACATCAGGACTTGATCCAGTGATGAGACGTAATGTGTTAGATATACTTCAAGAGATTATTCAAGATGAAAATATAGGTATCTTGATATCTAGCCATATAACATCAGATTTAGAAAAGATTGCAGATTATATCACCTATATAAACAAAGGAAAGATTGTATTTTCTAAACCTACTCAAGATATAACTGAGGAGTATAGGATTGTTAAAGGCGATAAGGATTTGCTTAGAGATGAAGATAAGAAGTTACTAGAAGGATTAAGAAACACAAACTTTGGATTTGAGGGGTTAACAAGGAATGTAGAGCGGTTTACTAAAGAGTTTAGAGGTAAAGTTACAATAGAAAAACCATCTCTTGAAGATGTTATGATATTTATAAATAGGCGTAAGGAGAGATAAAAATGAGAAAGGCATTAATACGGGAATTAAGAACTAACTTTTCTATAATAGCAAGTAAACAGGGACTTTTAATATTAATGTGTCTTGTAATAATTATGATTACATCAAATGGCATTGATATGTTTAAGTATTATATGGTTTTCTTTGGAATATTGGGTGTGGGATATACGGAACTTGAATCAAGGGATAAGGTTTATATATCACTATTAAGTAGTCCTTGTACAAGAAAAGATTATGTAATAGCCAAATTTTTAAGTTTTACAATATGGATAATATTTTTATTTGTATCAGGTGTTTTATTGAATACATTAGTTCATTGGGTGGTTCCAAGTATATGTGAACCTATAGATATTTCTAGTGCAAAAATGATGGTTACCTATGTGACATTACTTCTAGCAATATACTACTTAGTGTATTTTACTTTAGGAATAAAATTCGCGAGAATATGCTACTATGTGATTTTTATGATTATGATTGTTGGGACATCGATTATTAACAATTTCTTTGAGTATAATTTTACACCTGAGTTTTTAATAGATATTATGAAGATTTTTACTACCAATAGTATTTTAAATAATGGGATTCTGGTAGCTTTAATAGGTCTTATAATAACACTATTTACTTGTATATCAATATTTATTTTTGAAAAGAAAGATTTATAGAGGTGAAAATTTATGATAGCACTTTTAAAAAAAGATTTTATAACCAGTAGATATGCATATAGCATTATAACCTTATTAGTAGGTGTAATACTTGCATTTACTTCAATTAAAAGCATGGAAGCTGCTATGTTCATATATGTAATGGGAAGTATGATGATACCTATTATGGTAAATAAGTTTACAGCAACTGAAGAGATGAGAAAAAATTATGATATCATAATTAATAGCTTTCCTGTAAAACGAAGAGATGTAGTAATTAGCAAGTATATATATTATCTTGTGATTTATATAGCTACAGCAGTAGTATTATTGGGGATAATTACATTGGTTGGAAGACTTAATGTGGAAGAACTTAAACTAATTTTATTAGTTCAATCAATAGTTTTTATATATTATTCATTAATACAAGGAGTTTCAAATTATATTTATTACAGATTTGAATATAGCACTGCTGCCAAATATTCTAGTATAATAATAATTTCCATTATATATGTACCGTTTATATTAGTTGGATTTATAAGTAAAATAAGTCCTAATATAAAGGAAAAGTTTTTAAGCTATGGAGATAAGGTTATGAATAATGTACCATTAGTAGCAACTACCATAATTTTGATAGGGTTAGCAATTTATGCGGTATTTATTTTGCTTTCCATTGAAGGGTATAAAAAACGTGATTTACAGTAAAGTTTTGACTAGTCAGATTTGGAGGAAAATATATGAATATATTAATCAATAACTCTTCAGGAGAACCTATATATTCTCAGATAGAAAAGCAAATTAAGAATGATATCTTAATGAATAAATTATCTGTAGATGAACCACTACCATCTATTAGAGCATTAGCAAAGGATCTTAGAATTAGTGTTATAACTACAAAGAGAGCTTATGATGAGCTTGAAAGAGATGGGTTTATATATACAGTTCCAGGAAAGGGATCTTTTGTATGTGCACAGGATAAGGAGCTAGTTCGAGAATCTATTATGAGAAATGTAGAAGAGTATTTAGTTAAGGCAATAGATGAAGGGGCGAAGGCAAGTCTCTCGTTAGATGAGATCACAGAAATATTAGGGATATTGTATAGAGAGAAATAGAATTAATGTTATGATAAAGGTGGATATGTATGGATAATATATTAGAAATAAATAATATTACTAAGTCATATAAGAATTTTAAAATAGATAATGTATCATTTAATCTTCCTAGGGGATACATCATGGGATTTATAGGTGAGAATGGAGCGGGAAAAACTACTTTAATAAAACTTATAATGAATTTGGTTAAGAAGGACAGTGGAGAAATAAAAATTTTTGAAAAAGATAACTTAAAGTATGAGAAAGAGATAAAAGAGAAGATAGGATTTGTATATGACCAGTGTTATTATCATGAGCATTTATCCTTAGAAGAGAATGCCAAAATTATGTCAAAGTTATATAAACAGTGGGATTTTCATGCTTTTCATTCTTATTTAAATAAGTTTTCGCTTAATAAGAACCAAAAATTAAAAGAACTATCTAAAGGAATGAAAATGAAGTTTTCATTATGCTTAGCCCTTAGCCATAATGCTGAATTTATAATAATGGATGAACCTACAGCAGGACTTGATCCTATAGTTAGGGCTGAAGTTCTAGAGGAGCTTCAAAGTGTAATACAGAATGAGCAAGTAGGCGTATTGATATCTACACATATAACTTCTGATTTAGAGAAGATTGCAGATTATATAACCTTTATTAAAGATGGTAAGGTTGTATTCTCAGAGACAAAGGATGAAATTTTAGAATCATACAAAGTTATTAAAGGTGATAAATCTTTATTAACAAAGGATATTGAAAAGTATTTTGAGGGGATAAGTAAAAATAGTTTTGGATTTGAAGGATTAACTAGACAAAGTGATAAAGTTAAGACAGTTTTGGGTAGTAATGTAGTAGTTGAAAGAGCAACATTAGAAGATATAATGATTTTGAAAAAGTAATTTTATAAATTTATAGTAAAGATATATTCAAAGACAATTGAATATATCTTTATATTTTTATATAGGAATTATATAGACATTATTCGTAACACGAAGTAAAATAAAGTGATGAGAGTTTAAAGTGAAAGTATGTAATTAACTTTTACTTTAGAAATGAAAATATAATTAAATTATGGAGATTATGTATTATGGAGAAAAGAATTGATTTAACCGAAGGGTCTATTAGCGGAAAACTAGTTAAGCTAGCATTGCCTATTATGGCTACATCATTTATACAAATGGCTTATAACATGACGGATATGATTTGGGTAGGTAGAATTGGGAGTGGTGCGGTGGCGGCAGTAGGAACTGCAGGCTTTTTTACCATGCTAGCTACATCCCTTGCAATGATATCTAAGGTAGGTGCAGAGATAAAGGTAGCTCAAAGTTTAGGGCGTAAAGATGATAAGGCTGCCAATAATTATATTGTAAGTGCATTACAAATAAATATTGTATTATCACTCATAATGGGGATTGTAGTACTCGCATTTAGAAGACAGTTTTTATCCTTCTTTCAACTTGAGAATTTAGAAGTTGTAACCATGGCAGAAACTTACCTAGGGGTAATTGCTATGGGAATGGTGATTACCAATGCAATCCCAGTATTTACAGCTATATTCAATGGATCAGGAAATAGTAAGACTCCATTTATTATTAACACTATAGGTCTAGTTGTAAATATGGTTTTTGACCCAATACTAATTTTAGGAATAGGACCTTTCCCAGAGCTTGGGGTTCTTGGAGCAGCCATAGCCACAATAGGCGCACAGTCAATTGTTGTAGCCTGTTTTATATATTCATTAGTGAAAAGTAAGGAAAAGTATCTGAAGTTTACATTACTTAAAAAGCCTAATTTTCTAGCTATGAAGAGTATTTTGAAATTAGGATTTCCAACAGGAATGCAGCAAGGCTTATTTACAACTTTCTCTATACTTATTGCTAGAGTAATAGGTGGGTGGGGAGAAGTTCCAATAGCAGTGCAAAAGGTAGGTTGTCAAATTGAAGCAATTACATGGATGACTGCTGGAGGATTTTCAACAGCCCTTAGTTCTTTTGTTGGACAAAACTATGGAGCAAGGAAGTATGATAGAATTAAAAAAGGGTACAAGGCTACCATTATGATTGCAGGAGTAGTTGGTATATTATCAACTATACTTTTAGTTGTTGGAGGAGAGTGGATATTCTCACTATTTATACCTGAGGCCAAAGCTATAAGCTTAGGAAAGGATTATTTAAGAATCCTTGGATATTCTCAATTATTTATGTGTATTGAAATTACCACAGTAGGGTTATTCAATGGACTGGGAAGAACATTTATACCAGTTATAATAAGTATCATATTAACAGGGCTTAGAGTGCCTGCAGCTATGATTCTGGCAACTCCAAATTTACTTGGGATTGATGGAGTATGGTGGAGTATAAGTATAAGCAGTATATTTAAGGGAATAGCTATTGTGATTGTACTTTGGTATATGATAAGAAGAGGGTTACTAAGTGAAACTGTAAATGAAGAAGCAATAACATGGTAAAAATAAAAATTTAAGATGAAAAGTATGAAATAAAGCATTAGGAGAGTATGATAATATACTTTTCTAATGCTTTGTTTATGTAATTAATTTTATAGTGGTAGATAAAATAGCAGATAAAAAGGAAAACCACAAGGAATCTTTTGTGGTTTTCCCTATAGATGATATAAATATTAGCTACAAGAGTGAGTTTAAATGTTCAAATTTATTACATAGGAGTAAGCTTAGATAGTGGACTTCCGGGATATAGTAGATTTGAAATTTCATTATAAGGAATAGTAATTCTAAATAATCCACTATTATAAGGTGTGTACTCATCAACTTGGTAGAATAAAACTAAACCTTCAGGTGTTAAATAGAAACTTTGAAAATCGGTAATGCCTTCATATGGCACAACAAACTCTACATTCATTGTGGAAGCTTTATCAATAGCAATATCACTAATAGCTTTCATGTAGTTCATTTCTGAATTAAATAAGTCCTCAAAATTGTAGACTTCTCCAGTATTAGTGTCAACAGTTATTGAAGCAAATAAAGTATCACCATGTTCGGCTCCTTTAACATATGTGTATAGAGAGAATACTATACTAAGTATACCATTTGAATCTAGAGGTACTTCATATGCACTTTCAATTTTTGCGAAATCAATTTTTTCAGGAACTAGTACTTTGGAAAGCCATAAGGAATTTAACACATTAATAATTTCTTCGTTGATGGTATTTGCTACATCTTCATTTGGAATACCTTCAATAAATGGATATTCTAGTTTAAAGTCTATAGGCGATAGAACTTGTGTGTTTAAATATGAAACTGCATTATCTTCTTGTCTAAACCTTGTTCTTCCAAAACACTCAAAGAATTCTATTCTTCTTAAATCTACTCCAAAGTAAACCCATCTCCAACCACTCCATCTAAATCCAGATGCAGTTCTTCTATCTACATTAGTAAGCCATGCCCAGAATGAACGACCATTAGTAAGCCAAATATACACAAATTGGAATTTGCAAGGTTGTATAGAACCAGGAGATACAAATTTCGTTTGTGAGCTAGAATTACTAGATTTTTTAGGTGACACACTTGGTGGTGGTCCTTGTGGACCTCCATGAATTTGAGGATTATTTTGTGGCTTATTACCCTGGCCAGGTCTTGGTGGTGGTCCAAACGGTCCTGGTCCACCGGGATTAGGTCTAGGTGGCATTATTCGTTCTGTACCAGTTTCTTGGAAATCTAAGTATTTATCACTACGAAAATCAGGTGAACCAATATTATAAGGTTTTCTAATAAACATAAATGTACTCCTTAATAGTATTACATTATTATAATATACAGTTTAAATTAGAATGTGATTTTAATTTAAATAAAATTTTAAATTAATGCATAGATTTTTATTAAGGTGACATACTATTATCATACCAATAAAATCATTATTTGTTTTGCAGTAAGTTTTCATGCCTATGAACTTTGTAGTAATTTTCATAGAAACGAAAATTTAAAGGAGGAATAGCATATGAGAAATGTTTACCAATCAACACATATAGCTACTAGCCCTAAAACAAAGCAACAATTACGGAAATTTAAAAAAGAATTTTCTGAAGAAATGCCTTGGGAAGATTATCGGAGCAAACACCGGAAATAGTTTCATGGTAGTATAATGATTTTATTGTTATAATATATTGATGAAAGTCTCTTTGTTATTTAGCAGAGAGGCTTTCTTATAGTTAAGGCTATATAATGCAAGTAAAACATAGAGAATGAATATAGGTAGAAATAAAAACTTTATATAAGTTATAATAAGTTTATACATAAAATTAAGCTATTAGATTATATGTAGCTTAATTATTGATATATAAGTAGAGAGGTAGATGAATAATGGTTAATTTAAATAATTCATGGGATGAAAAGTTGAAATATGAGTTCGAAAAACCTTATTATATAAAGTTAAGAGAATTTTTAGTAGAGGAGTATAACACAAGAAATATATTTCCTCCAAAAGATAATATTTTCAATTCTCTAAAGCTTACATCTTATGAAGATGTTAAAGTAGTGATACTGGGTCAAGACCCTTATCATGGACAGGGTCAGGCTCATGGACTTTCATTTTCAGTACAGCCGGGAGTTAAGACACCTCCATCACTTTTAAATATGTATAAAGAATTAAAGGCTGATTTAGGATGCTTCATACCTAACAATGGATATCTTGTGCCTTGGGCAGAACAAGGAGTGTTACTTTTAAATACTGTTCTTACAGTAAGGGAAGGGGAAGCAAATTCTCATAGAAAAAAAGGCTGGGAAACCTTCACAAATGAGATAATAAAAATTTTAAATCAACGAGAAAAACCAGTTGTATTTTTACTATGGGGAAATAATGCAAAGGAAAAGATTAGCTTTATAACAAATCCACATCATTATATACTAACATCAGTGCATCCAAGTCCACTATCTGCAACTAGAGGATTTATGGGATGTAAGCATTTTTCTAAGACAAATGAGATCTTGAAAAACTTAGGTGAAAATGAAATTGATTGGCAAATACTAAATATTTAAAAGCTAGATATGAATAAGCAAAAATACTATGGGATTTAGGGAAAAAAGCTAAGCAGAATAGGTTAGTTATTTGGAAATTAGATTAGTTTTAAGTAATAAATTCTAAAAAAATAAAATAGACTCTCCATTTTTGGAGAGTCTATTAGTTTATAACTTATAAATAAAATAGATTTAATTTTAGTAAGCCTTACCCCAGTAAACTAGAGATTTAGCTTCTTTTCCACAACAGATACAAGTTGAAGAAAGTTCTTCTTGCTCAAATGGCATACATCTTGAAGATACCCCAGCCACTTCTTTAAGTTTTTCTTCACACTCTACATCTCCACACCACATAGCTTTAATGAAGCCTGGCTTAGTGGTTGCAATTTCAACAAACTCATCTAAAGTAGTTGCAGAATAAGTTTTCTCATTTGCACTGCTTCTTGCTTTTTCAAGAAGTTCAACCTGCATTAACTCTAGTGTTTCAGTGATTTTAGTCTCTAATTCATCAAGAGAAACAATAACTTTTTCTCTATTATCTCTTCTTACAAGAATCGCTTGGTTACTTTCGATGTCTTTAGGTCCAATTTCAACTCTTAGAGGGATACCCTTCATTTCACATTCACTAAACTTCCAACCAGGCATTTTATCACTAGTATCAGCTTTAACTCTTGCTACTTTAGCAACTCTGTCCTTAAGCTCCATAGCCTTATCAAGAACTCCTTCTTTGTGTTGAGCAATAGGAATTATAATTACTTGTGTTGGAGCTATTTTTGGCGGTAGGATAAGTCCGCTGTCATCTCCGTGCACCATGATTAAAGCTCCAATTAGACGAGTTGTTACTCCCCATGAAGTTTCATGAACATATTGAAGAACTCCATTTTTATCGTTATATCTGATATTAAAAGCTCTTGCAAATCCATCTCCAAAGTTGTGAGATGTACCATTTTGAAGTGCTTTTCCATCATGCATTAAGCTTTCTATAGTATAAGTAGCATTAGCTCCTGCAAATTTTTCTTTATCTGTTTTTCTTCCTTTTACAACAGGGATAGCAAGAATGTTTTCACAGAAGTCAGCATACATGTTTAAAATATCAATAGTTTCTTTCTCTGATTCTTCAGCTGTTGCGTGAACAGTATGACCTTCCTGCCATAAGAATTCTGTAGTTCTAAGGAATGGTCTTGTAGTTTTTTCCCATCTTACAACAGAACACCATTGGTTATAAAGTTTTGGTAGGTCATTGTGTGATTGAACTATTTTTGAAAAGTGTTCACAGAATAATGTTTCAGAAGTTGGTCTAACGCATAATCTTTCTGCAAGAGGCTCGCTTCCACCATGTGTAACCCAAGCAACTTCAGGAGCAAAACCAGCTACGTGATCCTTTTCCTTATTAAGTAAGCTTTCAGGTATAAACATTGGCATATATACATTTTCATGATCAGTTGCTTTAAGTCTATCATCTAAATTTCTTTGGATATTTTCCCAAATTGCATAGCCATATGGTCTAATTATCATACAACCTTTAACACTTGAGTAATCTACAAGTTCAGCTTTTTTTACTATATCAGTATACCACTTTGCAAAATCCTCATCCATGGAGGTTATTGCTTCAACAAATTTTTTTCCTTTTGCCATATTTCTAATACCTCGTTTTCTATAGTTTTTATGATGGCTAAATTAGCTAAATTTAGCTTTCATTAATTTACATAATTTAATGTGCTCTTATTATTATAACTTAAATATTATATCAAATCTAACTTATAAAATGAAGGGTAATGTTTATAAATAATATTATAGTAAATAACAATATATATAATAAATCTGTAATTAGTTCTGAATAGTAAAGTTATATGGTATAAAATTATATCTTATACTGTATGATATATATAATTAAAAAATAATAATCCTAAATACTACAAAATATAGTTAAAATATGTATATCAATAAACGTAATAGATGGAAATTTTATATTGAAAAACATGATTAGACTGACATGGTTTACCATGTTAATATGAAATTAAAATAAGTAAAGGTGGTAAATTATTATGATTAATCAAGTTAGTGTAAAGAAAATCAAAAGTGATGCAGAGGAACATTTTAGAAAAGGGGAATTCTATTGTTCAGAAGCAATTGTGTCATCAATAAAAAATAACTTTGAATTGGACATGCCAGATGAAATGATAGCAATGGCTTCTGGATTTCCAGTAGGAATTGGTAAATCAAAATGTACTTGTGGAGCAGTAACAGGAGCGGTTTTATGCCTTGGATACTTCTTTGGTAGAACTAAAGGAAGCAACCCGAAAGATCCGAAGTCAGTAAAGGCATTAGAACTTGCTTACGAACTTCAAGATGAATTTAGACAAAAAAACAAATGTTTATGTTGCAGTGTTTTAACTAAGGGAATGGATATGGCATCAGGTGAGCACAAGGCGCAATGTATAAAATTCACTGGAACAATGGCTGAAAAGGCTGCAGAAATCATAGTAAGAGAATTAAATATCAAAAATATTGATGAATAATTGGTAGGAGGTATATTATGAACTATATAAAAAAAATACCACTACCTATGACAGCGGTTATGTTAGCGTTAGCAGCAGTAGGAAATCTACTATCATCTTATGGAATTGTATATAAGAATATTTGTGGAGCATTGTCATCAATAATTCTAATTCTAATTACAGTGAAAATTATTATTTGTTGGCAAGGAGTTAAGACTGAGATGAAAAATCCAGTGATTGCAAGTGTAATGCCAACTTATTCTATGGGAGTTATGATTTTAGCAGGATATCTAAAAGAAATATCATATGGTGCAGGTCTTACACTATGGTGGATTGGAGTAATAATTCACATAGGACTTATAATCTATTACACAAAGAATTTTGTAATAGGATTTGATATTAAAAAGATGTTTGCGAGTACTTTCATAGTGTATGTTGGAATTGGAGTGGCAGGAATAACGGCACCAGCATTTAATTTAGTCAATTTAGGACAAGGGTTCTTTTGGTTTGCTTTTATATCGCTTATAGTTTTAGTTCCGGTATTGGGATATAGAATTCTTGTGGTAAAGGGAATGCCAGAGCCAGTGTTGCCTACTAATGTAATATTTGCTGCGCCAGCAGCTCTTACTCTTACTGCATACCTGAATTCATTTTCAGAAAAAAATATTTATATGGTAGGATTTTTAGCAGTTTTAGTAATGATATTATATATTTGTGGACTAATATATTTGGTTCAAGGATTAAGATTAAAGTTTTATCCAAGTTATGCTGCATTTACATTTCCAATGGTAATAAGCGCAATTGCTATTAAGGGCACAAATGGATTCTTAATTAAGATTGAAAAAGGTATTTACTTATTTAAATATATAATTAAATTTCAAGAAGTAGTTGCAGTTATAATAGTAGCTTATGTGCTTATACGATTTGTAATGTTTACATTAAAAAATGATGCAGTAAAAATCGAAAATGTAATATCTAAATAAGAAAATAAATAGATTTTTATTATAAAATGTAATATGTTTAGTGAAAACAAGAAGTGTACACATTTTTATATATACTATGTTATTAGAAGAATAAATCAAAGTAGTATAGCATATTTCAACTATTTTGAATTTAATGATAAGTCGAAATAGTCAAAAATAGTTGAAAATAGTTGATTTTTATCGAAAATTAAATTAAACTAAATACTTGGGTTAATAAATATACTTAATATAAGTTTGTTTTATGAACTTATATGAGTACAAGCTAATACATAGGAGGAGAAAAATGAGTAACAAAGATAATCTTTTAAAAGAAGACGGGAAACTTAAAAGAGAACTTGGACTTGGTGCAGCTACAGCCATAGTAGTTGGAAACATAATTGGTTCAGGAATTTTTATGTCTCCTGCAAGCTTTGCAAGGGTAACTAATCCGAAGGTTGCTATAATAGCATGGATTTTAACTTCAATTGGTTCTTTGCTTATTGCTTTAAGTTTTGCAAATTTAGGATCAAAAATGCCTAAAACAGGAGGCCCTATTGTTTATACAAGAGCTGCATTCGGAGATTTTGCAGGGTTTTTGATTGCCTGGTCATTTTGGATAGGTGCATGGGTAGGTAATGCAGCAATAATTACCGCATTTATGAGTTACTTTACATACTTTGTTCCAGCTGCAAATAATCCTGTTGCTGCATTCTTAATATCATCAGCAGTAGTTTGGATATTTACTCTTATTAATATATTTGGAGTAAAATATGTTGGTAAAATTGGAATTGTTTCAACGGTAATAAAGGTTGCTGTTCTTGTAGCATTTATAGTAATTGCTGCATTAAATTTTGACCCAAGTTATATGAAAACAATTTCAAGTCCTGAAGTTAGCGGAATGGGAACATTACCATCGGCTATAGCTATAGCATTATGGGCATTTGTAGGATTGGAAAGTGCTACGGTAGCAGGTGGAGAAATAAAAGATCCAGAAAAGAATATTAGAAAAAGTACTATATATGGAATAATTATAGTATCAGTTATATACATTATAATGAGTGTTGTTTCTATGGGAGCTATGGATCAAGCAGCTCTTGCAAGTTCAGATGCTCCACTTGCTGATATTATAAATAAAGTAACTGGGGGAACTTGGGGAGGAATGTTTATAGCAGCAGGTGCCTTAGTATCAACGCTAGGAGCAACTTGTGGATGGCTTCTAACCACAGCTAGAAGTGCTGTTGGAGCAGCGGAAGATGGGCTGTTTCCACCAATTTTCAAACGTATAAGCCCAAGGTTTAATACTCCAGTAGCATCTATTGTTATAGGTAGTGTATGCATGAACTTACTTTTAATCATGAACTACGTAGGTAGTCTTCAGAGTGCATTTGATTTCATGATATTACTTGCAACTTTATCCTTCTTACCAGCATATACATTCTCAGCAGCAGCTGAAATTGTATTACTTTGTAAGGGAACAAAGAACTTTAACTTTATAAACTTCTTAAAGAGTTCATTTTTCTCAATTCTTGCTTTTGCATATTCAATCTATGCAATATATGGAACGGGTTCTGATGTAGTAATGTATGGATTTATATTAATGCTTGTTGGCATACCAATATATGTATATATGATGCTTCAAAAGAATAAAGAAGATAAGAATGTAGATAAATTAAGGGAAGCAGCAGGTATAGATTTAGAATAAACTATACTTATGTTGATAAACTATAATTTTAAATAGAAGAATATAGTTAAAAAGACATAACAAGAAAAATCCCATGGATAATATAAACTCCATGGGATTTTTCTTGTTATATATTCTTTTTTATAAAAGAATTATAATTAAATGCAATTAGATATACTATAATTTTAAAAGACATATAGATGTAGAAAATTATAAACTTAAGAAAATTTCGATATCTTCTTCAATCATCTTAAGAGAACTTCTCCAAAAATCTACAGATGTAATATCAATATTCATTATTTTAGCTACATCACTTAAAGTATTTTTACCAGTAACGGAAAGAAGATTTTTATAGTCTTCAGTGAAGCTACTTCCACGTTTTAAGTATTCAGAGTAAAGTCCTTTAGCAAACAATAGTCCAAAGGCATAAGGAAAGTTATAGAAGTTAGCATCAGCATAGTAGTAGTGAGTTTTACATGCCCACATATAAGGGTGAAGATACTCTGGATCAAGTCCATCACCATAGGCTTCTTTTTGTGAATTTATCATAATTTCATTTAATTCATCTACACTAAGAGCACTTTCTTCTCTTCTTCTAAATAGTTCACTTTCAAATAAGTATCTACTATAAATATCAACAATAACCTGAGTACTATCACAAATTTCACTCTCTAAGATCGCAAAGGCTTGCTCTTTAGTAGCAGTTTTCACAGCTGCCTTTTTAACTATAGTTTCACAGAAGGTTGAAGCAGTTTCTGCTATTGGCATAGGATAATCAGCATTTAATATACTTTCATCATTTAAGCAATGACCGTGATATCCATGTCCAAGTTCGTGAGCTAGGGTAACTACATCACTAAAGGTATTTCCATAGTTTAACAAAACTCTACTTTCACCAATGTGGTGAAGTCCGGAACAAAATGCTCCACCGACTTTCCCTTCCTTAGGTAGAACATCTATCCAAGCATTTTCTATAGCAGTTTTTGCAAAATCAGCTAAGTCATCACTGAAAGTTCTAAAGTTATCTATTACACATTTACAACCATTCTCATAGGAATAAGTCATATCAACATTTCCCATAGGAGCAAACATATCATAAAAAGGTAGTCCGTTTTTATGTCCTAGAAGTTCGCCTTTTTTTCTTAAGTATTTTCTAAACGTAGGCATTGACTCTTTCATAGCATCTAACATAGCATCTAAAGTTTGTTTATCCATTCTTGAATGGAAAAGGGTTTCTTCTAGTGGAGAAGGAAAGCCTCTCATGTCAGATACAGTAATAACCTCTCCCTTTATTCCATTAAGAGCAGCAGCAATTCCATCATGAATTTTTCCATAACCTTTAAGTTCTGCTTCATAAGCATTCTTTCTAATAGCAGCATCAGCTTCATATGCCATATTTCTAATCATAGATAGAGGAAGTTGTTTTTGTTCTCCATCTGATTCTATGTCAATCATGAGTCCAGAGGTTAATACATCCTTAAGCTTGCACCAAGCATTTGAGCCAGTATTTTTCATTTTAGCAATTACGGATTCTTCTTTATCACTTAACATATATTTTGCATTGTTTGCCTTTTCTTTAATAAAGAATTTATGCTCATTAAGTAAATGAGATGATTCTATAATTTTATCTAAATCATTAAGGCTTCCAATCCATTTTGTGATTTTAGCATCGCTTTCCGCTAGACTACTAATTTTAGTAGATAAAATATCATCATATTTTAAAGCTGTAGAATTTTTTGTATCCACACTAAGAGTTAAACCAATCATACTACCTAGTTTTTCGTATAGATTATTTAAGTCTTTATTCATAGTTATAAAATTCTCAAGTAGTTTTGTAGGGCAATCAGTACTAACAACAGTAGTATTAGTGCTATTAATAATAGTTTCTATAAGTTTGTCTAATGACTTAATATCATTTTTGAATTCTTCACATTCAAAAGATGTGTAAAGTTCTTTAAGACTCCAATTAAGTTTCATATATATCATCTCCTTAATAACTTTTAATAAAATTATATCATTGTATTGTAAAAAAATAAATGAGTTTACAATAAAAGTATGTAATTCGTATATATAACTATAAAATAGTAATGGATTATGAATTAAAAGTTTTAAGATAGAAGTTAAAACTTTTAATATTCATCAGAATATTGGAATGTATGGCTGATATAAAAAGTTGCAAAAAATAGGTGTAAATATACATTACGTTATTTACACCTATTTTTATTTAACTATTTCATAGGGCCAAGAAGAAATTCCACCTAAATTATATACATTTGTATATCCTAATTTAGCTAAGATTTTGCAACCTTGAGAGCTTCTGGAACCACTTTGACAATAAACATATATTGTAGCATTTTTATTTTTTAGTACATTAGTAATTGATTGGTTTATAGCTCTTAAAGATATATTCTTAGAATTTTTTATATGCCCAGCTGCATATTCATAACTTTCTCTTACATCTAAAATAATTATATTTTTATCTTTATTTAAATTTTCTTTTGCTTCTTTAGGATTTATTTTATTAATGGGTGAACCACCATTTGACCCAAGTAATTTTTCTAAAAAATTCATAACAATCTCTCCTTATTTATAAATACTATTTAAAATAAATAATCATTTATTCATTAAATAATTAACAAAATTTCTTTATCACTGATGAATATAGGTTTATTGTATCGGATACTTTAATTATTATATGTGATAAAGTCACTAAATATAAGTATATTTTTATTAATAAGATTTAAGAATTATCTTTCATTAGAGTTTAATATAAGGTGTGATCTATTGATAGATATTATTAGAAAAATTTAGGTAGCCAATTAACAAAAAAACAGATATTAACATAATATAGAATATAGCTAAAATTTATAGGAGGAAGTTCATGAAGAGAAAAACTTTAAAGCTAATAGTAACTTTAGTTTCTGTATTTATGATTGTAGGTTTATTTGCAGGATGTGGAAAGAAAGAATCTGTAGATAAAGAGGGAAAGCCTGGAGAAGAAGTTAAAACTGAAACAACATTAACAACTATAAAACTTAATGAAGTAACAAGATCAATATTCTATGCACCAATGTATGCAGCTATTAATGAAGGCTTCTTTGAAGAACAAGGAATTGAAATCGAGTTAACTACAGGTCAGGGTGCAGATAAAACTATGCAACAACTTATTAGTGGTAGTGTAGATATTGGTTTTTCAGGACCAGAGCAAGTAATGTATATTTATAATCAACAAAGAGACGATTACCCAGTAGTATTTGCTCAATTAACTCAAACGGATGGATCATTCTTAGTGTCAAGAGAAAAACATAGTGATTTTTCATGGCAAGATGTTAAAGGTAAAACAGTTATAGGTGGAAGACCTGGTGGAGTACCTGAAATGGCACTTGAATATGTGCTAAAAAGTCAAAATATAGACAAGAATAAGGATTTAGATTTAGTTACTAATATAGCTTTTGATGCAGTACCTGGAGCTTTTAAGGGTGGTACAGGGGATTACGCAGCTATATTCGAACCAACTGCTAGTGTAATTGCTGGAGAAATAGAGGGTTCTGTTGTAGCTTCAATTGGAGAAAGTGTAGGAAATCTTCCTTATACATGCTTCTATTCAACTCAATCATATATAAAAGGAAATGAAGACTTATTAGTAAAATTTGTAACAGCTATACAGAAGGGACAAGAGTGGGTAATGGCTAATGATAATGATACAGTGGCTAAGTCTATAAAAACATTCTTTCCAGCAACAGATGAAGCATTAATAGCAACAGTTGTAGAAAACTATAAAGAAATAGAAGCTTATGCAAAAACACCAGTAGTAAATGAAGAAGATATGAATAGATTGATGGATATTATAGAGTCCTATGATTCAGAGTTATTAACATCAAGACCGCCATTTAAAGATATAGTTAATAATTCAATTAGCGAGAAGGTTGTGGGAAAATAAAAAAACTCATTGGACAATTACAATTTATTATTTCATACTAGGTAAAGTGTAACCGTTATTAAGAGTTCTCATCTATTATTAGATGAGAGCTCTTTTAGATAAAACTAAATAAATTTTATTATCAACATGGAAGGTTAATTCATATATTAGTATATGACCTAGAACAAATTTAGAGTTAGAATTATCTACGAATAAGAAAAAACAAATAAAAACAATATGGAGAGGTCGATATGAATAGAGTAGAGGTTAAAGATATTTATATGAATTATCATACACTAACTGCAGAAACCGTTGCATTAAAAGATATAAACTTTTCAGTGGAAGGTGGAGAATTTGTCAGCATAGTTGGACCTTCAGGATGTGGTAAGTCTACACTTTTAAATATAATAGCTGGAATTGTAAAAGCTTCATCGGGAGAAATATTGATTGATGGACAGGTTCAAAATGGATATTCAAATAAGTTAGGATATATGTTTCAAAAGGACCAACTTTTTGAATGGTTAACAGTGTTTGAAAATGTAAGCATAGGACTTAAAATTAAGAAAGCAATGAATGAAGAATCAAAAGTTAAGTTAGAAAAATTACTAAAGAATTATAACTTATGGGAGTTTAAAGATCATTATCCAAGGCAACTATCAGGGGGAATGAGGCAACGTGTATCATTAATTAGAACTTTAGCCCTTGACCCAGAGGTGTTACTTCTTGATGAACCTTTTTCAGCACTTGATTATCAAACTAGACTTAATGTAAGTGATGAGATATATGAAATAATAAAAAGAGAAGGGAAAACTGCAATAATGGTGACTCATGATATATCTGAGGCAGTATCAATGTCATCAAAGATAGTAGTTCTATCTAAAAGACCAGCAGTAATAAAGAAGATAGTTAATATAGAGTTTGATGGAGAGGATTTAACTCCTTTAAAATGTCGTGAGCACAGTAAATTTAGAGTATATTTTAATGACATATGGAAGGAGATGGATTACAATGATGATGGAAAGTAATGAACATCAAAAATATTTAAAACAGGTTAAAAAGCATAGAAGAAATATAATTATAACTAGAATACTTATATTAGTATCATTCTTTATTTTATGGGAAGTACTAGGAAACCTTAAAGTCATTGACCCATTTTTAACTAGCACACCATCACGTATGATAAAAAGTTTTGTAAAACTTTTTAATGAGGGCTCATTAATTAGTCACATAAGTATAACTTGTTATGAAACTATAATAGGATTTACTTTAGGAACTTTACTTGGAACGTTAATTGCTATAATGCTTTGGTGGTCAGATTTCTTATGCAAGGTTCTAGATCCATACATTGTAGTATTAAATGCACTTCCAAAGGTAGCTTTAGGTCCTATGATAATATTTTGGGCAGGAAATGGAATGAAGGCTATAATTATTATGGCATTACTGATTTCGGTAATATCCACAGTGATAAGTGTACTTTCGGGTTTTAGAGAAGTTGAGGAAGATAAGATAAAATTATTAAAAACCTTTGGAGCTTCAAAGGTTAAGATTTTAATTCACCTAATTATTCCTGCTACAAAACCAACTTTTATATCAGCACTTAAAATAAGTGTTGGACTTTCTTGGGTTGGTGTCATAATGGGAGAATTCCTAGTGGCAAAAGAGGGGCTTGGATTCTTAATAGTATATGGAGGACAAGTGGCTCAGTTAGATATGGTAATGATGAGTGTTGTTATTCTTGCTGTAATTGCATATATAATGTATGAATTAGTTCATTATTTTGAAAAAAAATATTGCGTTTAGACGTAAATTAGTAATATCCCTAAGAAATTTTTATCTTAGGGATATTTGATTTATTAGGAGTTTTATGTAATAATTTGAATATGTATGAGATGTATTAGAAGATTTACTTTAATTATATAAAATAAATTTATTAGAGTAGATAAACACTAGATAAAAATATGAAAATATGGGGGATAAAATATGAATAAAGTAAAGGCACTAGCCTATGTGGTTTTAATAGGTGTAGTTGTATCATGGGGAATATCTTTTGTCAGCATTAAAGTTGTATTAGAAGCTTTTTCGCCTGTGTCTATGGCATTTGTAAGATTTTTGATTGCTACTACAGCATTGATTATTGCTAAACAATTCACTACTAAAGAAAAGGTTAGGAAAGAGGATTATCCTAGGTTAGCTATAAGTGGGATTTTTGCTATTACACTATACTTTTTTTGTGAGAATAACGGAATACTTAGAGTATCATCAAATACAGCGTCTATAATAGTTGCTTCAATACCTATTGCTGCTCTTATATCAGATAAAATTTTTTATAAGACAAAAATTTCAAAAATAAATATTATTAGTATAGCAGTATCTATATTTGGGATTTACTTGGTTATAGGAAAGGACGTAATAGAAGGTTCCGTAGTTGGGTACTTATTTATGCTTTCAAGTATTATTGCTTGGTGTGGATATTTAATTGTTACAAAACCATTATTTAAAAAGTATTCAAATCTAACGATTACAACATATCAGTCTATATTTGGAACATTAGCGTTTATACCACTTTTACCTTTTGAAACTATTAATTACAGTATGATCAATAGTAACATAATTTTTAATATGTTATTTTTAGCATTAATATGCTCTGCATTTGGAAATTTTGGATATACTTTTGCGTATAAGGAACTAGGGGTTGGTATATCAACGTTATTTCTAAATTTAAGTCCAGTAGTAACTTTTATATTTAGTTTTTTAATTCTTGGAGAAACATTAAGCTTTATGCAAGTAGTTGGATCTATAATTATTATTGGGGCTGTATATATTGCAACTAAACCTCCTAAAGGACAGAAGGAAGTTGACGATAATATAAAAAAGGCTGATAAAAATAGTGAAATAGAGAGTCAACAAGTTAGTGAACTTTAGAATTGTATAAATAGTGGAGGATTATTAAAGTCTAAGCAAAATGTAACAGTATTTCTAAAGTGGCTATAACATCATATAATAGAATAATGTTAAGGAGAAGTACTATGAAGAAGTTTATTAAATTACTTGTAATAGCACTTTCTTTAAGTGTAGTAATAGTATCACTTAAGATATACACAAATGAGAGTGAAAAGATTAATGCTCTTCAGGATCATATGAGCTTTTTAGCCAGCAAGGGAGATGTTAGCTATATAAGCGCTACAGAAGAAGCTAGACTAAAAAAAGAAGAGAAAAAGAGATTAGAAGAAGAAGAGAAGGCTGCAAAACAGGAAGCTAAAATAAAAGCTAGAGAAGAAGCGGTAGCAAAAAAGGCTGAGGAGAAAAGATTAAAAGAAGAGGAAATTCAAAAATTAAAAGAAAAATTGGAGAAAGAAAAAAATCCTCCTAAGAGTTTAATTCTTGATGTACCAATAATTAATCAATTACCGGAATATAAAAATGGATGTGAAGCTACATCTTTGACTATGATGTTAAATTATGCAGGAATAAAAGTGGATAAGCATTCTGTTATTAAGGAAATAAAAATTGATCCCACACCTATTAAGTACAATTCTAGTGGGAAGATAGTTCAGTGGGGAAATCCTAAGTTAGGTTTTG
Source organism: Clostridium sp. (assembly GCF_036646415.1). Lineage (GTDB taxonomy): Bacteria > Bacillota > Clostridia > Clostridiales > Clostridiaceae > Clostridium_J. Next base: position 39,530 of record NZ_JAVXMF010000013.1, on the reverse strand, counting down.
TAGGGGACATTACAGGAAATAAGGCGGGATACTCTATAGATCCAGTTGCCTTAGAACCAGTAATAAATCAGTATTTACCAGGGAAGGCTTTAGATTTAACAGGATGTGATTATAGTAAGTTAGAGAGTACATTGTTAAGTGGAAGACCTATAATAGTTTGGATAACTTCAAACTTTAAAGATCCAAATATATCTCAAACTTGGACAAGTGGAACAGAAACAATTAATTCCTATTATTCACAGCATGCGGTACTTATTACAGGAATAGATGAGAAAAATATACACTATAATGATCCGTTAACAGGTATTAAGGATGCCATTATTGATAAGGTAACCTTTGAGTCAGTATGGACTAAGATGGGGAAAAAGGCACTATCTTATTATAAATAAAATAATTTTAAAATAAATAAAAATGGTTTTGCTTTAACATTGTTTAAAGCAGAGCCATTTTTTTATTAGAAAATTTGTGGAAATACATGATATATTTAAATGAATGAATTAATGTATGAAGGGCAAAATATTAGTAGGACAAAATCTTTTAAAAAATACAAATGTATATCTTAAGGAAGTTATTATAAAATAATATATTAAAAATTATATTTAATATAAGAATGTATAAGGAGGAAGCACTATGAAAAAGCTTTTTAAGTTACTTATATTAATGATTTCCTTTGTTACATTGGTATTTGCCATGAATATATGTATTTATAGGGGCAAATTAGCTAGTGCACTTAGTATATCAAAGAGTGTACTTCTAGATATTGCAGTGGTTAAGCAGTTGCCAGAATATCACAATGGCTGTGAAGCTACATCATTAACTATGATGTTAAATCATGCAGGTGTAAAGGTGGAAAAAGCTACGGTAGTTTCAATGGTGAAAATGGATGTTACTCCAATAAAATATGATTCAACAGGGAAAATAATAGAATGGGGAAATCCACAGATTGGTTTTGTAGGAGATATTACAGGAAAAAGTCCTGGATATTCTATTGATCCAGTTGCACTAGCTCCAGTAATTAATCATTACTTACCAGAGAAGGCTTTAGATTTAACTGGATGTGACTATAATGTTTTAGAAAGTACAATATTAAGTGGAAGACCTGTGGTGGTTTGGATAACTGTATATTTTAAAAATCCAACTTTCTCTAAAAATTGGACGAGCAATGGAAAAAGTGTAAAAGCTGATTTTTCACAACATGCCGTGTTGCTTACAGGTGTAGATGAAGAAGCATTATATTATAATGATCCATTGATAGGTGTAAAAAATGCAAAGGTTAATAAAGATACTTTTAAGTTAGTGTGGACTAAGATGGGTAAGAAGGCATTGTCATATTATAAGTAGGAAAAAAGAAGAAAGGGTTGAGATGATATTCTCGACCCTTTCTGTGGTTTATTTTTCTTTAGTTTCGATTTCTTTTAAAATTCTTTCAATAAAGCTATCTAAAGCTATTGAGCCTTCATCACCATTTTTACGGCTTCTTACAGCTACTTCTTTATTTTCAGCTTCTTTTTCTCCTACAACTATGATGTAAGGAGATCTTTCATTACGAGCTTCTCTGATTTTATAACCAATTTTCTCCGCTCTGTAGTCAACCTCAACTCTGATGTTGTTTTCTTTAAGTTTTGCATAAACTTCATCAGCATAGTCGTGATATTTTTCAGAGATTGGAAGAAGTTTAACTTGAACTGGTGCAAGCCATACTGGGAATGCTCCAGCATATTTTTCAATAAGAAGAGCGAGAGTTCTTTCATAGCATCCTATAGAAGTTCTATGGATAACATATGGATGCTTTTCTTGTCCGTCCTTATCAACATAAGTCATTCCAAATCTTTCAGCAAGAGAGAAATCTATTTGAGCAGTTATAATAGTATCCTCTTTACCGTGAACATTTTTGATTTGAAGATCGAGCTTAGGACCATAGAAAGCAGCTTCTCCAGCAGCTTCAGTATAGTTAATGCCAAGATGATTTAGAATTTCTCTCATTTTATTTTGAGTGTCATTCCAAGCTTCAGGTTCTCCAATGTATTTTTCTTTATTATTTTCATCCCATAGAGATAATCTATAGCTGATATCCTCTTTAAGACCAAGTGTTTCAAGCATGTAGTTAATCAAATCTACTACACCTTTAAATTCAGCTTCAAGTTGGTCTGGTCTGCAAGCCAGGTGACCTTCGGAAATTGTAAACTGTCTTACACGGATTAATCCATGCATTTCTCCAGAAGATTCATTTCTAAATAGAGTAGAAGTTTCACCATATCTAAGTGGTAAATCTCTGTAACTCTTTGACTCAGCTTTATAAACCATGAATTGGAATGGACAAGTCATTGGTCTTAGAGCGAATACTTCATTATCCTTTTCTTCATCACCAAGTACAAACATGCCATCCTTATAGTGATCCCAGTGTCCAGATATTTTATATAAATCACTCTTAGCCATTAAAGGAGTTTTAGTTAATAAATAACCTCTTTTTTGTTCTTCATCTTCAACCCATCTTTGAAGAATCTGAACTACTCTAGCACCCTTAGGCATTAGAAGTGGAAGTCCTTGACCTATTGCCTCAGCAGTAGTGAATAACTTAAGCTCTCTTCCGAGTTTGTTGTGGTCACGCTTCATAGCTTCTTCTACAGCTTCTAGATATTCATCCATTTCAGCTTTTTTAGTGAAAGCAGTTCCATAGATACGAGCAAGCATTTTATTTTTTTCGCTTCCCCTCCAGTAAGCACCTGCAAGCTTAGTTAATTTGAAAGCTTTTACTGGCTTTGTAGACATAAGGTGAGGTCCCGCACAAAGGTCAGTGAATTCTCCTTGTTTGTAGAAAGTTATTATTTCACCTTCTGGTAGGTCTTCTATAAGTTCTACCTTATAAGGCTCATCTTTCTCTTTCATAAATGCTATAGCTTCTTCTCTTGGAAGTTGGAAGCATTCTATTGCAAGATCTTCCTTAACTATTTTTTTCATTTCAGCTTCGATTTTTGCTAAATCATCGTTAGTAAAGCCACCCTCGTGGTCAAAGTCATAATAGAAACCATTAGAAATTGATGGCCCTATAGCAAGCTTTGCATCAGGGAATAATCTGCTAACCGCTTGAGATAGAATGTGAGCAGCTGTATGTCTGAAGGCTTTTTTACCCTCGTCATCACTAAATGTTAATATACTTAGTTCACAATCCTCTTTAACAATATAACGTAGGTCTACAGTTTTTCCATTGACAGTTCCAGCTGTAGCCATTCTTGCAAGCCCCTCAGAAATACTCTTTGCAATTTCAAGAATACTCATTTCATTTTCTAACTCTTTTATAGAGCCGTCTTTTAAAGTAATTTTAATCATTTGAAAATCTCCCTTCTATATTTAATATTGTAGCTAAATTGTAATTTGATTTTCTGTAGCTACTCCAAAAATTTGCGATTACTAGTTATCATTGAATGTAATTCATTGTAATAGTCAATTACACAGTAAAACTTATTTAAGATAATAAAAAACTCGCCCCTTTTCCTGAAGAAAAGGGACGAGTTGCAGTTATACACCCGTGGTTCCACCCAAATTGTCCTTAAGCTTATTAAAAATATCTACCTCGAAATAATAAGAATTTACAAAAGTAAACTTTTGAATAAAGTGATATAAGGACCACTTTAAAAACTATAACGTAGTTAACGGACTTTATTAGAGCCGCTCAGAGGTGGTCTTCAATATAATTTATTTAAAAGCAATTTCAGCTACTATGCTTTCTCTCTGTAAATAAGGGTACATATTTACTGTCCTCTTCATTGTGATTACTATATATAATATATTATTATATCACAAATTTCAACTTGTGACACAAAATTATTAATACTATTTTAACACATATAAGATGTATGTCAATATGTAAGTGTTATAAATAAAAATTTACAACCTTTGTATTTATGGAAATTATAATAAGTTTCTATAATAAATAGTATAATTATACTAGTAATATTTTGTGATTGTAGCGGGTTATTATGGGTAATAAATTTATTGAGAAATTTCATAATAGGAGGTATTAAATGAATAACAAAAACCTAAATGTTATAGATGAAATGTATTATGGTGATCTATGGATTAAGCTATATAAAAATAGTAGACGAGAGATTTTGACTAAAGATGAAATAGAAAAGTACAATGAAGAGAGTATAAAAAGATATTATATTAATGATATTTTTAGCGAAAAGAATAAAATTGGAAAAGATGCAATTGTTGATATGATAAATGAAATTAGTAAGGTTCCAAAAGTTGATAGATATAAAAATGGAAATAAGGTTAAAAAAGAGTATTATGATAGATTAATTGATAATTTAAACTTAGAAGGCTTAAGGGATGAGGTTCAGATATCTTATGGGATTTTAATTAAAAGAGCGAAGGTGAAAACTTTTCCAACTAGTGATAAAGTATTCAAAAACCAAAATGATTATGAATTAGACAGATTTATGGAAACCGCAGTTTATCCAACGGAGCCTTGCATTGTTTATGCAAGGAGCAAGGATGGTAAATGGTATTTTTGCAAAACTTATAATTATAGTGGATGGGTAAAAAGTGAAAATGTTGCAATTGGGGATAAAAAAGAAATTGAGGGTTATTGCAGTTGTGAAGATTTTATTGTGGTTACAGGAAAAAAGATACATCTTGGATATAATCCATTCATGGAAGCATTGAGGGGTCTTGATATTGATATGGGAGTTAGGCTACCTATAGAGAAGAATTGGAATAGAAAAGATTTAGTTTGTGATATGTATTGTGAAGGAAACTATATAGTAAAATATCCACTAAGAGATTGTGATGGTAAATTGAAGTTTACCCATGTGTTAATACCATATAATGAAGATGTTCATGAAGGATATTTAAAGTGTAGTAGGGGAAATATTCTAAAGCAGATTTTTAAATTTCAAGGAGAACGCTATGGGTGGGGTGGAGAGTTTGACGGAAGAGATTGCTCATCTCTTATATTAGATGTCTTTAGATGTTTTGGAATAAGGCTTCCAAGAAATAGCGGAGATCAGCTTAAGAATTCAGTAGGTGAGGCTATTATTATTGGTAAAGAAATAAGTTACCATGAAAGAATAAAGATTTTAGAGAGTTTGAAGCCTGGTGCATTAATATTTTTAGATGGTCATGTAGGTATGTTTATAGGACAATATAAAAATGATATATTTATAATTCATGATACAATAGGAGTATATGTTAATAAAGGTAAGGAGAAAAAAGGTAATAAAGAGAATAATAATGATGAAGATCACAATATTGAAAAAGTATATCTTACCATAAAAGGGGTAACTGTATGTAATCTTAAAGAAATTTATACTTCTAGTGGGAATTCATATATTGATTCTATTGTTGGAGTGAAGGATATTTTAGGTTAATAATATATAACCTTAGATATAAATTAAGATAATATAATAAAAGTGGTATTAAAATTTAAGCTTTTATTAAAGAAGGAGGAACAAATGAGTCAGTGGTTATATGGTATAGACAAGGGAATAACTGATTTTATACATTATGGACTTCAAAATGATTTTTTTGATGCCATAATGCCATTTATAACAAGATTAGGAGATATAGGTTTTGTGTGGATAGCAATAAGTGTTGTACTAATGTGTATAAAAAAATATAGAAGGGTAGGACTTGCCTGTCTTTTATCCTTGATAATATGTACTGTTTTAACAGAGGGAATAATAAAGCATATATTTGACCGAATTAGACCTATAATTGCGTATCCAATAGATAATCCATTAATTAATCTACCTATAAGCTCCTCATTTCCATCCGGACATACAGGATCTTCAGTAGCTGTTACCTATGTGCTTTGCACCTATATTAAAAAGTCTAAACCATATTTTATTAGTTTAGCTGCTTTAATAGGATTTTCTAGAATATATTTATATGTACATTATTTTTCTGATGTATTAGGTGGAGTTTTAGTTGGTATTATAAGCGGGATATTAGTAGTATATATTATGAAAAAAATATATAAAAACCATAGTGATATTATAACTATAGATGCATAAAAATGTATATAATTAAATATTTAAAAGGGGTAGTTGTAGTAGGAACTTTATCTATGATTCTAGGTATATGTATGGCATATATAACTGCAAATAAGATGGATAATAGACTAAATTCTATAAAGCAAATAGTTGTAGATTTAGCTTCTAGAGACTTTTCCAAGGCGGAACTTAAGTTTTTAAAGAAGGATGAGATAGCAGATATATATGAATCAGTAGAGCAAACTAAAATTGAAGTAGCTGTGTTAAGAAGGAATCAAAAACCTTTTTAGAACAGCTACTAATTTATTCAACAAATCTAATATCAGCAGAATCATGATTTAATGGTTTAAATATATAGCCTTGAGATTTTAAACCTTTAAGTATTTCAGGCATAGCTTCAATAGTTGTATATTTAAGATTTGTGTCATGCATTAATATATTTGCAGTATTCATAGGAATACTTCCGTTAAGGACACTGTCAATAATAACATTTTTATCTTGAGTCATTTTACAAGCATCTCGTGAATCAACATTCCAATCAAAATAGGTGTATCCACGGTCTGTAACACTTTTTATTATTTCAGTCATAATATTTTTATCGCTGCGAATATGTTCTGTATTAGATCCGCCTGGGAAACGCAGAATTTTAGATGGAACTTGTCCTGTAATTTCTTCTAATTTTTTATCCAGTAATTCTATATCATTTATAAAAGATGTAGCATCAGAATAAATATTTTTATAGTTATGGCTAGCTGTATGATTTGCAAGCACATGTCCACGGTTAACGATTTCCCTATAAACATCATCGTAGCCTTCTTTATAATTTACGAAGAAGGTTGCTTTTGCTTGATATTCATCTAGAATATCAAGTAGTTTTATAGTGTTATTTGATGGTCCATCATCAAAGGTAAGATGAGCAATTCTCATATTAGCAATAGCTTTATCATAAGTTTCTTGATCAGTTTTTATCCCTTGTTCAAGCTCAATGTTTTTTGAAGCTAGCAAATTGTTAGAAGATTTTAAGTTTTCAACAGTTTTCAGTAAATCCTTTTGTTTGCTATGTGCAGATATCATTTTAAAAGTTGAAAAAAATGATAAACCTAAACAGAGGATAATAATAATAACAAGGGAAAGCGTGTTTATGTTTAAAATATTGTGGGTTATTTTATGTTTTTTTCTAGTGGATTCTATATTAAAATTATAATTCATATATTATTATCTCCTTTTATTAGTTTTGATTTCACTCTAAATCTTTAAGTAATTTTTCAATGGCAGTTTTTGATTCTACTAAGGAATTATTTATAGATTTTAACTCTGATTCTTCAGTTCTAAGAGTTTCTATTTCGTTGTTAATAGTATTGTTTTCAAGTGTATATTCTTTTTCTTTATTGTTAGCGAAAATAGCAATACCGATTAGGAATATAAATATAATTGGTGCAATTATGCAAAAACTTGGAATTTTAAATTTTGATTTGTTTTGTATTAGTGAAAAAATTGACATTTTTAACCTCCTTATGTAGAAAAACTTCTTATATAATTATTATATGCTAAAATAAGTTAACAATTATTACGAAAAAGTAACAATTAAAGATTTTTTTAGCAAATTTTCAGTAAATTAACCTATAATATAATTAAAAGGTAACTAAGTATGATTTAAATATATATGAGAAGAGAATATTTTTATTTTCAATGTAAATATAATATAGGTATTAAGAACAATTGAAATGCTAGAAGTGAAAGAAGGATAATTATGTATATAAAAATTCCTAGTAACATAGAAAAATGTATTAGTATGTTAGTAAGTAATGGATATAAAGGATATGTGGTTGGTGGCTGTGTTAGAGATTGTATTTTAGGGAGAAAACCTAACGATTGGGATGTGTGTACTTCGGCTAATCCAAAGGAGATTAAATATGTGTTTAAGGATTATAAAACTATAGATACAGGAATAAAGCATGGAACAATAACAGTGATTATAAATAAAGAGTTTATTGAAATAACAACATTTAGAATTGATGGGGAGTATAGTGATAATAGAAGACCAGATAAAGTAACATTTACTAATGATATACGTAATGATCTATCAAGAAGAGATTTTACTATTAATGCTATGGCATATAATTATAAAGACGGTATAATTGATTATTTTAATGGTAAAGAAGACATAAACAGAAAAATTATAAGATGCGTAGGAAATCCAGAGAAAAGATTTCAAGAAGATGCATTAAGAATAATGAGAGCTTTAAGGTTTATGGCTCAGCTTAATTATAGTTTAGATAAAGAAACACTAAAAGCTATAGAAATTACAAAAGATTTAATAAGTAATGTTTCTGTTGAAAGAATATCTGTGGAGTTTAATAAATTAATTTTATCAGATGTTCCAGACCATGGTATTAGGATGATTTTAGATCTTAATATATTTTCTTTAATTTTACCAGAGTTTAAAAGTTATATTTCAAATAAAAATATGAGTGAAGGATTTATTGACATCTACATTCAAGTTATAAGACTATGTCCTAAGAATTTAGCGGTAAGGTTAACAGTGTTTTTACATTATTCCATTAATAATTATAAGTATTTACAAGACTCAAAACAAGATATAGACACTAAGAGCGGAGATAAGTACAAGAATGACATTGCTGAGAATATATTAAAAAACTTAAAATATGATAATAACACAATAAAGCATGTGAAAATATTAATGAAGCATTATAACGCTATTATTACTAATGAAAAAAAGAGTGTTAAAAAGCTTTTAAAGGTTATGGGAGAAGATTTATTTAGACAGTTACTTTCTATAAAGAATGCAGAACGTATGGTTTGTAATTCAAGTAAATCTAATGGAAATATTGAAACTAAAGATGATATTCAGTTGCTCTTAAATGAAATAGTAGATAAAAGAGAATGTTATAATAAAAAAGATTTAATGATAACTGGTAACGACTTAATAGTACTAGGAATTAAACAAGGAAAGGTAATTGGGGAAATATTAGATATGCTGGTAGATGAGGTTATTGAGAAACCTGAATTAAATAGTAAAAGGGAATTGGAAATTTATGCGAAAACATTCTATAATGAAATTAAAGCTAAATTGATATAACAAATTACCCCAGTATGTAAAATATTTATTACATACTGGGGTATATTTAATTTCAAAAGTTATTATTCATGCTGTGGATTTGCAGAAACTATTTCAACTGCTTTAATAACTTGGGCAGTAATAGTCACACCTTCTTGCTTATCAATTTCATTTAAAGCTGAGGTGTAAATCTTACCAGATTCACTAACCACATACTTGGGCTTAATAGAATTAAGCGCAAGAGCAGATATATCACTAATACACTTGTCACAAGTACAAATATTAGTATAATCCTTAAGAATACGCTTTAAAACATTTTCAACTTGAGTTTCAGCATAATTTTTGTAAGATGGCATAAAAAAGGTTCCTTTCTAAACTAATAGTTTATTAAAAGATCTTTATATACTTAAATACATTATAACCATGAAAGTAATCTTTTGGAATTATAGCTCCATAGTTTTTACATCAGATGGAATAATAAGTTTTGCTTTTGTTGCATTTTGTACATCTTCAATAGTAGACTCTGGTCCAAGTTCTCTAAGAACAAGTCCTTCAGGAGTAACTTCTAAAACTGCCATTTCAGTAATTATTAAGTTTACTTGGTGAGCAGCAGTTAAAGGAAGAGTACATTTTTCAAGTATTTTTGGATTTCCTTTAGCAGTATGCTCCATAGCTACGATAACCTTCTTAGCTCCAACTACTAAATCCATAGCTCCACCCATACCAGGAACTTTTTTACCTGGAATCATCCAGTTTGCAAGGTTACCCTCTGCATCAACTTCTAAAGCACCTAGAACTGTTGCGTCAACATGACCACCTCTTATAATAGAAAAAGACATAGATGAGTCAAAGAATGCAGCACCAGGAACTACAGTAACAAATTGTCCACCAGCGTTTACAAGGTCTTTTTGCTCTTCTCCAGCAACAGGAGCAGCGCCAATTCCTATAAATCCATTTTCAGATTGTAATGTAACATCCATACCTTCAGGTAGGTAGTTAGCAACTAAAGTTGGTAGCCCTATTCCAAGGTTAACAACATCTCCATCTTTGAATTCTTTTGCAACTCTTTTAGCAATGACTTCTCTTATCATGTTTTTATCCATGTTAGTTATCCCCCTTTACTATGTAGTCAACAAATATATATGGTGTCATAACGTCATTTGGATTTATGTCACCAGTTTTAACTATTTCTTCAGCTTCAACTATAACCATATCAGCAGCAGTAGCCATTAATGGGTTAAAGTTTCTAGTTGCTTGATTGTAATATACGTTTCCTTTTTCATCTACTTTTGAACCAAATATAAGAGCTACATCAGCTTTTAATGGTTTCTCAAGGATGTATTCTACACCATCAACAGTAATTACATCTTTTCCTTCTTGAACTATTGTTCCAAGACCAGTAGGAGTTAAGAATCCGCCAAGACCTGCACCACCGCATCTAACTCTTTCAGCAAGAGTTCCTTGAGGAGATAACTCTACGTCCATTTCTTTTTCGTTCATTTGACGTCCTGTTTCTGGATTTGTTCCAATATGAGACGCGATAGTTTTTTTAACTTGTTTATTAACTATTAATTTACCGATACCTCTATCTGGGAAACTTGTATCGTTTGCAATTATAGTTAAATCTTTAACGCCTTTTTTAACTAAAGCATCTATAATATTCTCAGGCGTACCTACAGCTAAAAATCCACCTATCATGATAGTCATTCCATCTTGAATTTTAGCTACAGCATCATCAATTGAAGTAATTTTATTCATATCTCGTACCCTCCATAAATTAAAAATTTTCCTATCTAAGTTTAACTCTATTTAAAAGATTTTGCAATGTATAAAGATTTATTATATCTTAAATCATGGATTTTACATACATTTAATTGTATTTTTGTATTTAAAAGCATTAAAATGGGTTTTATTGTTTTAAATAAATAAATTTATTGGATGGTTTTAATTGTAATTACTAGGGGAAAATAAAGAATATTATGTAAATTAAAAGGTGTTAAAGAAAAAGGAAAAAAGAATTAGGTAAGATATTTACTAAGGAAATATTAACTATAAACAAGTCCATGATATTAAAGGTAGCATTGCCTTATGTTATAATTAAAAAGGAAATTAATTCAATAATTTTAAATATGACTTTATGTTTAAATTTTAGTAAAGAAAAATAAATAGTTTTTAAATAGGATTAATACAATGTGTTATAAATTAGAAGTTAGGAAGTGATATTTATGGGTATTAGATTTATATATGGTAGAGCAGGTACAGGAAAGAGTTATACCTGTGTTGAAGAGATATATGAAAAGTCTTTAGATAATAAAAATCCCCTAATATTAATAGTTCCAGAGCAACTTTCCTTTAGAGCAGAGAAGTGGCTTATTGAGAAAATTGGAGCTACAGGGATAAACAATGTACATCTTTTAAGTTTTAAAAGACTTGCCTTTACTGTGTTTAATGAAGTTGGAGGAATAACTCATAAATATATGGATGATACTGGGAAAGCTATTGTTATTGGTAGAGCTATAGAGGAAGTTAAGGATGATTTAAGTATTTTCAAAAAAGCAACAAAGCAAAAGGGGTTTGTGGATAAAATTATAGGAGTTCTAACTGAATTTAAAAGGCACAATATTACTCCACAGGTGCTTAGGGATTTAAAAGCAAATGTGGATGAAAGTTCACTACTAGTGGATAAGTTAAGTGATGTTGAAAGTATTTATTCAAAGTTTCAAGAAAAGCTTAATGAGGGATACTTTGATTCAGAGGATAATTTAACTATTTTAAAGGGTAAAATTGATGAAAGTAGTTTTTTAAAAGGGGCAGAAGTGTGGATAGATGAGTTTAATGGATTTACCCCACAACAATACGATATTATAGGAGAACTTCTTAATTTATGTTCAAATGTAAATGTAACAATACCCTATAGCGGAGAAGAGGTTGGAGGAGTAGATGATGTTACAAATCCATTCTATCCAATTTACACTACGGAGGAAAAGTTAACAAAACTTGCTCAGGATTATGGGTATTATCCAAAGAAAAACCTTAACTTAACTATTCCTCATAGATTTAAGGATAGCCAAGAACTTAGATTTCTAGAAGAAAACTATTTTAATAATAGGGGTAAGTCTATTATTAAAAATACTCAAGATATTAAGTTGTTTAAGGCACAAAATCCTTATAGTGAGGTTGAGTTTGTAGCTAAGGAAATATTAGCTTTAGTTAGAGAAAATAAATTAAGATACAAAGATATTACTGTTATAAGTAGAGATTTAGAAAATTATAAGGATATAGTTAAGGTGATTTTTGAAGAATATGAAATACCTTTTTTTATAGATGATAAAGAAGATATCGGGTCAAACCCATTGGTGGTTTATATAACATCACTTCTAAATATATTTTCAAAGGGATTTAGAGATAATTCTATTGTGAATTATTTTAAAAGTGGATTTACTAATCTAGCTCCAGAAGAGGTAGATTTATTAGAGAACTATGTATTAGAGTATGGAATTAAAAGTAGGAAAAAATGGATTGATGAAGATAATGAATTTTGGAGGGAAACTCCAAGATATGAGGGAATAGTTGAGATTAAGGCGAAGGCAATAGAACCTTTGATAAATCTTGAAAAAGAAATAAAGGGTAAAAATACGGTTAAAGATATTTGCACAAGTATTTATAAATTCTTAGTAGATAATCAGATTTATGATCAGGTAAATGACTATGTAGAAAAATTTAAAGCTGAAGAGAAGCTGGTTTTAGCGGATGAATACGGAAACATTTGGAATATATTAATAGAACTTCTAGACCAGTTTGTAGAAGTATTAGGAGATGAAAAACTATCTGCTGAAGAGTTTAATAATCTTCTTACTATGGGAATATCTCATAATAAAATGGGACTTATCCCTCCATCTATGGATCAGGTGGTTGTAGGAAGTGCAGATAGAATAAAAGCCCAGGAAGTAAAGGTTGCAATTGTAGTTGGAGTAAATGATGGAGTGTTGCCAAGAACTAATGGAGATGAAGGATTATTTAATGACAATGATAGAATAACCTTTAAAAATAATGGTATTAGTGTTGCCAACAATAGCTTCGAGTTAGCTTTTGGGGAGCAATATCTAATTTATAATTTACTTAGTTTGCCAAGTAATCTTCTTTATATAACCTATCCAATTGCAGATTTAGAGGGTAAAACTAAGAGATATTCTATGGTTATTCCAAGATTAAAATCACTATTTAAGAATATAAGCGAGGAAACTGATATACTAAGTAACCTTGATAAAGGGGAAGCGGAGGACATAGTAGGTAAGATTCCAACCTTTAATAATATGATTGGAAAGCTTCATGATTATATTGAAAAAGATGAGATAAGCCCTCTTTGGAGAGAAATTTATAATTATTACTATGATAAACCTTGGTACAGAGAAAATATAAACAAGGTTATAAGCGGGTTCACTTATAAAAACCATGTAGAGGAAATCAGTAAAGATAAAATAAGAGAACTTTATGGAAAAGGTCTTAGTGTATCCAAAATAGAATCCTATGCAAATTGCTCATTTGGGTATTTTGTAAGATATGGACTAAGGGCTAAGGAAAGGAAGATATACACATTTGCACCACTAGACTTTGGAAATTTAATTCATGAAGGTCTTGAGAAATTTTCAAAGAAAGTTGAAAATGAAAATGGGAAATGGGGAGCTTTAGATAAGGATTTCTGTGAAAAAATACTTAATGAAGTAATGCAGGAAATGATAAATTCAGATGAACATATGATACTTAAAAGTTCTAAGAGATATGAGTATATATCTATAAGAGTAAGAAGAATTTTATATAGAATGATTCTAGTAATAAATGAACAAATGGAGAGGGGAGAGTTTAGCCCAATTGGATATGAACTTTCCTTTGGGTCAGATTCAGAAGATTATTATCCAGCAATTCCTATAACTTTATCAAGTGGAGAAGTAGTAAAACTTCAAGGTAAAATTGATAGAGTGGATAAAGCAACCATTGATGGAACTGATTATTATAGAGTTGTTGACTACAAAACAGGAAAGATAGATCTTGACATAAACGATGTTTACAATGGACTTAAGATTCAGCTACTTACTTATTTAGATGCAATTTTAACCTTAGAGGAGAGTAGAAGGTCAAAGGAGCCAGCGGCTAATATTTCTAATAGTAGAAATACAATGCCAGGAGCTATGGTATATCTATCTGTAGATGATCCAATTATGGATGGAAAGAAGCTTACCATAGATAACTTGAAGGAAGAGGTTTTAAAGGCTTTAAAGATGAAGGGAATCGTTATTAAGGATTTAAAGGTTGTAACGAAAATGGATAAAACCATAGAAGGCGGAGGAAACTCTTCTATTATTCCAGTATCCCTTAAAAAACCACCAAAGGGAAGTAATGAACCAGAGTTTTCTAAAGTTAATAATTCGGTAATTACATTAGGTGGATTTAATGTACTAAGAAATCATATGAAGGATAAGATTAGAGAAGTTTGTGAGAATATGTTAGATGGAATTATAGAAGTAACTCCATGTAAAAATGGAAAGAGTTTTTACTGTGAGTACTGTGATTTTTCTTCTATATGTCAATTTGATGAGAGTTTAGGAGTAAATAATTTTAAGGTTATGCCAAGAAAGAATAAGAAAGAATTGCTTATGGAACTAGAAGAAGAAGGAATGGGAGGAGAAAACTGTGGGGAGTAGTGTTAAATGGACTGAGGATCAACAAAAGGCTATAGATATTAGATATAAGAACATATTGGTATCTGCTGCTGCAGGATCAGGAAAAACAGCAGTACTAGTTGAGAGAATAATAAAGATTATAACTGATAGTGATAATCCTGTAAGTATTGATAAACTTCTCATTGTAACCTTTACCAATGCAGCAGCGGCAGAGATGAGGGAGCGTATAGGTGAAGCTATAAATAGAAGGATACAAGAGGAACCAAATAGTAGAAATCTACAAACTCAATTGATTCTACTTAATAAGGCTAGTATTTCTACACTACATTCCTTTTGTTTAAATCTCATAAAGAATAATTTTCATCAAATAGATATAGAGCCTAGCTTTAGAGTAGGGGATACAACAGAAATTAATCTTTTAAAAATGGAAGCATTAGAAGAGCTAATGGAAGAAAAGTATGTTGAAGGAAGAGCAGAGTTTATAGAGTTAGTGGAGAGTTACTGCGATAATAAAAGCGATAAAGCATTGGCAGAAATAGTTTTAAAGTTATATAACTTTTCTATGAGTATGCCAAGTCCGGAAGTTTGGCTAAGAGAAAAAGCAGATGTTTTTAATGTTGGAGAAGATTTTTCCTTTGATAAGTTGCCTTTTAAAGATCCATTATTAAGGGAACTGAGGGAAGAGATACTAATAGCATTAGAGATGAATAATCAAGGGTTAGATTTTATCTTAGAAAATGAAATTCTATCTAAATACACACCGACCTTTGAAAGTGATGGAGAAATATTAGAAAGAACATTAGAAATCATTGAAAATGGATTAAAGGATGGAAGAGAATATATTGATGGAATTTCTTTTGGAAGAATTCCAACCCTTACTAAGTTAAGTGAAGAAGAGAAGTTGATTCAAAAGGAAGCTAAGGATTTAAGAGATCAATGCAAGGAAATATATGTGTCAGTTAAAAGTAAAATCTTAAATGCTACCTCTGAAGCCACAATTAAAATAACTAAAGATTTATATCCATTAATGAGGGAACTATCAACCTTAGTTATTGAGTTTAAAGAAGCTTTTGATAAGAAAAAGAGAGAAAGAGGAATTATAGATTTTAATGACCAAGAGCACTTTGCCTTAGAAATTTTAAAAGATAAAGAAACTGGTGGTCCTTCAAATGTAGCCATAGAAATGAAAGAGAAATTTCAAGAAATTCTAGTAGATGAATATCAAGATTCTAACAATGTTCAAGAAGAAATAATAAATCTTATATGCAGAAAAGAAAAAGATAAAAGAAATGTATTTATGGTTGGAGATTTAAAACAAAGTATATATAGATTTAGAATGGCAAAGCCAGAGCTATTTAAAGAGAAGAAAGGAAGTTACACCAAGGATGGAGACGACTATAACGCACTGATAACTCTCCATAAAAACTTTAGAAGTAGAGAAGAAGTTATAAATGGTATTAACTACATTTTTAAAGCTGTAATGAGTGAGGATATAGGCGAACTTTCCTATGATGAAGGTGAAGAGTTAAAGGTTGGAGCTTCCTATAAAGAATTCAATGGAGAAGGAAATGTAGGCGGAGCTGTAGAGTTTAATTTAATAAATTTGGATGAAAATGAAGATGAGATTAGCAGCGAAGATGGCAGCAATGAATTAGTTTTAAAATCTAATGATGAGGATAGTGGTGAAGATAATGAGGACAGTGAAGAACAGCTAGAGAAGGAAGAATTAGATGCTATGCAGATAGAAGCTAGGTTTGTGGCAAAACGTATAAGAGAACTTATGGAAATTCAGGGTGAAAACTCATTAAAGGTATATGATAAGAACCTAGATGAATATAGAAGTGTTACTTATAAGGATATAATAATTCTTTTAAGATCTAGTAATAAGCTATCTCCAATTTTTATAGAAGAATTTAAAAGGGTTGGTATACCACTATTTTCTGAAGGTGGTGGTGGATATTTTGAGACTCTAGAGGTAAAAACTATTATAAGTACGTTAGAGATTATAGATAATCCTATTCAAGATATTCCTCTTATAGCAGTATTAAGATCACCAATTGGTGGATTCACTACTGAAGAGTTGGCAGATATCAGAATCTCAAACAAGAAATTAAGTTTTTATCACGCTATGTTAGAAATTTTAAATAGCCACAGTACTAAGGATGATATTTTAAATACAGAGGATAAAGAATGTATAAGTAGTGACGTTAGTGAAGAATGTAGTCATGAAAATACAAAAGATATAAGTGATAGTGATAGTAATCTTAAAATAAAGGTTAAAAACTTCTTAGATAAGATTAACAATTGGAGAATTGAAAGTAAATATACCCCAATAAATCAGCTAATATGGGAAATTATAACGGATACTGGATATTATGGCTATGTGGGAGCTTTACCTGGAGGAGAGCAAAGACAGGCTAACCTAAAGATATTATTTAAGAGAGCAAAAGACTTTGAGAAAACTAGCTATAGGGGACTATATAATTTTATAAACTTTATTAATAATATTAAAACCAGCAGTGAAGATATGGGAAGTGCAAAGATTATTGGAGAAAATGAAGATGTGGTAAGGATCATGAGTATCCATAAGAGTAAGGGCTTAGAATTTCCAGTGGTTTTCCTTTGTGGACTTGGTAAGCGGTTTAATGAAGGTGATTTAAAAGGAAAGATATTATTTCACCATGAGCTAGGATATGGTCCTACTTATATAGATTTGGACAACAGGGTTAGTTACAACACAACTCAAAGAGAATTCATAAGTAAAAAGATTCAAAGTGAAAATAAGTCAGAAGAAATGAGACTTCTTTATGTTGCACTTACAAGGTCAAAGGAAAAGTTAATACTTGTAGGAACCACTAAGGGTATAGAGAAAAAAATTGAGAAGTGGTCAGGAGCAAGTTTAGATGAGAATAAAGTCATAAAGTCTAGCTATGTAAAAAATCAAAAAACTTATTTGGATTGGATTGGAGCAGCTTTAATAAATCATAAACAGGTAGAACAATTAAGGCATTATAAAGATCAAATTGTAAAGGAAAACCTTATAGATGATAAAAGTGAATTTAAAGTGAAAATTTATCCTAGAGAAGATTTTGAGGAGATAGAAGATATAAATGCTGAGGAAACTCTGATTATAGAAAAGATGGAAGCTCTTTTATGCAGTGATGAAAATTCACTAGAAAATAAATATAAAAATCTAATAGAGGATAGACTTGATTTTAAATATGAATATGAAGAAGCTACAAAAATGCCAACGGTAATTACTGTTACAGAGATTAAGGAAGCACATCAAAATAAAAGTTTAATTAAAGAAAAATTAGAATTAGAATCAGATAGCACAGAGAAAATAATTGAATTAGCAGAGGGTCAAAGAAAATTTAAATCACTAGTGCAGACTCCATTATTTCTTCAAGAGAAAAAGGGTTTAACTCCATCAGAGGTTGGAACTGCCTACCATAATATTATGCAAAGGTTAAACCTAAGTGAGGATATTACTAAGGAAAATATAAGCTCCCAAATTGATAGTATGGTGAATAGTGAACTTATAACTTATGAAGCTGCAAAATCCGTTAAGGTGGATAAAATTCTTAAGTTCTTTGAAAGTAATATTGGAACTAAGGTTATAGAGGCATTTAGAAGAAGCACCTTAAAGAGAGAGTTACCTTTTAGAGTAGAGATTGATAGCTCGGTTATTTATCCTCATATTGATGGTAGCAAGTATAGTGAAGAAAAGATGCTACTTAGAGGCGTAATTGACTGTTACTTTGAAGATGGTGAGGAAGGTGTAATTTTAGACTATAAAACAGATTATGCTAAAGAAGGTAATATAGAAGAAATTAAAGAGAGATATAAGGTTCAACTAGATTACTACAGTAAGGCTGTGCAAGATGCTTTTAAGAAAACTAAAGTAAGAAAGCATTTATATTTGTTTTCACTAGATAGAGAAGTGGAGATAGAATAATAATTATTACCACAAATATAGAAATATTTGAAGTAATAATACTGGTTTGAAGGGATTTGTGGTTATGGATATTTTATAAGAAAAGGTATTTTATGCAATGTGTAGAATAAGTATTCTAATGAAAATATTGGAGTTGAATACTTATGGAAAATGAACAAAAGATTTTGTTGACTTCATTGTATAATAATATTAATTCCTATTCAGACATTATAGAAGTTTTTGATAATCTTTCAAAGGGGTTTGAAGATTACTTTGGTGATGACATTACTGATGGAATATCAGAGAGTGAAGGGAAATTTATTATTGACTATAACACCTATCATATTATCGAACATAGAGAAATTGTGTTAAATATGTTTTATCAGCTTTCAAAGGGTATTTTTAGAGTGGAACAATGTATAGGCTTAGATAAGAATGAAATTCTTCCTGTTTTAGATAGTGTTGAGAGTATCTTGGAGAAGAAAGTGGCTTTATTCAAAATAGAAGCTAAATTAGAAATTAGGAGTTTCGTCAATAAAAAATGTGGGAACTCCAATAGTTTAGTTAAAGAACTCAATGATTTTTTTAAACAATCTATTGAAAATAATATACCATATATTATTCACAGCGTAAGTGAAATTAAAGATGAAGTTGAAAAACTTCTCATTGAAGAATTAAATACCTATGACATGAATTTATGGAATATGAAAAAATGTATTGGTAAGTTGTGGAAAGATAGAAGTGAAGTTGAAGAAGGAATGTTCATTGAAGAAATGTTTTTAGAGAGAGAAGAAGTTATAGATAAGATAGATTGCTTAAAATCTAGAATAGAATCAGTTATAAAAGAGAACTTTTTAAATCCATCCATAGAAATAATAAGAGAAAATTTAAGTGCTAAAATATTAGAAAAGACAAGAGCATTTAAATGTACCCTTAATGGGTTTAGGGCAAGAAGAATTATGATGGAACAACAAGAAAAATTAATTGAGGTCGGGTATGAAAATATTATTGGTAGATCCATAGATGCGGAGCTTTATGATATGTGCTCAGAACTCTTTCTTATCCAGTATGAGTACTTAAAAACCATAATTAATTTAAGTAAAGTTGGGTTTGATGCTATAAATGATGAGATTAAATTTGCAATGGATAGTATATTTATCAATGAATTTTATGGACCCATTTATTATATTAATACTGATGAAGATTTTAAACGTATATGTATATCCCTAGAGGAAAAAGTTCATTATTTGCTGTACAACTTTGTTATAGAAGCAATTAAAAACTTCAAGACCAAATACTACGATTATATAACAAATACACTATTGAGAAAAAAGAGTAGACTTAACAATATGTATATGTTTAAATCTATAGATAATTATAAGGGGTATATAAATTCCTATAATCATGAAGTTACCAGTGAAGTTTATAAGAAAATTCATGAGCTTTATAAAAGTTATACAGATAAAAAAGAGATATATAATTTCTTAAATAATGAATTGAATACATATAGTATAGATAGCCATATGCAGAAAGACTTCCTTGAAGAATATATGGGTTACAGAAGTGAGTATGAAAACCTTTTTAATATAGATAACTATAGCAATGTAGAATATTTAGAGGATAAAAAACATAAACTTCATGAAAACATAAAGACCTTTAAAACAAAGATTTGTGAAAGGTTAGAAGAGGATTTCATATCATATTTTGATTATATGTTTCAAACAACAGGAAGAAATATAGAGTATGTAAAAAGACAGGCTAAGTATTATAAGGAAAAAGATAATTTAAAGATTAACTTGTAGTTTTGTCTAAATAGGAATATCGATAGCTACAAATAAAAATTAAACATTTAAAAGCCTCGTAAGTGAAAATGCATCAACTTACGAGGCTTTAGTTATACCTATTCTTCTGTAGCTGATATTGCTAGAAATGGACAGTTTCCAATACATTTACCACATTTAATGCATTTACTTTGATCAATCATAACATCTTTATTTTCCTTAAAGATGGCAGTTACTGGGCAAAAGTTAATACATCTACCACAAGCTACACACTTCTTTTGATTTATAAGTATTGTAGAATTTCTCAGTGTGGCATTGTTTTTATGAAAAAGTTCTTCGTTCATAGTCATGCTATTCTCTCCTTTTGTGTACTGAAATAATATATTGTATTTATACATACTAATGTGTAGTGAATATTATATAAGATTTATTATCTCATATGATATCATATCAAAGCTAGACTATTGCTTCAATATTTATTTTATAAATTAAGTTATTTGAAGTTTAACTTATTATTTAGAGTATAGCTTATTATATTATGATACATATTTAAATGCTTTCAACTTCAGTATGTCATTAGAAATAAATTTTTATTTAGTGTATAATGATGAATAGAAATTCTAAAATTATATAGATAGTTGTAATTATATAGATAGTTGTAATTATATAGATAGTTGTAATTATATATAAAATAAATGATTAAATATTAAATTATGTTTTAGAGTAGCTTTGAAGTCTTTACAAATAAATACTTAAAATGTTACTAACAATTAAGCTGGTTAAATAACAAATGAGGAGAAAAAATATATGACATTAGATGTTTTTAAAGGAGATAAAGGTTTTTACAAGAAGATGTTTGCTATAGCAATTCCAATAACACTTCAAAACCTTATTACTATTGGGATAAATATGGCAGATACTATGATGCTTGGCTCATTAGGTGAAGTTGCGCTATCAGCTTCATCGTTAGCAAATCAGTTTACTTTCATTTTCATGGTAATTCACTTCGGATTATCTGGGGGTGCAGGAGTACTTACAGGTCAATTTTGGGGAAAAGGGGACAAGGAGTCTATAGGGAAGACTATGTCTATTATGTTTAAGATGAGTGCTATTGTATGCATTGCTTTTTTTATTTTAGGACAATTCTTCCCACAGCATGTAATGAGGGTTTATACACCAGACCCATCAGTAATAGGTGAAGGCGTAAGATATCTTAAAATATTATCCTTTGTATTTTTAGTACAAGGATTTTCACTTATTGCTATTGGTATATTAAGAACTGTTGGAGTGGTTAAGCTAGCATTAGTATCTACTAGTATATCATTCGTTTTAAATATATTTTTGAACTGGATGTTTATATTTGGTAACTTAGGAGCACCAGCATTAGGAACTGCAGGAGCCGCAGTTGGAACATTAATATCTAGAATAATTGAATTTATAATTGTTATAGGGTATTTATTATTTATAGATAAAAAGGTTCAATTTAAATTAAAGAGCTTATTCTATATAGACAAGAAAATATTTAAAGATTACTTTAGACATGGAACTCCTGTATTAATTAGCGATTTTATTCTAGTTATTGGTCTTAATATGCTGGCAGTTATAATGGGTAGAATGGGAGCAGACATGGTAGCAGCAAATTCTATAACTGCAATTGTACAACAGTTAGCCACTGTATTTTTAATGGGGGTTTCAAGTTCTAGTGGAGTTATTATAGGAAACACTGTTGGGTCAGGAGATTATAAAAAGGCTGAGGAATATGGAAAAATATTTTTAGTACTATCGATAATTATAGGTGTATTAGCAGGAATACTAATATTTACAACTAAAGATATGGTTATCAGTTTTTATAATGTATCGGATGCAACTAAAGTCATTACTAGACAGCTAATGAATGCATCAGCTGTTTTAGTAACTTTTCAAGCAGTTTCAAGTACACTGACGAAAGGCGTATTAAGAGCAGGTGGAGACACTAAGTTCTTAATGGTAGCAGATGTGTTATTCCTATGGCTTGTTTCTATTCCACTTGGATCAATTACAGGGTTAATATTTAGTTTATCTCCAGGGATAGTATTTTTATGTTTAAAGATCGATGAGGTTATAAAAGCAATTTGGTGCTCTAAGAGATTAATTGAAAATAAATGGATAAAGAATGTCACAGAAATATAGATAGAATTGCTAGTGTTAAATATTGGTAATTATGCTACAATATTAATATTATAATATTTATTCAAATGGAGTTAAATAACAAAATAAAAAATATCCTTATCCAAGCGAAGAATATGAGGAAAGTTTACTTTTTTATTCATAATAAATTAAAATTAATTTTAATACCGTATTATTCAGAAAAGGATATGCGGTATTTTTTTTATGGAAATTAAATACATATTTAATAAGTTACTTATATATTTAGAAGTACCTTTGTTGTAAATACTTAACAATTAATGTATACTTTTATCAGTAAGAAATTTTTGTAAGCAGAAGGGAAGTCTTATAGTTATGGATGATAAGAAATTACTTAAAAATCTTTGTATGGCTCATGGACCTAGTGGAAGAGAACACTGGCTTTATGATTATGTATCAGAGGTGTTTTCTGAATTTGGACAAGTTACTAAGGATAATTTAAATAATATAATTGTTCATAAAAAGGGTAATGGTAAGGGAAAGATAATGCTTATGGCCCACCTAGATGAAGTATTTATGGTGGTAACAGATATAAAGGAAAATGGATTCTTAGAGTTTAAAGGAAATGGTATTGATCCAAAGACCTTAGTATCTAAAGAAGTTGTTATTCATGGAAAAGAGACATTGGCAGGAATTATAGGAATTAAACCTCCTCATTTAATGAAAGAGGAAGATCGTAAAAAGGCAGTTACAATAGATACCCTAATAATAGATACAGGATATTCAACGGAGGACCTAGAAAAGATAGTAACCACCGGGGATTATATAACAGTTAAGGGAAACTATAAGGAACTTTTAAATAATAATGTAAGTGTAAAAACTGTTGATGATAGAGGTGGAGTTGTAGCTCTTTATAGATGTGCAAAGGAATTAAGAAATATAAATCATGATATGGATGTTTATTTTGTATGCTCATCCCAAGAAGAAGTTGGACATAGAGGGGCGAAGACTGCAACAAATAGAATTAAACCTGATATAGGAATAGCTGTGGACGTAACCTTTGACTGTGGGAAACATGGTCTTGAACATGGTGATACTAAGCTAGGGAATGGTGGGGTAATATGTATTGGTCCTAATATACATCCTAAGGTTAGAAAACATCTTATGAAGGTATGTAGGGAATATAATATTCCATTCCAGCTAGAAGTTGAAGCTGGTTCTACAGGTACAGATGCTTGGGATATTCAAGTATCAGGAGATGGCGTTGCTACACTACTCATATCAATTCCTATAAAGTACATGCATACATCTGTAGAGACTGTTAACATGGAAGATGTAAAGAACACTGGATATATGATGGCAAAGCTTATAGAAAGTATTAAGGGAGAAGAATTGGAGGAGTTAATATGTTTTTAGATGAAATTCTTCAAAAGGGCAATGTTTTAGATAAGTTAACTTCATTAAGTGGTCCTTCAGGTTTTGAAGGTGATGTGAGAAATTTTATTAAAGAGGAAGTTACACCTTATATAGACGAAATTTTTGTGGATAGAATGGGTAATATTGTTGTTCACAAAAAAGGAAATGGTAAAAAAGTTGTAATAGATGCTCATATGGATGAGGTAGGCTTTATTATAACTGGATATAATGAGGATGGAACTTTAAGATTTAGTCCATTAGGCGGAATAAATGCAAAGATAATACCTTCTAAAACTGTACTTATAGGGTCAGATAAAATACCAGGAGTCATTGGAGCTAAACCAATTCACCTTCAAGGTGCAGATGAAAGAGAAAAGGGGCTTACCTATGATGACTGCTGTATTGATATTGGAGCTACAACTAGAACTGAAAGTGAAAAACTTATTGAATTAGGAGAGTATGTAGTATTTGATACAGAATATGATGAGTTTGGTCAAGGTTTAGTAAAGGGAAAAGCTTTTGACGATAGAGTTGGGTGCCTGGTACTTATGGAAGCTTTAAAAGAGACATATGATGTAGATTTATATGGTGTCTTTGCAGTTCAAGAAGAGGTTGGAGAAAGAGGTGCCTTTATATCTTCTTTAAATATTAAGGGGGATATAGGCATTGCTTTAGAGGGAACTATATGTGCAGATATGCCAAACATTCCAAAGCATTTAAGAGCTACAGAAGTAGGTAAGGGGCCTGCTATATCAATAATGGACTTAACTAGTATATTTGATATAGATATAGCGGATAACATTATGGAAGTTGGAGATAACTTAAATATACCTTACCAGAGAAGAAAGGCAATAGCCGGGGGAAACGATGCAGCAACCTTCCATGGAACAGGAGAAGGAGCGAAAATTGCTACTATTTCAGTACCTTGTAGATACATTCATTCTTCAGTATCGGTAGCATCAAAGGAGGATATAAAAAATACAGTTAAACTTCTTATAGAGTACTTAAAAACATTATAGATTTTTGGAGGTATAATCATGAATAAATTATTTGAAGACTTAATAGGAGCTTTCGGAGTCAGTGGTCATGAGGCTGAAGTTAGAAGTGTAATAATAGAGCACTTAGATTCTTTAGGGATAGATCATAGAATAGATAAAATGGGAAATGTAGTAGCAACTATGGGGTTAAAGGAGCAATCAGAAGAGAATAAGGTTATGATTTCAGCTCATATGGATACCATTGGGTTCATAGTTATGTATATAGAAGACAATGGATTCTTAAGAGTTGGTAAGGTTGGAGACTTTAATGAAACTAACTTTATAAATAATGTGGTTGAATTTGAAAATGGAAACTCAGGAAGAGTATCTACTTCAAAAGATAGTGGAAAAATAGATGATATGTATATTGATCTTGGAGTTGAGAGTAGAGAAGAAGCTCTTGAACTTGTGAGGGAAGGAGATGTATGTATATTTACCTCAAATGTAATTGAAGAAGAGAAAAATATTATTGCACCTGCTTTAGATAATAGAGTGGGATGCTACATGACATTAAAGTCCATGGAAAAGCTACAGGAAAATAAAGAAATGCTAGAAAATCTAGATAAAGAGATATTCTTTGTATTCTCAACTCAAAAAAAACTTGGAGGGAGAGGTGCTAGGGCAGCTGCCTATGAAATAAATCCTATGTATGCTTTAGTTATTGATTCAGAAGAGTCGGGAGATAGTTTAGGTGGAAAAGGGAAATTATCTCTAGGTAAGGGAACTGGAATTAAATTTATGGATAGAACTATGTTAATTCATCATGAAGTGAAGGAACAATTAGAAACTGTTTATGAAAAGCTTGATAAAAAACCACATTATATATTTGGTGAGGATCAAGGGGATGGAAGAACTATTCATAAAGAGGGAACTGGAGTTAAAACTGGAACTTTAGTATATCCTGTAAGATATAAAAACACTAACATGGAAATAGTTAACTATAAGGATATAGAAGAAGGTATTGAAGTAATATTTAACTATGTAACTTTATAGTAATAAAAAATCCCATCTTTTACAGATGGGATTTTTGTTTAGTTATTTAGCGCTGTAGTAACATCTCTTTGGAGATTCGATTTTATCTTCAGCTTTAAGTGCTTTAATAGCCTTATCTACTTCTTTTTTATCAATAGCAGCTTTTTCAGCTATTTCTCCAGCTTTTAATGGTTCTGGTGAATTTTTTAGTACCTCTAAAACTTTATCTAACATAGTAGCACCTCTTTCAATAATTGTAATTTAATAATAATGGTTATTAAATAGATTATATATTATTCAATTGAGAATTTCAACTATATATTTTAAATTTTAAACTAAGGCTACGTTTTAAGTAACCGCTGAGAGAGGGTAATATGATGTGATAGTCAATGCTAATTTAAAACAGAGTTCAAACTAAAACTTATTTCTTAGTTTATTATATAAATCTTCACGTCTATCATCTTTAAATTTAAAGGTGGATCTAACTTTATTAACTAAAGAATTATCAACCTCAGCAACGATTATATCCTCAACGCCATCATCTGCAGAAGCAATAACTTTACCCAATGGATCTATTATCATGGAATTTCCACTATAAACTATTTTATTACCAATTCCAATTCTGTTTATGCCTGCAATATAACATTGATTTTCTATAGCTCTACTTTTAAGCATGGATATCCAGTGTTCTTTTCTTAAATTTGGCCAGTTTGCAGCTACAGTTATTAAATCACATTTTTTAGAGGCTATTTGAAATATTTCAGGGAATCTTAAGTCGTAGCATATAAAAGGTGAAAGTGTAATATCTTTAATAGTTGCAAAAACAATATCATCTCCACCTAAGTAATAATTACTTTCTGTCCCATAGGAGAAAGGATGGATTTTAGTATAATTACATATGATTTCTCCATTACTAGATATTATTGCATAATTGTTTTTCCCTTTTATATTGTCATGAATACCTTGAATATATCCAATTCCTGCATTAATACCATAAGTTTTGCATAGACTAGAAATGTAGTTTATAGTAGATAAATTAAATTCTTTAAGTTTTTCTACATCCATGGTGAAGCCTGTAAAGGAGAGTTCTGGAAATAACAATAAATCTATGCACATAGTTTTAGCTTTCTTAAAAAGATCTTTACTGGAGATTAAGTTAAATTGTTTATTCTCCCAGAGAATATTATTTTGTACGAGTCCTATTTTCACAACATCACCCCTTGTATTAGATATAATAGATTAGAAAATAAGTATATTATTGTTATTGTAACAAAAGAATTAATTGTAATCAGTAAAGTTGTTATATATTTTATTTTCTATGCTTATTACTAATTATAATAAATTTCATAATTAATATTCGTAAAATAAATAATAATTTTATGAAAAGATAAAAAATAAGCATATTTAAGAAACTATTATAATATAATAATAAAATGGATAATAGAAAATATAAACATATTAATTATAATTTAAAATATGAAATTAAATAGTATGATTTAAAATAAGAAAATATATTATTTTGCTTACTGGAAAACAGTGTTATAATAAACAGAGATTCCTGGTTTGGGATGATATTTACTTTGTTTAAGATGAAAAAAGTATAAAAATATATACTTATAAAATAAAAATATTTAAAGTAGAGGTATGATGTATGAAAATAACTGAATATGTTGTAAAAATGGTGTTAAGATATAAAAATCACCATATATCATCATTAGCTTCACAGTTAGCCTTTGACATGCTGTTTTCATTTTTCCCGTTTTTAATCCTTTTATTAACTTTAGTAGGATTTATAAATGTAGATCCTATAGAAATAATAAGTGCATTGGAAACAATTATGCCAAATGAGTTATATTCATTAGTATCTACACTGGCTCTTCAATTATTGCAAACTAGAAATGGTAATTTATTATCATTTTCATTAGTGTTTTCTCTATATACTGCATCTAGAGCCTTCAGAGCTATAGGATATGGATTAAATAGAGCATATAATGAAGATGAAAGTAAAAATAAAATAAAGGTAATTATTTCATCTGTAATATTTATGATGGTGATATCTTTTATGATAATATTTGTGTTGGCATTTTTAGTATTCGGAGAAATGCTAAGTTTAGCACTAGTTAATTGGCTAAAGCTTGACTCTAGTATATTTCAATTTATAAAATATTTAAGATACCCAATAGGTCTTGCAGGTATGATTGTAGTGTTTTCGGCTATTTACAAATTGATACCTTCCAGGAAAATTAGATGGATAGATGCTTTTCCAGGAGCAATATTTACTAGTATAGTATGGATAATATTATCTATGGGATTTGCTTTTTATGTAAATAATTTTGGAAGATACACAGATGTTTATGGAAGTATTGGAGTAATTATTGTTTTGATGGTTTGGCTACAAATAACATCTACAACTATTCTCTTAGGTGGAGAGTTAAATGCCATGTTGGTATATGATAAAGAATTTAATTCAAAAAGGTAGAACTTAGATTTAAATGAGACATTAAAGAGGTCTTAGTTTAAATCTAAGTTTTTTATTCTATAGGAATTTTAAGTTTATATACATAAAAATATTAGTGTAGGGTAATGTTACTTTTATTTTTTTGTAAATAAATATTTATAAAAGTGTATAAAACAAAATAATTACACAGAATAATTACAATTAT
Source organism: Clostridium sp. (assembly GCF_036646415.1). Taxonomy (GTDB): domain Bacteria; phylum Bacillota; class Clostridia; order Clostridiales; family Clostridiaceae; genus Clostridium_J. Next base: position 10,847 of record NZ_JAVXMF010000013.1, on the reverse strand, counting down.
TAACATAAGTGTATATTAAATTTGCTTTGTATATCAAAATATACTGTTTTTGTATAAATTAAATAGAAAAAATAGCTAAATTTAAATTTGTGTAAAAAAATGTAGAATAATAGTAGAAAAATGTTGTGAAAAAGTTATAGAATATAGTGTAAAATGAAAAAGTAGTGTAGGGTAAAATATATAACTTATGTACTAAGAATGGAGGATAAATAATGGAGTTTCAAAACAAGGCAGATTTTGAGTTTTATAATAATATTTCAGAACCTATTATAGCAATTAATAGTAAAAATGAAATTATTTATTGTAATGGAAGCGCATTAGATTTTTTTGGAATCCATCACCTTGAGATTATAGAAAATATAAATATAAATAATGTTATAAAGTTTAATACACTAAATAATGGTATATTTAATCAAAATGAATTTATCAATAATAATAAACCGGATAAGATAAGAATTAAAGTAGATGTTAATTATTGTAGCAATATAGAAATTGATCTAGTAATTAAATATATTAAGGTATGTGGAGATAAAGGTGTATTACTATTATTTAAGGATATAGTGAACACAAATGGTTACTTTAGAGTTGTTTCTAGTGATGAAGAGAAAATATATAAAGAAGAATCAGCGGATTTGAAATATATTATGATAGACAAGGAACGTAAAACAGAGTACAAAGATAATAATGAAGTAGTTTTAAATTTAGATTTATACAAAACTATATTTGCTGTAAGTACAACAGGTATAGTAATTGAGAAGGAAAATGAAATCAGCTATTTTAATAAATCAGCTGCAGATATAATAGGTAATTATCCTGATAATATGATTTTAGGAAAAAGTCTATTTGAAGTAGTGAAGATAGAAGAGTTGAAGTATAAAGATACATTTTTAAAAAATCAACACTTAAAGTATGACCCATCTTTTAGTGTAATAGAAAGAAAAGTTACTAGAAAAGATGGAACAGTTGTTTATTGTGAAATAACACCTATGTGTTTTGAAGAGAATGATAAAATATGTTCTATATTTCTACTTAGAGATATATCAAGAAGAGTGAAGGTTGAAGAAGCTGTAGTAAATAACCGAGATAATTATGCAACTCTACTTAAATTTCTTCCTTTTGGAGTAGCAATTTATACTAACAATAAATTTGACGTTATAAACAAAGCGTTAACTAACATTTTAGGGATTAACAGCGTAAGTGAATTTGATTCCTTAACAATTGCAGATATTATACATGAAGATTATCAACATTTGGTTAATGAAATGTATTTTGATGCATATTTTAGAAAAAAAACTACTGAATTTAAAGAAATAAAGGTAAAAAGGCAAGATGGAACTTTGCTAGATGTTGAAATTTCTACGTTAGGAATAGATTTTGATCATGGTAGGTCTATAGTTTTCCTTGCTCATGAGATAACAGAACGAAAGAAAGCGGAGTTAAATAAGGTGCAACTAGAGCAAGCCATTAAATATGATAGACTAAAAACTGAGTTTATATCAAATATGTCTCATGAATTAAAAACTCCTCTAAATATAATATTAAGCACGGTACAAGTATTACAACATAATTACAAAGATTATAAAGATGAACAATTGAGAAATTATTTAGATTTAATGAAATCAAATAGTTATAGGCTTTTACGTCTTATAAATAATTTGATAGATGTTACTAGAATTGATGTGGGAAACTTAAAAATGAACTTTGGTAATTATGATATTGTAGCAATAGTAGAAGATATAACTATGGCTGCGGTAGAATATGTAGAAAGTAAAGGAATGTCATTAATATTTGATACTAATATAGAAGAAAAGATAGTTGGTATAGATAAGGAAAACATTGAAAGAGTAATTCTTAATCTATTATCTAATGCTGTTAAATTCTCAAAGGATAAAGGAACTATTGTGGTAGATATTCATGACTTGGATGATAAGGTTAAAATCTCAGTAAAGGATAACGGCATAGGAATTCCAATTAATATGCAAGAAAAGATATTTGATAAGTTTGTTCAAAGTGAATCATTATTTACAAGAAGTCATGAGGGAAGTGGAATAGGACTTTCTCTTGTGAAATCAATAGTTGAAAATCATGGCGGTAGAATATTTGTTAATAGTGTAGTAGGTAGAGGTAGCGAATTTGTTGTTGAGCTTCCAAGTATAATGTCTAAAAATAAGTTTTGTTCTTCAGAATTATATAATGCAAGTAAGAATAACTCAGAGCGAATAAAGATAGAGTTTTCAGATATATATAAATAAGATACTTTATGGTTAGTTAAAAGATTCATATATTTTGATTAAAAAAAATATTCATGGGTAAAATTACAAGAAATGATATATTTTTTGGAGGTATATGATGAATAGAATTGTTTTAGTTGGTAGACTAACCCGTGATCCAGAAATTAAAGTAGGTGAAGATAGTAGTAAGGTTTTTACTAGATTGGTTTTAGCTGTAGATAGACCTTATAAAACAGCATCTGGAGAAAAGTATGTAGATTTCATTCCAGTAATATTAAGAGGGAAAAAAGCTGAAATTGTTAGTGAATACCTTATAAAAGGAAGCGTTATTAGCGTGACGGGAAGACTTCAGAGTAGACATTATGAAAATGAAGAAGGACAGAGAAAATACATATCAGAGGTTATTGCAGATGAATTTCAATTCGTAGGCAGTAAGAAGACAAAAGAAGAAATTATTTAAAAATTAACCCGTAAAATCATATTAGTTAAAAGAGAGGGCTCATCTTATTATAATTATATTATAGTAAGATAGGGTCTTTTATTTGTAATATAATATTTTGGGGGATATAAATGTACTATTTTATTGTAGGAAAAATGGAGGTATATATTGAATAAAATAGGTATTAGATTAATGTGAAATATGGATGATATATATAATGAAAATATTTGGATAATATCATTTACAATAGTATAATAAATGTATAAGTCTACATATTTAAGTATAATAATTATATTTACAGCAAGAAAGAAATATTTTATTTAAGTAAATTAATAAAAACATAGAATTAAAAGGGGGATTATCATGGAAATTAGGAAATTTAAGGAATTCAAAGAAAAGTCTATGGAGAATATATCTAAAGTTATAATAGGAAAGGAAAATATAATTGAGAAGGTAATTGTATCATTTATAACATCTGGTCATGTGCTTTTGGAAGACGTACCAGGACTTGGTAAGACTAAACTATGTAAAACTTTATCTAAGACTATGAATTGTAGTTTTAAGAGAATTCAGTTTACCCCAGATTTACTTCCATCAGATTTGACTGGAATATATTTTTATAATCAACAATCAAAGCAGTTTGAATTTAGAGAAGGGCCTCTTCTTAGTCAAATTGTATTAGCAGATGAAATAAATAGAGCTACTCCAAGAACACAATCAGCATTACTTGAGTGCATGGAAGAAAGACAAGTAACTGTAGAAGGTAATACTATCTTGCTTCAGAAACCATTCTTTGTTATCGCAACTCAAAACCCTGTAGAGCAGTTTGGGACATTCCCATTACCAGAGGCACAACTGGATAGATTCTTTATGAAATTATCAATGGGATACCCAAGCTATAATGATGAAATAAAAATGATGGATAGGTTTATAGGAAGAGACCCTATAGATATTTTACAAGCCACAATAACCATGGAAGAAATAAACTATGTACAAGAAAATTATAATAAAGTACATATAAGTGATGATATTAGAAGGTATATTTTAGATTTAGTCAGTGCAACAAGAAGTCATAGCGAAATTGAACTGGGATGTAGTCCGAGAGCTACATTGAACCTGATGAAAGGATGTCAAGCATTAGCTGCAATTAGAGAAAGAGATTATGTAATTCTTGAAGATGTGAAAGAACTTGCAGTACCTATAATGAGTCATAGAATTATTCTTAGAAGTGAAATAAATAGTGGAAGCCAAAAGAGCGAGAAGGTAATTAAAGATATACTCGCTGTAGTTGCGACCCCAATAGAAAGGCAGTAGAGGTGTAGCATGATACTTCAAACTTTGTTTCTCGCATTTATAGTTATTATATTATTACAGGTTGCTAATATAACCACAAAAATGGGGTATAGGAATTTAAAGGTAAATAGAGAATTAGAGCGAGATAGGGTAACTGTTGGGGAAGAATTTACAATAACTACAAAGGTTGAAAATAATAAAAAGATGCCAGTACTATTTTTAATAATAGAAGAGCGAATTCCGGCAGGATTAAGGTTTGTTGGCAATGTAAACTCATACAAAGAAGGAAATGATACGTGGCATATTTGCAAATATTCTATGGGAAAGTTTCAAAGGAAGACTAGGATATATACTCTAATAGGAGATAAGCGCGGTGCTTATATAATAAAGTCCATGAATATTCTTATTGGAGATGTTTTAGGAATGAATATCGAAAAGAAAGAAATAGATAATTATATAGAAGTTTTAGTATATCCAAAGATTAAGTCTATAGGTGACTTTAAATTTGATGTCACCAATTTCTTAGGTAATAATACTGTAAGACGATGGATACATAAAGACCCATTGTATATTAAGGGGATAAGAGAATATAATGTTGAAGATAGAATGAAGGATATTCACTGGAAAACTTCTTTAAAAGCTAATAAGCTTATGGTAAAGGATTATGATTATACATCAGAACAGCAAATGGTAATAATACTTAATACTCAGTGTGGTGATCCTTGTTGGAATTGTATTAATGAAGAAATTATAGAAAAGTCTATAGATATAGCTGTAGCATTAGCAGCTAGAGCTACAAAAGAGAGTATCCCTACTGGTATATGGAGTAATTGTCATCTTATTTATTGCGATGAAAAGGGACCTAATGAAATTGCTCCAAAGGTAGGTAATTTTAATAAAATTTTAGAATACTGTACTAGAGTTTATATGGCTGTTAAATATGAATTAAGTGAATATCTAAAGATTAGGATACCTTACTTTGATAGAGATTGCACCTATGTTTTAATAACATCCTATTTAAATGAAAGAGATATTGCAGTTATATCAGCACTTGTTTTAAAGGGTTATAAGTTTAAAATAATTGATGTATCTAAAAAAAATAACATTGAAGATGTTAAAGGTGTAGAGAAAATTTCATATAAGGGGGATATTAAATAATGATGAGTTGGTCCGAACGAGTTAGATTTTTTTATGCCACAACTTTTATTATGTTAGCCTCTATAATTTGGACTGTAGTAAGCACCATTATTTTTGGTGGAGAAATAAGTTTTTCTTTGTTCATAATCAGCCTTATAAGTGTTGAAGCATCTAGGTATTTATTTAAGAAGCAAGTAAAGTTGATTATATGTATAGGAGGTCCTATAGTTCCAGTATTTACATATCAAGTAATCAATGTTCAACCATTTATTGCATGCCTAAATGTAATATTTATTATATTTATAAGTATGATGTTAATTAAGGAAGAGAGCGAAAATATAAGCTATGATAGATATAAGATTATATTTATAAAAGGAGTGTATGCAATCTTTGTAGCTGCAATAGTATATGGATTAATATGGTTACCGTCGTCCACAGTTATATATAGAGCAATTATTATGTATTTAGTGTTAGGTGTAATAACTTTACGTGAATCTATGGGATATTGTTACAATATTAAAAGGGGTAAAGTAAGTAGGACTTGGAGTTTTGTACTAGTTATATTTGCAATTTTAATAACAAGGGATTTTTTTTATAATAAGTGTGTAAGTCTTGTTAAGATGCTTTATAACATATTTAATTTTCTTTTAGATAAGATTATAGATTTGGTGCTAATAATTTTTTCATATCCAATGACGTTACTTTATAATCTTATTAGTAACCTTTTTAAAGGAAAAGGTGCAACTGTAGAAGAAATTTTTGGTGGTATGGGTAATCCTAATAATAAGTCAACTGAGGAACTGCTTAGTAAGTATGATATTACTATAAGCCCTATATTTTATTTAATAATAAAAATATTAGTAATTGTAATGCTGATTTTTATTTTAACGAAGTTGGCTAGAAAAATAGTAAAAAATAATGAGACTAACAAAAATAATGAATATATCGAGGTAGTTGAAAATATTGAAGGCAGTGGTAAATCACCAAACAGATTCATTAGACGTATTAAGAGTATTTTTAGGAAGAAGGGAAGCTCGAGGGAAGAAATAATATATAAATATGGCGAGTTTGTAAAGAAAGCAAGAGAAAAAGGAATTTTTGAGGAATATATGACTCCTAAACAATTGTTAAACGTGGTAAAAATTAAGGTTGATAACTGTGAAGAGATAGATGAAATAACATATTTATATAACGAAGCAAAATTTTCTACACATATTATAAACTGTGGACAAGAACAAAAAGTGGAAAAATATGTGGATAATATAAATAAAAAGATAAAATAAGTAAAAATAAAGAATGAAAATAAAAAAATATACAGGAAAAGACAAAAAAACTCACAATGCATTAACATTTTATCCCCAAACATATCAACAATTACGAATAAATGTATATAACTGTAAAGCTAGCGATGTTTTATGAAATAAAGTGTAAATTAAAAGGGGGGAATATATTATTATTACCTACAAGAATTTACACATTATTTTTTTATAGAGTGTTACAATTTCATTAACTGATAAATTAAGCAAAAAATATTGTTATGAAATCAGTTTTTACTGTGTTTGGGAGGTAGTTTTTTATGGTAGTTGAAACTTTAAAATGTAATGAAGTGTGTGGAGAAGATCATGTAGAGTACACCTATAAGTTAATTCAACGAGAATTATCAATGGATATTGAAGGTGGCAGGAGAGTGATAGAAGCATATGGTATAGAAGTAGAAAGTAAAATAAAAGATAACAATGGAAGTGGACAAGTTTTTAAAGATGAGGTTCAGTATATAACTCCTTATAAGAATAAGGGACATGAGTTTTTAAATATGTTAAAAAACAATAGTGTATCTCCAATACATCTTATTGATATAGTAGAAGAGCACATTGAAGAATACTATATGGATTTTAATGATATTGCAGAGGCAATTGCAAATTAAGAAGTTAATATTAGGAGAAAATAAAAATAAGTATTTAAGTAGGCTATAGATAATTAACTTATATTTATATTAAATATATAACAAGGCACACTTTTATGGTAAAATATATAATATAAGAATATTAAAAAAACTTCAGAGTATTCTTTGGTTTTTTATGCCGGGTTGGGGGTGATATGGTGATAATAGGTGTTGGAGTAGATATAGTTGAAATAAGACGAATAAAAGGTATCCTAGATAAAAACAATGGATTTTTAGAGAAGATATTTACCAATAATGAAATTGAGTATTTAAAATCACGTAATTTAAGACCTGAGTATGTAGCTGGAAGATTTGCGGCTAAAGAGGCTGTGTCTAAAGCTTTAGGAACAGGATTCAGAGGATTTACATTTAAGGATATAGTGGTTGAGAGTACTACTCTTGGGAAACCTATAGTCACATTAAGAGGGAAAGCAAAGATGATTGCAAATAAAACAGGGAATACTAATATACATCTTAGTATTTCACATGGATGCGATAATGCTATTGCCTATGCTGTACTGGAGGCGGAGTAATTTGGTAGGTCCTTTTGATAAATTTAGAAATAATAATTTGGGATTTATGGGATTTAAACATAAGCCAGTTCAAGTGAATAAGGAAATGGTAAGAAATACATTAAGAAGAAGAAGTGAGGATTGTTTCAAGGGAGATTATGGACAAGCATTTATAATTGCAGGTTCTGTAGGATTTACTGGAGCTGCATATCTCACTACACAAAGTGCTGTAAGAAGTGGTGCTGGGCTTGTAACCCTCTGTACACCAAAAGAAATACAAGAAATCATGAGTATAAAACTCAATGAGGCGATGACAATAAACTTTGAACAAAGTGATAAGATTGGTAATATTATGGTGAAGTCTAATTGTATGGCAATTGGACCTGGTATGGGAAACACCAAGTTAACATTTAACATTGTTAAGAGTATGATTGAAAATGCTGAATGCCCTATAGTTATAGATGCAGATGGTATAAATGCACTACAGGAGAATCTTGAATTATTACAAAATAAAAATAATAGTATTATATTAACACCACACTATGGAGAAATGGCAAGAATAACAGGATTACCTGTTGATGAAATAATAGAAAATAGGGTGGAAGTAGCTAGAAGCTTTGCAGCTGAGCATGATGTTATAGTTTTATTAAAGGATCATAGAACTATAATAACTGATGGTAACTATGTTTTTGAGAATACTACAGGAAACAGTTCTATGGCTTCAGGTGGTATGGGAGATGCATTAACAGGTATTATTACTTCATTTATAGCTCAAGGATATGAACCTTTAGTAGCTACTTATGTTGCGACTTTTATACATGGATATTGTGGAGATAGATTATCAGAGAATATGTTCTGTGTTAATGCTACTCATATTGTAGAGGAGTTACCATTTATAATAAATGAAATTATAAATGATGTATAACTGTTAATTATAATAAGTAAATATGGTATAGAGTACAAATAACATTAATAAACATATAGTGTAGTAAGTTGGTTGGAGGATTTTATGAAAAAAAAAGTTGCTTATACACTTGTGGGTATTATAAGTATATGTATAATATTTGCAATAATCTTAGGACTTAGAGGGAAAACAGAAACTTCGGATGAATACCATGTAATTGAAGCTTTGAATGAAATCAAGGCATATAAAAGTAACATAACAATTGAGGTTATAAATGACAAGGAAACTAATAAATATGAAGGTGTTCAAGTTTACAAAAAGGATATAGGTTATAAGTTGGATTTAAATGATAGCAGGTCCTTTACATTTAAAGGGGATGAAATTCAAGTTAAAGATAATGAGAGCACCAGAGAATATACCCTTGATAAAGAGTTTGATGAAGTTTTTAAGTATGGTTTTATTGGAGAATTTATAGGTCTTGTATATACAAATGAAGAGCTAAAGTTTGATACTGAAATTATAAATAATCAAGAATACTTTATTATAAGGACTTTAATTCCGGGAAGTAATAATAACATTTATGAAGGTAGTATGTATTATAATGTTAATGATTATGTTCCAAAGAAAATTGTGATTTATGATAATAACCATAGAGAAAGAATTGTATATACTTATGAGAATTTTAATTGGATTGATGAAGTTGATGATATAGAACTGGATTTATAATAATTGTATAGAGTGTAGATATTTAACTATAGATCATAGAAAGTGTAAGTCTCGAGTAACTTGAGGTGAGTAACATGATTGAGAAAATAAGACCGTCGTGGGCGGAGATAGATTTAGATAAGTTAGGAAATAATATTAAAGAAGTGAAGAGAGTTTGTAATGGCAAGGAAATAGTTGCTGTTATAAAGGCTGATGGATATGGTCATGGAGCTGTAGATATATATAGGGAGTTAATAAAGTGTGGAGCAACTAGGTTTGGAGTAGCAGTAATTACTGAAGCTATTGAACTTAGACAAGCGGGATTACACTTGCCCATCATAGTATTAGGATTTACTGCTAGTGAGTTTTATGATGAGGTTGTTGATTTTGATATAGAACAAACTATCTATACTTACGAAGATGCTAAGTGTCTTTCAAAAGTAGCGGTTAAAAAAAATACTATAGCTAAAATTCATATTGCAGTTGATACTGGTATGAGGAGAGTTGGATTTTTAACTACAATAGAACAGGCCAAGGAAGTACATAGGATAACTAAATTGCCAGGCATAAGTGTTGCTGGTATATTTACACACTTTGCTACTGCAGATGAAAAGGAAAAAGATTATACCAATGTTCAAATTGAAAGATTTAACAGGTTTAATAAATATCTTGAAGAATTAGGTGTTATCATTCCTTTTAAACATGTAAGCAATAGTGCAGCAATAATAGATTTACCTAAACTAGATTATCAAGGGGTGAGAGCTGGAATTATGCTTTATGGTTATTACCCTTCACATGATGTGGAAAAAAGTAATGTAAATATTATACCAGTTATGACACTAAAATCAAAAATTGTTCATATTAAAACCCTTAAAGCTGGAGAAGGTATTAGTTATGGAAGGGTATTTACAACAGAAAGAGAAAGTATAATAGGTACACTTCCAATAGGATATGCGGATGGGTTATCAAGGTTACTGACAGGAAAATCTAAAGTTATTGTTAACGGTAAGGTAGCTCCAATAGTTGGACGTATCTGTATGGATCAATGCATGGTAGATGTAACTGACATACCAGGTGTTAAAGTTGGCGATGAAGTTATATTAATGGGTAAAGACGAATATGGAAATACTATAACTGCAGATGATATTGCAAGTTCTATAGGAACTATAAATTACGAAATACTTTGTGATATTAGCAAGCGTGTGCCAAGGATTTACAAAAAAGATGGAAAAGTAGTTAGTGTAAGGAATTATGTGTAACTAAAGAATGAAAAAAATGTTGTAAAAAGTAGAAAAAAGGGATAATTTCTTTGACATAATAACAATTAATGAATTATAATAAAATTGTACATATAGTTGTTATTTAAATTGGAGGTAATGAATTCCATGCGTAACTCGAAGAGATTAGTTCTAAGTTTCAGTAATAGTTTTAGTAATAAAATAAATGCGATTGATAAAAAACAGTATAAAACAAGTAGTAAATTAATTCTTGACTATGGAATAGTATATAGTGAAGGTAGTAACCATAATAGCTATATAGAGATAATGAAGCAAGGATATTTAGAAATGAGAAATTTAAATTTAGAATTATCGGAATATGGCTTTGAAAGTTATATTAATGACTTAAATGAATATGAAGCTAGCCTTTAGGAGAGTGAATGCCTAATGACAACTATTATAAAGAG
>NZ_JAVXMF010000012.1:0-98857 GCF_036646415.1 Clostridium sp. | reverse complement strand
ATAGGAGAAGATAGTATTGTTTATCCATTAAGTTCTGTAAGGGGTTATATTCCAGCGAATAGTATTTTGAAAAACAGTGGTGAAATTGTAGAGAGAAAATAAAGTCAAGGAACCAGAATATCGTATTATTTCAGAAGTGAATTTTACTGTGTTTTAATTCGCACCTTTCTTAAAGGTTCTAATAATAGTGGCGTTATAATTATTACAACCTTATATTATAATGTCACAACAATATTCATATTACGATGGACATAGGAGGTAAGTGAATGAAAATACAACTAAAAAAATGTTTATCTGAACAGGTACACATTCCATCTAAATTTCAAGTAAAGAAGTTAACTTTGGAAAGAAGAGATTTAGAGGAAAAATTAAAATATTATCTTTCAAAATTTACAGAGGGAATATTAGACCCAGATATTGCAGGTAAGAAACCAGATAGGTTTATTACAAATCTTCAAAATGGTATGTTAGGAGATTGGTCAAAGAGATATATTATAACAGCACATGATGATAATGAGGTTATAGGTATTTTAATAGGGCTACAGGAAGCAGAACTAGGGCTACATATTTACTCATTACATTTTTCACCAGAATATCGTAATAAAGGTGTTGGCTCTACGCTGTTATCGAAATGTATAAATGATATGTGCATAAGCAATATAAAGGATATTTGGTTAGATGTTCACAGTGATAATAAACCTGCTTTAAATTTATATAAAAGGTTTAATTTTATGTAAATTAATGATATTTAGCATCGTTTATTTATTAAAAAAAGTATAAAACTTTTCTATTTTAAATATTAATTGTAAAAAAGTGAGTCACACTGTTAGGAAGTGTGGGGAATAATTACAATGAGTGGAGGATAGATAATGGATTATAATAATAAAGAATTTTGGAGTATATTAGACGATTTAGCAAGTGGTTCTGAAATAGTAATAGATAGACCAAAAGGCTCAAGACATCCTATGAAGTTGATTATGGATATTTAAAAAACACAATTTCTATGGATGGTGGAGGAATTGACATATGGAAAGGGACAGATGAAAAACGTGAAATTGATGGGATTATATGTATCGTGGATTTATTAAAAAAGATTCTGAAATCAAAATACTGGTTGGTTGTACAAATAATGAAAAAGAAATGATATACAGGGTTCATAATAATTATGAGTTTATTAAGGGGATTTTTATATCAAGGTTAGGAGTGTAATTTTTTGGAGGTCATTAAATGGAAATTTGGGACATACTAGATGGAAATGGAGAATTTTTAATTACAAAACGTACCCCAAACAAGACAATATTACCAAATATGTGGGAAACAACTGTTGGTTCGGCAATTGTTGGTGAGGATAGTTTGGATGCCACATTAAGAGAAATCAAGGAAGAAATAGGTATTAAGTTATCTCCTACAAATGGGCAATATCTCTTTAGATTAAAAAGACAACAACATGACTTTATGGACTTTATAGATGTGTGGCTGTTCAAGGAAGAAGTAGATATTACAAAAGTTATTTATCAACCAGAAGAAGTATGTGGAGTAAAGTGGGCATCTCCAAGTCAGATTCAAGCCTTGATAGAATTAGGTGAATTTGCGGATACATTTACTTACTTTGAAGATTTATTTAAAATAGCATAGTTGTTCATAATCTTCTTAGGTCATGCCTCATTGGTAGACTATGGCGAATGAATTGAAGTTTAAAGATAATTGGGAGGATAACTAAATGTTATACAAAGAAGATATAATTAAAATACTTAAAGATATAGACTTGCCTTTAAGTGAGTATTGGATAACCTCTGGTGCAGGTTTAGTAATTCATGGAGTTAAAAAAAGCACAAACGATATTGATTTAGGGTGTACCACTAATTTAATTGAGCATTTTTTAAAGAAAGGTTGTAAATATAGAGTAGCGGAAGATAATTCAAGAATCATGGAGATAACCGATACAATAGAAATCCTTGAAAATTGGTTTGTCGATGAAATTGAATTCATTGATGGATTACCCATAGGTAGTTTAGAAAGCATAAAAACTCAAAAGACAGAGTTAGGAAGAGAAAAGGATATTAAGGATATTAGGATTATAGATGAATATATTAAAAATAAAAAGTAGTATACAGTATGAGTATAATTTTTAATTGATTACTTAATGAATTATTCATAAATAATGATTAAATCATTAATATACAATTGACTCAAACTTGTATTATAAGGAGAACTATAGATTATTTATATTAGGAGGTATTAAATTGAGTGAATTAATTTTAGTAAACCCATCAAAGGTTTTAGAAGAAAAAATTCTGGAATACAAACAAGAGTATTTAGACTTTAAGGAAACTAATATCAATGGCAGTTGTGGCCTAGCCCGTTATAATGATTTTGATGAATGGCTTGAAATTGTTCTTTCAATTGAGAAAGATAAACTTCGCAATAATGTTCATGCCAGCACATTCTTTTCTGTAAGAAAATCTGATAATGGAATTATAGGTACTATTCAACTACGTCACTTTTTAACTGATGAATTAGAAAAACATGGAGGACAAATAGGTTATGGAATTCGTCCAACTGAGCGAAAAAAAGGTTATGGTAAGCAACAATTATTACTTGTTTTAGAAATTGCAAAAGATATAAAAATTTCAAAAGTAATGATTATCTGTGATAAAGATAATATTGCTTCAAGTCAGACTGCGATGAGTTGCGGTGGTATATTAACAAGCGAAAATTTCCATGAAGGTAAAGAACAACAAATATATTGGATTAACCTCCGCTAATAAGCATAATCTACAGTAAGTTTCTTGCACAATAGGATTATTATGTACCAATAAAAATTAAATAGTATAAATCAAATAAGCATAATTCTTAGTTTATATTATTCTTTAATTGTGAGTGAAAATGGACAACAATATGGTTGTCCCTTTTAGATTGGTCATATTTCCACATTATTTTAAAACAGAGGTAAGTATATCTTTAGATAAATGTAGCTATTACATTAAATTCCACATTCATATATACACTTTTGTTTTTCCCAACATTGATACATCTCATTATGTGGTGGTAAATCTATTATCTCCCTAAGTTTAAGACCTACTTTCTCACAAGTCATTCGAGATCGAAAATTATCTGGATTACAAGTTATTATTAATCTATCCTTGCCATGAGCAATTGCTATCTGTTTGATAATTTTACAAGCCTTTGACGCATAATTATTACCTCTATAAGAGTTTTCAATACTATAGCCAACATGACCACCATAATATGTATTCTCATTATATCCAATACGAATATCAATATCACCTATACTATCATTTAAATTGTGTATATTAATTTTATATTTATATGCAGGTACATAACCTTTTTCCTCATTAGACGGTGTTTTATATTCTATCTTTAAATCAATATCACCATCTGTTAAAAAATCAAAATCCTTGAACTCAAACATCCGTATCCTCACTTTTATTTCATCATAATTTACAAAGTTCCATATATTATGTTTATTGGATTTAGACAACATATATGAAAAATACGTATTACTTTAACTAAAAATAGGTATCATTTCTGAAAGTTGAAATACTCTTCTTTTGATAATTCCAGAATACAATTTCCATCAACAATTCCTATTTCCTTAAATCCTGACTTTTTATGTCCTAATATTGCAGATTTTCTTTCTACAGGTATATCATTTCTTAATTTATCTATGTTCAAATCCTCAAATGCTTTTTCCGCTAATTTAAGCAGTCCATCAAAACAATATCCTTTACCTCTATGTTTGGCTTCAATCACTATTCCAATACAATGAGAATTACTAGTTTTATCATAACGAAAACTTACTTCCCCAATGTAATTATTACTTTTTATATCAGTGATATAGGCATAAAATCTTTCAGGTTCATTAGAAATCCATCGAGAATACCAATTACTCCAAAATTCATTTCCAAAATCAATGCAACCAGTTTCATTATTATAATTATCAAATCCAAGTTCATAACCTTTATTATAAGACATTGTATCAGGTTGAGATAATATTTCCTGCCTATAATTGAGTTCCTCAAAAGAAGGAATGTGTAAATACAATCTATTTTTCATAAACCTAACCCCCATTTAATTCACCATAATCTACCATCGTTCACTATATCATATATTAATTATACATCTATAAAAATTAATTTTAAACAAAATTTACCAACTTATAATATATTGACTCTCTTATTTTAAAGTCCTTTAATAAGTTCTTGACCCTAGCAATCACTACCTCACCCAGCAGTAATTTTTAGATACTTATCAGCAAGATTGCTAATTAACTACAAGAAAAAATACCGCTTATCCATCTTGAATAATGCGGTATTACAATTACTATTAGTATTAAAATCTATTTAACATATTATATAGCTATCCATTCCTAAAGAGCTTCAACCTCTGATTTAGTTAAGCCAGTTATCTCAACTATTGTTAAAGTATCTATCCCTTTTAACTTCATATTCTTAGCTATCTCAAGTTTTCCTTCAAGCTTTCCTTCAAGTTTACCTTCAAGCTTCCCTTTTTTCTTAGCTTCTTCTTTCATATCCTTTAACATTGTAGCATTACTTGCAACCATGGTTTCAACCTCCTCTTGACTTGCTGATAATATATTAATGGCTGTCTCCGCCATCTCTTCTTCTACTGTGTTTTTAACCCAATGCTTTATTAGAATTTTATCCTTTTGGGTTAAATTGTTAAAAAATAGAGCTATAGTTTTAATTCTTTCTAAAAACTCACTTGGGTCTATCTTCTGATCTAATAGAAATATAGCTGAAGTCATATTATTATTTCTAATTAACTCTTCTTTAGTATAGCTATTATTCACATCAAATAAATCATATTTAAAGTTTATAATGCTGTCACCAAAAATTTCACTACCGCTTATCATATCAGAGAATCTTACTTTTGCATCCCATTTTGAATTCCCATTATAAAGTACAATAGGAATAACTGCTGGAATTTTTATATCCTTATCCCATTGTTTCTGATTTTCATTTTTACAATGTTCTCTAAGTAATTCACTGATATAAAAGAATAATCTCAGTGGCATTCTATAATCTACAGTGGATTGAAACTCTAGAAGCACATAAAATATTACCTCTGCATCTCCTATTTTCCCCTTGTAGACTATATCTGATTCTTTCTCATCATAATCTGAAAGTACATAGGATTTATTCACTAAAATTAAATCTTCTGCATTTAAATCTTTAGCCCAAGGTGCTTTTAACATTCCTTTTACTAAATCTAAAAATACTTCTTTGTTAGAATATAAATCCTTATAACTCTTGTCATGAATATTATTAATTTCCTTTTTAAAATTCATTAAACTACCTCTTATTTTATCTCATCATTAGTTTGAGTATTAACTTCATGTATGTTCTTTATACTTATATTATATCTTATAAGGAGTTAAAATTACACTCTAACTTAACATACAAAGTGAATACCCAAATAAAATAATCTTAATCACTTTATTATCACAAATTAATGCTATTTATTATAAAGTCTATCTAAAAAAACTGTGGAAATTTAGTTAATACTTCTATGTAAAATTTTATTTAATTTTACTTTTATTACTGTATAATTAACATATAATCTAGGAATCGATTGTATTTTATTGAGAATTAAATGGGGGTTGGAGAAATGAGAAAGTATTCATTATCAGATATCTTAAAACATCTAATGGTATTAATTCCTGTATCATATATTCTAGGATTTTTACTAATGTTTCTAATAAAATCATGGGAGTACTTTATATGAGAAAATTTCTAACTAATAGAGAGTTATCAAAGCCAATATTTTTAATCACATTAATTTTATTTTCATGTGCATTTTTTACATATGGTATGGTAACAATTAACAAATTAGGGCTTTATTCTGTGGTTATTTCTGGTGAGTCTATGGAAAAAACGCTTTATGATGGAACAAAACTTCTACTTATTGATGCTAATATAAAGCAAATAGAGAGAGGTGATTTAGTATCAATAGCAGCAGCATCTCAAGATGGTCAGTACTTTAATGCTACTAAAAGAATAATAGCTCTTCCTAATGAAGTGATTGATATTAAAGGTGTTGATGTATATATTAATGGAGTCCTTTTAGAAGAACCTTATGCTTATTATAGTACAGATAGTAATGATGATTTAAATTTTAAATTAGGAGAAAATGAGTATTTTTTCATGGGAGATAATAGAATGAATAGTGTTGATTCTCGTCATGTAGGATCATTTAACAGACAATCTATTTTATCAATTATATGGAAGTATAAAAATTAATAAAATAAAGAGTATTACACACGTTTAGTAAATTGTGAGTAAAAAGGGATAACAATATTGTTGTCCCTTTTAGATTGGTTATAGTTCTACACTATTGTAAAACAGAGCCAAATGTTTTTTAAATTAAATGGAGGCCCCTTGAACTAGATTTTTAAAGAAAGTGATATAATAGCAATAAAGAATATTGCCTAGGCAATTGAATTTAACCTTATTAAGGTTGCAGAAAGTAATACTTATCATATGAAATAAGTGGATTGTAATATGATTTAGAAATATAAATTAGATTTTGCTAGATAATAATGAAGATAGATTACATGAATTTTAAAAGAAATCACTATGAAGTTAGGAGGAGTTAAATGAGGAAGTTAAAAGTAAACATTCCTAATAATGAATATGAAATTCTTATTGAAGATGGAGTTATAAATAGTATTGGATTAGAAGTTTCTAAGATATATCATGGAGAAAAGATAGCTATAGTAACTGATGAAAATGTAGATAAACATTATGGTGATATTGTAGAAGAATCCTTAAAGTGTGAAGGGTATAATATATTAAAGATAGTGTTACCGCCAGGAGAGAGAAGTAAGTCTATGGAATCTCTTATGAATTTATATGATGAACTTTTAGATTTTAAGATAAATAGGGGACATCTAATCATTGCATTAGGTGGAGGGGTTATTGGAGATTTAACTGGATTTTGTGCCTCAACGCTTTTAAGGGGAATACCGTTTATACAAATCCCTACATCTCTACTTGCTCAGATAGATTCATCTATAGGTGGGAAGGTTGCTATAGATTTACCAAGAGGTAAAAATCTAGTGGGAAGCTTTTATCATCCCAAAGCTGTTTTTATAGATCCACAGGTTCTTAAAACATTGAATAGAAGATATGTAAATGATGGTTTAGGCGAAGCTATAAAATATGGACTTATAAAAGATAAAGAGCTTTATGATACACTAAAGAATATGGAGAGCTATACTAAGCTGTTTGAAAGCTTTGAAGATATAATTTATAGATGCTGTGATATAAAGAGAGAAATAGTTGAGAAAGATGAGAAGGATACTGGGGAGAGAATGATATTAAACTTTGGTCATACCATTGGTCATGCCATAGAAAAAATCCATAACTTCGATAAGTTCTCTCATGGTGAAGCTGTTTCAATTGGAATGTATAATATAGCAGTAAAATGTGAAGAAAATGGGATTTGTCCTAAGGGAACTGCTGATAGTATAAAGGATACACTTATAAAGTATCATTTGCCTTATGAAGCACAGGATATAAAAAGAGAAAGTCTTATTGAAATAATTGGAGTAGATAAAAAGAATGTAGGTAAGGATATAAACTTAATTCTTCTTAAAGATATAGGAGAAGGATTTATTAAGAAGGTTCCTAGAGGAGAAATAACAAACTTCATCTGAAGTTAGGAATAACTTGATTTTATGGAGGGATTTAATTGGGAAAAATTATTATAAAGCCGAGAGTATTAAAGGGTGAAATTAAGATTCCTCCATCCAAGAGTCTTGGACATAGAGGGATAATTTCAGCTGCATTAAGTAAGGGTGTTTCAACAATTGATAATGTACAGTTTTCTAAAGATATAGTTGCCACATTAGAAATTATGGAAGCCTTAGGTGCTAAGATTCAGAAGGGTTCAGATTCACTTATTATTGATGGTACAAATATATTTTCTTATGGAGATGAGGAAATTAGTCTTCAGTGTAATGAGTCAGGATCAACTATTAGATTTCTTATTCCTATAGCTTTAGTAAGGTCAGGAAAGTATATCTTTGAAGGAAAAGGAAAGTTAGTTACAAGGCCATTAACCTCATATTATGAAATCTTTGATGAAAAGAAAGTAGAATATGAAACAACCAGTGGAGCATTGCCACTAAAGGTGAATGGAAAACTAACAAGTGGTATATATAAGCTAAGAGGAGATATTAGTTCTCAGTTTATAACTGGATTATTATTTTCTCTTCCACTTTTAAATGGAGATTCAGAAATAGTAGTAACTACACAACTAGAGTCAAAGGGATATATAGATCTTACTATAGATGTATTAAACACTTTTGGAATAGAGATTGTGAATGAAGATTATAAGTTGTTTAAAATAAAGGGAAATCAAAGATATTCTCCAAAGGATTACTATATTGAAGGCGATTATTCTCAAGGGGCTTTTTTCTTAGTGGCGGGGGCTATTGGATGTGATATAAAGTGCAGAGGACTTAGAGCAGAATCACTTCAAGGAGACAAGATGATATTAAATCTGTTAAAGAGAATGGGATGTAATATTGAAGAGAAAGATGGATATATTAAAGCGTTGCCTTCTAAAACTAGAGGTATAGAGATTGATGCTTCGGAGTGTCCAGATTTAGTACCAATTCTTGCAGTTTTAGCTAGTCTTTCAGATGGTGAAACTAGAATAGTAAATGCAAAGCGTCTTAGAATTAAAGAGTGTGATAGGCTTAATGCTACAACAGTAGAGCTTAATAAGCTAGGAGCAAAGATAGAAGAGTTTGAGGATTCCTTAGTAATACAAGGAGTAAAAGAGTTTACAGGAGGAGAAGTAAATTCTCATAATGACCATAGAATTGCAATGGCTTTATCAATGGCAGCAACTAGAGCTACAGGTGAGGTTATAATAAATAATCCTATGGCTATAGAGAAATCTTATCCTAATTTCTTTGAAGATTATATAGGACTAGGAGGGGATGTAGTTGAGTTCAATAATAGGAACTAAAGTGAAAATATCAGTATTTGGTGAGTCACATGGTGAAGCTATTGGTGTAGTTATCGATGGATTGCCAGTTGGCTATGATATAGATTTAGATAAGGTTTATGAGGAGATGAAAAGAAGAGCACCAGGACAGGATGAATTCTCAACTCCTAGAGTGGAGAAGGATATACCAAGAATACTTAGTGGAATTTTTCAAGGTAAAACTACAGGGGCTCCACTATCTGCAATAATTGAAAATACTAATACTAAGTCTAAGGATTATTCAGATCTAAAGGTTAAGATGAGACCAAGTCATTCTGATTACCCTGCCATGATTAAGTATGGTGGATACAACGATTATAGAGGTGGAGGTCATTTTTCAGGAAGACTTACTGCACTATTTGTATTTGCAGGAGCTGTATGTAAGGAAATTCTTAAGGAAAGCAACATATACCTAGGTGGACATATAAAATCCATAGGTAAAATTAAGGATTCTGAATTTCACAGGGTAAACATATCTAAGGAGTTACTTGATGATTTAAGAGTAGATAGATTTCCTACATTAAATAAAGATATTAAAGAAGCCATGAAGGATGAGATTATCAAGGCTAGGGAAGATGGAGACTCTATTGGTGGAGTTATAGAGGGAGCTGTTATTAATTTGCCAGTAGGTATAGGAAATCCAATGTTTAATTCCGTAGAAAGTGTTTTAGCTCATATGCTTTTTTCTATTCCTGGAGTAAAAGGTGTAGAGTTTGGAGCTGGGTTTAATATTTCAACTCTAAGAGGTAGTGAAGTAAATGATGAGTATTATATGGAGGGTGAAAGTATAAAAACTTATTCTAATAATAATGGAGGAATACTTGGTGGATTAACTACTGGAATGCCAGTTACATTCTCTGTAGCTTTTAAGCCAACACCATCAATATCCTTACTACAAAGAACTGTAAATATAGATACCAAGGAAGATGATATTTTGGAGATACATGGAAGACACGATCCATGCATAGTACAAAGGGCTGTACCTGTAGTAGAATGTGCTGCAGCGGTTGCTATATTGGATATATTACTTCAAAATTAGAATGAGGCTATGTTTAAGCTGATGATAGATTAAGGAGTGAAGCTTTTGAATAATATAATACTAATAGGCATGCCAGGGTGTGGAAAAACCTCCTTTGGAAAAGAACTTAGTGAAGACCAAGGATTAAACTTTATTGATTTAGATGAATATTTAGTAGAGAAAAATGGAATGACCATAGAAGAGATGTTTGAAAATGGTGAAGAATTTTTTAGAGATAGAGAATCAGAAGCTGTGAAAGATATGGTGTCTGTTAAAAATACTATAATAGCTACTGGTGGTGGTGTTGTAAAGCGAAAGAAAAACATAGATATACTAAAAAGCTGTGGATATCTAGTGTTTATACACAGGAAACCAGAGAAAATAATTGAATCTGTGGATACTTCTACGAGACCATTACTTAAAGATGGAAAAGAAAAGATATATAGTTTATATAATGAAAGATATGATTTATATAAGGAGTATGCAGATGTAACCTTAGATAACAACGGCACAAAGGAAGATGTAATTAAAAAGTTAATGGAAATACTAAAAGATCTATATATTTAGAGTAATTCTAAATATGTAGATTTTTTATTATAGATTAAAATATAAGGATAAAAGAGTAAAATTAAATGAATTAAGAAATTTCCATAATAGTTAGCTAGATGTTAAGATTAATGATTCCTATATTTGTGACATTGAATATTATATTAATATAGGGATTGAGGTGAAAATGATGGATAATAAAAAGGTAATGTCCATTATAAAGCGGCAAGAAGGATTAAAGCTTGATTTTAAGTTAAAACTTTCTTTAGAACTTGAAAGTGGTAAGAAGGAATTAGCTAAAGATATTTGTGCTATTGCAAATTCTAAAGGTGGAAGAGGATATATTGTTGTTGGAATAGAGGATAAAACTAAGAAAATAATTGGTTTAAATTGTAATGAATTACTTACAGAGGAACAAATACAGCAAATAGTTTCTTCAAGGTGCGAACCTCCTATTCCAATTTCAGTGGATATATATACTGTTAAACAAAAGCAGATTTGTATAATAACCATATATGACGGATGTCAAAAGCCATACCAACTTAAGGACAATGGAGCGTTCTATATTAGACGTGGATCAACTACAGATACCATGAGAAAACAGGAATTGGTAGAAGCTTTTGAAGAGAATTTAGATTTTTTTATTGAGACTTGCCCTATTGTGCGAAGTAACATTGAACTTTTGAACAAGGAGTTAATTAAAAAGTATTTTAAGAATAAAGGCATATATATGAATGAAAATAATGAAAAATTTCTTATGGAAAGTGCGGGAATAACTTATGTTGATAAAGAAAGTAGAGAAGTTAAATGCACTTTAGGAGGGCTTTTAGTCTTTGCTGAAAAAAATAGTATCTGTGTACCTCAAAATATGATTAGGATAACAAATAAAATAAATAAAGATAACTGTAAAATAGAAATTGTACAGGGTAATCTCCTATCTATGATAGATAAAAGTGAAGAGATATTAAGGGATATACTTCCAAAGAACTATCCTATAGCGGCCATAATAGAAGGAATTAATAATGGAGTATTATATAGAGAGTATTCAACTATAAATAGATGCATAGAAGTTATTATTTCTGAACGTAGTGTAATTATTAATAGTCCAGGCCAAAGGATACAGAATAATACAAGGGGACGAAAGAGTATTTATAATAAAAGAAACATGTGGTTATATGAAAAATTGATAACCTTAGATGATAATAAACGTTTTATAAATAACGAGGGTGGATTTGCGAGAATAAGTAAGGCATTCAATGGAAGGGTAAAATTCATTAACTGTAAAGAAGAGAAGTGTTTTAAGGTAATATTGCCTGGAACAAGATTTTATTGATATAAGATTGGGAGTAATAAAAATACTCCCTTTTCTATGGTACCAGCCTCAAATGAAAAGATTATCTTAAACGTAAGGTTATTTATTGGGTTAAGATGGATAAATTAACTGAATTGACAAAGGAAAATAAACATGTAATAATAAAAAAAAGCATCTGAAAACAGTTGCAAAAGGAGTTGTACATGGATTCAAGAAAATTATTAGAAGAAAATCCGATAATAGCAGCAGTAAAGAATGAAGGCGAGCTAGAATTAGCGTTAAGTTCAGAGGTGCAAGTAATATTTGTGCTATTCGGAGATATACTTAATATTAAAGAGATAAGTGAAAAGGTACATGCAGCAGATAAGGTTGGCATAGTTCATATAGATTTAATAGACGGAATTACAAATAGAGAAGTTGCTATAAAGTATTTAAAGAAGGAAACTTATTTTAAGGGTGTAATAAGCACAAAATCCCAAGTGGTGAAATACGCTAAAGCCCATGATCTTTTAGGTATACAAAGGGTATTTATATTTGATACTATTTCACTAAATAATTCAATAAAACATTTGGGTGCAGAGTGCGATGCTATAGAGGTATTGCCAGGAGTAATCCCAAAGGTCATAGAACAACTTGCAGAAAAGTCTCAAAAGCCAATAGTTGCTGGTGGACTTATTGAAAGTAAAGAAGAAGTAATAATGGCTTTAAAATCAGGGGCAACCTGTGTATCTACCACAAAAGAAGAAATTTGGGCTATGTAGGCAAGAGATATGAGAGAGACTACATAAGACTAGAGGGCTCTAGTTTTATGTGTCTTTTTTTTGAGTGAAAATCTAAATAAAATATTAAGATAAGGTGGGGGAAAAATGGGAGATTATATAATTGCATTAGACCAAGGGACAACAAGTTCAAGAGCTATAATATTTGATAAGGAGCAAAATATTCTAGGAGTAAGTCAAAAAGAATTTACTCAGATATACCCAAAAGAAGGCTGGGTAGAGCATGACCCTATGGAAATATGGGGAAGCCAATATTCTGTACTTCAAGAAGTTATAGCAAAGTCAAATATAACACAAAATGACTTAGCTGCTATAGGAATAACAAATCAAAGAGAAACGACGATAGTATGGGACAAGAAAACGGGTATGCCAATATATAATGCAATTGTGTGGCAGTGCAGAAGAACAGCTCATATATGTGATGATTTAGTTGCTGAGGGTTTTGATGAATATATAAGAGAAAATACAGGGCTTTTAATTGATGCTTATTTTTCTGGAACAAAGATTAAGTGGATACTTGATAATGTAGAAGGTGCTAGAGAAAAGGCTGAAAATGGTGAGCTTTTATTTGGAACAGTAGATACATGGCTTGTTTGGAAGCTAACAAATGGTAGAGTACATGTAACTGATTATACAAATGCTTCAAGAACTATGCTCTATAATATTAAAGATTTACAGTGGGATGAAAAAATATTAGATAAGTTAGGAATTCCAAAGTCAATGCTTCCAGAGGTGAAAAATTCTTCAGAGATTTATGGACACACTAACTTAGGTGGAAATGGTGGAGTTAGAGTTCCTATAGCTGGAATTGCAGGAGATCAACAGGCAGCTTTATTTGGTCAAGCTTGTTTTGAAAAGGGTAGTGCTAAAAATACCTATGGAACAGGATGTTTCCTATTAATGAATACTGGTGAGGAAATTATAAGAAGCAAAAATGGACTTTTAACCACCATTGCAATAGGAATAGATGGAAAGGTTCAATATGCTTTAGAAGGTTCTGTGTTCATGGGAGGAGCAGTTATTCAGTGGCTTCGTGATGAACTTAGAATGATAAATGATGCGGCAGATACAGAGTATTTTGCAGAAAGAGTAGCGGATAATGGTGGAGTTTATGTTGTTCCTGCATTTGTAGGTCTTGGAGCACCTTATTGGGATATGTATGCAAGAGGGGCCATCTTTGGGCTAACCCGTGGAGCAAATAGAAATCATATTATAAGAGCTGCTTTAGAATCAATTGCATATCAATCAAAGGCAGTGATTGATGCCATGGCTGAAGACGCTGGATATAAGATAGAAAAATTAAAGGTTGATGGTGGTGCTAGTAGAAATGGATTCTTAATGCAGTTCCAAGCTGATATTATAGATCAAGCAGTTACAAGACCAATAATATCAGAAACTACAGCATTGGGAGCTGCATATCTTGCAGGACTTGCAGTAGGCTTCTGGGAAAGTAAAGAAGAAATTTCAGAGAAGTGGTTTGCAAGTAAAACATATATGCCTACCTTTGATAAAGGTACTATAAATAGACTATATTCAGGGTGGGAGAAGGCTGTAGTAAGAACTAAGAAATGGGAAGATGACTAATGGACAATATAGTTTTAAAATGATGCCACATAAATAAATAGTAGTATATAATCATAGTATTACTTAAGTGAATGGGGGAAAAATATGAGCTTTAAAATTAAGAGATTTAATGAACTTACAACAAATGAATTATATAAAATTCTAAGAGCTAGAAGTGAAGTGTTTGTAGTAGAACAGACTTGTATTTATCAAGATTGCGACAATAAAGATTACAATGCTTATCATTTATATTTAGAAGAAGATAATGAAGTTATAGCTTATTTAAGAATCTTAGATAAAGGAATTTCTTACGATGAAATATCTATTGGAAGGGTACTAGTTAAGAATACTCATAGAAACAAAGGATTAAGTAGAGCTACTATGGTGAAAGCAATTAGTTTTATAGAGGAAAAACTTAAAACTAATGAGATTAGAATATCAGGCCAAGTTTATTTAAGGGAATTCTACAAGAGCCTTGGATTTAAAGAAGTATCAGCAGAGTATTTAGAAGATGATATTCCTCATGTAGAGATGTTATACAAAAAGTAAGGATCAGTCAGTGGTCCATAAATATGGACACTTTTGAGGAAAAATGATATAATATTAGTATAATAAATAGATATTAGTGCTAAGAGAGTTAGAGACAAGCACAAGATAAGGATTTATGTCCTTGTTTTGGCTTGTCTTTTTTTATGCAACAAGGAGGAAATGTTAATGTATGATATAGCAATAATAGGTGCTGGAGTAATTGGAGCTTCAATATTTAGAGAACTTATGAGATATGATTTAAAGGTAGTAATAATAGATAAGGAAAACGATGTTTCTATGGGGACAACAAAGGCTAATTCAGCTATAGTTCACGCAGGATATGATCCTAAGATTGGAACTTTAATGGCAAAATATAATGTTAAGGGAAATGAAATGTTTGAAGAACTTTGCAGTGAACTTTCAGTACCCTTTAAAAGAAATGGGTCACTAATTCTTGCCTTTGATGATGAAGATATGAATACTATTAGAAGTCTATATGACAATGGAAATGAAATAGGAGTTAAAGGGTTAGAAATTTTAAATAGAGAACAGGTACTTGAAAAAGAACCAAATATAAATGAGCAGGTTATGGGAGCATTACATGCACCTACAGGCGGAATTGTTGGACCTTTTGAATATACTATAGCCCTTGTAGAAAATGGTGTTACAAACGGTGGAGAAGTAAAGCTTGGTAGAGAAGTTGTGGCAATAGAAAAGAGAGAGAACTTTACTATAACAACAGCCGATGGCGAAGTAATTGAAAGTAAATATGTAATCAATGCTGCGGGTATTTATGCAGATAGAATACACAATTTAATTTGTGAGGAATCTTTTAAGATAAATCCTATTAAAGGTGAATACTTTGTAATGGATAAAAGCCAAGGTAAGGTTGTTAGCCATACAATATTCCAATGTCCTTCAAAATTAGGTAAGGGTATCTTAGTTACACCTACAGTTCATGGGAATCTATTAGTTGGGCCAGATGCAGAAAGTATGGACAATAAAGATAATGTGGCAACTACAGCAGAAAATTTAGAGTTTATTAGAAACACTTCTATGAGAACTACGGATAAAATTAATTTTAGAGAGAGCATTAGAAACTTTGCAGGACTTAGAGCAAATCCTGATTGTGGAGATTTTATTGTAGAAGAAGCTAAAGATGTAAAAGGATTTATAGACGTAGCTGGAATGAAGTCACCAGGACTTTCATCTGCACCAGCCGTAGCACTTGATGTGGTAGAAATACTTAAAAACTCAGGACTTAAAGCTGAGAAAAAAGATAACTTTGTAAGAAATAGAGAAAGAATAGAGTTTATGGAATTATCACAGAAAGAAAAGTCAGAGATTATTAAGACTGATAGTAGATACGGAAAGATAGTATGTAGATGTGAGAGCATCACAGAGGGTGAGATTGTTGAGAGCATCAAAAGATCCTTTGGCAAGACAAGCTTAGATGGAGTAAAGAGAAGATGTAGACCTGGAATGGGAAGATGCCAAGGTGGATTCTGTGGACCTAGAGTTCAAGAGATAATATCAAGAGAGCTAAACATTCCAATGGAAGATATAGTTCAAGAGAATGATGGTTCATATATTTTAACTGGTAGAACTAAGTAGGAGGAGACATTTATGTATGATTTAATAGTAATAGGTGGAGGACCAGCGGGACTTGCTGCTGCATATGAAGCTTATAATAAAGGGATAGAAAATATATTAATAATAGAGAGAGATAGAGAACTAGGTGGAATACTGAATCAGTGTATTCATAATGGGTTTGGCCTTCATACTTTTAAAGAAGAGCTTACAGGACCTGAGTATGCACAAAGGTTCATTGATATGATAAATAGCACTAAGGTAGAAGTTAAACTAGATACTATGGTTCTTGAGATAAAGGACAATAAAGAGGTTCATGTAATAAATGAAACCGATGGATACTTAGTATTAAAAAGCAAGGCTATAATACTTTCTATGGGATGTAGAGAAAGAACTAGAGGAGCTATTAACATGCCAGGGGATAGACCTTCAGGAGTGTTTACAGCAGGGGCTGCTCAAAGATATATTAATATGGAAGGATATATGCCAGGAAAAGAGGTTGTAATCTTAGGTTCTGGAGATATCGGTCTTATTATGGCTAGAAGAATGACCTTAGAAGGAGCAAAGGTAAAGGCTGTTGTAGAGCTTATGCCATACTCTAATGGTCTAAATAGAAATATAGTTCAATGTCTAGATGATTATGATATACCTCTTTATTTATCTCATACTGTAACTAAGGTTGTAGGAAAAGGAAGACTTGAGAAGGTTGTAATCGCAAAGGTTGATGAGAATAAAAAAACTATTAAAGGTACAGAAATAGAGTTTGATTGTGATACATTACTATTGTCAGTGGGATTAATACCAGAGAATGAATTATCTTCAAATGCTGGCCTTGAAAAAGATAGAAGAACTAATGGACTTGTAGTAAATGAGAGTATGGAAACTTCCGTTGAAGGTATATTTGCTTGTGGAAATGTAGTTCATGTTCATGATCTTGTTGATTTTGTTAGTGCTGAATCTAAGCATGCGGGAAGTTGTGCGGCTAAGTATATACAAGAAGATGCTATTAAAGGTGAATATGTAAATATAATTAATGGTAAAAATATAACTTATACTGTACCACAGAAATTAAATGTAGAAGTAGTAGAAGATAAATTGACAGTATTTATGAGAGTTAATAATATATATCATGACAAAAATCTAGTGGTTAGATGTGGTGATGAAGTAATTGCATCTTTTAAAAGAAAACATTTAGCACCGTCAGAGATGGAAAAAATATTACTTACAAAAACTCACCTTGAGAAGGTGACTGGGGATATAACAATTTCTTTGGAGGATGGTGAATAACATGATAAAAGAGTTAATTTGTATAAGTTGCCCTATGGGATGTCATTTAAAAGTTAATGTAGAAACTAAAGAAGTTACAGGAAACACCTGCAAAAGAGGAGAAGTTTATGGAATTAATGAAGTAACCAATCCCATGAGAGTTGTCACTACAACGGTGAAGGTGAAGAATGGAGAACTACCAGTTATTCCAGTAAAAACAAAGGTTGCTATAGGAAAAGCATTAAACTTTAAAGTTATGGAAGTTTTAAATTCTATAGAAGTAGAAGCTCCAGTGAAAGTGGGAGATGTTATTGTAGAGAACATTTTAGGCACTGGAGTAGATGTGGTTGCCACTAGGAATATTAAGGCAGTATAGAAGATTTATAGGTGATATTTAGATATAAGGCATCTTCAAAAAATAAATAAGTCAATCTCCTAGGCTATTTTGAGTGATACGTCGTCAGCAGAACCCTTAGATAGTTCTACTATCTGCGGAACCTGCTTCCTTGTCTAACTCAAAATATCCTTCGCATCTTTGACTTATTATTTATTTTCACATGCCTAAACTAATAGATAGTAAGTATAAGCAGATTGAAAATACTATATTAAAATAAGAGTCCATGTATGGCAGTGCGCTATACATGGACTTTTTCTATGCCTAAGGCATCTTCAAAAAATAAATAAGTCAATCTCTTAGGCTATTTTGAGTGATACGTCGTCAGCAGAACCCTTAGATAGTTCTACTATCTGCGGAACCTGCTTCCTTGTCTAACTCAAAATATCCTTCACATCTTTGACTTATTATTTATTTTCAGATGCCTAATATAAATAAAATCGTGAATCATATGAATATTTATTACAAATTATGGAAATTAATTAGGTGTATTTAAATAAATTAAGTCTTAAAGCTAATTTGTTTATAAAGAAGTAATAATATATCTAGGAGGTTCATATGAGTAAGAAGAAAGTAATTGCATTATTAATGACGGGGGTACTAGTTGTTGGAGGTGCGGTGGGAACCTATGCTTGGTTTACGGATAGTGAAATTGCCAGTGCCAATTTAATTATCAACACAGGTACTTTGAAGATCGATAAAGATGAAACATCAGATAATTGGACTGTAAGTAATAATAATAACACGGAGATTGACAATAAAGATGGACTTAATAACTTTACAAATGTAAAACCTGAAGATTCATTTGAGAGAACATTCACTGTTAAAAACACAGGAACTTTGACTCAAAAGATAAGTAGTCATGCTATGACACCGAAGGAGTTTACTTCTAAATTAAAGGAATATGGAAATGCAGAGGGTAATGAAGATTTTAAGGGAATTGAAAATATACTTACGTTGGATTCAATAGAGGGAGTAGAAGAAGAAACCCTTGAAAAGGATAAAACTAAGAGCTTTACAATTAAAGTAACATTAAAAGGCAAGGAAACAACAAATGGTGAAGAAACAATAAATTGGGAAGCAAGACAAATTGATTTAACTAAAGTGCTAAAAGATATGAATTTCATTAAGGTGGATGCAACTCAAACCAATGCAAATTGAACAAATAAAATTGAAATCAAAGAACTTTTACAATTGAACTTCATTGTAAGATAAAGCTCTAGTTAATTAGAGCTTTATTTTAAATAGTTTAGGGGGTGGTAGTATAAAGATATTAAAAAAATCAATTCATGTGTTACTGGTAACGATAATATTTATACTTTTAGGATTTAGTAATGAATATGCAAATGCAGAATCAATAAATAAAGATATACTTATTGAATGTGAATCTGGATCTGGTAACAACGATAACTATAATATTTTAATAACTCCAGGAAAAAGCAGTACTTTAAGATTTAGCATAAAAAATAATGGTAATGAGGATATAGATATAACTAAGATAAATATAAGGAACTTTTGCATAGAGGATATTCTTAATGAGAGCAATAATAATCTTAAAGTGGAAATAATAGAAGAGCTTATTAATAATTTAAATATAACTGTTGATAGTGAATCACAAACTTTATGTGAAGGTAATCTTAGTGAAGTAGAATCAAATAATGATAGAGTTTTAGAGACTAAGATGAATTTAGAAGATAATATAAGGATTTATAAAAGGGGACAAAAAGATTTTAACTTGATACTTTATTTAAATGAGGATATAAGCAATAACCTTCAAGGATTAAGGTGTAGTTTTGATATTCAAGCTAATTATAAAGCTGGTAAGAGGCAAGATGAAACGAATATAGTAGATGGAATTTTACCCCAAGCAGGTGGTAAAAACATTATTTACGTAGTAGGAGTACTAGGCGTAACTACATTACTTGCTGGCATACTGCTGTCTAAATTTAAAGTGTAAAGGGGTTTAAGCATTATTTTATATAAGCTATAAAAATCAAGAAAAAAGTTGGTGATCAATATGGGTCATAGAATAAAGGTAGAAGATGATAAGTCGGGAATTAGAAATTCAAAGCTTGGTAGTTTGTTTGTATTAATTTTTATATTAGCCAGTATAGGAACAGCATTAACTTATGGGTATTTTTATGACTCCATATCATCTAAGGCGGATTTAAATATAACAACAGGAACCTTGGACATAAGTTTTAACAGTGGCGATGGAACCGTTATTACCAACCCAATAAATATGGAGGGAATGGCGCTAGGAGAACACAGGAGTTCAGAAATTAACATTGCAAATAATGGAACTTTGAGAGAAAAGGTAGAGGTAGTATTTGAAGATTTTCAATGTGACTTTCAAGGAGATGCTGAAAATGACTTTCTTAATAATTTTAAATATGAATTGAAAGTTATAACGGATACTAATAGTTACAATATATCCATGGGAACCTTTAAAGATTTAAAGTCTGAAGAAGTAATAATGTTAATAGATAGCAATACACTAAAACCTATAGTTTTAAACCCTGATGAAGTGATTAAAGTTAGTTTGAGTATAGCTTTATCAGAGGATGTGGATGAAATTTATGAGAATAAGGGATTTAACTTTAGTATTAAATTAAGAGGAACTCAAGTGAATGATGAGTAATCTAATATATTAAAGAAATTATAGAGAAGCTACATTAAGTTTCATTCAGATGGAATGAAATCTAATAGGAAAGAGTGTATATGATTTAAGGTATGGAGGAGAAAGATGAATGCGGTATCTTAAGAAGTGCAAGGAAGTAATATATTATGTATTACTTATTATTTTAGTATTAACTATAATTATTAATCTTTCAAGTAGAATACCTCAGCTATATAACTTAACAAAGGTTAGCAGTTATACAGTACTTACAGGAAGTATGGAGCCAGTGATAAGCCCAGGAGATATGGTTATAGTTAGAAAGGTATCCTTAGATAAATTAAAGGTTGGAGATATAGTAACCTTTACTAAAGATAATCATAGCATTACCCATAGAATAATAAGCATTAATTCAGACGAATTTACAACTAAAGGTGATAGCAATGATACAAAAGATTTAGAGAAGGTCACAAATGTGGAACTAACAGGTAAGGTAGTTATGATAATTCCAAGAGTGGGATACCTGTTTAATATATTATATACTCCATTAATGGCTAGTATTTTTATGATATTAGGAGGAATTTTAATAGGGTTTAAGATTTTTAAATCTAGGGAATTGGTTAAAGATAAAAATTAGTAGGAGAATACAAGTGAGTTTTAAAAGGAAGATTATAATTTTATTTTTGTCATGGATATTAATTTTTACAGGAACAGTATACACTTATGGTTTCTTTACATCAGAAGATTTTTTAGAAAATAATAATGTATCTACAGGAGAATTTCCTAAGAGCAACTTAATTGTTAAGATGTATGCATCTATAGGGCCTTTATATGCAGGGGCTATACCAGGAAATTCAGCAAATCATACTTCTAATTATACAGATTGGTTAGATAATGCAGGTAAATATGCAATAAGTGATCTATTAGGAAATGATTTGATATCAATTGGAGAAAAGAAGAATGAGTTTAGCAATATACCAAATAATAATGAAGATAAAGTATCACCAAAGGCAACTATCGGCTCGGCTAAATTTAAATCATGGATGGGAGTTGCAACAGAGGATACTAAATCGGGAGAGCATGGAACTATGATTCATCCTGTAATAGCAATCTCAAATGGTATTCATGAATTGAGTAATGTTAGAAAGTTAAACTTAAAGGAAATACAGCTAGAGGTTGGTCAATGGGATATTTATAGCAATAATGAAGAAGCATATTTTGAATTATCTCAGAATAGGTCAAATAAAAGTGTTACTGTAAACTTTAGTAATGATTTAGAAGTAAGAAAAAACGATGCAAGAATTAAAACCTATAATTGGAATGGAGAAGAATACATATTAAATAATGGATATCCATCAGAGCCAACATATCCATCAAAAGTAGATTTAATTATCTTTGATATAGGAAGTAAGGGAAATTATACTTATGCAAATGAATTAGGAAAAGAGCAAGGTTTATTGGATGTTTATGAAAGAATTATTGGAATATCAGATCACTTTCACATAGGTGAGGATGGTAGATATAATAATAGTCTGTGGGATGATGGAAACCATATGAAATATCATACTTCAGCTGGTACTAATTTAGTGATGAGAAAGATACAAAAAATACCCTTAGTAGGAATGAAAATAAAAGCTACACTAAAGTATAATAATAATAAGATTATTGATATTGCACCTTATCTAATTAACATAGGTGAGGTATAAATAAATTACATTATGAATAGTATTATTATAAAGCAATTTTAGGTAGGAGCATATGGCACAGAGAAGGATTATCGAAAGTTATGGAAGAGATTTAGGCTTTACAGTAGAGCAGTTAAATAAATTGGTGGTAACATACAAAATGCTAATAGGGGCAGCTTGTGACTTAAATGGTATTGCCCTTGCCAGTAAGAGTGATGTAAAGGATGCACTGAAAAGAGCTAAAGAAATTGGGTGTATAATTGATGAGCTTATAGATGTTGTAGACTGCAATATATGCACTTGGGGCAAGTATATGAGGTTGAAAAGTGATTTTATAAATTGCAGGTTAGACCTATGTCTTATAGAAACAGAAGTTGAAGAAGAGATTAGGTTACAAGGTCAATTATAACAAAATCATATGATATAATAGGATAAAAAGGATGTTAACATAAATTTATGTAGTAACATCCTTTTTAAGTTTACAAATAAAGGTGGGGAAAAGTTTATGTGGTATGACTACTATGAATCTGAAATAGGAACTATTTATGTAGTTATGGATAAAGTTGGAGTTAGGAAGATTGAAATTTTTAAAGATAGATGGAATGATTATTATAAGTGCAATGAAGGTTTATTAATACATAGTAAGGAAGTATGTGGGAAAGCTATATTGGAGCTAGAGGAATATTTTAATGGTGAAAGAAAAGTCTTTAATCTGCCATTATCAATAGATACAACAGAATTTAGAGAGAAGGTTTGGAGGGAGCTTATAAATATTCCCTATGGAGAAACTCGAAGTTATAGTGATATTGGTGTAGCTATAGGAAATCCTAAAGGGGTTAGAGCTATTGGTGGAGCTAATAAATCAAATGAATTACCTATAATAATACCCTGTCATAGAGTTATTGGTAAGACTGGAGCTCTTGTAGGTTATGCAGGGGATAATACTCATATAAAAAGATATTTATTAGACTTAGAGAAGAAATATAAAAAGTAAAAAATACTATTTCATTATGATTTTTAAAATACTAAATAATAACAATGTGAATCCTCATTAATTTACCAGTAATAAATAATTTAATAATTACACAAAATAGCCTAGAGGATACTTTTAGGCTATTTTTTATAGCGTGTAAAAGGGGAATGGATAGATTTTAGTAGGAGGATTTATATGAAAAAGTTATTTATATGTGGACTTTTGATTTTAGGTATATTTATAGCTATGAGTAACCCGATAGTATTAGCGGATGATATTGAAGAAACTAAGAAAAGTAGTAAGGATGCAAATTATAATATTACTATGAAGCAAGATATTCTAACCTTAATGATGGCATATCCAGAGTATATAAGTGGAATAGAAAAGGCTGAAGAGGGAAAAGTTTTTTTAATTACAACATCAGGAAAGAAAATTCTTTATGATGATAAGCAAAGTAAAAATTTTAATCAGAAGATGGATAATGCAGATATTCAGGATATATTAGAAGAGATTTATCCACTTACAATCATTGATAAGTTGTTAGAGGTTAATAGAGATCCAGGCAGGTTTAGATGTTATGCATTACTAAATGAAGTCTATGGTCATAGCGAAGAACAAGTATCTAAAAATCTTATAGGGGTACCTGCACCTTATAAAAATTATCAGTTTAATAAAAACAATGGAGCGGCGGAAAGTTTGAAGTCTGCTATGGGAGAATTAAAGAGTCTTTCTGAGAGTAATGGAGCTGTAGCAGGACTTATAAATCCTATCAATGGAACTTTTAATTATAGAGTTATAGCAGGTACAGGAAAGTTGAGCCCACATGCTTATGGTATAGCTATAGACATAAATAGCAACCCAAGTGACTATTGGAAATGGGCAACTAGAGAAGCTGGAGAAAAAAGAATGTTATCATATCCAAAGGAACTAGTGGAAATATTTGAGAGGAATAACTTTGTTTGGGGTGGAAAGTGGGGACACTTTGACATTCTACATTTTGAGTATAGACCAGAGGTAATAATAAAGGCTAAGTATTTTGGAGAAGTTACAGCTAAGAGTGATGAGTGGTTTGGTGAAATTCCAAGGGATGAGAAGATAAATGAATATATAAATATTATTGAGGATGCTTTAAATTAGTACAATATGTAATTGTAATAAGGGAGGACCTTTATGAGAGTTATAAAATCTCTGAAGAAATTATTGTCGTGGAAGATTATATTTGGAATATTATTATGTATTATAATTGCAAATCTTCTTTTGGCTAATGCTTATGGTGAAGATGTAGACGATGAAGTAAAGTTAGAGGTTAGAAATTTTATAGAAGATACTATTTCAGCACGGAATAGAGCAATTGTTACAGGTGAAGAAGAAAGTATTAAAGCTGTATATGACATGACAAGTAAGTATGGTCAATGGGCTTATGAAAATGAAGAGAAAAAGATGATTTATCTACATAACTGGGAGCAGAAGCAAGGAGTTAGGATTACAGAAATACTTCCCAAAGTAGTGGTTAATAGTATTAGTGAAACGGATAATGGGTTTAAAGCAAATTTCACTTGTTCTACTGAATATAGATATATATATGAAGATAGACCAGATGAAGTCAATGCATCTAGAATTGGTACTTATCATGTAATTACCCTTATGAACAATGGGGATAAGTTACTGATAAAAAAGGAATGGTATACAGATCCTTTTGCTGACTCTTTAAATTTAGAAAAGTTAAAAGTTGATGATGTTAAGGAGTTTATATTGGGACAGAATCCTAGAGATTTTTCACAGTTAGATGAAAGAAGAATAGCTACTGTGGATTATGGAAATAAGTATTGTGGAGCAGCTACTGAAGAGGAATATGAATATAAATATAATAAAGCTTATAGAAACTTTAACCCTGAAGGTGGAGATTGTGCTAATTTTGCTTCTCAAATGCTCCATGAGGGTGGAAAGTTTAAAAAGAATTCATCTTGGAATTATAATAAAGGTGATGCATCTGCATCTTGGGTAAACGCAGATAAATTTAAAAGTTACTGGGTATATAGTGGTAGAGCTTCAGTAATTGCTCATGGAAGTTATGAAAATGTATATAAGGCATCCTATGAACTTCTACCAGGAGATTTTGTTGCTTATGAGAAAAAAGGAGATATAAAACATATTTCTATGGTTACAAGTGCAGATTCAAGAGGCTATAGTTTAGTTACTTGCCATAATACTGATAGAAATGATGTACCTTGGGATTTAGGTTGGAGTGATAAAAACATCAAGTTTTGGCTTATAAGGGTTCACTTCTAAGAAACATAATGAAAAATATATAAAGATATTAAAGGATTAATTATATTGAGTTGTAATAAGGCATGGTTAAATAAATAACTAGTCAGTATTCTGCTTTATTTTGAACCATACTCAATTAAATATTAACCTTATGAGGATACATAGCATACTCTAAAATATAAACACTTTATATTTGAGGGTAATATGTATCCTTTAAAATTTGAAAATTTATATTATGAAAAGATTTGGGGCGGAAGAAAACTTTCAAGTTACAGAAGAAATCTACCACAGGGAAACATTGGAGAAAGCTGGGAAATTGCTTGTCACAAGAATGGTATGAGTGAAGTTATTAATGGAAAGTATAAAGGTAAAACTTTACTTGAAATTATTAAAGATATTGGGGATTTAATTGTAGGAGATAAAGTGATGAAGGAAGGATTTGCAGAAGGGGACTTTCCTTTATTAGTTAAGATTATAAATTCTAATGAAAATTTATCTGTACAAGTTCATCCAAGTGATGAGTATGCTCATGAAATAGAAGGTGACAATGGCAAAGTAGAAGCCTGGTATATTATAGATTGTGAAGAAAATGCAGAGATAATTGTTGGTACTAATGGGTGTACAAAGGAAGAGTTTAAAAGAAGTTGTGAGTATGGAACAGTTGAAAGCTACATGAATAGAATTCCTGTGAAGCCAGGAGATTTATTTTTCATAGAAGCAGGACTCTTGCATTCTATAGGTAAAGGAATACTTCTAGCTGAAATACAACAAAATAGTGATACTACCTATAGGGTCTATGATTATAACAGAGGAAGAGAACTGCATATGAAGAAAGCTCTAGATGTCATTGATTTTACTTTAGAACCTAAGATTATACTTATAGATGAAAATAAGAAAATACAAAACTGCATAAGCTTTAGTGGATTTAATATGGATGTATACAATATAAAAGGTAGTTATTCTGAAAAAAGTAACAGTGATAAATTCTGTGTATTAACATGTGTAGATGGTGAAGGGAAAATTAAATTTACCGATGGTGGAATTAGAAAGGAAATTATCATATCTATGTTAGATAGTATATTAATTCCAGCTTATTTAGGAGAGTATATTTTAAGTGGGAATATGAAGTTGATAAAAAGCTATATTTAATGTGAAGAATATATTTTAAATCACTGTTAATAAGGACTTCATAGTATCTTCGCTAAACCATAGTCAATATGAGAAATATTTGGTTTTATTATTATGGGAACTAGATAATCATAAGATTTTATTATATATGTGATAAGAAATTCCTAATTAACAGTGATATTAATACGTGGTAAGATGTTGTTAAGGTAAGTGTAAAGAAATAAACATAATGATGCCGCTTAATATATGTTACATACGGTGTCTTAAGGAGTGTAATTAAATGTATAGCAATCAAAGAATTACAGAATTAAAGGGGCTAGGGTTTTTACTTCAAAATGATAAGGAGCACTTTTCTGTAAGATTTTTATCAAGAGCTGGAAATATGACTTCTGAGGAAATGATAAATGTCTCACATATTGCAAAGAAATATGGAAGAGGATATATGGGATTCACAACCAGACTTTCAGTGGAAGTTCCATGGATTCATGGAGATAATGTAGATAAACTTATTGAAGAAGCAAAATCTCTTGGGCTAAAACATGGTGGGACTGGGAAGAAATTAAGACCATTAACATCATGTAAGGGAACTATATGTTTACATGGAAACATAGATACTCAAGGACTTTGTAATAGATTATCAGATAAAGAATTTGGAGAGTCAACTCCACATAAGTGTAAAATTGGTATTTCAGGCTGTGCTAATAACTGTGCAAAAGCAAATCTTAATGATATTGGAATAATTGGATTAACAATTCCTTCGTATAACGATGATAAATGTGTTGGTTGTGGAATATGCATAAAGGGTTGTAGACAGGGAGCTTTAAAGCTTGTAGATAAAAAAATCCAATTTGATAGATCTAAATGTGTTAATTGTGGAGGCTGTGTGAGAAGTTGCAAGCCAGGCGCATTTACAATTAAAGAAACTGGAGCAAAAATATTTATAGGTGGAAGATTTGGAAGAGCATATAGATTTGGTACAGATTTAGGACAAGTATTTAAAGAGGATGAAATTTTTGATGTGGTAGAAAAAATTCTTACTTACTATAGAGAAAATGGAGAGTCCCTTGAGAGAATAAGCTATGTAATGGATAGACTTGGAGAAGAAGCAGTTATAAATGGAATTCTAAAAACCTTATAAAATATAATAATGTAAGTATATTTGATTTGAAAGCACATATTAATATTAGTATTATAATTACTAATTTAATGTGTGCTTTTAGTTTGTAAAATTATAGAGTCAGACACAAAAAATAATTAATAGAATTCATAGGTATTAAGCATCGGACAAGCTAAATTTTACATCATACTATATTAAGGGGAAGAAAAGGGGTGTGGTTATGTTACATAATATTATCCAAACTATAATACCAATAATCATTGAGATATTGGAATTAATGGGAACAGCGGTAATTGTAGTTGCAGGAATAAAAGCTTTCTATAGATTTGTATTAAGTTTATTTAATGAAGTAAACTATTCAATAAAGGTAGACTTTGCACAATCACTAGCACTTGCATTAGAATTTAAGCTTGCAGGAGAGATATTAAAGACTGTAATAGTTAGAAGTTTTGATGAGATGTATATATTAGCAGCAATAATATTGTTAAGAGCAATATTAACTTTTGTTATTCACTGGGAAATAAAAAGTGCAGAACACTAATAAAATTAATAAGAGTTAATCCAGTTATCATTAAATATCTATAAGTAATAAGCTGGTATTTTAAATAAGTTAGAGTTTATAATTTAAGTCATTCTAAGTTACAGTAGCCTGCAAGACAAAAATATATAAAGGTGTTATAATATCATGGTAAGTTTGTGGTTATTGAGATTTAATCAACCTACACTTAAGTAAGAATAATATTATATATACAAATTTGATGAGGTGATGTAGATGAGTGATATAGCTGGAGAAGGTTGCGAGATATTAGTTCCTTTTAATGAACGAAAGCCCCTTGCAGATATAGAACGTAGTTTAATTAAAAAGTATAGAAAAACGGTTTGGTCTAAATTTATAAAGGCTGTAAGAGAATATAAGCTAGTAGAAGAAGGGGATAGAATTGCTGTTGGTATATCTGGAGGTAAGGATAGCATTATAATGGCAAAGTTATTTCAAGAGTTAAAGCGTCATGGACAGGTTAACTTTGAACTTGAGTTTATTGCTATGGACCCAGGGTACCATCCACAGATAAAAGAACTTTTAATAGATAATTGTAATTATTTAAATATACCAATACATACATTTGATTCTAAGATATTTGATATCATAGATGTAATAGCTAAGGATTATCCATGCTACATGTGTGCGAGAATGAGAAGGGGTGCATTATATTCTGAGGCTGAGAGACTTGGATGTAATAAACTAGCTCTTGGTCATCATTTTAATGATGTTATAGAGACAACTATGTTAAATGTTCTTTATGGAGGAACATTTAAAACAATGCTACCAAAACTAAAGGCGACGAACTTTAAGGGACTAGAGCTTATACGTCCACTTTATTATGTAGAGGAGACATACATAGAGAATTTCATACAAAGTAGTGGAATATGGCCACTTAACTGTGCATGTATGGTAGCAGCAAAGAAGATTGGGAATAAGAGACATGAAATAAAAGACATGATTAAAGAGTTAAAGCTAACATTTAAGGATGTTGATAAATCTATATTTAAGGCTGCTGAAAATGTTAATATGGATGCTATACTTGGATGGCAAAAGGATGGAGAGAAACATTTCTTTTTAGATGAATATGATGATGAGTTTATAGAATAAAACAAAACCTCCTATTGTAGAGATTTAAAATCTACAATAGGAGGTTTATTAATTTACTTTATTTTAAACTGCAATATTCTACAGTAATCCACCAATAGCAATAAATAATGGTGCGAAAACTAAAGAAACAATTGTCATAAGTTTGATTAAGATATTGATAGATGGACCAGATGTATCTTTAAATGGATCACCTACAGTATCACCAACAACAGCGGCTTTGTGGGCATCACTACCTTTACCACCGTGAGCACCCTCTTCAATGTACTTCTTAGCATTATCCCATGCTCCACCAGCGTTAGACATGAAGATTGCAAGCATAACACCTGATACAAGAGAACCAACTAATAGTCCACCTAAAGCTTCAGCTCCAAGTAAAACACCGATTATAATTGGTGAAACAACAGCCATTACTCCTGGAAGAAGCATTTCTTTTAAAGCTGCTTTAGTTGAAATTTCAACACAACTTTTATAGTCAGGTTTTCCTGTTCCTTCTAGAAGGCCAGGGATAGTTTTAAACTGACGACGAACTTCAACGATCATTTCGTTAGCAGTTTTACCAACTGATTGCATTGTGAATGCTGAGAATAAGAATGGAAGCATTCCTCCAATTAATAATCCAACAATTACTTTAGGGTTAAGACAGTCAATTGTTGTTAAACCAACTGCTTGAGAGTAAGATGCGAAAAGAGCTAATGCAGTAAGTGCAGCAGATCCAATAGCAAATCCTTTACCCATTGCAGCTGTTGTATTACCAACTGAGTCTAGCTTGTCTGTAATTTTACGAACAGATGAATCAAGACCTGACATCTCTGCAATACCACCAGCGTTATCTGCGATTGGACCGTAAGCATCTACAGCAACTGTAATACCAGTAGTAGATAGCATTCCAACAGCTGCAAGAGCAATTCCATATAATCCAGAGAAGTGATAAGAAATTAGTATAGCAATAGCAATTAATACTATAGGAAATGCTGTTGATTCCATTCCAACTGCAAGACCAGATATAATTGTTGTAGCAGAACCAGTTTCAGATTGATCAGCAATCTTTTTAACTGATTTAAAATCACTTGAAGTATATACTTCAGTTAACTTACCAATTAATAAACCAACAATAATTCCAGAGATTATAGAATAGAATGCTAAGAATTCACCAAAGAATACTTTGCTTAGTATAGCAGTAATTATAACAACTAATATACTTGCTAAGTAAGTTCCACTATTTAAAGCTTTATGTGGATTTTCACTTTTGATATTATTTACAAGTAAAATACCAATAATAGAGCAGAAGATTCCTACTGCAGATATTACAAGTGGGAATATAGCTCCGCTTAATCCGAAAGAAACTGCACCTAGTGTAATAGCAGATATTATAGAACCTATGTATGATTCAAATAAGTCAGCTCCCATTCCAGCAACGTCACCAACGTTATCACCAACGTTATCTGCAATTACTGCAGGGTTACGTGGGTCATCTTCTGGAATTCCAGCTTCTACTTTACCAACAAGGTCTGCGCCAACATCGGCAGCTTTAGTGTATATTCCACCACCAACACGTCCAAAAAGAGCTACAGAAGAAGCTCCTAAGCTAAATCCAGTAAGTACTTGTACATCATTTGTTAAAAGATAAATAATACTTATACCGAAAATTCCAAGACCTACAACACACATTCCCATAACAGCACCACCAGAGAATGCAATAGAAAGTGCTTTGCTCATACCAGATGATCTTGCACCTTCAGCAGTTCTTACGTTGGCTTTTGTTGCAGTATACATACCAATATATCCTGCTAAAGATGAGAAAAATGCTCCAACTAAGAAGCAAAGTGCTGTAACCCAGCTTCCAATTCCAAAGCCGATTAATACAAAAACAATAATGCAGAAAATAATTAATAATTTATATTCCGCTTTTAAGAATGCATTAGCACCATCTCTAATAGCTTCAGCAATCTCTTTCATTTTATCTGTACCTTCACTACTTTTAGTGATTTTTGATAGTAGTAAAAATGCACAAATTAATGCAAATACTCCTGCTACTATCGAAAAGTAAATAAAATTTTCCATAATATAGTCCTCCTGTTTCTTGTTAAATTAATTAAAAAATAAATGCTATATTTGTAGTAATTATTAAATTATAGATACTTCAAATGCATTATCTTTTGTAGTATAGAAGGATATTATACTTTCATCATTTCTTTTCTGAAGACTTTTATTTTCATCTAATTAATTTAATATGGACAAAGTCAAAATAGTATATGTTTACAAACAAATGGGTTATTTTGCATAGTAAATTTTCAGGATACTATAGTGAAATGTTTTAAAATTGATAATTATATCATTATTTTTGCAGTAAAATATTATATATGTTTCTATGAAGTCTTATCATACGAAAAACAAACCCAACGTAGTGGGTTTGTTATTTTAAATAGAAATAACATCAAATGCAAATATGTATTTTAAAAAAATTAAATTAGAATCCAATAAA
Organism: Clostridium sp.; assembly: GCF_036646415.1. GTDB lineage: Bacteria > Bacillota > Clostridia > Clostridiales > Clostridiaceae > Clostridium_J. Next base: position 66,901 of record NZ_JAVXMF010000012.1, on the reverse strand, counting down.
TATAGTTGTAATCAGATATTATTTAATGAAAAGTAGTATCCAATACAAATACTCAAATATATATTATCAAACTTAATATATAATTACAATTCAAATTTCGACTATAATTTATAAAACTTTAGGGGATTTTAAAGTTTTATAATATTTAGTTGCAAATAATAGGATTTGTGTAGTGGCTATAATAGGATTTATATAGAAATATGTAATAAAATCATAATAAATAACAATATTAGTATTTATTATTAACATTGTAAGATTTCAAAGATGAATCTTATGATAAAATAATAAGTATAGAATGAATTATTATTTTATCAATATATTTAATAAGGTTAGAGTGGGGGAAAACTAATGAAATTAATATTAAAAGATATAGAGAAGAACTTTGAAAATAAACAGGTACTAAGAGGTGCGTCCTTTGAATTTGAAAAAGGAAAGATATATGGACTTTTGGGACGTAATGGAGCTGGAAAGACAACTTTATTTAATTGTATAGGTGGAGAATTGAAATCTGATAGTGGTATTGTAACACTTCATGAAGACGGAGAAGAAAATGGTAATTTAGATTATTCAAAGATAGGATATGTTTTTGCGGACCCAGTGCTTCCTGAGTTCTTAACAGGCTATGAGTTTTTAAAGTTCTACATTGATATAAATAAGGATAAGATTAAAAATTTACGTTCAATAGATGAGTACTTTGATATAATTAAAATAGAGGAAGAGGATAGATATCGACTTATAAAGGGATACTCACATGGAATGAAAAATAAGATTCAGATGCTATGTTTCTTGATAACAAGACCACCGGTGATTTTATTGGATGAGCCACTGAGTTCATTTGATGTTATAGTTGCCCTTGAGATTAAGAATTTGTTAAAGGAGATTAAGAGTGAGCATATAATTATATTTTCTACTCACATATTACAATTGGCTACAGATTTATGTGATGAAATTGTAGTGCTTAATAATGGGAAATTACAAGAAGTGCCTAGTGAAATTTTAAGTAGTGATGGATTTGAGAATAGGATTATGGAAATTTTAAAGGAGGAGAACCATGGTTAGAACTTTTGTTAATACTTATAAGTTCTCCTTTGCAGAAAAGGTTAATGGGTTAATATACTTTTTAAAAAAGGTTCCGCTTATAGGAAAAAAGATACCTGAGAGTATCTATAAAGAAACTAAGACAAAACTGACAATAGGAACTATATTTGAAGTCATAAGTTTCTTACTTAGGTTCCTTGGTAAAGCTATATATATACTGCTTATGGTATTGCTTCCAGCTATGTTTTTTGCAAGAAATGGTGGGGATTCAAAGGAAATTGCTATTCATATATTCTTCTTCTTAAGCTTAGTAATGGGTCCATTTGTAAATGTTACAGTATTGGAGGGTATGAAGAAGCCTTTTAAGATGATTAGACTTATGAGAGTGAATCCAAGAAAATACTTTGTTGGTCAAATAGTATATGCAAGAATGGTTAATTTCATATGGTTTATTCCTGCCATGCTGCTTATTTGTTCTCCGGTGAATGCAATAATATTAGCTACAGAGTTTATAGCTATAAAGTCTTTTGGTGAAGCTGTAGAGTTATTTATATATGACAGAAGTAATATAATGCTTCCAACAAAACCTTGGTTTAATGTTGTTGCTATAGTTATAGGGCTTTTATTAGCTTATCTATTACCTTACCTAGGCATTGTAATAGACGTTGGAAGTTTTCTTTATAGTATTCTGGGGTTATTGATTATAGTAATTGTTGGAGTTTTAAGTATCCTATATATTTTCCAATACAGAGGTTTTAATAATCTATCTAAGGTTATAATTACAAAGAATATGATGTCTAATGGTGAAGATGTAGTAGTGCAGGCTACTTTTTCGGATGTAAAAATAGATGAGAAGAAAATTAAAGCTAAAGATTTGGATTCTAGGAAATATGAAAACAAACGGGGCTATGAATATATAAATGCTATATTCTTTATGAGGCATAGAAAATTGATAGTTACAGCTACAAAAAACAGAACAATAGCAATTATAATTTTATCATTAGGGATAATAGGTGCTATAGTATTGATGCCAGAAATAAAGGCAGATTTATTACGTATTATGCAAAAAACTGCATCTGCATGGGTGTTTATAATGTATGCAATGTCAACAAGTCAGAAGGTCGCTAAAGCTATGTTCTACAATTGTGATGTAAGCTTACTGAGATATGGATATTATAGAGAAGGTAAAGTTATAATTTCTAATTTTACTGCTAGACTTAAAAGGGTGGTTATTCTTAATCTTATACCAGCTGTAGCTTTATGTATTGGAATGTGTTCTATCATAGTTGCAACAGGACAAATTAATGCAATAATGAATATGATACCAATGTTTTTAAGTATCATTTGTTTGTCATGTTTCTTTTCAATACATCACTTATTTTTATACTATACAATTCAGCCTTATACATCCCAGTTAACTATAAAGAGTCCATTATTTAGTGGTATAAATGGAATTACCTATTTTATTTCTTATATGTGTTTATCATTAGATGGTTCTTCTTATTTGTTTAGTATAGGTGTAATTGTTGTAACCTTAATATACATGATTATAGCTTTAGTTATTACATATAATGTTGCTCCAAGAACTTTTAAGCTGAAATAGAAATTAATATTTATAAGTGTGAAGTATTTTTAAATAGGAAATTAATAATATGATAGATAATGATAAAAATTAGAAAACTACTATTAATTATTATTATTGTTATATATAATAAATTAGTAATATTTTAAAATGTATAAAAAGTAAAACATGAAAGGTTGTAGAAATAATCAATGAAGAGATATAGATATTTTATAATTCCAATAGTATGCATGGGTATTCTTATTTCTAGTTTTAATGAGGTTATAACTAAAAAATATGAAGATAAGAGCATTAGTAAAGATTTAGAACCTATAAAGCACACCTATGATCATATTTTAAGAGACCGAGGTGGGGTACTTAAGGATAGTATGTTTAATGAGGATGACTTAATATTATTAGGTTCATCGGAGCTATCTTCTCCAGTAGACCAGAATCCTATAAATATATTTCCATTCAAAGAAGCAAATTATGATGTAAGTATATTTGGAAGAGCATATACCCAGTCATTACAGCATGCTACTATGCTAAGTAGTACTGATAATATTAAAAGTGATTCTAAGGTTGCATTAATAGTTTCGTTACAATGGTTTACTCAAGGGTCAGGTATAAGTGGTGACAATTTTAGTGTTAATTTTTCTGAGCATCAATTCTATAAGATGTTTAATAATGACAAAGTAAGTGATGAAACTAAAATGAATTATGCAAAGAGAATTAATCAGTTATTGAAAGAGAGTAGAGAATATGGAGAAGAGCAAATCTATGCTTATCTTTATTCCAAAGATAACTTGTTATCTAATATAGCTTTAACTTTATTAAAACCTTATTATAAGTTTAAAGAATATACATTAGAGATTAAGGACAAAACTCAATCTTATAAAGAGTTAGAGAGTCTACCAGATAAAACAGAAGAAAAATCTAAAGAGCTTAATTGGGAAGCTGAATATGCTAAAGCAGAAAAAGAGGGAGTAGCTAAGGTAACTAATAATGACATAAATGTTGAAGACAGCTATTATGATTTATATTTGAGAGAGAAGTATCCTAAATTTAAAGATGAGTTAATAGACATTGATCTAATGGCATCAAGGGAATTTAAGGATTATGAATTGTTTTTGGATACAAGCAAGGATTTAGGTGTAAAACCACTAATAGTATTGATGCCAGTAAATGGACTATATTATAATCATCTTGGAATTACGGAGGAGAAGCGTGACGAGTTTTATAATAAACTTCAAGAATTAGCTGAGGAAAGAGGCTTTTCAGTTGCTAATTTACAAGATAAAGAATATGAAAAATATTATTTAACAGATGTAATGCATTTAGGATGGAAAGGATGGCTTAAGGTAAATGAAGAAATTTCTAAGTATTTTAGCGAGAGATAAAAATGAAATTATAGATAGCATAATATTGACACTTACATTAGTTGCTGTATTTTTAATATTTGTTTTATCTACACTTAAAGATCTTCCCTTTATATATAATCAATTTTAAAAGTGAAGATTATAAATACCAATATTATAACAGAATAAACATAAAGTTTATAAATTGTTAGTATAGAGAGGATAAGGAAAATGAATATACTACTTAAAATAAAAGAATATGCAAAGAAGCAAAGAGTAGCCGTACTTTGTGATGGCGAAAAATTAACATATGAGGAATTGGATAAACAGTCAGATGCCCTAGCAGCTTATTTATTAGAGAAATGTGGAGATGATAGAACACCTATAGTAATTCATGGGAATAAGGATAATCTGATATTAGTTCTAATGATGGCATCATTAAAATCTGGAAGAGCTTATATACCTCTTGATGTTACTTTTCCTGTAGAGAGGGTAAGACAGGTAATAGAAGAGGTAAATGCTAAGGTTATAATAAACTTTACTGAGGAACAATTGGGAGTTGAAGGTGTATATAATAAAGCTGAAGTTAGCAGTGTAATAGATAAATATCATGGACAATCGGTATCAAGTGATAGATGGGTAAAAGAAGATGAAAATGCTTATATACTATTTACTTCAGGGAGTACAGGAAAACCTAAAGGTGTTCAAATAAGTAGTAACAACCTTCATTCATTCATCAGTTGGTTTGAGAAATACTTGGAACTTGATGAAGTAGATGATGTGATAATGAATCAAGTGTCTTATTCATTTGATGTATCAGTTATGCCAATTTATTTAGGGCTAATTCATGGGAAAACATTATTTAGTTTATCTAAAAATACTTTAGAAGACTTTAAAACATTATTTAAGGCTTTAAATGATTCAAAAATAAAAACATGGATTTCAACACCAGCTCTAGCAGAGATGTGTATTAAGGATAGTACCTTTAATAAAGAGCTTATGCCTAGTCTTGAAACCTTCTTTTTTGCTGGAGAAGTCTTGTCTAAGAAGTTAATAAGTGAGCTTATGGATAGATTCCCAGATGTTAGAATGATAAATGGATATGGGCCAACGGAAGGTACAGTACTTTTATCTGCTATAGATGTAACAAGAGAAATGTTGAATGATACTAGAGAGATACCAATAGGACATCCAATGACAGGAGCAGTTCTTAAAATAGTTGATGCAGAAGGAAAAGAGTTACAAAAGGGCGAAAAGGGAGAGCTTATTGCCATTGGAAATAGTATAAGTAAGGGATACTTTAATAATGAAGAAATGACTAATAAGGTATTCTTTAAAGAGAATATAGATGGTACGGTAATGAGAGGCTATAGAACTGGAGATATAGGTTATTTTGAAGATGAAGTAATCTATTACTGTGGAAGAAAAGATTTTCAAATAAAGTTAAATGGATTTAGAATAGAGCTTGAGGATATAGAAAACAATTTAAGACGAGTAGAGAGTGTAAATAATTGTGTTGTGTTTCCTGCATATAGAGAGGGCAAAATATCTCACTTAGCTAGCTTTGTTACACTAAATGAAGATAATGGATTAAGTAGTCTTAAAAACTCCATAATAATAAAAAATGAATTAAAAAAATATATACCTTCTTATATGATTCCAAGGAACATTAAAGTGTTAAAGGAATTTCCTATAAATATTAATGGGAAAATAGATAGAAAGAAGCTCATGGAGGAAGTTAAATAATGAAATTATCACAATATGGAGATTATCTATATCTTTATATATTGATGCTTTCCTTTATACCTGCAATAATTTTAGGATTAAGGCAGAAGAATATAAAGCCTTATGGAATAGTAATATCAATACTTATGGTAGGCGTTATAGTAGGAACAGGATCAATAAATATTATATTATTTATTATGTTTTTTGTAGGAGAATTAATCGTAGTATATGGATACTTAGCTATACGTAAAAAAACAGATAATAAGTGGATATATTACCTAGCACTTTTCTTATCTATGATACCTGTAATAATAACAAAATTATCGGTAAAAGTTAGTTTTGGACCAATTGGGTTTATAGGATTATCATACCTTAATTTTAAGGCAATACAAATGATAATAGAAATATATGATGGAGTTATAAAGGAAGTAAAGTTTTCAACCTTTGTATATTTTATTCTATTCTTTCCAACACTAAGCTCGGGACCTATAGATAGATATAGAAGATTTGAAGAAGATTTAAATACTATAATACCAAAGGATGAATACGTAAATGACTATCTATACATTGGTATTAGAAAAATAATAATAGGACTTGGATATAAGTTTGTAATAGCTTATGTTATAAACACAATGTGGATGAGTAAGATTCCAGCAGATATAACCTTACTAAACTCATGGAATTATATGTATGCATATAGCTTATATCTATTCTTTGACTTTGCTGGATATAGTTCTTTTGCAGTAGGAACAAGCTATATTCTTGGAATTAAAACTCCAGATAACTTTAATAAGCCTTTCTTAAGTAAGGATATGAAGGAGTTTTGGGCAAGATGGCATATATCTCTTTCAAGATGGTTTGGAGATTATCTGTATTCAAGAATTGTTTTAAGTTCAATGAGAAAAAAGAGATTTAAAACAAGATTTCAGGCTTCTCACTTTGCACAAATGATAACAATGCTTATAATGGGAATTTGGCATGGTCTTGAAGTATTTTATATAATATATGGGCTTTATCAAGGTGGAGTATTAGTGCTTACTGATATAGTACAAAGGAAGTCTAAGTATTATAAAAAGCACAAGAAGGAAAAGTGGTTCCAAAGAGTTCAAATCATATTAAACTTTCATGTAGCATGTTTCGGTCTGCTAATATTCTCAGGATATCTATTCCACTAAAGTCAACAAGTTGAGGGTAGTGAGATAACATTAACTTAAAGTAAGTAGATTATTTAGTTGAAAGCCGAAAGGTTATTTAAGTAAGCAGTTAAGTAAGTTAAAAAATAAAAATTTATTAATAATTATAGATTTCTATTTTAATATGATAAGTTTAAGGGTAAAATTACTAGAAGATAGTAATGAAATTATCGTTTAGGAGGAAAAATTATGCAAGAGAAAGTATTAGACATATTTGAAGAAGTAACAGGAACAGATGAGATAAGAGAAGATTTGGACTTAGATTTATTTGAATCGGGATTATTAGATTCACTAGGAATAATAGAAGTTCTTCTAAAAATTGAAGAAGTTTTTGGAATAAAACTTCAACCAACAGATTTAGAAAGAAAAGATATGGCTACAACAAATAATTTAGTAGCATTTTTATCAACAAGAGTATAAGTCATCTTCAAAAAATAAATAAGTCAATCTCCTAGGCTATTTTGAGTGATACGTCGTCAGCAGAACCCTTAGATAGTTCTACTATCTGCGGAACCTGCTTCCTTGTCTAACTCAAAATATCCTTCGAATCTTTGACTTATTATTTATTTTCAGATGCCTAATAGGTTTTAGCATAAGAGGAAGAGTCAGAATATGATTCTTCCTCTATATTTTTGGAGATAGTATTACGTCTATTAATATAAGTTTGATGATTAATAGAAGGTGGATGACATATCATGGAGGAAGAGGTAAACTTAAGAAGTGACATTAAGTTGAATAAATCTAGGTAAGAAAATACATAATTAATAAATATGAGCGAGGTGATGCATTAATGGCAGTTAATGAAAAGGAAAAAAAACTTGAAGTTGAAAAATTTGAAAACACTAGAAACTGGATAGATGAAGAACTTAAAAAGACAGAGAAAAAGTTCGAGGAGTACGAGAAAAAAATATCTGGACTTAAGAAGTCAGCTGGAAGTGCTTTTGATAATGATTTAGTACTTGCTCAGAGATTACAAGATTTTACTAATAAAAATTTACATAAATATAGTGAGAGTAAGAATAATCCATACTTTGCCAGAGTAGATTTTAAGGAAAAATTAAGAGATGAGGAAAGCTTTTACATTGGAAAGTTTGGTATTGTTGATGAAATTAAAAACGAAGAGGTTATCATTGACTGGAGAGCACCTCTTGCAAATTTATATTATAGTGGAACCTTTGGATCGGCATCCTATACTGCCCCTATGGGAGAAATTAATGGAGAACTGCTTTTAAAGAGAAAGTTCCAAGTTAAAGAGGGAGAACTTATTAATATTTTTGATGAAGGAATAAATGAGTTAATAGTTCCAACAACAGAAGATGGCGAGGAACTTGTAGATGAATTCCTTAGAGTAAACTTAGAGCAGAATATGAGTAAGAAGTTAAAGGATGTAGTAACCACAATTCAAAAGGAACAAAATGAAATTATTAGAGCATACAAAAATAAGCCTATAATTATTCAGGGGTCAGCAGGATCAGGTAAGACTACGGTAGCACTCCATAGACTTGCATACTTGGTGTATACCTATGGAGATGAAATGGATAATAAGAATATCTTAGTGGTAGCACCAAATGAGTTGTTTCTAGATTATATTTCTGATATTCTTCCGAATCTTGGGGTTAGCAATGTTAAGCAAGTTACTTTTGAGGAACTCTGCAGTAAAATTATAAATACAAAATTTAAAATAATAACCAAAGATAAAAAGCTATCTTCAATAATAGAAATGAATAGTGAGGAAAATATAAAATATATTACTACATCTAGCAAGATAAAAGGCACTATGACATATAAAACCATAATGGATAGATTTATAAGATATTTAGAAATTAGGAATCTGGAAGTAGAAGATATATTAATTGATGGACATACTTTGTTTACAGCTAAAGATATAAAGAGATTATATATAAAAGATTTAGCTAAACTTCCTATAAATAAAAGAAAAGATGAGATAAATAAGTATTTTAAGAGTAAGTTGAAAAATAGATTAGAAGCTGTAAAAACTGAGATAGAAAATATATACTTCTTTAAAATTAAAGATATAAAAAGTAAAAGTAATCTTTCAGAAGAGGACCAAAGAAAAGAAATAATAAGAACTTATGATGAAAGAGATGATATTTTAGGACAGTTAAAGTCGAAGGGTACTAAGGCTTTAAAAGAATTTTTTAATAAGTGGAAAAAGATAAATGTCTTTGAGAGTTATGTAGAGTTATATAATGATGAAGAAGTTTTTACTACTGTAACTGATAATTGTATACCAAAGAAGCTGGCTATTTACATGAGGGATGAGATAAATAATAATCTTTTAAATAAACAAATAGATTGTGATGATTTAACAGCATTAGCATACCTTCAAATAAGATTAGATGGAATCGGGGAAGAAAACTATATACATACAGTAATAGATGAAGCACAAGATTACAGCTTACTACAGTTTTATATACTTAAAGAGATATCTAAAAATAATTCTATGACAATTGTAGGAGATTTAGGTCAGGGGATATATAACTATAAAGGGATAAGTTCCTGGGAAACATTAATTGAGAAAGTCTTTGACAGTGATGCAACTTATATAACATTGTCTCAAAGTTACAGATCTACAGTTGAGGTAATAGAGTTTGCAAATAGGGTACTTGAGAAGCAAAAGTTAAATATAAAACCTGCTATACCTATATTAAGACACGGTGATATTCCTAAGGAAGTTAAGGTTGAAGACAAAAATGAAATAGAAATAATTGATTCTATAGTGGAAGAAATTCATAGTAAAAACAAAAAAACTATAGCTATAATTTGTAAAACCTATAATGATTGTGAGAAACTTCATAAGACTCTTAAAAAGAAATCTAAATGTAGTTGGGATTTAATACAAGAGAATCAGAAAAACTTAGATATGACAAATCTAATAATTCCAAGTTATATGACTAAGGGATTGGAATTTGATGCAACTATTGTTTATGACTGTAATAGTGAAAATTACAAAGATGAGAATTTAGATAAGAAGTTATTGTATGTGGCTTTAACTAGAGCATTGCATCTTCAGTATGTAATATATAAAGATGAATTAACGCCATTATTATCTAAATAGTTGTTGAATTTCGTAAAGAGAATAGAAAAGTAGTATAATATATGATATATTTAGGGTTAGTGTGAGTTAGGAATATTGTATATTTAACTTAGTCATCTTCAAAAAATAAATAAGTCAATCTCCTAGGCTATTTTGAGTGATACGTCGTCAGCAGAACCCTTAGATAGTTCTACTATCTGCGGAACCTGCTTCCTTGTCTAACTCAAAATATCCTTCGCATCTTTGACTTATTATTTATTTTCAGATGCCTTATCAAATATAATTTACAAATAAGGATAAAATAATTAATTAACTTAGATAAACTTTATAGGCGGAGTGACTGTCTTATGGAGTAAATCTTGTTTTAAAATAGTAGAAGGAAGTGATTATTATGGGAGAAAATGTAGGGAATACATCTTCTAACTTTATTAAAAGAATAGTGGTGGAGGACTTACAGAGCAAGAAGCATGATAGTATAATTACTCGATTTCCACCAGAGCCAAATGGATATTTACATATAGGACATGCAAAATCTATAGTTCTAAACTTTGAACTTGCAGATGAGTTTAAAGGTAAAACAAATCTAAGATTTGATGATACAAACCCTACAAAAGAGGATACAGAGTACGTTGAATCTATAAAGGGTGACATAGAGTGGCTTGGATTTGAATGGGATAACTTATATTTTGCTTCAGATTATTTTGAAGAGATATATAGCAGAGCAGTTTTACTAATTAAAAAAGGATTAGCCTTTGTGTGTGATTTAACTGCAGAGGAAATGAAAGAATATAGAGGAACTCTTACTGCACCAGGAAAAGAGAGCCCGTATAGAAGTAGAAGTGTTGAAGAAAACTTGAATTTATTTGCTCGTATGAGAGATGGAGAATTTAAGGATGGAGAAAAGGTCTTAAGAGCTAAGATAGACATGACTTCTCCTAATATCAACATGAGAGATCCAATAATATATCGTATATCACATACAACTCACCACAATACAGGAGATAAGTGGTGCGTATATCCAATGTACGACTTTGCACATCCACTAGAGGATGCAATAGAAGGAATAACACACTCTATATGCACATTAGAGTTTGAAGCCCATAGACCGCTTTATGATTGGGTTATAGAAGCTTGTGAAATGAAAGATGTTCCAAGACAAATAGAGTTTGCAAGACTTAACATTACAAACACCGTAATGAGCAAGAGAAAGCTTAAGGCTTTAGTTGATGAAGGAATTGTTGATGGATGGGATGATCCAAGAATGCCTACTATAGCTGGTCTTAGAAGAAGAGGATACACTCCAGAAGCAATACGTAACTTCTGTAGAGAAATTGGAGTAGCTAAGAATGATAGCACAGTAGATGAACAATTACTTGAATATTTTATTAGAGAAGATTTAAGTGCTAAAACTTTAAGAACTATGGGAGTTATAAGACCTTTAAAAGTAGTTATAACAAATTATCCTGAAGGCGAAATTGAGATGTTAGAAATAGAAAACAATCAAGATGACCCATCTATGGGAAAAAGAATGGTACCATTTTCTAGAGAAATATATATAGAAGAAGAAGACTTTATGGAAGAGCCACCTAAGAAGTACTTCAGACTATTCCCAGGAAATGAAGTTAGACTTAAAGGAGCATACTTTATAAAATGTAATGATTTTATAAAAGATGAAAATGGAAAAGTTACTGAAATTCACTGTACCTATGATAAAGAAACTAAGAGTGGTACTGGATTTACAGGAAGAAAGGTTAAAGGTACAATACATTGGGTAGATGCTAATACATCTATACCTGCTGAATTCAGATTATATGAACCTTTAATACTAGATAAACAAATAGATGAAAATAAAACCTTTTTAGAATGCACAAATCCAAACTCATTAGAAGTGTTACAAGGATTTGTAGAAGCTAACATGAAGAGTGTAAAATCAGGTGATAGCTTCCAATTCTTTAGACATGGATACTTCAATGTAGATTCTAAATACACTACAGAAGATAAGCCTGCATTTAATAGGATTGTATCTTTAAAGAGTTCTTTCAAAATAGTTTAAAAAATTACCCCTTGGTTTATATGGACTAAGGGGTGTTATTTAGGAAAATAGGGTAAAATTTTAAGATATTTAAGATATTTAAGATATTTAAGATATTTAAGATATTTAAGATATTTAAGAATTATAATTATTTTAATGAAGATAACTTATAAATTTACTTTGAATAGTAAATTGCAAAATAAAATCTGAGTAATATTAAGGGGGAAATATGAAAAAAATATTAGCTACAATAATAGGGTTATTTTTGGCATTTGGAATGATTCAAACAACTGCATTAGCTGCAGATACAGAGATGAGAGGTGCATGGGTTAGTACTGTATATAGTATAGACTGGCCTAAAGCAAAGAACAATGTTCAGCAACAAAAAAATGAATTTATAAATTTGTTGGACAACCTTAAGTCTGTAGGGATGAATACTGTAATAGTTCAAGTAAGACCAAAGGGGGATGCTCTTTATAAATCAAGCATTAACCCATGGTCAGATGTACTTACAGGTACTCAAGGAACTGATCCAGGATATGACCCATTAGCATTTATGGTTGATGAAGCGCATAAAAGAGGTATGGAACTTCATGCATGGTTTAATCCTTATAGGGTAACAACTTCGGGGTCAGATATAAATTCATTAGCAGCTAGCCACCCAGCAAGAAAAAATCCTAATTTAGTTATTAGGCATCAATGGACACAGGATGGAAAGGCAATGGATGCATTATGCTATAATCCAGGACTACCTGAAGTAAGAAAACATATAGTTGATACTGTTAAAGAGGTAGTTCAAAATTATGGTGTGGATGCTATACACTTTGACGATTATTTTTATCCAAAGGGAAACTATAGTGATGATGATGCATATAGTGCATACGGTAGTGGAATGAGTAAAGACGACTGGAGAAGAAATAATGTAAATTTATTAATAAAAGAGGTTAACAATGCTATAAATAGCATAGATTCAAGTGTTAAATTTGGGGTTAGTCCTGCAGGTATATGGAGAAGCAAAGCTAATGATCCTAATGGATCAGATACAAGTTCAGGAGCAAATCAGAGTTTTAAGGATCAATATGCAGATAGTAGAACATAGGTAAAAAATAACTGGATAGATTATATTACACCTCAGTTATATTGGACAATTGGGCAAACAGGGTCAGATTATTCTAAGTTGGTTGATTGGTGGTCAAACCAAGTAGAAGGAACTAATGTTGATTTATATATTGGACAAGGTGTATATAAATCAGAAGTAGCTAGTGAAATTTCTGCTCAGATAAATCTTAATAGAAAATATAGCCAAGTAGATGGAAGTATGTATTTTACAACAAGAGATATTCTTGCTAATACTGCATTGCAAAATAGTTTAAAGGATCTTTATTTTGATAAAGTAACTCATAAGAAGGTAATAGGGATAGATAGATATGAAACAGCTACAAAGATAAGTCAAGAGGGCTGGAACAATGGTTCAGGAACAGTTTTATTAGTAAATGGACATGCTAGTGCAGATGGACTTGCAGCTACACCTTTAGCATCAGCTTATGATGCTCCTATACTACTTACACAAAAAGATCACTTAATAGAATCTACTAAGAATGAAATTAAGAGATTAAATCCAACCAAGGTAATACTAGTTGGAGGAGATGGGGTAATTTCTAATAGTATAGTAGAACAGGTGAAAAGTATAAATAGTAGCATTTCTATAGAACGATTAGGTGGAATTACAAGATATGATACTTCACTTTTGGTTGCTAAGAAGCTTGATCAAATTTCTGATGTAACCAAGGCTTATGTGTGTTACGGACATGGAGAGGCGGATGCTTTATCAATAGCTTCAAAAGCTGGAGAAGAAAAAGCTCCAATAATACTTGTTGAAACTCAAGAAGTGCCTAAAACTACATTAGATTGGTTAAAGGGTGAGACTTTAGAAACTGCATATTTTATTGGTGGAACAGGTATAATTTATGATAATGTTATTAAACAGATGAATAATATTACATCTGCAAATGTTACTGGAAATAGAGTATGTGGTAATAATAGATATGATACTAATGCAGAAGTAATTAAAAGGTTCTATTCTAGTAAAAATCAACCTCAGATTATTGTGTCTAAAGGTACAGAATTAGCAGACGCACTGACTGCAGGGCCTTTAGCATCAAAACTAAAAAGTCCTATATTAATATTAAGCTCAGAGTTAGAAGTCAGCCAAAGAAAGGTATTAGAGACTAAGAAGATACCGAAATTATATGAAGTTGGGGGAGGTATGAATCCTTCAGCAATATCAGAGATAATAAGAGTAATAAAATAATAAATATTAATTTATAGAATAATAGAAGAAGACTATTTTAAGATGAGTATGTTCATTTTAAAATAGTCTTTTTTATGTATACAACTATTTTGGATTAAAAATAATTGTAAAAAAGGTGAAAATATTTATGAGTAAATCCAACTAAAATTTATTTATAAATAATCAATTAAGATTTGAAAGTAAAGTTAAAAAGAGGTTAGTTACATATGTAGTTAATAAGATTACACTTTATTAACAGTATTTAAAAACATTATTAATAAAGTGTAATAAAATTGTTAAGTTGATAATATATTTTACTAATAAATTTAAGGGGGAATTCTATGAAGAAGAAGTTATTGGCAACTATTTTAGCTGGAGTTATGACTCTAGGTATAGTGGGTTGCACGCCAAAGGATCCAACAGCTGGCGGAGATGCTAAAGGTAAGGATTATAAAATAGGAATAATTACAGGGACAGTTTCACAAGGAGAAGAAGAATATAGAGCAGCTGAGGAAATGAAAAAAGTTTACGGGGATATGATAGTACTACAAACATATCCAGATAACTTTATGAAAGAGCAAGAGACAACAATTGCAAATACACTTAGCTTAGCAGCAGATCCTGATGTTAAGGCAATTATATTTGTACAAGCGGTACCAGGTGCTTCTGCAGCTATTGATAAGGTAAGAGAAAAGAATCCAGATATGCTATTTATAGCTGGAGTTCCTGGAGAAGATCCTGCAATGATAGGTGGGAAAGCAGATGTAATCCTACAAGCAGATGAACTTGGAATGGGAAAAACTATAGTAGAACAAGCTAAAAAACAAGGTGCAAAGACTTTAGTACATTATTCATTCCCAAGACATATGTCCTATGAAATGCTAGCAAAGAGAAGAGAGTTATTAAAAGCATCTTGTGAAGAATTAGGGTTAAAATTTGTAGATGCCACAGCACCAGACCCAACAGGTGATGCTGGGGTACCAGGTGCACAACAATTTATATTAGAAGATGTTCCTAGAAAAGTTGCAGAGTTTGGAAAGGATACAGCGTTCTTTTCTACAAACTGTTCAATGCAAGAGCCACTTATAAAATCAGCATTAGCTGAAGGTGCTATTATGCCACAACAATGTTGTCCATCTCCATACCATGCTTATCCAGGTGCTTTAGGTATAGAGATTCCAGAAGACAAAAAAGGTGATGTAGACTTTATAGTTGGAGAAATCGGGAAAAAAATTAAAGAAAAAGGTGGAGAAGGAAAATTCTCTACATGGCCAGTACCAGTAAATATGTTATTTGTTGAAGCTGGAACAGAATATGCTATGGCATATCTAGATGGAAAGACTAATGGCAAAAACGACAAAGCTAAACTAGATGAAATATTAAATAGCAAAGTGGATGGTGAAATAACTATCACTCCATATACAGATGAAGGTACAGGAAAATCATATGACAATTATTATTTAATCTTATCTGATTATGTAGATTTTTAAAAAAATTAGTCTTCAAGGGGGAAACTCCTTGAAGATTTTTATAAATAGAGTTCTTAACTTTAGAGAGATTATCTTCAGAGATTAAAAATTGTTACCTAGGGTTATCATCGGTTATTAAGTAAGTATATAAGAGCGGATTGATATGGATGATATCCTTGAAATCAAATTTGCCACTAAGATGGAGGGATAAAATTTGAAGAACGAATATGTACTTCGCATGGAAAATGTTAAAAAAGATTACTTTGGAAATTTAGTGCTAAAAGGTATTGATTTGAGAATAAAGCCAGGTGAAATCCATGCTCTACTTGGTGAAAATGGAGCTGGAAAGTCTACCCTGATGAATATATTATTTGGTATGCCTGTAATACATAATACAGGTGGGTTTGAAGGAGAAGTATTTTTAAATGAAGAGAAAATATCAATAGAGTCACCTAAGGATGCTATGGAGTTTGGAATAGGTATGGTACATCAAGAGTTTATGCTCATACCAGGTTTTACGGTGACTGAAAATATTAAGATAAATAGAGAAATAACAAAGCCAACTATTGCAAGTAAGATTTTTGGAAAGAGTCTTAGAAATTTAGATTACAAGAAGATGAATGAAGATTCAAGAAAGGCATTAGATACTATAGGCATAGGCATTGGAGAATTAACTTGCGTATCAGGGCTTCCAGTAGGTTACATGCAATTTGTGGAGATTGCTCGGGAAATAGATAAGAGCAACATTAAAGTTCTAGTTTTTGATGAACCTACAGCTGTACTTACAGAGAGTGAAGCAGAAACCTTAATGGATACTATGAAAAGTTTAGCAAGTAGCGGAATTGCTATAATATTTATAACACATAGATTAGATGAGGTTATGGCTATTGCTGATAATATTACAGTTTTAAGAGATGGAGAACATGTAAAGACATTAAAAAAGTCATCAACAAATGTAATTCAGCTTGCTGAACTTATGGTAGGTAGGAAATTAGAAATATTACAAAAGGAAAAAGGTCAGAACTCACAACATAATAAGAAAAAAATTCTTACACTTAAAGATTTGAGCGTAGACATGCCAGGTGAACGAGTGAAAAATATTAATTTAGATATATTTGAAGGTGAAATACTAGGACTTGGAGGGTTGGCAGGACAAGGGAAAATAGGAGTATCTAATGGGATAATGGGATTATATAAATGTGAAGGCGAAGTTAGCCTTAATGGAAATAGTTTAAAGCTTAATAGCCCAAAAGAATCATTAGATAGAGGATTAGCTTTTGTATCAGAAGATAGAAGAGGTGTTGGCCTTCTATTAGATAGTTCTATTGAACTTAATATTGCAGTTACTGCTATGGAAATTAAAAATAAATTCTTTAAATCAATTGGATTTATGGAATTTGAAGATAAGAAGGCAATAAGATCTTATGCAGAAACTATGATTAAGGCATTAGATATAAGATGCACGGGGCCTACACAACATACTAAAAGTCTAAGTGGAGGAAATCAGCAGAAGGTATGTATAGCGCGAGCTCTTGCTTTAAATCCAAGTGTTTTACTAGTGTCAGAGCCAACTAGAGGAATAGATATAGGGGCTAAAAAGTTAGTTCTTGATACTCTTGTAAAGCTTAATGAAGAGACTGGAATGACAATAGTAATAACATCTAGTGAACTTGCAGAGCTAAGAAGTATATGTGATAGGATAGCAATAATTACTGAAGGTAAAGTTGCTGGAATACTAAAACCACAGGATAGGGATGCAAACTTTGGATTGTTGATGTCGGGATTAGAAATACCTACAGATCAAGGAGTTGATAAAATATGAAGGAAAAGTTTAAAGAGTTTATAAAGACCATAGGCTTACCAAGAATTATAATAGCTGGATTTTTTATATTATTATGTATTCTTGCAGTACCTCTAAATTTATCATTACCTATGCTAGCTTCAGATATTTTAGTTAGATTTGGAATGAACGGCATTCTAGTTCTTGCTATGGTACCAGCTATATTATGTGGAATTGGACTAAACTTTGGACTACCTATAGGGATACTAGCAGGTATATTGGGTGGACTTGTTAGTATAGAACTGAACTTAAGTGGTCCAATGGGATTTTTCGTAGGAACATTAATAGGTATACCTATTGCTATATTATTTGGATATCTTTATGGAAAACTTCTTAATAAAGTTAAAGGTTCTGAGATGATGATAGCAACTTATGCAGGCTTCTCAGCTATATCTTTAATGTGTATAGGTTGGTTATTAATGCCTTTTAAAAGTCTTGAGCTAAGATGGCCTATAGGAACAGGGTTAAGAACAACAATAACGTTAGAAGATAGATTTGCCAAAATTTTAGATAGTTTTTGGTCCTTTAATGTGTGTGGAGTAGAAATACCTACAGGATTATTGTTATTGTTTTTCCTAGGATGCATAATAATGTGGTTATTTTTAAAGAGCAAGACAGGAATTATGATGGCTGCAGCTGGGGATAATCCTAAGTTTGCAAAAGCATCTGCAATACCTGTAGATAAAATGAGAATTATAGGTACTATAATATCAACGGTTTTAGGGTCTGTAGGTATAATGATATATTCTCAAAGTTATGGATTTATACAATTATATCAAGCCCCTATGATGATGGGTTTTGCCGCTGTAGCAGCAATTCTTATAGGTGGAGCATCTACCACAAAGGCAAAGATATCTCATGTAATAATAGGAACTTTCCTATTTCAAGGATTATTAACAGTGGGACTTCCTGTAATAAATCAAATGATTAAGGAAAGTAATTTATCAGAGGTTATTAGAATAATAGTTAGTAATGGTATTATAATTTATGCATTAACAAAGGCTAGAGGAGGTGCAGCTAATGAATAAGGATAGATTTGGAGGAAAGTTTAAGGATTATATCTTTAATAATATGGTAACCATACTTTTTGTAATTTTATGTTTAGCTGGATTAAGTCTTTCAGGACAGCCTCTTTCACTAGTATTGAATGAGTTAGTAGCTAGAATAGCAAGAAATTCTTTCTTGGTTCTTGCTTTAATCATACCAGTAATTGCAGGAATGGGATTAAATTTTGGTATTGTAATTGGAGCTATGGCAGCTCAGATTATAATAATTTTAATTACTCATCTAGGAATAACGGGAATTCCAGGATTCTTATTATGTGTTGTACTTACAACACCAGTAGCTATAATTTTTGGATATTTTACAGGGAAGTTGTTAAATAAGACTAAGGGTCAAGAAATGATAACAAGTATGATACTTGGTTTTTGTGCTAATGGATTATATCAATTATTATTCCTATTTTTAATAGGAACTTTAATTCCAATGAAAAATCCAGTACTTATGATAAGTGGAGGAGTTGGAATTAAAAACACTGTAGATTTAACAGGTGGAATAAAATATGCTTTAGATAATATATTTAATAGATCACTTTATTATGTTGTATATAATGCTGCTATTATAGCTTTAGTAGCTTATGCTATTTGCGTTATATATTCTGTAGTAAAGAATAAAAAGAAAAACTTAAAGAAGTTCATTATTAGAGCTGTAATATCCTTGGTAATTTTTATAGTATGTCAAATAAATAGTGTTGCATTACTTTTAGATTATGTAAGTGTTCCCATAATAACCATGATTGTTATAGCTGTACTATGTGTATTCAATATATTAATTTTCAAGACAAAGCTTGGCCAAGACTTTAAAACAGTAGGACAAAATCCTACAGTAGCTAATGCTTCTGGTATAAATGTTGATAAAACTAGAATAAAGGCTATTGTGATTTCTACAGTACTAGCAGCTTGGGGTCAACTTATATTCCTACAAAATATAGGAACATTAAATACTTACGGTAGCCATGAACAAGTTGGTATGTTTGCTATAGCTGCAATTCTTATAGGCGGAGCAACCGTATCTAAGGCTACAAATAAACAAGCTATATTGGGAGTTATTTTATTCCATACCTTGTTTATTGTATCTCCAACAGCAGGAAAGAACTTATTTAACAATGCACAAATTGGAGAGTATTTTAGAGTATTTGTTGCTTATGGGGTAATTTGTGTGTCTTTGGTGCTATATGCTTGGAAGGAATATGTTAGGTCAAAACAAGAAATAAAGCTATAAAGAATAATTTCACGATTTTAATAATATAAAAAAGGAAGCAGTTAATACTCAAATAAAAGTATTAACTGCTATTTTACATGTTTAAATAAGAATCTACATCAGAAAATTCTACTATTAATTTGTCACTATTATTAGTTATATTTTGTGATATATAGTGTTTTACATCTTCAGTTGCTTTATCGAATTCCTTTATTGGAAGAGTAAATTTAAATTCACAGCCTTGATTAGGTTCACTGCTTAGCACAATACTTCCATCTAAAAGTTCTACTAAAGATTTAACTAAGGATAACCCAATACCGCTACCGCCTTTAGTTCTTGATGAAGAATTTTTAACTTGGGTAAACCTCTGGAATATATTTGCTTGCTTGTCCTTTGGTATACCAATTCCAGTATCTTTTACAGATACGGATACTGAAGTATCACAGCAATCTAAGGTTACATATATATGCCCATATTTAGGCGTAAATTTTATTGCATTAGACAGAAGGTTAAGTATAATTCTATCAAGTTTTTCTGAATCAAGAGGCATGTAAACTTCCTCTTGATTAGTATCGAATGTTATAGATATATCTCTATAATTAGCATATTCAACTACAGACATAGTAATGTCTTCAACTACATCTACAATGTTTTTAACCTCAAATTCCACATTATAAAATCCCGAGTCTATTTTTGTCATATCTATTAAATTATTAATAAGTTTAAGTAATCTAAATCCATTTTGTCTTATATAAACTAGCTTAGTTTCATCTTCTTTATTAGTAAATATAAGTCTATCAGTATCCTTATATATATCTAAAAGTTGAAGTCCTGAGAGCATAACATTTAGTAAAGTCCTTATTTCATGAGAAAAATTAGCTAGAAATTCAGTCTTAATCTTATCATTTACTAAAATTTCGCTATATTTTTTTTTAGCAATTGAAGCTTTTCGGTCATTATTGGTCTTTTGAATAGTTTGTATTGCAAGCATAAGCATACATATAACAAGAACTGCCAGAAGTATTGTAACCATGGCGACAGATACTCCTTTATTAAACCAATTATCATTAATAATAATGGAGTTTTTAGGGATTATATTTCTGGAAATATAATTAGCTGATAATTCATTAGAATCAAAAACAAATACAGAGCCGGAGTCATATACTCTAGGAATATTTTTAAGGGAATCACCATTAAGAACACGAAGTGCCATTTCAGATATAGTTTTACTGTGATTTTCTGAATATAATATTTCACCACCAATAACACCAGCCTCAATGTATGATTCATTGAGGGTATATAACTTATTTTGAGTATGCTTTTTTATGGTTTCTACAACATCATTTGGAGAAACCATAGTATCATATTCATTTTTGAAGTTACCTACAAGTATTGAGGGCGAATGAATATTACACTTTTCTATGCAGGAATGTATATCATTTATATAATCGCTTTTTATGAAATTAAAATTTAAATATTCTTTATAATAAGGCATAGAATCTTTTATTAGATTTTCTATATAGTTACAAGCTATAGTATTATCTAATAAAATATTTATTGTTGTGGTTTGGGGGTCAATTTGTAGAATCAAATCTATTAGAGCACGAACATTTATTGGCTCCATTACACCTGTAAAGTTATTATATGGATAAGAAGATAGTTTAGTTACATCATTAATACCGCCATAAATAACAGGTTTATTTAAAAATATATCAGAAGTGTAATATTTCCCAATAAAATTTAATGACTCATCGTCTAAGGGGATAATTAAATCAAAAGATGTGTTTGCATACTTAAGAGACCATAATTCCATCTGTTTATCTAGATAGAGTTCATCTTTATTAACTAAGGATAAGGATTCAGTTTTTATGCTTATATTTAAATCATTAATAAGTAAACTGGATTTTAATTTATCTAGAACCTTAGATTCCCAAAGATCACTTTCATTTTGGGAGGTTAAGATAAGAATTTCTTTATAATTGGATGTGAGGGGTAAATTGTAGTTAGGAGTGACTAGTGCATAAGCAAAAGTATAGTTTAGGGACAGCACAAGAGTTAGAAGCAATAAGCTTACTATATATTTTTTTTTATTAGGTTTTAAAGGAAATATATTTCTAGCATTCATATAAATCACCCAACACAATTATTTTATAATTATATTTAATTAACTTAACACAAAGTATATATATAAGTTTAGTAATATTAACACATACTTGGTACCAAGAAAGTATATATATCGACATAAAAATTATATCATGGAAATAAAAAGATTAATATAAAATTTTCATAATATAGTATTAATACTGTGAATATATTATTGTTATTTTCACAAGATATTATCATTAAGAATGTTGGTGGGGATTATATGAGTAAAAGGTATAAACAGTTATGTAATCAATGTTTAAATCCTGGAGAAATTATAAAACACTATTATGAAGACTTAGTGATTGCGAGAGATTTTAAGGAATATAGTCCTGAAAGTAATTTAGAGGATAGTAAGTATACAAACTGTAAGTTTGAAGAGGTAGATTTACATCAAGTTAAATTTTCTAATGTGATTTTTCAATGGTGTACATTTATAGAGTGTAACTTTACTGAATGTCGTGTAGATTCTATGAGTTTCTTAGAGTTTAATGATTGTAGTATAAACAACACAAGTATCATAAATTGTGAGTTCTCATCTTTATACATTAGAGGTTGTGAGTTAGTTAATGTAGAATTTAAAGATTCCTTTATGAAGGGATGTAATCTCATTAAGAATAGTTATAGTGAGGTTAAGTTTATAGATGATTGCAATTTAATGGATTGTATAATAAAAGACACCTGTGACCTTATGGATATTAGATTTATTAATGAAAGATCTTATACAAAACTTAATTATGGTTCTTACATAGGAAAATTCAATTATGAAAAAAATCTAAACTGTAATAGATGTAGTGAAGATAAAAGTTCTTGCAGTTGTAAATACAGGCTGCAGAGTTTAAATGTAAGCTTTAGTTATATGGATTTTGGAGAACAATATCTACGAAACCATATTGGAGGTAAGTTTGGAAAGTGTTTTTATGAAAGCAAATTAGCTTTTCATAGAACGCTTAAGGGAAAAAAGAAGTTAAAGTCATATTTATCGAATATTGTATGTGGTTATGGTGAGAAGCCTTATAGAAGTTTTATTATATCATTAATGGTAATATTAGTTTTTGCTCTATTATATATGATTACTGGTATAGAAACACCTAGAGGAGTTATAAGCATTTTTACGGTAATAGATAATTTCTCTATGTATGACCTAGTAAGTAATATAATATATTGCATACACTTTAGTTTAGTAACATTTTCGACTGTAGGATATGGGAACTTACTGCCCTGTGGACTTAGTGGAATTATACTTTCAAGTATAGAAATACTTATGGGTATTATAATGATAGGAATATGGACATCTACATTAGTGAGAAAAATGACAAGGTAAAAATGCTGTATTCTAAAGGGGTTTACATCCCTAGAATACAGCATTTTGGTTTTTAAAGTTATATATTTAGAAATACTTTAAATAAATCCCTCAATATGTTTGGCTCTTTCAAAGGATTTAACTATGATTTCTTCAGGATAACCTATATATTTTAACAACTTTATGGCATTTTTAGTTTGTGATACACCTTTTTTTAGTTTGTAATCAAAGGAAAGTCCATCGCTGTTATCTACAGTTTCACTGAAGTGGAAAAAATCATAATTATCTTTAAGAATATCTGCAAGCTCTCTATCATGAGTAGCTACAATTGAGATTACCTTCTTAGAGTTAATATATTTTAAAATCTCAGCTGAAGCCGCAATCCTCTCAACAGGATTTGTACCTCTAAAGATTTCATCTATAGCACAGAATATAGGAAGCGGTTTCTCTGTAGCTCTTATGATACGAAGAAGAGATTCAGCCTCAGCCATGTAATAGCTTTTTCCTGCAGTTACATCATCATTAGGACTAATTGAGGACACCACATTAAAGAAGGAACTTTCATAGCTTTTAGCTAGTACAAAGTTAAAGCTTTGAGCAAAAACTATGTTAACTCCTAGCATTCTTAAGAAAGTAGATTTTCCAGACATATTTGTTCCAGTAAGGATTATGCCATGTTTGTCCATATGAATAGAGTTTGAAACAGGATTCTTCACAAGTGGATGAATACCTTCAGATATATTTAAGCTTATATCTTGAACAAATTTAGGTTTTGTATATGATTCCTTAAGTCCGCTTTGATAACTAGAAATAGAAATTAAAGCTTCAATTTCACCTACAGTATAGTATAGATCTAGAATTATATCTTTCTTCTCAAGCAGATGACTACTAAGCTTATAGTAAGTAGTTTCTTCAAGTAAAAATGGTACTGAAATTACTTCAAATAAGCCCTCAAACATAGTACTAAACCCAATAACTAGAGTTCCTTTATCAATGGCTTTTATATTACCTAAGATGTGATGTATTTTTTTACTATATTTCTGTAATTCAGGTAACTTAGAGTTCTTTATTTTCTTTGAAATTACAATTAACTTTCTAAGATATATTAATCCTCTATCCTTAATGTTTTTAGCCTCGGACATATTTATAAATGCATTAATCCAAAGAACACCACCAAGAATAATTATAAACTTTGCATTCATTGTAAATATAGATATAAGTACTATTATAAGAGGTAGTATCTTCCCAAGGAAGGTATATAAGTAGTATTTGTTCTTGTTTACCTTTAGATAGGTTTCTAGCATTTCAATAAAAGAATTTTTATTATCAAATCCCATGTTAAAAAACCATAACTGGAGTTTTACTCTTTCAGCTTCATTATTCTTAAAGAAGTCAATGAGATTACTACGGTCATTAAGGACTTCTTCATCAGTAATAACATTTCTTAGCATTGAATATAGAGAAGCTTCCCCTGCATTGGTATAGGTTCTATCAATTTTTCCATAGACTGTGTTCATATCCAAATCACTATAGCTTTGCTCGTCTAGAAAATACTCAGTCTTAGGTCTAATATCAAATAACTTTCTAATATCTTTAAAGTTACGTGCTTTGGTCTTATCTTCTTTATAATCCGCTTTAATAATATTTATTTTACCATTGTTACGAAAAAAATTAGAATTAGTTGAAGTTTCCATGTTGTTCTCCAAATATATCACTCCTTATATGTTTTTTTATTTAGATTTGCAACATAAATGTAATATATGTATTTACATGCAATTACTTGTAAATTATATACTATTGTTAAATAAGAATACAATACGAATTAGAAGATTATAAACTAAATTACCTTAGTTAATTTAGTTTTACAAGATAAAAATGGATAGAATCATAGAGAACATATAATGGATAGGTCATATAGCCCATATATAGAAAGGGTTATGTTATAAATAAAAAGAGTTCTTTTCAATGGTATAAAAGGCACTTTTGATAATATTTGTGAAATTTTTGTCTTAATTTTGATATGCTTATATAAGAGTAATAATCATATATATTATTTATATTTAAATTTAAAGGAGGAAAATTAAAATGGAAAAAAAGAAAAGAGGATTTTGGACAACACTAATGCTAGTACTATATATTATTGGAGGTGTTTTTAGTATAATAGCGCCATTTACCAATGAATTAGTAAAGGAATTTACCCCAGAGTTAGCTCTTGGTACAGGCCAACTTATATATAGTGCTATATCTGGAGTTATACTTATAGCTATTACAATAGGGATTTTCATGTGGAAAAAAGTTGCTATATATGTACTAGGAGTATATCAAGCCATTTCATTTATAATAAGTCTTATTATAACTCCTTTCACATGGTATGGTCTTGTTGGAGGATTAGTAGGTTTAGGAATAGTATACCTTATAGTATCTAGCTTACTAAAGAAAATAAAGTATAATGAAGAAATAGAACAGTCAATGAACGTATAGAAAAAGTGGACTTACGTCTTAACAAGAGAGGATTTGGCTATAGGAGGAAAAGATTTGAAAGAAAAAATTAAAATGTCTTCTAAGAAGAAAAAAATACTTATTGTGGTTGGATTAGTAGCTTTTGCATTACTAGTAGCAGGAATTGTAATAGTAAAATTAAGACCAGCTAAAGAGAAAAATATAGTGACACATGAGGATTCATATGAAATTCAGGGAGTAGAACGTTTGAAATTCAATGGAGTTAGTGTTATAAGTGATGAGCAAAGGATTATAGCAGATAAGAGTTTAGGGGAAATAAAAGATATCAAGATTAATGATGGACAAGAAGTTAAATCTGGAGATATATTATTTTCTTATCATAATACTGCAATAGAGGATCAAATAGCACAAAGTGATAGACAGATAGCTAGCAACAATGACAAAATTACTAAAGTTAAAAATGATAAAGCTAAAACCAATAGTAATATAAGTCAATTAGAATCAGAGCTAAATAATATAATTAATGAATTAAGTACAGTTCAAGCTACTGCGGCTAAGAGTCCTGTAGCTGTAGATGAAAATAGCTCAAATAAATCTAGTGAATTAATTAAAAAACAAACAGTGCTTGAAGCAAAGCAAGTTGAAATAGCACAGAAAATAGATATTTTAAAGGGGCAAATTAGTGGAGCAGACAGTGAAATAACTACTTATGAAGACACTAATAAGGGGCTTTCAGTAGAAAAGGATATTTTAAACAAGAAGTTAAACAGTGAAGTAGTTGCAGAGATAGATGGAGTAGTGAAAATTGATAATAAGGGTATAACTGATCCAACTACAGTGTATATGAGAATAATTTCTAAGGAGCCTTTGGTTAAGGCTGAAGCATCTGAATTTGATATAAAGTCCTTAAATGTAAATGACGAGATGTTGTTAAAAGTTGTTAGCAGTGGGGAATATGTAAAGGGCAGTATAACAAAAATTGATGATTTACCGATAGAAGAGGTGGGACGAACTGTAACAGGATATAATTTCTATATAAAACCTGAAAAGAGTATTATGGTTGGATTTTCATTAGAGGTTAATGCAAATTATAAGGGAATAGGAATACCTAAGGATTATGTATATGAAAAGGATTCTAAGATATGTGTACTTAAAGAAAAAGGAGATTCCTACGAAAATATAGAAATAAAAGCAATTTCAGAGGGAGATAGCTATTATTTATTAGATGGAATTGTAGGGATAGGGGATAAGTTAATTAAAAATCCTTCTAAGGTGTTAGAAGGGAGTAATTAATTATGATAAAGCTAACGGATATTGATAAATTCTATACTACGGGAGATGAAAAATTCCAAGCTTTAAAATCCATAAATGTAACAATAGATAAGGGTGAATTCTTAGCTATAATGGGTCCATCAGGTTCAGGAAAATCAACTCTCATGAAGATATTAGGATTACTTGATAAAAAGTTTGATGGAAGTTACACATTTTTAGATAAAGAGATATCTACCTTCTCAGATGATGAATTAAGTAGGTTTAGAAATGAGAAAATTGGATTTATATTTCAAGATTTTAATCTTATAAAGAGACTTTCTATAAAAGAGAACATAGAAATTCCAATGCTTTATAGGGGGCATAGAATCAAGGAGACAAAGCCACGTGTTGAGGAGTTATTAAAGAAAGTTAATCTTGAAAGTAAGATTAATAAGTATCCTACAGAATTATCAGGAGGACAGCAGCAAAGAGTATCCATTGCAAGAGCTTTGGTGAACAGACCTGAAATAATAATTGCAGACGAGCCTACGGGAGCTTTAGATAGTCATACATCTAAGGAAATAATGGATATATTTAAAGCGCTTAATAAAGAAGGCATAACTATTATTTTAATTACCCATGACATTAATGTAGCTAGAAAAGCTAATAGAATAATGACAATTTTTGATGGAGAGCTTAAGGAAGGTGAATTTTAGATGAAGCTTAATGTTCTAATTTTTTCTGCCTTAAGAAATCTTGTGAGGAATAAGAAAAAATCTTTTTTAACTATGCTAGGTATAATAATAGGAATTGCAGCTGTTATTACTATTGTTGCTTTAGGAGAAGGATATAAGAATAAAACTATAAAGGATTTAACGGGAGAAAATAAAGGTGAGATTGTACTAAACGCTATGCTTATGAGTAAAGATAACAATTCACCTGCAAATACTGTAGGAAATAATTTTAACAATAATGATAAAAAAGCTATTGAAGAATTATCAGAAGTTAAAGCAGTAGAATATGAATATTCTACTAATGAAATGGGTGAATTTGTTAACTTAACTGTTAGAGGTGTTCAACTTCAAGGGTTAGCATCAAAGGTCAAAAGTACTGATTCAGACAAAATTATAGGTAGAAATTTAACGAATAAAGATGATGAAAATGCAACAAGGACAATTGTGCTAACAGAGAACTTATTAAAAGATAAGGTGAAAAATCTAAAAGATCCAAAAGATTTAATAGGTAGTATAGCTAGTTTGAATGGTATTACATTTGAGATTGTAGGAATTATTGAAGCTGATGAGGAAGAAGAATTTAGTTTCAAATTTACCTCAGACATTCAAATTCCAGAAAGCACATATAATAAGTATTTTGCAACTGGTGGAACTATCCAAGGGTTAAAAATTACTTTATCTAGTGGCGTAGATGTGAAAGAGACTGTTAAGAAGGTACAAAATATTCTTAACGATGTAGGATCTAAAAAAGCTGAAGGTGAGTACATGGTTATGGATACCGGTGGAATAATTAAAATTATGGGAACCGTGTTAAATACTTTAACATTATTTATAGCGGGGGTTGCAGGAATATCACTATTTATAGCAGGTATAGGAGTTATGAATATGGTATATACTTCAGTCTCAGAAAGAACATTAGAAATAGGTATCAAAAGATCCATAGGAGCTCGAAGAAAAGATATAAAG
Organism: Clostridium sp.; assembly: GCF_036646415.1. Classification (GTDB taxonomy): domain Bacteria; phylum Bacillota; class Clostridia; order Clostridiales; family Clostridiaceae; genus Clostridium_J. The sequence continues at coordinate 38,222 of NZ_JAVXMF010000012.1, read as the reverse complement.
AGAGAGTTCTTAGTTGAGGGAGTTGTGATTACTGTTACAGGGGGATTAATAGGATATGTAGTTGGAATAATACTTGCAAACATCATTTCATTATTCATGCATATGACTATTATACCAAGTTTGTTTACTGCATCTATTGCCATAGGAATATCTATATTTGTAGGAATAGTATCAAGTATAATTCCAGCAAATAAGGCAGCTAGCTCAAACACTATTGATATACTTAAATAATTATATAAGGCATCTTTGACTTATTATTTATTTTCAGATACTTAATAGAAAACAGGTAGATTTTTTCTGCCTGTTTTTTGTATGAGTATTAACTTTTATGCCAAATGTTGAAGTATGTCCTTTTTATATTTATAACCAATAAGAGCACTCTCATTGTAATCAATAAATTTAATTTCATAAAGCTTTGTATATAATTTCTTAAAGCTTTCAACATGTTTAATATTTATTGCATAGGATTTATGGGATTGAATAATATAAGGTGAATTAATTTTTTCAATTAACCGTTTAAAGGATATATTCTTATAGTTGTATATACCTTTATAAGTATGGATTCTACAGACGTTCTTTTTGAACTCTATAAAAAGTATGTTTTTAATTAGAATATTAACAGAACAATCCCTAGCTATATCTATAAAAATAGAGTTACTACAAAGATCTTCACCTTTAGGGTTTATAGTGATGAAATTTTTTATTAAATTAAGTATTGCGTCATTGCTATAAGGCTTAAGTAATATATCATAGCAATGGGTAGTTTTAAAAGCTTTAAGCATACATTCAGGTTTAGAAGTAAAAAAAATCATACCTGTAAGTTTATAGTAGGGAAAACTACGAATATATTTTGCCAATTCTAGTCCATTGCCATCTGGAAAACATGTATTCAAAAAGAATAAATCTATATTTTTATTAGATTCATCTATGATAGATAAACCTTCCTTATAGTAGGCTGCAGTATATACTTGTATTTCTAAGAAGTTTTTTTCAATTAATGTTTTTAAGTAGTTTCTTTGGAAATTATCATTTTCCACGATAAGAATGTTCATGAAAGGCACCTCACATAAATAAATAATTATATATTTAATTATAGATATTATACTTTACTAGTATATTGATGTCAAAATTATTATAAAATGTAAAAAAATAAGGAGGCCTTCTATAAATATTGTAAATTCATAGGGAAAACTAAGTGGTTATGATATAATACAAGGTAGATTATAAGTATGGTAGAGTGTGTTATTTTAAATAATATTTTTGATATAATATAAGTGAAAATTATCTATTCAGAATGGAGGTAGGTCTATGGGTGCAAAGTATATTTTAGATAAATTTAACAAGGGTAAAAAACAAAGATTTTTTATTGTATCAGGTAATGAAGGTTTCGGTAAAACTAAGTCGGTTCTATCAAGAGCTGTGTTTTTACAGGAAAATTATTGTATTAGAGAAAATGAAAATATATTAATTGTATCTGATGAAAATTTAGGTCATACCTTAGAGGAAATAAAGAATGAAAGTGGAAGGAATAATACATTTTTTTCATTTTTGAATAATAATAACATTGAAGTATATTCAAAGAAACAACTCATTAATAAATATTTTAAGAGTATGAGTGATGACGTGAAAAGTTTAAATAAAAGGTTGTGTGAAGCTGATGTTGTAAGAGAGATAATACTAGATGGAATAAATCAGCTTAGACATCTAGAGAAAAACATGAATAAGATTATTGTATCTCAAAACATAGATTTTTTATTTGATGAGATTTTGTATATAAAGGAAATGAACATAAATTCACTTAATGAATATCAGCAATTAAATAGGAAAAAAAGAGGACGTACTATAAGAAAAAATTCTAAAGGTAGGGAAGCTATTTATACATTATACCTATGGTATTGCGATTATATGGAAAAGAGTGGATTAATTGATTCCATTGATGAATTCAACCTAGTCTATAACTATGAGGATAGTGTTAAAAATTTAACTTATGCCCATATAATAATAGATAATGTTGAAAAACTAACTATTAAAGAATTAACTTTTATAAGAAGCCTTTTAGGACAACTTACATATAGTAATTTTATATTAGTTAAGGATATCAATAAAGATATTACAGAAAGCCCTTGGAAGGATTATTTTAAACGTAATAAAGATGTAAGCTATTTTGACGATAACAAATATAAGGTTATAAATTGCAATACTGTTGTGGCTAAAAGGAACCTAGAAGTAGATAACAAAATGAGTTTAGGTATAAAAGAAGTTAAAGACGGAAGTGAAGCCAAGGAAAAGAGCTCTATTTTAAAGAAATCAGAAAACTTAGATCCTAAAAACAATAATAATAAGGAGATCATAATGAGTGAGTCATCAAAGGTTAATAGACACAGTGAATATATTGAAGTTTATAAATACGTGGACTTTAAACATAATGTATCTCATGAATTTGCAATAGATACTAGTAGTTATGATGAGGTAATTTTAAACATCGATACCACTAGTGAAGTAATTGGTGAAAAGGAAATAAATAAGATTCCTGTATATAATGAGATTGCAGCAGGACAACCAATTTCTATAAATGATGAAGTAGAAGGAGCTTTTAATCTTCCTATTTATTGGCTTAAAGGAGTTCAACAACCTTTTATATTAAAGATAAAAGGAGATAGTATGATCAATATAGATATTGAAGATGGAGATTATGTTGTTATAAATAAACAAACTATGGCAAACAATAATGATATAGTAGCCGTTAGTATAGAGGGAGAAGCTACACTTAAGAGATTATGGTTAAAAGGTACTAAAGCAGTTCTAATGCCAGAAAATAATAAGTATTCTCCAATAGAAATTACAGAGGACAATGCTTATATCATTGGAAAAGCAGTGGGATTAATCAAAGCCCTTCACTAAAAGAATTAGTTTCAATATTATTAATGTTAGAATTATCACATAATATGTTGTATAATGAGCTAAGGGATTAGGGTTATTTTGATTATGAAAGGGAGAGATTTTATGTTAAGTAAAATAAAATTAAATTTAGAAGCAGTTGAAGCTATGCTTTATTACTGGCAAGCGGCTGCTGAGAAGGATAATATAGCAGAATCATTTTTCTATGATGTAGCAAAAATGCCAGGATTAACTGTTGCTTATGATGATGAATTTAATGGGGAATCTGTGAGAAGAGCTTTAAGTGCTATTAAGAATAGAGAGCCTTTTGACGGAACTAAGAAAGAAAAGAAATTTTGGAATAATAATATGTGGATGATGGAAGATTTAGCATTTACACAAGCTATGGCTAGTCCGCTTAAGAAATTAAATATAGATTCACTTGCTAGCGAATTTAAGGATGTAGAAAATATACATAATTATGAGGAAGTAGAAGTTATATTTTCTCCATTACATTCTGATGAATATATAATTAATAGTAATAAATTAGTTATAAACTTCTTTAGAATTAAAATAGATCTTATTGATGGAACTGCAAAAATTGGTGATACAGAAATGGTTGAATACATTAAGAATAAAATTAAAGAATTATTATCAAAATAGAATTATTGATAAAATAACAGTATAATTAGCTATACTGTTATTTTTTGTATAAGGTATCTTCAAAAAATAAACAAGTCAATCTCCTAGGCTATTTCCATTGATACGTCGTCAGCAGAACCCTTAGATAGTTCTACTATCTGCGGAACCTGCTTCCTTGTCTAACTCAAAATATCCTTCGCATCTTTGAATTATTATTTATTTTCAGATGCCTAATGTATGTTTTCCACTTTTAATAAAGTTTTACCTGTAGTATTATAAATATAAGAGATTTTAGTAAATCTTTAAAATGTATTTTAGTGTGGTGTGATGAAGGATGGACAAAACTCATTTTAATATAGGATTTTTTGATTCAGGGGTTGGTGGTATTAGTGTTTTAAGAGAAGCCATAGCTTTGATGCCAAATGAAAATTATATATATTTTGGAGATTCTTTAAATGCTCCATATGGTATAAAGAGTCCGGAAGAGGTTAAAAGATTATCATTTAATGTGATAGATAAACTTATATCTATGGATGTTAAGGCTATAGTTGTTGCTTGTAATACAGCGACCAGTATTGTCATTGATGATTTAAGAGAAAAATATATGGATTTGCCCATAATAGGGATAGAGCCAGCTCTAAAACCAGCGGTAGAGAATTATGGAGATGGAATTATAGTGATAATGGCAACTCCAATGACCTTGGCAGAGAATAAATTTAGCATATTGAGAGAAAGATATAGTAAGACTGCACATATAATTCCAATGCCATGTGATGGGTTAGTTGAAATTATAGAGAGTGGAAATACTAGAGGATCTATTATAGAGGATTATTTAAATGATAAGTTTAAAGATGTTTCTAAAGAACAGGTATCAGCAGTAGTACTAGGATGTACCCATTATCCTTTTATAAAGGAAGCTCTATTAAATGTTATTAATAAAGATGTTTCAATTATAGATGGAAGTAAAGGTACCGTTAGGCAACTAAAGAGAATGTTAAAGGCAAAAAATTTACTTAATAATAGTGAGAGTAAAGGTAGTATTAAAATATTGAACTCTAAAAATGAGGAGCGATTAATAGCATTATCCTATGAATTGCTTCAAGGGGATAAAAATAGCTAATTGAGTTGTAATTTAATTACAAATATTAAAATATGTATTAACTAAGTTATATATATTAACAAAATGTAATCTAGTGGATATCACAATTTTTGCTTAAATAGCATAAGGCATCTTCAAAAAATAAATAAGTCAATCTCCTAGACTATTTTGAGTGATACGTCGTCAGCAGAACCCTTAGATAGTTCTACTATCTGCGGAACCTACTTCCTTGTCTAACTCAAAATATCCTTCGCATCTTTGACTTATTATTTATTTTCAGATGCCTAAAGTGATAGACATAATATAAATAATTAAATAGAAAGAAAAGAGGAAGATATATGAATCCAATAGTAACATTTAAAATGGAAGACGGAAAAATAATGAAGGCTGAATTATATCCTGAAATAGCACCTAACACTGTAAAGAACTTTATAGACTTAGCTTATAAAGGATATTATGATGGTTTAATTTTTCATAGAGTAATACCAGGATTTATGATACAAGGCGGATGTCCAGAGAAATCAGGAATGGGCGGCCCTGGATACTCAATTAAAGGGGAATTTGGAACTAATGGTTTCAAAAACACACTTAAACATTCAAAAGGTGTATTGTCAATGGCTAGAGCACAACATCCAGATTCAGCTGGATCTCAATTCTTTATAATGGTTGCAAATGCTCCACACTTAGATGATAGCTATGCTGGTTTTGGTAAATTAATTGAAGGTGAAGACGTTGCAGATGCCATAGTTGCTACAAAAACTGATAGAAGAGATAGACCTTATGAAGATCAAGTAATAGAATCTGTTACAGTAGATACTTTTGGAGTAAACTATGGTGAGCCTGAAAGAGCATAAATAAGGGGTTTTAGTATGAATATACTTAATGAAAGATTAATTATAGCTTATGGCCTTGATAACGAAGAGTTAGAAAAGTTAAACTTGAAATTTAAGGATGTGTGTAAAAAACCGTGTATAACAATAACTGAAGATATGGGAAACTATACTTTAGAACATATCTTAAAGGAAGAACAAGTGGAATCAAGTAGTCAGCAGCTTCCTAAGGAGAAGGTTATTATATTTAATGGCTTTTTAGGAGTGTATCTTCAACAATCTGTTAAAAAGGTTAGAGAAGTTTTAGGTTCTGAGCCTATACTTGCTTCAACTACACCTAATTCAATAAAGATGACTCTTAATGAATTAGTAGATCATCTAGTAAAAGAAAGACAATTTTATAAGAAATAAATCATAGAAATCCTCTAGGTTAGAGGATTTCTATTTAGGCATATTCAAAAAATAAATAAGTCAATCTCCTAGGCTATTTTGAGTGATACGTCGTCAGCAGAACCCTTAGATAGTTCTACTATCTGCGGAACCTGCTTCCTTGTCTAACTCAAAATATCCTTCGCATCTTTGACTTATTATTTATTTTCAGATGCCTTATAGTATTCTAAAATGGGATAGGTAAGGAGGAGAATTAATATGAATACTGTTGGTGAAAGAATAAAGCAGGGAAGAAATGCTAAGGGGATGACTCAAAAACAACTTGGAAAGAAACTTGGTGTTTCAGAAGGATATATTAATGATATTGAAACTGGGAAAAAAGTTGTAGAAGAGAAATTTATAGAACGAGTTGGTAAGGTTTTAGGTGGAGAACTTGCAGAAATGACTACTCTATTTGATAATATAGCCTATGAAGAGAGAAAATCTTCAGAATCTACTTCAAAAGGGTGTGGAATGGTTAAGAACAGTAAAGGAAAAGATGCAATAAATGAAGTATGGAATGATGCCTTTAGTTCTGTTCTTAAATCTGTAGGAATTTACAATTATGATTTAAATAAACCTATAGGGAAAAAGGAACTTCCTGTTATATCTAATAAGGTAGAAGGGTTTGCCCAAGATAAGGTTTTATATATTAAAATTCAAAATGATGACCTACTAGGATTTAGAATATGTGAAGGAGATTTAGCTCTGGCAAATCTAACTACTGAAATAGAAAGTAATAAGATATATCTTATAGATATAAAAGGGGAAAGGGTGCTTCGCCAATTAAAGAGATTAGATAGCAATAAGGTTTTAATAATAAGCAATAAAAATATGGTTCGTACAGAAACATCACATCCAAAAGATATAAAAGTTATTGCAAAACTTAATAGATTAGAGATTGAACTATAGACAACAAGGATTATAGTCGGGTAAATATTATTTTATCTGACTATAATCTTTTTTAGTTTGTATACAAGGGTAAATTAAGTATTAAAACCTAGTATAGTTTATAAATATAAGAGTAAATCTTATTCAATTAACCTTTTTACAATTTATACATACTATAAATGTATATAGGTTTTGGGAGGTGATACTTTGGAGAATAGTGATGGGTTACTAAATTTACTTATAAATATACCAAGTAATATACAGCAGAAAGTTATTGGATATAGTTATGAAGATATCATGTCAAATCAGGTTGAGTTAATTGTACTTTATGCTGGAAATCCAATTACGTTGAAAGAAAGAGTTGAAGCTATCGGAGGAACTTTTGATGATTTAGGATTTGGGTTTGGGATTATAACTATAATGGGAGGAGCTATTAGAGAGTTATCCAGTATTAGGCAGATTAATTTTTTAGAACTTCCTAAGAATTTATATCTTACATTTGAACCTAGCAATAGAGCGTCATGTATAACTGAGGTAAATTCCAATTATAATTTATATGGTGAAGGCGTACTTGTAGGATTCATTGATTCAGGAATAGATTATAGGAATCTTGGATTTAGGACGGAGAATGGAGATACAAGAATAGAGTTTATCTATGATTTAGATCAAGGCGGAGTGGTATATACTAAGGAACAAATTAATGAAGCATTAAAGAATATAGATCCATATTCAGTGGTTCCACACCAGGATAGAGTAGGTCATGGTACTCATGTGGCTGGAATAGCTTGTGCAGGGGGAAACATACCTAGGAGAAACTATGGAGTAGCACCCAGAAGCTCTATAGCCATGGTAAAGATGACAAGAGAAATAGGTGGAGTAGGAGCAACAAGTACTCAGCTAATGAAAGGAATTAAATTTTTAATTGATAGATCATATGAGTTAGATAAACCACTTGTAATAAATATAAGTTTTAGCACCAATGATGGAGCCCATAATGGCGGAAGCTTATTAGAACAATATATTAATACAGTATCTACAATCCAGAGAGTAACTATAGTTATAGCAGCTGGTAATGAAGGGGATAAGGCTCATCATGTGGGGGGAATACTACGTGAAAATCAAGTTATACAAATAAATGTTGGAATGGATGAAAGAGTAATAAGAATTAATCTTTATAAAAGCTTCCTAAAGGATATTACATTAAATCTTATGGCTCCAAATGGGGCAATTAGTGGACCTATGATGTTAACAAAAGCAATAAATAGTGGAAGAATAGGAGGTAGTGAGTATTTTATATATAATACTGGACCAACACCATTTGATATTGATGGTGGAATAATAATAGTTCTTTCAGGTGTGGGCGATAATACCATAAGTAATGGTATATGGTCTATGGAGATGTTAACAAGTACTTCATATATAGGTAGATATGATATGTGGCTACCTATTGCAGAGGGGTTGAATGTTACTACCAGATTTTTAAGTCCTAATGTAAGCAATACTGTAGGAATACCTGGAACAGTAGAATCCGTTATAACTGTTGGAAGCTACAACTATGTAACTAATAATATATCTGCGTTCTCTGGAAGAGGCAATTTATTATTAAGTCCAGTAAAACCAGATATAGCATCACCGGGAGAAGATATAGAATCAACTACACCAACTGGTGGATTTGATCAACGTTCTGGTACATCTATGGCTACACCGCAAGTAGCAGGAGCCAGTGCACTCTTAATGGAGTTTGGAATTGTCAATGGAAGTGATCCCTACTTATATGGACAAAGGTTAAAATATTTTCTATTAAAGGGAGCTGCTAGAAGGAGATTTGATGTAGTATATCCTAATAATAGTTGGGGTTACGGAACTTTATGTTTAGCTAATGCACTTAATGTTTGGAATAATGAGGTGGCATCAAGATAAATTATATCATTAATTAGAAGCGGTGAAAGTATGAGGTGAAAATACAATACTTAAATTGGGAAAATCCTTTTTAAAATTAAAGGTAAATGTAACTTTTTCATCATAAATATCATAAGATATAATTGAAATATTATTTTAAGGAGAACATTATGGCAGATACAGGTAAATTGCAGGTTCAAGTATATATAGCTAATACAGCGATACCAATTACTAATGCCAATATTAGAATAACAAGAACAGATGGGGAAATGAGAGAACAGATGGGGACACTTACTACCAATATGGAAGGTCAAACGCCGGCAGTAGATTTAGAGACACCTCCAATAGAGCGATCACTTGACCCTAATAATACACTAATTCCTTATAGTCTTTACGATGTAATAGTAAGTGCTGAGGGTTATGATGATGTATTTGTGAGGGGTTGTCAGATACTACCATTCCAAACAGCAGTGCAAATATGTAATTTGGTTCCAGCAAGTCTTAATAGAGAAACTCAGCAAGGTGAAGACGTAATACAAATAATAGATATACAACCTAATAGACAGTTTGGGGATTTTCCACCTAAAATACCAGAAGACCCAGATAAACCATTACCACCACCACCAAGTGGACTGGTAGTGTTACCAGAACCAGTTGCACCAGAGTTTATAGTAGTTCATGCAGGAGCACCAACCAATACAGGTGCACCTAACTATACGGTTCCATATAGAGACTATATAAAAAATGTAGCTAGTGGTGAGATTTATGCTACATGGCCAGAATCAGCTATAAGAGCAAATGTATATTGTATAGTTTCATTCACTTTAAATAGAATATATACGGAGTGGTATAGAGGGAAAGGTTATACATTTGATGTAACTAACTCCACAGCTTACGATCAAGCTTTTTCTTATGGCAGGAATATATATGGTAACATAAGTGCAATAGTTGATGAGATTTTTTCTACTTATATTAAAAGGTCTGGAGCTAAACAACCTCTACTTTCACAATATTGTGATGGAAGAAATGTTCAATGTCCAGGATGGCTAACTCAGTGGGGAAGTAAGGATTTAGGTGAACAGGGTTATATACCTTACGATATATTAACTAATTTTTATGGTAACGATATTGTACTTGAAAGAGCAGTCAGCGTTTCAGGAAGTCCAAGGTCATATCCAGGATATACTTTGACAGAAGGAAGCCGTGGAGAACCCGTTAAAACTACACAGACATTCTTAAATAGAATATCTCAAAACTATCCTTTAATACCAAAGGTGCCAATAGATGGTATATATGGACCATCAACTACAAATCAAGTAAAGGTATTCCAACAAATATTTGGATTACCACAAACAGGCCAAGTAGATTATGGAACCTGGTATAAAATATCAGCCATATATGTTGGTGTAACAAGGATTGCAGAGTTAAGAGGTGATGTTGAAACAATAGAGCCGTCAAAATCTGAATATGCATACTTTAGTCCACATTCACCATATAAAGACGCGGTAGATATACCAAAGATTAAATATCCTATAAATTGATTTAAGGCTGTTTAAAAATTGAATATGTTTTAAACTAGTGTTGAAAGTGGACTTATATTATTGCCGCAAGCCGTTTCGGAACCATAAGTGACACTCAAAATTTTATATTTTGTTAGTGGAACTTACTCCACCGAACGCAGTTGAGGGGGAGTTTCATTATTACATGGAAGAAACTCCTTCTCATATGCATTCGAATGAGTAAGTTCGAAGAGCTAAATCGTAGATTTAGATTTAAGAAACTCCTTCTCATATACATTCGAATGAGTAAGTTCGAAGAGCTAAATCATAGATTTAGATTTAAGAAACTCCTTCTCATATACATTCGAATGAGTAAGTTCGAAGAGCTAAATCATAGATTTAGATTCTCACTTAACAACTCGCATTCGCTCAAACAGGTTGTATTTTTTACGGATTAACCATTCATATAGCCTAAGTAAATTCAAGAACCCTGCAAATGGCTTTGCTATCAATAATATTTAAGTCCACTTTCAACATTCAGATAAAACATAAGTCAATCATTTTGAGACAGCTCATTCTCAGGCATAGCCCCTTTTGATTTTATACGCTACAAATGGTATTGGGCTAAGAGCATATTTAAGTCGAATTTAAACAATCGGCAAAAACACAGCCTAAATTAAAAATTCACTTTGAAAATGAGATACTTGATGTGTGCTAGCTATTATATAAGAAATAATTAGGTGAAGTTATATTTGTAGAAATATGATTATACTTATCAGCGTCATGTAACTTTTTATATTCAAGAAATTTAGTTTTGAAATCTTTATTTTTGCTCATTAGATATAAAGCATTATAGGTCATATATGCATCCATATATCTTTTATTTTCAACTAAAAAATTTATACATTTATTATAATGATTTATAGCAGCTTTATAGTTGCTTTTCTTGAAATAAACATGGCCCATTATAAAATCATAATCAACTTTAGAAGCTTCCTTTAGGATGCCATAGTTTATAGATTTGTTTTTAATTAAAATTTCATCTATCCTATTCAAGTTATAAAGAAGTACTATTTCGCAAGCTTTAAAAGTATTAATTATATCAATACTTTTAAACTCATTTAAAACAGTTTTAATAACATTAGAAGCCTTTTCTATTTCATTTTTATATAAATAGGCATTAAATAGATTTAAGTGACATTCAGCACACTCAATGCCATCTTCAACATAATTATAAAAAAATATAGATTTATTTACATGTTCAATAGATTTATCATAATTTTTAGTGGAAAAGTAAGCAATGCTTAAATTGACATGAATCAGTGTAACAACGGGAATGGGTAAAGTGTCAACATTAACTTTTAAAAACTTTTCATAAAAGTTAACAGCGTCACTATACTTAGCTGTGTAAAGATAATATACTCCTATGTTATTGACAATAGCATAATATGATTTGATATTATTTAAATTATAAGTTTCTAGATAGTTCAATGCTTTAGTTAGAAAATTTAAGTTTTCTTCGCAATTGAAAGAGTTTATAATAACTCTTCTAAGTGTCACTATAGCAATAGCTAAATTTTCAGCATATAAAGGCTTTAAGCCGTCATTTAAAAGATGAAAAAGTTTTTCACATTTTAATAAAAGAGGTTTGCTTTCTTTTGTTAAATTTAATTTATAGTAACTTAAACCTACATAGTAAGTAGTAATAAAGTCATAAGGAGTAATTGTATCAATGATTTCATGATACTTTTTTTTATTATATAGATTTTTTAAACGTTTACTTATAGAGGAGATACATATATTACTTGAAGAATTTTCCTCACACAATAAAGTATTCATGGAAACATTTAATACTTTTGCAATGTGTATAAGTTGGGGAATTGAAGGAAAGATATGTCCATTTTCAATTTTACTTAAAGTTGTTCTATCAATGAGAGTACAACTTAAATGATTTTGAGTGAGTCGTGAACTCTTGCGAATAGTTTTGATTTTCAAACCGATAGTATTTTCCAAAGAACCACCCTTTTCAAATTTTATATAAGATTAGTTTAATATACAGAATTCTAACCTTGAAGGGGAGTTTTGAATTCATTTAAAGGTTAGAAGTTTTAATGTAAATATATAGCCACAGTTATCTTTAGATTTTAAATAAGATGGGAATGTTGTTGTAGATAACTATGGAATAAAATAAACAATTTAATTTGAAATAACAATTATATGAATTGAAATTATAACATAAATTGGGTTAATTTGCTATAAAAATCTAAAGTAAAACAACATTATAATTTTAAATTTGATTTTATTATAAACATATATAAAACTTTATGAAGAAATAGAAAATGTGAATTATAGTCACAAAAATAGAAAATTAATGAAGGTGACTAAAAAATTTGTGGAATATAGAATGTAAGGAAGGTGAATTTTGATTCCTTGTAAATATAAATAAGTATGACTATATATGATGTTTTGTGTAAGTGTATAAAATGTATATAATTACTATGAAGTAATATAGTAGGGGTTGAAGATGTGAAAAGGTATATAGTGAAAATAAGTAAAATTGTTATATTTGGAATAGTTGTAATGGGTGCTATTGGAATAGTTCAATATAGTAATAAAAGCCCTGTTGATGTGGATATTGCACTTATAAATCATTATTTTAATTAGTAAAAATGAGATAGTACAATTAATATTTAAGAGAATAGTGGTGCAAGGGGGAGAAAGTTTGAAACATAAAAATTATCTAGTTAAGCAACATGATATGACAGATTGTGCAGCGGCATGCTTAGCTACAATATGTATGTATTATAAAAAAGAAATAACAATTACAAAATTAAGAGATACTTTAGGCACAGATATTAAAGGAACAACTTTATTGGGATTAGAGGATGGAGCTAAAAGATTAGGCTTTGATACTAAAGCTATAAGAGTTGATAAGGACGGGCTAAAGAGTAAGTACTCACTTCCCGCTATAGCACATGTTATTACAAAGGAAGGTTTAAGTCATTTTGTTGTGATACATAAAGTGAATAAAGAAAAAATTATCATATTAGATCCAGCAAAGGGAAAAGAAAAAAAGGGCATAGATGAATTCTTTGAAAGTTTTGATGGAGTACTATTATTGTTAATTCCTAATAATGAATTTAATCCTGGAAAAGTGAAATGTCAAGGGATGCTATCTAAATTTATTCAGTTATTAACTCCTCAAAAATCACTTTTCATATATAGTATTATTGCATCAGTGATATTAACCGTACTAGGAATAGGATCAGCATTTTTCAATAAAATACTTATGGATGAAATACTGCCCTATAGCTTGAAAAATCAACTTAATGTATTTGTTATAGGTTTCTTAATTCTTGGAATAACGCAAATAGGATTAGGGGCAATAAGGCAACATATGCTGCTATATCTATCACAAAAAATAGATATACCCTTACTATTAGGATACTTTAAACATGTGTACAAGCTACCTATGAAATTCTTTTCTACAAGAAAGGTAGGAGATATTCTTACCAGGTTTAGTGATGCTGCTACAATTAAAAATATCCTTACATCAGTTTCACTATCATTAGTAATGGATATTGTTTTAGCTGTAGTTTCGGCATCTGTATTGTATGTTATGAATCAAACACTATTTATAGTAATTTTAGCAATAACATTAATAAGTGCAGCGTTGATTTATATCTTTAAAGGACCATATAAGAAGATAAATTTAGAACAAATGGAAGCAGGGGCTAGATTAAATAGCCATATTATAGAAAGCCTTAAAGGGATAGAGACTATAAAGGTTCATGCAGCAGAAGAGAATAGCATTGAAAAATTAGAAGTTGAATATATAAGGAACCTAAGAATTGCTTTTAAGGAAGGGGTTTTATCGAATATTCAAGGGTCAATATCCGGAGCAGTATCCACTGTGGGAAATCTTGTGCTTATGTATATAGGAGCTAGAATGATCATGAATGGAGATATTACTCTAGGTGGACTTATGGCATTTTCAACTCTTTCAGGATATTTTATGGATCCTATAGGAAGGCTTATTAGTCTTCAATTAAGTATTCAAGAGGCAAGTATATCCTTGAAAAGAATTTCGGAGATATATGAAGTTGAGAAGGAACAAGATGAAAATGATAATGAAAAGATAAAAATTGAAAAAATTAATGAAAATATAGAGTTAAAAAATATTACCTTTAGATATGGAAGTAGATCACCAGTATTAAAGGATATAAGTATAAAAATACCAAAAGGGAAAAAAGTGGCACTAGTTGGTGAATCAGGAAGTGGTAAAACCACTATATCAAAATTATTATTAAAGTATTATACCCCAGAAGAAGGAAAAATAAATATCAATGGATATAACATAGAAGAGTTAGACTTATATAATTTAAGAGAAAATATATCTTATGTTCCACAAAATGTAGAATTGTTTTCAGGGTCTATAAAAGACAATATTACTTTAGGAAAATCAAATGCAACCTATGAAGAAATAAAGGCTGCTTGTGAAAGTGCTGGATGTAAATCTTTTATTGAAAAGTTACCAGGTAAATATGGAACCTTTTTAGAAGAAGCTGGTGGTGGACTTTCCGGTGGAGAAAAACAAAGAATCGCTATGGCGAGAGCATTGATTAAGAAACCTAATTTCTTAATATTAGATGAAGCCACTAGTAATTTAGACTTTATAAGTGAAGCTAAAATTTTTGATACACTTTTTGTAAAGGGTAAGAAAATAACAATGTTAATAATAGCTCATAGATTATCCACTATTAGAAACTGTGACATAATTTATGTTATGGATAAAGGGAAGATAGTTGAAGAAGGAGATCATGAAACATTATTAAAGAAAAAAGGGTATTATTATAAGCTTTATATAAGTCAAGTTGGTTCTTTAGAAGAGAAGGAAATTATATTTGAAGATGAATTAGAAAAAAAATCAGAAGACATAAAAGTAAATGAGGATATATTATGTGGAAATATCATAGAGGATGGTGAAGAGTATGAATACAACTGAGAAAATAGTTATAAGAGAAAACAAGGTTCTAAAATTAAATAATGTGTTAATAAGGGAAATAAGTGAAAATGAATTGATAGATATAGATAAAATTGCTTATATGATGGATAGCTATATTAAATCAAAGGGGAATTCTACTTTAGGACCAATGATAAATTATTCTTCAGTTGAAGTTGATGATAACGGACAACCTAAAGTTATTTTAAAGCTACTGGTTCAATTAAAGAATCCAATTCATAACATTGAAAAACCCTATGAGTTAAAATCACAAATTAGAGTAACCAATTGCTTGTTTGTGAGATTTACAGAAAAAGAAGAAAATCTCCAATTTGCTTATCAAAAGTTGGGGGTACATGCCTTTGAGAATAATATTAAGTTAAAGGGTGATTCTTATACTGTTTATGTTAAGAAGGAAGAAGAAAATATAGTGGCAGATGTATTTATGGAATGTGCGAAAGGTGGAGGATTACTTGAAAGTATATAACTTAAATGAAATTACTGATAGTAAGATACTTTACGATAAAAAACCACCAGCTTTCATGAATTATATTATTTTAATAGTTACATCATTAATCGCTATTGGACTTATATGGGCAAATAATTCTGTGAAGACATATATGGTTAAGGGACAAGGGTTAGTGATTTCTGAGAATAAATCTCATATTATGACTAAAGGTTCAGGAGAAATAAAAGAGGCTTTTATACAGGAAGGTACTGAAGTAATTGAAGGAGATATTCTTTTCACAACAAATAGTCTAGAAACAGACCTTCAGCTAGAGCAGATAAATTCACAAATAGACACTTATAATAATAAAATTCAACTATTAAAGAAAGCTGAAGAAAATGCAACAAATGGGACTAATTACTTTGATAGATATGATGATATAGAAAGTGAGTTTTATAATAAACTAAATGCAGCTTATTATGCAGGAAAAGAGTTTGAGGTAGATAAAAAAGCATTAAAGGATCAGGGCTATGAGCAAAAGCAAATAGATGAGTTTGTAAAAACCCAAAAAAATAAATCTGATCAGCATTACTTTAAGACTATATCAGAGTTTACAAATGAGAAAAATCAATATGAATTAGAAGTTTCTAAGCTAATAGGACAAAAGGATGCTTTAGAAAAGAGTAAAGACCAGTATCAGGTAGTTGCACAAAAAAGTGGAACAGTACATCTAAGTACACTCGTAACAGCAGGAATGGTACTTCAAGGTGGAAATTTAATAGGGACAATAACCAGTAAGGAAGAAGATTTAATCATAGAAACAATGTTGCCATCTAGTGATAGACCAAGAATCCATATAGGGGATGAAGTATCTCTAGTAGTAGGAGGTTTATTACAATCAGAATATGGAACAATACCTGGAAAGGTAACGAGCATTGATGAAGAGGCAACTATTGATAATGAAAAAGGAAATGTATTTTTCAAGGTGAAGGTTAAACCAGATAGAACTTATCTAGAAGATTCTAAGGGCGAAAAAGTTAACTTAACAATAGGAATGGTAACAGAAACAAGAGTTAAGTATGAAAAGATAACTTATATGAAGTATTTCTTAGAGTTAATTGGGATTAAGTTTAATTAATTATTTTGCATTAAAAGAAATTTAGATTTAAGTGAAGGTTAATAAGCACAGCGCGCAAATTAATTAAGTGTTTGTTAATTCTTTACAAAAGTTTGTAGTTCTTTTAAAATAAATATATATACGGGGGAAAAATAATGAGCGCATTTGCATTAAAAAGAGAATACGCATTACAATTACCAAATAGTTATGTGGATATTGACAGAGATGAAATGGAATATGTTGATGGAGGAAGCACATCAGTGTCAAGATATTACGATCTTACTGGATTGTTTCACGCTATATTAGGCCTTGGTACAGGAGCGGGTGCTGTTTATGCTTCAGTAAGAACTTTATGGACGGTAACAGAACTTGCTGCAAAAAAAGCATTAAAAGCTTGTGTATCAGGACTTTGGGGGTATGCAACATTAGTTTATAATGCTGCGCAAATTGCACTAGCATGCACATATTTAAATAGGTATAGAACTTTTTCAGTTGTTACAAAGGGCATTGGTTCAGTTAATCTTTTTGACTATGTAGCAAGATAACATTAAAAAATAATATATTAAAGCTACAGTGTACTAATATCATTATATATAAAGTATGCTGTAGCTACTATAAATTATATTTGATAAGGAGATTAAGCAATGTTAAATTTTATATCTGGACTTAGTGTAATAATATCTTGTATATTAACAATTAATTATTATAGTGAGTTTATGTTTACGAAGCATATAAATACTGAAATAGATAACTTGGATGAAAAGAATTTAGAAAAAATAAAAAAGTATAAAGATAAAATGACCTACATGTTTTTGCTTGGATTTATTTGTTTTTTTATAATGGGCATTTTTGGATATTTATTTAATTGTAAATTTCTATCATTTCATAATAGAGTTTCTGGGGTATCAAAATTTATAGTGTTTTTAATAATATTTATGCTACTTAAATATTTTGAAACTAGAAATGAAAAATACAATATAAAGAAAGAAAAAATTGATAGAAAAAGAAGGTTTGATGCTAAGTATAGATCAGTAATAATTATTAGTACTATGATTACCTGTTTTGGCTTAACACTAATATTATTCATTATAAACTTTATTTAGTTGATCACGTCAATTAAAGGGTATATATACAAAAATAATTATATTTACAAAGAGTTGACTTCCTAATGGTTATTTTAGTTATAAGTAGAATGGGGAGGTGAAACATAATAAAATCTTTAAGACTGGTACTAATAGGAATTGGAGTTTTATTTGTAGCACTATTTATATACATATTAATTGATATCTTAACTAATGGACTTTTATCAAAGGGTGCAATGAAATATATTTCTATTATTATAACCATAACAATTTTAGTGTTATGCTGTGATTACATTGATAGGAAATTTCAAAAGAAATAATAGGGGGAATTAAAAATGAGTACAATGACTTTAAGGTTAAAATCATGACAAAATCTATATTTTTTACAAGCATTATATTATTCTTTATTGGAATGGTCATGTGTTTTATTTTAAACAAGATTTTTTCTAGTAATATGGCATTAATTTTAGCGATAATATTCACTATTCTTATTGGAATCAAATTTGGAAACAAAAAGCTACTTTAGAAAAGAGTAAAGAGTAGTAGCAAATAGTTGCACAAAAGAGTGGAACAGTACATTTCAATACATTATTAACAGTAGGAATGGTAACAGAAACAAGAGTTAAGCATGAAAAAATAGCTCAAAGTTTGCCTAGATATTTTAGTAGGCGAAAACGAATTAGCGAAATATATATAAATCATATGAACAGATAGCCATCATTTATTTCTACAGAACGTACTAAAGTGTTTAATGATTTTAAGGGGAATAGGTTCACCGTATAGGGAGTGTAAAGTGTTTATACCGGATATAGGGGGGGGATAATTGTTATGGATAAAATTAAAAATGATAAAGTTTTAAAAGTGCTTTTTATGCCAGGAATATCATTTTTTCTATTAATGTATATAATATTTGGAGGGTACTTTGCCACCAGTGTAAAATTAATGGAAAGTATTAAAATGGTATTTTTACCGATTTACTTTGTAACCTTAATTGTGCTATCTTTAGTGATAATAATCAGACTATTAGTACTTTTTATTACAAGATAAAAAGTAAACGTAACAAGTTGTTAATTGTATATAGTAAATTTTATTATTTTCATTGCACTTTATTTATTTATTTTTTAATCTTTCCCATTTTTAAAATAAAATTAATCAAGCTTTAAACATAAATAGCAAGGTTTAGTGTTGCACAAAGTAACAGTTTTCAAACAATAAATATTGAATATAATAGACAACCTTCAATTATAAAAGTGTAGGTTGCTTTTGATTATGGATAGAGTTGAAAAAGGAGTATGTTACTGATGATAATAAACTTAAGGGGATGTAATTATGAAAGAGATAGATGGTAAAAGAAATAGTAGTAAATACTTAAGTAAAGAGATTTGGATTTGGGTGTTAATTATACTAAGAGGACCGGTTAGTTAAAAACGTTTGAGAAATAATAAGAACATTTAAGACAATGAAAACAAGATAAAATAATTCAATTTAATAAAGTAATGTATAACAATATTTGTGAAAAGTTACTTTGCTTTTGTTAAAATAAGTGTAATCCTGTGGGTTTGGATTTTTTATGCAGTGCTTTAACCCAAATTATTCACAAACTCAAAATCTTTCTTATATGAACAACTACTGCATACCTTAAATTTAAAGTAAGTATTTTATTATTTTAACTATAATACTAGGTGTAAATGGTGCTGGAAAGACCACATTATTTAAGATATTAAATGGAGATTTAACTTGTAATATTAACCTTAGCAACTTTGAAGATCAGATATTGTATGTGCACGATGAAATGAAATTTTATGAGTATTTAACTGGATATGAATTTATAAGCTTGATTCTAAGTTTAAAAAAAATTAATCTAGATAATTCTAGATACTCTAATATATTAGACATGCTTTTAATGAAAGAAAAAATAAAAGATCCTATTTCTACTTATTCTCTTGGGATGAAACATAAGTTAATTCTTATCATGGCATTTTTATTAAATTACAAATATATACTTTTGGATGAGCCGTTTACTTCACTTGATGCTATAGCATCGGATGCCATGATTAACGTAGTAAGAGAGTATACAAGGAGAGGAAATACAATTATTATTTCTACACACATGTTGGATATTGCACAAGAAATAAGTGATAAAATATTATTATTGAAAAATGGTGAAATTCAAGAGTTTAATAATAATTTTAAAAGTAGCAGTGAAATTAAAAAAATTATATTAAGTGGAACATAGTTGAAAGGAAGGTAGAGTATTATGAAGAAAGAGATATCATGCTTAGCATTTATAGCTATCGCAATAGGATGTTTTTATTTTGCGTTTCAAGATGGTACAAGTGATACATTAGGAATAATTTTAACGATAGTTGGTGCAATATTTTTAGGAATTGGAATTTATAGAAGTTGGCGTTGCGGAATTATTAAATATGTAATAGATATTTTATTTCATTTATAAGTCAGTTGTGAAAAAAATTATACGTTCACTTCTTATTGGAATTTTTACTTTTATAATATTACTTACAATATATATAATAGCAGATAAATTAAATTATGAAATTAACTATATTGAAATATTGTAGTTAGGCATCTTCAAAAAATAAATAAGTCAGTATCCTGACTATTTTGTGTTATACTGCGTCAACAGGCTCCTTAGATAGCGCTACTATCTGAGGAACCAACTCAAAATATCCTTCATATCTTTGACTTATTAGTTATTATCTACTTAATGGCTTACATAAACAGGAAAGCGATAGGTACTATATGGAATGGAATTACGAGGTTTATAGGATTTTATTAAATTAAGAAAGATAGAATCATAAGTATTTATTAATGACAAATTTAAGCTTTATAATCATATTAGACTTGAAAGTAGGAGTGATTAATGAAACAACAAGTATTAGGACCAATATTGTTGAGTGTAATCAAAATGCACAATAAATTATTATTAAAACCTTTGTAAACATAAGCGCTTACAAAGGTTTTTTTGATGTTCCAACGTGTGTGTATTTATATGTTAAAATCACAATGTAAATCAATTTTATAATAGTCATACATTTGTAGATGAAAGAAGATAAGATACTAGGTGTAACGAAACTGTTTTTTGCTGACTTAGTATTAGGCGGTGAAAATGTGGAAGATATTGAAGAGTACTATAGAACCCATGGGAAAAAGGTATATTGTTATTTATTTGCGAATTTCCAGTGATTTATCTTTTGCAGAAATAGGTGAAATAATAGGGAAATCAGAAAATTGTGCAAGGGTAACATTTTATAGGGCAAAAAAGAAGCTAATGGAAGGAGACTGATGAAATGAAATTAGATTGTTATATAGTAAAAGATTTATTGCCAAGTTATGTTGATAAATTGACAAGTAATGAAACATGTGAAGATATAGAAGATCATTTGAAGACATGTGTAAATTGTAATAAAGAATATGAACAGATGAGCAAACCACTATCTGTTTCAGATAAAGAAAGACAAGATAATATACATGAAGTTCAGTATTTTGGAAAATGCAAGAAGAAATATTCAGCAATAGTTAAGTCGGTAATTATTATATCAGTTATATGTGCATTGTTACTTACAGGCCTGGTTATAACACTAACCTGGACATATCATCAACAGTATAATAATAAAGCAGTAAGCAATAATCTATGTATAAGTATAAATGATAACGAAACTATCGATTTTATTGGAGAGTATGATGATTATAAGATATATACTTACAAATTAGAAGAAGCATATTTTATTGATTTTTTTGCAAATCCAATAGAAATAAAAGATGCATTTGAAAAGGGTAAGATGTCACTAAAGGATATGACTAAACATTTAAAATTAGTAAATGAAGAAAATAATAAGATATATGAATTTGAAAATTATCAGATTATTTTTAGTGAGGATATATGTGTAATAGCTCCATTGTATATAAATGGAGAAAATGTAATTCAAACTGTTGAGGACTATATATCAGAGTAATATCCTTTTGTAATAACTAGTTATTATTTCCACACAAAAGCTTTGCAAATACTGCGAGCTTTTTTTTATTTTCGATTAACCAGAGCTTTTAGGAAATCGAGGTTCCGAAATGATTAGTGAAGATAATATGAAGTTTAGAGTATAATTTTTTTGACAAAATGAGGTATACTTAGAAGTAAGAAATAGGAATGAGGTGTTACGCTTATGAATGATATAAATATATTATTAGTTGATGATGAGGAAAATATTAGAAAGCTATTAGAGGCATATCTAAGAAAAGAAGGATTTAATGTATTTCATAGTGCCAATGGTGAAGAAGCTATAGAGATTATGGAGAAGGAGTCTATACAGTTAGTAGTGTTAGATATAATGATGCCTATTATGAATGGATTTGATACATTAAGGATTATAAGAAATAAATGGGTAACACCTGTAGTTATGCTTAGTGCTAAGGATGAAGAGGAAGATAAACTTTTAGCATTAGGTTTTGGTGCGGATAATTATGAGAATAAACCCTTTAGCCCTAAGGTGTTAGTGGCAAAGATTAAGGCTTTAGTAAAAAGGACATATGGAGATAAAGTAGACAATTCTTCAGGGGAAACTATAGGAGATCTTTATATTGAGGAAGAGGGACATAGGGTTAGTGTTGAGGGTGAAGATATAAGCCTTTCACCAACAGAGTTTTCTTTGCTTATATATCTCTTGAAAAACAAAAATATAGTTCTTACAAGAGAGCAAATACTTACTAAGATATGGGGCTATGATTTTGAAGGGGATATAAGAGTGGTAGACACTAGTATAAAAAGGCTTAGAGAAAAGTTAAAGAAAATGAACAAGATCATAGTAACAGTTCGAGGATTTGGATATAAAATAGAGGTGTAGTATGAATAAATTTATAAAGATATCTACTAAAATAAAAGAAGCTATAAAAAATAATATTACAATGAAGATGTTTTTTGTGACTACCATAGTTTTTATTACATTTTTAACTATTACTCTTATAAGTCAGAGAATGTTGTTTGAGAAAATATATGATGATAAAAAAGAAACAGATATAAAAAATAATGTAATTAAGTTTAAGGATACTCTTAATAGTGCTAAGGATGAAAGTGAAATAATAGAGAGCATTAAGCTATTTGAGAGTAACTATAATACATCAATAGGAGTTGTAAATCCACAGAGCAATGTAATAATAACCTTTAAGACTAATTCAGAGCTCATTGATAGTAAGAATACTGAAATTTTTAACTACATAATTAAAACTATAAGGTCAGATTCAAATCTACTAGCTAAAATATTATCATCACAGCAAGTGACGATTTCCTTTACAGCTCAAGGGGGAGATACTAAATATTTAGCCTCTGCAATTATGGACCAAAATAATATAATTATAGGATTTACATCATTACAACATGTAAAGGAAGCTATGGGGGTAATAGGGATATTCTATAAGTATTTTTATATAGGAGCAATTGTAGTAATAGTTGTGTTATCTCTTATGTATTCAAAAATAATCACAAAGCCTTTAAGAGTAATAAATAAGGTAGCTGTAAAGATGAGTAATTTAGATTTCGGTGAAAAATGTGAGGTATCTTCTAAGGATGAAATTGGAAATTTAGGAGATACATTAAACTTTCTAGGGTCAAACTTAGAATCTTCATTGACTTCACTAAAGGAGATTAACAAAAATCTTCAAAGTGATATTGATAAAGAAAGACAAATTGAAAATATGAGGAAGGAATTCATTGCGGATGTATCTCATGAATTAAAGACTCCGATTACGTTAATAAAAGGTTATGCAGAGGGAATAAAGGATGGGATTTTTTTAGAGAATAATATAGATTTATCTCTAGATGTAATTATAGAAGAATCAAATAAGATGGGTAATTTAGTTAAGGATATGCTGCAGTTATCTTCCTTAGAGAGTGGAAAGATGATACTTGATGAAGAATTATTTTATATTGATAATTTAATTAAAAATGTTGTAAAGAAATTACACTATAGTATCGATAATAAGAACATAAATGTAAAAATGAAGCTTGAGCATAGTAAGGTTTATGGAGATATATTTAAAATTGAACAAGTAATAACAAATTTCCTCACAAACGCTATAAGACATGCTAATATTGGTGGAAGTATATTTGTGGAGATATATAGTAATTATAGTGGAATACAAGTGTCCTTTGAGAATACAGGGGAATTTATAAAGGATGAGGAATTAGATAAGCTATGGGTCAAATTTTATAAAGTAGATAGGTCTAGGAATAGAAAAGATGGGGGAACTGGTCTTGGGTTGTCTATTGTAAAGAATATAATAGATTTACACATGGGAGAATGTGGAGCTGAGAATACTGCCATAGGAGTGAAATTTTACTTTACATTACCAGTAAAGAACCATATAGTATAGAACATTAATAGGAGTGGAGGATAATTATGAAGGGCACAGTAGTATCAGTATGGATAAACACATGTAGAAAATTATACAATGACTCAGAAGTAGATAAGGCAATGAATTATGCTGGATGGGATAGTAAGAAGCTTTTTTCTCCAATGGAAGAAGTAAAGGATGATATAATAGAGAAATTCATAGTTAAGTTATCAGAATTAGGAAATATACCAAAGGATGAGTTATGGAATAAGATTGGTAAGGATAATATACAATCCTTTGTTAGCGTATATCCAATGTATTTCCATAAAAATAATGCATACGGATTTTTGAAATCTCTTTATAACATACATATATCTATAACTAAAAAGATTAAAGGAGCTAAGCCACCTTTAGTAGGTATTGTTCAAACAGGAAAGAATAAAGCTGTAATGACATATTCGTCAAAGAGAAAAATGTTTGATTATTTTCTAGGTATGTTAGAGGGAACCTTCGATTATTATAATGAAAAGTTTGAATTCAAAACTTTAGAGAAATCAGGAGATGTGATGAAGGTGGAAATTACTTTTGAGAAAGAAATTAGTAACAAGAAAAATTATATATTCAATAAAGTTTTATCACTAGGATTTATAAAATCTGTTTCAGCAAAAGCATCTATAGTTACTTTTATTGTAACCCTTATAGGTTCTATGGTGATACTTGGATTTGATAATATTATTCAGGTAATGGGAATAACGGCACTATCAACAGTGGCAACATTTATTGGTACAGGCTTACTATTAAAACCAACCAAGGCTATATTGGAATTAGGAGAACAAATAAAAAGTGGAGCTTCGGTAGAAGAAAGTGAAATAAGTACTAAGGATGTATTTGAAGATTTATATGAATTTTTAAAAAATAATTCAAACGGCATTTCAGAAGAGTTTTTAGAAGTTAAGGGAACTGTTGATGAAATGATTAACTATCTTGATAAGATAAGTGTTATATCTGATAATATGGAAGGTGCTTCTAAAGAGATAGCTACAGTTGTAGAGCAAATGTCAGATACAAGTGTAGATCAAGCTCATAATACAGAAAGTGTAGCTGCGGGATTAAATGATAATATTAGAGCTTTAAACACTGTTGTAAATAGTGAAAATGAAAATAAGATAGCTATGGAAGATACCATAATGAAGATTAACAAGGGCTTTGATGAGATAAAAACTGTAAGCGATAATATTCAGCTTACTTTAGATAGGTTCCAAGATGTAAAAGAAACAGGAATAAAGTTAAATAATAAGGCAAGTGATATTACAAACATTGTATCAATAGTAGCTCAGATTTCTGATATGACTAATCTTTTAGCTTTAAATGCTTCTATAGAAGCTGCTAGAGCAGGAGAGCATGGAAGAGGATTTGCTGTAGTTGCAGAAGAAGTAAGAAAATTAGCTGAACAAACAAAGAGTGCTGTAGAAGAAATAAATTTAAACTTAAAAGAGTTTGCAAGTGATATTAAGTTTACAGTAGATAGCATAGATCAACAATGTGTAGCACTTCAGAAGGAAACCGATGGATTAGATAGAATAAGAAGTATAACCTCTGTTACAAGTGGTGCCGTTGAAAAAGTTTCTGAATCTATGATTGTAACTATAAATGATTTAGGAAGAGAAGTTAGTGCCATAGAAGGTATGTATGAGAGTGTAGAATCCTTAGCGGCTATAGCCGAAGAAAATTCAGCGTCATCTCAAGAGGTAAGTGCAAGTGTGAATACTTACACTGAGGAAATGTTGGAACTTACTACTGCAGTTGGTGAAATTAAAAGAATATCTACTTACTTTGATGAACAATTAAATAGATATGAAAAATAAAAAATTATAAGTATCTTTAGGGGATTTTAATCTTAAATTTGAGAGTGTGAAAACATTAGAGAAGTTAGTATTAAAATAACATATAGAACAACAAAGACATTCACAGGTTTTGTGAATGTCTTTTAATATTTAATATAAATAATATGTCATATATATCACAAGTAATACTTGATAAGTGTCTTAGAAGCCTATTTATATTCCCTGTAAATTAAAATTAGGCACATATATAGTGGAGTTACTACCTGATTCTTGTATAAAGGCATTCTTATAACCTAAATCAACGCAATGATCTATAAGGGAATCATAATGTTTAGGGTTAAGTGGTTTATTAATCTCAGGATATTCAGAAGCTTTAAACATAGGAGTATATTGATTCATTAAGCTTAAAAATACTCTATGACCAAAGATTTTGTATATGTAGTCTACAATCTTCTTTGAATCAAATAATAGCCCAGGAAGCATAAGGTGGCGTATAATAACTCCCTTAATCATTATTCCATCATCATTAAATATAGGATCTCCAATTTGTGTTACCATCTCTTCAATAACCTTTGAAGCTATATTAAAGTAATTAGGAGCAGAAGAATATTTTATAGCGTATTTATCATTATAATACTTAAGGTCAGGAATATACACATCCACATAACCTTTAAGATTTTTAATGATTTCTAGATTTTCATATCCATTAGAATTATAGACTATAGGAATATGAAGCCCTAGCTTTTTAGAAATATCTAATGCAGAAATGATTTGAGGTATGTAGTGAGTAGGATTAACTAAATTTATATTATGATATCCCTTAGCTTGTTGCTCAAGGAATATTTCACTAAGTCTTTCTATTGAAATTTCTTTCCCCTTATCTCCTTGACTGATATCGTAGTTTTGGCAAAATACACATCTTAGATTACAGTTTGAGAAAAATACGGTTCCAGAGCCTTTGCTTCCAGAGATACAAGGTTCCTCCCACATATGACCATAGGCCTTAGCTACTTTTACGGTAGCTCCACTTTTACAAAAACCCATCTTTCCATAATTTCTATCAACACCACAATTTCTAGCACATACAGTACAATTACTAAGAATGTTTAAATCTTTCATAACTATCTCCTTAAGACTTTAATTTAAGGCTTTGTTTTAAATTGCTGCTGAGTATGACATCATATTATTATCCCTAGTATAATAATGATGTGAATTTCAACAGTAACTTAAAACATAACCTAATTTAAAAAAAGATGAGCATAACAGACTATGCTCATCTTATATAAGTATAATTAAAGCTAAGGGAAAAGTGAAGTGTCTAAGATAATTTCTATTATCAACATGACTTTTTCATCTTAAAGTAGAAAATAATGCATTGAGCTATAAATATTAAGCTGATTATTCCAAAGCCAGGATAAAGGAATGTTATAAGCTGCTTAAATCCTATTTGTGATATTGGAATGGCGATTAGGAGAATAAGCACAGCTCCTCTTTTATAAGGAATGTTATATTTATTTTCAAGGGTTTTTCCAACACTGTAGATATCAGAAACCTCAGTAGAGAACATTTCGCACCAAATTACACAAAGTAAAAGTATTTGAATTAGTGGAGTAAACTTACTTGCTACAAATAGTAGTGGTATCTCAAATCTAAAAATCTCAGGTGTATTTGCAATTAACATTGAGTTAATTAAAAATGCAAGAAGAGTTAAGGTTAGGGCTCCAATAATTAATCCTATAATTAAAACACGTTTTTTCTTTATCTCTTTGCTGATTGGAACTATAACTCCACTACAGGAGAGCATGTTAAAACCAGCATATAAGAATGCGGAGACAATCCACTGATTTTCAAAAAATAGATTTTTATTTATAGGAGCTTGCTTCATAAATTCTATAGTCATAGTATTCTTTGAGAATATAATATGAAGTACAAATACTGTAATAACAATTGTTGTTAAGCTAGGAACAATAATAGAGTTAATGGTGATTAGTCCTTTAGTATCCTTTAACAAAGTAATTAGAGTTACAATAGCCATTAATATAACACCAACAAACTTTGGAATTCCAAAGTGTTGATAAAGTAGAGCACCACTACCAGCTAAAATTATGGCAGCTCCAGATACTAAGAAAAAGCTAGTTAGGTAATCTGTGATTTTACCGAAAAATCCAGGGCTTACTAGGTTAATAAAGTCAGTATATGAACCTAATTTATATTGTAGACTTACAGAGACTATAATTGAACTTACGATTATGTAGAATACTGCGCAGATTATAAGTCCATAGAAACTCGAGAAACCGTAAGTGGAAAAGAATTGAGTTATTTCTTGACCAGATGCAAGACCGGCACCCACAATTGTACCAATAAATACCGTAGCGGCTTGAAAAACTAATTTAAGATCTTTCAAAGAATATCCCCCCAAAATAATAGTAGCTTGTATATTTATATAGAGTTAGTAAGAAAATATGTAAAAAACTAAAAAAATAATGCTATGAACTTATTCAGTACATAGCATTATAGTTATAATCAGATGCATTCTGTAGTTATGGTTAAATTTTAAATTTACTTATTTCACCTTCAAGTTTTAAAGATAATTCATTTAATAAATCAGCAGCATTTGCTACTTCATCAATAGCTGAACTTTGCTGCTCCATTGAGGCAGTTATTTCTTCAGTTGCTGCAGCTGTTTGTTGAGATACTGAAGAAATGCTATTAATTGATTCAACAATATTTTCTTTATCTGTATTTAGTTCTTTAACAAATTTAGTGATAGATTCAATCTTATCTGTAATTGATTTTACCGAGTTGGAAATTTTATCGAAAGAAGAATTTACTTCAGAAACTGCGACAGTTTGTTCAGAAGCTATTCCTTTAACCTCACTCATTATATTTACAGTATTGTTACTATCCTTCTGAATGTTGACAATAATTTGTTGTATTTCATAAGTTGCACTCCTAGAACCTTCGGCTAATTTTCGTATTTCATCAGCAACTACAGTAAATCCTTTTCCAGCTTCTCCAGCTCTAGCAGCTTCTATTGAAGCGTTTAAAGCAAGCAGATTTGTTTGTTGTGATATTGAAGAAATAGTATCAAGGATAGAACTAATGCTTTTTGTTTTTCCATCAAGTTCTATAATAGCACTTTCAATTCTATCAATAGCTTCTTCATTTGATTTTGTTTTTGAATGCAATTCAGTAATAACTCGTACTCCGGTTAAATTAGCATCAGTTACTTCTTTAGTAACTATATCAATCTCATTTGTGCTATTTTCTAAATCAGCGAATTTATCTGATAAATTATTAGCAAGATAAGTACTTTTTTCAGAATCACTAGCTTGTTCTGAAGCACCAGTAGCAATCTCAATAATGGCTTTTGTTACCTCTTCCGATGAAGCACTAGTTTCCTCTGCACTTGACGCTAAGCTTTGTGATGACATACTTACTTCTTGAGATACCAATTGAATATTACTAATAAGAGTTGCCACAGCTCCTAACATCACATTAAATCCAGCACCCAATTTTCCTACTTCATCCTTAGATTTTATATTAGCTCTAATAGAAAAATCTCCTCGCTTTACCTGTTCCATATCTTTCAAAAGCAGATTAATTGGTTTAGTTATAGTTTTAGAAAATCCTAAGGAAATTCCAATAGCTATTAGTAAAGACATTAAACCTATTAATAAAAGACTGTTCAATATTACTTTGGTATCCGTATCTATTTCACTAGTATACATGGTTCCAACAATAGTCCAATCTAGTTTCTTAGTATTATGGAATACTGCTAATTTTTCTACCTTTACACCATTTTCTTCAAGAGAATATATTAGAGGTTCATAATTCTTCTGCTCAATAGCATTTTTGATTTCATCAACACCAGCTGGTTTTAATAGTCTACTTGCATCTTTATGAGCAATAAGATTTCCGTCTTTTGCAACTAAAAAAGGATATCCTGTTTCTCCTATTTTAATTGAGGTTATATTATTTGATATAGTTTCTAAAGGAATATCAATCGCTAATACACCGGTTAAAGTATTATTGTCAAATGAATTATAAACAGGTATAGCAGCTGTTATTACAAGCTTTCCTGTGGCTGTATCTACGTAAGGGTTTGTCCAATGCACCTTATTTTCTTTTACAGTATCTATATACCATGGTCTTTGTGTAGGATCGAAATCAGATGGTAATTCAACTTGGGGATATAAATAAGTAGCTTTTGTTTCCGTACCAAAATAAATACTTAAAATTTCTGGATGGCTTTCAGCATATTTTTTAAAATCCTGAATCATTATTGCTGAAGAACCAGGTTTTGATGATATTTGTTGAACGATATCGTTTATAGCCCGTTCTGTAAGGCTTTCCTCATAGCCATTAGTATAATAGTTAATTGATTGTTCAGCTTGAGTTAACAATTCACTTGATGTAGCTATTAAGTTTTGTTCTAAAATACTTTTAGATTTTGAATAAGATACTAATCCTAATGTAAGTAGAGGAATAGTTATTAGTAGGATAAACATAGCTGTTAGTTTTAGTCTGATACTTTTCATTATATGCCGCCAAGTTAACTTCGGTTTGTTTGAAAATTTGAAAAATTTAACTTGTCGGTTTCTCACCCACCTTTCAATTTGAATATTAATCTAAATATTAATCCAATTTAATTTCAGTATAAACAATTAGTTATACATTCTAATTATCGATATAATTCTACACAGCTTTACAGTTTATTCATAGGATGTTTACACAAATCAATGCTAATGTTAATAAAATATACCATATGGATAGTTGAGTGTGAAAATTATAAGGAAAAAACAAGAAAGTGCTCTTAAAAGCGCTGTTTTCTACATTAGTTCTTGTGAAATTTGATCTGATATAGTAATGAAATTAACATATAAAAACTTAACACTACGAAATTCCTTAGTACATAGCATTGCAGTAATAATTAAGGTAAATACAATGAAGTTTCGCTTCTTAAATATTGAATGCCATTGTAGATTTTAATAAGCAAAAGAGTTAAACTTTATATAGTATGAAAGTGAATTTTAAAACTAAAGGTTAATAAAAGTGTATATATTTTAAATCAGTGCTAAATAGATCATCATATTATCTTCCTTCAGATAGTATTGGTGTAAATTTAAACAATGATTTAAACCATATCCATAAAAATAAAAGGAGGTATCTCTAGAAAAATCCTATTAATAAGAATATAGGATATCTAGAGTAAAGATATGAAGACAGACTTTAATGGAAAAAGATATCATAGTTTAAACTATTTTTTAAGAGGAAAATTCAACGGAGAAAAGACCTTTAAGATATCATTAGATGGGGGATTTTCTTGTCCCAATAGAGATGGAACTATAAGTAAAGGTGGATGTATATTTTGCTCTGAGAGAGGTTCAGGTGACTTTGCTGGAAATAGGCTTTTATCAATTACTGAGCAATTCAGAGATATAAAAGAAATGATGAACAAAAAGTGGAAAGATGGAAAATATATTGCTTATTTTCAAGCTTACACAAATACTTATGCACCCATAGAAGTTTTAAGAGAAAAGTATGACGAAGCCTTAAAAGAAGAGGATGTAGTGGGTCTAGCTATAGCTACAAGACCAGATTGTATAAATGAGAATGTATTGAATTTATTAGAGGAATATTCAAAGAAAGCATACACTTGGGTAGAACTTGGACTTCAAACTAGTAATGATGAAACAGCAAGTTTAATAAATAGAGGATATAAGTTAGATGTGTTTAGAAAAGCAGTAGAAGAATTACAAAGAAGAAACATAGATGTGGTTGCTCATGTAATCTTTGGTCTTCCTGGAGAGTCAACAGAAGATATGTTAAACACTATAAAATATATTTCAAAGCTACCAATAAAGGGTGTTAAGATGCATCTTTTACATGTACTTAAAAATACAAAGCTAGAAGAACTTTTAAAGGATGGAAGTCTTAAGCTTTTAGAAATGGATGAATATATTGATTTAATAACTAAGTCTATAACCATTCTTCCACAGGATATGGTAATTCATAGACTTACAGGTGATGCTCCAAGAGATTTACTAGTTGGACCTATGTGGAGTCTTAAAAAATGGGAAGTATTAAATTCCATAGATAATAAATTAAAGACAGAAGATCTATATCAAGGAAAATATTATGAAGAAGATAAGTAGTTGAACTTATTAAGGGTGGTAGAGCCTATTAACTCCCA
This sequence comes from Clostridium sp., assembly GCF_036646415.1. Lineage (GTDB taxonomy): Bacteria > Bacillota > Clostridia > Clostridiales > Clostridiaceae > Clostridium_J. The sequence continues at coordinate 6,025 of NZ_JAVXMF010000012.1, read as the reverse complement.
GTTATATAAGTAGGAGTATTATAGCTGCTAGACATGGGATAAAAAAAAGCTTAAGGGGATGGAAAAATGAAAATTGATGTTATGATATCTGCCGCAGATATTAAACCAGAAAGATTAAAGAATAAGGTAGTTGTGGTTATTGATGTACTAAGAGCTACGACCGTTATGATAACTGCTCTTAGTAATGGTTGTGACAAAGTTATTCCAGTAAGAGAAATAGAAGATGCTCTAGATATTGCAAATAAGAATAGACACAATTGTCTTTTAGGTGGAGAAAGACAAGGTCTAAAAATAGAAGGCTTTGATTTTTCTAATTCACCTCTCGATTATACAGGGGAGGTTGTAAAAGGAAAAACTCTTATTATGACTACATCAAATGGAACTAAAGCTATTAAAAATAGTGAGGAAGCAGAGAGAATATTCATTGCAGCTATGATAAATGGAAAAGCTGTAGCGGAGAAACTTGTGGAATTAGATAAGGATGTTGTTTTTGTAAATGCAGGTACTGATGGAGAGTTTTCTATGGATGATTATATAACTAGTGGATATATAATTAATTGTATTAAATCTATAGAAGATTCAAAGTGTGAGCTAACGGATATGGCCATGACTTCGGAGTATATATATAAAGCCAATCCAGGAATAATAAGCTTTGTAAAAGATGCACTACACTACAAAAGACTTAAGAAACTAGGTTATTATGAGGATTTAAGATACTGTTTCACAAAGGATATAATAAACATGGTACCAGAGTATAAGAATGGAAGAATACAATCATAATAGCCTTATATTTTGAGAAGTGTATATTAAAGATAAGCTTATTCTCGTATATATTCTATGGAGTAAGTTGAGAAACAAAATCAATGAAATTAAGATGTTACTTAAGAACTGCTATTTTTAGTAGTTCTTCTTTTTTTAGCTAAAGTTAAGAAAATGACTTCGTATATCACAGTATATAGCGTAAATAAGGCAATAAATATGATTTGCTCAATGCTACTCATTTTTGAAGTAGCAAATATTATTATAATAGGAAAACAGAAAACAATTTGAACAAATCGCAGTATAGATAAACCTTGCATAATATCACCCTTTACCAAATATTAGTATATTATGATTCTCACATCTTTAGAATATGAATTCAATAACTTTCGTACAACAAATTCATACTTTATTTTATAAAAAACAAGATAAATGAGGAAATAAATATAGAAAAGGTATATTGTGGGGACGTAAAACTATAAACATAAAGTACTCAGCATATATATTATTGAATAATATAAATAAAGGGGGAATAAATATGGAATTCTTTAATTACGTTACAGAGAATGCATTAATACTCATACCAGTGCTTTATATAATAGGTATGATTCTAAGAGGAACAGAAAAGGTGCCCAATAAATATATACCTATTATATTGCTACCAATAGGAATAGGCTTAGCCATGGGAGTTATGAAGAGCTTTGGTGTAGATGCAATAATACAGGGTGTTTTAGTTACTGGAGCTAGTGTATATGCGAACCAAATAGTGAAGCAAAGTAAGAAAGAGGATTAATAAAGACCAAAAGTCTTGTGCGAGGGTTACCTTACACAAGACTTTTTATCTATTGAAATAAAAAATTCCTACAAACTAGGATACTATCTCTAAATCTTCAATAGTATCATCTATTATAGATTTTTTCTTCCACCTACCTGATTTATAGTATATAAAGGTTGCAATCATACCAAATGTCCAAGCTGTAGAGATTGACATCCAAATTCCTTTAGTACCAAGGAAAGAAGAGAAGAAGTATGCTAGTGGAATTCTAATTAGCCATAGAGATAATATCGAAACTACCATTGGGAAGATTGAATCTCCAGCCCCTCTTAATACACCGGTGGTAATAAACATTGCTCCAACTATAGCATAGAATGGTGATACGGTATTAATATATATAACGCCTTCTGTTATAACTTCTGGATCTGTGGTGAATAGATTCATAAGTGATGGAGAAAAACTTCTAAGAAGGAAATATACTATTATAGAAATTATAGTGGACATTATAAGAGTGGATTTCAAACCATTTTTAATACGTTCAAGCTTTTTAGCTCCAATATTTTGTCCAACAAAGGTAGACATAGCAGCACCAAAGTTCATTATTGGCATTGAAGCAAAATTATCTATTTTAGAGGCAGCAGCATAGGCTGCAACGGTAGCACCTCCAAATCCATTTACTATACTTTGCATAGTTATAGAACCAAGAGAGAATACCATTTGTTGTATTCCAGAAGGTAGTCCTATTTTTACAGTTTTTATGAATATTTCTCTATGAAATTTTATGGTTTTTATAGAAACTCTAAATACATCATGCTTTTTATTAAGATAGATTATAGAGAGAAAAAAGGATAAACCTTGGGATATTATAGTTGCCCATGCAGCGCCTGCAATACCCATATTAAAGGATACAATAAATACAATGTCTAAAACTATGTTAACTATTGAAGCTAAAATAAGAAAGTAAACTGGAGTTTTAGAATCTCCAAGACCTCTTAATATAGAACTTACAGAGTTATATCCAAATTGGCATATAAGTCCTATAAACATTATGTCAAGGTAGGTTTTTGAGGGAGTATAAATTTCTTGAGGAACATTTATTAGTGTTAATATTGGACTACTAAGAGCTAACCCTAATATAGTCATAAAAAAGGAAGCTATAAATAAAAATACATAGGTGGTATCTATGGTGTTTTTAACATTGTCAATTTCATTAGCTCCAAAATATTGAGAAATAAGTATTGTAGAACCTAGGGTTAATCCCATAATTAATGATCCTAATAAGAATGTTATTGGAAAACTAGTACCTACTGCGGCTAAGGCTTCAGTACCAAGAAATCTACCAACGATTATACTATCTACGGTATTGTATAGTTGTTGAAACACACTTCCAATAAGTAGAGGAAGGGTAAAGTTAATTATTAGTTTGGCTTCATTGCCAGTTGTCATATCTTTCATAAATTAAGCTCCTTTTAAATTTCTAAAAATATAATAAAAGGTATCTTCATTATATTTTATGATCTATTAGTAATGAATAATAATTAGGCATACGAAATATTCGTGTATAAAACTATTATACTATATTTAAATAAAAAGAGAACCCTATTATCAATAGAAATTATTGATAATAGGGTTATTTTCTTTAAACCACTTGGAATATATAAAACTTTAAGTAGTAAGATTCATCACTGTTCCAAAGAATTGGATGATCTGGAGCTTGAGTTCTAAATTCTACTTGTCTTAGTGTAACTCTAGCATCTTTAGCAGCGTCTGCAATAGTCTCTTTAAACAGTTCAGGATTCATAAAGTGAGAACAAGAGCATGTTATAAAATAACCACCTCTTTGTACTAGCTTCATACCCCTAAGGTTAATCTCTTTATATCCTCTTGTAGCACTCTTGATTGTAGTACGAGACTTTGTAAAGGCTGGAGGATCAAGGATAACTACATCATATTTTCTTCCTTCATCGGACCATTCACGAAGTACATCAAAGGCATTGTGACATTCAAATTTAACTGTATCTTCAAGGCCATTTAGCTCTGCGTTACGTCTGCAGAAATCTACTGCATGTTGTGATATATCAACACCTAGTACTGATTTAGCACCTGCAACTCCTGCGTTTAGAGCAAAAGAACCTGTATGAGTAAAGCAGTCAAGAACTGTAGCATCTTTGCAAAGCTTATGAATAGCAGCTCTATTTTCCTTTTGGTCTAGGAAGAAGCCTGTCTTTTGTCCATTTTCAATATCTACGTAGTATTTTACGCCATTTTCAGTTATTTGAACCATTGTATCAAAAGGTTCCGTTAAGAATCCTTTAACCTGTTCCATGCCTTCAAGAATTCTAACTTTAGCATCACTTCTCTCATAAACACCCTTAGCTCCAAATTCTTCAACTAAAAGTTTTACAATGATGTCTTTGTATTTATCGATTCCCAATGCTAAAGATTGAATAACATAATAATCTTCTAATTTATCAATTATAAGTCCAGGAACAAAGTCAGCTTCTCCAAATAGAAATCTACAGCTAGAGGTATCAATAACCTTTTTTCTGTAATTCCAAGCAGCTGTAAGTCTTTTTCTAAAAAACTCTTCATCAATTTCTTCATTAACGTTTCTAGTCATAATTCTTAGAGCGATTTTAGAAGCATCGTTTATATAGCCTTTTCCTATGAAATCACCTTTATAATTATATATTTCTACTATGTCACCATTAACATATTCACCATCAAATTCAGCAATCTCTGTAGAATAAACCCACAGATGACCATTTTCTGCATTTCTGCCTTTTCCCTTGTGTAGATAGAATTTACAAGCCATTTATTTCCTCCTAATAATACAATTAGTCATAATAATCAATACAATATGACTCTATTAAATAAAACTTTATATTATATTTATTTAAATTTGTTAATTATTTATTCAAACTTATTATAGTATAAATTTACGGAGAAGATTTTGCAAATAATTTTTTTATTTTTTTACCATAGAAAAATTTCGAAGAGTAAAGTATAATATTCTTGGTCTAAAAAAATTTAGAAGACGTAAACTGATTAAAAATGAAAATTAGATATATGTAATATACCTAAATATAATAAAATTGAAGGTATATACAACTATTTACTACTTGAAAAATAGGATAAATAGTTTCATTAGCAGATTTAAAGAATTAGTTTTAATAGATAATATACAGTCACAGGGATATAGGAGGAAAATTAATGAGTGTACTTACAGTTAAAAACATTAGTCATGGTTTCGGGGATAGAGCGATATTTGAAGATGTATCCTTTAGATTATTAAAAGGAGAGCACGTAGGTTTAATTGGAGCTAACGGTGAAGGTAAATCTACATTTATGAATATCATAACTAGTAAACTTATGCCAGACGATGGACAAGTAATTTGGTCAAACAATGTGAGAGTTGGATACATGGATCAGCATGCTAATCTTGAAAAAGGATTATCTATAAGAGATGTTCTAAGAGGTGCTTTTCAGTATCTATTTGATTTAGAAACTGAAATGAATGAGCTTTATGGAAGAATGGGCGAAATGGATGAAGATGAAATGACCAAAGCCCTTGAGAGAACAGCAGTTATTCAAGATATGCTAGATAACAATGGTTTTTATGTTATAGATGCAAAGGTTGAGGAAATTGCTAAGGGGTTAGGACTACTTGATGTAGGTCTAGACAAAGATGTAACGGCACTAAGTGGAGGGCAAAGAACTAAGGTTTTACTTAGTAAACTTCTACTTGAAACACCAGATATATTACTTCTAGATGAGCCTACAAACTATTTAGATGAAGCTCATATAGAATGGCTTAAGAGATATTTACAAAGTTATGAAAATGCATTTGTATTAATATCACATGATATACCTTTCTTAAATTCTGTAATTAATCTTATCTATCATGTAGAGGATAGAAAGTTAAGTAGATATGTTGGAGATTATGAAGAGTTTAGAAGAATATATGATGCGAAGAAGGAACAACTAGAGAAAGCTTATGAAAGACAACAATCTGAAATCGCAAGACTTGAGGATTTCGTAGCTAGAAATAAAGCTAACGTTGCAACATCTAACATGGCTAAATCAAGACAGAAAAAGCTTGATAAAATAGATAGAATAGAGATTTCTAAGGAAAAACCAAAACCAGTATTTAACTTTAAAATGGGAAGAGCCGCTGGAAAGGTAATCTTCGAAACTAAGGACCTAGTTATTGGATACGATACTCCACTAACAAAGCATCTTAATATATCAATGGAAAGAGGGCAAAAAGTAGCTCTTGTTGGAGCAAATGGACTTGGAAAGACAACATTACTTAAGAGTCTTATGGGAGCAATAAAGCCTATAGAGGGAGAAGTAGAGCTAGGAGACTATCAACAAATTGGATACTTTGAGCAAGAGGGACAATCAGGAAATAAAAATACTTGTATAGAAGAGTACTGGAAAGAGTTCCCTAGCTGTACTCAATATGAAGTTCGTGCAGCCCTAGCAAGA
>NZ_JAVXMF010000011.1:0-108258 GCF_036646415.1 Clostridium sp. | reverse complement strand
TTTTCATTATCATTAATATTAAAATCATATAAAACTTCTCTTGGTTTTAAAACTTTTTTCATACTGCCCTCCCATATAAACTCATTTAGTATATTAATATTCTTACAAAACGAGTTTTGGAACAAAAATGTAAAAATTACTAAATATAATTTTAAAACTTGTTATAATAAATTAATTATTATATAATAATGTTACTGTGTAGTATTATGATATTGACGCATGTAACCTAATATTATACTTAGTAATTATTCTTCATGTAAAGGAGTTATTCATATGGGATTCAAAGACAAATTATCACAAGGGTATACCAATGCATTTATGAACAAATATGGCGATAGAGTAACCCAAGTCCAAGGAAGAGCATTATCTGTAAAAACAGTAGAGAAATCTTTTCTAGGAATTTTAAATACTATTATTGTAACTATAGTTGTAAAGCAAGATAATGCTAGAACTATAGCAACCTGTGTATATAAGAAAAAGAGATGGTTTAAGAAACCACTATTTATTCCTATATCTCAAGGACATTCTTTAGTTATTCAAGGTTTAAAACCTGATTATTCAAAAAAGAAGAAAAACAAGAAAATCAAAGATCATATTTCTATAATGAATGTTATGAATCTTACTAACAAGAAAGATTTAATTCCTGTTGAAGGTGCTTCTAAAAAAGTTCAAAGAGCAAAGCAAGACAAAAGATTTAAATAAAAAATAGCTTCCAATTTGGAAGCTATTTTTTATTTCTTCATTTTTTACCATGTCCTATTAAATCTTATTTCCTATAAATATAGCTATACTATTTATAAATGATATTATTCCTGAGAAGAATATAATTATTGCCCATTGTCCTAAATTAATAGGCATGGTATGAAATATCATTTGGAATACTGGTAAATATATTATTAGTAAAAGTGCTATTACTGAAATTAAAACTGATCCTAATAAATATATATTTGTAAAAGGATTAATTTCAAATAAAGAATATTTTTCACTTCTACATTCAAATACATGTATTAATTGAGAAGTAATTAAAGTTCCAAGGGCTAAAGTTCTACAAATTTCAATACTATATCCATAATACTTTCCTGATAAAAATGCAAGTACAGTACAGATTCCAATTAAAGATCCTCTAATTAATATCTTTTCTCTCAAACCTCTTGCAAAAACGCTTTCTCCTTTTTGTCTTGGCTTTTCATACATAATATTTTTATCTGCTGGGTCAACACCAAGGGCTATAGCTGGAAGTCCATCAGTAACCAAGTTAACAAATAATATTTGAATTGGAAGTAATGGAACTTCCAAATAGAATAAAGATGCTAGGAACATAGTTAATACTTCACCTAGGTTACAAGATAAAAGATATCTTATAAACTTTCTAATATTATCATATATAACTCTGCCTTCTTCTACGGCAGTTACGATTGTTGCAAAATTATCATCTAAAAGTATCATAGATGCTGCTTCCTTTGTTACATCAGTTCCTGATATTCCCATAGCTATTCCAATATCTGCTTCTTTAATTGCTGGTGCGTCATTAACACCATCTCCAGTCATAGCTACTATATTGTTTTTGCTTTTAAAAGCTTTTACTATTCTCAGTTTATGCTTTGGACTAACTCTAGCAAATATTCTATAATTATCTATAGATTTCTCAAGATCCTTATCGCTTATTCTATCAAGTTCTGCACCTGTAATTACTTCCTTGCTTTCATTACATATATTTAGCTCTTTACCAATGGCAAAGGCTGTATTTTTATGATCCCCAGTTATCATAATAGGTTTAATTCCTGCTACCCTACATTTTAATACTGCATCCTTAACTTCTTTTCTTGGTGGATCAATAATTCCTGCTACTCCTACAAATACTAAGTTGTTCTCTACTTTATCACTTTTAATAAGATTCTCTTCTTTGTAAGCACCTGCAATACATCTTAAAGCTCTAAAGGACATATCATCAATAAGTTTTTCTACACTTCTTCTATAAGGAGTTGTTAGTGGTTCAATTCTGCCGTTGACTAATATATAAGCGCATTTATCAAGAACTCGCTCAGGCGCTCCTTTAACATAACAAACTTCCTTTCTTGAATTCTTGTCTTTTACAATTACTGTCATCATTTTCCTTGTAGAATCAAAAGGTATATCAAAGACTCTTTCTACTTTATTATTAAATATTTCCACATCTGTAGTTTTCTTGAAAAAACCTTTTATAAGAGCAGTTTCAGTAGGATCTCCCATTAATGCTTTTTCTATAGAATGGTCAGCATAATTATAATTACAATCATTGCAATACACAAATATTCTTTTTAGTATTTCATGATCAAAGCTTTTTTCATCCTTAATATCATGAACTTTACCGTTATGAAGAAGTGCTGTCACCGTCATCTTATTTTCTGTTAATGTTCCTGTTTTATCACTACAAATTACCGAAGTACACCCTAGAGTTTCTACTGCTGGGAGTTTTCTAATTAAAGCATTCCTCTTAAGCATTCTAGAAACTCCAAGAGCTAATGCAACTGTTACTATAGCAGATAACCCTTCTGGAATTGCTGCAACAGCAAGACTAACTCCAGATAAGAACATATCATATACATTTTCCCCTCTATATATTCCTAGTAATGTTACCATAGTACATATAGTAAGGCATAGTACAACTAGAACCTTTCCTAGGGAATTTAGTCTTTCCTTTAATGGAGATGGCTCATCCTCAATTGAATGAAGCATATTAGCTATTTTACCCATCTCAGTATTCATTCCTGTTCCATACACTTTAGCTTTTCCCTTGCCAGTAAGTACAATAGTACCCATGAATATGTTGTTATCACTGCCTTCTGGAGTTTTATGAACTCCAACTGATTCACCTGTAAGAAGTGATTCATCTAACATTAGATTACTACCTTCAACTAAAAGACTATCAGCAGGAATCCTATCTCCTGTTTCCAATATTACCAAATCTCCTGGAACTAGATATATGGAATTAATAACCTCTATTTTACCATTTCTTATAACCTTAGCTGTAGGTGCGGAAAGCTTTTTCAATTGTTCTAACGACTTCTCTGTTTTATACTCTTGTACAAAACCCAAAATTGCATTCATTATAACAATTATTAAAATTGTTATAGCATCTGCTTTGTCTCCCATAACCCCTGATATGAAAGTAGCTACCATTAAAATCCAAATTATCACATCATTGAATTGAGATAAGAATATCTTAATCGGCGATACTCCCTTTTTACCTTGTAATTCATTTAATCCGTATTCCTTGAGCCTATCTTCTATTTCGCTTGTAGATAGTCCCCTATATTCATTTGCACTCACATTTTCTCCCCCTTTATAATTTATTCTGTGTTTTATAAAATTTGTAAACAAGCTTTCCTTAAAATATATGTAGTGTATCATCAGTATATGAAAGATTTAGCTTTACATAAATGAAATTAACATTTAAAATATTTATATGTAAAATGTTAATATGAAGGAAGGTTTTTTATGAGAAACTCAGTATATATAACAGGACATAGAAACCCTGATTCTGACTCTATATGTGCAGCAATTGCATATGCAGAATTTAAAAATAAGACTCAAAAAATTAATGCAATTCCAATCAGGCTAGGAGATATTAATAGAGAAACTAAATTTATCTTAGATTACTTTGAAGTTAAATTACCAGAACTTATCCAAACAGTCAAACCACAAATCGTGGATTTAGAAATAGATACTGTAGCTCCAATTTCGACAGATATATCTCTAAAGATGGCATGGTCTATAATGAAACAAAAGAACATCAAGACTTTACCTGTTATTTATTCCAATGACAAACTTGCAGGTATTGTATCCGTATCAAACTTAGCTTCTAGCTACCTCGACATCTGGGATAATTATGTCCTTGCAAAAAGCAAGACCAAGCTTAACAACATTCTTGAAACTCTTTCAGCTCAAATAGTATATCTATCTGATGAAAATCTAGAGTTAAAAGGAAAAGTTGTAGTTGCTATGATGGAACCTAGTGGTAATAATATAATAGAAGCAGAAGATATTGCCATATGTGGAAATCGTGAAGTAGTTCAAGAATTTGTATTAGATAGAAACTGTAGACTAATGATTATAACTAACAATTGTACACCATCTGATAAAATTATTGAATATGCAGTAGAAAAAGGATGCACTATAATAACTACTCCTTATGACTCCTTTACCGCAGCTAGGTTAATACCTCAAAGTATTCCAATAGATTATGTTATGACCAAACATAATGTAATTACCTTCTCTACTAATGACTTTATTGAGGATATTAAAGATATTATGCTTGAAACCAGATATAGAAGTTATCCTGTACTAAACGAACAAGGTACTGTAATAGGAAGTATTTCTAGATACCACCTAATTACTCAGGAGAAAAAAAAGGTAATCCTAGTAGATCACAATGAAAAAACTCAATCAGTAGATGGTCTTGAGGACGCTGACATACTAGAGATTATTGATCATCATAGAATCGGAGATATTCAAACAGGACAACCTATTTACTTTAGGAATGAGCCTGTAGGAAGTAGTTCAACAATAGTGTCTTCAATATTTTTTGAAAATGGCATTAGACCATCTAAAAAAGTTGCAGGTATTTTATGTGGAGCAATAATTTCTGATACTTTACTTTTAAAGTCTCCAACTGCTACTATTGTAGATGAATTAATTCTAAAAAGACTTGCAGAAATAGCTGACTTAGATATAGAAAAATTTGCACAAGAGATGTTTAAAGCAGGAACTTCACTAGAGGGTAAAAGTCCAAAAGAACTTTTATATCAAGACTTTAAAGTATTTAATATTGGGTCTTTTAAACTTGGAGTTTCACAAATAACAACAACTTATATGGATGGTTTCACACCTTTAGTAGATGACCTAAAAGTTCTTATGAACGAAAAAGCTTCTCAAGATAAGTTTGATATGCTTCTACTAATGGCTACAGATATATTTAAAAAATCATCTCTATTTATAGTTTCAGGTGAACATAAGGAAGTATTCTCTAGAGCCTTTGATGTAAAACTACAAAATAATACTGCCTATATTGACGGAGTTGTTTCAAGAAAGAAACAGGTTATTCCTCCACTTTCAGAAGTTATTAATCAAATCAAATAATTGAAACTCAGCTTGATTTATTTATATAAAATCAAACTGAGTTTTTCTTATTTACCTAATACTTTAATAATCGGTCCCATATTACTAATATAAATCCAAAATAATATATAAATCACAAAGCAAACGCCATATATAATTGTAAAAAAATCTTTTATACATATATCATCAATTTTACCTTGATAAACTCCATAGCTTTTCAAATAATGAACACCTTTATCTTCTACATAGTAGTAGAAATTTACTGATTCAATATATGCAGCTATAATGTAAATATTTAATAGGGGATTAATTATTAGGTTTATAAGAAAATCTCCCTTGAAATTTATTTTTAAGGTTTTATTTCTACTAATATATACAATATATAATACTAGTCCTCCAACAAGGGTTGGAACAATATTAAGTATATTAAAAATAGTATTAAACCATTCTAGGTCTTCATCATCATTTATATAATAAATTAATGTGTATATAATTCCTCCTACATTTCCTATAAGTAAAATGTAAATTGTTGGCGCCAAGAATCCACAAATTAAAGATTTACTTATTAATGATAAGGTATTATAAAATTCCATCTTTTCAGCTACTTTTTTAATCACAGTTTTTCTTTCAGTATTACTTATTTCTATCACTAAAAAACCTGTAATCGCATTAATTAATTCATTACCAGAGATATTAATTACTAATAATCCCACTATTATTATTAGTAGTATATATATAATTTGTAAAAAGAATTTATTTTTTATCCTATTACTAATTCTACTATGAATTTTGCAAAAAAATTTATGTCTATCTAATTTCCATAATAATATGCTCATTAAACAGCCAAATAAATATCCTACCCCCAAAGTTATATCCCCCCTTGTATAATTTGAGTCTTCTTTCTACCTTCCTATAATATATTATATGTTTCAATGTATAAAAAAAGAATGGAAAAGCCAACTCTTCCATTCTTTCAAAAATCATCTTAAATTATTTATCATTTGCCACATATCATCAGCAGTCTTTAAAGCTGATGAACTTAATTGAAAGGCTCTTTGAGTTACAATCATATCAGTCATTTCTGTAGATATATCCACATTAGAATTTTCTAAATAACCTTGATAAATATCTCTATCCATAGTTTCAATAACTGTAGCTCCGTCCTTAGGTGCAAATAAATTTTCACCTACTGAAATGAAATCCTCATCCCCTACGGTTTTATAAGTTTTAATTTCTCCAATCTTTATAGTACTTCCATTGTTTTCTAGGGATACAGCTCCACCTGCATCCACTGAAAAGCTATCTTTTCCAAAATTTATAGGGCCCTCAGGAGTATTAAGCTCCCTTCCATTTGCATCCAAAATAGAAAGTCTATATCCATTACCATCAACTAAAGTACCTAACGCATCAACTTTAAAGTTACCATTTCTTGTATATCCCACAGATCCATCTGCTTTATAAACCTTAAATAGTCCCTGACCATCGATGGCTAAATCTGTTGTAAGCTTTGTATTTGTTAAGCTGCCTTGAGTTCTTATTCTAACAGCTTCAGTAGATTTAACTCCAGTTCCTATATATAAATTACTATCTGCATCCTTTGAAATTGGAATTCCTAATTTATCAAGTGAACTTACATAAAGATCCTGAAAACTTGAAGATAGCTTTTTATATCCAGTGGTTTGTGAGTTTGTTATATTATTGGATATTATATCCAATTTATTTTGCTGTGCCTGCATTGCACTACTATTGGTATAAAACATACCATACATAAAATCACTCCTTGCACTTTTATTCTTTTAAATTTTTATCTACCTTACAGACCCTAACTCATTAACTGCTTTCTCTAATGTTGAATCTAAGGTCTTTAATACTGTAGTGTTACTTTCAAAATTTCTCATAATCGTCATCATGTTATTAGTTTCTTCAACTACATTAACATTTGACTTTTCAAGAGAACTATTTACAATATGCGAATTATTTGAAAATGTTGGATTTTCTCCATCATAAAAATTAAATGCTACCGTATCAAGATTTGTATAATTTCCTTCATTATCTTTTGGGAAATTTACCACTGCAAGCTGTCCTAGGTTCCTACCATCAACTGATATAGAACCATTGGATCCAGCTGAAATGCTTCCATCTCCTATGTATATTGGTGCTAGTCCTCCACCATTTCTTCCAAGAACCCTATCTCCACTTGAGTTCACCAAGTACCCAGATGTATCTATGGCAAAATGTCCATCTCTTGTGTAATAATTCTTACTCCCATTACCTTCTTGTCTTTGAACCACAAAGAAACCTTCTCCTTGAATTGCAAAATCAGTTTTCACTCCTGTATCGCTTATATTTCCCTGTGAAAAGTTAGTAGTACGGTCATTTATTTTCACCCCATTGCTCATAGTTCCAATGGTTGCTCTTGTATTGTTATGTCCATCCTTATTTGATATGTATACTTCATCAAAACTCTTAAGCGATAATATTTCTGACTTATACCCAGTTGTATTTATATTAGCTATATTGTTCATAATTGCACTTTGACTCTTTTCACTAGCAATGATTCCTGACGCTACTGTATACAATCCTCTAATCATTATTAACACCATCCTTAATATCTATCTTAATATCCTCGGGATAACTCATTCCTAACTTTTTTGCTCTTATTTCTATCATTCCATCACTTAAATTATAGTTCAATTTAGTAGACATTGTAAAAATCACTCCTATGATTATTCCAATACCAATTCCAAATAAAATTTTTCTATCGCTTAACATATTAATCCATTGTTTTATCTTAGATATAATTCTTTTATTAATAAGACCTCACCCTTTCCTATATTTAGCCTTTGAGCTATTTCATCATCACTAATTCCTTGATGTAAGAGTTCCTTTACATCCTCAACCTTCAAGCTATTAGTACCAACATCTTTTCTAGGATTACAGTCTTTATTTTCACCTTTTAACTCATTGTTTTGATTTGTTAATTGAATTTCATCATCAAAAGTTTTTATGGTTTCTACTAAAGTATTTATGTATTTTTTATTATCATGTTCTTCATGTTTTTTATCCCACTCTGAACTTACCTTATCAACAAAATTTTCTGTATACTCTGAAATCTTATCCTCATTATATTTGAATAGTTCTTCCTCATCCTTAGTGTCCTTAGAACTTTTTAAATCTTTATCTACAACTAAGTCATAACTACTCTTTAAATCCATTATCTCTCTTTGAAGCTCAGTAATTGTTTTACCAAATTCACTTCTCATTTCCATAATCTTCATATCAACCTCATCAGTATCTGACTCTGCTTTAATCATGGCACTATTAAAGCTATTTTTTTCTTTCTTTATAGCCTTTATATTCAGTGCAATTAATGCTATTCCGATGATTATTAATAAAATATACATACATTCACCTAATTTCTATGCTTCTATATTATATTGAAGCTTTTCTATTTCTTTTCTCAAATTCAAAATTGCTCTACTATGTAGTTGACAAACCCTGGACTCCGATACTTCTAGTACTTGTCCTATTTGCTTTAATGTTAGTTTCTCAAAATAGTATAGATTTAATATTAATCTATCCCTCTCCTTTAAATTATCAAGAGCCATTCTTAAATATTCTAGTAACTCTTTTTCCTCTAAGGATTTTTGAGGTGAAGGACTATTGGTATCTTCTATGGAGTTAAGTAATGACATATCTTCATCGTCACCAAATAAAATAGTTTCTAAAGACATCATTGAAATATAATTTACATATCCCTGTATATCCGTAAGTTCCTTCAAGGATATCCCCATATGCTCAGCTACTTCTACATCCTGTGGCTCTCTAAATAGCTTGTTTTGAAGTTCTTCAACCACTTTGTTATATCTATTAAGCTTATCTATGGCTCTCTTAGATATTGGACTATTTCTTCTTATTTCATCAATAATACTTCCATTTATTCTTATAGCTGCATAGGTAGAAAATTTCATTCCTTTAGTGTCATCATACTTATTTATAGCATCCATAAGTCCAATCATACCATAACTTATTAGATCTTCATACTCCATGTACTTACTTTTACCTATAATAATCTTTGAAGCAATATATTTTACAAGGGGTATATTCTTTTTTATTAGTTCTTCTCTAACATCTAACATACAAGCTACTGACACGTTGTTTGCCTCCTTACTTAGTTTTCATTGATTTTCTCATATTTTGAAAAATGAATTTAATTATTTCTTCTCTTACTTTATTATCAATATACTTAAATGCCATGCCATAAACATGTTCATCTCCCTGTGAATTTTCAATTCTAGCTACTTTACCAAGGGCTAGTACAGGTTTATTATTAACTTCAGTCTTAATCATTATCAATTGATTTAAATTAAGACTTTCTTTAATTTTAATCCTCATTCCACCACCACTTAAATCTAGAGATTTTCCTGATTTATAGTCAACTTTCTCTATATCATGGAGCATTCTTTCATTATACTTATCTATAATTGCATAGCCTATTTCATTTATAAAGGGAATTCTTACAAAATCTCTTCTCTGTATTTTTTCAAGTTCACTTTTCTTACTTATAACAATCATAGGAATTCTGTCAAATTTTCTTCCTATAACTTCAGCTGTAAATCTATAAATATTTCCTTTTCCGTCATTATAATTACATTCAATAAGATTTCCTTTAAGTAGAGGATAATTAATTCCCATATATATTGGCATAGCTATAGAAATACTGTCATTATCGACTTCTTGAATTATAGATTTAGCCAATTTATTATCTTCTGTATAGACTTCTAGTTTATTATTAATTTCCATTGTAATGTTAGTTTCCATAATTTCCTCCTATGAAAAAATATTAAACATTTTTTTAAATATACCTTGTATACTACTCCCATTCCTATATTGTATACCCTCTAATTCTTTCGCTATGCTTTCAATATCCTTGCTTGCATCACTTTTGGGAAATGATAATATTACTGGCTTTTGCATACGTACTGCTTGTACAAGTCGTCTATCTTCAGCTACATTTCCCAGGTGTACTAATTCAGCTCCTAAAAATTTCTGTGCAGAGTTATTAAGTCTACTAAAAGTATTATTACCTTCCTTTTCATCTAATACTTTATTTACAATAATCTTAGCACTATCCTTAACTTTATAGTTACATACAGTTTTTAATAAACTATAAGCATCAGTTAATGCCGTTGGCTCTGGTGTTGTTACAATGAAAACCTCATGACTACATTCAATAAAAGCCATAACTGTTCTATTTATTCCTGCTCCAGTATCAATTAATATATATTCAAAGCTTTTGATTTCTCCCAACTTTTCAATTAATCTCATCCTTTGATCCGTGTCCAAATCATCTAATCTTGAAAGTCCTGTACCCCCACATAAAATTTTAATTCCTAAAGGTCCATTTATTACTACATCATTAATTGACTTATTATTAAAAATCACATCAAAGATAGTGTATTTAGGAATGGTTCCTACTAATACATCAGCATTTCCCATTCCTAAATCTGCATCTAACACTAAAACCTTTTTACCTAGTTTCCTTAGTGCTATAGCAAGATTAATAACTATATTACTTTTTCCTACTCCACCTTTTCCAGAGGTTATGGTAAAAATCTTTGTATTACTATTATGACTTTCTGCATAAAAATGTTTATCTATTGCCATTTGTCTTAATCTTGAAGCTTGATCTAACATATACCACTTTCCCCTAACACTAGCTTTACCATTTCGTCTTCTGTAGGAATTTTTATATCGTCTGGAACATTTTGTCCTAGGGTAATAAATTTCATAGGAGCATTTGTTTTATTACATATATTTACTATTGATCCATAAGACCCTGTCTCATCAAGTTTTGTAAGTATTAATCCCCTATATGTAATATTGGAAAAACCCTTGGCTATAATATCCATATCCTTCCCTTTAGTTGTAGCACTAACTACTAGATATGTATTATCTACGTTTCCTTTTTCAATAAAAGCTTTTAATTCTAAAACTTGCATTGTATTCTTACTACTCCTACCTGTTGTATCTACAAGTATTACATCACAATCCTTCATGGATTCAATAGCCTCCTCCATTTCATTAATAGAGAATACTACCTTGAAATTTATGTTCATAATATCTGCATAAGTCTTTAATTGTTCAACTGCCCCTATTCTATAGGTATCTACAGTTATAAGCCCTACATTTTTGTGCTTAACCAGGGCTAGGTTACCAGCAAGCTTTGCAATAGTTGTGGTTTTTCCAACTCCCGTAGGCCCTACAAGAGCTACAGTTCCACTTATTTCTTCAACATCTACTCTCATAATAGCTTTTAATTCTTCTTTTATCTTATCAACTAATTCATCCCTAGATAAGCATTTATCTACCTTAGAATTAATACTATTTACTATATTTACAGCTATATCTTTTGATATATCAAGATTACATAATTCTTCTATGATTTCATCTGTGTAATCAGATTCAGCTACTTTTTCTTTCTGATTACTTCCATTCTTCGATAAGTCACTTTGAGAATTTAAATAAGCATTAAGAATATTTTTCATATCTTCAACTTCTTTTTTTAATGAATTTTCATCATGATTTGTCATTCCATTTTCTTGTAAATTGAAGTTTTTTACTTCTTCTCTTGTATTGCTATCTGTAACTTTAGACTCAACTGACGCTGTTATTTCTACCACCTTGGAAGAGAATATTCCCTTAATTCCAGGCTTTCTTATAGCTCTTTGACTAATAATTATAGCATCTTTCCCAAGTTCTCTTCCCACCATATTTAATGCTTCCTTCATATTTGAAGCTATATACTTTTTTATAATCATTATATGGACACAACTCCTTCAGTTCTTATCTCTATATCATTTGGCACCTCATTTAATGATAATACTACAATATTGGGGAATACCATTTCTATCAGTTTACGGAAAGCTGATCTAATTCTCGGTGAAACTAAAATTACAGGTATATTTGTAGGGAAATAAGTTGTTTCTAACATTGCTTTAATGCTATTAAATATCTCAGTGGTAATGTCTGGACTTATAGCTGGGAATGATCCTTGCATAGATTTTTGAATATTACTTCCTATTATCTTTTCTATGTCTTGAGATATTGTTACAGCTATTATTCTATTATCTTCATCTACCAAATCATTACATATGGTTCTACTTAATGAGAATCTAACATATTCCGTTAAGATTTCTATATCTTTAGTGTTTCTTGAGTTATCCGCAAGACACTCTAATATAGTAACCATATCTTTTATTGATACTTTTTCCTTTAGAAGCCCTTGTAGCACCTTTTGAATTTCTCCTATGGTCATTAAGTCCGGTACAAGTTCTTCTACAACTGTGTTATATTTTTCTTTTACTGAATCTAATATAACCTTAGTTTCTTGACGACCAAGAAGTTCATGACAGTGGGATTTAATAGTTTCTGTAAGGTGAGTAACCATAACTGTAGTTGGGTCTACCACCGTTAATCCTTTTATCTCCGCATCTTCTCTTTGATCTTTGTTTATCCATAGAGCTTCAATTCCAAAGGTTGGTTCTATAGTTCTTATACCTTGAATATTTATCTCTTCCCCTGAAGGATTCATACATAAAAACATACTTGGCATAATATCAGATTTTGCAATTACAGTTCCTCTAATCTTTATTACATACTCATTGTTCTTAACTTGAAGATTATCTCTAATTCTAATTGGTTGAACTACTATTCCCATTTCAATGGCACATTGCCTTCTTACAGATGCAATTCTTTGAAGTAAATCCCCGCCTGAAGACTCATCTGCCATAGGAATAAGACCATAACCTATTTCCACCTCTAAAGGTTCAACTGATATAAGATTCATTACATTTTCCGGTTCTCTATTTCCCGTCTCCACAATTTCTTTTTCTTGTATTTCTATTTCTTGCTTAGCCTGTTCTTTTTCATCTTTATACATTAGATATGCGCTAAAACCTGCTGCTATTGAAAGCATAAAGAAAGTTAAGGTTGGCATACCTGGAATTATTCCAAGTATAAATAGCACAAGAGATGCTATGGCTATAACTACTGGAAAGGCCGTAAGCTGAGATGAAAGCTGAGTTCCAAAATTATCAGCGCTTCCTGAACGAGTAACAAGTATACCTGAAGCTGTTGATATTAATAAAGCTGGTAGTTGACTTACTAGACCATCTCCTATAGTGAGGTTTGTAAAGGTTGCTGCTGCTTCTCCAATTTCCATATCCATCATTACAGCTCCAATTACAATTCCTCCTATTATATTAATTATAGTAATTATAATACCAGCAATAGCGTCTCCCTTAACAAACTTAGAAGCTCCATCCATTGCTCCATAAAAGTCAGCCTCTCTTTGAAGGTTAATTCTTTTCTCTCTTGCTTCTACATCTGAAATCATCCCAGCATTTAAATCCGCATCTATACTCATCTGTTTTCCTGGCATTGCGTCTAGAGTAAATCTTGCTGAAACCTCAGACACTCTACCTGCACCACTTGTAATAACAAGAAATTGTATAATTACTATAATTAAAAATATTATTATTCCCACGAAGTAATTTCCGCCAATTACAAATTCTCCAAATGCTTGTACTATTTTACCAGCATTTGCTTCCGCAAGAATAAGCCTCGTTGATGAAACATTTAAGGCTAATCTAAAAAGTGTAGTTACAAGTAGCAATGTTGGAAATACTGATAGCTGTAATACATTTGTAGTAAACATTGTTAATAGCATTATAACTACGGATATTGAAATATTTATTGCAAAGAAAATATCAAGAAGCCACGGTGGTAATGGTATAATTATCATTAGTACAATAAGAATTACCCCAACTGCTACAACTATATCTAAGTTATTCTTAATACTAAAACCTTCATCTTTAAGCACAATTATCATCCTCTTTATGTTATTTCTTTATTTTAAAAACTAATACCAAGATCTCTGCCACCGCTTTGTACAGATCTGCTGGAATTTCCTGATCTAACTCCACATCTTTAAACATAAGCCTAGCTAATGGTTTGTTTTCTATAATTGGTACATTGTTTTCAATAGCTCTTTCCTTTATTCTTAGAGCTATGTAATCACTTCCCTTAGCCACTACAATTGGTGCTTTCCCACTATTTTCTTCATATTTTAAAGCAATTGCTATATGCGTTGGGTTTGTTATAACAACTGTAGCATCAGGTACAGATTGCATCATTCTTTTCATTGACATTTCCATTTGTTTTTGCTTTCTTTTTCCTTTTATTTTTGGGTCTCCTTCTTGTTGTTTATATTCTTCTTTAATCTCCTGTTTTGTCATCTTTAAATCCTTTGTATGCTGATACTTTTGATATAAAAAGTCTACAGTTCCTATTATTAAAAGTACTATACTAACCTTAGTAAATATACTAATAAGAAGACCTGAAATTTCTAAAAGTATTTTTCCTATTCTGTAGTTCCCAAAATTTAAAAGACCATAGTAATTATCTAAGATAAACTTATATCCTATATATCCAATAATAGATACAATACATAAATTTTTAATTAGATCTACTACTGCTTTTAACGAAAACATTCTCTTGAATCCATTTATTGGATTCAATTTACTAAACTGTGGCTTTAAAGGTTCTGCTGAGTTTATAAACCCCGTTTGAATTATATTTCCTATAACTCCTATAACCATAATTGGTACTGCTACAGGTATAAATATCTTAAAAATAAAAATTAAACCATTTATAAGAATTCCCCTTAAACTTTGGATATTCAACTGAAAATCCATGTAGTTTCCTAGATACAACTGCATACCTTCCTTCATGGTATTTATAATAAATCCACTTAGAATTGAAATTATCAGGGTTATTGCTATAAGTGTTATAGCCGAAGACAGCTCTTTACTCTTAGCAACTTGACCTTTTTTCTTTGCATCCTGAAGTTTCTTAGGAGTTGGTTTTTCAGTCTTATCTCCGCTGTCATTTGAAGCAGAAATTAATATTATAGGCATTATCTTAAAAAGTTCTGAAAATATATCTTTAATAGTTTCAAAGTTTGAAACCATTACTTTCATAATTATAGGAATTGAAATAGAAAATGTCATAAGTCCTACAAAAATCTTAATTGGCATTCCCATAATCATAGCATTAAGTTGTGGCATTACTCTTGAAACAAGTCCTAATGCTATTTCTGTTATAAGAATTATAACTATTATTGGTAATGCAACCTTAAATCCTATTGTAAAAAATTCAAATATAATATGTATAATATAGTTTCCATGGCCTGTTGTAAAAACTATGGTTCCTACTGGAACGGCCTTGAAACTATCTATAAGGCACTCTATTATTATAAGATGTCCATCTACTAACATAAATACTGCAAGGCAAGTCCAATATAATAATCTTCCCATTATTGAGATAGTTTCACCTGCAACGGGATCAAATAAACTCATCATAGAAAACCCCATAGAAAAGTCCATCATTTGTCCTGCCATTTGAAAAATGCTAAACATTAAATTAATAATATATCCTAAGCACAATCCAATGATTATCTCTTTACCCATAAGAATTATTAGCACGGCAGTACTTGTTACTTCTGGCAGTGCTTCTCGATTAATTATTGGTAATAATATCATAGATAAAATCAGTCCAATTCCAATTTTCATCATACTTGGGGTTCCCGCTGGGAAAAATGCTGGCACTGTAAAAATCAAGGAAGTTATCCTCATAAACACCATTAAAAAAGCTATGAACATTAAAATATCTACCAACGCTATCCCACCTAAGCTCCTATATTAGAAATAATCGAAAAAATTCTCTGTGTAAACCCTACTATAGCATTTCCCATAAAGCTAGCCATAACTATACCTACTAAAGCTACAGCTATTATTTTAGGCACAAAAGTTAGTGTTTGCTCTTGTATTTGAGTTGTAGCCTGAAATATACTTACTAGAAGTCCTACTCCTGTGGCTACAAGTAATATAGGTCCTGCCACTATCAGTGCAGTCTTTACCATATCTTGTAGTATCGCAATTACCATAGACTGTGTCATAATTTTTCACCTCTTTAAAATCCTAAAATTAAGGATTGGCTAAGTAAATTCCATCCATCTACTAGTACAAATAGAAGCAGTTTAAATGGTAGCGAAATCATCGCCGGTGGTAGCATGAACATACCCATGGACATTAACACACTGGCTGTTACAATATCTACTAATAAAAAAGGTATAAATATTAAAAATCCTATTTCAAAAGCTGTTCGTAATTCACTTATAGCAAAGGCTGGAACGATGGCATAAAGTGGTACTTTATCATAATTATAAGATTCTATACCCTCATCATCCTTTTCTACAACTACAGAATCTTCAACATTCCCAGCTTCAAGAAATAACTTTAAATCTTTTACTCTAGTTTGCTTTAGCATAAAATCCTTCATAGGTTTTATACCCTTTTCTACGGCTACCTCCATGGTTATCTCTTCGTTTATATATGGCTTCACTGCTTCTTCATTAATTCTTGTAAATGTAGGTGCCATTACAAAGAAAGTTAGAAATAGAGCTAGTCCAACAATAACCTGCCTAGGTATAGATTGAGCTGCACCTATTGCATTTTTAAAAAAGGATAGTACAGTAACAATTCTAACAAATCCTGTAGTTAGTATAAGAATTGATGGAAGTACAGTAAGTACTGTTAACACCATCAATAATTTTACATTATCAACATACTCTGTGGGTGTTTTCTCCGTTCCCTCTCCAAAGGATATATTGATGTCTGGTATTGGCAAAGTGTCATTAGTAGCATAAGCTACCTTACTAGTAACGGAAAAAACACAAAACATTACCAATAATAGTATTATTGGTTTAATGAAATCTTGTAATCTAATTCTTCTCATATGTATTATTCCTTTATTCTTAAAATCATATTTTACTTTCGACCTTGTAAATACTTATTCTTTAAAAATATCCCTATTTCCCTCAAATGTTCTGTTTTATCCAGCGGAATATTTGGGTAATTATCAAGATTATCATCCTCAATTTCTCTTATGAATTCTACCTTTCCTTGGGTAGATGTCACAAGGTAAAACTTATCTCCAATTCTTATAATTAATAGTGAATTATCTTTACTAACTTGGAGCCTTTCTACCACCCTCATAGTAGAGGTTCTACCATTCTTACTAAATTTTTCCGAAACTTTTCCTAACCATACTATTAATCCTATTACCATTGGAAAAAATATTAATATCTTCATTAATGTAATACCAAATTGTCCACTCATCACTTCACCTATTGAACTATAATAGATGAGAAATAGATATTTAGTACTTCTCCATTATTTAGTACTTCATTCACTCCAGCTATTATTTCTTGTTTTAAAACTTCCTCACCATCCGGTGTAAATTCAGATGATTTCTTAGTTCTTAAAATTTTATTAATACAATCCCTAATCTGTGGAACCTTTGATGATAATTCCACTTGTAATTCTTCATTTGATAAATTCACACCTAAAAATATATTAATTTTTAAATATCTAGATTTTCCTTCATCACTTAAATTTACTAGAAACTCTTCTAATTCTAATGTAAATTCCTCCGTAACTTCTTCACTTGAAGATTCTACTGTATTCTTATCAGAATTTTTTGTAGCTACTCTATACCCCACAAATACAGCCCCACTGATAAGTGCAAATATCAATATTGTAGTTACTACAGCTACAACCACCTTAGAACTTCCATTTTTTTCTTTATCTGATTGATTTTCCTTATTCTTCTTACTCATTTGATTGCTCCTTCGTATTAGTTACAACTATAATATTAACTCTTCTATTTTTTGCTCTATTCTCTACTGTATCATTAGCTGCTATAGGTCGAAACTCTCCACAACCCTGAGCCGAGAATTTATGAGGATCTAATACTTTCTTAGTATTTAAAAAATAATCCAATACACTCAGTGCTCTAGCTGAAGACAAATGCCAATTATTAGGCATGTTACTTGTATTAATTGGTATATTATCTGTATGTCCTTCAATTATTATGTCATTATTAACTTTTACTAAGATGTCAGCAACCTTATCAAGTACAACTTTGCTTTCAGACTTTATCTCTGCCTTTCCAGTGTCGAAAAGCACGGAATCCTTAAGTTGTATATTAAGTCCTCGCTGATCCGAATAAATCTGCACATCTTCCTCTAAATTATTTTCCTTAATATAGGATAATACATCCTCTAAAATATCTGAATTTTCATTTTCAATCACATTATCTACTGTGATTTGTGGCTTTCCAACTATGGGAACATCACCTGTAGACATATTGAACTCGAGTATGGATTTATTAGCACTGCCACTAAATTGAATTTGCATAGCACCTGCTAATTGATTAAATTTTTGTGCATCTACCGTTGACATAGCATAAAGCAAAACGAAAAATGTAAGCAGTAATGTAACTGTATCTGCATATGTGGCAAGCCATGCATTAAGATCTATGTCTTTTTTCGCCATAGCTATTCACCTGCTTCTTTGCTATTTACACTACTCATATATTTAACTCTATCCTCTGGTGATAAGTATACAACCATCTTATCTTCTATTATTCTTGGATTCACTCCTGATTGAATTGATAGAACTCCTTCAATCATCATCTCCATGCTATTTACCTCTTTGGCCGTCTTATAATTTAATTTTCCTGCTATAGGAATTACAATTAAATTTGCAAGCATAGATCCATAAAATGTTGTAATAAGTGCCTTTCCCATACCCGATGCCAGGTTTGCTGAATCCGTTAAATTTGCAAGCATTTGTATAAGTCCAATTAGTGTTCCTATCATACCCATTGCTGGAGCATAAGCTCCCCAAGTAGAAAACATAGATGATGCATCCTCATGCCTTTTCTCTAGTTCTTTAATTTCTAATGTCATAATATCTCTTATAGACTCTGGTTCTATCCCGTCTACTATCATATTTAACCCTTTTTTTATAAACTCATTATCAATTCCTTGTATATCTTCTTCTAATGAAAGTAATCCATCTCTTCTGGCTTTCTTTGAAAGATTAACAAATAACGTTACATTATCAACCTTTGATAATGCCTCTGCCTTAAATGCCTGGCTTCCTACCTTAAGAAATCTTTTAACTTCCTCTATAGGATAGGCCATTAAAATTGCACCAAAGGATCCCCCAACAGTTATTGCCAATGAAGGTACATCAAAAAACAGTTTTAAAGATCCTCCAGTCATCATTCCATAAACTACTAGAGCCATGGCAATAATAAAACCTATCCCCGTTAACATATCATTCTTCTTCATGACTTTCCTCCACGCATACATTAGTCCAATACCTTTTTTTAAACTCTATAACTTTCTCTACAATTTCCTTAGCACTATTTTCTACTAAATATTTTTTTCCATTGATTAAAGTTATTACAGTTTCAGGAATCTCTTCTATTTTTTCTATCTGATTACTATTAAGAATAAACTTTGTACCCTTTAAGGGATTAACTTCTATCATCTTACCTCCTATAATCATATACCGTAAATAGAATTTAATTAAACTAAAGATATCTTTTGACCATCCTCTTTAGTTTAATTATTTCAATTTTTACCTACATAATTATCTTTTTAAATTTACAAGTTCCTGTAAAATTTCATCTGCTGTAGTTATAATTTTCCCACAAGCTTGGAATGAACGAGTTGCAACTATCATATCAGTAAATTGTGCTGATAAGTCAACATTAGACATTTCAAGGAATCCATTAAGGACCGCTCCATATGCCTTACCATTATCAACTCTGCCACCTAGTGCAGCTTCATCAGCATATTTACCTACTCTTGCTAACGGTGCTCCTGAGTTTGCTGAAGGTGAATACATATTATTACCTATTTGCTCAAGACCTTCATTGTTGGTAAATGATGCCATAGCAACTTGTCCAAGTACAGTAGTACTTCCATCAGCAAGGACAGCCTTAATCATTCCATCCTTCTCTATAGAAAAACCTTGAACTCTAACATCTTCATTTGTCGCAGGCACCACCGGATTACCATTGTTATCCAATTTAGGTTTAGATACAGTCTCCGGTATTATTAGTGGTACAAGTTGATTTTGATTTGCATTTAACGCTTTAGATTCTCCATCAACATATTCTGCCTTACCTAGATTACTTGGCGATGATCCACCAGGAATATCAAGAACTGGTGGTGTCGCAGTAGCATCTCCTGGTTTTCCAGGATAACTTATTGAATATCCCATAATTCTGTATCCATTTGCATTAAGAAGATTTCCACTACTGTCTACTTTAAAAGAACCATCTCTAGTATAGAAACTTTCCATGTCACTTGAAGACATACTTTGGTCATTCCCTACAGTAATAGTTCCGTTTTCCGGTCCTTTAGCAACTATAAAGTATCCTGTTCCATCAACAGCTGCATCATAAGGTCTTCCTGTTGGCTGTAAACTTCCTTGAGCCATATTCGTAACTATACTTTGTATTGAAACTCCCATACCTACTCTTGATGGGTTAACTCCTCCAAGGTTTAATCCAGGGCCTGATGCTCTTTTATACCCTTGATACATACTATCTTGGAATGTAACCGATGATGATTTAAAAGAAGTCGTTCCTGCGTTTGCAATATTATTACCAATTACATCTAATTTCTTCTGATTTGCCCCTAATCCAGATATTCCTGAGTACATTGAATTTAACATAATATACTATTCCCCCAATTCTTTATTCTAGCTTTATTAGTAAATGTGTTCAGTGGATTTTTAAGAAAATAAAACTTTCTTAGCCCTTTATTCCAATAACAGAGTTAAATAAGTAATCCTTAACCTCAGTTTTACCATCAATTTCAACTTCAACCTTAAGCTTGATACCTTCAGCATCTCTGTATACTTCTAATACTTTTCCTGTAATACTCTTAACTTCTTCTGGTTTATTTTCTTCGCCCTCACCGACATTACCTTCTGAAGGTGGCTCCGGTGGCAATGCTATTTCAACGATTTTGCCCATTAATGTTACTGCGTTAGAAAAAGTTAAATTATCCATATTAGGATCAGCTGAATCAATAACATCAGTAACTTGCCTATATCCATAATCCCTAAGCTTTCCATCCACGCCTTCAACGGTAACATAGACTTCCTCACCATGTTTATACACAGCTCTAACTACACCACATTGTGGCATTCCATTTGAATCTAGTACATCAAGAGCTACAAACTTTCCTGTTAGATTTTGCGCAGCTGAAAGAGTCATTGTAGTATTTAATGCTGACATCTGTTCTAAACTTGTAAATTGAGCTAATTGAGAGATGTAAGCTGTAGTATCCTGCTCTTTTGTCGGGTCTTGATTGGAAAGTTCTGCAGCCAATATCTTAAAAAAAGCATTTTTATCAAGATCTGATCCCGGTTTTACTATCGGTGTTCCATTATCTGTAGCACTACTTTTTGCTACAGTATTATAAGCTGATATTGCCATTTTCTCATCTCCTAAACTAATAAATCTATTTCACCCTTATATTTAGCACTAGTTTCAGATACAACACCTTCAACATTCATGTCTTCCTCTAATTCCCCATTTTTCTTTTCAGTACCATTTCCCTTAGAGCTATTTTTTCCTTCATGCTGTTGTGCAAAATAAGTGGTATCTTCCTCATATAGTCCAATATCTACTGACTGTATTTTAATATCTGTATTATTAATTTTCTCGTTTATATCCTTAAGTCCAAGGGATAACATTTCTACAGCTTCCTTTGATGTAGCTTTTACCATAGCTTTTAATGTTCCTTGCTCCATACTTACGGATATGCAAACCTCTCCAAGCTCCTTAGGATAAATTTTAACAGTTAGATCCTTTATACCGTTCTTATCCATATAAGCTAAAGCTTTAATCACATCATTATTTAAATCACTCTTTGACATGGCAATAGGCTTTTCATTAGATACACTTTCTATATCTAATATATTGTTTTCAAATACAGACATAAAGTCAGCAACTCTTGTAACCTTTGAATCCTTCTCATTTCCATTTATCACCTTACTTAAGATATCTGATTCCTTTGAAAATTCATCTTTTTTATTTGCACCATCTTGTTTCTGATTATTTTCCGTATTATTATAGCTTTTCTCAATGTCTACATCTGTTGGCTTATCCTGAACATTTAAGCTAACTATTTCATCAACCTTACCAGTGGACTGGTTTCGACCTTCTGTATTTAATTTCACTAGTCCTTGGAGCTGATTAATTAAATCGCCCTTTTCAGTTCTATCAGATCCTGTAAATATATCCTTAAGTAAGCTACTGTTTTCTTTTAAGAATTCTTCATCCTGGCTTATAACATTCATTAAGTTTAAGAAGGTATCTTTAACTTCACTATTGGAAGACATATCATCTAGTAAGCTTAATAAATTCTGTGAAGCTTCACCACTTCCTATAAGTTCTAATATATATTGTAAATCTCCAACATTTAAATTATCTATCTTAACATTTAAATCATTAGTTAGAACTTCAGGCTTAAAACTTTCCTCTTTATTAACATTCATTAAACTTATAATAATGTCAATTAAAGACTTTAAATCTTCTTGATTAACTATGTCTTTAGCATCTACTTCTTTGTTATCTACATCTTTGTTATCTACATCTTTTTTATTACTAACATTATCTTTTGTTGCAGTATCTTGATTTTTCTTTACACTATTATCCTTAACCTTATTATTTTTGCCTACATTTTCAAGTTGTCTAGTAAAATCATCCTTTGATAACTGCTTTTCTTTACTAGTTTTACTATTAAACCCACTAGTCTTATTAGAGTTATTTTTAAAATCAACATTTACGACTTGTCCTATATCTACCATTGTTATCTCCTCCCACTTTGACGTAGAAATCCATATAATGCAAATTCATCATTAAGAAGTTGCTCAACTCTATTTTCTTCTTTTACAAACTGAGCCTTATCTTTTTCTTTTAAAATTCCTACAATCTTTTTATTTACTTGAGCAGTAACTAATTCTTTTCTTGTAACTTCCACATCTTCTTCATGGGTTTTAAGCTTTTCCTTGGTAAGTTCAATGGTACCATTTAATAAATTTAAATAGTGATGTTGCATTTTTCTTTCAGTAGTAGTCATATTATTTTTTATATCAGAATATTTTTCAAAGTTAATCTTCAAATTCTTAAGTTCACTCTCTACTTTAGTTTTCTCCCTTAGAGCTTCCATAAAAATAATTTTCTTATTTTCTTCCTCTTTTTCTCTTATATTTAATAACTTTTGTAGTTTGAAACTATAAATTTGTCCCAAAATATCCCCCACCCTTTTAACTAAACATATTTAAAAGCATATCCTTAGTTTCGTTAAATTCACTACTCTCTTCTATTCCCTGAGTCAAAAACTTATTTATATCCGCAATATAATTAATTGACATATCAATTTTTTCATTGCTTCCCTTAACATAAGCTCCAAGATTTATTAAATCTTCTGCTTCTTTGTATGATGCCATTAAGTCCCTTGCAATAGACGCAGCCTTCTTGTGTTCATCTTCACCAATTTCAGGCATAAGCCTAGATATGCTTTTTAATACATCTATGGCTGGATAATGGTTTTTTGTAGCTAGATCACGACTTAGCACAATATGCCCATCTAAAATACCTCTAACCGCATCTGCAATAGGTTCGTTAAAGTCATCTCCATCTACTAGCACAGTATAGAATGCTGTTATAGACCCTTTATCTGACATCCCACTTCGTTCTAAAAGCTTTGGTAACATGGCAAAAACTGAAGGAGTATATCCCTTTGAGGCTGGTGGCTCTCCAATGGCAAGTCCAATTTCCCTCTGTGCCATAGCAAAACGCGTTACTGAATCCATCATTAACACAACCTTAAGTCCTTTATCTCTAAAGTATTCTGCGATGGCTGTAGCTGTAAATGCTCCTTTAAGCCTAACTAAAGCTGGCTGATCTGAAGTGGCACATACTACTACTGATTTCTTCAAGCCTTCTGGCCCTAAATCTTTTTCTATAAAATCTAGAACCTCTCTACCTCTTTCCCCAATTAGAGATATAACATTTACATCAGCCTTTGCTTCCCTAGCAATCATTCCAAGAGTTGTACTTTTACCAACTCCAGAACCTGCAAAGATACCTACTCTTTGTCCCTCACCACAAGTTAAGAAACCATCAATAGCTCTTACTCCTGTAGGTAATATGTCCTTAATTCTTCTTCTTTTCAAAGGATCAGGTGGCATAGCCTCAAGGGGATAATTCTTGTATAATGTAAGTTCTTTATTATCTAAGGGATTACCAATTCCATCTAACACCTTACCAAGAAGTTCATCAGAACACTTTATACTAAGCTGCTTACCCGTTCTAACAACCTTACATCCTGGTGAAATACCTGTTAGATTACCAAGTGGCATCAACATTAAACTATCATCTTTAAATCCAACAACTTCAGATACTATAGAGTTATTTTCCTCATTATATATATGAAATATTTCTCCTACAAAACCTTTAACTCCCTTTACTTCTATGGTGAGCCCAATTATGTTTTTAACTACACCCTCCATATAATTAAAGTTTGTTCTATTTATCTTTTGGTATATTTCATTAACATCTATACTAATCATAATCTTATTTTACCTTTATACTTCCATAAGAATTTCTCTTAACTTTTCTATGCTATTATTAATAGTAAATGATGTTCTCCCATGATCTTTTTCCACTACTAATGTACCTTTTTCTAGGAAGTTATCCTGAAGTATAACAACTTCCCCTCTAATACCTAAACTTTGTTTAAAGTCTTTTATTACACTTTCTAACTCTTCTACATATGTAGGGGATACTCTTATAATAATCATCTTTGCATTTTTCTCCTCAGCTAATATGCTATATAAAAGCTTATTAAGGGCTTCATTGCTTTCAAATTCCTTCTTTAACATCTTTTCTACAGAACTCACGATAATATCTCTTATTTCCATTTCCTTAGCTTTAAGATACTTATCATACTCTTCTTTTGCTTGGTATAAGATGTAATTTGCATTCCCTATTATTTCTTCATTTTTTTCTAAACCCTCAGCATAAGCCTTTTGGTATCCCTCATTAAATCCAACGTCATAGCCTTCATCGTAGCCTTGTTTAAATCCATTTTCCTTAGCTTGATACAGACTATTATCAATTTCATCTTTAGCTTTTAAAATCATAGATTCCGCTTCTTTATGGGCATTTTCTAGAATTTCCTTAGATTTTCTCTTAATCTCAAGATACTCACCTATATAATTCTCGTCAATCTCTTCTTCGCTATAAGATTCATTAATAGCATCCATTGGAAAAGTTGCATCTATTTCCTTATCTCCAACTTCACACACATTAAAACTTTTAATTACCCTATAAGATGAGTGCATCGTCTCCACCTCTTGAAATTGTTATTTCGCCTGCTTCGTCTAATCTTCTAATTAAAGCAACGATCTTTTGTTGTGATTTTTCAACATCTATAAGTCTTACAGGTCCTAAGAATTCCATATCCTCCTTCAATGTAGATGCAGCACGTTTTGAAAGGTTTCTTGATATGGTTTCTACAACATTCTCTGAAGTACCCTTCAATGCCATGCATAGCTCTTTATTGTCAACTTCACGTAGAATTCTTTGAATTTCTACGTCATTAATAGTAATAATATCCTCAAATACAAACATAGATTCCTTAATCTTATCTGCAAGTTCCATATCTTCTCTTTCAAGACCTTCAGTAATATTCTTCTCAGTTGTTCTATCAACTTGGTTAAGTATATTAACCAGAGATTGAATTCCTCCAATAACATTACTCTCATTAGTTACAACAGATGATAACTTGCTATTTAAAACGTCCTCAATTTCCTTAACTACCACTGGATATATATTACTCATTGTCGCTACTCTATAAGCTACATCACTTTGAAGCTCTGGAGGAAGGGCTGATAATATTTGTCCGCCCTTATCTGGTTGAAGATGACAAAGAATTAATGCTATGGTTTGAGGATGTTCTCCAGAAATTACATTCATAAGCTGGGTTGCATCTGCCTTTCTAGCAATTGAAAAAGGTCTAAACTGCTGTGAAAACTCTGTAACCCTCTCTAGAATATCATTGGCTTTCTGAACCCCTAAAGCCTTTGATAATACACTTCTAGCATATTCAACTCCCCCTTCTAAAATATAGTCCTTAGCCTTATTATTTGCCATAAACTCTTCTAAAACAAGCTGTCTCTCTTCTGATTTAACAGAAGACATATTAGCAATTTCATATGTGATTTTTTGAATAGCATTTTCCGGTAATCTTTTAATTATCCCTGCAGAGGCATCTGGTCCTAAAGAAATAAATAGTATTGCAGCCTTTTGAATTCCTGTAAATTTTTCTGTCTTAGCCATTACTATCTCCCTTCTTCCTCAGAAAGCCATGATTTTATTATTTCAGCAACCTGATCTGGCTTCTTCTCTGCGTATTTTTTAACTTCCTTCATTACTTTCTCTTTTTCCGTTTCTGCTTCTAAGTTTAAAGTTTTATATAAGTCAGCTGCAGTTTCTAATTCTTCATTTCCAACTATAACATCTAATCCATCCACAGCCTCTTCATCTTCTTCCTTGTCCTTATTTTTTTTGCTTCTTAGCATAGAAATAATTATGATAATAACTATAAGTCCTACAACTGCTCCTACTATAAGTGCAATTATTTTATTCCTCTGTGCTTTTAGCTCTGCTGCCTTCATGGCATTAATTTCTTCCTCAGCTTGAGTTTTAAAGTCTTCATCAAAATTTAAGCTTTCGATAGATATTCCATCGCCTCTATCTGCATTATATCCAATGGCATCTGCAACTAAATTTTTTATAGTCCCCTTGGTAACAGGATCCAAATCACCATTTATAACTACTGATGCAGTAATTCTATCAACCTGTCCAGGAGCCTTAACCACAGTCTCCTCGGTTTTAGAATTATTATAATTCTTTGTTTCTTCAGAGTATCCATCTCCATTTGTAGTCTCTTCACTATCTTGAGTGTTATTCATATTGTTATCAACGGTACTTCCAGATGTATTCTCAGTACTTCCTGACTTATCCTTAATAATATGTTCACTAACAATAACATTGGTATCTTTATCATAAATTACATTATTCTGCTTTATAGCATCAAAATTCAACTCTGCATTTACCGATACTTTAACATTATCTCTGTAAATAGGATCAAGTACATTTAAAATCTTACTCTCATATTCTTTTTCTATCTTTTTTGTTGATGCAATCTGTTTTTCTGTACTTCCAGATTGAGCACCAGCTTCTTCATCAAATAACCCTTCTGTAAGTAAGCTTAAATTATCTGATACAATAGTAATATCCTTTTTATCTAAATTCTCCACACTACCTGAAACTAGATATACTATTGACTTAACTTGCTCTGGAGAAAGTTCACTTCCTGGAACCAAGTTTAATGTTACTGATGCACTAGCTGGTGATGGTTTTGTTATAAAAGCTGAATTATTAGGTAACACTAAATTTACTTTTGCCCCTTGAACTTCCTCAAAGGACTTTATAGTTCTTTCCAATTCTCCAGAAATGGCTCTTTGATACATAATTCTAGATTCTTCATCCGTAGGAGCTATCTTACCTTGATCAAAAATTTCAAAACCTTGACTTCCTTCAGTCATTTGAACCTCTGATAGCATCTCCATTCTCAGTTTATCAACTTGAGATTTTTCAACTAAGATAGAATTTCCTTCTATTTTATATTTAGCACCCTTATCCTCTAAGTTAGCTATTACTTTTCCTGAATCCTTAGAATCCATATTTGAAAACAAAACTGTGTATTTTGGTGCAACTGATATGTAAAATAATATTCCTATAGCTAATATTGCCACTATAATAATAATTGCTAAAGCTATCCTTTTGGTCTTCGACATAGCATTCCACTTATCTTTTATTTTTTTCATTAATTCCGATAGCTTATTCATCTAACTCTTCCTCCCACTATACTTGCATATTGTTAAATTCCTTATAAGCATCAACCAGCTTATTTCTAACCTGAATAGCAAGTTCTAATGACATGGATGCTTCTTCCGTAGCTAACATAACTTCATGAATGCTTTTTTCCCCATTAATATATCCTGTAACATTAGTATCTGCATTTACTTGTTGATCATTTACCTTCTGTATCTGCTCTTTCATAATCTTCCCAAAATCTGTTCCAGAACTTTCTATGCCTACATTTTTTTCATTAGAAGTTTCCTTTGTTCCATATATCTCTTTTAAGTCTTTCTGAAAAATTGTTGTACTTGGTATATAACTGTTAATCATAAAGTATTGCTCCTATCCTTCTATTTACCTATTTCTAAAGTTTTCATAAACATAGTCTTTTGTGCATTCATAGCATTTATATTTGCTTCGTAAGCTCTACTTGAAGCTATAAGTTCCACCATTTCATTTGAAATGTTTACATTTGGCATAGTTACAAATCCTTCTTCATCAGCATCGGGATGACTTGGATTATAAACCTTTGTAAGTTCTGAATCATCATCAATAACTCCTACAGCTTTTATACCTTGTAGCTTTTCTTCTGACTTGTTTGTGGTTCTATTATATTCTTTTTCTAAATTTTCTTGAAATACAGCTATTTTCCTTACATAAGGCTTTCCATCTTCACCTCTTGTAGTTCCTGCATTTACAATATTAGATGAAATAGTATCCATTCTTAGTCTTTCAGCAGAAAGTCCACTAGCTGAAATTCTTAATCCTCTAAATGCCTCCATTTTTAAACCCCTCCTTTTATAACCTTACTTGTTCCATTAAGTTTTCCACTGGCAAACCTCACTAAAGATTCATACATCATAGTATTGGCAGCCTGACTTGTCATTTCTGATTCAATATCTACATTATTTCCATCCTCTCGCATAGAACTGGTAGTATCTCTTTTTATCTTAACCTTATCATTATTAGTACTTATATGTCTTCTATCTGTAGTTTTTAAACTACTAGTAACAGTATTATCCATAACCTGTTCAAATGGAACATAATGTCTTTTATAACCCTTCGTATTTATATTTGCAATATTATTAGCAATGGCTTTATTTGCTTCAACGGTAACCCCCATAGATTTCTTCAACAGACTATAAATCTGATTTTCTGACATGATTTCCCTCCTTTTTTATCTGTTTATTATATATTCTTAATAATTAGACAAAAATGTCATAATTCCTTCTTTTTTTTTTAGAATTTCTTATATAAGATTATATAACATAAAAAAACTACTCGAAAGAGTAGCTTAAATGCTAATTAAAGGCATAACTAGAAATAATATTACATTTCTACAATTACCTAAAAAAACAAAAAGTATAAATTACTCTTTGGCAACTGGCTGGCATAGTGTTGCACTTTAGCCCCTATAGCTTTGCGTCGCTAGATTTCCCTAGTTTTGCCTATTAAATTTTGTCTTACAATTCAAATTATATATTATTTTTTACCATATTTCAACATTTTTTTAACATTAACTTCTTAATTCTTGTAGAAATATTCATATTTGCCTCTTTTACCTATTATCTTCCAACATTCTCCAATATTTTCAATATATCCTGTGGAAACTGATTTGTCTGAGCCATCATAGCTAATCCTGAATCTACTAATATAGAGTTCTTAGAATACTCTAGCATCTCAAATCCAATATCTGCACCTGTAATATCAGCCTCTGCACCTTCAATCCTAGATTCAAGTTTATCAGTATAGGTAGCAGTAGATTCCATCCTATTGCTGATAGCTCCATATCTACTTCTTCCACTATTAAGAAGATCTATAGCGTTATCTAATCTATTTAAGCTATTATCAATGTCCCCGGTACTAATTTTACCATTATCATTATCTTCACTATCTCTTAACCCAAGGCCTACCGCCGTAAAATTAAAAGTAGGTAACTTTACTATATCCTCACTGGTTGCCCCAATAAGTAAATTTATCATATCATCGGGTTTATTATTGCTTCCCAACAGTTTTACTCCATTCATCTCCGTATTATTTGCAGTGTAGGTTATATGTTCTAGATTTTGATTTATTTCCTCTTGAATAACACGTCTATCCTCTTCTGTTGTAGCTCCACCTGCTTGAACCATAAGCTCTCTAGCTCTTTGCAATGAATCACTTATGCCTTGCATACCACCATCTGCAATTTGAAGAAGACTTGTACTATCTTGAATATTTCTATTTGCCATTTGAAGTCCTCTTATTTCAAGTTTTAGCTTATCGCTCTTTGCTTTAGCATTAGGGTCATCTCTATAACTCCTAATCTTGGTTCCAGAACTTACATTTCCATAAGCCTTAGACTGAGCCTCCAAATTCTTAGTATAGCTATTAAATATTCTCATTGCTGGCATATTTCTACTTAATCTCATATTATCACTCCATTAAAATTACTTTTACTTGTATTATCGATTATTACCACGAATACTTGATATGAAACCAACACATTCTACCAACTGATAATCATAATTATCACTTAATTCCATTATACTTTATTAATTCCAATAATTCCACAATAAATTCTACAAAGTAACATTAATTTATCAATTATTCGTTACGTAAGCTGTAGTGATATTGTATATAGTGATGTTAGAGGTTTGTAAGCATATTCATTTGGTGTCGTTAGTCATTGGGTGAGGCATCTTATAGAAATACAAATAAAATTTATGATGTGAGTTTTAATGTTCATTAGAAATGAGTTTAGTTTTCTATCAAATGTTATGACTACATTATACAAGGAGGTACATTGTTAATAGCGGTAATTTTTTGACGGTTACCTTGGATTTTTCACTCATCATCAAAATACAGACTTCTCCTGTTCCTTATAAAAGCCTGTACCATACTCCTGTAGCTTATACGCCGACAGCCATCAGAACAGTAATCAGGTTTCTTTCAGATTTATCCCATCAGTGTAAAAATCTACTAGTTCTGACTGTACTTCGTATTAACAATGCTTCATCAGCTCTTCACTTTCGTTCAGCTTTATGGCACTCACCTGACTAATTTATTTAGCTTTTTGCCTTTACGCTCAGCACCATAACTTTTGATTACAGCACCTAAAAGTGGTTTGAAACCTACACCTGAATATCGATTTCGAGGGGCCATCCCTCATCTTTTATAAAGTATGAATTGGCATTAACCAATTCTTCAGGACATACTTTGACGCTTACACTATTTTCAGTAAAAATTGAATTTTATCGATAAAATTATAAATGCCGCTAATCCCTTATGACTAAAATGATTAGCGTCTAATATTTTTTTCAAGTGCTAAATCTCCGACGTATTGACATATCCAAATCAAATTTTTTCATTATATCAGTACTAATTGAATTTTATATGTTGCTATCTAAAAATTATTTACTTATATTATTGGTGCTATATAATCTTAATTTAACATATTAAGTATTTCTCTTGCCAAGCATTCTACTCCATAAGTATTTATTTCCTTTCGTCCAATCTCCATCATTTCTTTTCTCTTCTCTTGATTATCAATCATTGTATTAACTATACATTTAAATATTTCAATATTATTCAAAATTAATTCTTCAGTATTAATTATAATCTTTTTGCTATCCATAACTTCTGCAATTCTCTTTTGATTATCAGCTACTACAATACCTATGGTAGGCACCTTCATAGCACTTAATTCATACAAGGTAGAACCACATGCGGATATAGCTAAATCACATTTTTTCATAACTTCAGACATAATTGCATTTTTATGTGTTATAACATTTAATTTTTCATTTTTAAAATTCTCTACTTTTTTTATAAGTTCTTCTTCAAAGGCTCCACCTAGTATAACATGAACATTTCCATCAAAATCTATTAACGATTCTAGAACTTTTAAAGTAAGGTAATTATCATCCATACCACCTAGCGTTAATATTATGTCCTTAACCATATTCGGTATTTTCTTTGTAACGTTATTTCTAAATTCTTCTCTTAACATAATATACTTGCTACCTAGTAAAAGCTTTGTTCCTTTATTGGGCTTAGTATTATATGAATACTCCTTTGCATTAATGTTTTGATTTATAATTATGTCTGTATTTATTCTGCAAATATTTATATCATCTACATATACAGTTTTAGTAAAGTAACTATTTAATATATCAAAATATTCCTCATCTACATCATAGCTATCTGTAATTAATAAATCAGCCTGTATCTTCTGTTGATTTTGTATAATATCTTTAACCACATTGTTTGATGTGATTTCATGAACTTTAAACCCACATTCTTGGACTTTTCTTATTCCCGGAAGATATTTATAATCATCATATTTGCATATAAAAGAAACTTCACATTCATTCCTTAATTCTTTTGCAAGAACTAACATCCTCATGATATGTCCCATTCCAATGCCTTTACCCCCATCAGCTCTAATCAATATTTTTTTCATATTCTCACCTTTAAAATTTATTTTATTTGAATATAAATCAGTAGGTATACACCTACTGATTTATATGTTCCCACTTCAAAGGAGTTCCCATTTCATAATTCCCTCTAAATGTTTTACCCAATATATCCCTTAAGAACTTTGGAGGTAATCCATAGCCTGGCCTAATTGACCTAATATTTTCCTTTGTTATAGTATCCCCAACTTTTACATCATCGACGATAAATAATGATCTTGCAAATAACCTGCTTTTAACCTTTTTATCCGTTAGTTCATAATCCACAATTCCCATAGCACTTTCT
The DNA here is from genome assembly GCF_036646415.1 of Clostridium sp. Classification (GTDB taxonomy): domain Bacteria; phylum Bacillota; class Clostridia; order Clostridiales; family Clostridiaceae; genus Clostridium_J. The sequence continues at coordinate 75,489 of NZ_JAVXMF010000011.1, read as the reverse complement.
GTTTTTCTTATTGATTCTACCATAGCTTTAAATTCATTCGGTGTTAATGAAAACTCAGCATCTGGTCCACCTATACTTCTATCTAATATAAAGTGTTTTTCCAATACTTTTGCTCCCAATGCTACTGCTGTAATCGGAACTTCAATATCCATAGAATGATCTGATAATCCAGAAATCACCTTGTATCTATTAGCTAAGTATGGTATGGTCTTCAAATTAGCATCTTCCACATTAGCTGGATATTGAGAAGTACATTTTAATAATATAACTTCATTATTTCTCATTCTTTTGCATGCTGAAATAGCATTTTCTATTTCTTCGCTTGTAGCTATACCTGTTGATATTATTACTGGCTTACCTTTTGATGCTATGTATTCTATTAAATCAATATCAGTTATTTCAAATGATGCTACTTTATATGCCGGAACATTTAATTTTTCTAAAAAATCTACTGATGTTCTATCAAATGGACTTGAAAAACATGTAATGCCAATACTCTTACTATACTCTAACAACTCTGGTTGCCATTCCCACGGAGTATATGCCTCTTGATACAATTCGTATAATGTTTTCCCATCCCAAAGTGTTCCTGTATTAATCTTAAAATAGCTCTTATCACAATTAATAGTTAACGTATCTGCTGTGTACGTTTGTAATTTAATTGCATCTGCGCCACAATCTTTTGCAGCCTTAATAGTTTTCTTTGCTATTTCTATGTCATTCCCATGATTAGCAGACAGTTCTGCTATAATATAACACCTTGACTTATTATCTATTTCTCTATCTCCAATTTTCACATTTATAACTCCTTACTTTTGATTTTCACACCACTCATATTCTTTAGCAACTAACAATCCATCTCTTACTTTAATTACTATTTCATTGTTTCTCTCAACAAACTGTCCATTGTATCTAATATTATATTTATTTATATTATTATCAATAATTTCTGCTTTCCAAATAATTATCCTTTTCCCATCTACTTTTACAAATGAGCCTGGATAAGGTTTAGATACCGCTCTTATTAAATTCATTATTTCATTAGAGCTTTTATTAACATCTATTTCTCCATCCTTTGTACTTCTTTTACCATAATAAGATCCCTTACTGATATCTTGAGTAACTGCAACAACTTTATTGTTTTCAATTAATTTTACTGCTTCTAATACTATTCCTGGATAAATACTTTTTACACTATTAAGTACATCGCCTATATAATCTGTGTCCTTAACCGCTATTCGTTCTTGGATAATTATATCTCCAGTATCTATCCCCTCTTCTATATAATGTACAGTAACTCCAACCTCTTTTTCACCACTTAAAATTGCCCAGTTTAATGGTGCTCTCCCCCTGTAATTAGGTAAAAGTGAAGCATGTGTATTTATACATCCCTTACTAGGTAAGTTAATTATATCACTCTTCAATATTTGTCCAAAATTAACCGAAGTAATTAAATCTACATTTAATTTTTTAACACTATTTATAAAATTTATATTATTAATATTAGATTCTCTATATAATTTTATGTTATGCTTATTAGCAATTAAATCTACTCCACTATACCATTCATTATCTGTTTCAGTAACTACTACACCAACTATATTAATATTATTCAAAATTAGATTTTCTAATGTAATTGCACCTAATTCATGGCCACCCATAAATAATACATTCATTTATTCCGTCCCCCTAGTATTTAATTAATACTTAAATTATTCACCCAACTTTTTCTGCTCTATATCCCTATTAATGGATACTATTTGAGGGTTATTCTTTAGTAATTTTATAACTTCATTCATAGAAAAATATTCTCCATTAGTAAATAAATCATTGTATATTCTAGTTATTACTTCTAAATCCTCTACTGTATCCAATGTTACTCTGTATTGTGAATAGTCTTCAGCATTTTTATATGAAAAGATTTTATATCCATTACTCACATCATATAAGTAAGGTGTTACATGCTCTCTTTCATATTCTTCTTTCGCATTATTGAATGCTTCTTCTAATGCCTTGAATGTAAATATTTCTGCATCGTATCCTCTTGGAAATGTTCTTTCTATAGTATTGTTAAGGTAATCAATATTCTCGTCTTCATTTTTTTGCATAAATACATTAACCATATCTGTTAAAATATTATAATCTATACATGGACAATCACTTGTTACCCTAATAACAACATCTGCATTATTTTCTTTTGCTGCATAATAATACCTAGATAAAACATCTTTTTCTGACCCTCTAAAATATTTTACTCCAAGTCTATTAGCTTCATCTACAATCTTATCATCTTGTGTTTCAACAGTTGTTGCAATGACTATTTCATTTATGTTATCGGCTAGTCTTAACCTGTTTACATCATGCTCTAGAACTGTTTTACCACATATATTTTTAAGTACTTTCCCTGGAAGTCTTGAAGAACCTACCCTAGCTTGCATAATACATACTATCTTCATATATTCTCCTACTTTCTATAGAAATCTGTTACTTTTTTTACAGCCTTAATTACATCTTCTATATCCTTATCTGTCATTGATGGAAATAATGGTATTGTTATAATCCTATTATATAAATCTTCTGCTGCTGGACATAGACCTTTCTCATAGCCAAGATTTTTATAGTATGGATGTAAATATACTGGCATATAGTGAACATTAACCCCTATATTTTCCTTTTGTAATGCCTCAAATATTTCTTTTCTTCCCACTGTCAATTTATCTAAATTTAAAGCAATAACATAAATATGCCATCCTGAATTAGAGAACTCTGCTTCAAATGGACTAGTAATCTCTTTCAGCTCTTTAAAAGCCTCATTATATATGTTTACTATTTCTCTTCTTCTACATATAAATTTATCTAATTTATCCATTTGAGAAATTCCTAGTGCACACTGTAAATCTGTAATTCTATAATTAAAACCTAACTCTAATTGTTCATAATACCATGGTCCATGGTTATCAACTAAAAATTCTGGTTTTCTTGTTATACCATGACTTCTAAATCTAAGCATTTTTTCATATAAATCCTTATCATTAGTTACAACCATACCACCTTCACCTGTTGTTATTGGCTTTACTGGATGGAAACTAAACTCTGTAATATGCGCAGTAGCTCCGACTTTTCTCCCTTTATATTCACTTCCTAGTGCATGAGCTGCATCTTCAATTACAATTAAATTATGTTTCTTTGCAACTTCCATGATCCTATCAATATCTACTCCTTGACCTGTCATATCTACTGGTATTATTACTTTAGTTTTGCTAGTTATTTTTCTTTTCATATCTTCTATATCTATATTATAGGTCTTTGGATTTACATCAACAAAAACTGGTGTACCACCACAATACAATACACAATTAGCAGATGCTGCAAAGGTTATTGCAGGTATTAAAACTTCATCCCCAGCACTAATTTCAGCTACAGCACAAGCCATATGCAACGCTGCAGTTCCATTTGCAATACTTACTGCATATCTTACTCCAATGTATTCTGCAACTTTTCTTTCAAACTCTTGAGCCTTTGGACCCGTTGTAATGAAATCTCCCTTTAGCACCTTTATTACGCTTTCTATATCACTATCGTCTATTGACTGTCTGCCATAGGTTAAATAATTATCTCTTACTGGAGTTCCTCCATTTATAGCTAATTTCATTAATTAACACTCCTTATCGACTTCTGTAGCTACTTGTTGTTCAGCTTCGTAGTTATATGCATTAAATAATCCTAACGCTCTCATTTCTCTTCTTAAGTCTTCAACTGACAACCATTCTACATTAGTGCCAGAATCATATTCAAACCCTGGTTCAATCAACTTTCCACCTGATGTAAAGTGACTATCAAAATGCCACCAATCAAAGTGAGGATAAACTATGTAATGTTTTTCATACTCATATGTAGTTCTTGAATCATCTTTAGTTACCATAACTTCATGAAGTTTTTCACCTTCTCTAATACCAACTTCCTTCATTTCAACATCCTGTAGCATAGCCTTTGCTAAATCCGTAATTTTGAAAGATGGAATTTTAGATATATAAGTCTCTCCACCCTTAGACTCTTCTAAAGCTTTAAAAACTAAATCTACACCTTCATCTAAAGTTATCCAAAATCTTGTCATGTTAAAATCAGTGATTGGTAACTCCTTTTGTCCTGCTTTTATTAATGATTCAAAGAATGGTATAACAGAGCCTCTACTTCCCGCTACATTACCATACCTTACAGCTGAAAATACAGTTCCTCCATCTCCCGCATATGCATTAGCCGAAATAAACAGTTTATCTGAAACTAATTTTGTTCCTCCATAAAGATTTATTGGATTAACCGCTTTATCAGTAGATAGCGCTACACACTTTTTAACACCTCTGTCGATACATGCATCTACTATATACTGAGCCCCATTAATATTTGTTTTTATTGCTTCAAATGGATTATACTCACAAGCTGGCACTTGTTTCATCGCCGCCGCATGTATAACATAATCAACTCCTGCAAAAGCTCTATACAATCTATCTTTATCTCTGATATCTCCTATGAAAAACCTGAGTTTGTTTACTTTTTCAGGAAAATTCATTGCAAATTCCTTCTTCATTAAATCTTGTTTAAATTCATCTCTTGAGTATATTATTATTTTTTTAGGATTATATCCTCTTAATATTCTTTCTGTAAACTTCTTTCCAAAAGAGCCTGTTCCACCTGTTATTAATATAACTTTATCATTTAACATATCTTTTCTCCTTCTTTAAATACATTTACCTTTTGTTGTATATTTTTATAAAAATAACACCTTAGTATTTGATAATTCCATAGTTTATATTTAAATTATCGACTCAATTTAACAAAACTTGATATGAAATAAAAAAGTGGCATAAGCCACTTTTTTCGTAACACCATATTGAAGATTTATACTTACCATCACTTTTATTCGTAATTTCATTACTACAGTTAGCTTTATACTATATAATATCTTAATCTCATTAAAGTTAACCTTTACTATTTTACTATCTTATTCAAAGTACTACAATACTTGATTTCAAATATCTAATAACTAGAATTTCACCAAAATCCCCTGTATATCTTTAATTATTGTTACTACTTCATATGCAAGTATATCAGCTACTAATACATAATCTTCATTTTCCAACCCCTGAACTACTTCTTCTAACTGACTATTCAAATTTACAACTATGTCATTACTGTTTACCTCTAATGGTAAAAGTAAAAGAATATCTGTTATATATTCTATACCTTCACCTATTAAAGGTATCATTTCTATACCCAGTTTTTCATTTCCGCATTGTATGTATTGTACTGCTTCATTTATTCCAGCTATTAGTCTTTCAATATATTCTTTAGCTGTATTCAAAACTTCTATTTCTTGATTATTCATGTAAATCTACTCCTTCACTTATATATTTTTTAAAACATCTTTAAACTCTATATTCTTAGCACCTTCTATGAAAGCTCCTTTACTGCAATTGTAGAATTGGATATTACTAATATTTTCTCTAATTATTAACTCTATTTGTAACTTAAAATAGTTATATGTTTCAGATGTTAATATTTCTCTCCCATTAACATCTTTAATTGTTATATTAGTTTTTGTAAACTTACCTTGATCCTCAATCCCATAAAGCTTTTCAATATCAGAATGGTGTGACTTACCATCTATTAGACATAAATCTTGCCCAATTAATATTATAGTTTTAGGACAACACTTTGTTGCTATACTCAATGCAGCTGCCCCTACTGTTTTCCCTGTATTTATAACAATATTATTCCCTATTGATTCATTATAAAAAATATATTTAGGTCCATTGTATTTAGATACAGCCTCTTTAGATGCCGTTGATAAAAAGCATAGTGGAATTCCAATTTTTTCCAACCCTTTAATCTGATTATAAACAATTTCTTGTCCATCAATTAAAACGAACATATCAGGTTTTATTCCAGCCTTAACTATCTTTGTTAATGAACTTCCCACTGAAACTATAATGAATTTTTTTCTATTCATCTTTATATTTTCAAGTTCTAGATCCAAAGATGGACCTGATGTCAAAACTAAAAAAGGTTTATTTAAATTACCAATATCATTTAATATCTTTTCAATAGGCATACAATTTTCTTTTATATTACTTTTATAATTATTAATAAGCATACTACTATTCCGATTAATATTCTCTTTATTAAGTTTATACCACTTTATAACATTATACATATCTTTATACTCTTCTTTTATAGTTTCTAATGATGGTCTATGTATTATTATATCATCTACCAAATTTAAATATTCCGCAAATATTTCACAAAATTTTTCTTGATTATTATCAACTATTGTAATCCTTTTTTTTTCAAATATTGATGGATTATATTCCTTACATATATTTATTAACTCTTCATTTAATTCAAAAATAACAATTTTGCTATTCTTATTACTTTTTTTCAAACATTCCTCTATATGATATCCTAAACCTATTCCATATATTAATATAATATCGCCTTTTAAAACCTTACTATATGGTTCTATAAATTTAACGGCTTCATCTATTGGATCATATTTACTATGTAAATATAAATTATTATATTTAATTGTAGGATATGATGTCTTTGTTTTTATTATTTCAATCATACATTCACCTTATTGTAATAGTTTTTTAATTTCATATTCCATTTTAGGTATAACAATATCCATAAGTTCTACAGTTGCCACATAAATATCTTCATTTTTATCAAATCTTTTCTTAATAACCTCACTCTTACTATCAATTAAATTAATTAAATATTTTTCATTATTATTTATAGTATACATTACATCAAATTCTAAATCACTTAGTATTTCAGCATTTGCATAACTAGCTTTTAATCTTGTCTCCAACTTATTTAACTTCCTATTTAAATCATTTAATTTTCCATTTTTATTTGAATAATATGCTGTTTTATACTCTTTAAATACTTTAATTGCTTCTTTAGCTACCTTTTTAGACTCCTTCATCGAAAGCAATATATTCTCCAATTCATTAACAATTTTTATTTTTCTATTTTTATCTTCATTACCTACTACTACAGTTTTTCCAAAAGCATTTACACAATATTTGTCTAACACATCTTGTAATTTCATAACTATGGTTCCGCTAATATTAGCTCCACCCTCTGTCGCATTTATAAATGTTACATCTTGTTTTCCTTTTATAATTTCTTCAAATTGAGTCCTGAAAACATTTAATACTAAACTAGTTCTAACTTTATTCCCATATATATCATCTACATATATATCATCTTCTCTTCCATATCCATTCATATTATTCTCACCATGATCAATTCCATCTGCATGGCCTTTATCATTAGTATATGCTAAATCTTGACCAATGAATATTATGGGATCACATCCCATTTGCATGGCAAAATATGTCATAGAATGAGCAACAGAGCCACCGTAATCAACGGAATCTATTTTATCATCAAATGCTCTTTTAATAAATTTATTTCTAGCCGTAACTATTTTTTCCCCCTTATGTTTTTGGGTTGCTTTAGAATTAGTTGTTTCATTCATTAATAAAGGACACTCTACACTATCTATCCAATCCTTCACTATATTAAATGAACTTTCACCTGCATCTACTATTGCAAGAAAATCTGCTTTTATATTTCTTTCACACAATGCCTTTAATGGTCTTCCACCTGTTAATATTATATTATTTGTATTATTTTTTAACAAATCTATGTTTCTATTTAAAGATGGTCCTGCCGAAACTATTATGGCAGGTTTTCCTTTATACTTATTTTTATATTCAAATATAGACTTACCAGTTGTATAAAACTTCATATTTTCTAGCAGAGTATAATACCATTCCACTGAAAATCTTTTTCTCGTATTTCTTTCTACACAAACTTTAACTATAAAATCTTTTATTACAATAAAATATTCTTCCAATTCTTTTGAATATAATTTTGAATAATTAGTGCTTTCTATAATCTTTAAAAATTCAACATTCATTTCACTTATTATTTTATTAGCACTATCCAACATGCCATTTACTTCAGTAGTAATTATAATATCATCCCTTTTAATTAAATCATCAACAATTTTTTTTTCACGAACAAATTTTAATAATTCTTTATCTACTTCAACTATTATTATTTTACTATTCTTATCTTTTCTTTTAATTAATTCTCTTATCAAATTTCCTGTGCCAATACCAAAAACTATATAATTGGTGTTTTCAGTAATAATACCTTGTTCTTCTATGATTTTATAATTTTCTTCATTCTCTCTATATTTACTTCCTATATACATTTTTCTATTGTTTTTATTTACTCTTAAAATATTGTAATTATCCTTTGTTTTATCTAAGGTATAACACATTTCCATAATATCACCTCATAAGTATTATCGAAATCTTTTTAATATACTTAATGGGTAAAAAAAAAGAGTGAAAAATCACTCTTTAAATTCTACTAAAATCATTTTACTTTATCAGTAAATATGACTCCAATATTAAATTTAATATTTAGTAGTTACTATCTTAATAATTGTAACACACCTTGTGGTTGTTGATTTGCTTGCGAAAGCATTGCTTGAGCAGCTTGAGATAATATATTAGTCTTAGAGAAAGTCATCATCTCTTTCGCCATATCTACATCTCTAATTCTTGATTCTGCTGCTTGTAAATTTTCTGATGAGTTATCAGTTGATCTTATAGCTGACTCTAATCTGTTTTGAACTGATCCTAAATCTGCTCTAAATGATGATACAGTTTGAATAGCCTTATCCACTGCAGTAATAGCCGTACTTGCATTAGCTGCAGTCGAAACAGTAATTCCTGCTGCAACTGATAAAGCCGTAGTATCCATTTTCTTCAAATCAATTGATATAGTTTGTGAAGCATTAGCTCCAACTTGGAATTTAATAGTTTGTGAAGCTTTTAATAAATCTTGTTTATTAAATTGAGTTTGAGAAGCTATTCTATTAATCTCACTTTGTAATTGTGTAAACTCCTTTTGAGTTTGAGCTCTATCTGCAGATGTATTAGTTCCATTTGAAGATTGAACTGCTAGTTCTCTCATTCTTTGAAGAATGTTATGAGTTTCATTAGTAGCTCCCTCTGCTGTTTGGATTAAAGATATACCATCCTGAGAGTTTCTTGAAGCTTGATCTAATCCTCTGATTTGCCCTCTCATTTTTTCAGATATGGAAAGTCCTGCTGCATCGTCTCCAGCTCTGTTTATTCTTAAACCTGAGCTTAACTTTTCAATAGCCTTACCATTGTTTGTGTTGTTTACTCCCATTTGTCTGTGAGCGTTCATTGCGTTCATATTGTGATTGATAATCATAATAAAATCCTCCTTGAATTTAACGGACATCCTTGTCCTAATATTTGTTCATTACATAATTTTCAACATTTAGACTCCTGATGGAAACTCCCCCTCCAAAGTCAGTTGAGTAATTTCGAATAACTAAATCAAAGATTTAGATTCTAACTTATCTTAATAATTGTAATACACCTTGTGGTTGTTGATTAGCTTGTGAAAGCATTGCTTGAGCAGCTTGAGATAATATATTAGTCTTTGAGAAAGTCATCATCTCTTTAGCCATATCTACATCTCTAATTCTTGATTCAGCAGCTTGTAAATTTTCTGATGAGTTATCAGTTGATCTTATAGCCGACTCTAATCTATTTTGAACTGATCCTAAATCCGCTCTAAATGATGATACAGTTTGAATTGCTGTATCTACTGCAGTAATCGCTGCACTTGCAAGTGTTGCAGTTGTAACTTTAACTGCAGTAGTTACTGCTAAAGCTGTAGTATCCATTTTCTTTAATGAAACTGCTATAGTTTGTGCAGCATTAGCTCCAACTTGGAAAGTAACAGTCTTATCTGATGCTAATAAACCTTGTTTATTAAATTGAGTTTGAGAAGCTATTCTATTAATTTCACTTTGTAATTGTGTAAACTCTTTTTGAGTTTGAGCTCTATCTGCAGATGTATTAGTTCCATTTGTAGATTGAACAGCTAGTTCTCTCATTCTTTGAAGAATGTTATGAGTTTCATTAGTAGCACCCTCTGCTGTTTGGATTAAAGATATACCATCTTGAGAGTTTCTTGAAGCTTGATCTAAACCTCTGATTTGTCCTCTCATTTTTTCAGATATAGAAAGTCCTGCTGCATCGTCTCCAGCTCTGTTTATTCTTAAACCTGAGCTTAACTTTTCAATAGCCTTACCATTGTTTGTGTTGTTTACTCCCATTTGTCTGTGAGCGTTCATTGCGTTCATATTGTGATTGATAATCATAATAAAATCCTCCTTGAATTTAACGGACATCCTTGTCCTAATATTTATTTAAGGCTTAAGCCTTATACTATATATTTCGCCTCATCTTAAAATAACTTTATAGTTTTTCTGAAAATATTTTCACCCACTATATAATACCTATTTATCTGTTCTAATTTGTGCCTTTAATAAGTGTTTTATATCTTTTTATTAAGCAAAGTATACATGCCAAAAGTTTTATTATACTGTCTTCCAGCTACTTTTTTTCTTTGAATTTCATTTAATTCATGTTTTACATTTTGCTTTTCTTTTTCTAAAGTAGCAAACAGCTTCTTATCTACTTCTAATACTCCAAGTTCTTCTATAATTTCTTTAAATTCTTCTTTACTAAACTGCATTTTTTTTAAAGAGTTTATAATATCTTCTCTATCACTAATCATCACTTCAATATCACTATCTGCACACACTTCTGTAATGATTTTAGTTGTAGTATTTTTATAGTCTTGAAGTAATTCATATAAAGTCATTTTAGCCTCCTAATTGTTGCATTAAATAGGCACTTTGATTATTTAAATTTGCCATCTGAGTTTCAAGTCTTGAATATTTTATATAAAGAGCACTTTCTTTTGCAGTAAATTGTTTTTCCATTTCTGCAATCTGTGCTTTTTTCTTGTCCATTATTTTAGTATATTCATTAGTTGTAGCTGTAACAGATCCTTCCATTCCCACCTTCTTAATCAGTGATGAATTCACTGTCACTGTTTGTTCATATAAAACATCTTTAAATCCATGTAATATACCACCATCTTTTGAACTATCACTACTAGGAGCTTTTATAAATAAATCTTTAACACCTTCAGCATTATTTTCAAGTACTTTAGTTAATTCACTCTCATCTATAGTTAACATTCCATTTTTATCTGAGTAGTTAGATATAGGCGTTATACCTATCTTTTTAAGTTCTCCCATTACCGGTGACATGATACTTCTCAGAGAATTAGTCAATCGCTCTAAATCTCTGTCCTTTCTTAATAAACCTTCCTTTGTCTTTTTTTCCCAAAGCTTAATTTCATCTTCGCTCATTTCTTTTCTTTGCTCTGGAGTTAATGGTGCGTATTTTTTATCTCTATTTTCTAATACCTTCGTATTTATTCCCTCTATTAGCTTGTTATAATCATTAATAAAACCTACAAGCTTATCTTTCAATGCCGTGACATCACTTTTCCCATTTAGCTTAACAGGATTTGCCCCGTCAGTTTTGCCATTAAAAGTAAATTCAATTCCATCTATGTTTACTGTATTATTATTTCCAACATGTACAAAAGTTTCACCTTTGCTATTAGTTATAGTAACATCCGCATTTGTTCCAATAGGTGATTTTTCAAATATCTTAGCACCTGAGGAATCCTTTAATACAACGTCAAAGGTAACACCTGTACCAAGACTTTTACTTTCTAACACTATACCTTTAGAAAACTCACTATATTTAGCTGTAACATCAGACCCCTTCGCTTTTAATGCTACATTTAACTCATCAACCAATTCCTTGGATGTTTTAGTTCCGCTTACATCAGCTTTTGCAGTACTTATTTCAAAAGTTTCTCTAACCCCTTTTACATCTACAGCTATTTCAATCTTACTAGCATTAGCTAAGTCAACATCTTTTAAAGTTGATGATGCTGCAGTTGCAATTGCTTTAACATCTACAGTAAAGTTTTCTGCAGTTGCACCTGCCATACCCTTAGCCGTTACTAAACTATCATCTGATGACGTAAACTTTATAGATTCCCAATTACTAGATAATAACAAACTATCTTTTTTTAAAACATCAAAATATTTATTATAAAACTCTTGGGAGTCCTTTAGAACATCTCTATATAATTGTTGCTTCATTGCATAAATATCACTGTCTTGTTGTACTTTATCCACCTTTACTCTATAAGGTTTCATCATATCCTTAACCATGGTATCTATATCCATTCCAGTTGCCAGTCCTGTAATTCTCATTTAACTTCCCCCCCTTATCTTTTTCCCTTAGAAATTTCATAAGCTTCATTCCAAGTATTTCTTATTTCTTCAATTATAGGCATTAGCTCATCCATAGCCTTTATATCTTTACTAATATTTATCTCCATCAATCTCATCTTAATGTATTCATAAACCTTAAATATCTGAACAGCCCACTCCCCTGCACCTTGGTCTAGTGAAATCATCAATTCTGTAAATATATCTTGTATCTTTATAAGGTTTTCGTGACTCTTTTTAATATCTTTATCTAAAATAGCTTGTCTTGCTATTTTAGAAAACTTTACAACTCCGTCTAAAAGCATCATTAGTAATTGTTCCTTTGAAGCATAGTTTACACTGTTATTTTTATAAGCATTGTAGGCATTAGCACCTGCATTATACATTCTATCTCCTCCAGTTTAGGCTTTTTTATCTACAAGTATTCCTACCATTTCGCACATTTTAGCCACCATATCAATAATTTTCTTTGATGGTACTTCTAGCAATACTTCCTTAGTATCTTTATTTATTATTTTTATCATTATTTGATTAAACTTATCATGAACTGAGTACTCTGTACATATATTTTCATCCTCTAGAACCTTATTAAGTTTATCTACTGCTTTTTCTACATCTTCCTTAGTGTAGTTTTCATGTTCACTACTGGATGACTTTTGGCTTACATTAATATTATCCCCTGATATTCTTTGAATCTCTCTTACTTGTCTTGTACCTTCCATGGCTGTCCCTATATTCACTCCATTAATTTCCATAATTTTCCCCCAATTAATGTTATTTTATTTATTTTGTTGCATTTCTTCTTCCCTGAATTATGCATCATCAATTTATAATTAGCTATATTTTAATAGGTAGTTGAAGTTAGTATCAATATTATCTTTACTTCTATTTTTTACTTTTTAAAGCAGCTAATAGATTCATATCTATACTCGCTGCTACTTTATTTTCTTCTCCAACCTCTTTATAAAGTTCACTCCTTAAAATCTTTACTTCCTTAGGTGCACTTATAGCTACCTTTACAGAACCATCGTCCAGTTTAGCTATAGTTATCTCTATATCATCACCAATTCTAATACTTTGACCTTGCTTTCTTGTTACAACTAGCATACTATCGCTCCTTTATTAGGGGATGTTTAATGCTATAGTTTTCCCTATCCAAAATCATTTGATACCCAAGGTTATTTTTAAGATTTATTATTATAGGAGCCTTTAAATTTGTAGTTATCTTTTTCACATCACTATGAAGAGTTACTGTATTTAAAATTAATACATCCTCTTCCTTATCTATTTTAAGATCTTTTATTACTCCCTCTGTTAATTCCACTTGATAATCCTGTTTAAAGTCAAAGGGCATCACTGTTACGAATCCAATCTTGTCATCTTCTATAGATTTCAATAGCTTAAAGGGACTATCTTTCTCTATATCTGTCAATTGAAATTCTTTAAACTCTTCAAAACCCGGAATTCCATGAGTAAAGGTAATTGTATTTGAATCGTCTTTACTTCTGTCAGCATTTAATTCTTTATCTAGTGTCATGTTCTCAGCCCACCTTAATTATCAGATTTTTTTGTCCGATATCTACCAAATTTAATTTTCTCTCTAAAACTAATTTTCACTTAATATTGGATTTGTTTTAACTGATAGTTGAAGGTGGCATCAATATTATCCCAGCGTAATACCATTTGCAGGGCTCCTTAATTTACTTAAGCTATGTGATGGTTAAAATCGTTTAAAAATACAACCTGTTTGAGCCCATGCGAGTTGTTGTATTTTAGATTTTATCCTGAACAGAGCTTGTAGTAAATAAGGGTTCTGAAACGGTTTAGCGAGAATAATAAAATGCCTTACACAACGTAAGTTAAAACATACCCTATCTTAAAAAGTCTAATATTGTTGGTTGAAGAACCTTTGCACTAGTTTGAAGCGCCGCCGTGTATACCGTTTGTGCAACCGCCATCTCCATACTTTTTTCTACGAAGTCAATGTCCTCATTTGAAGATAAAATTTCTGTCATGTCTTCATTTTGTGCTACATTTAGCTTTTGTGCGCTTTCCATTCTATTTTGTATAGCACCAACTTTTGAACTCAAACTCAACATATTATTAATAATCTTATCAATTTGTCCTAAATTTTCTCCTACAACTTTGGTTTTATCTCCAGTGCTACTTAAATTTTTGATAATATCATCAAAAATCTTCGTAACATCTATTTCATTAGTTGAATCATTTGGATCTTTAAACTTTAATATTTCTACTGCATTAACATTGTAATCTACCGTTACTCCTGCAGAAATTTCTGCCTTTAGGGATTGATCTATTACTATTTCTTTCTGTGGATCAATAGCAATTGAGTTTTTTCCATCAACGGTCTCTACTTTTACCGGTTTCGAAGCTCCATCTTTTCCTCCAAATATATACTTCCCATCAAAGCTTGTGTTTAAAATCTGTCCAAACTCTGCTACTTTTTCATTTATCTCATCTTTAATGGCTGTAAGCTCATTAGTACCATAGGCAGCATTACCAGCTGATACCATAAGTTCTCTTATCCTTTGAAGACAATTTGTAGTTTGACTTAAAGCTGTATCCGTTGTATCCATCCAATTCGTAGTATCTTTTATATTAGTATTGTATTGCTTATTAGCATTTATTTCAGAATACATCTGCATAGAACGAGACACTCTAAAAGGATCATCTGAAGGTTTGGAAAATACCTTACCCGTATTTAATTGCCTTTGTATTTTATTCATGCTATTTAGGTTTGTGTTCATATCTCCTAAAAAACTAGTTACCATTACTCCATGAGTTATTCTCATTTTTATCACCTCTATATTAAACTTTTGCTATCTAACTAGTCCGATTACTACATCCAAAAGCTGATCTACTGTAGATATCACCTTTGCATTTGCTTGGAATGCATGTTGGAATTGCACTAAGTTTATTGCTTCTTCATCAAGAGACACTCCTGAAGTTGAAAGTCTTCTTTCTAAAAGTCCCTTTAGTAGGGTACTCTGATTTTTAACTATTCTACTTGCTTCTTGAGCCTGTACCCCTAACTTATTTATAGTATTCTTAAAAAAACTTTCAACTTTTGTTCCTGAAGCTATCGGTTTAAACGTTGGAATTTTCCCAATATCTGTTATTCCAAAGTGTTCAGTTACAAAATTATCATAGGTTGCTCCACCTTGTACACTATCGATATTTAATCCATAATCTCTAAGTGCTGCAATGGCTAGTGCTCTATCACCATCTGTAGATCCTGAACTATCACTTGATCCAGTTTGTATCAACATAACATTGTCTAGGATATTTTTATTCATAGTTATGTTTCCTGCAGTAATTCCATCAAAATTAAGAGGTGTTCCATCGGAGTTTACAAAGAATGCTACTTGTTTTGCGGAATCTATACCTTGTGTATGTACCCCATTAACTGCAAATGCTATAGTTTTTGCTAACGTATTTAATTGCTCTATATAATCATCTGCATCCTTAGAAACTGATTGAAGTCCACCTAACTCTCCTGAAGGTGGATTGAAAATCAGACCTGATTCAATAGTTCCATCAGCATTTAAATCAATACTTCCATCTTCCTTTGTAACAATAACTCTACCTTCATTTAAAGCTTTATACTGATCTGCTGTTAGCTTTATAGTTTCAGTCACCTTATTTTTTTCTGAGGTAGTATCTCCATTTTTATAATATTGAACTTCATAAATACCACTTCCTGGTACTGTTTCAGTTATCTTGTTAACATACCCTAATTTATTTATCTTCTCTGATTCTTTATTTCTAATAAAATTAATTAAATCATTTCCCTCTGGCTTACAGACCATACCATTTAAATTTTGATTCTTTGTATCTATCCCAAACTTTTCACTTAGCTGATCTAAAAGAGCATCTCTACTATCTAATAAGTCATTAGGATTATTTCCTGCTATTGTAACAGTTATAATCTCTTTATTAATAGAATTTAATTGATCTAATGTAGTATTTATCTCGAATAGACTACTCTGAATCTCATTTACTGCATTATCTTTAGTATCATTTAGTTTCTTATAAGTATGATTAATTTCATCCACAAGAGCCTTTGCTTTCTGAGCAACTACTGTTCTCGCATCTGATTTCTCCGGATTTTTTGAAAGAGTCTGCCATGCATCAAAGAACTCTGACATGAGTTCTGATATCCCTGTATCTGAAGGTTCATTAAAAATCCCCTCAATTTGAGAAAGATATTCTTGTCTTACACCATAAGTCCCAAGGTGTGATCCTTCTTTTCTTATTTGATAATCTAAAAATTGGTTTCTTGTTCTTTCTATGGAGGTCACAGACACCCCTGTACCAATCTGCCCTGCTCCCCCTACCACAGTCTGTGGTCTTGCAGTCTGAAGTACAAGATGCTGTCTTGAAAATCCTGGTGTATTAGCATTTGATATATTGTGACTTGTTACATTAATAAATTGCTGTTGAGCAAACATACCATTTTTTGACGTATTTAATGTTGCAAATAATCCTGACACTTATGTCCTCCTTATCTTCCTACTTTGCCATAAGCATTATAGGTTGGTGTTTCTTTCTTGGGTCCTATCATAGCTAACATTGAATTTGTATAGCTAAGACTTTGTTTTATTAAAAGTTCATTACTTTCCTTTTGTATTATTAATTCATTTAAGCTACTAGTCACCTTAAGATAAACCTCATCAATTTCTTCTTCTCCAAGAGTTTCTAGTATAACCTTCATTGAGTTTTGTCCTATAAGGCCTCTTCTCTTGCCTTCACTTCTAGCTAGATTCCTACTACATTCATCTATATCTTTAGTTATTTTTTCAAGCTGAAATACATCCTGATTAACTAACAAACTATGTTGTACCTCTAAAATATTTACGAGAGCATTAATAGCCGTTACTTCTTCCTCCAATATACTTCTGAGCTGATTTTTCATTTATTGTCCACCTTTCATTGAGTTTACCATAGCCTTTGCTAAAACCTTTGAATCTACAGTATATGTCCCCTTTGAAATTTCATTTCTTATTTTCTCAACCACTTTATTACTTACTCCTATACTTTCATCCTCTATGGATAGCTTATTTAAACTTTTACCTAATGAGGAAAGCTCACATGTATCTTTAATATTTTCTTTCGCTAATTTACAATTATCTTTATTTGATATATTTTCATTAGTTTTATAGTTCTTTACATATAGAGCGTGAATATTTCCGTTATTTATTTTCATAATTTCACTCCCAACTAATTCTCTCTATTTCTATAGTCGACTACATTCAATTAAAGTTTATAGTATTTCTTATTTAAACTTGCATAAGTAAGTTAATTTTTTATTAACTACACAAAGAAAAAAAGTCTTTACTTAGAAAGACTTTTTACTCTATCTTCTCCACTGGCTATTTCAGTGATTTTTACTCCGAAGTTTTCATCTACTACGACTACTTCTCCGTAAGCAATTCTTTTTCCATTAATATAAATGTCCACTGGCTCTTCTGCCAATTTATTTAGTTCTATTAGTGATCCTCTTGAAAGTGCTAATATATCTCTTATATTTTTCTTAGTTCTTCCAAGTTCCACTGACAGTTCTAGAGGTACATCTAGTATTAAATCTATGTTCTTAGGCATATTTGCTGTTCTAACTTCTTCAAGTTGTTTAAATGATGCCTGTTTTACATTTACAGGTTCTTGGTGATAATGATTTGAGCTTTGCATTCCATAATTATTAGAATTTTGTTCCTGCATCTCTCTGCTACTATATCCATTATCTATCATTGCCTCTTTAGGAGCTACTGAAATTGTCTCACTAGATTCTACATATGCTGGCTCCACTGGCAATGAAGTATTTACTGCTTTTACTGCTTCTACCGCTTCAGTTCCCATCATAATACTTACTATTTTTCTAGCTGTAGCAAATGGTAATATTTGAACAATATTACTATCTACTAAATCTCCTATGGTCATCCTAAATGATATATTAACAATTTCTTCATCATTATCTATGTCCACAGATATGGATTCTGTATTTTCATCACAGATTGAAGAAATCGGTGGTGATATATTAACTTCTCTGCTAAACATAGTAGCCATAGATGTAGCAGAGGAACCTATCATTTGATTCATTGCCTCTTGAACTGCGCTTATTTCAAGCTCTGAAAGCACTTCTGGTGGAGTTATAATTCCATCTCCACCCATCATAAGATTTGCTATAACTGCTGCATCTGAGATATTAATTATAAATAAATTACCACCAGATATTCCACTTGTAAACTGTACATCTAGTACTACATTTGGTGTTATAAAACTATCTTTTAATTCATTTAGTGTAGTACTACTTATAGTTGGAGTTGTAATATTTACAGGTTTTCCAACCACTGCGGAAAGTGCTGTAGCAGCTGTACCCATAGATATATTCCCAATCTCTCCAAGTAAGTCCTTATCTAATTCAGATAATTTTTCACTGGTTTCATTATCTGATGAGCTGTTATCACCATTTAGTAGTGCATCTATTTCTTCTTGTGAAAGAAATGAATTATCCATCGTTCTCCACTCCTTTATCCATATATTCAATTATTTGAACTGCTTTATTTTTCCCCTTAAGACCTGGCTTAGCCGTAAACATAAGTTCCTCTTCCACATAAATATCAATTGTGCTATCACAACTTCTATCTAGCGCAATGATATCTCCTTCAAATAAATTCAAGAAGTCATTTACGGAAATTTTTGTTTCTCCAAGGACAGCCTTCATACCCACATCTACATTTCTTATAGTTTTATTTATATTCTTTTTGGCATCTTCACCTTGTTTCTCATCCGATGCACTAAACCAATTCTTAATTACTAATTTATCTAAAACCTTTTCTATGCTTATATATGGAATACATATATTTATAAATATATTAGTGTTAAACATCTCTACACTAAAAGTTATTAATGCCACTGGTTCATTTGGAGCCAGGATTTGATTTAATGCAGGATTGGTCTCCATAGTATCCATAACAGGCTCTACAACCATAACATCTTCCCAAGCTAGTTTAAGCTTAGCAATTAACTCTTGGTTAATGTGTTTTATAAGATTCTTTTCTATATCTGTAAGTTCTTTAAGTTTAGCACTATTACCACCATGACCACCTGCTAAAACATCATAAATTCTAAGTACAAACTCTTCATTAGTCTCTAATATTATTTGTCCCTCTAGAGGTGACATCCTAAATAAGCTAAGAACTGTAGTATTAGGAATAGAGTGTATAAACTCCTCATAGGTAATCTGTTCTACACTTTCTATTCTAACCTTCACATTACTTCTAACTTGCGCCGTTAAGTAGTTTGATATTATTCTAGCATAATTGTCATGAATAACTTCTATCGCTCTAATTACATCCTTGGAGAACTTTTGTGGTCTCTTAAAGTCATAATTTTTTATTTTTACATTTTCTTCATCTTTGGCAATGTCATCGGCCTCTAAATCACCAGAAGACAAGGCAGATAAAAGAGCATCTATTTCACTTTGTGATAAGGTTTCTGCCATACTCAACCTCATTTCTCCCCATTGGGTCTATTGTAGTAGTTTATCAATATCTATCATAGTTAATATTCTATTGTTAATATTTATAATTCCTTTAATAAATGGTTTTTCTTTGTCCTCATGAACTCTTTTAATAATATCTTCATCAATATTCATAACTTCTTCTACATGGTCAACAGTTATTCCTACTTGTTCCTCATTAAGCTCTAAAACTATAATATTGTTATTATTTTCATCTTTTGTGTCCATACCTAATAAAAGATTAATATCTAATACAGAAAGTATGCTTCCCCTTAGATTTATTAGACCTTTAATATATTTTTTGGCTTTGGGAACTTTTGTGATTTTCATTAGTCCATTTATTCCCTGAACCTTACTTGTTTCTACAGCAAACTGTTCATCACCTATAGTAAAAACCACAACTTGCACATAAACTCCCCCTTATCCTAATACTTTTTTTATTGCTTCAAGTACTCTATCTGCCTGGAATGGCTTAACAATAAAATCTTTAGCTCCTGCTCTTATGGCATCCATTACCATGCTCTGTTGACCCATTGCACTACACATAACAATTTTAGCACTTGGGTCAAAAGCTTTAATTTGTTTTACTGCTTCTATTCCATCCATTTCTGGCATTGTTATATCCATAGTTACTATGTCAGGTCTTTCTGCTTTATATAATTCTATTGCTTTAAGACCATTAGCAGCTTCTCCAATAACCTCATATCCATTTTTTTCTAAAATATCCTTAACCATCATCCTCATAAAAGTCGCGTCGTCTACAATTAATACTCTTGCCATTTTAATACCTCCGTTAATTTAATCCTAATGATTCTAATATTTTTTCTAAAGATCCTGGCATAGGGATGAAATAAAAATCACCTCTTAGATCTTCATTTTCTTGAGTAAAGCCCGTTTCAATGTCTAATACAGAGTCATTAAACTGTCCAGACTCAATAAAGCTTGTGGACAGCACTGCAGAAAACATATCCCTTGCAACTGCTGGTACAGATGGAAAAAGGTTTAAACCCGTCATCTGTCCTATTGCATTCATGTAGGTAGCAAATATTATGTTACCTATCTCTCCAAGGGCTGAATAACCCATTTCATCTAATTCGTCCCCGTCTTGATGTCCAAGTAATAATTCAGCTATCTTCATCATGGTAGAAGTGTGAAACATAAATAATATATTTCCTGGTGCTTCTCCAAGTACCCTTGCAATTACTGCATAAACTATGGTTTCATCCTCTACTTTTTCAAATATATCTTCTAGGGAAATAACATTTACCTTAGGTACGGATATTTGTATTTCTCTACCTAGAATCTGGGCCATAGCCGTAGCTGCATTACCCAGTCCTATATTTGCTATTTCTCTTATCGCATCTATCTGTAATTCATTAAACTCCATAGTAGCTTGCCTCCTAAATAAGGGCAGCTACATCTAAAATTAAGGTTACTAATCCGTCACCTAAAATAGTAGCACCAATATACTCTTTTGTAGATTTTAAAATATTTCCGAAGGCCTTTATAACAATTTCCTTTTGTCCTAGTAATGAATCCACCACTAATGCAACTTCTTTTTCGCCAACCTTCGCAAGTATTATATATTTTTTACCATAATTTTCGCTCTCAATACCTAATTTATCATTAATTCTCAATAATTTAAATACTTTATCGTTATATACTACAATTTCTTTATTATTAGTTCTTTTAATTTGCTCTTCATCATACTCCATAACCCTATCAATGAATCCTAATGATATGGCCATAGTTTCTGTTCCAACTTTTACAAGTAAAGATTGTATTATTTGAAGTGTAAGTGGTAATTTAATTATAAATGATGTTCCCTTGCCAATTTCACTTATAACATCTACAGTTCCACCAAGACTAGAAATTTTTGTTTTTACAACATCCATTCCTACTCCTCTACCTGAAATATCCGTTACTACTTCATTAGTACTGAACCCTTGGGAGAAAATAAGATTTTTCACATCACTATCAATCATACCCTCAGTATTAATGCCCATTCTTTCAGCCTTTGCTTTCACTCTTTCTACATCAATACCATTTCCATCATCTTCAACCTTAATAACAGCTTTTGTTCCTTCAGAATAAGCTATTAATTTGATTTTTCCAACAGGTGACTTTCCTTGCGCCACTCTCTTCTCTTTAGATTCTACTCCATGGTCTGCTGCATTTCTAAGCAAATGTATTAACGGCTCTCCAATTTCTTCAATTACAGTTCTATCAAGTTCTGTATCTTGACCTTGAATTTCAAATTCAATTTCCTTATTAAGTTCCATAGATAAATCTCTTATCATTCTTGGGAATCTATTAAACACCACATCTAATGGAAGCATTCTAATTTTCATTACTAAATCTTGAAGGTCTGTAGTAGTTCTTGCTACCTGCTCTAGTGTTTCATTTAGTTCTACAATCTTATGATTAGAACTTATTTGCTCAAGTCTAGTTCTATGAATAACTAGCTCTGATACCATATTCATAAAATTATCTAGTCTTTCTAAATCTACCCTTACAGATTGCCCTACTCCCTTGTTTTTCTGCTTTGTAGAAGATTTTTTATTTACTTCTACAGTGTTTTTATCTGAAACCGTTTCTAAATCCTTTGCTTTAACCCCTTCATTAGAAGTGTTTAAATTTATTACTTTTGTTTTACTTGATTTTGAAGAATTAGTTTTATGACTTTCCTTTATTTCAGCAGATAATATTTCTTCATTAGCCTCAACTGTTATAGCCACCTCATTAATTGAATCTACCATACCTGTACAACTTGGCTTATTTTTCCCTTGTACCTTTCCTTTACTTAGTAAATCGCTAATATCATTTACCATAACTTCTCTCATCTCTGATATGTTTGTAATAGCTTCTTTTATAACACTCAATGATGTCTCTGTTACAAATATTAAATCAATGTCAAAGTCAAAATTTTCACTTTCTAAATCCTCTAAATTTGGATTGGATTTTAATATTTCACCATGCTCTTCAAGAGTTTGAAATAGTATAAATGCTCTAGCTGATTTTAATATAGTTTTTTCATCTAATTCTACATGAACATGATAAGCATTGTAGTTGTTTTTATTTGCTTCTCTTAAAATATCCAAATCATATTCATTAAGTTCTAAATTAAAACCTTTCAATTCGATTTCATTCACTTCATGATTACAATCATCTGTAACTGTTCCTTGGATTTCCACTTCTTGTAGTAATTCTTCTTCCTTCATACTGTTTACACATTGTCCACTAGCTATGTTCACAAGTTTTGTTACAATATGCTCAACCTGAAAATCCCCATCGCCTCCATCAGATATATCACTTACCATAGACTCTAAAGCATCTAGACAGCTAAACAATACTGTTATAACTTCATGGGTTACTTTAAGTTCTCCATCTCTAAACTTAGATAAAACGTCTTCCATTTTATGAGTAAGCTCAGCCATTTTTGTATAACCCATAGTAGCTGCCATACCTTTTATAGTGTGTGCAACTCTAAAAATCTGATTTAATATTTCTATATCCTCAGCATCATTTTCTAGTATAAGTAATGACTCATTTAATAATTGTAGATTATCACTTGACTCTTCTAAAAACATAGATAGATATTGGGAAGTGTCCATTTTATCCCTCCTTAATTTTTTTTATAGATAAATGTTGAAAGTTTTTCAAATCCAAATTGTTTGTATCCATATATACTCTCTGTAGCTCCTATGAATAATAGTCCTCCTGGATTCAATGATTTTGAGAACTTATCATAGATTTTTTCCTTAACCTCATTGGTAAAGTAGATAACCACATTTCTGCATATGATTATATCAAAACCGCCTTCATATTTGTCCAATATAAGATCATGCTTTTTAAATGTTACTAAATTCTTAACTTCTTTATTGATTACAAATTTATCATTTTCACACTTAAAATATTTATTCAATTGAGAATCGGACACATTCTTCACATCTGCTTTTATATATTCTCCTAACTTAGCTTTACTTAATATATTATCATCTATATCTGTAGCTAATATTTTATGTTTTACATTAGGAGTCACTTCATTTAACATCATAGAAACAGAGTATGGTTCTGCTCCTATAGAACAGGCTGCACTCCAAATCTTAAGTGGTCTTGTATAATTTAATTCACTTCTTATAAAGTTATTTAGTTCTTTAAATATCTGTGGATTTCTATAAAATTCTGTAACATTTATAGTTACATAATCTAAGAACTTATCTCTAACCTGGTTATCCTTTTTTATCATGTTCATGTACTCATCTAAGGAGCTTGCACCAGTTCTAGTCATTAATGTAAGTATCCTTCTATGAAGTTGATTTGATTTATAAGCTGATAAATCAAGGTTAAACTCCTTCAACACCCAACTTTCAAATTTTGTAAAATCCATTAAATTTTCACATCCCCTAGTATTATATTAGTTATTCTTTTACTAATATCATAAAGCGGAATAACTTCATCTATCATATTAGTTTCATATGCAGCTTTAGGCATTCCATAAATTATACAAGTAGATTCATCCTCAGAAATAGTTACTCCTCCAGATTTTCTCACTTCTACAATACCATTTGCTCCATCTCTTCCCATACCAGTAAGTATAACTCCCAATAAATTCTTTCTATATATCTTAGAGGCGGAAGTAAATAACTTGTCCACTGCAGGTCTAACTCCCCAAATAGATGGCTCTAAAGTTAAACATATACTGTTATTATTTATCTCCATATGCTTTCCACCTGGTGCTATATAAACTACATCTTTTTCTATTCCCATGCCATGACTAGCTTCTACCACCTTGATTTTTGAGAATTTATTAAGTCTTTCAGCAAAAGCTTTTGTAAAACCTTCCGGCATATGTTGAACTACAAATACTGGTACTCCAAGATTCTCTGGTAAACTTGTAATCAACGTAAATAATGCCTTTGGTCCTCCTGTTGAAGCTCCAATTACCACAGCTGAAATCTTTTTACTTCTAATTCCGATTTCCCTATTCACCTTACTGATTATTTTATCTCTCACTATTGGTTTTTCGTAATTTTTCATCTCTAAATTACTTTTTCCTATAGTTCTTCCTACTTGTTTTTTAATACATTTTAGTCCTCTAATTTTAGAAATTAAAATTTCTCTAACTTCATCAATATTCAAAGATATTGCTCCCGATGGTTTTGGGACAAAATCTGTTGCTCCCTGAGCCAAACATTCCATGGTAACTTCTGCACCATCTTGTGTTAAACTGCTAAGCATTATAACCTTTGTAGGAAGATTAAGTTCAATTATCTTTTTTAATGCTTCTATTCCATTCATTTTAGGCATCTCTATATCTAAAGTAATAACATCCGGAACATGTTTTTGTAATTTATCTAAAAGATCTATTCCATTTCTAGCAATGTCTATTACTTCCATGTCTTCTTCCATATTTACCATGTCAGAAATCATTTTTCTCATTAATGCTGAATCATCTGAAATTATTACACTAATCTTTTGTGGCATATGTAATCACTCCAATCATTAACCTTTATACAACCTTTATACCCGCCCCTACAGTTTTAACCTGTAAATCTCCTGTTGCTGTATCAAATGTTATAGTTCTTCCTTTGTTTCCACCAATTTCCTCACTATCTATAGGTATCCTTCTTGCTTTTAATATTTCCTTAACTGCAATGCTATTTCTAGCTCCTATATCCATGTTAACATTATTATCTGAGAAATTGAACATAGCTGCTCCCCCAGCAATCTTGGCTCTTAAAAACTTTTCCTCTGCCCCATTTTCTATTAGTTCTTTAATTAAAATAGGTATAGCAAGATTAGCAAATTTTATTTCATTTGATATTTTATTAAACTTACAGCTATCTGGTAGCATAATATGAGCAAGACCACCAACGCCATTTCTTTTATCTATTATTGCTATTCCCACACACGATCCTAATCCAATGGTTATAAGCCTATTTGGTGATTTAGCTATTTTATAATCTGCAATCCCTACTTTTATATCTTCGTACCCCATATTTTACCCTTCTATTTTTTCTTTTTCTTCTTTTGACAAAAGTCGATTAAGATTAAGAAGTAATATAATATTGTTTTTGTTTTTATCCCTTATTAATCCTTTAATATATCTCTTTGATATATTTGAAGAAATGTCTGGTGTTTCCTCTAAGTCACTTGAATCCATTGATATTACTTCATTAACTGCCTCAACTATTACTCCTAATGCCTCCTCTCCATTTCTTGCAACTATTATTGATCCTTTATTATCCTTGGTTTCACTACCAGCTATTCCAAACTTTTTAGCTAGACTAATTACAGGAAGTATACCTTCTTGATAATTAATAACTCCCTCTAAAAAATCTTCGGAATCTGGAAGCTTTGTTGGCTCTTCATAGTTAAGTATACGTTCAACTTCTACAATATCAGCCGCAAAGCTTTGTTCCCCTAATTTAAATACAAGTAATTTAAATTCTCCTGCCAATTTTATCCCTCCTAAATTTTGAATTTATCTACAGTTAAGTTTTTATTTTTATCTATATACACATGAACATTTCTGCAGTTTTCATCTAATATTGTCTCAGCATCCCCAATGACAAATTTAGTGTTTAAGTATGCTATATCACAATATATGTTTCCATTTTTACCCACAACCAACTCCGTAGTTACGCCTGAAGATGAACCAACAATCTTGGTTCTTATTTCATTCTTAGCTTGAATTCTCCCACCTCTAAGCTCACATTGTCCATCCGTTACAAAATAAATACTATCCTCCGCATATATTTGTGATTTATATACACCTTTACCTTCTATTATTACATTCCCAGAACATTTAATATTAGAATCTTGTACATATCCAATTGTTGCATTAGCTTTAATATCTTTCATAGAATTTATACTTAAAACCTTTTCTTCAATTAACTTACTTATTGTATTTAACTCTTCAGCATTACTTATTAATATATAATTTCTTGAAGCATACTTAATCTTTAAGATTCTAAATATTTCATTATTATCATCATTAACCTGACTCATCATAGTTAAGAGCTTTTTAACCATAGCATTAAATTTAAAAAATTTACTTTTTATTACAAGCTCTACTATTTTACCATCACTAATTCCAGATTTTAATCCTTGACTATTTTTAATAGCCATTACCCCAATATATACATTTTTAAAAACCTTTGAAATACTATCTAAAGTTTCTACATAATCATTTAATTCTGAGACTTCACTTTTAATTTTAACATCAGAAGAAATGACACTTCCTTTTACATTTAAATCCCCTTCAGACCAAAGGTTGCATCTTATAGCATTACCACTTACAGTGATAGAATTACCAGCTTTCACCTTCATTCCATCCTTTATGTCTCCATTAATAACTACATCCCCTATAAAATTGATATCCCCTGTTGATATATCAACATCGCCAACCACAGCGTGTACATTATTTACTTGAAAAACACATCCCTTTAATTGCGGTTTTCCCTCTATTGTGGCTACTATTGTGTCCTTATTCAAAAACTTACACCCAGTTTTCACCATCATATCTTTTACTACTTTTTTTCTTGACTGTACTTGTTGCGAAAATAAGTTAATGCCTATAGTTCCTTCTTTTCCAACTATACGTTTAGCAAGAACTTCATTTTCTTTTACACTGGTTATATTACCTATAGATTTAAAATTTACATTTCCATGATCATCAGCCTTAAAACTTCTAGTTCCACATTCAAAATATATATTTAAAACATCATCTATAGGCTCAACAGGCGGTTTACCTTTTGCTATAGTGAAATCCTTAATCTGATCCATGCCTATTATAGAATTTAATCCTTTAACATCTATACCGTAAATTATTCCTTTGGACTTAAGTTCATTCAAAATTTCATTGCTTGTAAACTTTGGTAAAGCACGTTCTTCCTTCACTATAGAATTCAAGAAAATCATTTTTTTTTCTTCTGTATCCTCTAAGGTATAAATGATTTCTGGAGAATAACTTATTGATATTGTGGCTAACATTTTATCTTCACTAACAGTAATATCAAGGTTTCGTTCAGCCTTAATTTCTTTTAAAACAACTTCAATGTTACTTTTCGAATTAACTCTGACTCTTTCTTTAACCTCTTTTCCATCTACATATAAACCTATATCTTTCCCTTTTACAATCCAAGGCTCTTCAGAATTATTGGCTCCATCAGTAATAATTATATTTCCATTTACCACTTTTGCAGTTCCTGTGGAAATACTTTCTTCCACATTCCCACCCCCAATTTTTAATAAAGTTACTTTATATTACATAATATAAAAAACAACACTAAAATATACTATAATATATTATCGTATTGTTTTTTATATACTTTACTATTTAATTCGTTTATAATCTTTTAAATTTCTTTTTATTATCATATCAAACTGATTTTTTATTCTATATATCGTGTCTGAAACTGATTTATATTCTATTTCTCCCTGAACTTCACTTATTGGCAATACATTTGGCGATGTACCTGATATAAAAAGACCATCCAAGTTTTTTATATCCTTAACGTTTATATTTTCTTCTTTAACCGTTAAATTTAATTCATCACAAGCTTTTATTATCTGTCCTCTTGTGATTCCTGGAAGAACTCCCTCTACTGGCGCTGTAAGGATTTCATTTCCTTTTACCATAAAGATATTAGATTTACTACCTTCAGTAATATATCCTTGGTCATTGATTAAAATAGCTTCGTAACTATTACTTCTTTCTATTTCTTTATTTACCTTTTCTCTAAAAGTACTATCGATTACCTTAGCATTTGGATTATTACGCTCTCCAAAATACAGAATAGTTTTAACTCCATTTCTATACATATCATCACTTGGATAAGAATGTTTTATAGAAAATATGAAAATATTTTTTTTATTAATTACCATCTTAATATTTCCGTTTTCTATATTATTCGCATCTATTAACTTATCTACCATGAAATTAACCATATCCATACTTGTAGAATTATTTTCTTTAGCTAATTCCAATGAATTTTCAAGTCTTTTTAAATGTTCATCTAAAAATACAGGAACTCCTTGAATAACTCTTATAACTTCATATATACACTTACCTTCTACCACATATTCTTCATTAAATCTTTCACTTGGGTAAATTTCATTATTCTTTATAAAATATTCATTAATACAAACTTCCATATCTATCGCCACCTTAAAATCTTCAACTCATGATTCCTTTTGTAGTTAATTAAATACCCTTTCCCAACCAATTTCAGAAGTGGTAAATCCGAAAGAGAATCGGAAAACATATAAGAATTTTCATAATCAACTTCTATATTATCCTTTTTCAATTCTTCCTTTAACCTTCTTACCTTTTCTTCGCCCTTACAATTTTCTCCCACAACTTTAGGAGCAAATATTCCATTATCCATGTTAAATTTAGTTCCAATCACCTTATCTACTTCTTTAATATTGTAGAATTCATTAATATAAAACTCAGGGGATGCAGAAATTAAATATATTTTATAGCCATTTTTCTTAAAATCTTTAATAGCTTTAATACCATCTTCATATAAAATACTAGCAACCTGATCTCTATAAAAATTCTTAACTAAAATCTTTAGTTCTTCTTCTTTAGTTCCTGCTAGAAATCTCAAAAATCTCTCCTTAGTTTTACTAGCATCATAAACCTTCATTGTATAAAACAGTCCGGTAATTATATGAGAAGGTAAATACCTTAATAATTTTTTATCATGCTTAACCATATATTTATATAATTCCATAGAAGTTTCTTTTTTAGTTAAAGTATAATCGATATCGAATATAGCTAATTTTTCCATTTGTAATTAACCCTACTTTCATCCTTATTACAATTTAATTTGGCTATGTTTTAAGTAACCCTTGAGTGAGGATAATCTAATGTGATAATCAACATTGATTTAAAACAAAGTCTTTAATTTTAATGTTATACAAAAAGCCGCTATTAAAATAGCGGCTTTAAGGAGATTAAATTAGTTTTCACTATTTTCATTTGCAATAGTTTGCTCATAATATGCTCTTGCTGCATCATATTCATCATCTTCTGGTACAACTAGTTCTCCTACTTCATCATCACCAACTACTTTGAATAAATATATTGATCCATCATCTGGATTTTGCACTAATGCATATTCATTTTCTTCAAATAGGAAACCATCAACAACTTCACATTGAGTTACATTTCCTTCTTCGTCTTCTAATTCAACGAACATTGATTCATGTTCTCCACAACCACATCCACATTCATCATCTTGGTGATCATGATCATGTCCACCACAACATCCTTCGTGGTTATCCTCATGGTTGTTTCCACAGCAACATCCCTCATGACTTTCTTCATGATCGTGTCCACCACAGCATGCTGTTTCTTTTTTATCTTCGTTATGTCCGCAACATTTATTTCCCATATTAATAGCCTCCTTAAATAATTCTCTTCTTAATTGTACCCTTAATTCATAGATTTTAGAAGTGTTTTTTAAATAAATTTTTGTTAAAACTTAAAAAAGCTGACAATAGGTTCCCCTAGGTCAGCTTTTTTGTAATTATTTTAAATTAAATACTACTGTTGTGCTGCAAGTTTTTTATATCCTTCTAATCTTTCCATTGCATCTTTCTCAGTCTTAACAAATAATTCTTCTGATATTTCTGGGAACATCTTTTGAAGTGATGCATATCTTACTTCACTTAATAAGAAGTCCTTGAATGATTCAGTTGGTTCTTTAGAGTCTAATGTAAATGGATTCTTTCCTTCATCTTTAAGATTCGGATTAAATCTGTATAGACCCCAATATCCACAAGCAACAGCTTTTTTAGATTCTAATTGAGTTGCTCCCATTCCACTCTTAATTCCGTGGTTAATACATGGAGCATAAGCTATTATTAGAGATGGTCCTTTATAGCTTTCAGCCTCTCTTATAGCTTTAAGAGTTTGAGCTTGATCAGCCCCCATAGCTATTTGAGCAACATATACATATCCATAGCTCATTGCCATCATTCCAAGATCTTTCTTCTTAGTTCTCTTTCCTGCAGCTGCAAATTTTGCTATAGCTGCAGTTGGAGTAGATTTAGAAGATTGACCACCAGTGTTTGAGTAAACCTCTGTGTCAAATACAAATATATTTACATCTTCTCCTGATGCTAGAACGTGGTCAACTCCACCATATCCAATATCATATGCCCAACCGTCTCCACCAAAGATCCATTGAGATCTCTTAACGAAGTAGTCTTTGTGTTTATATAATTCAGCCATTGTTTCACAGCAATCTTTACTTGCTTCAATAAGTGGAAGAACTTTTTTAGTTGCTGCTTTTGAACCTTCAGCATCATCTTTGTTTTCTAACCATTCATTTAAAGCAGCTTTTAACTCGACCTTTGAAGTTGTTTTTACTACTTCATTTACAAGATCAGCAAGTTTTTCTCTTAATTGGTTTGATCCTAAGAACATTCCAAGTCCATACTCGGCATTATCTTCAAATAATGAGTTAGCCCAAGCTGGTCCTTTACCTTCTTGGTTCTTAGTATACGGAGTTGAAGGAGCACTTCCTCCCCAAATTGAAGAACATCCTGTAGCATTAGCTATCATCATTCTATCTCCGAATAATTGAGTGATAAGTTTAGCATATGGAGTTTCTCCACATCCTGCGCAAGCACCACTGAACTCTAAAAGTGGAGTTTCGAATTGACTTCCTTTAACAGATGTAACTCCTAATGGATTGTTTGTCTTTGGCATTTTAACTGTAAATTCCCAGGCTTCTGCTTGTTCTATTTGAGTAGCAATAGGCTTCATAACTAAAGCTTTTTGCTTAGCTGGACAAACTTGTGCACAGTTTCCGCATCCTGTACAATCCTCTGGAGATACTGACATAGTGAATTTTAATCCCTTAAGCTGTCCGCCCTTAGCATCTGCAACCTTCATAGCTGCTGGAGCATTCGCGAAATCTGCCTCTGTTCCAACATATGGTCTTATTACAGCATGTGGGCACACATATGAACATTGGTTACATTGAATACAGTTTTCTGGTATCCACTCAGGTACATTAACAGCTATACTTCTTTTTTCATAAGCTGCTGTTCCGTGATCAAATGTACCATCTTCTCTTCCTTCAAATGCACTTACAGGAAGATTATCTCCCTCTTGTCTATTCATAACTTCAACTATATTTTTTATGAAGTCTGGATTTTCTTTCTTAGCTGATTCTGCATCCGATACATCTTTCCATGAAGCTGGAACTTCAACTTTAACTATAGCATTAACACCCGCATCTATAGCATCATTGTTCATTTTAACAATTTTTTCACCTTTTTTACCATAAGAACTTTGAACTGCATCTTTTAAGTATGCAATTGCTTCGTCTACTGGTATTATCTCAGCTAGCTTGAAGAATGCAGCTTGACAAATCATGTTGATTCTTCCACCAAGACCAATTTCCTCAGCAACTTTTACAGCGTTTATAGTGTAGAAGTTGATGTTGTGTGCAGCAATGTATCTCTTCATTGATGCTGGTAAGTTTTGTTCTAGTTCCTCTTGGTTCCAGATACAGTTTAATAGGAATGTACCACCATCTTTAATTCCTGCTAATACATCATAGCTATGAACGTATGATTGATTATGACATCCAATGTAGTTAGCTTGGTTAATTAGATATGGAGATTTAATTGCTTTCTTACCAAATCTTAAGTGAGACATTGTTACCCCACCAGATTTTTTAGAGTCATATGCAAAATATGCTTGAGCATACATATCTGTATGGTCTCCAATTATTTTGATTGCACTCTTGTTAGCTCCAACTGTTCCATCAGATCCAAGTCCCCAGAATTTACACTCTACAGTTCCTTCTGGTGTAGTAGATATTGTTCTTGTTTGTGCAAGTGATGTATTTGTAACATCATCTATAATTCCTATGGTAAATCCATTTTTAAGATCTGCTTCTTTTAAATGGTCAAATACTGTAACTATTTGAGATGGAGTAGTATCTTTTGAGCCTAGTCCATATCTTCCACCTATAATAACTGGTCTCTCTTCTCTATCATAAAATGCATTTCTTATGTCTTGATATAATGGCTCTCCAGCTGATCCTGGCTCTTTAGTTCTGTCAAGTACAGCAATTCTCTTAACTGTAGATGGCATATGTTTAAAGAAGTGATTTAATGAGAATGGTCTGAATAAATGAACTTTTAATAATCCAACTTTTTCTCCTTGAGCTGTTAAGTAATCTATTGTTTCTTCAACAACATCACATACAGAACCCATAGCAACTATTACTCTATCAGCATCTGGTGCTCCATAGTAGTTGAAAGTATGGTAATCTGTACCAATTTCTTTGTTGATCATTTCCATATATTTTTCTACAACGTTTGGTATTGCATCGTAGAATGGGTTTGCTGCTTCTCTAGTTTGGAAGTATACATCTGGATTTTGTGCTGTTCCTCTAGTTACTGGATGCTCTGGGCTTAAAGCATTATTTCTATATGCTTCAACTGCATCTTTGTTTAAAAAGTTCCCTAAAGTCTCATAATCCCAAGTCTGGATTTTTTGTATTTCATGTGATGTTCTAAATCCATCAAAGAAATGTAGGAATGGAACTCTTCCTTCAATTGCTGCTAAGTGAGCTATTGGAGCTAAGTCCATAACTTCTTGAACACTATTTGTTGCAAGTAAAGCAAACCCAGTTTGTCTTGCTGCCATAACATCTTGGTGATCTCCAAATATTGAAAGTGCTTGAGCAGCTAACGCTCTAGCAGTTACGTGTAAAACTCCTGGAAGTAATTCCCCAGCAATTTTGTACATATTTGGTACCATAAGCAATAATCCTTGAGATGCAGTAAAAGTAGATGTTAATGCACCTGCTTGTAATGATCCATGAACTGCTCCAGCTGCTCCAGCCTCTGATTGCATTTCCATTAATTTTAATTCTTGTCCAAATACATTCTTTCTTCCTTGTGCTGCCCACTCATCGCAGTGCTCAGCCATTGGTGATGATGGTGTAATTGGGTATATAGCTGCTACATCAGTATATGCATATGCTACGTGAGCTGCGGCCGTATTACCGTCCATAGTTTTCATTTTTCTCATTGTAAGCAACCCTCTTTCTTTCATAAATATTTTAATTAGCAAACTCTTAATTTCACTTTAAATTGTTAAAATGCTATCATGAATTCACTTATATTTAACAGTATATTAAGACTTTAAACTTCCTCTATTTCTAGTGGTAATCTTTAACATAAGTCTCACACTTAGATTATACCCTAAATACAATAAAATTCAACCCTTAACCCCCAACAATCTTTGTTAAATTTTTAATTATCACTCAATTTAATTTCTTGTGAAAATTCTGGCATGTAAACATTGTAATTTTTGGATTTTAATTCATTTGTGAAGGATTCAATGTTTTTACCTTCACCATGTACTACAAATATTTTTTCAGGTACCGACTTCATATTTTCTACCCACTTTAATAATCCAATTTTATCTGCATGACCAGATAATCCACCTATATAATGTATTTTCGATTTTACTTTAAGCTGATCCCCACCAATAGTGATTTCTTTCCTTCCCTTTAAAAGTTTACTCCCAATGCTTTTATTTCCTTGATAAGAAGTAATTATAATTCCACATTCTTCTCTTGTTAAATTGTTTTTTAAATGTTTTGATACACGCCCTCCATCATAGATTCCTCCAGCTACTATAATTATTGCCCTTGATTTAATGTGGTGTAATTTCTGTGATTCCTCATTATTTTCTACAAAGTGAAGACCTGTAAATTCTAGAGGATTATCACCTTTCTTTATAAGTAACTTAGATTCTCTATCAAAGTAATTTTCATATTTTTTAAATATCTTAGTTATATTTGAGGCTAAAGGACTATCCACATAGACATTACACCCCTTTACCTCACCATTTTCCACAAGCTTATTTAGCATGTATATTATTTCTTGAGTTCGCCCTAAAGAAAAGCATGGTATTATAAGATTGCCTTCACCTTCCATTGTGTTTTTAACAATTTTTAAAAATTCGGGGTAATTATCTTCCGCTTCATGAATTTTATCTCCATATGTACTTTCAATAATTAAAAAATCACTTTTAACATTAACTTCAGGATTTTTCAAAATATACCTATCAACATTCCCTAAATCTCCACTAAATACTAATTTTATCCATTTTCCCTCATGGTTCTTGATTAAAATTTCACATATTGCAGACCCAAGGATATGTCCCGCATCTCTAAAAACCACTTTCACATCACTTTCAAGGATAATTTCTTCATTGTAATCATATCCCCAAAAATTATCTATAGCTACTTCCACATCCTTTTCTTCATATAATGCCATTAATGGTTCTAAATTCTTCTTCTGCCTAGATAGATTATTAAAATAGGTTTCCTCACCTTGAATTCTAGCAGCATCCTTTAATAAATACTCACATAAATCCTTGGTTGGATTAGTACAAATAACTTTCCCCTCAAATCCTCTCTTAAATAATAAAGGTATTCTTCCACTATGATCCACATGACTATGAGACAATACTACATAATCAATATCCCTTGGGTTAAAATTAAATATATCATTATCATATTTATCTAAATCATGACTTTGAAACAATCCACAATCTAAAAGTATATTTTTATTATTTGCAGTAAGTAAATGACATGATCCTGTAACACACTTTGTTGCACCTAAAAATTTTAATTTCACTTTTATTTATTATTATTTAACTATATACTCACTAATATAAATTTACTTGAATATTATTTACTCATAATAATATAACTAACCCTTATTTAAAATATATCAAAGCTAAATAATAAATTACCTCCATTTCGTATTTTTTACATATGGTTTCTAATTTATATTATGTACATCTTTAACAATATTTATTTTAAACTACATTTTATACTTATAAAATTCCACTAGATATTATAATTGACCACAATAAAATAAATCTCTATTCATAGGGATTTACTCATATAAAATAATAGACAATTGATTGCCTTAGAAAATAAATGTAATTTAGAAAATGGAGATTTTCTTATATAAGATAATAGACTCAGTTTCAAAACTTGTTTGAAACTGAGTCTATTATTTTTTCCTATAGGTCTCTATTAACTTAATTATGTTTCCAAGACTATCCCGTTGTTTGCTTTTACTCATATTTTCTATATATGTTTCCTTGTTCTCATTTAAAACATCTATTTTTTCTAAAAGATTTAATGCATTTAAATCCTCTTCTTCAATTACCATACTGTACCCTGACTTTTTAAATGAGTTAGCATTTAAAATTTGATC
Source organism: Clostridium sp. (assembly GCF_036646415.1). Classification (GTDB taxonomy): domain Bacteria; phylum Bacillota; class Clostridia; order Clostridiales; family Clostridiaceae; genus Clostridium_J. The sequence goes on along the minus strand of NZ_JAVXMF010000011.1, from coordinate 39,376 downwards.
TCCTCTACTAGCCTTAGCTGATAATGGTATTAAAATATTTGGCTTTTTAAGGGCTAATAACTCAAATATAGTATTAGAACCTGCTCTTGAAATTACTATGTCTGCTAGCTGCATTAAATCAGATAGTTCATCTTTAATATATTCAAATTGTGCATATCCCTCTACTTTATTAAAGTTTCTATCTAAGTTTCCCTTACCACATAAATGTATTACATTGAACTTATCTAGTAGATTCTTTAAAGATTCTCTTAAACATTCATTTATGATTCTAGAACCTAAACTTCCTCCAGTAACTAATATTACAGGTTTATTGTTATGAAAACCACAAAATTCCTTAGCTTTTACTTTACTTCCCTTAAATAATTCTAATCTAATTGGAGAACCTGTAAGTACAGCTTTCTTTTTATTAACATGATCCATTGCCTCTTCAAAAGTTACACAAATCTTTGTAGCGTAAGGCATAGATATTTTATTTGCAAGTCCTGGAGTAATATCTGATTCATGTATTATAATTGGAATTTTATTAAAATAAGCTCCTAAAACTACTGGAACTGATACAAATCCACCCTTTGAAAAAACTATATCTGGCTTTTCTTTTTTTATTATAGACTTAGCATCAAATATACCTTTTATAACCTTAAATGGGTCTGTAAAGTTTTTAACATCAAAATATCTTCTTAGTTTACCACTTGATATTATATGATATTTTATTTTTTCTTCTTCTATAAGCTTTTTCTCAATACCATTTTCAGTTCCTATATACTGAATTTCATACCCTAATTCTTTTAGTTTAGGCATGAGCGCAATATTGGGAGTAACATGTCCCGCTGTTCCTCCGCCTGTCATTATAATTTTTTTGTTACTCAATTTTAAAATCCTCCTAAATTAACATAGTAAAAATTTATTTTAAATTAAAAGATGTGTTTATCTCTACTACATAAATTTTATATTACACTACCTATGTTATGCTTCTTATTAAGTTATGCCACATATACTTGCAAATGTAAATACGAAACGCTAAATTTCAGTTAAAATTTATACATTAAAAGGAAATTAATCATAACACTTCCTATCTTACCACCGTTTCTCTTAAATAATCTTTATATATCCGGGTACAATACTATTATCAAAGCAAAGGAGGTGAAAATAAATGACAAACAATAAAAGCTCAAACAATCCAGTAGTACCTGAAGCTAAAGCAGGACTAAACAAATTTAAAATGGAAGCAGCTAATGAAGTTGGAGTTAACTTAAAAGAAGGTTACAATGGAGACCTAACTTCAAGAGAAGCTGGATCAGTCGGCGGACAAATGGTTAAGAAAATGGTTGAATCTTATGAAAGAAATCTATAATTGAACATTTGTAAGTAGCATGTGGTAAATTTATTATTTAAGAAGTTGACAAGATTATTTAAATAATAAGCGTTTTACAATAATATGTTTGTTGACTTCTACTAATTATTAGAGGAGGAATATATAATGACAAGCAAAAGTAGATTATTAGTACCAGAAGCAAAAGCAGGTTTAGACAGATTTAAAATGGAAGCAGCTCAAGAAGTTGGAGTTAACTTAAAAGAAGGTTACAATGGAGACCTAACTTCAAGAGAAGCTGGATCAATCGGCGGACAAATGGTTAAGAAAATGGTTGAATCTTACGAAAGAAATTTATAAGATAAATTATATCTAATAAATACATTTAGTAGTAAGTAACCCCTAAATAAAGAGAGGCACTAATTAGTGCCTCTCTTTTCTTTATATTTAATTCTTAAACTCTATTTTAGCAAATTGTTGAAATTGACATCAATATTATCCGAGGGAATACCATAATTATTTGGCTATTCTTATGTTTTTAATTTTAAGCTGAATACTTTTTTTACCCATAAATTCATTAATATCCGGTTGAAATAATACATCTAAAAACAACCCTTCTGGCTTCACTAAGTGATTTCTATAATCCTCACCATAAACTTCTATAAGTATTTCTTCCACTTCTTCTTTTTTATTAAAATATAATCCGTCAATACTTCTATCAGTACCTTCAACATTAAATCTAAATTTTACATGTTGTTCTTCGCTACCTAAAAATCTAATGCCATTGACCTTAACCTTAATGGCACCTAAAACCGGTCCTGGATTTCCCTTTCCAAAAGGTTCAAGGATTTCAAACTCATTTACAACTACTTCATCCACATAATTTAGCTTTATAGGTGAATCCACCTTTATTTTTGTTGCTAAATCATTGTCATTTAATGTGCAATTTTTATTAAGCATGTCCCTAAACTTTGAAATGTTATCTTCCTCTATAGATAATCCAGCTGCCATAGGATGACCACCAAACTTATAAAGAAGGTCCTTACATTTTAACATTTCTTCAAACATATTATACTCATCAATAGATCTTCCAGAACCCTTTGGCATTTCTTTCCCCTTAGTTAATACAAAAGCTGGCCTTCCATATTTTTCTTTAACTCTTCCTGCCACAATACCTGCAATACTCTCATGAATATTCTCTTTATAAACTACTATTACTTTATCATTTATTAAAGAACTATTCTCTATATCATAACAAACCGCTTCTACACTTTCTGTAGTTAAATCTTGTCTTTCCTTATTAAGATTAAAGACCTTTGTAGCAATTTCATTTGCTATTCTGTCATCTTTACATAATAATAATTCCAAAGACATCTGTGCTGTCTCAAGTCTTCCCGTAGCATTTATACAAGGTCCTATATTAAATCCTACATTATAACAACTAACATTATCTTTAATCCCTATAATATTCTTTAAAGCAATAATTCCTTTATTATTAGTATCAGATAATATTTTAAGTCCTTCCTTTGCAATGATTCTATTTTCATCAACTAAATCTACCACATCACAAATGGTTCCAATAGCAGCAAGTTCTAAAAGTTCCCTTGTATCATTTGTAGACTTATTCATAGCTCCATATAGAGCTAATGAAAACTTATATGCAATTCCAGCTCCACAAAGCAGTTTAAATGGATAATCACAATCCAATCTCTTAGGATTTACTAAAGCATCACTATTTGGCACTATGACCTTTCTCACTCCATTCACTTCTTCAAAGGGAAGTTCATGGTGATCCGTAATAATAACCTTTAATCCAAGTTCCTTGGCTCTTTCAACTTCTTTTATAGCAGATATTCCATTATCACAAGAAATTATAAGGTCATAGCCTTCCTCCGCAATAGTTTCTATTCTAGAAATACTCATTCCATATCCTTCATTTTCCCTATGCGGTATATGGTAATCCACATTACCACCACAACTTTTTATAGCCTTATAAAGGATTGCTGTACTTGTAACTCCATCCGCATCATAATCTCCATAAATAATAATTTTTTCATTATTTTTTATGGAATCACACATAATAGATACAGCCTTATCCATATCCTTCATTAAATATGGATCATAAAGATTTTTCAAAGAATTATTTAAAAAACCTTTAATTTTCTCTTCTGTATCTAATCCCCTATTAATTAACACTCTAAGAGTAATAGGAGTAAGCTTCGTAGCACTATATAATCTATTTAACACATCCATGGAACACTGTGTTTGTTTCCAAATTGTTTTCACTTAATCACCTTACCTTTAATATATCGTCATCTCATTATAACATCACTCTAGATAAAAGGTTATTAAACAATACTAATTACTAATTATCCCTAATGTCTCATTATTAAACACCTTATTTATCGTATAAATCATTTCTTCTTCATTACAGCTATTTAAATTATAGAATTCCTCTAGGAGTAACTCACACTTACCATACATTATCTCATAAACTGCTAGATGCATGGACAGTACTATAGATTTTTCTAAAGCTAACATTCTTTTGAGATTTTGGCTTCTTTCATACTTTCTAAAAAATTTTTCTATGAAAATCCCTTTTGATTGCTTAATTCTCTCTATATTTTCCTTAATTATTTCCTGAACCTGTAGAAGGTTATCCTTTGAGGTAGATAGAGTTATTGTATATAACTTTATACCCTTCTCATTCTTAACCTTTCCCTGAATATCGTAGACAAGACCTCTCTTTGTTCTAATCTCATCATAAAGAATAGAGCTAGTTCCATCTGCAAAATATTCATTGAACAGGTTCAGTAAAGTCACTTCCCTTTCAGAAAGCTCATGAATTGGAAAAATATATTGAAGCTTACATCCATTAATAGTGGTATTCTCTTCTATAAAAACTCCATCCTTAGGATTTTCATAAGAAGGAAATTTATCTTTTTCAGGTAATATATCACTATATTTGTTATCTTTATTGGAATTGTCACTATCATAAGTTAATTGTACTGATTTATTCAAATCCCCTAAATTATTTTTATCTCTCTCCTCATATGTTGCACCTGCTGTGCCTAAAACTTCAGATTCAACCTTTTTGTTAACACAAACAAGCTCCGAAGAACCATTTATTATCTTCAAAACCTCTTCAATTTCTAAAGAAGTTACCACAGATATTACACAATTATCTGCTGTATAAAAACTTTTATGAAACTCTTTTATATCTTCAAGAGTTATAGATTTTATAGTTTCTTCCTTCCCAATAATTAGCTCCTTAATTCTTCTTTTCTCAAAGCTATTATAAAAAAGAACATCCTCACAATGTTGAACTACATCATCACTCCACTCTTTTAGTTCCTCTAAAATTACGGAGATTTCTTCCTTAAACCCATCTTCTTTAAAAGCAGGATTAAAAACTATATCACAATATAAATTAAATCCATTGCTAAAATCCTCTTTTAAACAGCTCCCATAGTAAACTACATAAGGATAATTAGTCATAGCATTATGAAATCCTAAGTATTCATTACATAAATCATTAATTTCCTTCTCAGTCTTACTATTAGTCCCCTTAAACACCATATGTTCCACAGCATGAGCAATACCTAGTTTATTCTCATTATCAGTATTTGCACCAGCTTCAAAGCCAATAGTAAAAGAGGTAATATTACCCAGAACTTTCTCATATAAAATTTTTATCCCATTTGAAAGTCTTATCTTTTTCATACTTAAACTCCTCTTACTTCCCTTGACACTAATATGTTTTAAACTAATGTTGATTATGGCATAATATTATGATAAACCATATCCAAATATTCCTATGACAATTTCACTATACTAATACTTAAATTATATGTGTAAATTTTTAATAAAACCTGCACATATAATTTAAGAAGTAACCTCGTTAGATTACTTCTTAATTATAACTTATTTATTATTAATATTGATTATTTTTAATCTGTTATTATTTTTAGTTTTAAAAGATAGTTGGAATTGGCATCAATATTATTGGTATGAATACCATTTGCATAAGTGCTGTCTCAAAATGATTGACTTATGTTTTATCTGAATGTTGAAAGTGGACTTAAATATTATTGAGAACGAAGCCATTTGCATAAGTGAGAATCTAAATCTATGATTTAGGTCTTCGAACTTACTCATTCGAATGCATATGAGAAGGAGATACCTCATTTCTACTTTTACTCAGCGATGCGAAAGGTAAAAGCGTTTAGAACTACAAAGTGTTTGAGCGTATGCGAGTTTTTGTAGTTTAGCTTTTTCCTTGAGTAGATCGTTAGTAAATAAATGTTTCGAAACGGCTAAGTGGCAATAATATAAGTCCACTTTCAACACAGATTTATCGAAGATAATATGATGCCTTACCCAACCTCTATTTCAAAACTTCTACTTTTTCGATAGTATCATCCATAAATACTATGAGGTTCTTACCTCTACCAGCTCTATTTTGCACTGGTACTGATCCTATATCTACCTTTTTCTCTTCACCCTTACTAGTGGTTATTTTAAGATTTTCTTCAGATAATGATACACATAACTCATTATCTTTATTTGTACCGATTCCACCTTTAGTTCTAGCAAAGATTACTCTATCATCATCTTTTAAAGTTATTCCCATAACTCCAGTGGCATTTTTACCCATGGTACTTATAGAATCTAAAGAGAATTTTAGGCACATACCTTTTCTTGTAAGGATAACTCCCTCACCTTCTTGATTCTCTAGTTCTACCTTAACTAGTTTATCTCCATCGGTTTTAAACTTGTATCCAGTGCTATAAATATAATCTCCTAAGAATTCCTTAATTAAAGTTTTCTTTACTACTCCCTTTTCAGTGAAGAAATAAAAGTTTTCCTTTTTTGAAGTAGCATTATTATTTGTTGCAACTATGGTGACTATTGGATCTTCTGAATTATAACCTTCAAATAACTTACTTATGTCAAAGCCTTTTTTATCCATATTTTGTATCATAACTGCAGCAATTTTAAATAAATCTCCACCCGCAGTGAAGAAGAATAACTCACTGTTAGAGTTAGCAGTTGTAATAACCTCTTCTCCGCTTCGTCTATTGGAAACTCTAAGTGAACCCTTTTTATTTAAAGTTACATAAAACTCTTTGTAATTAAAGTTACTTACATATTCACAATCTGTAATGTAGTCACCCTCTGTAATATTTACAAGAGATTTTCCAAGAATACCTCTATCAACTGGGTCTAGTTTTGGCTCTTCAACCACAAAATTTAATCCCTTAAAGGTATTAATAGAAATAAACTCCTCTTCTCTATCCTTAGTTACTATTCTAACATTTGTTAATTCTTCATCATTTCTTAGCTTAATTCTTTGAACTCTAGAATTATTTGCATTAAAATTACTAAGTTCAGTTTTCTTAATAAGTCCTTTTGATGTAATAAACATTACATCTCTCGGAATAGAGAAATCACTTATAGTACAAACAGTTACAATTTTTTCTTTATCTAAATTAAGCCCTTTAATAAACTTCTGGACTCTTTCACCCTTTTCTCTCCACTTAAATTCTATTAAGTTACCAACTCTACATTGATACATATTTCCATGATTTGTGAAGACACATAAGGTATCCCTTGTATTACATTCAAAGAAGAACCTATTAAAGTCTCCCTCTCTATAATCAATATCCTCAGTATTTTGGCTAGTTCTTATAAATGATTTAACTAAAGTTCTCTTAATGTAGCCCTCATTAGACATGGTAACTACCACATCCTCCTCTACAATAAGCTCCTCTAAATCTATCTTAGCATCACTATCATCCTCTAAAATTGTAGTTCTTCTTGGATCATCGTGAATTTCTTTAACTTCTAACAATTCTTTTTTAATAACTTTTATAAGTTCTTTTTCACTTCCTAGTATTCTTTTAAGAACTTTAATTCTAGCTTCTAATTCCTTATGTTCCTTCTCAAAAGTCTTTATTTCAAGACCTGTAAGTCTATAAAGCATAAGTTCTAAGATTGCCTCTGCTTGTGGAGCTGTAAATCCAAACTGATTTACTAAGTTCTCCCCTGCATCCTTCTTAGATTTTGAAGCTCTAATAGTTTTAATTATTTCATCCATTATACCAATAGCTTTAATAAAACCTTCTACAATATGGAATCTTTTCTCTGCTATTTCAAGTTCTCTTGTAGTTCTTCTTGTAACTATATCCTTTTGATGTTCTATGTAATATTTAATTATAGTCTTAAGGCCCATGGTTCTTGGCTTTCCATCTGCAAGAGCCACCATATTAAAAGATATATTACACTGAAGCTCAGTTCTCTTAAATAAATACTTAAGAACTCTTTCTCCCGTTTCGTCGCTAGTATTTTTCTTAAATTCTACAACAGCACGAATTCCATTTCTATCAGATTCATCTCTAATATCTGCTATAGATTCTACTGCTTTACTATGCTTTTTATCTCCAGTTAAATCAGATATAGCTTGAAGTAATCTTGCTTTATTCTTTCTATAAGGGAACTCTGTAATAACTAGAGCAAGTCTTCCTGATTCTAAGGTTTCAAAATGAGTTTTTGCTCTTAAAACTACCTTACCTTCTCCAGTTTCATAAGCTGCTACTAAAGAATCTTTTCCCATGAGTATTCCACCAGTAGGAAGATCTGGTCCCTTTATGTGTTCCATAAGTTCCCTTGTAGTTATTTCTTCATTATCAGCATAGGCAAGGGCTCCATCAATAACCTCGCCTAAGTTGTGAGGTGGAATATTAGTTGCAAGACCGACGGCTATCCCAAAAGCTCCATTAACTAGAAGATTTGGATACCTTGCTGGTAATACTGTAGGTTCCTTCTCAGTATCAGAATAGTTATCCGTCATATCAACTATATTTTTATCTATATCTTTTAACATCTCCATAGCAATGTTCGAAAGTCTAGCTTCTGTATAACGCATTGCCGCCGCATTATCTCCATCAATAGATCCCCAGTTTCCATGTCCATCTATTAAAGGTTTTCTCGTACTAAAATCCTGAGCAAGTATTACCATGGCATCATAAACTGATGAATCACCATGGGGATGATACTTACCTAGGATATCTCCAACTATTCTTGCAGATTTATAATAAGGCTTATCTGGAAATGCTCTTAGCATATATGCACCATATAAAATTCTTCTATGAACTGGCTTCATTCCATCTCTTACATCTGGAAGTGCTCTATCCTTTGATACCTCTACCGCATAAGGAAGATAGTTATCTGGCATAGCCTCATCTATAGAAACATCTATAATATTATTATCTATTGGAATAGGTTCTTTTTTCTTTGCCATAATAATACCTCCTAAAACTCACCGTGATTGTACATATAATTTCTTCTTGGTTCAACTACATCTCCCATGAATAGAGATACCATTTTTTCTGCCTTTGCTGCATCGTCAATAGTAACCCTTTGAAGAGTTCTAGTTTCTGGGTTTAAAGTTGTATCCCAAAGTTGGTCTGCATTCATCTCTCCAAGTCCTTTATACCTTTGAATAAGAGCGCCCTTACCAATTTCTTTCTTAGCCTTATCTAATTCTTCATCATTGTAGACATACTTATGAACTTCACCGTTTTTAGTCATTTTATATACCTTATAAAGTGGTGGTAGTGCAATAAATAAGTTTCCATTTTGAATCATTTGTCTCATATATCTATAAACATAGGTCATCCATAAAGTTCTTATATGATAACCATCAACATCTGCATCACTAAGTATTATTATTTTTCCATACTTTAATTCTTCTAATTTAAAATTTTCAAGAACTCCCGTACCAATTCCAGTGTTAAAAATTCTAAGTTCCTCGCTAGCAAGAACATTCTCTAACTTTTGCTTTTCCGTATTCATAATTTTACCTTTAGAAGACATAATACTTTGAAATCTTCTATCTCTAGCTTGCTTTGCAGATCCCCCCGCAGAATCTCCCTCAACTACAATGAATTCTGTAAACTCTCTATCCTTCAAAGTACAAACAGCTACTTTTCCAGCTAGTGGTGAAGTTCCATTACCAATTTTCTTTCTTTCCGCATCATTTATCTTCTTTATCTTTTCTCTTCTTGCTGCGGCTGAAATAGCATTATTAATGATTATGCTTGCAAGTTCTTTATTATCTTCAATCCACTCTCCAAGCTTTGTATAGGCAAGTTCATTCATCACAGAATAGGCCTCAACATTTCCAAGCTTTGTCTTTGTCTGTCCTTCAAATACAGGGTTTGTGATTTTAACCTTAACGATGGCAGTCATACCTTCTCTAATGTCATCACCTTCAAAATCCTTATCCTTTTCTTTTAAAAGATTTAGCTTTTTACTACCCTCTTTAAATGCTCTAGTCATACCAGTCTTAAAGCCAGTTTCATGAGTACCTGCTTCCTTTGTTGGTATATTATTTACATAACTAGCTATATGTTCAGCAGTAGAATCAGTAAACTGTATACACACTTCTCCAGATACTAAAAGTCCATTAATTTCTCTTTCACCCAAGAAAATTATAGGTTCCTTATGAAGAACTGTTTTACTCTCATTTAAATAATCAATGAAATCTAAAAGTCCTCTTTCTGAATGATAGACCTTTTCCACTACTTCTTGTTTTCTTGTATCTCTAAGAACTAAGGTAATGCCTTTATTTTGAAAAGATAATTCCTTTAATCTTTCATCAATTATGTCAAATTTAAAATCTACAGTTCCAAAAACATCACTATCCGCTAAAAAAGTCACCTTAGTACCTGTATCCTTAGATTTACCTGTTATTTCAAGATTAGTCTCAGGGGTTCCTGGCATGTCCCTTTTAAGTTCCACATCATATCCGTAATGAAATCTTTGTTTGTATATATTTCCCTTTTGTTTTACTTCTACTTCAAGCCACTTAGATAGCGCATTTACAACTGCTGCTCCAACTCCATGAAGTCCTCCAGAGGTTTTATAATTATTATTATTAAACTTTCCTCCAGTGTGAAGCTCTGTATAAACCATTTCTACTCCAGATTTATTTTTAACTGGATGTATCCCTGTTGGTATTCCTCTTCCATTATCCTCTATAGTAACTGTTTTATCTTTATTTAAAGTAACTACTACCTTATCACCAAATCCATTGGCAACTTCATCGATAGAGTTATCCAATATTTCCCATATACAATGATGTAAACCTTTTGTTCCTGTAGAACCAATATACATTCCCGGTCTAACTCTTACTGGCTCTAATTTTTCAAGAGATGTAAGATCCGTAACTTCATAACTTCCTCTATTATTCGCTTTTTCTGTCATTATATCCCTCCTCAAACCTGAGTTACAATTGTTATTGTATAACTTTATACTAAAGTAGTAAAGATTTTTCTTTAAATCCATGAAAACTTATGTTCTCATAAGTTTTAAAAACCACTTAATTTGAGCAATATTTCTTAATAAAAAAAACTTACAATTACATGTTTAATTGGAACTATATACAAACTAATTTGTATAAGTTTATCAACATCAATCATAAGCCTTTATTTTCTGTTATTTAGCTCTTTTTAGTTATGTTTTAAAAGACCATAACCAACACTAGGTTAAAACATGGCCTACCTTCTAAAGTGTATCAATAAACTCTTTGAGTTCATTTACTGCACCATCTACACTATTTATCATTAATTTCTTAGCATAGTCGTATTTATCTGAGCTATGCATATATAGAGGGTCATAATATTTTACCATAAGTTCCTTAACTACTTCATTAAACTCATCTTTTTCAACCATGTCACAGTAAGCTTCTATATTCTTTTCACTAATGTGTTTTTGAAGTTTTCTTAAAGCTTCACATATTTCTTCTTTGAAACTACTGCTCTTAGTATATTCATCTATTATTATCTTACTTCTAAATTCTATAGGAGCATCTACAAAAATATGAATTCCCTTCTTCATATATTCATGAATATAATCTGGAATTAGGACTCTTCCTATTCTCTTACTCTCTGCTTCAATAAACACATATTTACCCTTAACTGCTTTTAATTCTTCATAAACATTAGATTCAAATTGCTTTTGAGTAGTTCCACTCCCAAGTCCAACTGAACCAAGTATAGACCCTCTATGATTTGCACATCCCTCTAGGTCTAATACATCATAGCCATCTGCCTTCAGCTTTTTAAGAATCTCAGTCTTTCCAACCCCGGTATTACCATGTAGTACTATATAACTAACCTTTTCATTGACTTTAGGTAATTCTTCATTAATAAAGGCTCTATATCCCTTATATCCACCTTGAATCCTTCTAACCCTCATGCCAAGAGCACATAGCAAATCTGTAATAGAAGCACTTCTCATTCCACCTCTAGCACAGAATAACACTACATTTTTATGTTGCTTTTCCAACTCATAAATTTTATCATATATAAATGGAAGCTTCTTTGATACAATCTCAACTCCCAATTTTTTAGCCTCTTCTGTACTTTTTCTAGTATATATGGTTCCAATAATAGCTCTTTCTTCATCATTAAAAAGAGGAATACTTACTGCACCATTAATAGTAGCCTCTTCAAATTCTCCACTACTTCTAACATCAACAAGTACACAATCTCCAGTTAAGTCTTTATATTCTACGGTCTTTGACATAATCAAGCCTCCAAATTCAAGTAAATATATACTCCTCTTCGGAGTCATTTCACTATATAAATAATATATTTTGCAATTATCTATAGAATTTTTAAATAACTACAACTCTATCTATTTTATATTGTAATGAGTCATATGTCAAACCGTAAGTGAGAATCTAAATCTATGATTTAGCTCTTCGAACTTACTCAATTTTCAGTGTCACTTAACTGGCGCTCCACTCTTTAAGACAAGCTTTAACATCATTTATTACTTCCTCTTTATTGATTTCATTTAATATCTCATGTCTTCCACCTTCATATAGTTTATGAGATAGATTCACAATACCTAATTCTTTAAATGTTTCCACTAAAGATAAAATACCCTTACCATATTCACCAACAGGGTCTTTATCTCCACTTAGAATATTTACTTTCAACTCTTTAGGTATTGCTCTAAGATTTTCTTTCTTATGAATAGCTTTCATACCTTTTAAGAAATCATAGAAAAAAGATATAGGGAATTCGCTACCACAATATGGATCTAAAATATACTTCTCAACTTCATCATCATCTCTCGTTAACCAATCAAACTTAGTCTTTTGATTTTCTACCAAATCATTATAACTACTAAATGCCATATCATCAATTAGTTTTCCACTGGATCTTCTACCTTTTAACCCCATAATTATCTTTGATAACATTATACCTATGTTGTTTTTTCCAGATGGTTTTCCACCAGTTCCTGAAAGAATAACACCCTTAACTGTATCACCATAAATCTCTATATATCTTTGAGTTATAAAAGATCCCATACTATGACCAAAAATAAATACATTCAATCCTGGATTTTCTTTCTTTATGAATCTATTTATTTCCTCTTGATCTTGAACCATTGTATGAAACCCATCTTTGTCACTTATATATCCTAAGGAACTTAAACTCTCTGCTGATTTTCCATGTCCCCTGTGATCATCAGCATACACAATGAAACCCTCTTTTATAAGCTCCCTTGCAAATTTATCATAGCGAAGAGCGTGCTCCGCCATTCCATGAATAACCTGTACTATACCTTTAGGTTGCACACCTTCACTAAGTTCCCATTTATGTAAATAAATCTCCTTACCATCTCTCATCTTTAATGTTTGCTCTACATACCCCATAATATATCTCCACCTATCACTTTTCTTTATTATAATCCCTACAAATAATTCCTTAAAATAAATTATATACAAATTCCCATTTTCTATCAATATATATAGATAAAAAAAACCCACTTTGAAGGTTATCAAAGTGGGTAACTTCTTCACTTATATAATTAAAAATTTAGATTTAAATTATAATTCTATTTAATTTGTAATTTGAATAATCACCTTAGAATTATATTCCATTTATGGGGACATGTCAACAGTTACTTACACATCATTAGATTAAGGATAACTCTATCTGCATCAGCCATTCCAACAACACCTAAATCAGCCATATTCTTTATAGTTCTTTCCACATCTTCATGAACAATTCCATCATGACTTGAAACCTCTATACCGTCTATGGCAAGGGCTGCACATAACACTGCTGTTCCTACTGCTGTAGAAATTTTAAGGGCACATCCTGGTTTTGCACCGTCACATACCATTCCTGATACATCTGCCACCATATTTTTTATAGTTTTATTTATAGCACATAAATCTCCACCTAGCATATAAACTATAGCACAACTAGATCCAATAGATGCTGCAACTCCACATCCACATAGTGCTGAAAGTCTTCCTATGAAGCTCTTTACATGGATAGTTACAAGATCACTAAGTGCTACGGCTCTAGCTAATGTGTCATCACTAAGCTCTAGCTTTTCTGCTACTGCAATTACAGGTAATGTAGCTGTTAATCCTTGATTTCCACTTCCCCCAGTACTCATAACTGGAAGAGTACAGCCATCCATTCTTGCATCAACCCCTGCTGCTGTAACTCCCATAGCATAAGTTTGTAATGAATCACTAAAGACCTTGTTATTCTTACTATTTAATATGGTTTTTCCAGTTTTAAGACCATAATCATCTATTCTTCCTGATTCTGAAACCCTACGATTCATCTCTACTCCTGACATTAAGAACTCTATATCTTCATAAGGTACAGTGGTTATAAACTCATATATTGATTTTATAGATAAACACTCATCCTCACTATTTGTAGCTACAGATTTAACTTCTTCTATTTCAAATAATATCTCTTCGTTTCTTGTTATAAGAACTATATTATTATGCTTATTCTTAATAATAACAGAAGAACTATCCTCACCCTTTTCTCCAACAACCTCAATATAAAGTTTTTCTGTTGCTTTTGTAAGTTCTACTGTAATTCTATTTTCCGCTAAATATTGTTTTGATTTTTCAATATGTTCCTTAGTTACATCCTTCAAAACCTCTAGCCCTTCATCTGAATTTCCACCAATAGCTCCAAGAGCTGCTGCAATGTTTAATCCAACCATTCCTGTTCCTGGTATTCCTACGCCCATACCATTTTTAAGAATGTTGCAACTAACAAATACTGTAATTTTTTCCGGAACTCCACCTAAAGCTTGACTACACTTTGCTGTTGCTAAAGCTAAAGCTATTGGCTCCGTACATCCTAGTGCTGGTATAACTTCTCTCTTAAGAATATTTATGTATGTATCATTCATTATTCAACATCTCCTCTTAATATCTTATGTAACCTTACTATGGATTTAAAATTATCATTATAACCACTACATTGTATCAAGTTATTTAATGGTTTACAAGGATGATAAATAGGATGAAAATATAGAACTTATACTATTTATTTATAAGCCTCTAAAATACTCAGGTTTAAAGGTTTCCTCCCCCTGTAAAAAGTTCTTAATATCTTCTAACAATTCTTGTTTTTCTTTTCCTAACACTGCAGCTAGTGGAGCATAGTTTGAAGCGTGATTACTTCTAAATATACAGTTTGTAAGTTCTAGCCTTCTAACAAATTCATAGATTTCCACCATAACTTCCTGTGGATTTAAAATTGTAAGCTTCCCTTCTTTTACTACATTGTAAATAGGTGCATCCTCCGGTGTCATTAAGGTTAATAATCCTAAATAATCAGGATCAATTGCATTTATAACCTTTGCGGAATTTTCAGCATGTTTTTCCCAATTTTCTTTTCCACCTAATCCATTTATTAAAGTACAAGATAACTTAATACCAGAAGTCTTGATTTTTCTTCCTGCTTCTATAAGTTCCTTAGATGTTGCTCCTTTATTAACCTGAATTAAAATATCATCATCGCCACTCTCTACTCCCAGATAAACCATGGATAATCCCTTATCCCTTAAGATTTCAAGATCCTCTGGTGTTTTTAAAAGAATAGACCTAGGACTTGCATAGACAGTAACTCTTTTGCACTCTGGAAACAGAACCTTAATCTCATCAAGAATTAAGCTAAGCTTATCAGTTGGCATAATTAAAGCATCTCCATCAGCTATAAATATCTTTTCTATGTATTTATAACTTTCCCTTGCCCATTTTAAATCCTGAATAACCTCATCTATTTTTCTCATTCTAAATTGTTTTGCTTTATACATATTACAAAAGCTACACTTGTTATGAGAACAGCCAATAGTTCCTTGAACAATTAAGCTTCTTCCCTCACTAGGCGGTCTATAAACTGCACCTTCATATCTCATATTTAACTTCCTCCCTATATTTATTATGTTTAAATTAGGCTATGTTTAAACTAATAAACATAGCCTTAAAAGTTTAGTCTGTAGTATGCTCATGGTCTCTTAAATGATTCATACAGTATTCTTTATGACCACTGCATTTTGAACAATATCTAAATTCCATGTTAGGATCATCTCTTTCTGTAATTCCACAAACCGTACATTTATGACGAACATAATTCTTCATTTCTATAACTTTAAATCGCTCCTTATTCTTCTTTACAACCTTCTTAGTCTTAAATAAACAAATAAAATCCTTACCAAAGAATATTAGATAGTTTGCTAATGAAGCTAAAATCATAAGTTTAATATCAAAGCCTCCCATAACAAACTGGTTTAACAGAAGAAGAACATCAAGAAGAGCTAGATATTTCATCTTAACTGGTAAAATGAAGAATAAAAGAACTTCATGATTTGGATATATAGATGCAAAAGCAAGAAATAAAGTTAAATTTAAATAGTATGCTGTACCAAAGTTTCCACTTATAAGTGATACCGCTATTGTAGTAATCATACCTACAAGATAATATATGTTAAACTTAAAGCTTCCCCAAGCTTGCTCTAGACCTGATCCTATTATAAAGTAGAAATATAAAGTAAATAATATCCAAAAGGCTGACATGCTCGGCGGAATGAATATAAATGTAAGCACTCTCCAAATTTGCCCTTGCATAACAGCTTGTGGTATTAATGCCAAATTATTTATTAATCCTGGACTTATTGAATCTAATAAAAATACTGCTAAATTTGCAGCTACAATGTATTTCATCAATCCATGTATTGAATACTTTCCGTATTTTTTCTCTAATTTATTTAACCACTTCAACCTTATCACTCCCTATAAAATATAAGTATATTCTATCATATTTTTCTATTGTAGCAAATTAATTTAAGTTAATATACTATGTGAACTTATTATTAATACCAGTGAATTTCTTCTACTTCAAATTTTCATATCTTTTCTTCATTTGTTTTGTTATAATAACTTAAGGCATCTTCAAAAAATAAATAAGTCAAAATATCCTTCGCATCTTTGACTTATTATTTATTTTCAGATGCCTAATATGAATAAAATCATATTAATACGAAAGAGGTGCTCAAAATAAATAATAATTATAAAAATATGAATAATGAATATGAAATTCAAGATAACACTGCTTTAATTACAATCTACAAAAAAGACGGAACTCCACTTATAGCTAAAATCGATAGTGAAGATGTAGACAGAGTAAAAAGTATGGGTACTTGGTTTGCTGAATGGCATAAAGATTTCAACAGCTATCTTGTACAAAACTTAGGACCAGCTACACTTAATGGTAAAACTAAAACTGTAAAGAGAAGTCTACACTCTGTAATCATGAATGCTTCTCCTAAAGCTCCTATTAGACATATTAATGAAGATACTTTAGACAATACAAAATTCAATTTAGAGCTTGTTGAAAGAAACAGTAAAAATGAATATGACTTAGTAGGCAACGATGAAGTAGCTATAATCCTTAAAGATAAATATGGAAAACCTCAAGAGAAAGCATTAATTTCAAAAGAGGATTTATTTAAAGTATTAAATGATAACCACAGCTGGGTATACTATAAAAACTTTGGTAACCCTTGTGTAGTATCAAATACCCCTGAAGGTAGAATCTACATGGATAAACTACTTATGAACGTTGAAAACAACGTAACAGTTCATCATATCAATCTTAATCCTTTAGATAACAGAAGACACAACCTAGAAATCGTAGAAAACGAAGAAGTTTAAACAAAAACCACAATGAAGAATCTTCTGTTCTTTCATTGTGGTTTTCATTTTTCATCTTATTCTAACTTCTTAAAATAAGATTTATTTATATCAAATTTACTTCCAAAGGCAGTTTTAAATTCAAGTAAACCTTTATTTAGCTCTCTTCCATGATTTAATGTTGATATGCCCCAGGAAACATACTTATATTCTTCTTTTATTGCATATTCTATTATCTTATAATAGATGAATTGCACTGGAAACAATTTCAAATAATCTTGTTTTGATGAAATGTATTGAGCATGTAATCCTTTATTATTAAAGTTAAATAACATAGCTCCCGCTATCATCTTATCCTCTAAAAATATTCCCATAAAGATAACCTGATCCCTTAGCCTAAAATTTTTAAATTCTTTTAACTCCTCATAACTATGAACAGGTTTCTTTCCAAATTTACCTATATTCTCTTCCAATATGCTATAGTATTCTTTTAATTCATTATCATTGGTTAAAGCCCTAAATCTAAATCCATTCTTTATTGCTTTTTTAATTTGCTTTTTTTTAGTAGCATTACAGTTACTTAATATATCTTCTTTTTCATATAAATCTAAATCAATTACAGAATTTATCTCCTCATAAGTGTCATAACCCCTGGAATATAGTAAATAATTTATTAAACTTACATTTTCCTTAGAAAATATCTGAGAAGTGTTTTTTAATAATACTCTATTATATGAATTTTCATACAGAAACTTTTCTAATAAGTCTATAACCTCTAATATACTTGCAATATTATTATACTTTTTACTAATTATAACACCACCAAAAGTACTTCCCTTATGAGAATCAAACACTAGTTCTCCATTCTCCACATATTCACATGCGGGAATTACACCTACTATTTCATTTTTTTCATCAAATATAATTAATGAACTATCTGAAAATCTCTCTTTGGGATGATAATTAAGAAATCTTCTACTTTGCAAAAATGTTCCATTAATCGCATCATTGAAAATAAAATTATCCCATTGTTTTTCATATTCAAATTTATATCTTTCAATTCTAAATATATTCATACCTTAATCACCTTACCCTTAATAATATACAATTCTTCCTTAAACAGAAATATATATATCATAACTGTTATTATTGAAAATAATGCTGTTACCCAAAATTTGTTAACTAAGAATACTCTCCATACTACTAAATAAGTTGTAAATATACCCAGTGATATTAAAATCCTTGGCTTACTGATAATTAATTTAAGCCTTACACAAGTAAAATAGCATATTAACACTGCCGTTAAATAACCTATCATTGTGCCAATGGAAGCTCCTTCTATACCCATTATTGGTATTAAGACATAATTTAAAGCTACATTAGTAATTACAGCAATACTTAATATTATTGGTTCTAACCAGGTTTTTTTAACTATTAAAAACTGATTTCCTATAGTATGGTATATCATTAATAGTAATGGGGATATAAATAAATATGGTAATATTATAAACCCCTCACCATAGCTCCCTTTGGCTAAGATACTAAATATTATTTTAGATAATGCATTTATGCCTATAGTAGCTACTATAGATATTACTAGCAAGTAATCTGCTACATTTGAAATTAACTCCTTTTGATCCTCATCATTCATTGTTGAAAATACAAAATACTGCCATCCCATAGCAAAAGCTGTATATATAAATTGAGATATTTGTGCTATTCTACTTGCAACACTATAAACACCAAGCTCATTTAGTCCTAACATTTCTTTAATCATTACTCTATCAAATGAACTAAACACCCAATACATTAAAAATGTTGGCATTAACGGTGCTCCCATTTTAATCAATTCTTTTAAATATTTAAAAGATATTAGTTTATATGAGAACCATACTCTATTAATTATATAAAAAACAACTGACATAATTACAGTTGAACTCATAGCTGCAATTGGAAGAGCATATACATATTCACCCTTTAAAAGTAAAGGTATAGATACACTATAGGATAAAATAGGTGTTACAGCATTGGCAATGAGAAAAACTTTTCTCTTATTTTCCATTCTAGTTGGTGCAGATACAATACTTGAAACTCCACTGAAGAAGATGTTAAATATAATAATGAAAAATAATAAATTATATTTAACATCACTAACAATTGCATTTAATATCAAGTCCTTAAATATAAACATTAAGATACAAATTATAGTTGATGACAACATTACAAAAAAAATAGCAGTAGAACATATACTCTTTTTAAATTCAATATCTTCTCTTTCAAAAAACATCCTGAACATGGAATCATACATACCCATCATGGCTATAGCTGCTACAAAGCTAACAATTAAATTAACCATATCATTTATTCCATAATAACCACTATTAGGGATTATAGAAGTTATTATGGGTAGCATTATCACCGGTATTATTTTGCATATTATATTTCCAATTCCATAGATCAGGAAATTTTGTATAAATAATTTCCCTCTATTCATATTATCTCCTATAAAAAAAATAGGATAGGAAACCCGGTCCTATTTAAAGCTGTTTATTGAGTCTATTACATAAGTTATTTCTTCTTCAGACATTCCTGGATATAATGGAATACTTAATTCCATTTTGCATATTTTCTCTACTATCTGAAAATCGCCCTTAATAAATCCTAATTCTTTATATGCTTTCTGTAAATGTATAGGAATGGGATAATGAATTAAAACTTCTATACCTTTTTCATCTAGATATGACATTAACCTCTCTCTTTCATTACATAGAATAGGAAATATATGATATACATGTGATGACATATCTTCAACTATAGGCAGTGCAATTTTCTCATTATTAATTTCATTTATATATCTATTAGCTATTCGGATTCTTTCCTTTGTCCATTTATCTAAATTTCTCAATTTAACTAAAAGAAATGCGGCCTGCAACTCATCTAGTCTTGAATTTACGCCTTTAAATTCATTATAGTATTTATTATATGATCCATAATTTCTTAAGGCTCTTACCTTATCTGCTATTTCCTTATCACTTGTAACAACAGCACCACCATCCCCTAATGCCCCCAAATTTTTTCCTGGATAAAAACTAAAAGCTGCTGCATCCCCCAAATTTCCAACTCTTTTACCCTTGTAATATGCTCCATGACCTTGAGCACCATCTTCTACTATTTTCAATTTATATCTTTGAGCAATATCCCTTATCTTATCCATATTTACAGCTCTACCATATAGGTGTACTACAATTATTGCTTTTGTTTTAGAAGTTATTTTTTCTTCTATTAAATCTGCATCAATATTCAAAGTTTTAATATCTGGTTCAATTAATACTGGTGTAGCGCCAACATAACTAACCGCTAATGCAGTTGCTATATAGGTATTTGATGGAAGAATAACCTCATCTCCTGCTTTTATTCCATATGACTTTAGAATAAGTTGAATTGCATCTAGTCCACAGCCAACACCAACACAATATTCTGCTCCACAGAACTCTGCAAACTTTTTTTCAAATTCATCTAAAAAATCCCCCATTATAAACCGTTGAGAATCAAGAACATTGTTAAATGCATTTTTAAGTTCTTCTTTCATTTCATTGTGCATAAAATCTAATTTTGAATAAATAACCTTCACAGAATTTCCTCCCATAATATACATTAATCATAATTTTTATTGGAATCTTCTATATAAGAGTCATAGTTCCTAATATAATCATTTTCATCATAATATTCTGAAGCTAATGCTAATAATATTGCATTATCTTTAAAATCAAACATTTCTCGCCACACCTTATTGCCTATATACAATCCTATTGAAGGATTATTTAACTCTATAACCTCTTCCTCTTTAGGATTTTTCACTCTTATCTTTACACTTCCATTTAAACATATTAATACTTGATGAAGTTTTCTATGGGAATGAAATCCTCTGGATATTCCCTCTGGAACATTACTTATATAATAAATCCTTCTTATTTTAAATGGAATATCCGTTTTCCCCTCTACTGGAGTAAGATTTCCACATTGATTTTTAATATTTTTAAACTTCAATAACGAAACATTGTACATAGTAAATTCACCCACTATCTCCAATTTCTAAAATTAACCATTTAAATACATTCTACTATTTCTTTTTAAAGATATTTACCATTCTCACTACAAACAGCGGATCTAATAAATAATATAATCTACTTATTATAAAAAACTTATTTCTACAATTACCATGCTTTATAATTTTTTTCATTCTATAAATATAAATTTTCTTATGAAGGAGTAGTAAATAATTCTTATTTTCTTTTAAATATTCTTCAAATTCATATTTAAAGAAATTGCAGTAATCATTAAACATATTTTCATTTATAGCTACTTTACTATTCCTACTTACAGATTTATCATGCTTTCTGTATAATACTGTTAATTCGTCCATGAAATATATCTTTTCTCCATTATATAAGACCCTTATCCACATTGGGTAATCTTCTATAAGTCTATATTTTTCATTGAACCCCTTAAATTTTTCAAAGAAGAGCCTATTATAAAAAATAGTAGGAGCTATAATAATATTTTCATAGCTTACTATTTTAAATTGCTTCTTTACATCATAACTATTAAAATTTACATCATACTTTGCTGAACTAGGTAGATATACCATCCGTTCTTCCTCTTTTGTAAAATCTTTTGCTCTTGAATATTGTATTAAACTATTATTCTTCTTCATAAAGTCAACATTTTTCTCTATAGCATCAGGTAGTAAAATATCGTCTGCTGAAATTACCTTTATATATTGTCCACTACAATTATTAATTGCTCTATTACAATTAGCTGGAATGCCTTTATTTTCACCATCACTAATGAACTTATAATTCTCAAAATTTTGTGTTTTAAAGATATTCGTTGCAACCTCAATGGTTTTATCTACAGAACCATCGTCTGCTACTATTACTTCTAAATTAGTATAACTTTGATTTAAAATGCTTAATATTGTATCTTCTATATAATCCTCGGAATTATAAGCTATTACTGCTACACTAACTAACTCATTCATATTCTTCACCTCTTCTAAATGGTACACAGTAAAATACATTAGTCCTCATTTATAATATCTTCCAAATATTTACCATATCCTGTTTTCATTAATGGTATAATTAACTCTGCAACTTTTTCTTTGCTTATCCATCCTTTTTTGTAAGCTATTTCTTCTAAACATGCAATATAAGTTCCTTGAGTTGTTTGTATTGCCTCAACAAAATTTGAAGCTTTAAGCATTGATGAGTGAGTACCTGTGTCAAGCCATGCCATTCCTCTCCCAAAAATTTCAACCTTTAAAGCTCCTTCCTCTAAATATAATTTATTTAAATCTGTTATTTCTAGTTCTCCTCTATTAGATAATCTTAATTTTTTAGCTTTTTCAATCACAGTATTATCATAAAAATACAATCCTGGTACAGCATACTTTGACTTAGGGTATTTAGGTTTTTCTTCAAGGGATAACACTTGCCCATAGTCATCAAATTCAACAACTCCGAAGTCTCTTGGGTTATGAACATATTGTCCAAAAATTAATGCTCCTTCTTTGAGTTTGCAAGCTTCTTGTAGGTAATAGCTTAATCCTTTTCCATAGAATATATTATCACCCAAGACTAGTGCTACATTGCTGTGCCCTATAAATTCCTCACCAATTATAAATGCTTCTGCTAATCCATTGGGATTGTATTGTACTTCATATTGTACATTTACTCCATATTCTGAACCATCTTTAAATAGCTCCTTAAAGTTTTTTATATCTCTCTCTGTAGAAATTATCAATATATCTCTTATGCCTGCTAACATTAAAATTGACATAGGATAATAAATCATCGGTTTATCATAGATCGGCACAATTTGCTTTGAAATAGACTTGGTTACTGGATATAATCTTGTACCATTTCCTCCTGCTAAAATAATTCCCTTCATACATTACACCTCTTAAATACTTTATTATAATCACTTAATCATTGGTATATTTCAAGTTTTTTCATCATATGTAACTTATTATTCAGCCATTGATTTCCTTCATTATATACACTCATAATTACACTAATCATAAATTTCCACTCCAAAATTAGACTTTCTATTAATAAATAAACTTGCAGATACTATAAAAACAGATACTACAAAATCAGTATAATTATAAAATCCATTTAAACTCATTGTACCTAAAAGAAATATTAGAAACATAATAAAGTTTATACCTCTTAACTTCTTATGAATATACTTGCATAACTTAAATATAAAGTATAAATAAATACTAAGTCCTATTATCCCTATTGATAAAAGTAAATTTATAATATCATTGTGTGCCCATATATATACGCCTCTCATTTGATAATTAACTATATAGGGATAATCAAAGCCTCCACCTATAAACCTTTCCAACAAATTTAATTCAAAAAAACTTTCAACATCCTTTAACCAAAAATCAAATCTACCACTACTTAGGTCCCCTGAAGATTTTTGAGCCGTAAACTTGTAAATAATAGGTATTTTAATCACTCTATCCCAAAATGAAAATATTACCCCACTCAATACTACTGCCCATGACATAACGGATTTCACATTAATTCTCATAAAAATCAAATATAAACTAACCATAGTTATAAGCACAGTTCTTGCACCTGTCATCATTATAGCTACAGTAGGTAATATCAATAAAAAATTTATCTTTTTATCTCTGGTTATGATTTTCAATAATAATGTAATTGAAATAACTAAAATCAGAAAAAATCCTAAGGGGTGTGGACCTTCTAAATATGAACCAAAATACCGCCCCTCACCCCATCTAATTTCATAACAAGACATATCAAAAATTGATATAAACAATATTATATTTATAATAATTAATTCATATTTAATTAATTTCCTTTTACTCTTCACAAATTTTATAAACTTATCAGTTATATCTTTCCGTCTACAGCATACAAGTATTAGTATGGCTATGCTTAACCAGTAAGGATCTTTAATTACTAAACTAATCATATCTGCTGATATAAATGAAATGGATGTTAATATTACAATATATATGAAAAATAAATGTTCCAAAGGCTTTATCCCTTTTATAAAAACCAAAATTATAAAACAAGTTATAATTATACTTCCAGAATTAATATCAGTAAGAAACCCTAGCCATCTAGAGAAAATTCTAAAAAAAGGTCTAAAAATTATTAAAATAAATAGTATATTTTCCATATAACTTTACCTACTATAAATTATATTTATGGATATCAATAATCTCTGCAATTTCTAAATCTTTCTCTAATGGAAAATATGGCTCTGTTCCACTACTTTGTGTAAAAGTCAATTCACCAAAGTACACTTTACCCTTAGCTATATAAAAATCTACCCTTACATAACTAAAATTCTTTGACAGTAATTCAGCTAAATATAATAACTCACTTAATTTTTCTGGTTTTTCTATAAAATCTACTTCCTTAGCATACTTATCATATGCTTCCCATTTCTCCCAATCTGCTGAGTAAAAGTTCATTTTATGCTCCTTAAATCTATCCGTATGAACTTCAATAATATGAGTTTTCCCATTTGTGCACTGTACTTTATAATCTCTTAATGAACCAGTTTCATCCTCTAAATATTCTTCGCAAATTATTTTAGCTTTTATTCCTTTGTATTGATTTTCTTTTGTATATTTATAAAACTTTTCTTTAGACCATTTATTTAATTTCTTTATACATTGTTTTTTATTAAATTCATCTTTGTCTTTACAAATAATATTTCCCCCAGAACCATTGTTCATTTTTAGAACAAACTGTTTAGGTAATTTATTAAAGTCAATTTCTTCAGTTCTTTCATATACACCATATAATTTAGGTAGATGTTCCTCACCAATAGTATCTTTTACAAATTTTCTAACTTCATATTTATCCACATAGGGTGCAAAACGCTCTAAATTTCCATATAATTTTATCCACTGAATTTTTTCACCGTAATATTTAGGATTCTTTAAATTTAGCATCATTTTATAGGATCTTATATAATCTATATATACCACTAACTTTCTCGGTAAAATAGCACATGATTTCCTTAATATCTTCTTTAATTTTTTCATCTTCTACACACTAATCACCTTTCATATAAACTATTTAATTTCTTATAGTTAGCTATATTACTATACTTTTCATTTGCATCTTTATAATTTTCTCTACTAAAAAACAATCTTTTATCTTTATTACTTATTAGATCTAATAATGAATTTCCTAAGGTTTCAACATCCCCCGGTTGAAGTAATATGCCATTTGTTCCATGTTGTATTATTTCTGGTATAGACCCAACTTTGGTTGAAATAATTGGAATACCAAAAGACATAGCCTCTAAAATTGACATTGGCATTCCTTCATTGTAGGATGGTAGTACAAAAATCATAGTATTACAAAATAATTTTTTTATCTCTTCTTCATTAATCCAGCCAGGTAAAATAAAATTATCTTTAAGCCCTTTCTTATGAAGAATATCTTCTATTTTCTTATCCTTGCTACATCCAGCTAATATGAACTTTATATCAGGCTCTTCAGCAATAACCTTTTCTGCAGCCTCAATTAGATCATAAACCCCTTTCTGCTCTTCCAACCTTCCTAAAAAAACGATATTTTTAGAATTGGAATCATAAGAATTCTCACTTCTTGAATCTATAGAATTATATATAACTTCAATATTTCTATCACAATACTTTGATATACTGGTTTTCCATTTTTCTCCTAGTGCAATTATTGTATCACCATAATTTAATATTTTAGTTATATATTTTTGCTGATTACTATTTGATTCATTCCAATAAAATTTATCAAATTCACCACCATGGATGTGGATAATAATTTTTTTCCTAAATCTATGGGCCAACCTAATAAAGAAGGATTTTCTGTAAAAGCTTTTTCTTGATGCTACATGGACATGAACTATATCAATATTGCAAAATATTAAATACATAAACATTTTTATATATGAACATAAACAACATAGTAACTTGGTAATTTTATTGCCATCTACTACAGTATTTATTGGAATAATCTTATTCTGTTTAGCCAATTGGGAATTATAGTAATTTTTTATTACTGTAGACATACCACCTTTAACCTTATATGGATGTGGTCCAATCATTAGTATTTTTAAAAAAGTCTCTTTGTGTATAAATTTTTCTATTGAATTAATTATATTATCAGTATTAGAAGTATATTTTTTAAACTCCATATTTTCTACATCTTTTATAACTTTACTAAGGATTTCTAAGTTTTCACCAGACTCTATAAAACCCATACTTTTAAACTCATTTATTATTTGCAGCTGATGATTATCTACATGCTCCCTGAACTCTTTAAGTCTAGGAACTGCTATAACCTTTTTTCCCTGTTTTAAAGCTCCTATAATAGTACCTGTCCCTCCATGAGTTATAACCTTATCACAACTCATCATAATGTCAGAGAACTCATCTCTATCTAAGAATTTTTTATATTTATAATTTTTAGGAGAATAATCGCTATAACCCGTTTGAGCAAATACCTCTTCAGTAATTTTCTTCTCTTCAACTAATCTGTCTACTTCCTTTAATAGTCTATTGAATTGGATTTTTTGTGATCCTACAGTTATAAATATCAATATATCCCCCCTTTAAATATTGCTTTAGGATAAATATTAAGCATGCTATACCACTGCACATAAAATTTATCTGCAAATTTATAAATTAACTTTCCTGTTAAGGTTGGTGAATTAACTTTAGCAAAGGATTCTATAAATATGATTTTTTTTCTAAATAGTTTAGCGATTATGCACATTGGTATAGTTGCCAAAGCACCTGTAGATATTACTATATCTGGTCTTTCTTTAATGAATATATTTAAGC
The DNA here is from genome assembly GCF_036646415.1 of Clostridium sp. GTDB lineage: Bacteria > Bacillota > Clostridia > Clostridiales > Clostridiaceae > Clostridium_J. Next base: position 12,148 of record NZ_JAVXMF010000011.1, on the reverse strand, counting down.
TACTTAAGGTATTAAATAACATTTTAAAAATAAAACTTACTTCATTTCTATTTACTTGTTTTATATAATAAATTTTTTCACCTTTATTTGATACTTTATAACTAGCCTTCTCTGTTATAATAAAACTATGATATTTATTCATCAGTGGTTTTAACATCATAATTTGTTCAAAATGACCTCCTGTGGATGCGATAAAACAAATCTTCTTCACTATAATTTCACCATTCCTTAACATATTGTAGTTGTAACCACTTTTTTACGATACTTTACTAGGTCCAATTTCCCTTCTTCCTATTGAATAATACTCTATTCCCATATTCTCAATTTCTTTTAAATCTATACAATTTCTTCCATCAAATATTATTGGAGTGCTCATGAACTCTTTATACTTCTTCAATTCTATTAATTTAATTTGTTGCCACTCAGTGAATATAAATACCATATCAGCCCCTAATAATGCTGCTTCTGGTGTATCTACATACTGAATTTCTCTAGGATATATTTCCTTGAAATTTTCTATTCCTACAGGATCATAAGCAACTACTTCTGCACCCTCTTCTAATAGTCTTCTTATATTAGGAATTGATGGAGCTTCTCTTAAATCATCTGTTTCTGGTTTAAAAGTTAACCCTAACACTGCAACCTTCATTCCCTTTAAAGACCCAAATCTTTGTTTAGCTCGCCTAAACAATTTAAATTTTTGATTCTCATTAACTTCTATGGCAGCCTTTATTGTCTTTATCTCATATCCATGGTCATTTGCAAGCCAATGAAGAGCCTTTGTATCCTTTGGAAAACAGGATCCCCCATATCCAATCCCTGCATTTAAAAACTTATTTCCTATTCTTGGGTCATAACTCATTCCCTTGGTAACATCTTGAATATCCGCACCTACTATTTCACATACATTAGCAATTTCATTTATAAATGAAATCTTTAAAGCTAAAAAATCATTTGATGCATACTTTATCATCTCTGCGCTTCTTCTATTTGTGACTATTATAGGTTGATTAAATCTTTCATAAATTTTTCTTAGAACTGATTCTGCATTTTCAGATTCAACACCAATGACAATTCTACTTGCATATAGTGTATCTATAACTGCTGTACCTTGTGACAAAAACTCTGGATTTGATGCAACTTCTATATTAACTGAATTAATTTTATGCTCATTAAGATACTCCTCTACTTTATCATTAGTTCCAATTGGAACTGTTGACTTTACCACCACTAAGCAGTCCTTCTCCACATTATCTGCAATTTGCTTACATACCTGATACAAATAACTTAGGTCTGGTGAACCATCTTCTCTCTCCGGAGTTCCAACTCCTATAAAAATTACTTCTGCATCCTTATATATTTTTTTATAATCTACTGTAAAGTTCAGTCTTCCCTCCTCATAATTCTTCTTTAGCAATTCATTTAGCCCACATTCAAATATGGGTGATATTCCGCTTTTCATTTTCTCTATTTTTTTCTCATCAGTATCTACACAGGTTACCTTGTGTCCAACCTCTGAAAAGCACGCACCTGTAACTAACCCAACATACCCTGCTCCAACCATCACTATATTCATATACTAAAATCTCCTCATTTTGTTAACTTATACGGTATATTCACTTTAATCTAGTTGTATAAGCCAATCCTTCTAAGATGCATTTTCATCTCCAAACAACACCCTTAAAGTCTTAAATATCAATTTAATATCTATCCATAAATTTCTTTTATTAACATAATCTATATCCATTTTCATCCACTCTTGAAATCCAATATTATTTCTACCCGATACCTGCCAATAGCAAGTTAAGCCTGGTTTTATAGTTAATCTTTTCAACATCCAAGGCTCAAATTTTTCAACTTCATTTGGAAGGCTTGGCCTAGGTCCTACTAGACTCATTTCACCTTTTAAAACATTTAGAAATTGTGGAAACTCATCTATACTTGTTTTTCTTATAAATCTACCTACCCTAGTAACTCTAGGATCATTTTTCATTTTAAACATTGGACCTGACATTTCATTCTGGCTTTCAAGCTTTTTCTTCAATTCCTCAGCATTGATAACCATACTTCTAAATTTATAAATATTGAAATGTATGCCCCTTAACCCTACTCTCTCTTGTTTGAAAATTATTGGTCCATGGGATTCTATTTTTATTAAAATAGCTACAACTATTAACATTGGGCTTAATAGTATAAGTGTTAATGTAGCTGCTACTATATCCATCATTCTTTTACAAAACAAATAAAACAAACTTTCTTTTACAAGTTCACCTTGTTGTCCCGCACCTTTCAAGGCATACTTTTTCATGCCATCTCCCCCATAAAATATACGCTCTCCATTTCATCACCCCTCATTTCACTGTGGTTATCCTAATGCTCTACCTAATGAGGAACATAAACGCTCTAGAAATGTACTACAAGGGTAAATGGTTACTTATCGGTATCACTATAGTAGTAGTTGTTGCTTTCCTTTATATCCACTCCATTTAGTACAATCCCTATAATATTGGCATTAACCTTTCTTAATAGGTCTATAGCGTTATGTACTGAACTTTTCTTAGTTTCTTCTGCTCTTATTACTAATATGGTTCCATCTGCCTTGGCAGATAAAACTTGTGCATCTGTAACTAATTGTATAGGTGGAGTATCTAATATCACATAATCATATAATTTCTTTAAAGCTTCTATTAAGTTAGCCATATATTTAGATCCTAGCATTTCTGATGGATTTGGTGGTATGGTTCCTACTGTTATCACTATAAGATTTTCATTATATCTCTGCCCTACTACTACACTCCTTTCTTTTGCTAATATTATATCTGACAATCCTGTGACATTAGACAATTTAAACCTTTTATGTAAGGCTGGTTTTCTTAAATCACAGTCTATCAATATTACCTTTTTATCACCCTTTGCTAAAGATAGGGCTAGATTTCCTGCTACAGTACTCTTTCCCTCACTTGGATTTGAACTAGTTATTACTATTACCTTATAATCCCCATCAAAGGATGAATACTGCAAATTTGTTCTTAGCGTTCTATAACTCTCTGCTACAATAGATTTGGGTTCTTTTTCAACTATATGCATTTACTCCTCTCCTCCTCAAGTAAAAATTAGTATATTTACTTCTATTCAGTTACATAAATCATTTCTGCATAGTACAGTATATGATTTTTATATTGATTTGTGATACATCTATTTTTCATAGAATTATTGATTCATATTTCCCTTCCTCTACATAAAAATCTTACTAGCTAAATATTAGGTCTATATAAAACTACATAAAGAAAGCACCTAAGTTTTATGAAAATATCACTTTGATACTTCAATAAAATCTTAGATGCTATTTCTTTGATTTGCAGTTTACTTAGGATTATCATCCTTATCAGCTTCAATAAAATCTTAGGTGTCATCTCTTGAACTATTATTTACTTTATATACATATTATCATATTAACTTTGATAAATTCTAGAAGTCACATTATTCATCCATTCCTTATTATCTAGATACCATTGTATAGTTTTAACTATGCCCACTTCAAAAGTAGTTTCTGGATACCATCCTAGCTCCTCCTTAATATAATTAGGATCTATCCCGTATCTTCTATCATGACCTTTTCTATCTTCTACATGTTTCTTTAACTTTTCAGTTATTTCATTATCTACATTCTCATTTAGATAATGAATAATTGTATCAATTATTTCAATGTTAGTTTTTTCATTATGTCCACCCACATTATATATTTCACCTAATTTCCCTTTATTAATTACCATATCTATAGCCTTACAGTGATCCTCAACAAATAGCCAATCTCTTATATTCATTCCATCACCGTAGATTGGTAACTCCTTGTGTTGTAGACAATTATTTATCAATAGCGGTATTAATTTTTCTGGAAACTGAAATTTTCCATAGTTATTTGAACATCTTGTAATATTTATAGGCATATTATAAGTATCTCCATATGCCTTAACCATTAAATCGGCCCCCGCCTTACTGGCAGAATAAGGACTATGTGGATCTAGGGGAGTAATTTCCGTGAAATAACCTGTGTTCCCAAGTGAACCATATACCTCATCTGTAGATACATTATGGAATTTCACACCAGCCTTCCACCCTGTTGAAGTTTCCCATGCCTTCTTTGCACAATTTAATAAATTTACAGTTCCTAATATATTAGTCTTTACAAAAACCTCCGGTTCCCTGATGCTTCTATCTACATGAGATTCTGCAGCAAAGTGAACTATATAATCTATATCATATTTTTCAAACAGTCCACTTACTAACTCTTTATCACATATATCACCTTGAAGAAATATATGTCTTTCATCATCTTTTATTGACTTTAGATTTTTCAAATTACCTGCATAAGTTAACTTATCTAAATTAACTATTTTTATATTTACATATTTATCTAACATGTATAACACAAAGTTTGATCCTATAAACCCTGCCCCACCTGTTACTAAGTAAGTTTTCATTTTTTCTCCCCTTTACTTATAATTCCATCCTTGGGAATCTGTCCAATTACAGGTATACCTAATTCTCTTTCTACCTGCTCCCTGGTTTTATAGGTATTATCCAAAAATTCTAATGAAAAACTTAATCCTATACCTACCATTAACCCTAATAAAATTCCTACACATAAATTCAATATCTTATTTGGAACAACTGATTTTTCTGGGAATGTTGCACTCTCTAAAACTTGCACATTACCATTTGGCACCAGCTTAACCGACAATTGTACAAACTCATTTATTATAGAATTTATCATTTTAAGAGCCTCATCCGGACTTTTACTTCTATACTTAATTTCAATTATCTGAGTATCTGCCACTGTTACCACCGTTAATTTTTTTAGAACCTCTACTGGAGTAATATCAATACTCGAAGAGTCTATTGCAGCCTTGGTTAAATCTTTAGTCTTTATTAACTCTGAATAAGTCTTTAGGAGTTGCTGATACATTTGTACATCATTGGTACTATACTCTTCCTTAGATCCTTGCTCCTTACCAATAAATACTTTAGCACTTGTCTCATATTGTGGCTTTATTAAGAAAAACGTAAATATTGCTACCATTAAAGTTATGCTTAAGATAGAAATTAATATAAGTTTCCATCTTCTTATTGGAACATCTAACATTTCTTTTATATTAATGGTTTCTTCTAAGTTAGTAGATTCTCTCTCACTAATATTTCTACCTAAGTTCCCTCTTATATTTGATTTCATACTACCCCCTAAATTATTTTGGTACAATATAATATATGTTAAAATTTTTTTAAAGTTACAATAACAAAAGAGATGTTCAAACTATTTGAACATCTCTTTTGTCTTAATTATAAATTTAGCAAGTAGATCTTAAATCAAGGAATTTTCCAATAAATTCATCAGCCATCTTAAACTCTTCTTCACTTGGTACAAAGTTAAACTTAAAGCCTTGTTCAACCACCTTCAGCTTAAGACTTTTCAATCTAGCTGTTAACATGTCAACACCTTCACCGCTCCATCCGTATGAACCAAAGGCTCCAGCTATCTTCCCACGATTAACAATAGCACTAACATGAGCAAGTAAATCCCAAGCTGGCTCCACTGCATCTTGGTTTATTGTTGGTGAACCTACAAGAATACCACTGGCTCTATCCACAAGAGTTATAAGCTCTGCCATTGGACGTGAGGTTATCTCATGAACATCAGCTTTAATTCCAGCTTTCTCTATAATTTCCTTAAAGTAATGTGCAACCTTTTCCGTATTTCCATAGGCTGAAACATAGAATATCTGAATATTCTTCTCTTCAACTATATAAGGCTTAGCCCACTTCCTATAAAGATTCTTATAATGCTCTATATCATTAACATGAACTGGTCCATGACTTGGAGCAATCATTGCAGTTTCTAAGTTTTCAATTTTATCAAGAGCCATATTAACGAACCTTTGGAAAGGACTCATAATAACATCGTAATAATATTTCATCTCTGTTTCATAGTTATCATTACATACATCAGTAATACATCCACTAGAAGAATAATGACAGCCCATAACATCACAGGTAAATAGAATTTTCTCCTCCACTAGATAAGTAAAAATACTATCAGGCCAGTGAAGATTTGGTGCAGAAATAAATCTTAGTGTATTGTTTCCAAGAGAAAGGTCACCCTTAGCATCCATAGAATTAAACTCTTTATTTAAGATTTTACTAGTATATTTTAAAGCAGCCTTAGAACCAACTACTACTGCCTCTGGATATTCATTTAAAAGTTCTTTTAAAGAACCACTGTGATCAAGCTCCGTATGTTGGACCACAATATAGTCAACCTTCTTATCTCCAATAACGGACTTGATATTTTTTAAATACTGATCAAAGTATCCACTTTTAACTGTGTCAATTATAGCAATTTTCTCATCTTCAATTAAATAAGAATTATAGGTGGTTCCCTTCTTTGTTTCCATTATTATGTCAAAGACTCTGAGCTCTGGATTATTAATCCCTACCCAATGAACAGAATTAGTTAGTTTTAAAGGTTCCATTTTCAATACCTCCATTTATATTTTACAACACTTATATGTTTAATATTAACAAACACTCATTATCTTTCGCAAGTAATACCGGATGATTTGTTTAAATTTTTGATATACACTATAACATGAAAACTCACATCTTATTATTATTTTGAATATATTTCTTTTAACTTCTCACTAATAATCTGTGCCACTTTTTCATGTCCTTTTTCATTTAACATTATGTTATTAGTAGTGTACTCTGCCATATTACTCAATTCAATTCCACTTTCATTAAATAGATCTATTACCTTAACTGAATTTTTCTCACAGACTTCTATAATAGCATTAACATAGTCATCTAGCTTGCTTCCGATATTATTTGCATCTGGGTAACTTGGTTGATTTTGAATTTCCCCATGCTTTAATGGTGTTAAGAATACTATTTCAACATCTTTCTTTGATTTCTTTATTTTATTGATAACACCTTGAATATTTCCATAGAAGCTATCTACCTTATCATCATCTTCTTTATTACCTATAATCTTATTATTGGTGTAATCATTAGTTCCACCCATGATTATTACTAAGTCTACATCCTTTAGAGTTTCCACATTAATATTATCTACCATATTGCTAAGTAATAATCCATTACTAGCTAAATTGGTTACTGATGCCATACCTGTCAGCTCTTTGACCTTTCCTTGATAAATCCCATCCTTAGATACTCCATCTCCCAGTGATAGAAGATTTTTATCCTTTAAATCGAATTTATCTTGGACATCCTTCTCTGCCACAGTTCCTTCACCAGTATTATTTTCCGTATTCTTAGCCTCTGTATTAATGGAAACCTCATAATCTTCCTTTAATTTTGCAAGTTTATCATGTTCCTTCTTACTCTTATATACCCCTAGTCCTAAAACCCCTATTAAGGCAACTAATAACACTATACATATAGCTGTTTGCATTCTTTCACTTTTCAAGTATATCCCTCCGTTCACCTAACATTATACTTTTACTAAACCTTTTAAGTTTAATCATTTAATGAAGCTACTAAGTCCTTTAAGTACTGAATAAATCCATCTTTTAGTTCAGGTTTTCTAAGGGCATATTCTACTGTAGCTTGAAGAAACCCAAGTTTATCTCCAGCATCATATCTTTTTCCTTCAAAGTCATAGGCATACATATCCTCTTCCTCTATTAACTTAAGAAGAGCATCAGTAAGTTGGATTTCCCCACCTTTACCAGGAGCTGTTTCTTCTAATATCTCAAATATCCTTGGAGTTATTATATATCTACCTAATATAGCTACATTAGAAGGAGCTTCTTCTACAGCTGGCTTTTCTACTAAATCATGAACTTTATATACTCTATCTGCTATATTAGTTCCTCCAACAATCCCATACTTATTCACTTGACTCTTATTTACAGTTTGTACACCCAGTACGGAACTTTCATACTTCTCATAACAATCAATAAGCTGCTTTAAACATGGCTTTTCATCGTTATACACAATATCATCCCCTAAAAGTACTGCAAAGGGTTCATCCCCTACAAAAGTCTTAGCACAATGAATAGCATGGCCAAGACCTCTTGGCTCCTTTTGTCTTATGAAATGAATATTAATCATATCAGAGATATCTCTAACCATTTTAAGCATTTCATCCTTACCGGATTTCTCAAGCTCCATCTCTAGCTCTATAGATTTATCAAAGTGATCCTCAATACTCTTCTTATTTCTCCCCGTGATAATAAGAATTTCTTCTATTCCAGACGCTACACATTCTTCAATTATGTACTGAAGAGTAGGTTTATCTACAATTGGTAACATTTCCTTTGGTTGTGCCTTTGTTGCAGGTAAAAATCTTGTACCAAGACCTGCCGCTGGTATTATTGCTTTACGAATTTTTTTGTTCATTATATTATTACCCCCCCCCAATAGTTTTTCCTAATGTATTTACTTACCCCATAACATTATATACCATAATCCAAGTTTTCTCATCCATTATGATTATATATTACTCCTGATTTTATAAATAAAAATAGAATATAAATTTTCAACATTCGGTTTACAAGAACGTACGTTTGTGTTAATATTAATTTATTGCTTGATAAATTTTACATTTAATAAAAAAATTGCATATATCTTATTAAATAAATTAAGGGGGACATGCTAATGAATTACAAAGAATTAGATGAATTAGTTGCAAATGCAAAAGAGGGGGATATTGTTGCCATAGAAGAATTATTAAGTTCTTATAAATTCTTCATAATAAAACACGCTTCTAGGGTATATATCAATGGATATGAGATGGATGACTTAATACAGATTGGATATATGTCAATAATAAAGGCAATTGAAAAATATACTCCAGGTAAAGGAAACTTCACAAGTTATGTTACCTTTGCCATAAAAAATAACTTCAATTATTTAATAAGACAAAAGACTAACGAAAACTTTATTCAAAGCTTAGAAACTCCAGTATCAAGCGGACTTGAACTCAAAGATTTATTGCCAGATAAAACCTCCATTGAAGATGACTATGTTACAAAGGAAGGCTGTGAAATTTTAAGAAAGGAAGTTGAAAATCTTTCAGAAAAACTAAGAGATGTGATAGAATTTGTATACCTTGATAACTTTGGAACCTTAAGTGATTACGCTAGATTAAATAACATTGGATATAACACTGTTATAAAGCGTAAGAATTTAGCCTTATCAAAATTAAATACTATACTTAAAATTTAATATAGTTAAAAGGGATGAACTTCAAATTCAATATGTTTTGAGTCTGTCCCTTTATTAATGATCATCTAAGCTAAACATTAATTTAGTATGTTAATGAAAAAAATAAACTACGTAAAAACGCAGTTTTATAAGTATCTATTTTATATAGTTGTTATTTTTAAAACTTGTTTTCAAGTTCATTATTAAAATTTAACTTACTTTGAATTTGCTTCAAAGCACCCTTTAATTCATTCTCATTATATCTCATAGTTAAGTAACTAGTTATTGCATCACTTATTTCTAAAACTAGTTGCAACACTACAACTATTTGGTCACTGTCTAGCTCCTCCGTTTCTGTACATTGATATAAAATATATCCATATACAGAGTATAATTTTATATAATCCATAATTTCATGACAATTCATTTTCTTAATTACATAATCAATTCTCATAAACTCACATATTGTACAAATATTATCATTTATATTGAACTTAATGGCTTCATTGATGAAGTCAGTGTCAAAGTCATTTATAAGTTTCCCTTTTAATTTATCTTCTATGTATTTTAACATTATTTCATCTGTAAAACCTTTTGTCATCATAATCCTCCTCTCTTGTTTTTTGTTATGTTTTAATATTAGTTATATTTTAATATTCGATTTATTCTGTAATTACTTTACTCTATGTGTATTATTTACTACTTTAATTTCCTCTATTCTAGTATATTCCATTCTAAGTCTCTATTAGAAAGACCCATAACATCTATTAACCTATGGTCTTAGCATACATGTTAGACGAACAAAAAGCCTGGCAATAAATTTACCAGGCTTCCATTCTTATATTATTGAAACAAGTATCTCCATTAGTAACACATATTCTTCATTTTCATAATATATAATAAAATAATATGTTACTATATGGAGGCTTAATAGTGAAAAATTTTTTAAGTGTTGAGGGAATAGTTACTTGTATAGAAATTATGAAAACTACAACAGATGATGAATCTGGATGTACAATGCTCATGTCAGTGCGAGGTAAAAGTGATGATAACTTTAATTTGGTAGTTAGCATAAATACTTATTTTGTAGACCATGTTAATATCAGACCTGGTGATAATATAATTGCATTTTATGATGCTTTCGCGCCTGTACCACTGATATTTCCACCTCAATTCCGTGCTATTGTCATAGCGGTAAAATCCAAAAAACAAAATGTTGAGGTTGATCATTTCAATAGAAAACTAATAAATAGTGATGGTATGCTTAAGCTTAATATTAGTCATAAAACACAGATATTGCTTCAAAATAACCAGACTTTTTTAGGTAATATTGAAAATAGAAATCTTGTAGTGGTATATGGTAGTAGTACTAAGAGCATACCTGCAATGACAACACCATCAAAAATCATAGTTTTATGTGATAATTTTTGTAATATGTAGACAACTTAAATATGTCCATATTTCTATATTGAAATATGGACATATTTAAATATTTGCCGCCTTGGATATTGTGGTATTATTAAATAAAAATACACCACAAAATCAAATTCTATGGTGTTAACTTATCAATTGTAAATTTTTTAACTCTCGTGGAGCGTTGCCTTGATGATGCTATTCACCAAATAAGTATTCATGGATTCTTGCTTTTGCCTGCTCTAAATCTGTTACATAATAATATATTCCATTAATCATATCTCCCCCTGAATACTCAGCTTCTGGAAACATTTTTTCTTCCATATTTCTTTGGTATCCACCTTTAATTATCTCAGTGGCAATACTTAGCATATCTGATGCACTTAAAGTTGTTTTAAGATTTGAGGATAATTCATTTATTATTGGCATTACATCAGTAAGCTTTATACTACTACTTTTTCCAGCCAGCTTCAGTAATACTTCTCTCTGTCTTTCAGTCCTTTTAAAATCGCCTCCTGATGTATATCTTATTCTTGAATAAGCAACAGCTTGTATACCATTTAAATTATAGATTCCAGGAGTTGTTATTCCATCACAACTAACACCTTCAATGTTTTTAATCTCATTTATATAGCTATTAATATATTGAATTTCTTCCTCATCCACTTCAATTTCAACTCCACCAAGTCTATCAATAATCTTTTCCATGCCAAAGAAATTAACCACAACAAAGTTACTAATATTTAAATCAAAATTCTGATTTAGAGTTTTCACCATTAACGCAGGTCCTCCAAATGCATAAGCATGATTAATCTTATCCATTCCATAACCCTCAATATTTGCATAGGTATCCCTAGCAATAGATCCAAGCTTCATGGATTTATTTTCTCTATCTATGGATAAAACCATGATACAATCTGCCCTTGTACCAGTATCATCCTTTAAGCTTCTTGCATCAACTCCCATTAAAGCTATATTTATAAATCTATCACCTTGACGAAAGGTTCCATAATTCACTTCACTTTCTTTTTCTTCACTTTCCTTCAATTCAATCTCTTCTTCACTTCCTTCTACAGGTTTTGTAGTTAAGCCTAACTCCTCATCCGTTATCTTTACCTGTTCTACGTTGGAATATAGTTTATAGCCATAGAACCCTGCTGAGAATACTAGAGCTAGAAATATACCTACAATTGAGATTATTACAGTGTTTTTTGATTTTCTTTTCTTGTCCCCTCTATTATCTGTACTTTTTATCCCCATGATTCCTCCTATATAGTATGTTTAGATTAAATTTTCTAATAGCTTTACTAACTTATACTGTTACATACTAAAAAATCAATAATTTTACTACTTTTATAATATAGTATGTGAAAAGAATAGATTAGTAACCGATAAAACCCAAAATAAAAGCCGCTAAATTTTGCTTTAGCGGCATTTGTTGTTTAAATATTTTACAATCGGTAAGTAGACTAGGGAATCACTACCCTAGCCCCTCTTAGAACCGTACGTGCGG
>NZ_JAVXMF010000010.1:0-117487 GCF_036646415.1 Clostridium sp. | reverse complement strand
CCGCACGTACGGTTCTAAGAGGGGCTAGGGTAGTGATTCCCTAGTCTACTTACCGCATTTAATAGCTATTCCTTGCTTAAGTGAGGAAAAAGAACTGGAAATAATAAAGATATTAATAGATAAGGATATAAATTTTAAGAGAAGTAACAATGATATTGAAATAATGTCTATTAATGCTAAAGCAAGATTTAATAGCGAATTAAGGAGGGGTTAAGGATGAATTCAAAGACATTAAATTTAAATTTAATAAAATATGAATTAAGAAATTTAGTAGGAAATATATTTACACTGATTTTTGGGTTATTTTTCCCAATATTTATGACTGTGTTTTTAGGTAATATAATTGGAGCTAAAGTTCCTGAAAATATGAAAGAAACTGTTATGACCAATATATTCATTACCTCAAGTTTGATTATTCCTTTAGCAACTATTTTCATAGGATATTCAGCAGTATTTTCACAGGAACTAGAAAAGAATATACCATTACGTTTTCGTTTATTTGGATATAGTGAGAAAACCTTATTAGTTTCTAAAATATGTGCTAATTTAATTTTCATGACAGTATCATTATTCATTTACACAACAATAGTTTACTTTGCTTTGGAAATACAGATACCAACATTAAAATCAGCACTTATTTTAATAGTTTCATTGTATGTATTAGCTACATGTTTATTTATATTAGCCCATGGAATAGCACTGTTCTTTAAGAAGTTTGGCCCAACTTATGGTATAACAATGGTATTATATTTTGTAATAATGATTCTAAGTGGAATGTTTGGTGTGCAAGCAAAGGATTTCCCAGAACCATTAAAAAATGTAGCTTACTTTTTACCAACCACCTATATTAGCGGAGAATTTATAGATTTTTGGCAAGGTGGAACCTATAATTTTGTACCATATATTCAATCATTTATTTTCTTCGCAGCAATTTCAGGTATAACATTATTTATGGCAATGAACTATAACAAGAGAAGAATAAAGTAAAGAAGTTGTGATGAAAAAAATACGAAAATATATTTAAAGTTGTTGTTTAAAAGATAGACTTATTTAAGTCTATCTTTAATTTTTGTAAAGATATATTCTAATTAAAAATGTACAATTTAGAATTGAAAATGTTATTCTAGAGTAGAGAGGGGGAATCAATATGTTAGTCGATAAATTTACTAAATACATGAGTTGGATTATGGGGTTAGTAATTACAATAATTACAGTGTTATTTTCAGAGTATAATTTATTATTCAAAATAATTATTATATGTGGAATTATTATTTTAAATAAATATCTTGTAAATGCAACTATTAAAAATATAAATGCTGAATTGAAAAAGTTAAAATTGCAGGAACTTAACTTTTTAGGGTTAAATCCTAAATTTAAAATAATTATTGAAATAATAACATTGGTAACTATATACTTCATGGAAATTTACTTTGTCATAGGGGTGTATAGTGAAGGTATAAGGTATGGGTCACTAATAGGAATATGTTTTTTTATAGCAATTATATTGATTTCTATTGATAAACTTTATGGACCCAAAGTAGAGTGCCATAAATTAAAGGATGAAACTATTCTTATACTGTATGAAAGTAATAGAACAGGGACTAGTATTTTTGGAAGAAGAGTTGGCTCTTATGTAGAGGGCATAATTGTAGATAATTTTATATTTTTAAAAGATGAAATATTATATATTAATGAAACAAATGAAGGATTTACAATAATGCTTACAGGCAGTAGAAAAATAATTATTAAGGATAAAAAGGCTGAAAAATTCTTGCGTGATAGAGTAAAATAGCGATAGCAACTACTAGTTGACAAAGATGCAAACTGTAGAAGGTAGTATTTTGTTAGTAAGTGAGGTATTAGGATGGAGTATACAATTAGTAAGGCCGCAGAGATTGTTGGGGTAAGTAGTTATACATTAAGATATTATGAAAAAGAAGGGTTACTACCATATATAGAAAGAAATGAAAGTGGTATTAGAGTTTATAAAGATTCTGATATTTTTTGGATAGAACTAATTAAATGTTTAAAAGATACGGGGATGTCTATAAGTGAAATTCATCGTATTGTAGAATTAAGTTTAGAGGGTGAACATACCATTCCAGAAAGAAAAGAAATTTTAAAAGAGCATAAGAAAAAATTAGAAGAACAGATGGAACAGCTTAGGGTATGTTCCAATAAGATTGATAAAAAAATAGATTGGTATAATGGAAAACAAGATAACTGTTAAATCTAATATAATAATATATAGATTTATCTAGGCATGACAGATATTATCTGACACTTACGAAGCTGTGAGTGTTATAGCCGATAGACATAAGATAAATAAAGTTTTATTAATTTTATTGACTTAGAGTTAACTCTAAGGTGTAGACTACAATTAATATAAATTTTAGATAACACTTTAGGAGGCAATTTAATTATGATTAATTTTAATTTTTATAATCCAACAGAAATAGTATTTGGAAAAGATACTTTAGCACAACTTGATAATCTTATACCAAAGAATGCAAAGGTTCTTGTACTTTATGGAGGAGGAAGCGTTAAAAAGTTTGGTACTTTAGATAAAGTAAAGGAAGAACTAGGACAACGTGAAGTGATTGAGTTTGGTGGAATTGAGCCAAATCCAAAGTATGATACTTTAATGAAAGCAGTTCAGGTTGTAAAAAAAGAAAAGGTGAATTTCCTACTTGCTATAGGTGGGGGTTCAGTAATGGATGGAACTAAATTTGTTTCATTAGCATCTACATATGAAGGAGAAAATGCTGAGGATTTATTTAGTTATGGACTTGTGCCAGAATCAGTAGCCAAGGGATTACCAATTGGTACAGTTGTAACATTACCTGCAACGGGTTCAGAAATGAATAATGGTGGAGTAATTACTTCGAGGCTTGGAAAACTTGCGCTTTTTAGTAATAAAGCATTTCCAAAGTTCTCAATAATAGATCCACAGTTAACATATACTTTACCAGAAACACAAGCTGCAAATGGAATTATTGATACTTTCATCCATACAGTTGAGCAATATGTAACATTCCCTGCTGAAGGAAGATTCCAAGATAGAGCAGCAGAAGGTATTTTACAAACATTAATAGAGATAGGAAGAAAGACTATTGATGAACCAGCAAACTATGATGCTAGAGCCAATCTTGTTTGGTGTGCAACAATGGGCTTAAATGGTTTAATTGGTGCTGGAGTTCCACAAGATTGGACTACTCATATGATAGGTCATGAATTAACATTATTATTTGGAATTGATCATGCTAAAACCCTCGCTGTTTTACAACCGTCTATTTGGAATGTTAGAAAAGTAGAAAAGCATGCTAAGTTATTACAGTATGGTCAGCGTGTATGGAATATAACAGAAGGAACTGAGGAAGAACGCATAGATTTAGCTATAAATAAAACTCGTGAATTCTTCGAAAGTTTAGGTGTTAAAACCCACTTATCTGATTATGGGGTAACAGGGGATAAAATAGAAGATGTTATTAATTCATTAGAAAAGCATGGGATGACAGGATTATCAGAAACTGGAGATCTTACATTAGATATAAGTCGTAAGATTCTTGAAGGTGCAATGTAGTTGAAAAAATTCAAATTATTTTTAAAAATGAATCTAGAACAAAAAAATCAAATGGCTTACAAAAATAAGCATAAGCCATTTGAAAAATTCTATAATTCACTTAAGATTTTATAATAATGGGACATAGCTAGTTCTTTACATTTATGATCTAAGTGTCCATCAATAAGAGTTTCAAAGTCTAAGGACTCTAAAAAATTAATAAAATTTTGGAACTTTTCTTTGCTCGAATAACTAGCATCACCTATAAATAAAACCTTTTCTTCAGGAATAAAGTATACAACACAATCGTCAGTATGAGAAGAGTCTATCCATATCATTTCACATGTAAGCCCACCTAAATCAAGAGTTAAGTGTTTATCAAACACTATATCTGCTGTTCTAATTTTAATTAAGCTCAAATCTTTGTATTGCTCTTTTATATATTTCTGACAAGCCTTTGGTTCTTCACCATTTTTTACTCTTTCATCCATGGATTTTTCATCCCATTTCCAATGAGTCATCTTTTCAAGTTTAATATTTGTCGCTTTGCAGGCAATAGCAGTTGCTGTTAGTGATGACATTCCATAAGTATGATCAAAGTGCCAGTGTGTAAGGGCTACGAAGTCAGGATGTGGTAAATTTAATTGATCGAGTTCATTCAAATATAAGGTTACCTCTCTATAAGAGTTTCCAGAGTCAATCATTAGTGTATAGTTTTTTCCTTTTACATATCCCAAAGTTGGTCTATCTGTTTCTGCACAGTGAGGTAAATAATATATGTTATCTGATATTTTAATCATAAATTCAACTCCTCTTAAATAATTGTTTCTATATAATGATAACAACAATGTGAAAATGTATATACCTTATGTTTGATTCGGAAATAAACATGAGAAAAGGGCTATCTTTAAATCAAAGATAACCCTTTCTTTATTTGTTTTTTTCTGTTAGAACAATTCTTTGAATTGTTTTTTCAGCCAGAAAATACTTTTGAGATAATTGAAAAAATGTATATCCTTGTTGGTACATTTTATAAATATCCATGTTTCTATCTTTAAAATTATTGCGTGTCCCTTTACATTCACCCCAAGATTTTTTGTTTTCTAATTTTCTAGGAATATAAATATATTCTCCATCAACATAGGTTTGAATTATATTGATTAATTCTTCAGGTAATACACTTTCCGCTTTCATATATGACATGCCTTTGCTCCTTACATAAAAAATATTGTAAAGTTATTGCAAAGACTCTCCCACTGAAGCAATAATTTGTGCTATAGCAGACAGTCCTTGCTAAGCACTAATAATTAATTTCAATCTTTTCATAGCTACTCCTTTCGTTTGGTTTAATTAGAATTATTTGTAATATTTAGCTAATATTATTGTATACTATAATTCTGTAATTTTAAAGTGCAAACACATTAGTTATATCTTTTATAATGTTAGTAATAAAAGGTACATTATAATTAAGGTTTATTATTGTTTTTTATAAAATATTTGACTTAATAGTCCTAATATTATTGTATAAAATTTAAGGATATAATAGAATGCCTTGGTCAATGATGTATAATATAGAGATACATAATTTATAGCAATTTAGAAGGGAGTCTTTATGTTATTACGGTTAGAGAATATTAGAAAAGAATATATCATTGAAAATAAGGTAAGGTTTGATGCTCTTAAGGGAGTAACTTTAGGTTTTGATAAGGGGGAGTTTGTTTCAATACTTGGGCCATCGGGATGTGGTAAATCTACTTTATTAAATATTATTGCGGGGCTGGATAAGCCTACAGAGGGGGACCTAATTGTTGAGGGTAAATCCACTAGAAAATATAAATCAAAGGACTGGGATTTATATAGAAAAAATAATATTGGATTCGTTTTTCAATCTTTTAATTTAATTGAGCATTTAACAGCTCTAGAAAATGTTGAAATGGTTATGAACTTAATTGGATTATCAAAAAAGGAGCGTATATCTAGAGCAAAAACATTGTTAGAGAAAGTTGGTCTTTCTAAACATATGAATCATAAACCAGGAGAATTATCCGGTGGGCAAAAACAGAGAGTTGCTATAGCTCGTGCTCTTGCAAATGATCCAGATATTATTTTAGCTGATGAACCAACAGGTGCTTTAGATAAGAAAACTGGAATACAAATAATGGACTTACTTAAGGAAATAGCTAAGGATAAACTTATTTTAATGGTTACTCATAATGGAACTTTAGCTTATGAGTATTCAAGTAGGGTTATTTCAATCCTTGATGGAGAAATTAAAAAGGATGAAGTATTAATTGAAGCTGATAAGAATCAGTTAAAATCAGAGCTTAAGAAGAAAAATGGAAGTATGTCATTTAGTGATTCTTTAAAGTTATCTTTAAGAAACATAAAGCAAAAGTTAGGTAGAATTGCTATTACAACTATTGCTGGTTCAATAGGTATTGGTGGGATTTTATTAGTTATTGGTCTTGGAAATGGAGCTAATGATTATATAGATAGACAAACCAACTCTTTTGTCAGTGCAAATGTAATACAAGTTGGGATGCAGTTTAAAGAACAGGAAGTTCAAGCTAAGGAATATCCCAAAACTATAGAAGCTTTTGATAAAATTAGTGAGAATGATAATGTAGTAGAAATCCGTGAAGCTTTAGATATTACTTCTAATACTATTTACAAAGTAAATGAAAAAAACATAGAAGATATAAGTTTTAATGCTTTAGCGGGAGAAAATTATTTAGCAAATGTAGAACATGCTGTATCTGGTAGATTACCAAAGGATGATAGTGATGAATTATTAGTAAACAAGGATATGGCAAAGCTTATTATAAAAGAGCTGGGAATGGATGAGGATAAGGATGATTATACAAAGGTCATTGATGAGAAGATTGATGTAATTGTTCAGGAAAAGACTACGAATCCAATGACTGGTGATGAAACTGTAGTTAAAACTTATACCAAAGAATTCACCATTGTTGGGATTGCTAATGAAATTGCTTTAAATTCTGGGGCTGTTTATTATTCCTATGAGCCAGTTTATAATTGGTTAAAGGATGAAGGATATTTTGTAGGAAAAGAAAATAGAGTTATTAATGCAGAAGTTGTTGTAGATGAAGTTAAACATAATGAAGAAGTATTAAAATGGATAAATGCTAAAGAAAATGGTGGTGTTGGTGATAGAAGAGAACTAGCTGAAAAAGGATTTAAGGCTTCGTCACAAGTGGTTATGGTAAAGGAAGCTTTAAAGACATTAATAAACTTAGCTCAAGCAGTTATGATTATTTTTGTTTCTGTAGCTTTAGTTGTTTCATCTATTTTAATAGGAATTGTAGTATTTTCAAGTGTTCTTGAACGTAAAAAGGAAATTGGAATTTTAAAGGCAATAGGTGCAAGAAATAAAGATGTTTCCCGTGTGTTTAAAACAGAATCTGCTTTGATTGGTTTCTTTGCAGGGGTAACAGGTATAGCTGTAGCATTCCTAATACAACCTATAGCCAATAAATTCATAGAAAATGTATTAAAGGTTGATGCAGAAAAACTTATAAATATTCCTTTATCAGGAATTCCGTTTACAGATATTAAATTCCCTCTTGCAACAATAATTGGGTTAATAGTAATAAGTGTTCTTGTAGCAATTATGGCAGGATACGTGCCATCTAAGAGAGCGACAAAAATTCAAGTTGTTGATGCATTACGTGATGAATAGGAGGGGAAGCAGATGTTAAGAGTTGAAAATTTAAAAAGGACTTATAAAATTGGTGAGCATGAAATTGCTGCCCTTGATGATGTATCTTTTGAACTACCAAATGGAAAGTTAGTAGCGATTGTAGGCCCTTCTGGGTGTGGTAAAACTACACTTATGAATATTTTAGGAGCTTTAGATAGTGATTTTCAAGGTGAGGTGATTGTAAATGGAAAGTCATTAAAAGAAGCAAAGGGAAAGGATTTAGATAGCTACCGTAAAAATACTATAGGGTTTATATTTCAACAGTTTAATCTTCTTAATTCTCAAAGCTCTATGCAAAATGTTGAGCTTGCTTTAGATTTATCAGGAAAATCTAAGGTGGAAAAAACAAAGAGAGCAACAGAGCTATTAGAAGGTGTTGGTCTTTTAGATCAAAGGAAGAAGACGGTAAATCTGTTATCAGGAGGGCAACGTCAAAGAGTTGCAATTGCTAGAGCTTTAGCTAATAACCCAGAAATTATTTTAGCAGATGAGCCAACAGGGGCATTAGATGTTAAAACTGGCGAACAAGTTATGGATTTACTTAAGGATATATCTAAAGATAGACTTATATTAATGGTAACCCATGCACCGGAGTTGGCAGAAAAGTATGCGGATATTATTATAAATATGGAAGATGGAAAAATTATTTCTATTGAAGAAAATTCTAGTTCGGTAAAATCCTTAAGCAATGTAATGAAAAAGGAAGAAACAAAATCTAAGATGTCTATAGGAAAGGCATTTAAGTTATCTTTAAGAAGTGCTTGGTTAAAAAAATGGCGTACTTTAGCAACGGCTATTGGGACTTCAATTGGGATAGCAGGTATTGCATTAGCTATAGCTATTACAGCAGGAACAACGGAGTCTGTAAACACTCAAGTAAATTCAATATTTCCAACTAACTCAGTTATGGTTGGTTTTAAAGAAAATTTAGATAAAAGGCCAAATCAATATAAGAGATTAAAGTATGAAGATATAAATAAAATTACTTCTTTAGGTAGTAGTTTTTATGGTTATTATTTTCCCGTTCAAGGAGAAGATATACCAATGGCAGCCTTTTATTCTTTAGAAGAAAATTTATTAAAGGATGAAAATTTCTTCGAAAAGTTATCTGATCCAACTACTATAGATAGACTGATAGATATGATGTCAGCAGGATTAATTGAAGATGTTAAAGAAGATATACAATATGGCACGGTGCCTTCAAAAGGCTCTTTGGATGAAATCGTTATTTCTTTATCAACTGCTAAAAATATAGTCAAAAATGATGAAGAGTTGAAGAGTTTAATTGGAAAAACTATTTATGTTTCATTTGTTAAGTCTCCAAGCCATTCTGATATGATGATGGAACCAAATAAGAAACCAGAAATTATGGTATTGCCTTGGAAAGTAGTTGGGATTGCAAATACAACTACTTTGATGAACACATATTATGTGGAGAGTGACTGGAATATTAATTACTATGAAAAGTACTTTAATATAAATAAAGATAAACTAGAAGCTCCTATGATGATTCTTTATGGAAAAGATGCAGAAACTATAGAAGATGATATTGAAAAATTAAACTCATCTCAAGATGATTACCAATTTGAAATGGCAGGTAAAACTATAACAGAGCAAATTGATACCACAATGAAGCAAGTTAGAATGGGACTTTTAGGCTTTGCAGGAGTATCTATTATAGTTGCAGCTTTAATGATATCAATAGTTATATATATATCTGTAATTGAAAGAACTAACGAAATAGGTATATTGAGAGCAATAGGGGCCAGAAAAAAAGATATAAAGAATATTTTTGTAGCAGAATCCTTTATTATAGGAGTCCTATCAGCATTAATAGGAATAGGTATTGCTATTGGAGTATCTAAGGTAATAAATAATTTGGTTTATAGCTTTTTACAAAACTTTGCAAACAATGCTCCTTATATGGAGGTATCAAAATTACCGCTTCAAGATGGAGGCTGGATTTTGTTATTCTGTGTTGTATTAAGTATTGTATCTGGGCTTTATCCAGCATTAAGAGCATCTAAGATGGATCCAATAGATGCATTAAGAAGGAGATAATTAAAAGGCAATAAAAGCAATATGGTCTTTAATGTTAATGGATTTTGAATTATATAACAGAGACTTATATAAAAGGGACTATCTCAAAATTTTTATTTTGAGATGGTCCCTTTAGTTTTATTTCCTTTTTAGTTTTGCTTTTTTGTAAATTGCATATCCTAAATATCCAACGATACTTAAAATTATTAAATAAGGAATAATAGCCACGAAGATTAACAATATATTCGTTCCCAAAGATTTTAAACTTCTTAAAGAGTCCTTGAAAGCCTTGGCAATTTTTTCACCAAAAGTTACTGCTGGAGAATCAATATTACTAGCTTCTATAACTTCTTGAATATGCATATTTATGGTAGCGTGCTCAATCAAATCATCCATTTGTTTTAAGTGTCCTTGAATTCCTTCGATTTCATAGCGGATTTCTGTTAGAGCTTTTTCTACTTCTATAATTTCCTTGATATCTTTTGCTTGACTTAGAATAGCTAGGTATCTATCCTCTTGAGTCTTTAGGACCTTTAATCTAGTTTCACTATCATAATAACTACTACTTATATCGTCGCCATAGGTACGTTCATTTGTAACTATTCCAATTTTGCTAGCTTCATTTAAAAAATCTTGAAACTTTTCATTTGGTATTCTAATCACAAATTCAGCATTTCTATCGCTTCTGTAAATTCCACTGCTAATACCCATTTGAGATACACTTGATGATTGAGTATATCCATTAAAGCTATTTATCATTTTTTCAAGTATGATTAGAGAATTATCAAATTCTAAGGTTTCTATAGATAAATCTGCATTATTAATTATTTTTCTATTTTCTTTAGTGATTAAAGTTTCTGTATTAGTAATATCATCAGCTTTGGTTTCCATATTATTTTGATTTTTATCAGAACCAATATCAATACTAGATTGGGCTACTGAATCTGCTTTAGAGTGTTCTTCACTGTTTGTGCTAACTTTATTACCACATCCAGAAAGAAATAAAACTATGATTAGTGAAAAAATAACTAAAAGTTTTTTCATATTATCCTCCTTAATGAAAGTATTCTATAAGGTATACGAGGTAGTATATATATTTAGTACATGGATTGCTCAATTAATAATTATTTATTAACTGCCACAACTATTTTACTGCCCAGAGTTTAGACAAACATATTAAATTGTATAAATACAATTTAATATACTTAAACTATAATAATAAGTAAGAAATTTAAAGAATATTAAGTAGAAAGTTGAGGATATTGTATGAGTAAAAAATCAAGCAATAATAAAAAGAATATATTACTTGCTCTAGGCGTAGTGGCTAGTGCAGCAACTGCAGTTGCAATAACAGCAAATAAAATTAAAGAAAAATCAAAGGTAAATACTGCGACCTTTAACTATACGGAGAATGAAGATAAGCAAGTTTATTTCATCGGAGGGGGCCTAGCTTCTTTAGCTGGGGCAGCTTATCTTGTAAGGGACTGTAATTTTAAGGGTGAAAATATTCATATTATCGAAGGAATGAAAATTCTTGGAGGTAGTAATGATGGTTCAGGGGATGCTGAGAATGGATTCCTATGCCGTGGCGGTAGAATGCTAAATGAAGAAACTTACGAAAACTTTTGGGAGCTATTTTCTAGTATTCCATCTCTAGATTTACCGGGGAAAACTGTTACAGAAGAAATTCTTAATTTTGACCATTTACATCCAACGCATGCACAAGCTCGTTTAATTGATAAGTATGGCGTGATTCAAGATGTAACTAGTATGGGTTTTAATAGTGATGATCGTATGGCTCTTGGTAAATTAATGATTACATCAGAAGAAAAGCTAGATGATATGACTATAGAGCAATGGTTTAGTCATACACCACATTTCTTCCAAACTAACTTTTGGTATATGTGGCAAACAACTTTTGCTTTCCAAAAATGGTCTAGCTTATTTGAATTTAAAAGATATATGGAACGTATGATTTTTGAGTTCTCTCGTATTGAAACTTTAGAGGGGGTTACACGTACTCCTTATAACCAATATGAATCAGTTATACTTCCATTAAAAGCTTATTTAGATGACTTTAGTATTGATTTTAGTATTAATGCAACTGTAACTGATTTAGATTTTAAACAAGGGGATGAGATTACAGTAACTGCAATACATTTAGAAGATAGTGAAGGTGAAAAAATTATAAACTTAAACCAAGGTGATATTTGTATTATGACAAATGGATGCATGACAGATAGTGCAACTTTAGGTGATTTTAATACACCAGCAGAGTATAATCCAGATAAGCCAATTTCGGGTGAACTTTGGGATAAAGTAGCTAAAAAGAAAACGGGACTTGGGAATCCAGAACCATTCTTTGGACATCCGGACCAAACCAACTGGGAAAGTTTCACTGTAACTTGTAAAGGAAATAAACTTTTAAAGTTAATTGAAGAGTTCTCAACTAATATACCTGGTAGTGGTGCTTTAATGACCTTTAAAGATTCTAATTGGTTAATGAGTATTGTTGTTGCGGCTCAACCACACTTTAAAAATCAGCCACTTGATACAACTATTTTCTGGGGATATGGGTTATACACAGAAAAAGTTGGTGATTATGTGAAAAAACCAATGCGTGAATGTACTGGCGAAGAGATGTTAATAGAACTTTTACATCACTTACACATGGAAGATAAAATAGATGAAATTATGGATACTGTAATTAATGTTATTCCATGTATGATGCCTTATATAGATGCTCAGTTCCAACCACGCAAGATGACTGATCGTCCACAGGTTGTACCAAAAGGATCAACAAACTTTGCTATGATTAGTCAGTTCGTTGAAATTCCAGAAGATATGGTATTTACAGAAGAATATTCTGTACGTGCAGCAAAAATGGCTGTTTATACTCTTTTGAATGTAAAAAATAAAGAGATTATTCCTGTAACTCCATACAAGAAAAATCCTAAGATTTTAAAAGATGCTTTAAAAACATCTTATAGATAGAAATTTTTAATTATATAATCATAAGACAAACTAACTACTTAGTTATTTAAATGTAACTGAGTAGTTTTGTTTATAACTTTTTCAATATCTCCATTAACTAATCTTTCAACTTTTTCAATAATACTTTCTGGACTATCCTTCATACCATTTTTCATCCATGAAGTTAAAATTCCAATAAAAGCAAAGGTATAAAAGTTGGCAATGAATTCTTTTTCGGTAGAAGATAAATAAGAGTTTTTAGACACCTCTTCAATTACATCAATTAAAAGATTAAAGATTTCATTCTGTAAAAAAGTTTCAAGATGTTCTCTTCCCATTGAATGAAAGGTATTCATACAAAAAGACTTATTATTAATTACATATTGAAATATTTTCAAAAAACCTTGTTGCCAAGTTTCGTAGGTTTTGCAAGTTGAAATACTGCCTACAGCTTCAGTTTTATAAATCCACCCTAGCAAGTCATAGATATCTTGGAAATAATAATAGAAAGTTTGACGGTTAACACCACAATCAACTACTATATCTTTAATTGTTATTTTTTGAAGAGGCTTTTTTGTCATTATATTTTTAAGGGAAGTAGCAAGAGCTTCTTTTGTCGTTAATGTCATATGAAATACCTCAACTTCTAAAATTTATATTGAAAATAAATTTTCATAATATAGAATGCTATTTTACCAAATAATATTAATTATAGTATGTTTAAAGTGAATTTACTATATGAAATTAATAGATAATGAGTCTGAAAATCTATCTTTATTGTAATTAAGTGCTATAAAAGTTTGAATAAACCCTTTAATAATTTCATAAGTAATATTATAATATTTAAAGAGGGTAAATTAAATGATTATTATAACTATTTAGACATTAAAGGTGATAATATTAAATACTTATGAAACTTTTACGTGTTTAAGAAGCTATAATTAACCATAAATTTTGGATTGTACAAGGAGGGGGATATAATGATATCAGTTAATAAAGAAAAGGTTTTAAATACAGCAAAAGAAATATTACTTATAGATAGCCCTAGTGGATTTTGTTATGATGTTATGGATAAAATCCAGTCAATAGCAGCGGAACTAGGCTATGATTTTGAAAAGACTGTTAAGGGTTGTGGAATTATAACTGTTCCAGGAAAAAGTAATGATAAGGTAATAGGTTTATCTGCTCATGTGGACACTTTAGGTGCTATGGTAAGATCCATTTCTGGTGAAGGTACTTTAAAATTTACTTTAATAGGAGGACCTATTGTTCCTACACTAGATAGTGAATATTGCAAAATCAGAACTAGAGATGGAAAGATATATAATGGTACATTCTTAAGCACAAGTCCAGCAGCTCACGTATTTGAAGATGCTAAATCTAAACTTCGTGATCCTAAAAATATGGAAATAAGACTTGATGAAGTAGTGAAATCTAAAGAAGATGTAGAGAAACTAGGAATATGCGCAGGTGACTTTATATTTATCGATCCTAAAACTACAATAACAGAAAGTGGATTCTTAAAATCTAGATTTATAGATGATAAGGGTAGTGTTGCATGCCTTATGAATTTACTTGATATATTAAGTGCTGAAAAGATAGTTCCAACTTATACTACTAAGGTTTTCATATCTGTATATGAAGAAGTTGGACATGGTTCAGCTTACATTCCATCAGATATAACAGAAATGATTGCTGTAGATATGGGATGTATAGGAGAAGATTTAACTTGTACAGAGTATGATGTTTCTATATGTGCTAAGGATTCTAATGGTCCTTATGACTATAATATGACTACAGAATTAATTAACCTTGCAAAGGGTAATGAAATTAAATATGCAGTAGATATTTATCCAATGTATGGGTCAGATGTTGGAGCAGCTTTAAGCGGTGGAAATAACATAAAAGGTGCACTTATAGGACCTGGAGTTCATGCATCTCATGGTATGGAGAGAACTCATTATACTGCCCTTGAAGGAACAATAAAATTATTATATGCTTATTTAACAAAATAACCTATGAAATAACATTAATAATAACACAAAAACAGCATTAATATTCATAGGTATTAATGCTGTTTTTTATATGGTCTTATTTAATAGCAATAATAGTAGTATTTTATATAGTTTTAGTATAATATTGAATATATGCTTTTATGTGTAAATATTATACTGAAGGAGATTTCGATATATGAATAAAAATATTAAAAGAAACATATTATCTATTTGTTTAATTTCATTATTTTCTTTTGCTATTATTGGGTGTTCAAAGACGGAGGAAAAAGTAGAAAATTCTGGTTCACTTGAAAATTATCAATTAGAACTTAAAAATGGAACAAGGCTTTTCCAATCAGAAGTTACTCCATGTTCAGAAGCAGAAAAAGTTATTCTTGATACCTTTAAAATAGAAATAAATGATAAATATGATGAATTTAATAATCTGTATGTAGATAGTGAGGGGTTTAACAATTACCCAAAAACCTATAAAAAACTCTTTGATGAGGGGGAATATACTGAAAACATAACTATTCATAATCTGAGAAAATTAAGTGAAGATGAATATTCTAACAACCCTAATACTATACAATATTATTATTATATGGATAGATTAAATAAGTATAATCCACAGGAATTTGAGATTATTGAAGTAAAATATACAGTGAAATTGACAGATAAAGCAAATGAGGGGGCTCAATGGGGAAATGGTGATTGGACAAGATATTATGTTGTTGTAAAACAAAATGAAAAATCAAATTGGAGGATATTTGACATTTATGGTCAGATGTAATGTATATAAATAATTTAGGTGACTAGTTGAAATATTTATAAAAAAGATATAAATGTCTTGAAAAAACAGAAAATATACATTACTCTTAATGTATAGTGATTTAATTGAATATTCAGAGAAAAATCTTTGTTTATTTCAATAAGGTAAATATAGAAAATGAATCTAACAGAAAAGAGAAATCTAATCTGAAAGAAACAAATATAGTTCTAAATATTTTAGTATGAGCAATAGATATAGATATTTATTGTTTATAATTTATTGTTGCATTAAGATTTCTATAATCTATGTAGATGTAAGGGAATCTTAAGAGGTAATATTAGATATTTTGAGCCTAGTTTTCTTTTAGGATAGAGAGAACTAGGCTTTTCTTTTGAAGAAAATTCAATGGGAACTTTTTAATTATAGGAAAATAGGAGTGTAAGTTCACTAACAAGATAGGTTATATAAATATTTTGACTTACTGCAATAATGAGGTATTAAAAGTTAAATTTAAAAAGAAAAATATAAACTAGAGATTAAGGAAATACTTAAGATTAAATTTATAATTAGAAAAGAGGTAATAGAAAATGCATAAAATAGCTGTTATAAGTGCCATATTAGAAAATCCAAAAGTTTGTCAAAGTGAGTTCAATGACGTGGTAACTAAATTTAGAGGAAGTATAAGGGGAAGAATGGGAATTCCTTTTGAAGAGGATGTTTCAGTTATATCTATTGTTATAAGTGGTGAGTTAGATGAAATAAATAGTCTTACAGGAAGGCTAGGAAACATAGAGGGGGTCATTGTGAAAACATCAATTTCTAAGAAAGAAATATAATTATAGATGTTATATAAACGTTTTCAAGGGAGGGGGAGAGTTATGATAAAGGGATTAATAAATAAACTGTATGAAACTAATAATTTATCTTCGGATGAGTTGCTTTACATTTTAGATAACCTAGATGATGAGAGCAGGGAGCTTTTAATAAGTAGAGCTAATGAAACTAGAATGAGGGTTTATGGGAATAAGGTCTATGTTAGAGGACTTATCGAATTTACTAATTATTGTAGTAGAAATTGTGCTTATTGTGGAATTAGGGGGGGGAATAAGTTAGCAGAGAGGTATAGGCTTACCTTAGAAGAAATCTTAGAGTGTGCAAAGATAGGAAATGAGTTAGGATATAAAACCTTTGTACTTCAAGGCGGAGAAGATCCTTATTTCACAGATGAAAAGCTAGTAGAGATTATAAGAGTTTTAAAGAATAAATATCCAGACAATGCTATAACCATTTCTGCTGGTGAGAGAAGCTATGAATCCTATAAGAATATATATGATGCGGGAGCTGATAGATATCTTTTAAGGCATGAAACGGCAAATAAGGAGCTCTATGAAAAATTCCATCCAGGAGCTAGCTTTGAAAATAGAAGAAAGTGTCTTTTAAATTTAAAGGAAATTGGCTTTGAAGTTGGAGCCGGATTTATGGTTGGACTTCCAGGTCAGACAAACCAGGACTTAATTAATGATCTGCTATTTCTAAAAGAGTTAAAGCCTCACATGTGTGGTATAGGACCATTTATACCTCATAAGGATACACTGCTTTGCAATGAAGCTCCAGGAACAGTAGATAAGACTGTAACTATGTTAGCCTTAGTAAGATTACTGATTCCAATGGTGCTATTACCTGCAACTACAGCTCTTGGAACTATAGATCATATGGGAAGAGAAAAGGGGATAAAGGCAGGAGCTAATGTTATCATGCCAAATCTTTCACCGAATCAAGTAAGAAAAAAATATAGCCTATATGATGGAAAGGTATATACAGGAGACGAGGCTGCAGAATATAAAAATAAAATAGAAGAGAAAATCAACAATATTGGATTTGAGATAGAGGTAACAAAAGGTCATAGCATAGATTGGGTAAGAAAATAAATAATAAAGGGGTATGGATATGTTTATTAACCATGAGTATATTGAGAATTTATTACAGGAGTCTAAAGGGGCTACTAAGGAACAAATAGAAGAAGTATTAAATAAAGCTAAAAATAGAATGGGATTAAATCATAAGGATATAGCAGTATTACTTCAGACTGAAGATGAAGACCAATTAAAAGATATGTATAAGATTGCTGGAGAAATAAAAGAAGCTATATATGGAAAGAGAGTTGTTGTATTTGCACCACTTTATGTTAGTGATTACTGTGTAAATAATTGTGTTTACTGTGGTTACAAAAGATGCAATAAATTTAATAGAAAAAAATTAACTATGGAAGAAGTTGCGGAGGAAGTTAGAATTCTAGAAAAAATGGGACATAAAAGACTGGCATTAGAACTGGGAGAAGATCCAGTGAATGCTCCTATTGATTATGTTATAGAATGCCTTGATACTATTTATAAAACTCAAAACAATAATGGTGAGATAAGAAGGGTAAATGTAAATATTGCAGCAACTACTGTAGAAAATTATAGAAAAATTAAGGAAGCTAAAATAGGAACATATATATTATTCCAAGAAACTTATCATAAACCAACCTACGAGTTGATGCATCCGAATTCTATCAAAGGAAACTATGAATATCACCTAACAGCATTTGATAGAGCTATGGAAGGTGGAATTGATGATGTAGGAGCAGGTATTTTATTTGGGCTAGCTGATCCAAAGTTTGAGGTGTTAGCTCTTATGATGCATAATGAGCATTTAGAAGAAAAATTTGGGGTAGGATTCCACACTGTATCTGTACCAAGACTAAAGGAAGCGGAAGGAATGAGCCTAAAGGACTTTCCTAATATAATTGATGATGATATGTTCAAGAAAGTAGTAGCTATTTTAAGAATAGCGGTACCATTTACAGGGTTAATCTTATCTACAAGGGAAACTCAGGAAATGAGAAAAGAAGTATTAAGATATGGAGTATCCCAAGTAAGTGCTGGTTCTATTGCAGGTGTTGGTGGATACAAGGAAAAGGAAGAAGGTCATGTGAATGTAGACCAATTTAAAACCTCTGATGAAAGAACACCTCTAGAGGTTTTAAAGGCGTTAATTGAAGATGGATATATACCAAGCTATTGCACTGCTTGCTACAGACAAGGTAGAACTGGTGAAAGGTTTATGAAACTTGCAAAATCAGGACAGATACAAAATGTATGTGAACCAAATGCTATGACAACTCTAATGGAATATGCTCTAGACTATGGTGATAAGGAAATTATTGAGAAGGCAGAAGCATTAATTAATGAACAGGCAGCTAAAATAAAGAGGGAAGATATCAGAGAATTAATAAAAAGTAATATAGAGAAATTAAAGCAAGGAGAAAGAGATCTTTATATATAGGAGGAAACTATGAATACTACACCAAATTCTAATAGAAAGCATATAGCGATATATGGGAAAACCAATGCAGGTAAATCATCTTTAATAAACAAGATTCTAGGGCAAGATATATCCATAGTTTCAGAACTTAAGGGAACAACGACAGATCCAGTTTCAAAGGCTATGGAGCTAATCCCACTAGGTCCAGTATTATTCATTGATACTGCAGGACTGGGAGATAACAGTGAACTTGGTGCATTAAGAGAAAATAAGACTCTTAACATTATGAAGAGAACTGACTTCGCTTTATATGTGATGGATATTAACGATTTAGATATGAAGTCTTATGAAGAAGCTAGATTAAATTTCAAAAAGTATAATATACCACATCTTCTAGTTATAAATAAGATAGATACTGGGGAGAAGAATGTACTTAAAGCTCTAAGAGATAAATCTACACCTGGAATCATTAGCTCTACTATTAATAGTAAGGGTGTTGAAGCGTTAAGAAGTAAACTTGCAGGTGGGATTTTAGTATCTACTATAAGTGGTGAAGGTATTGAAGAGTTAAAGGAAAAGCTAGTAGAAAAGTTGAAAGAGGATGAAAAAGAACTACCTATAGTAGGTGATTTACTGCCTTATAATAGCAAGGTAATTCTTGTGGTACCAGTGGATTCAGAAGCTCCTAAAGGTAGAATAATATTGCCCCAGGTTCAATGTATTAGAGATTGTCTAGATCATGGAATAAAGAGTTATGTAGTTAGAGATACAGAATTAGAATCTGCGTTGAAGGATATAAAAGATGTGGATTTAGTTATAACAGATTCTCAAGCATTTAAAAGAGTTAGCAAGATAGTTCCATCAAATATTAAGTTAACAAGTTTTTCAATTTTATTTGCAAGACACAAAGGAGATTTATCAGCTTTTGTGGAAGGTGCAAATAAGGTTAATGAACTAAATAAAGATTCTAAAATACTTATTTCAGAGAGCTGCTCACATAATATTTCCCATGAAGATATAGGAAGAATTAAGATTCCTATGATGTTGAATAAACATGTAGGTTTTGATCTTAACTATGAATATAGAGTTGGTCATGATTTTCCTGAGGATATAGAAAAATATGATTTAATAATCCACTGTGGAGCATGTATGATTAATAGAAAAACAGTATTAAATAGGATAGATATGTGTAAGGATAAGGGGGTTGCCATAACAAATTATGGAGTGATAATGGCATACTTAACAGGAATACTAGACAGAACTTTATGCATATATAACTAAAATGATTAAGTGGATTTTTATGTATCTTAAAGAAAATTTTTATAGAACAAAGGATATAATAGGATAGTTTTGTATTTGACAGTTTAATTACAGAAGAGTAAAATTAAGTAGTGTAATAAATGAAAATTATAGTCTTATAAAAGCTTTAAGGCATCTGAAAATAAATAATAAGTCAAAGATGCGAAGGATATTTTGAGTTAGACAAGGAAGTAGGTTCCGCAGATAGTAGAACTATCTAAGGGTTCTGCTGACGACGTATCACTCAAAATAGTCTAGGAGATTGACTTATTTATTTTTTGAAGATGCCTAACTATAAAAGTATAAAATTTGTTATTTAAAGATAAGATGCTCCTTACTTTCGTTGCATTTGAAATGGAAAGTAAGGAGCTAATGTCGCGGGATGAATTAAGGCTATAAAGGAAGGAGAAGAAAATGTCACCAAAGATTTTTACTCTTATTAAAGAGAGGAAAATTACAAAGAATCAACTAATGAAGGATATTATGGCTGGTATTATTGTAGCTATAATAGCTTTACCGTTGTCTATTGCACTGGGAATATCTTCAGGTGTATCACCAGAAAAGGGTCTTATTACTGCTATAATTGCTGGATTTATAATATCTTTTTTAGGTGGAAGTAGAGTTCAAATAGGAGGACCAACAGGAGCCTTTGTTGTAATTGTGTATACAATAGTACAAACCTATGGCATCAATGGACTTATAATAGCCACACTTATGGCTGGTATTATGTTAGTTGTAATGGGAGTGCTAAAGCTAGGAACACTTATTAAGTATGTTCCGCACACTATAACAGTAGGTTTTACAAGTGGTATAGCAATAACTTTATTATCAACTCAAATTAAGGATTTTTTAGGTCTTAATATAGAGAATGTACCAGCAGAATTTATAGCTAAGTGGCAAAGTTATTTAGAGAATATTGGTAGTTTTAATCTAACAGCTACTTTAGTTGGAGTTGGATGTATATTAATAATGGTATACTGGCCTAAGATTAATAAAACTATACCAGGGTCTGTTATTGCATTGGTGGTAGCTACATTAGTTGTACAAGTATTCAATTTACCAATAGAAACTATTGGAAGCAGATACCAAGAAATTTCATCTTCAATACCAATGCCAGGACTTCCGACAATAGATATGGCTACAATAAAGATGTTATTTAAACCAGCTATGACAATTGCAATACTTGCAGCTATTGAGTCTTTATTATCAGCGGTTGTTGCAGATGGAATGATAGATGATAAACATGATTCTAATATGGAGTTAATTGCACAAGGACTTGGTAATATAGGGTCAGCATTATTTGGAGGAATACCAGCAACTGGAGCTATTGCAAGAACAGCAGCTAATGTTAAAAATGGGGGAAGAAGTCCAATTTCAGGAATTGTACATGCTATAACATTATTGTTAATTATGGTATTATTTATGCCACTTGCAAAAATGATTCCAATGACAACTTTAGGGGCAATACTTATTGTAGTTTCATATAATATGGGAGAATGGTCAGCTTTCAAGGTATTGCTTAAATCACCTAGAAGTGATGTAATTGTATTAGTATTGACCTTTGTACTTACAATTGTGTTTGACTTAGTAATTGCAATAGAAATAGGTATGGTATTATCAATGTTCTTATTTATTAAGAAACTGGCAGAAAATACAATGGTTAAAAGACTTGGAAGTGAAGTAATAGAAAAACATAAAACTTCTGAAATCATGGATATAGACCATAATAAAATTTTATTATATGAAGTGAATGGGCCATTTTTCTTTGGTATAGCTCAGAATTTCATAGATACAATAAGTGAAATTGAAACTACTGCACAAGTAGTTATTATAGATATGAAGGGTGCTCGAACATTAGATGCCAGTGCAATTGCAGCTATAAAAAGACTTTACAACCATTGCGATAAATACAATATAAAGCTTTTTTTAGTAAACTTACAGCAACAACCAACCAAGGCTCTTACAAAGATGGAATTTATAAAGAAGCTTGGAATGGATTCTGTGTTTGATACAAGCGCTGAGGGAATAAGAGCAGCGTATAAATATATTCAGTTGGAAGAAAAGATATCAGTTTAATTCAGTAAATAACCATGTAAATGTGATTACAAAGAGATAATATTGAAATTAAGTTCAATAGTCTATTAAAATAAAGCTAATAAATTATGAAAGCTACGGTGAAGGAATAATTCACAGTAGCTTTCATAATTTATATAATTAAATAAGTGGACTGAGGTATGAGGTTTTTTTAGGTGAGTTCATAAGTGTTAATATGCACTCTCCAATTGAATGCATTCCACTTCTTATTTCATCAACATTAGTGGCAGCGTAACTGATTCTTATAGCATTGTTCATGTTTTTTTCCTTGTTTACATAAAAAACATTGCAGGGAACTATAAGAATATCCTTCTTAGAACACTCCACATAAAGCTCACTAGCTAAGACACCTTTAGGTAGTGTAACCCAGAAATTAAGTCCACCATTAGGATTAAAGAAATCTACGCCATAATTTTTAAGTTTAGTTAATTCTTCTACCATTACATCAAATTTAACTTTATAAATCTCTCTCATATATTTTAAATGTTCTTCCCAGTGACCGTTTTTAAAATAAAGTTGAAGAGCTCGTTGAATTAATCCAGAAGAAGATATATCAGTAGTATGTTTTGCTGCTAGAAGTTCCTCCATTAGAGATTCAGGAGATATTAAAAAACCAATTCTAAGTCCAGGCATTAGAAGCTTAGAAAAACTTTTAATGTATATTACTCTATTTTTAGTATCTAGAGACTTTAAAGTAGATGGTTTAGAGACGTCATCATAAGAAAGTCCCGATAAAGAATCATCTTCAACGATATATAAATTATATCTATCAGCTAACGCTAGAAGCTCTTGAAGTTTTTCTTTAGAGTAAGAAATTGTGGTAGGGTTTTGAAACTGAGTCATTACATATATTAATTTAGGTTTATATAGTTTAATGTTAGCTTCTAAAATTTTAGTATTAATTCCATCCTTTTCTATGGGAACTCCAATAACATTTGCACCTCTTGATTTAAATACAGCAGTAGCACCAGTATAAGTGGGGTTCTCTGTGATAACATAATCTCCAGGTCTAAGGAGAGCCTTTCCAATTATATCAATACCTTGCTGAGCTCCGGATACTATTTGAATGCTGATTGGAGTAGCATTTATATTACTTTCACGAAGGAAATAATCACATAAAGATTCTCTTAGAGGCTTATAACCATTGCTTTCCTGATATCCAAAGGCATAACCCTTATCTCTATCTAGTACTTCATTTAAAGCAGATTTGAATGATTCAAATGGGAAGATGCTGGGGTCAGGAGTAGCACTGGCAAAGTTAATAGCATTTGAAGTGATTTTTATATGTCCACTAGCCATTAATTTAAAATCATTACTATATTCTGTAGAGTTAGAAGGATGATTATTATCTTTATTATAATCATGATTAGTAATAGTATCGTTTATTGGAGTAGGTGGAGAGTCGTATTGTTTATAAAACATATCTTGTTCTGATACATAATATCCACTACCCTTTATGGCATTAACATAACCATTTACCTCTAGATGTTTGTAAGCATTAACTATGGTTACGTTATTAACTTCAAGGTCACTCGCTAACTTACGAATAGGTGGAAGCTTATCACCAATATTTAAGGAGCCAGATTTTATTGAAGATTCTATTTTATGAGCCACTTGTATATACATAGGCGTAGTTGAAGTTCTGTCTAATTCTATTGAAACAAAGTTCATTTTTAGCCTTCCTTTCTAGGATGTTAAGATTATATTTTATGTATAAACTTAGTTTTAACTTGAATATCATAATTTTATAATTATTGTAACGATACAATAATTATATGACTTAAAGAATATATTGTAAAGGAGATATACAAAGTAAAAAGAATTCCCTAAGTTTATATAGGTAATTCTTTTTATTATTTAGTATATTAAATTTTAACAATATATAGTTAATTAAAAGATATATTTATCGTTGATACTAAGGTAATAATTCAAAAACATAACCTTGGGCTTTAGCTTCTTTTAATATAGAGTCAAGAATATCCGTATTGGTTTTTGAAACTGCATGGATAAGCATTATAGATCCATTATGAAAACCGTTTATTATAGTTTCTTTTGCTTTAACAGGATCAGGTTGCTTATTTATGTCCCAATCATGATATGCAAAGCTCCAAAATACTGTTTTGTAGCCAAGATTTTTTGTCATAGCTAAAGATTTCTCTGAGTATTCACCCATTGGTGGTCTAAAGTAATTAGGTATATCTTTACCAGTTATTTCTTTGAATTTAGATTCTACATCGGAAAATTCATTATTAAATTTTTCTTCAGTTCCAGTTACATCTGGCATAGATGGGTGATGGTTTGTGTGGTTTCCGACAATATGTCCTTCATCTACCATTCTCTTTATTATATCTGGATTGCCCTTTAGATAAGGAGAAGTAACAAAGAAAATTGCCTTAACATTATTTTCTTTTAAAATATCTAATATTTTTGGAGTATATCCATTTTCATATCCTTCATCAAATGTTAAATAAAGAACCTTTCTACTTGTGTCGCCTACATAATGAGCATCATATTTATCTAAATCAAATCCAATTTTAAGATTTATTTCTGGAGTAATATGTTGTTTATTGGGTTTAAACCACCAAGCAATTTTTGTATTTGTTAAGCTATTTACATCTATTTTTGAAGTTGAAGGAGCAATTTCGGTATTAGAAGAATTATCATCTTTCCGATTTTCTTCCTTTTGTGATGGAGTTGTTATAACTTCTTTATTTTCTGATACAGAAGTTGCGCTATCTTTTTCATCCTTAATAGGACCTATAATTAAATCCTCATCAAGCTCTGTTGTATTAAATACAGTTTTATCATTACTCTTGTCAGCTTTTGAATTAGTTGTAGACTCAGTTTTGGAAGAACATCCATTGAATATAAGGGATGTGATAATCACAAGGACTAAACACAAATTACGTATAAATCTTTTACTCATTTTAATCCTCCTTCAGTAAATAAAATTAAATTTTGGCTATAATACTTAATATACGAATAGGATGTGTCTATAATTAATAAAAAATACAAAAAGAATTTACCAAGTAAATTTAGATGAAATATATTTAATCCTTGGTAAATTTATCTTATAATAAAAATATAGTTAATAATATAAGATTAATTGAAAAAAATCAATAAGTGATATAAAATAGCATAGGAAAATTATTAAATGAGTTTAAAGTGAGGAAGTAAATTTATGGCAAAAAAGAACAGTAAAAATAATGAGCTATTAAACATTCATCGTAAGGCAGCATCTCCAAAGATATATGCACTTTTGTTAGAACTAGTAAACGACGATAGAGAGGATCTTGCTAAGGCTGTATTAAAGGTAGATTATTTACTGGAGTATACAAGTAATTCAATAAAACAAAGAGATTATAGTGAAGCTAAAGAATCTTTACAAAAGGCTAGGGAAAGAATAGATATGCTAAAAGGTGAGAAGGTGGATGTTGAGTATTTAGAATACCTTTATAATGGAATAAGTAAGAAGTGTAAAGAGCTAAAATAAGCATAATATAAAATAAAATAAAATAAGGTTTAATAGATTTATTCAAGTAAAAAGTATATACTTAATAGAGTGATTATAAAAATAATATATTTACATATGAACAAGAACAAATTTATAGCTAATTATCTAAAATCATAGTGGTGAAATACTAAGGTATAGATTAAATAAAAATAAAAACATACATAAGGAGAATTTATGAGAAATTTAAAAATGGTAATAGAATATGATGGAACTAGATATAAGGGATGGCAAAAACAAAAGGATAATGTTGCGACTATTCAAGATAAAATTGAAAAAGTATTAAGTAAAATGACTAATGAAGAGATCCAAGTTGTAGGTTGTGGTAGAACAGATACAGGAGTTCATGCAAAGAACTACATAGCAAACTTTCATACTAAGTCCACATTGACAAATGAAGATATTTTTAACTATCTTTATGAATTTTTACCAGATGACATAGTAGTTAAATCTGTAACTGATGTACATGAAAGATTTCACTCAAGATATAATGCAAAGGCAAAAACTTATGTTTACACTATAAATAATAGTAAACATAGAGATGTATTTAGTAGAAAATATACATATCACACAGATGCAAAACTTAACCTAAATGCTATGAGAGCTGCTGCAGATATTTTAGTTGGAACTCATGACTTTCAAAGTTTTACTGCTCTAAAATCAGATAGTAAATCAACAGTGAGAACAGTAAACTTTATAGAAATAATTGAAGATGGAGATATGGTTCAAATAGAGATTAATGGGGATGGATTCTTATTAAACATGGTAAGAATTATAACAGGAACTCTTCTAGAAGTTGGTAAGGGTGCATTAAAGGCTAGTGATGTAGCTAAAATATTAGAACAAAAGAAAAGATCAGAAGCCGGCCCTATGGCACAAGCTAAAGGTTTATGCTTAAAAGAGGTTGAATATCAATAAATTTAATATTGTTGATAAGAGAGGGTAGAGATATTCTCTCTTATTTTTTTGTATAACTATTTAAATTCTGCTTAACCTAAATAGATAATAAATATTTAAGGTGGACAGAATATGATTAAATTTAAGACTTTTGAAACAATAAAAACTTTCCCTAAGAATATACACATAATGGTTTTTAGTGAAGGAGTTCTTGCCCTCGCTACGGGGATGTTTTTATTTTTGCAAATATTATATTATGATTTCCTTGGATTTTCCCCAGGGACAATTGGAGTTGTTTTTTCTATAGGTTCATTATTTACCTTAGTGGGATTTTTTATTGGACCTTTTATTAAAATCCTTGGAAAAAAAATTTATTATGTGTAGGACTTATAGTGTTAGCAATTGGAATAACACTTCATATAAGATTTTCTAGTTTAATATTAATTATTTTAGGTCAGATATTAGTAAGTGGTGGTATTTCTCTCATTCAATTAACAGAGCTTCAATTAATTTATTCATATACTACAGGACAAAATGAGTGTTGTGCATATAGTTACAAGTGTTCTGTTAATTTTTTGTGTGGAGCTGTTGGAGCAATAATAGGAGGTAATATCAATAGAGTGCCTCTTTTTAAAAATGTAGGATATAGAAAATTATTTTTTGTGTGTATTATACTTATTTTAATAACTTGTGCCATTAGACACTGGTTATTACCGAAGGAATCTATAGTAGAAGTAGAAAGGGAAGGCGTAAAAAAATCTATAATAGATTCTGTTAAATTCTTAAGGATAGATAAAAATACTCAATTATTTGCCGTGCTTCTTTTTATTACAACAATGGGATTTAGTGGAGTAGGACCCTATAATAATCTCATATTAAAGGATTCATTTCATATAGGGAATAATATAATATCCTATATAACTTTTGGAATAACGATTTTAAGTATGATAGGTATAATTTTAATGCCTGCAATAATTGAAAAAATTGGAGTTGGTATATTTAATGTAATAATATTTATTGTAGCTATAGTGAGTTGCTTTACTTTATCCATAAATTTAAGAATACAATTTTTCATTGTTGTTTTAATGACTAGAGGAATGTTTGCGTGGCTTATTGTATCCTCACTAGACAGCCTTATGATGAGTAATATAGATATAGAACATAGAGATATATTTGCAGCAGTAAAGATGTTAGTTAGTGGAGTTTCTTTATCCTTAGGAAACTTTATTGGAGGATGGATTTTGAATAACTATGGTTATAAGGGCAATTATTTGTATGGAGGATTTATATTGATTTGTGGAGTCATGTTTTTCTATATAAAAGTAAAAGGTCGTATGTTAAATAGGAAAGTAAATAGAGTGTGTTCCTGCCATTTTAAGAGTAGACAGATAGAGTATAAAAGGTAAAATTGAAGTTCCATTTAACGCAACTTTTTAGGCAATCAACTTAGGCATCTTCAAAAAATAAATAAGTCAATCTTCTAGACTATTTTGAGTGATACGTCGTCAGCAGAACCCTTAGATAGTTCTACTATCTGCGGAACCTGCTTCCTTGTCTAACTCAAAATATCCTTCGCATCTTTGACTTATTATTTATTTTCAGATGCCTTAATGAGTTAATGCAATCTATAAAATAAAAAATATTTAGTAATCAATATTTACTTTTAGATTGAAATCTTAAATTAAACACTATATGAGGTGCATTTTAAATTGTACTTCATATAGTATTTTTTTTGCAAGTGAATTGTTTTGAAAATTAAGTAAGAAACAAAATAGTTTATTGAATTATAAGTTCATTTATGAAAACATAAAATATAAGAGTGTATAATGTTGGGAATAGGTAAGGTGTAAAGTTTATGAATATAAAGGTGTTAGTAGTAGAAGACGAAATATCTATAAATGATATTTTATCAACAGCGTTAAGGGGAGAGGGTTATAGTGTAAGAAATGGATTTACAGCTAAAGAAGGAAGATTATTATTAGAAACTTTTAAGCCTGATTTAGCATTACTAGATTTGAATTTGCCAGATGAAAGTGGATTTGAACTTTGTAAAACTATTAATAGTAAATATCTAATTCCAATTATAATTTTAACAGCAAGAAATGATATAGTAGATAAAATTTTAGGGTTAGAGCTTGGTGCAGACGATTATATAACTAAGCCTTTTCATATAAAAGAGGTTTTAACTAGGGTTAAGATAGCTTTAAGATGTGTAGAAAAATATAAATTAAAGGGTCAAAGTGAGTTTTTAGAATTATCAAATCACGTGAAAATAAACATGGATAGTAGAATTGTTTTAAAGGATGAAGGAGAAATAAGGCTTAAACCTCAAGAATATGATTTATTGGAGTTTTTGGTAAAACATAAAAATAGAGTATTTTCACGAGAAGAACTTTTAAATCATGTTTGGGGATTGGATTATGATGGAGATATTAGAACTGTAGATGTTCATGTTAGAAGACTTAGAGGCAAACTAGATATACATAAGGAGAAATCATTGATAGATACAGTTTTTGGTGTGGGATATGTGATGAGGTGAAGAAGTGAAAATAAGATTTAAATTCATTGCTTGGTTATCTGCAATTCTAGTTGTTTTTGGAGTAATTTTTAACTTATCTATAAGATATATTTTAATATTTAGGATGGAAACATCCATAAACAATGCCTTAAAGCAAGTTATGTATAGCACAAGAGAGGCTATAAAATATAGACTTTTGGCTAGTGACCTAGAGTATAAAGAGGATAGTCTTATCAAGGAGGGTAGTAACTTAACAAAATATATTTCATCAAATTTTCAATGCTTAATAGAAATGAGAGATACTAGTGGAAATGTAATTATGAAAAATATTGGGGAAAATTTCGATGAAGTTTTAGATAGTGGGAGTAAATCAGCTAATGAGGGCGATGCTGTAGTTAACTTAAAGTATACTGATAATACTTTATATGGAGTTTTATCTTATCCAATTTTTATTAACGGATATAACTTAGGAACACTTAATGTGATAAAAGATTATAAGGAAATTTATAGCGAAAATAATATTACGTTGATGTTTATTACTTTAATTGAAATTGTAACTTTTCTTTTAATATTTATTTTATCATTTTTTATTATTAGCAAGGTTACAAAGCCTATTATAAAACTAACAGATGGGGTAAAGCGAGTTGGAGATGGAGACTATGATTTTTCAATTAAACTAGTGGGAAATGATGAAGTGGCTGTATTATCTAAAGAATTTATAAGTATGAAGGATAAGATAAGAGAGCAAATTAGTACCATTAGATCAGAAAAAGAAAAGGTGGAGATTTTAGAAAAGGCAAGAAAAGGGTTTTTTGATAATGTAACTCATGAAATTAAGACTCCATTAACTGCAATTTCAGGTTATGCAGAGATGCTACGGGATGAAATGATTCAAGATGAAGCCTTTAATAAAAGAGCTATAGATAGGATATATTTAGAGAGTGAAAGGCTTCATAACTTGATTTTAGATTTAATTGAAGTTTCTAAAGGACTGTCTTATACAAAGGAGGAAGTAAGAGAAATAGATATAGGTAATCTTTTAATAGAGATATGTGAGGATATGGGGATTAAGGCTGAAAAGTATTCCATCGAGATTATTAGTGATGTGTCATATGGGGAGATATTAGGACAAAGTAATAGAATAAGAGAACTCATTATAAATATTGTAGATAACGGAATAAAGTATTCAAAACCCTATGAAAATATATATGTTAGAGGTAATATACTAGAAGAAAATTATATTTTAGAAGTTGAAAGCATATCAGGGATTATTCCTAGCCAAGTCTATGATTATATATTTGATCCATTTATAAAATCAAACAGATATACTGACGGAGAAAGCAGAGGACTTGGTTTATACTTATGCAATGAAATTGTAAAGGATCATAATGGAAATATTAAAGTTATAAATGGAGAAAGGGTGATTGTAAAAGTAAGTCTTCCTATTAAATTAGAAAACTAAGTTATATATTTATAAGCTTAGATCATTTATGATGAAAAAATAATTAGTCTAAATAGCGGTTACATCTAATATTTTATAGCGGCAACAACTTGGAAATGTTTTTACTATATTTGGTAAAAAAGTAGTCATATAATTATATTAAGGCTATGAAATAAGGAGTGAAATATATGAAGAATGTTAAGATGCTGATTGTAATTTCTATGATATGTATAGGTATAGTTACTTTAGGTGGGTGTGGATTTAAAGATAAGGAAACTGTTATATCTGATAATGTAGAAAAAGAAATACAAGTAGAGGAAAATGAGATAGATAAGTATATTGAA
Source organism: Clostridium sp. (assembly GCF_036646415.1). Classification (GTDB taxonomy): domain Bacteria; phylum Bacillota; class Clostridia; order Clostridiales; family Clostridiaceae; genus Clostridium_J. The sequence continues at coordinate 87,015 of NZ_JAVXMF010000010.1, read as the reverse complement.
GAAGGAAATAAATATTTAAAAGAAGAAAAATATGATGAAGCAAGGAAGTCCTACGAAGCGGCTATAGCTAAAGGTAAAAGTGATAGACAGATCTATATAGATATAGGGGAGGAATACATTAAGTATAAGAGATATGATGATGCCTATGCTATTATAAAGATGGCTGTTGATAATAATGTGGATTTAGAAAATATGAAGAGTAGACTTATAAATATAAATAGTAATTTTCAGGCTATATCATTAAGTGATGAAATATATCAGGGTGACTTATATGTTTTACCAGAGCAAGTAGAGGTAAGTGTAAATGGAGAGAAGATAAAGGATTATGTAATTTGGAGTAAAGAAGCATCTACAAGTACTTTGGGAAGTATACAATACCAAGGGATTACAAGGGAATATGGTAGAACTGTTAATCTTGAATTGGAAGTTAAGGAGAATGTATATGAAAGTAAGATAGGCTTTATAAGAGATATATATACAGAAAATAATATAGTGTATATTTGTTTTGATGAGGTTAAATTCTATAGAGGTGATGAAGCTGTAACAGAGTCAATGAAGTTAGGTAGGGGTTCAAGAACTCCTGATGGATTTATATTACCGAATAGTAATAAGGAATATGAGAATCAAGGACAAGATGTTATAACTGCGGAAGATAAAAATTATTATATAATTAATGATTATTATATTAAATATTTAAATAATTCTAAAACTACGTATACTATAGATAAAAATGCAACATTTAAGATGTTAGCCTATGAAATTAATCCGAAAAATAATTCAGTAGATTTACAGGAAGTAGATTATAATACACTTAAAAATTATATTGATAATTGGAAGAATACTGATGCTGAAAGAGCTATATTATTTTGGATTGATATGAAGAATGATATAGTTATTGAGATGTATAAACAATTTACACCATAACACTATTTTGAGTGGTAAAATATAAATAATATGAGGTGTATTTTTACTAAGCATACAATAGAAAAATTCAATAAGGAAAGAAGGATAAATATGAAATTAGTTTCATGGAATGTTAATGGAATTAGAGCTTGCGTTCAGAAGGGGTTTTTAGATTTCTTTAAGGATGTTTATGCAGATATATTTTGTATTCAAGAAAGTAAGCTTCAAGCTGGACAAATAGATTTAGATTTAGAAGGATATCATCAGTATTGGAATTATGCTGAGAAGAAAGGATATTCAGGAACTGCTATTTTTACTAAGGTGGAGCCAATAAGTGTATCCTATGGTATGGGAATTGAGGATCATGACAAAGAGGGTAGAGTTATAACTTTAGAGTTTGAAGACTTCCACTTTGTAACAGTGTATACTCCCAATTCTAAATCAGAGCTAGAAAGACTTGATTATAGAATGCTTTGGGAGGATGACTTTAGAGTTTATTTAAAGGCTTTAGATTCTGTTAAACCTGTCATAGTTTGCGGAGATTTAAACGTTGCCCACAGAGAGATTGATCTTAAAAATCCTAAGACTAATAGAAAAAATGCAGGCTTTACTGACGAGGAGAGAAATAAGTTCACAGAACTTTTAAGGGCTGGATTTATTGATACCTTTAGATATTTCTACCCAGATATAGAACATGCATATTCTTGGTGGTCTTATAGATTTAAGGCAAGAGAAAAGAATGCGGGATGGAGAATTGACTATTTCTGTGCTTCAAATAAATTAAAGGATAATTTAGTATCTGCTAAAATCCATAGTGAGATTTTAGGTTCAGACCATTGCCCAGTGGAGCTTGTAATTAAGTAAATAGAATTTAAACTTTCATGGATAGCTATTATATCTATGAAAGTTTTTCATTATAAGATTTAATTTATAAGTATAGGTAATAATCTGCATTTTATTTAAATATAATGTAAAGAAATTATACTTAAGTAAATAAGGGGGAGTTACTATGATAATAGAAGCTAGTGTAAGAGACTTAAAGGTTAAGGGAAGAAAGTTTAGAAATGAAGGAAGGTCTATAGGCATAATAGTTAGAAATAATGGTGAAAGATTACCAATTAGTGTTAAGCGCTCAGATATAGAAACATTTTTAAAAAGATTTGGTGATCGCAGCACTGTGACTTTAAATGTTGATGGAAATAGCATTGATACTTCTATAGTTAGTATAGATAAAGATGTAATATTTCATTATCCACACAACATAGAATTTAAAGAAGTTTAATAAAAAATAGCCCTAATGTATAAAAAGCTTTATACATTAGGGTTTAATTATTAAAAATTTTCATTTGTAACTTAAAGTGGTATTCTTGAGAGTACCATATGCTTATTTTTCATGTTAAACAATTGTTCTTTAGTGATTTCTAAAATTGTTGTGATTTTAGTTACGTTGTGTATTGTTCCAACTCTAACCTTGGCATCTTCTAAGTCTCTAGCTAGGAGTGTACCGCAATATTTAGCATCTTCTGTATCTACGTTAAATAAAAATACTTTTAATTGTTCTATTGGTACAACGTCTTTTTTTAAGAATTCATCATCAAATTCTACTTCGCTATCAAGTGAGATTAAACCTTCTCTAACTATAAGTTTATCCCACCCTTTATATTCACAAAGTCTTCCCCATAGTCCTAAATTCATAATACTCTTAACGGTCAGTTTTACTACCATACAAAATTCACTCCCTCTCAGTTTTATCATATATATTTTAATTATCATTGTATCATGAATTTTTAAAATATTCAATGCATTTCCAATTAATTACACAAATTTTAATATTTTTATAACATTGTTTAAAAAAATATTATATATGGTAAGGTCAAGTTTGGTAAAAATAAAAATATTTAAGTTTAAATGATCTAAATAAAAATTATTTAAGAATATTTATTTAGATCACAAATATAGTTACTAGTGTTGGAAAGTATTTAAATTTCAACTTAAATAACAAGTAATTACTAGAAAATTATTTTTAATAGGAATTAATTAAAAAAAATGGGAGGAATAATCATGGACGATAAGTTAAGAATTTTAAAAATGGTGGAAGATGGTAAAATAACTGGGGAACAGGCTAGCAAGTTATTAGAAACATTGGGGAAGAGCGGTGACGAAAAATCAAAGGTTGTGGAGGAAAGTGATTTTTTTAATATACCTAAATCCACAAATGGTATAAGGATGCTTTATGTAAGGATAAAATCTCATGACGGAGACAATGTGAAAGTTACAATACCATTGGAAATTGTAAAAATAATGGCAAGTTCAGGTGCAACAGTAATTGGAGATATTGATAAATATAATATTCAAATGGATATGATTTTAGAAGCTATTGATAAAGGAATTATAGGACAGATAGTTGCCGTAGATACAGAAGCTGGAGATAGAATACTAATAGAAATAGCTTAAAATTATTTGATTAAGGGGATTAGTGTGATGATAATAGATATAAAGGAAAAGGGGAAAGAAAAAGATACACATATTTGTATTCCAAGATTTTGTATTTCAATAGGAGCGTTTATATTGCCACTAAGTTTAACGTCTAAATTTATTACTGTATCAAAAGATGGTACTAAAGAAAAGATTAATGGTATGAATAAGCAACAAGCTAAGGCTCTGAAAAAAGCAATTAAGCATTTAAATAAAAATTATCGTGGGTTAGTGTTAGTAGATATACAGAGCAGTGATGGAGAAAATGTGAAGATAGTAATTTAGTATTAAAATAAGTTTATACAGCCATATAAAAAGGTGTGAAAATCAATTTTGATTTCACACCTTTTTATGTTTGCGAATTTTATTTTTAATATATGTATATAATTAATGTGAAGAACATTTTACATCAATGGGTTAATGCACTTTATTGGTAATTATTCGTATGTGAATGAAAGGAACTATACTGTTAATTAACATGTTTTTAGTTCTAATTACTCTTTGCCATTATGAAAATTCTCAAGGGATTTGTATTAAGTCCAATTTGTACTTCTTTAAAAATGAACACACAATTGCAGGAAAATATTCACTTGACATCATTTGTACACTTCAATTGATAGACTTTTTAATAAGTGCTATGCTAAATAGTTATATGTGTGTTACAATGCAATTAGTGATAAATTTTTCATATATATATTAATTTTATAAAAAATGATTTATATATGAAAAGTAATAATATATAAGAAATATTAAAGGGGATGTGTTGAAGTGGGACAAAAATTTAAAAGAGTATTAGTAGCTAACAGAGGAGAAATCGCAATAAGAATTTTTAGAGCTTGTAATGAACTTGGGATAAGAACGGTGGCTATATATTCTGAAGAAGATAAACTTTCTCTTTTTAGAACTAAAGCTGATGAAGCATATCAAATTGGAAAAAATAAAGGGCCTGTTGAAGCCTATTTAAATATTGATGAAATAATTAATCTTGCACTTAAAAAGCATGTTGATGCAATACATCCAGGATATGGATTCTTATCTGAAAATCCTGAGTTTGCCAGAAGATGTGAAGAAGCGGGAATAGAATTTATAGGTCCAAAGCCAGATATGATGGAAAAACTAGGAGATAAGATTAAATCAAAAATAGTGGCTAAAAGTGTTGGAGTTCCTGTAATACCAGGTGTAGAGAAGCCAATAACTTCAGATGAGGAAGCTGTTAGCTTTGCTAGACAATGTGGTTACCCTGTTATGTTAAAGGCTGCTGCTGGTGGTGGTGGTAGAGGAATGAGAATAGTAAGAAGTGAAGATGAAATTCTTGATTCCTTTAAAAGTGCTAAAAATGAGGCTAAGAAAGCCTTTGGTATAGATGACATATTTATTGAGAAATACATAGAAGGACCAAAGCATATTGAGATTCAGGTCCTAGGAGATAAAGAGGGAAACATAGTACATCTTTATGAAAGAGATTGCTCTATTCAAAGAAGACATCAAAAGGTTATAGAATTTAGTCCAGCTCTAACTTTAAGCGAGGAAAAAAGAAAAGTTATATGTGAGGATGCATTAAAGATAGCAAAGTCTGTTAATTATAGAAGTGCGGGAACTTTAGAGTTTTTAGTTGATATCCATGGAAATCATTATTTTATAGAAATGAATCCAAGAATACAGGTAGAACATACTGTTAGTGAAATGACGACAGGAATTGATATAGTTCAAAGTCAAATTCTAATAGCACAAGGGTATAGCTTAGATTCTAGAGCAGTAGGTATATATTCACAAGAGGATGTAAAGCCAAGAGGATTTGCAATTCAGTGTAGGGTAACTACAGAAGATCCTTCAAATAATTTCTCTCCAGATACAGGGAAAATTGATGTGTATAGAACTGGATCAGGTTTTGGAATAAGACTTGATGGAGGAAATGGATTTAGTGGAGCAGTAATTAGTCCTTATTATGATAGCTTACTTGTAAAAACTACTGCCTATTCAAGAACTTTTGAAGATACAATTAGAAAATCTATACGTTCAATTAAAGAATTAAATATTACAGGAATTAAAACTAATATAGATTTCTTAATAAACGTATTAAATAATGAAACCTTCAAAAAAGGGGCGTGTGATACTAATTTTATATCAAACAATCCTCAGTTATTTGATATATCACCAAGAACTGATGAAGAATATAAAGTTCTAAAAATCATTGGAGAAAAAGTAGTAAATGAAACTAAGGGAAATAAAAAAGAATATGATGTACCTGTTATTCCTAAGATAGAAACTTTTGAAAATTTAATTGGTACAAAACAACTTTTGGATGAGGAAGGTCCAGAGGCAGTAGTTAGATGGATAAAAAATCAGAAAAAACTTCTACTTACAGATACAACTATGAGGGATGCTCAGCAATCTTTAATGGCAACTAGAGTTAGAAGTAGAGATATGATTAATATTGCTAAGGCAACATCGGTTTACGGAAATGATTTATTCTCATTAGAAATGTGGGGAGGAGCTACTTTCGATACTTCTTATAGATTTCTAAAGGAATCACCATGGGAGAGACTTCAAGAACTAAGAAAGCGAATTCCTAATGTTATGTTCCAAATGCTTATTAGAGGAGCAAATGGAGTAGGATATAAAAATTATCCTGATAATGTTATAAGAGAATTTATAAAAGAATCTGCTTCAAGTGGAATTGATTTATTTAGAATTTTTGATTCTCTTAACTGGTTAAAGGGGATAGAGACATCTTTAGATGAGGTATTAAACTGTGGAAAACTAGCGGAAGTTGCACTATGCTACACTGGAGATATCTTAGATACTAATAGAGATAAATATAGTCTTAAATATTATGTGGATAAGGCTAAAGAAATAGAAAAAATGGGTGCACATATACTAGCTATAAAGGATATGTCAGCATTACTTAAGCCTTATGCTGCTAAAAAACTTATAACTGCATTAAAAAATGAGATTTCCATTCCAATTCACTTACATACTCATGATACTACTGGAAATGGTGTAGCTACAGTGCTTATGGCGGCAGATGCAGGTGTTGATATTATTGATACAACCTTTAATAGCATGTCAGGACTTACAAGTCAGCCAGCTTTAAACTCAATAGTAGCAGCTCTTGAAAATACTGATAGGGATACAGGAATAAATTTAAATGGAATCCAGAAAATATCTGATTATTGGGATGCTGTAAGACCTGTTTATTCAGGTTTCGAATCAGAACTAAAATCAGGAAGTGCTGAGATTTATAAGTATGAAATACCAGGGGGACAATATTCAAACTTAAAACCACAGGTTGAAAGTTTTGGACTTGGACATAGATTTAATGATGTAAAATCCATGTACAAAGAAGTTAACACAATGGTTGGAGATATAATAAAAGTTACTCCTTCTTCAAAGATGGTTGGAGATATGGCCATTTTCATGGTTCAGAATGATTTAAACTCTGAGAATATATATGAAAAAGCTAAGAATATGGCATTCCCAGATTCAGTAGTTTCATACTTTAAAGGAATGATGGGACAGCCAGAAGGTGGATTCCCAGAAGACCTTCAAAAGATAGTGTTAAAGGGTGAAGAACCTATAACTGATAGACCAGGAGAATTATTACCATCAGAAGACTTTGATAAAATAGAAAAATATCTAAAAGAAAAGTATAAATATAATCCATCTAAACAGGATTTACTTAGCTATGCATTATATCCAGATGTATTTGAAGACTTCTTAAAATATGTTTTAGAGTATGGCGATGTAAGTCGTATGGGTAGTGATGTATTCTTCCATGGACTAGCTGAAGGAGAAACTTGTGAAGTTGAAGTTGCAGAAGGTAAAACTCTAATTGTTCAATTAATTGAAATCGGTAAATTAGATGTAGAGGGATGCAGAACTGTAGATTTTGAGATTAATGGTAATAGAAGAGAGATAAAAATAAAAGATAAAACAGTAAGCAATTTAGGAAATATAGGAGGAGCTGTTTCTCAAATGGCAGATCCTTCAAACAAATTAGAAGTTGGAGCAAGTATTCCAGGTACTGCAATTAAGGTTCTTGTTGAAAAAGGTGATGTTGTTAAGGAAGGTCAAACTTTACTTGTGATAGAAGCCATGAAAATGGAAACAAACATAATTGCATCTACTGCAGGTAGTATTGAAGATATACTTGTAAAAGAAGGACAGAGAGTTAAAACAGGGGAATTGCTTGTTAAGATAAAATAATAGATTATTTACCTCTAAATAAAAATAACTAAGATTTTTTAGTCTTAGTTATTTTTATTAGAGTAATTATATATAATTAGCTATTTACGATAGCTAATAAAGTTTCTTCAGGAGTTAAAAGTGTTACTTCTTCAGGTACGTTGATATCCCTAGCAAAAACTTTATCATTAAAATTCATTTTTCCTACATTAATCTCAATATATTCAGGGATTTTTTCTACATTTCCTTGAAAATCAATACGTGGGTTAAAGGTCTCCAAAACTAATCTTTTAGATTCTAAGTTTTCGTGACCTATGTATCTCACAGGAATTGACAATCTAATGACTTCATTTGGCTTTACATATTGTAAGTCGAAATGCAATATTTCATGAAGATTATTTTTTTGGATATCTTTAACGACACAATTTAATTCTTTACCATCTACATTAAAGAGTATGATAGAACCACTATTACTACTGCTTAACATTTTGGTAAGTTCACTTTTATTCATTTTAGCAGGAATGGGTTTTTCTAAGAATTCTCCATAAATGACACAAGGAACATTCCCAGACTTTCTAATTTTTTTTGAACTTTCATTTGAATCTCTTTTATATACATTAAATATTGTATTTTTCATAATAAATCCCTCACTTATTTTTAAAAATTTGACAGTTGATTTATTAAGCACAGTATATAAAATTTAAAAACTATAAATTCATAAATCTGAATTTAAGTATTATTAATTACATACAGAGCTTAAATTAAAAGCCCACATATGCATCAACCTCCTTTGAGTATACTTATACTATAATAACATATATTTATAAAAAAAACAAAATTAAGAATAAATAGTAGATTGTTTACAAAATAAAATTTAATTTTTTGTAAGTAACTTTAAAATTGGATAGATGTATAAATATCAGGATTTAGTCAGCAATAATTACTTGTTTGAATGAATGTGAAAAGATTGTATATACTAAAGTTATAAAAATAAAAAAGAGGTAATTTACTATGCCATATATAAATTTTAAGGAAGAGATAACGGCAGCAAAGCAGCAGCTTCAACATAGAAGAGATAATAATGAAAAGTTGTGTAAAAAAATAGTCTATGATAAGAGTTATTTAACAATTGAACCTGATGACAAATATAGTTTTAAAACATTTGAGAAAAAAATAATAAATAACGAAAGCACACAGAATGAAGAAGAATTCATTGGAATTAAAAATGAAAATATTATATGTAGTAAATTTATAAAGTGTAAATTTTATAATATTAAATTTGAAAACTGTAATTTTGTAGGATGTACTTTTATAGAATGTGATTTTGGTGGTGGGGGAGTAATCTTTGAAAATTGCTCATTTCTTCTAGAAGAAATTAAAAATGTACCATCTCTAAATAAAAAAGATAACCTATCTTGTAGTTTTGAAAGATGTAAAATCTATAGTAAGTTTTTAAGTTCAGATATTACGTATTTAATATTCCAAGGATGTTATCTTAAGAATACAACTTTTAAACTTACAGATATTACCAGTGCCATAATAATAAATTCTCAGATGAAAAAGATAGATATAGTGGATGCAGATTTGTCAGGAATAAAGATAGTTAATACCTATATAGAAGATTTTGAGTTTAATGATAAGTTAAAAACTAAACTAGATGAGAAAAGTTTTATAGATAAGATTCAAGTGAGGAGAAAGACTAAAGAGGAGTATGAAGGAATATACAAGGTATATGAAACCATTGCAGATAAGTTTAATGAAAATAACCTAAAGAACAATTTCGGGGAGTACTATTATCTATGTAAAACCATGCAGAGGAAAAGTTTGAAGAAGGTATTACCTAAGGTAATATCTTATATTTATTGGCTCACATGTGGATATGGAGAAAGAATACTATACCCCTTAATAAGCTCTTTAGTTATGGCTTTTACTTTTGCGATTCTATATCTTGTTATTGGGTTAGATATAGATGGTCAAATAATTAGCTATATATGGGGCATTGGTATTCCTGAGACTTTTAGGGCGTTTATGAGTCAATTAAACTCGGCGTTAAACTTAAGTGTAGAGGTATTTACGGGTTTGGGTTCAGATAATGCAACTCCAATTCCAAGATCATATATGCTTTGTAATGCGGAGATGGTAGTAGGCGTAATTATGATGGGGGTAGGTATTGCTACTTTATCAAGGAAATTAGTTAGATAAATTGTAACTGTAATGTGAAAGTATAATTAATATAAAATGCTAGAAGATAAAACTTGAAATGGTTAACATAGCCCAAACAGTAATAAATCAATAAAAATCCATTGACATAAAGCAATTAAGAGTATATTCTGAATATAAATTATTCATTAAATAAATTCTATGAAGAGAAAAAGTAGGTAATATTTTTGTTCTACAGAGAGTTGGCATTTTGCTGAAAGCCAATGTTCAAGTTATAACTGAAAATCATCTCTGAGAAGTGAAGTCGAAATTAATTAAAGTAGACTTTATCGGAGTCTTTCACCGTTAAAAGAAAAGCGTATTGTTTGATATGTATCTAAGAGCTATAAGTGAACTTTTTTTATTGAAGGTTTATTTATAGAATTAGGGTGGTAACGCGGTTAATCCCGTCCCTTGTTTTTACAAGGGGCGGTTTTTTTTATATAGATTTAAATTTTCTAAGGAGAATAAATAGTGTAAATCTATAAAAAGTTCAGGTTAGTGAGTAGATGCATATGCTCATTATTTGAAAGCTTTTATAATAAGAATTACTAGTTTCTTATTTAATGTAAAGGGGGTAATTATATGAATATTGAAGGTGACATTATTAATTAAAAGAAGAAAATATAATTCAAATTAGGGGGAATTTAAAAATGAAAAATTTATCAAAAAGAGATTTAGTATTTATAAGCTTAATGCTTTTTTCATTATTCTTTGGAGCTGGGAATTTAATATTTCCACCATTTTTAGGACAATCAGCAGGTGAAGCAATGTGGATATCCATGGCAGGTTTTTTTATAACAGCTGTAGGTTTTCCAGTTTTAGGAGTTGTTGCAGTAGCAAAATCAGGGGGTCTAAATAAACTAGCAAGAAGGGTTAATCCAGCTTTTGCAGGAGTATTTACAATACTTATATATTTATCAATAGGACCTGGACTTGGAATTCCAAGAGCGGGAAGTTTACCTTTTGAGATGGCTGTAGCGCCATATTTACCATCAGGAATATCAAAAACTTTAGCATTGTTTTTATTTACTTTAGTATTTTTCTCAGTAGCTTATTGGCTTTCGTTATCACCAACTAAGCTAGTAGATCGTATGGGAAAGGTTTTAACACCTACATTACTATTATTAATTGGAGTAATTTTTATAGCTGCAGTGTTTAAACCATTAGGTGGATATGGAGAGGTAAGTGGTGAATATTTAAATTCTCCCTTTGTTAAAGGTTTTTTAGAAGGATATTTAACTATGGATACTATAGCAGCATTAAATTTTGGAGTTGTAATTGCATTGGCAATAAAATCTAAAGGTGTAACAGATGAGAAGGAAATAGTTTCAACATCAATAAAGGCTGGAGTAATTGCAGGGATTTTATTAGTAGTAATTTATTCAATATTAGGTCACTTAGGTGCAACTAGTAGTGGCAGATTTGGGGTAACTGAAAATGGAGCACAAACTTTAACAAATGTTATGTTATATATATTTGGTAAGCCAGGAGCAATACTTTTAGCAATGGTATTTACATTAGCTTGCCTTACAACATGTGTGGGACTTATAACTTCATGTAGTCAGTACTTTGCTACATTAACTAATAAGGTATCATATGAGAATTTTGTTAGAATCTTGGCTATTTCCAGTATGACTCTTGCAAATATGGGGTTAACAAAAATTCTTTCCGTATCAGTACCAATATTAAATGCTATTTATCCAGTAGCAATAATGCTTATAGTTCTGGCTATGTTAAATAATTTATTTAAAGGAAGCTCCGTAGTATATGGATTAACTATATTGTTTACTGGAGTGGTAAGTGTAATTGATGCACTAGGGCAAGTAGGAACTAATTTAGGATTTATTATGAATTTATGCAGTAAATTACCTCTTTATTCACAGGGCCTTGGATGGATAGTGCCAGCCCTAGTGGGTATATTATTAGGTGTTGTATGTGGGTTAGTTAAGAAAAGTGAGGTTAAACCTGTTTTATATTAAAGATTATGAGTTATAATATAAAAGTAGTATTTATTTAAGAGATGACATAGGTAAGGAGTGATTTAATGAAGGCTTTAATAGATTTACATACTCATACCATTTCCAGTGGGCATGCATTTAGCACAATAAAAGAAAATATAGAGGAAGCAAGGGATAAGGGATTAAAGATACTTGGAATTTCAGACCATGCAGAAAATATGCCAGGTACAGCATCATACTTCCATTTTAAAAATATGAGAGTTATAAAAGAGGAGATTATGGGTGTAAGAGTTTTAAAGGGCATTGAGGCAAACATAATTGATTTTGAAGGTAGAATAGATGTACAGGAAGATTTAGCATTAGAGCTAGATTATATTATTGCTAGTTTACATCCACCTTGTATAGAACCAGGAAACGTAGAAGAAAATACAAATGCATTGATAAAAGTTATGAATAACCCAAATGTTAAAGTTATAGGGCATCCAGATGACGATAGATATGGTTTAGATTATGAAAAATTAGTTTTAGAAGCAAAGAAAAAGAATATGGTTTTTGAAATAAATAATTCATCTCTAACGCCAGGAAGCTTTAGGGAAAATGCAGAGGGGAATCAAAAGAAACTTTTACTTCTATGTAAAGAGCATGGAGTAAAGGTAATAATGGGAAGTGATGCTCATATTTGTTATGATGTGGGAGAGTTTTCATATTGTCAGAAGTTATTAGAAGAAGTTCAGTTTCCAGAAGAACTCGTGTTAAATTTTAGCTTACATTCATTAGATTATATATTAAATAGAAAAATGTAACGGCTAAAATACATAGATTAAGTATAAAATTTAAAAGTGTAAATAGGGCACCTTAATGTGAAGTAATATATGGATTTCACATTAAGGTGTTTTATTTATAGAATTTACTTTTATGTAAATAAATAACATAAAAGTATTGAAAAGGAGAGAACGCAGGGATAAAATATATAGTAATAAGGTTTAGTAAATATAAACCTTGTTAAATATTATATTTGGGGGGAAGAATGTGATAAGTAAAAAAAGACTAACCGCATTTATGACAGCATTAACATTACTAGTAACCATGGTTATGCCTGTGAACTCAATTAAAGTATATGCAGATGATAATCAGGCAAATGTAGCTTCAACAGAAAAAACTACTATTCAAGTGATGTCTACTACTGACTTACATGGGAAATTTAAAAATTATGATTATGCAACCATGTCAGCAGCAGCAGGTGGACTAAATCAAATTGCAACTGTTGTAAAGGAAGAAATAGCTAAAAATCCTAATACTATAGTTGTAGACAACGGGGATACTATACAGGGAAATTACAATCATTTATTTTTGAACGAAAAGTACTTAAGCGAAAATATAAATCCAATGATTTTAGGGATGAATACCATAGGATATGATAGTTTTAGTTTGGGAAACCATGAATTTAACTATGGAATGAATGTTTTAAATAAAATCGCAGAACAGTCAAAAGCAGGTGGTACTGAGGTATTATGTGCAAATCTTTATAAAGATGGAAATAGAGTATTTGATCCATATACTATAAAGGAAGTTAGTGGCATAAAAGTTGCTATCATAGGGGTCGTAACAAATAACATAACTAGATGGGATGCTGATAAGTTAGTTGGATATGAACCAACAAGACCTGATGAAGAGGTTAAAAAAGTTATAGCTGAAATAAAATCTGGAGAAGGTGCAGACTTATTTATAGTGACATCTCACATGGGTTTAACTTCAGAATATGGAAATGGAGACAGTGCTACTGATATAGCTAATTTAAATCCAGAGTTAGCTATGATAGTTGCAGGACATAGTCATACAACTATACAAAATGAAACAGTTAATGGAGTTTTAATAACTCAACCAACAAATAGTGGACAAGGAATTTCTAAGGCTGTTTTAGAAGTTGAAAAGACTGATAAGGGATTCCAGGTTATAAGTAAAACTTCTAGTGTTATTAAATTGACTAAAGAATCAATAGAAGATGTAGATTTAAATGCAAAGTTGCAACCGTATCATGATATTGCTGTAGCAGATGCTACAAGTGCAATTGGTAAGTTGGTTGGAGAAAACCTTGCGAAAGATGATGAGGTAAATGGGATACCAGAATCATTTGTTACTGATCAAGGGGTAACGGATTTAATTAACAAGGTTCAATTATACTATAGCGATAAACATTTAGAATCTATAGGTATAGACCCAAGCAAAGTGCACCACGTATCTGGTGCTGCTATGCTATCAGCAACTTCTAACTTGAAATCAGGAGTTATTACAAAAGCTGATTTGGCTAATATATATAAATTTGATAACAAGTTATATACAATTAAAACCACAGGAAAGCAATTAAAGAAATACTTAGAGTGGACAGCAGATTTATATAATACCTTTGAAGAAGGGGATTTTACTGTTTCATTTAATGATAAGTTTGCATCTTATAAATATGACATGCTTAGTGGAGTTAAATATGACCTTAATATTTCTAAGGAATTAGGTTATAGGGTAGAAAACTTATATTTTAATGATGATAAGAAAGTTGAGGATACAGATGTTGTTTACTTAACTGTAAATGATTATAGGTATAATTCAAATCTTTCAAATATTTTTGATGAAGGAGAGCATAAAAAAGTTTATGAATCTACAAATGACCAGCTTTCAGATGTAAGAGATATGATTGCTAGATATATAGTAGAAGTTAAGGCTGGGGAGATAACTAGAAATGTAGATAATAATTGGAAGTTAACAGGAGTTAAATATAATGAAGAGCTAAGAGCAGAAATTGTTAAGTTAATTAATGATGGTACTATTGAGCCAGTAGTTAGCTATGGGATCATTACAAAACAATTAACTTGGAGTGATGTAGTAGCTCAATTAACAGCAAAAGGAGAAACTGTTAAGTTAGAAAATCTCAGAAAATTAATTACAAAAACTGTAGATATTTTAAGCTTTAATGATTTTCATGGGAATGCATTAGAGTCTGGTAAAAATATTGGTGCTGCAAAGCTTGCTGGAGTTGTTGATGAATATAATTCAAAAGAAAGTGATATTTATGGTGTGATACCAGTAGCAGCAGGAGACTTATATCAAGGTACAGCTATTTCTAATCTTACCCTTGGGGAACCGGTAACTGTAATGCTTAAGGCAATGGGAGTCGAGGCATCAGCAATTGGTAACCATGAATTTGATTGGGGTATTGATAAGATTAATACATGGTCAAAGGATGGAGGATTTAGATTTTTAGCTGCAAATATAGTTAAAAAGGGCACTAATGAAAGCGTAGATTACGCAGACCCATACAAAATAGTTGAAAAAAATGGAGCTAAAATAGCTTTAATAGGAATTTCTACTCCAGAGACAGTATCTTCCACTTTAGCTGCAAATGTAAAGGATGTAGATTTCCTAGATCCAGTAGAAACCGTTAATAAGTATACTAAAATAGTTAGAGATAAAGAAAATGTAAATGCGGTAGTTGTTGTGGCTCACAGCGGTGCATATCAAGATAGTGAAACTAAAGTCATTACAGGAGAGGCTGCTGATATAGCAAGAGTAGATGGCGTAGATGCAGTAATAGCTGGTCATAATCATGCTTTTGTTTCAGGTAAAGTTCATGGAGTGCCGGTAGTAGAAGGTGGATACAATGGCAGAGGTTTAGCTAAATTAACATTTACTTTTGATGATAATAATAAACTTGTAAATGTAGAACCATATGTTCATGTATTCAAAGGCATTGAAGCAACACTTCCAGTCCATAAAGAAGTAGAGACTTCAGTAAATAAAATACAAAATGATTTAAAGGGTATACTAGGTGAAAAGGTAACAACTTTAGAAGAACGATTAAGTCATGATGAAAAAAATACATCAGTGACCCCACTTGGTGTAACAGTAGCCGAAACTATGAGAAACATCGTAGGAACTCAAATTGGAGTAACTAATGGTGGTGGTGTTAGAAGAAGTTTAGAAAAGGGTGATGTAACTGTTGGGGATATGTATGAAATATTGCCATTCGATAATACTATAGTAAAGCTTGATGTTAAGGGTTCGGATTTATATAGAATAATTGAACATGGTATTAATACTGAAGGCTTTGCGTGGGGACAATTTGCAGGCATAAAGGTTTGGTACGATAAAGAGACAGGTAAGGTTTCATCTATAAGATTAAACGATGGAAGTAAGATTGAAGACGATAAATATTACTCAGTAGCTATAAATGACTTCATGTTAACAGGGGGAGATAAATATGATTTCTCAAATGCCGAAAATGTAGTTAATACAAATGTGGTTATGAGAGATGCAATGGCTGAAAATTGGAAGGTAAATGGTGTACCTAAGATAGATTTTGAAGTGTTAGTAGCGGGAGAAGATACCACTGTAGACAATACAGTACCAGAAAATCCTGATACTGAGAATAAACCTAATAAGCCAAGTAAGCCAGGCAAATTACCACAAACAGGTATTCCACTAACAGCAGATATGATTGCTATAATGTCAATTGCGTTAGGCGGATATATGGTAAAGAGAAAAAAATCAGCATAAAACAAATTATATATTTTAATACCACTTATTTATATAATTTTAGTAAAAACAATGTTAATTAAAAACTACCTATAAGTAGAAATAGATTTCTACTTGTGGGTAGTTTTCTTTGGAAAAATTAAAGTATATTTAAATTAGTCAAGTGAGACTTGAAAAATCTGTGTATATAATCTCAATAAAGGTATACTAATGATGAGAGAATAAACTAATCCACAGCGGGTTATGTTAAGTATAGTAAAAAATATTAAGAAAGGAAAAGTATAATGAATTTTTAATACATGTTTGTTATACAAGGTGATTATATGGAATCCGTATGGAGTAAAAGTCGGTATTTTCAAAAGAGAGAAACTTTAGATAGTAATATAAAAGCTGATATAGTTGTAGTTGGAGCAGGGTTAGCTGGAGTGTTAACAGCATATATGCTTCAGAAAAAAGGGTTAAAGGTAATTGTTATTGAAGCTAAAACTGTTGCTAGCGGAAATATAGAGAGGACTACGGCAAAGATAACATCACAGCATAATTTAATTTATAATAAACTAATAAAGGAATTTGGAGAAGAGAAAGCAAAACAATATGCTGATGCAAATGAGCTTGCCATAAAAAAATATAGAGAAATAATAAATGAGAAGAAAATAGATTGTGATTTTGAGGAAAAATCAGCTTATTTATATTCTTTGGATAAGGTTGAAGATCTTAAACTTGAGTTTGAGGCTGCAAAAAAATTAGGTATTAGTGCAGAATTGGTAGAGAAAATTAATCTACCCTTTGATATTAAGCTAGCATTAAAGTTTAATAATCAAGCACAGTTTAATCCAATTAAATTCTTGGAGGCGATCTCAAAAGACTTAACTATATATGAGCATACAAGAGCCACAGAAATTAAAGAAAAAGAAAATGTGGTTATGACAGAGGAAGGTAAAATTACAGCAGAAAAAATAGTTGTAACAACACACTTTCCAATTATGAATGTTCCGGGATTTTATTTTATGAAAATGCATCAAGAAAGATCCTATGTTTTAGCCATAGAAAATGTTAGTAATGTGGATGGAATGTATCTTGATGTTGATAAAGATGGTTACTCCTTTAGAAATTATAAGGATTTATTATTTGTAGGGGGAGAATCTCATAGAACAGGTAAAAAGGTAGAGGACGGAAGTTATGATAAGTTAAGAATAGTAGCTAAAGACCTTTACCCTGATTCAAAAGAAAAGTATCATTGGTCGGCACAGGATTGCATGACCATAGATGGCATACCTTACATTGGAAAATATTCTCCATCCACACCTAATATTTATGTTGCAACAGGATTTAATAAATGGGGAATGACAAATTCCATGGTATCTGCAATGATATTATCAGATATGATATCAGGAAATGAGAATGATTTTTCAGCCATATATTCTCCAAGTAGATTTGATATGTCATCATCAATAGGTAATTTAATGAAGGATGGAGCGACTACAACAAAGAATTTCATTGCTGAGATAGTTAATATACCAGATGAACAAATAGAACATATTAAAAATGGTCATGGTGGAATAGTAGATTACAATGGGGAGAAGGTTGGCGTATATAAGGATGATAAGGGGAAACGCTATATTGTAGCAACAAAATGTCCTCATCTAGGATGTCAACTTCAATGGAATGCTGATGAATTATCTTGGGATTGTCCTTGTCATGGGTCAAGATTTAATTATGATGGAAGTATAATAGATAGCCCTGCTACTAAGAGTAATAATAATGAGTAATTTTAATGGAGGTAATAAGAAAAAGAACTTTTTTGAGGGTTGGTATTTTAAACATCAAAAGGGGGATAACACAATAGCTTTTATACCAGGAATAAATATTGATGATAAAGGAAATAAAGTAGCATTTATTCAAGTTATCACAAATACAAGCTCATATAATATTAACTATCCATTCTCAGAATTTTTGGTAGATAAAGATAGGGTGGAGGTAGTTATAGGAGATAATATATTTTCAGAAAAAGGAGTTAAGCTTCATATTGAAAGTGAAGATATATCTATATCAGGTAATATAAAGTATGGAGAATTAATGCCTATAAAATATGATATCATGGGTCCTTTTGCTGCTATACCATTTATGGAATGTAATCATGGGATTATAAGTTTATACCATGAATTAAATGGAGAAATAATTATTAATAATGATAAAATTAACTTAGATGGTGGAAAAGGATATATTGAAAAGGATTGGGGAAGTTCATTTCCAAAAACTTATCTTTGGATTCAATGTAATGATTTTAAGGATGATAAATGTTGTATAATGGCATCTATAGCAGATGTACCTTTTATGGGTTTGAATTTTAAAGGATGCATATGTGTTGTGTGCTATAAGGGTAAAGAATACAGATTTGCTACATATAATGGTGTAAGAATTCTTAATTATGATAATAAATCTATAGTATTAAAAA
This sequence comes from Clostridium sp., assembly GCF_036646415.1. Taxonomy (GTDB): domain Bacteria; phylum Bacillota; class Clostridia; order Clostridiales; family Clostridiaceae; genus Clostridium_J. The sequence goes on along the minus strand of NZ_JAVXMF010000010.1, from coordinate 68,310 downwards.
GAGATAAGTATAAGCTAGAGATTAAAGTAAAAAGTGAAAATCCACAAAAGTTATTGGCACCAAGTCGAGGACAGATGTCTAGAACTATACATGAAAATACCTCTTGCCCAGCATCATTTAAGTTTTATATTAATAATGAACTGTTATTTAATCAGAGTAGTAATAATTGTAGCTTTGAATATGTGGGAAAATAGAATAGTAGACGAAAGATGATATATTAATATTAAGTTATTGATATATCATTTTCATATATATTTAAAATTATATTTACTATTATGAAATATGGAGATAAAATAATGATATAAATTAATTAGTGTGAAATTTGGAGGGCTTTATGAATTTAATGGAGAATATGACTTGGTATGAGTTTAATGAAAGAAAATCTAAGGATGTTGTTATACTTCCAATTGGGGCAGTTGAACAGCATGGGCCTCATTTGCCATTATATACAGATACCATAATATCTAAAAATATGTCTGAGTTACTTGCTGAAAGAGTTAATGGAATTGTTATGCCAGCTATAAGTTACGGATATAAGTCACAACCAGCTAGTGGGGGAGGACCATTATTTCCAGGAACTATAGATCTAAATGGAAGTACTTTAGTAGAGTTAGTCAAAGATATAATAAATGAGCTTCTAAGAGATGGGGTAGAAAAGATAGTAGTAATGAACAGTCATTATGAAAATCAAGGGTTTATTGCAGAGGCTTTAGATTTAATATGTAGAGATAAAGAAATAAGTGCAAAAATAGTGCTTATGAGTTGGTGGGACTTAGTTTCAGATGAGACTATAAATAAAATATTTGATGAAGTACCATTCCCAGGTTGGGCTTTAGAACATGCAGCGATAACAGAAACATCATTAATTATGAAATTTGAACCAGAACTTGTACATATGGATAGATTGGTTGATGAAAAAATAGACAAGGCTCCAAACTATCAAGTTTATCCTATTCCAGATGATATAGTTCCAAAGTCAGGATTACTTTCAATTGCTAGAACAAGTAGCCCAGAAAAAGGTGAACTTATAGTAAATGAAGTAATAGATGAAATGAATGAAATTGTTAATAGGGAATTTAGTAAGTAATGCAATAAAGAAGTGGCAATCATTAATAATGAGGCCACTTCTTTATTTATATAATTGTTATATACAAATTTACTTTAGTATACAGATTAGTGGATTGGCATGATTTCAACTTCTATTCCATTGACCTTAGCTGCATTTATAAGTTCGTCATTAGCATTGATAGGATTATATAAAGTAATTGTCTTTAAGCTTTTACAATTTAGAAGAGGCTTATAATCAACAATAAAATGTTCATCATTAAAGGAAATATTGTTGAGAGAATTCAGATGTTCTATACCATTTAACTTTTTTAAATCATAAATGTTAAGGGATGCTACACTATTCAAATCATCTTCTGTTAGTGGGATAAAACGTGGTTGCTTAATTTCATAAGCATGACTTCGGTTTGAACTTTAATTTCATCATTATTCATTTTTAACATCCTTAAAGTTACGGCTTAATAGAGACGTAATATTTATTAACAATAGTTTGTTAATAGGCCAATAGTAGTATAAATTTTTTATTCTAAGTAAAAGTTTACTTATTGAATATATTACCATCATATTTACTCAAAGTACATATATTTACATTAATACCATAACAGTTGTAATAGTAATTTGTATAGTGGATAATATTTAGATTATAAATTTTATTGACTTTTATTTTTGTAGAAAGTCCCGAGCGTGGGTTGATAGTGCCAAGTGCATATCTTAAGACAAGGGTGTCCACGGTGACGTGGAATCAGAAGGAAGTCGGCGGTAAAACTATGGTCTGACGAACAGAAACTACATAAAAATCATCAATTTCAGCTGGAATTAATTTGCGTAGCCCAGAGCAAATAAAATGAATAGTATTCGAAAATGACTTTCCTAAGCTATGTGCTTCTTTGTATTCATTTGAAGTGATTAAGTTATTTGTTTTTTAAAAAATTAAAAATAGTAATTTAGTATTTTTCATAATGCAAAACTTCGTTATAAATTTATTGGCCTATAGCAAGGCTTCAAAATTTCCACCTATTGTAAAGTGTTTTTTATATATATTCTACTCGATTATTTATAAAGTAAATTTAGTAAAGAATTTATTTTTAATTAAACTTGCTGTATAAATAGTTTGATTAATTTAAATACTATAGAATTGAAAGGAGTTTATGATGAATAATTTTAAAATGAAAACCCAAATTTATTTTGGGCAAGGAGCTTTAGGGAGATTAGACGAAGTAGGCAATAAAAAGGTTTTTGTGGTTACGGATTCTTTCATGGTTAAGTCAGATATGATTAAAAACATTACCGATAGGTTAAAAAATGCCGATATAACTATATTTAGTGATATAGTTCCAGATCCGCCAATCGAAACTATAGTCCAAGGGATTGAAGCGCTTCAAAAGGCTAAACCAGAAATATTGATAGCTTTAGGTGGAGGCTCTGCTATAGATGCAGCTAAGGCTATTATGGACTTTTCTAAGAAGATTACATCAGTTAAAGATATGCAGTTTATTGCAATTCCAACAACAAGCGGTACTGGTTCAGAGGTTACATCTTTTGCGGTAATTACAGATAAATCTAAGGGTATAAAATATCCATTGGTATCAGATGATTTGCTTCCAAATGTAGCAATACTTGATCCAGAACTAGTAAAAAGTGTTCCAGCTGGAATAACTGCTGATACAGGAATGGATGTAATTACTCATGCACTTGAAGCCTATGTATCTACGGATGCTTCGGATTTTTCGGATGCTCTTGCAGAAAAAGCAATAGTACTTGCATTTAAATATCTAATACCTGCATATAAAGATGGGGGAAATCTAGAAGCTAGAGAAAAAATGCATAACGCATCATGTCTTGCTGGGATAGCTTTCAATGCAGCTTCATTAGGATTAAATCATGGTATAGCTCATGTATTAGGTGGGAAGTTTCATGTGCCTCATGGAAGAACTAACGCAATATTACTTCCATATATAGTAGAGTTTAATGCTGATATCGTTGGTTATGAAAATAATGATTTCTCCAGAGCTGCAGAAAAATATGCGAATATATCTAAGTTATTAGGACTACCATGTGGAAATGCAAGAGCAGGGGTTAGAAGCCTTATAAATGAAATTAAGAAACTTCAAAAGGATATGAAAATGCCTACAACACTGAAAGCTTGTGGTGTTTCAATGGAGGACTTAAGTGCGTTAAAAGAAGATATTGCAACCCTTGCACTTTTAGATGCATGCACTGCGACTAATCCGAAGATAGTAACATCTCTTGATGTTATTGAAATTATCGGAAAAATTAAAGAATAATCAATGAAATTAGTTGACAGAGTAAATGTTTAAATATGTAATCTTTGTATACACAAAGTAGTGTAACAATTCGAGAAAAGATGCTCCTTGAAGATATTTTTATATTTTCAAGGAGCTTTTATAATTTTTTTATGAAAATATATTAATATATTAAGAATAGTTGAGTAAACACAGGTGATACTAAAAATAATGTTTTATAACAAAATGTAAAATTTAAATTATAAATATAGATATGAAAGTAAGGTGAGCATATGAGTGAGGATAAACAAAGAATTATACAAGAATTTGTACCGGGTAAACAGGTAACCCTTGCACATATAATAGCAAATCCAAGTGAAGAACTTTATAAAAAGTTAGGGCTTGTTGTAGAGAAAAAAGATGCTATTGGAATTTTAACGATAACTCCTAGTGAGGGAACTATAATAGCAGCTGACGTAGCTACAAAGGCTGCGGGTATAACATTAGGATTTGTAGATAGATTTAGTGGATCACTTGTTATAACTGGAGATGTAAGTTCGGTTGAATCTGCATTAAATGAAGTAATAATTGTACTAGAAGGATTATTGCAGTTTGCATCTACTAAGATTACAAAAACTTAGGAGGAAATATGAAAAAGGTAATTTTCATTGGGAAAACAGGAAGTGGAAAAACTACTCTTTGTCAAAAACTTCAGGATCTTGATTTGAAGTATAAAAAGACGCAATCTGTGGAAATATATGATGAATCAATAGATACACCAGGGGAGTACTTAGAAAATAGATTCTATTATAAAGCTTTGATAGTAACTTCAGTAGATGCAGATAGAATTGCATTAGTATGTGATTGTACCGCTGAAGAATCGTATATACCACCAGGTTTTAGCAGTATGTTTGCTAAGGACACTATAGGGATAATAACAAAGATAGATATTGCTTCAAGTAATGATAAAATCGAAATAGCTAGAGAATGGTTACATGAAGCTGGGGTTTCAAAAATTTTTGAAGTTAATACTTTAGAGGGAACTGGAATAGAAGAGTTAAGTGAATATTTAAGTTCATAAATAAAGGGCAATAAGAACATTATAATAGTCGACGATGAAACCATTATTAGAATGGATATACAAATGCCAATACTGGATGGAATTAAAGCAAGTACAATTTACATTGGCAGAGGATATAATCAAGATTTAGAAGGTATGCATTATGATGATTTAGCTTTGGATGACATGGATTTTAGTAGTATAAATAAAATTTTAGAAATTATAAAGAATAATTTACAAACTGTAGCTTCACTTTTAAGAATTCAAGGGAGAAGATGTAATAGTAAGGAAGCGAAGATAACACTTCAAGATAGTGTAAATAGTATTCTTGCAATTGCTGCAACTCATGAACTTTTATCTAAGGATATAAGGGCTGAAGTGAAAATTATGAAGGTTATAAATGCAATAGCAGATAATGGAAAAAGATGTTTCTCAAATGTTCATAAGAAAAATATCAGTGCCTGACAATGGAGTTGGTTTTGATACTTCTATAAATAAAATATCTAACATAGGGATATCGATAGTTAAAAATTATGTTTCTGATAAATTAAATGGACATATAAATATAACTTCAAGTAAAGCAGGGACAGAAGTTAAGTTTAAATTTATAATAAAAAATCAATAGATTGAAGGCTACACTGATGTAGTTTGACTTAAGCAAAGAGGCTTAAGTTTATAAAAAATATAAATTCATGCATTTTATGCTGAGTTTATATTTGTAACTTTGAGTCTTTTTATATTGGGAGGTGAAATTATGAGAGAAGAACTTCTAAGTGTTGGGATTGATATAGGAACAAGTACTACACAGTTAGTATTTTCAAAGTTAATAATAGAAAATACTGCTTCAAGTTTTTCAGTGCCAAGGATTTCAATAGTAGATAAACAAGTAATTTACAGAAGTGATGTTTACTTTACACCGCTTAAATCAATGACTGAGATTGATGCTGAAAAAGTAAAGGATATAGTTGCATTAGAGTATAAAAAATCAGGAATTAATAAAGCTGATATTCAAACCGGTGCAGTAATTATTACTGGAGAAACTGCTAGAAAGCAGAATGCTAATGAGGTGATTCATACTTTAAGCGGATTTGCTGGAGATTTTGTTGTGGCAACGGCAGGCCCGGATTTGGAAAGTATAATAGCAGCGAAGGGTGCAGGTGCTCACACTTATTCAGAAGAGCATTCTACAGTAGTTGTAAACCTAGACATCGGTGGAGGAACAACTAATTTAGCAGTGTTTAATAGAGGTGACCTTAAAGAAACTGGGTGCTTGGATATTGGTGGTAGACTTATAAAACTTGATAAAGATACAAATAATATAGTATATATTGCACCAAAGATACAGAAAATTATAGATGATAACAACTTTAATATAAGTGTTGGATATAAAGCGACTCGTGAAATGCTAACACCGGTTATTACTGAAATGGTGAAGGTTTTAGAGGAAAGTGTAGGGATAAGGAAACAAACACCTACTTTAGACATGATTATTACAAATAAGAATATCGAACTTAAGGAAGAGATTAAATGTATTTCATTCTCTGGAGGGGTAGCAGATTATGTTTACAATGAAGAATCTATTGATGATTACTTTAAGTATGGAGACATAGGTATACTTCTGGGAGATGCAATTAAAAACTCTGAATTATGTAGAAAACTTAATGTAGTAAGATCTCTTGAAACTATAAGAGCTACAGTAGTTGGGGCAGGTTCTCATACTATGGATATTAGTGGTAGTACTATTACTTACACTCATGACAAATTTCCAATAAAAAATTTACCTATTTTAAAGCTTAGTGTTGATGATGAAAATAAAGGATCAGAAGGACTTCAAAAAGCTATAGTAGATAAATTAGATTGGTTTAAGTATGAAAATGAGTTGCAAAGTATTGCAGTAGCTTTAAATGGGAAAAAGAACCCTTCTTTCATGGATATACAAGATACTGCAAAAGGTCTTGTAGGTGGCATGAAGGAACTAATAGATAGGAATCTTGATCTTATTATAATTGTTGAAAATGATATGGCAAAGGTCTTAGGTCAGGCTATTTACTCTATTTTTAATTTTGAAAAAGATATAGTATGTATCGATGGAATCAAGGTTGAAAATGGAGATTATATAGATATAGGTAAACCAGTAGCAGAGGGTAAAGTATTACCTGTAGTTATAAAAACATTAGTATTTAATTAACCGAGAGGAGGATTATCATGATTTTAAAAACTAAATTATTTGGAAAAGTGTACCAGTTTAATACAGTCATGGAAGTTATGGCAAAAGCCAATGAGAAAAAATCAGGAGATGAGCTAGCAGGACTTGCAGCACAATCAGCAGAAGAGAGGGTTGCAGCAAAGGTTGTACTTTCTAACCTTACGCTAGGTGACTTAAGAAATAGTCCAGCAGTACCTTATGAAATGGATGAGGTTACAAGAATAATTCAAGATGATGTAAATGAAAAAATATATGCAGAAGTTAAGAACTGGACTGTAGCTGAATTCAGAGAGTGGTTATTAGATGATAAGACTACAGGATCAGATATAAGAAGAGTTTCAAGAGGAATAACATCAGAAATAGTAGCTGCAGTTACAAAAATTATGTCTAACTTAGATTTAATATGTGCTGCTAAGAAAATAAAGGTTATAGCTCACTGTAACACAACAATAGGAGAGCCAGGAACATTATCAGTTAGATTACAACCAAACCACCCAACAGATGATCCAGATGGAGTACTTGCTTCATTAATGGAAGGATTAAGCTATGGTATGGGAGATGCTGTACTTGGATTAAATCCAGTTGACGACTCTGTAGAGAGTGTAATGAAAATATTAAAGAGATTTGAAGATTTCAAACAAAAGTGGGAAATCCCAACTCAAACTTGTGTACTTGCGCACGTAACTACACAAATGGAAGCTATAAGAAAAGGTGCACCAGCAGATCTTATATTCCAATCAATCGCTGGTTCTGAAAAAGGAAACTCAGCATTTGGATTTAATGCAGCAACAATAGAAGAAGCAAGACAACTTGCACTTAAACAAGGAACAGCTACAGGTCCAAACGTAATGTACTTTGAGACAGGTCAAGGTTCAGAGCTTTCTTCAGATGCACACCATGGTGCAGACCAAGTAACAATGGAAGCTAGATGTTATGGATTTGCTAAGAGATTTGATCCATTCCTAGTAAATACAGTTGTTGGATTTATAGGACCTGAGTATTTATATGATGGAAAACAAGTTACTAGAGCAGGACTTGAGGACCACTTCATGGGTAAACTTTCAGGACTTCCAATGGGATGTGACGTTTGTTATACAAACCATATGAAGGCTGATCAAAATGATATAGAAAATTTAGCAGTATTACTTGCTACAGCTGGATGTACATACTTCATGGCAATACCTCATGGAGATGACGTTATGCTTAACTATCAAACAACAGGACATCATGAAACAGCTACTATAAGAGAGTTATTGGGATTAAGACCTATAAAAGCTTTCGAAGAGTGGATGGAAAAAATGGATATAGTCAACAATGGTAAGTTAACCAGCAAAGCTGGAGACGCTTCAATATTCTTAGGATAAGGGGGTACTACTAATGAATGAACAAGAATTAAAATCAATGGTTGAAAAATTATTAAGCGAAATGGTAGGGAAAACAGGAACTACTGAATTAGTAAATGAAATAGCAAGTAAAGTTAGCAATAACACTGTAGTAGATGTGAATGGATGCATTCCAGATATAACAGAAATTGATCTAAAAAAGCAGCTTTTAGTTAAGAATCCACATAATAGAGAAGGGTACCTAAAAATGAAGGAGAGAACTCCAGCAAGAATAGGTATTGGAAGAGCAGGTACAAGATATAACACTATAACTCAATTAAGAGTTAGAGCGGACCATGCTGCAGCACAAGACTCAGTATTCTCTTATGTATCTGAGGACTTCATAAAAGCAAACAATCTTATAGAAGTAAATACAATGTGTACAGATAAGGATCACTACCTTACTCGTCCAGACCTAGGAAGAAGATTTGATGAAGAAACTACTAAATTCATAAAAGATAAATTCTCAGGTAACAAAGTGTTATTAATAGTTGGAGATGGACTAAGTTCAGCTGCAATCGAAGCAAATCTTAAAGATTCAATTCCTTCAATTAAACAAGGTTTAAAAATGTATGGTATTGAAATTGGAGATATATTATTTATTAAACATGCCAGAGTTGGGGCTATGGATGCAGTTGGTGATGCAACAGGAGCAGAAGTTGTTTGCATGCTAGTAGGAGAAAGACCAGGTCTAGTTACAGCTGAATCAATGAGTGCTTACATAGCATACAAACCAACAGCAAATATGCCAGAAGCAAATAGAACAGTTATATCAAACATCCACAAGGGTGGTACTACAGCAGTTGAAGCTGGAGCACACATAGCTGAGCTTATCAAAACTATGCTTGATAAGAAAGCATCTGGAATAAATTTAAAAATATAATTTTAGGGGGAATTTATTGTGATTAATGAAGCATTACGTCCAACGGTATTAAGTGTTAAAATAATTTCAAATGTAAGCCCAGAACTAGTTAAGAAACTAGAATTACAACCTCACCACAAAAGTTTAGGATTAATAACTGCTGATAGTGATGATGTAACTTACACTGCACTTGATGAAGCTACTAAGTCAGCAGAAGTTGATGTTGTATATGCAAGATCAATGTATGCAGGTGCTGCAAATGCATCTACAAAACTTGCTGGTGAAGTTATCGGAATAATAGCTGGACCAAGTCCAGCAGAAGTTAGAAGTGGATTAAATGCAGCTATTGACTTCATGGAAAATGGATCACACTTCGTAAGTGCTAACGATGATAACTCAATAGCATACTATGCACACTGTGTTTCAAGAACAGGAACTTACCTTTCTAAAGTAGCTGGAGTTAAAGAAGGAGAAGCATTAGCTTACCTTGTAGCACCACCACTTGAAGCTATCTACGGATTAGATGCAGCGATGAAGGCAGCAGATGTAGAGCTTAAAGAATTCTTTGGACCTCCAACAGAAACAAACTATGGTGGTGGATTACTTACAGGTAGTCAATCAGCATGTAAGGCAGCATGTGACGCTTTTGCAGAAGCTGTTAAATCAGTTGCTCAACAACCGGTAAATTTTTAGGTTAAGGCTTTAGATGAGTAAAGCACTAGGTCTAGTAGAAGTAAGAGGATACGTGGCAGCAGTAGAAGCTGCAGATTCTGCTCTAAAGGCTGCAAATGTTACCTTGATTGGACTAGAAAAAATAAAGGGTGGTATTACCACAATTAAAATAACTGGAGATGTAGGAGCTGTAAAGGCTGCAGTAGATGCAGCTCAGGCTTCCGTTGAAAAACTTGGAACATTTAGAACAGCTCATGTAATACCAAGAGTTGATGCTCAAGTTCAAGAATTGTTCTTTGAAAAGAAATCTGAAACAAAAGAGGAAATCTCTAAATCTTTATCATCTAAGAGTGAAAAAGAGATTAATACGGATTCTAATGAAAAGACAGAGTCACCAGTACAAGCGACGAAAACCAAAGAAGAAATTATTGTACAAAACAAACCAGAAACTAAAGCAAACAAAATAAATATTGAAGAGTCTAAGGGTGAGATAGATTATAACTCTATGAAAGTTGAAGAATTAAGAAGATTAGTTAGAAGTCTAGAGATTCCGAACATGACTAATAAGCAAATTAAGTTTGCGAAGAAAGATGTACTGGTTAAAACAATATTAGAATATAACAAAGCGGGTGAAAAATAATGGAACTTATAGATAAAGATTTAGCATCGATACAAGAGGTTAGAAACCTTATGAAAACAGCTAAAGCGGCTCAAGTTAAATTAGCACAAAAATCTCAAGTAGAAATAGATAAAATAATTAAGGCTATGGCTGAAGCGGCAGCTACAAATGCTGAGAGATTAGCAAAAATGGCAGTTGAAGAAACAGGATTTGGAATTTGGCAAGATAAAGTAATCAAGAACATATTTGGTTCAACTTATATATATGATTACATTAAAGATATAAAAACAGTAGGAATAATTGCAGAAAATGAGGAGACAAAAGTCATGGACGTTGCTGTTCCAATGGGAGTTATTGCAGGATTAATTCCTTCAACAAACCCAACCTCAACAACTATGTACAAAGCTCTTATATCTTTAAAGTGTGGAAACACAATAGTATTCTCTCCACATCCAAATGCTAAGAAATGTATATTGGAAACAGTTGAAATTCTTAATGAAGCTGCAATTAAAGCTGGATGTCCAGAAGGTGCTATAGGATGCATAACTATCCCAACACTACAAGCTACAGATGAATTAATGAAAAATAAAGATACAGCTATGATACTTGCAACTGGTGGTACACCAATGGTTAAAGCAGCATATTCTTCAGGAACACCAGCTTTAGGAGTTGGTCCAGGAAATGGTCCAGCATTCATAGACAAGAGTGCAAATTTAGCACTTGCAGTTAAGAGGATTATGGATTCTAAGACTTTTGATAACGGAACAATTTGTGCTTCTGAACAATCAATAGTTATTGAAGAATGTATTAAAGATAAAGTTGTTGCAGAACTTAAAAAGCAAGGAGCTTATTTCTTAAATCCAGAAGAAGCAAAACAACTTGGTAAATTTATAATGAGAGCCAATGGAAGCATGAATCCACAAATTGTTGGTAAAAGTGTAGAAACAATTGCAAAACTTGCAAACTTAACTAATGTACCTTCTTCAGCAAGAGTACTTATTGGTGAAGAAATGGAAGTAGGACATAATATTCCATATTCAAGAGAAAAATTAGCTCCAATCTTAGGATTCTATGTTGAGAAAAATGTAGAAGCTGTTGAAGCTAAATGTAGAGCAATTCTTCTTAATGAAGGTGCTGGACACACATTTTCAATGCATTGTGAAGATAGAGAGTTAGTAAAAAGATTTGCAATTAGCATGCCAGTATCAAGAATGCCAGTAAATACTCCAAGTACCCTTGGTGGAATCGGAGCATCTCTTAATATCATACCAGCTTTAACATTAGGTTGTGGAGCAATTGGTGGAAGTGCAACATCCGATAACGTAGGACCACTTAATCTTTTAAATATTAAAAAGGTGGCTTACGGAGTGAGAGAAATAGAACATTTCAGAGGTGGAAGCACTAGTAGCAATGCAAATTGCTCTATGTCATCTTCTGACACAGAAGAGCTTGTTAACTTACTTGTTAAGAAAATAATAAGTGAATTAAGATAACAAACCCAAATAATAAAAAATAAGAATGGCTAAATTTAAGGAGGAAATTATTATGGCAAACGCAAATGCATTAGGAATGATTGAAACTAAAGGGTTAGTAGCAGCAATAGAGGCAGCAGATGCAATGGTTAAAGCTGCTAACGTACAATTGGTAGGAAAAGAGCAAGTTGGAGGCGGACTTGTAACTGTACTTGTAAGAGGAGACGTTGGAGCAGTTAAAGCAGCTACAGATGCAGGAGCAGCAGCAGCAGAAAGAGTTGGAGAATTAGTATCTGTTCACGTAATTCCAAGACCACATTTTGAAGTAGATGCAATTCTACCAAAAACAAAAGAAGTATTATAATTTAGATTTGGTAGTAGTGAGCTGTACTGCATAGTGCAGTATAGCTCTTACATCTTATAAGGGGTGTGAAGTTATGTCAGTATTAACTGAAAGTGAAGTTAGAAGACAGTTAAAGGGGAAAAACTTCAGAGAATTTACTGAATTTAAAGTTTTAAAGGGTGAAATAGTTACCCCATCTGCAAAATCTTTTTTAAGTGAAAATAACATTAATTTAGAGTATGTAGATTCTTTAGATGAAGCAGTAAAAGAAGTGAAAAAAGAAGTGCCTAAAAAGACACAAACCAATGAAGAAAAAATTAAATATATAACTGTATTTGGTGCTGAACTAAATGAAAAACCTGAGCATATGACACACCTATACGGAAATTTATTGGTATTTAAGGATCATAAGATAATTGCGCTTAGAGGCAAATTAGATTCTCTAGAATCTAAAATACTTGAAACTCAAATAATTACTCATAGATTAGGTTCTACAAAGCTAACTGAAGATCTTCAAGAGATATTAACTTTTGTAAGATGGATACTTAGATGTGAAGTACTTAAGGAGGACGTTGGAGAGTTTAAACTTTTAGGGATGACCCCAGAAGAATTAAGAGAAAAATCTCACTATCCTAAAAAATATTACAGTATAGGTCATGAACCTGTAGAGTTTTCCATGGGAGAGGCTGTTGTGGCTTTAAATTCTTGTAGAACGTCTATAAGAGAAACAGAACTTTTGGCTTATACTGCATTTAAAGGTGAATATGGAGAGGTTCAACGACCAGATATAATTAAATCATTAAATAGACTATCATCATTGTTTTGGATAATGATATTTAAGTATAGAACAGGAAAATACAGTTAGATTAGGAGGGTGAAATATGAATAATCTTTTAGTAGAAGAGATAATAGATGAAGTAATAAAGAGGGTTAAAAAAGAAGCTTTTATAGAAGTTGAAGCCTCTGGAAGACACATTCACCTATGTAAAGAGCATATAGACATATTGTTTGGAAGTGGTTATGAACTTAATAAAATTAAAGATTTATCACAACCAGGACAATATGCATGTAAAGAGAGAGTTACAGTAATAGGACCTAAAGGTTCAATTAAGAATGTAATTGTTCTTGGACCAGCTAGAAAAGCAACTCAAATTGAGGTTTCCTCAACTGATGCTACATCACTTGGAATTAAAGCACCAGTTAAAGAAAGTGGAAAAATAGAAAACACTCCAGGAATAACAATTTCTACAGAGAGATCTTCTATTACTTTAGATAAGGGAGTAATTGTTGCAAAGAGACATATACATATAACTCCTAAAGATGCAGAAAAGTTTGGTGTAAAAGATCAAGAGATCATACAAGCAAAAATTTATGGCAATAGACCATTAATATTTGATGATGTTGTTATAAGAGTAAGCCCAGACTTTAAAACATTTATGCATATAGACTATGATGAGGCTAATGCTTGTGGATTTGCTAAAGGAACACTATGTAGAATACTTAAATCAACTTGTAATTAAATATTAAGAAGCAACTAGATTTAATACTTTAATAAGTATATACATACCCTTTAGATGATAGTTAATTAGGCCTCGAAGAGGGGGATATTTAAATGAAGTATGATGAACTTGTAGACTTAATTGTAAAAGAGGTTTATAAAAAATTAGAAGAAGCAACTAAAAAAGAAACTAAGAATAAAACTGCTATAGTAATTGGGGAAAAGGCTTTAGATCCGATTACTATAGCTACTATGGAGGCTGAGTACAAACTAACTCCATACACTGAAGAAACAGTAGACTGTGACGTTGTTATAGTATCTACAATTTCTATAAAATCTATGGCAAATCTAGCAACATTAACAGCTACCAAAGATGAAGAAAACTTCATTATAAAAATGTTAATGCAAGGTAAAAAAGTTTATGTGCTAGAGAGTGGACTTGAATATAGAAGGTACAAAAATACTGCTCCTAAATCACTGTATAATAAGTATTTAGATTTCCAAAAGCAACTAAAAGTTTACGGAATTGACACAGTTGAACTTCTTGATAATCTTGAAAATAAAAGTTCAATAAAAAAAGAGAGTGGTAATGTACTAGGATCTTATACTTCATCCATTGTAGAGGACTTTAAGGAAGATGATATGATTTTTGAGATTAGAAATAAAAAACTTATTAGTGAAGCAGATCTTAGAAAGCCTTTTATGAATGGAATGAAGTCGGTTGTAATAGATAAGAAAAGTATAGTTACTCCATTAGCTAATGACTTTATAAGAATTCATAATCTGAAGGTTAATAGAATTTAACGGAGGATTAATATGGTTATAGGTAGAGTTGTTGGCAGGCTGTGGGCTACAAGGAAAGATGAAAAGCTAAGTGGACAGAAGTTTTTAATCGTAAGATTACTTAAAGATAAAGATGTGGAAGAAGAAGGATTTTTTGTTGCAGCTGATAGTGTAGGTGCAGGTGTAGGTGATAATGTTCTAATAACCAAGGGAAGTTCGGCTAGAATTTCCTTAGGTGAAAGAAATGTGCCAGTAGATGCAACTATAATTGGTATAATTGATTCAATTGAGGTTGATGATGAGTAGCAGCATCGGTGTTATCGAATTTAAAAGTATCAGTAGAGGAATTGCTGTTGCTGATGAAATGGTTAAGAAAGCTGAGGTAGAAATACTACAGTTTAGGAACATATGTCCAGGACGGTTTCTTGTAATTTTAGCTGGGGATGAAGGAGCTATAAAAACAACCCTTGACCATGGAATAATTTCAGGTCAGGGGCATGTCTTAGATAGTTGTATAATAAATTCAGCCCATGTTAACATAATACAAGCTTTAAAAAATAGGTTTGTAAGCAAGGTAAATGGTGCTATTGGAATAATGGAGACTAATACTGTGAGTAGTGGACTTAAGGCTTTAGATAGAACCTTAAAGGGAGCTAACCTAAACCTTGTAAAACTACAAATAGCATCAGGAATAAGCGGTAAAATTGTTTATATCATTTCTGGTGGTCTTAGTGATGTAGAATATGGCATGTCTGTTGCTAAAGAAGCAGTAGAGGAGAAACGTATTGTAAATGTATCAATAATACCTTCACCAGATGAACTTATAATTAAATATTTAAATTAAGGGGAGATGAAACAATGAAAATTAATGATATTATCGTATATATAATGGTTGTGTTTATGGCACTTGGAGCTATAGATAAATGTTTAGGTAACAAATTTGGACTTGGTGAAAAGTTCGAAGAAGGTTTCATGGCAATGGGGTCTCTTGCACTTGCAATGATAGGGGTTATCTGTCTTGCACCAGTACTTGCAAATATATTAGAACCAATAGTAGTACCTGCGTTTAACTTCTTAGGAGCAGATCCAGGTATGTTTGGTGGTACACTACTTGCAAACGACATGGGTGGAGCATCACTTTCACAAGCTCTTGCAGTGGATCCACAAGCTGGCTTATTTGGGGGATTAATAGTAGGTTCTATGATGGGTGTTACTATAGTATTCACAATTCCAGTTGCGCTTGGAATAATAAATAAAGAAGATCAAAAATTCTTAGCAATGGGAGTACTTGCTGGTATTATCACAATTCCAGTTGGATCTTTTGTTGGAGGACTTGTAGCTGGATTCCCAGTTATGATGGTTCTTAAAAACTTAATTCCAATAGTTATATTTGCACTTCTTATAGCATTGGGACTTTGGAAGTTTGAAAAAGCAGTAATAAAAGGATTTACTGTATTCGGTAAAGGTGTAGTAATCCTTATAACATTAGCTCTTGCAGCTGCTGTTATCGAAGCTTTAACAGGAATCGCTTTAATTCCAGGAATGAACCCAATCGAAGAAGGAATTACAACAGTTGGAGAAATAGCTATAGTTTTAGCTGGAGCATTCCCCCTAGTTTATGTAATAACTAAAGTATTTAATAAGCCATTAATGGGATTAGGTAAACTTCTAAAAATGAACGACATTTCAGCAGCAGGTATGGTTGCAACTCTTGCAAACAGTATCCCAATGTTTGGAATGATGAAAGATATGGATGACAGAGGTAAAATAATAAATGTTGCATTTGCAGTATCTGCAGCTTTCGTATTTGGAGATCACTTAGGTTTCACAGCTGGATTTAATTCAGAAATGATATTACCTATGATAGTTGGTAAATTGGTTGCAGGAATAACAGCGGTATTAGTTGCTATATTCATAGCAAACAATGTGGCTAAAAAAGAGGGGGCTAAATAATTATGGAAAACATTGATAAAAGCTTGTTGGAGAAATTAGTAAGACAGATCATTGAAGAGAAAATTGGTGGTGCTAAAGATTCAGTAGATTTTGTAAGAAATAAAGATATCAGTGGAATTACTTCTGTAAAACTTCCTACTGTTAGGGTAGATGAGTCAAATAGATTGGATACAGGATGTCCTACTGATGTAGTTTACACAAAAGACATATTCACAGTTCAAGAAAGTGAAAGACTTGGTTGTGGAATGATGGAAATGAAAGAGACAACTTTTGACTGGACTTTAAACTATGATGAAATTGACTATGTTATAGAAGGACATTTAGATATTATAATTGATGGAAGATTAGTTTCAGCAGATGCAGGAGAAATAATTTTCATACCAAGAGGAAGTACAATTAAGTTTTCAGTTCCAAACTACGCTAGATTTTTATATGTAACATATCCAGCGGATTGGGCTTCTCAAGGTTAAAATTTAAACATTAATCAATAGCCATACTTAGTTTTGTTAACTAAGTATGGCTATTGTAAATTTAATAGAGAATAAATTTTAAAGTGGAAGAAATGTGAAATGAAAATGAAAATGATAAAAATTTTATTTATTTAGCATTATTTTCAAGCATATTTAATTTATCTAAATTTTTATTATACATAAACATATAAAGTGAAGCTGAGAATATAACTACATAGCCTAGGGCACTCCATATATCTGGTACTTGATTAAATATAATCATACTTATGATTGCAGAGAAGATTATATTTGAGTAGTCAAATATAGAAATTTCCTTTGCAGGGGCAAACTTATATGCTAAAGTAATTGAAAATTGTCCAATGGTTGCAAATACACCAGCAAGTATTAGATAAAGGAGTTGAATCCCCGTCATTGGAGTATAAACAATTAGCATTAGTGGAAAAATTGTTATCACTGAGAAGCAGGAAAAATAAAATACAATGGTATAATACTTTTCGTTTCTACCTATGGCTCTTATGCAGGTATAGGCAGCTGCTGCAAATATAGCTGAGATGAAACCTATTAGATACGGAATTACATCTAAGCTAAAGGCTGGTTTTATTATAAGTAGAGCGCCTAAAAATGCGATACCTATGATAGCTACATGCTTTGTTTTTAATGTCTCTTTCAAGAAAATAGCCGAGAAAAGTATAACGAAGAAGGGACTTAACTTGTTTAACATATTTGCATCTGAAAGAATCAAATGATCAATGGCATAAAAGTTTAAAATTACTCCAAGTGTACCAAAGATGGATCTTGTAAGAAGAAGCTTTTGGTTTTCTCTTTTTCCAAAGAAACTTTCTTTATGATATATAATCATTCCGAAGGCAATGATGAAGGAGATTAAATTTCTAAAGAAAGTTTTTTGTAGAGAAGGCAAGTCTCCTGAAAGTTTTACAAAGGCAGACATCATGGCAAAGCCAAATGCTGATAAAATAATAAATAATATTCCTTTATTTCTGTTACTCATAGGGTTTACTCCAATCTAAAATTTATAGGTTTATTAAATCTAATAGCCTACTATTTTTATATAATTTTAAGTAGAAATTTTAAATTATATGATAATATTTATCAATTATAATTATCCATAATTTTAGAAGTTTTGCAAGGGCAATAAGAATTTAAATGATATATCGTAAATTGGTAGATTAATTTAAGTAACATAGGATTAGTTTAATATATTAGTATGAATGAGTAAGGCTAGAAATTAATCCTATTTGAGAATGTTCATGTTCTATTAGATTTTCAAGGAATATCATGATAAATTAGAGATATATAGATTAAATATATATAATTTAATAGGAAAGATAATACGAAAATGCAAAATGAATGAATTAATATAAAAAATATATGAAAAATATGAGGACTTTTATATGAAAAATCAGTGGGAATTAAAATGGAATGAGGATATAGATTATTTAAGGGATAATTTAATAGAAAGGCATAAAAATTTATTCTTTAATGTAAGTAGAGAGGAATTTGAGAACAATATAAAAGAGCTGAAACTCAAGATAAATACACTAGATTATGATGAAATGAAAGTTGAATTAAGTAAAGTTGTTTCATCTGTGAGGGATGCACACACAGCTATAGCTTTCCCAATTAATAAATATTTGCCTCTTAAGTTTTATTACTTTAGTGATGGAATTTATATAATAGGTGTAACAAAAGGATATGAGGACTTACTATATAAAAAAGTTAATAAAATTGAAGATACAAATATAAATCATGTGTTACAGGAATTATCTAAGATGATTTCCTATGAAAATCAGTATTTTTTAAAAGCACAGAGTGTTAAGTATTTACAAGCAGCAGAGGTTTTATATGGATTATTAACATGTGATGATATGGATAAAATAAAAATAACAGTAGAAGACAAAGAGGTTGAAGTTTTAACCGTAACCTCTTCAGATTTAGAGTATATAGAAAATAATAATATTCCAATATATGCACGAAGACCAAATGAAAATTATTGGTGGAAGTTTCTTGAAGATGATGGGATTATGTATATAAAATATAATTCATGTAGAGAACAGGGAGATATCTCTATAAAGGAGAAAATAGATGAAACTATAAAATTCATAGAACATAAAAATATAACTAAGGCAACCATAGATTTAAGAAACAATCTTGGTGGCGATTCAGATTTAATTAATCCACTTA
Organism: Clostridium sp.; assembly: GCF_036646415.1. GTDB lineage: Bacteria > Bacillota > Clostridia > Clostridiales > Clostridiaceae > Clostridium_J. The sequence goes on along the minus strand of NZ_JAVXMF010000010.1, from coordinate 49,480 downwards.
TAGAATTTATAAAATCTAGTAAGGTCATTAATATAAAAGAGAATTTAACCGTAATAATAGGAAGAGAGACATTTTCATCAGCACTATTAAATGCCTATAGATTTAAATGGGAGACTAATGGATTTATAGTTGGAGAGCCATCAGGGGGAAAACCTAATTGCTATGGAGAAATATTAAGATTTACATTACCTAATAGTAAATTTATGGTGAGTTATTCAACGAGATTCTATAAATTAATAGAAGATGATAATGTTATGGCATTGTATCCAGATAAAATTATCGAGGAAAGAATAGATGATTATACATTAATGAATTAAATAGACTAAGGGATTAATTGAATTGATTAAATAAAAAGAGCTTTTAATGATTCTATTGTGTAATCCATAAAGATTGTTGAATAAGTTATATCAGTAGTATATAATCTAAAGTAGTTGAATAATAGTTTTAAGGTACTTTAAGTTTAATAGGGAAAGTGGTTAAAATCCACTACAGCCCCCGCTACTGTGTACGGATACAAGTCATAACACCACTGGCATAAAAGCTGGGAAGGAATGATAAGGATAAGCCGTGAGTCAGGAGACCTGCCTAAGACTTTGCAAGTTAGAACTTCGGAGGGAAGCTTTAGGCAGGATATTTTAAATTAATTTATTTTTGATAGTCTGTATTTATGCCCTTATCCCTAGGATAAGGGCATTTTAATTGACATTCTAAAGTTTATATTTGGTTAGTGGAAGTTACTCATTCGAACAAAGGGAGAATGAGTTTCAAAAGTGAGGGAAAAAATCTTACATTTGGTAAGTGGAAGTTACTCATTCGAACAAAGAGAGAAGGAGTTTCCGTTATAACTTTTATTTTAGTAACATGATAGAGTGCTAAGATGAATATTAAATAAAGTAGTAATTATAAATTTTAGATATGTTTTATTAGAGTGTTAAAAATGACATTAATATTATCTAAGTATAATGTCGTAACCAACAGTTATTTAAAACAAAGTCTATTTTCAAAATTTTATATGAGGTGATAACATTGGAAAAATTAAGAGAATTAATAGAAAGTATTGAAGTGTTAGATAAGAAAGCTATAAAAAGTTCGAAAAATTATATAGATAACTTAAGCAAGCCTATAGGAAGTCTTGGTGTACTAGAGGAGACAGTAGTACGTCTTAGTGGTATTAAGGGATCATATATAAGAGATATTAACAAGAAAACTATAGTTATAATGTGTAGTGATAATGGGATACAAGCTGAGGGCGTTTCTTCTTGTCCAAGAGAGGTAACGGCTACTGTGACAGAAAATTTCACAAAGGGAACTACAGGTGTATGTAACTTAAGCAAATACTACAATAGTGATATTACAGTGGTAGATATTGGGGTAGACAAAGATTTTAAAAATTCTAAGATAATAAATAGAAAAATAAGATATGGTACAAGTAATATGACTAAGGGTCCTGCCATGACTAGAGAGGAAGCTATTAAAGCTATAAGAATTGGAATTGATATTGTAAAAGATCTTAAAGAGCAAGGCTATGATTTAATTGGAACGGGAGAAATGGGAGTAGGGAATACTGCTACATCCGCTGCAATTATAAGTGTTTTTTCAGGTATTGATAGTGGAATAATAGTAGGAAAGGGATCAGGATTAACAGATGATGGATTAACACATAAAAAGGCCATGGTTAAGAAAGCTATAGAAGTGAACAAGCCTGACAAAAGTGATGTTATAGATGTACTAAGCAAGGTAGGAGGCTTTGATATAGCTGGACTTTGTGGCGTATTTTTAGGTGGTGCTATATATAAAATTCCAGTAGTAATAGATGGGCTTATATCTTCTGCTGCTGCAATTTGTGCTAAGGAGTTAAATCTTAAGGTGTGTAGCTATATGTTTGCATCGCATTTATCAGCAGAACCAGGAGCGGAGTATGCTATGAAAAGCTTAGGACTTGAACCTATGTTTAGTTTAGGAATGAGACTAGGAGAAGGTAGCGGATGTCCTATTGCTTTTGGAATAATGGAAAGTGCTATTTTTACAATGAATAATATGGATTCTTTTAATGAGGCTGGAATAGACATTGAGGACTATGTGGATATAAGACAAGAAAATTAATTTAAGGAGATGAATGTAATTTTTGAAAATATATATAGTTAGACATGGCGAAACAGAAGAAAATGTTAAGAAAACCTATTATGGAAGTATAGATTGTGACCTTACAGAAAAAGGTAGAGGACAGGCCGAAGCTTTAGGCAATAAATTAAAAGATATAGAGTTTACTAAGGTATTTTGTAGTGAGAAAAAGAGGGCTAAGGAAACTCTTAAAAACATATATAAAGGAAATAATATTATAATAGATCCTAGGATAAATGAGAGAGATTTTGGAGTATTTGAGGGGAAAACTTTTAGTGAGTTACAGATAGAATTCAAGGAAGAATATGATAAGTGGACATTGGATTGGAAGGATTATTGCCCGGAAAATGGTGAAAGATTTCGAATGGTGTATCTTAGAGTAAGGAGTTTCATGGAGGATATAAAGGAAGAAGAAAGTGACAATATTCTAATATGTACCCATGGAGGAATTATAAGAGCAATATATTCTTATATTCTAGATGAAAATCTTGATACCTATTGGAGATTTGCTTCTAACAATGCAGATGTATCAGTAATCAGCTTAGAACATGGATATTTTTATATTAATAGCATAAGTCCTGTGGAATAATAGGCTTTTATGCCAATAAAACATCTAGAAATTAAGAAAAGTCAAAGGAGGAAGAATTATGAGTAAATTAACTTTAGTCACCGGTGGATGTAGAAGTGGAAAAAGTACCTTTGGTGAGAATATATTTAAAGGCATAGATGATGTATTATACATTGCGACAGCTATAGTTACAGATGAAGAGATGAGGCATAGAATAAAAAAACATCAAGATAGTAGAAATCAAAAATGGGGAACTTTAGAAAGTTATAAGGATTTACATTTACAAATAGAGAATTACAATGAAAAACATATATTTTTAGATTGCGTTACTATAATGACTACTAATTTAATGTTCGATATAGAAATGGATTACGACAATATTAGTGATAAGAAAGTTGATGAGATATGTAAGAGCATAAAAGAACAGTTTACATTATTTTTAGAAAAGTGCAGAGAACTTGACAAAGAGGTTGTACTAATTACTAATGAAATTGGATGGGGTATAGTGCCAGAAAATAGATTATCGAGGATATTTAGAGATATCCAAGGGTTTATAAATCAACATGTGGCAAATACTTGTGATGAAGTATATTTAGTATGTTGTGGTCAAGGGTTAAGAATAAAAGGATAGGAGAATAATTTATGGTTAAGGGTGTAGAAATTGTAGCTATAACTGCGATAATGCTTATAGGTGCAATAGATAAAGAAAAGATAATTTTTAATAATTTCTTGTTATTATTTCAATTTATAACTAGAATACCTGTTAATATATCACTTGCTTGTGAAAAAGAGAATTTTAAAAAAGCTACTTTATATTTTCCAGTAGTAGGAGCAATTTTAGGAGCAATTGAGTATGGAGCATTTTATATAACTTCTTTATGGATGCCATTACCTATGGCAGCAATAATTACAGTACTTGTAGGAATAATGATTACAGGGGGACTTCATATGGATGGACTTGGAGATACCTGTGATGGATTTTTCTCTTTTAGAAGTAGAGAACGAATTATTGAAATCATGAAGGATAGTAGAGTAGGATCTTTTGGGGTTATTGCAGTTATTATTGATATAGCTATAAAAGCTCTAGGAATTTATTATATCGGAGTGAAATCCATGGGATATATGATAATAGTAATTCCTATGATTAGTAGATTATTTACAGTATTTATATCTTTAATAGGTAAAAGTGCTAAGAAAGAGGGAACAGGAAACTTATATATTGGAAATACAAATGTTATGTATTTTACAGGAGCACTAGCTTTAACTATACTTATTGGGAATTTGTTCTTTGGAGTAGGGGCTGTATTAATACTTTTAGCAGGAGGACTTATAGTATCTATGCTATTTAACTCTTTCTGTAACAGTAGAATAGGCGGACAATCGGGAGATACATTAGGTGCAAATAATGAACTTGTAGAGCTTATGTTATTTATTCTAATTAGTAGTAATATTTTTTAAGATATGCTAAGGTCATGTTTCAAATATATGATTTAACTATGTTTTATAAAAATATTGAAATTGGATTTTAATATTTTGGATAACTTATGAGTAATAATATAAGTCCAATTTCAACACTGATTTAAAACATACTTAATTTGAAACAGCTCCTTTTATTTAAAAATTTGTATAGTTTAATGATACATTTTTATAAACAGTTAAACTTTAGTGAATTTTTTTAATAAGAAGTAGTATAATGTTATTTATGTATTAAAATTGACTTAATAGAAATTAGTATTACTTGGAGGTATAAATATGGGTATAAAAATAGTAACAGACAGCACAAGTTATATACCTAAGAAACTTATTGAAAAATATGATATTACTGTAGTTTCACTTGGGATAGTTATGGAAGGTGAGGGATACAAAGAAGTTGAAATAGATAATGATGACTTTTATAAAAAGTTATCACAGCTAGAAAACATACCAACATCATCTCAACCAACTATCGAGGATTTATATAGTGTATTTGAAAAAATTATATCAGAAGGCAATGAAGCAGTAGGAATATTTATATCCTCTGATATGAGTGGTACGTACTCTACATGTAATCAGATTGTAAAGACTATGATAATAGAAAAATATCCAGATGCAAAAATTGAAATTATAGATTCTAGATCTAATTGTATGCAGATGGGATATGCAGTCATTGAAGCTGCAAAACTTGCAGAAGAACAAATGTCTATAGATGAGGTAGTTAAAGGCGCAAAGAATTTAATGAAAAGAAGTAGATTTTTATTTGTTCCAGATACTTTAGAGTATCTAAAAAAAGGCGGACGTATAGGCGGAGCTTCAGCTTTATTTGGTGCACTTCTTCAGATAAGACCAATACTTACTGTTGAAGATGGAAAAACCTCGGTATTTGATAAAGTAAGAACTAAACAGAAGGCTATTTTGAAAATTTTAGATAAAGTAGTCGAAGATATAAAAAACAATGAGCTAGGAGAACTTATAGTGCATCACATTAACTGTGAAGAAGAAGGTAAAGCTTTAGCTAGTAAGGTTAAGGCAGTTTTAAATATTGATGCAGAAATACAGTGTATCGGACCAGTTATTGGATGTCATGTTGGACCTAAAACTGTTGGGGTGGCATACTATACAAAAAAGTAAAATTTATTGTGAGGGGCGATTAAATTGAATATTAACTCAAGAATTGAAAGTTTAAGAAATGTAATGAAGGAAAAACAGATAGATGCATTTATTATTCCAAGTTCAGATAATCATGGAAGTGAGTATGTTAGTGAATATTTTAGAGTAAGACAATGGATTTCAGGATTTACTGGCTCAGCAGGAACTGTAGTTATAACTCCTAGTGAGGCTCATTTGTGGACTGATGGAAGATATTTTTTACAAGGAGCGGAGCAAATTAAGGGTACAGAATATATATTAGAGCGTATGGGAGAACCAGGGGTTAAGAGTTATACAGAGTGGATTTTAGACAATGTAAAAGTAGGTGGAACTGTGAGCTTTAATGGAAAAGTTCTTACTGTTTCTGAACTTAATGGTCTAAAGGATGCTTTGGTGGAAAAGGATATTAAAATAAAACCTGAAGAAGATATTTTTGAAGTAATTTGGAGTGATAGACCAGCAATGCCAAAGGCAAAAATCTTCATCCATGAGGATAAGTATGCAGGAAAAACTGTAGAAGAAAAGTTAGCTTTAGTTAAAGAAGAAATGAAAAAATGTCATGTAAATAACTTATTATTAGCGTCCTTAGACGATATAGCGTGGCTTTTAAACTTAAGGGGCGGCGACGTGTCTTGCAATCCTGTATTTCTAAGTTATTTTCTAATTAGTGATAATAGCTACACCTTATACGTAGATAAGGAAAAGGTAAGTGATGAAGTTTCTAATTTCTTAAATAAAAATGGCATAAAAATAAAAGAATATAATGAGATTGTAGGAGAGCTGAAGCAGGTTGGCGGAAGTATTACTTTTGACACATCAAAAACTAATGTATGGCTTAAAGAAGCTATAGATTCTTCAGTAAAAATAGTGGAAAAAAGAAATATCACTACAGATTTAAAAGCAAGAAAAAATTTAGTGGAACTTAAAAATATAGAGGCTGCTCATATTAAAGATGGAGTAGCTGTAGTTAAGTTTATAAAATGGGTTAAGGAAAGTGTTGATAAGGAAGAAATAACAGAGATGTCAGCTTCAGATAAATTAAGAAACTTTAGAGCTGAGGGAACTGACTTTATAGATGTAAGCTTTGATACTATTGCAGGATATGGACCTCATGGAGCTATAATTCACTATAAAGCGTCAGAAGAAACAAACTCAAAACTAGAAGCTAAGGGATTATTCTTAGTGGATTCAGGAGCTCAATATATAGATGGAACTACTGATATAACTAGAACCATAGCACTTGGAGATTTAACTGAGGAAGAGAAAATAGATTATACTTTAGTACTTAAGGGTCACTTAAATCTTGGTAATGCAATATTTTTAGAAGGAACTTACGGATGCAATCTTGATATCTTAGCAAGAAGAGCACTTTGGAGTAGAGGACTTGATTATAAGCATGGTACAGGACATGGGGTAGGCTACTTGTTAAATGTACATGAAGGGCCACAAGGAATAAGAAGAGAATTAAATCCTGTAACTTTAGAGGAAGGTATGGTTTTATCTAATGAGCCAGGTATTTATAGAGCAGGTAAGCATGGTGTAAGAATTGAAAATCTTATAGCTGTTCAGCCACATGAAGAAACTGAATTTGGTAAATTCCTATGCTTTAAAGAGTTAACCTTCTGCCCATATGAGTTAGATGCCATTGAAGTATCATTATTAAATGAAGAAGAGAAACAGTGGGTAAATGGTTATCATAGTGAAGTGTTTAATAAATTAAGTCCTTACTTAAATAATCAGGAATGTGAATGGCTCAAAAATGCAACTAGAGTAATTTAGATAAACAAATATTTTTAATTAAGGTTATGTTTAAAGGCGTGTTAAAACCTTTATCAATAACTATTTTAAAAATATATTTATAGAGTAGTAAGAAACCGTAAAAGATATTTATGGTTTCTTATTTTTTTACATAATTATTATTTGTGGTGAAATAATATATTAATATTATGTAGATAATTTAATAACCTACATAGGATAATTTGATAAATTAAATTAATTATACAAAGGAGGAAAAAGAATGTCATCAAAGGATAATAGCACAGAAAAGTTATCAATTACAGCATTAATTCTAATGATTTTTACATCAGTATATGGTTTTAATAACATGCCAAGATCTTTTTACTTAATGGGATATGGTTCTATACCATTCTTCATTGGGGCTGGAATATTGTTTTTTATTCCATTCGCTTTTATGATGGCAGAATATGGTGCCGCATTTAAAAATCAAACTGGGGGTATTTATTCATGGATGGAGAAGTCCGTAAATGCTAAGTATGCCTTTGTGGGAACATTTATGTGGTATTCATCAGCAGTAATATGGATGGTGAATGTATCATCAGGAATATGGGTTACTCTATCTAATGCTATATCAGGAACAGACATGACGAAGACTTGGAGTTTATTTGGTCTCAGTGCAACTAAAACTCTTGGGATATTAGGTATAGTATGGATTATATTTGTTACTTATATTTCAACCAAAGGAATAGAAAAAATTAAGAAGATAACATCTATAGGTGGTACAGCAGTAGCAGCTCTTAATATAGTATTAATTGTTGGAGCTATAGCTATTTTGATAGGAAATGGTGGTGAGTTAGCACAACCTATAGTTAATGCAGCATCATTTTTTAGTTCGCCAAATCCTGACTATCAAAATCCTATATCTGCAATGTCATTTTTAGTTTTTGCTATCTTTGCTTTTGGAGGTATAGAGGTTGTTGGAGGGCTGGTAGACCAAACAGAGGAGCCAGAGAAAACCTTTCCTAAAGGACTTGCAATATCTGCAATAGTTATAGCTGTTGGATATTCAGTTGGACTATTTTGCACAGGAATATTTACAAATTGGGATGCAATTCTTGGTGTAAACGGCAAGTATGGAGAAGTAGTCCACATGGGTAACGTAGGATATCTTATAATGAACAATCTAGGGTTTCAATTAGGAACAACATTTGGAGCGTCACAAGCTACATCTATCCAAATAGGAAACTGGGTAGGTAGATTCGTTGGATTATCAATGTTACTTGCTCTTACAGGTGCATTCTTTACTATGACCTATGCACCACTTAAACAGTTAATAGCAGGATCGCCTAAAGGATTATTCCCAGATAAAATGGCAACAATGAAAAACGGTATGCCTTTGAATGCTATGACTATTCAAGCCATTGTGGTAATTATAATAATTCTACTAATATCATTTGGTGGAAATGTTATGGAAGAATTCTTCGCAATACTAGTAGCCATGACAAATGTAGCAATGACAATTCCTTACATGTTTTTATCAGGAGCATTTATATCATTTAAAATGCGTGATAATATACCAAAACCTTTTGTAGTTTTTAAGAATAAAGCAATTACTATAATTCTGACTTTGATAGTAACAGCAACAGTTGGTTTCGCTAATATATTCTCTATTATAGAACCAGCTATGGGGGGAGATATTGCTAAAACTGTATGGAGTATTGCAGGACCAATATTCTTCTCAATTGTGGCATTGGCATTATTCTATAGATATGAGACAACTGTAAAAAAATCTAAAAAGAAACGTTAATGGCTATGTTTTAAGTGATTGTTGAAATTGACATAAATATTATCCGAGCGAACGCCATTTGTAGAGTTGTTGTATTTTAGATTTTGACATTACCAGAGCCTCTAGTAAATCAATAATCCGAAGCGGTTGAGTTAGGACAATATGATGTAATAATTAACACTGATTTAAACCATAGTCTAATTAATTAGGCTATGGTTTATTTGTTGTAATCTATATATTATATGAGAAGATGAAATGTACTTATTTCTATCTATTTATTATATTATGGATATAGCAAATTAAAAATTAAATTGGAAAACTATTATCACTTTATATAAGTTTTAATATTATATTAATATAAGCTTATGACGAGGTGGGACAATTGAATTGGTTTAAAGGATTAACGCCAGAAATGCAAGCATTTTTAGCTACTCTCTTTACTTGGGGAGTTACAGCTTTGGGTGCAGCATTAGTATTTTTCTTTAAAAGTATAAATAGAAAAGTATTAGACATAATGATGGGATTTGCTGCAGGAGTAATGATTGCAGCTAGCTTTTGGTCACTTTTAGCACCATCCATTGAAATGAGTGGTGATATGGGAGTTATTGAGTGGATTCCACCAACGGTTGGATTTTTATTAGGTGGAGTATGCTTACTAATGATAGATAGGGTATTACCACATCTACATGTTGGATTTAAAACTGAAGATGCAGAAGGGATAAAGACAGGATGGAAGAGAAGTGTGCTTTTAGTACTTGCAATAACTCTTCATAATATTCCGGAAGGACTTGCTATAGGAGTAGCTTTTGGTGGGATTGTATATGGATTAGAATCTACAAGCCTTGCTGGCGCAATAGCATTAGCTATTGGAATTGGCATTCAAAACTTTCCGGAAGGGGCATCAGTATCACTTCCACTAAGAAGAGACGGGTTATCTAGGACGAAGAGCTTCCTATATGGTCAAGCATCAGGAATTGTAGAGCCTATAGCTGCAGTACTTGGAGTAATAGCAGTTGGTGCAATGAGACCACTACTTCCATATGCACTATCATTTGCAGCAGGAGCTATGATATTTGTAGTTGTAGAGGAGTTAATTCCAGAGTCTCAATTAGGAGGGAATACAGATCTTGCAACAATGGGAACATTACTTGGGTTTGTAATTATGATGGTTTTAGATGTGTCATTAGGATAAAGAGAGTTATTTTAAATATTTAAAAGCTTCTATATGATAATTATAGAGGCTTTTTGTAAATAATAAGCAAGAGTGAAAGCTGTAAATACATATATGTGCATACAAAAAATAAACTAGACATTGTATTGGTATTGAGTAATAATATTAGTATGAAAAATTAAATGACATAAAAGTTAATAATACAAAGAGGTGGAATTATTGAATAAAATCATAGGTGGTAAAATTAAAGAGCTTAGAACAAATAAAAAAATGACATTAAAAGAGTTAAGTGAAAAGACATCCTTATCTACTGGATTTTTATCACAGCTTGAAAGAGGTCTTACAAGTATAGCTACAGATTCTTTACTTAATATAGCAGAGGCTTTAGAAGTGGAATTGTCATATTTTTTATTATCAACTACAAAAAGAAGAGAGAGATTTACACAGAAAAGTTACGAAAGAGACATATATAAGATAGATAATTCCAAGTATATAAACTATATATTATCAAATAATCATGAAGATAAGGCACTATTACCTAGATTAATTGAAATATTACCTAGTGAAACAGATGAATCACTTAGTACATATCATCATGATGGTGAAGAATTTATTTATGTACTAGAGGGTATTATTACATTATTTATAAACGATGACAAGCAATATCTGTATCCAGGAGATTCAGCACATTTTAAATCTACGGTTGACCACAATTATGCAAACTACACAAATAAACTATGCAAAATTTTAGTTGTGAGCATTCCTAACGAAACAAAGAAGAATGTGGACACTCAGATATAAATGGGAAAGTACTTATTAAATTTTTACATTAATAAATATGGATTAATAGAAAAACCACCAAGGTATAAATTTTATTCTACCTTAGTGGTTTTTCTTATAATTATATTTGATAAAATGAATTGTATTTAACATTTACTACTACTTTTGCTGGAGAACCAACGGCTGTAGAGTTATCGGGAATTGAATGTAAAACTACAGAATTTGCTCCAATTTTAACGTTGTTGCCAATGGTGATAGGACCAAGTAATTTTGCACCCGCACCAAGGGTTACATTATTGCCTATAGAGGGGTGTCTCTTACCTTTTTTATCATAACCTACACCGCCCAAGGTAACTCCGTGATATATTGTTACATCATCTCCAATTACAGCGGTTTCACCAATTACTACACCCATACCATGGTCAATAAATAAATTTTCACCAATAGTTGCACCAGGGTGTATTTCTATACCAGTAAGTCCACGACTAATCTGAGAAAGTAGTCGTGCTAAAAAATAAAACTCGTGTTTATAGAAAAAGGAGCATACTCTATGGAAAATTATTGCGTATAAACAAGGATATAGCAATGTTTCTAGTGTGCTTTTAATAGCTGGATCTTTTTTCTTAATATTTAATATTAAATTCTTAATCATCTAAAGAACCTGCTTTATTAATATAATCCATAGATAAATATTTCTCTCCTCCATCTGGAGATATTGCAAGAACTTTTTTACCAGGACCTAAGGTTTTTGCTAGAGAAATAGCTGTGAATATTGCAGCGCCAGATGATGGTCCAAGGAATAAGCCCTCTTTAGAACTAACCATTAAACTTGTATTAAGAGCATCTTCATCTTTAACTGTGGTTATTTTATCAACAACATTATCTAAATATATATCAGGTATAAATCCAGCACCTATACCTTGAATTTTGTGAGGTCCACTTACGCCTTTAGATATAATAGGGGAAGACTCAGGTTCCACACCGTTAATCACTATATTAGGAAGGACTTCTTTAAGTCTTTTGCCAACTCCACTTATAGTTCCACCAGTACCAATACCAGCTACAAATCCATCAAGATCAGGTAAATCATTAAGAATTTCTAAAGAAGTATTTTCATAATGAGCCTCCACATTGTCTACATTAGAAAATTGATTAGGAAGGAAATAAGAAGGATTTTCAGCTACTAAATTCTTTGCTTTTTCAATTGCTCCAGTCATACCTTTCTTTCCATCAGTTAATATTAATTCAGCGCCATATAACTTCATAAGATTTCGTCTCTCTATAGTCATAGTATCTGGCATTATAATAATAACTTTATATCCCTTTAATTTTCCCATGATAGCCAAAGCTATGCCGGTATTACCACTAGTAGGCTCAACAATTACGCCACCAGGTTTTAGCTTCCCACTTTTTTCCGCCGCCGCTATCATGCTTAATGCAGCTCTATCTTTAACACTGCCACCTGGATTATACTTTTCAAGCTTAACATATATAGTAGCCATGGTATGGTCAGTGATGTTATTTAATTTTAGTATTGGTGTATTTCCCACCATTTGTAATAAATTTTCGTAAATCATAATATACCTCCTATAAAAGTAAAATAAAAACATAAAAAAAGATAATAAAAAAACCCCATCTCTATTTATAGAGACGAAGCTTAACTTCGCGGTCCCACCCTAATTAGATATAAATATATCTCACCTTAATTTCGGATACAAATATATCCTATGGCTATAACAGGCCAACCTGGAAAACTCTACTATAACTTCAAGCTTCAACTCTAAAGGGCACTTCACATAAATCATCAGTGGAAAATTCTCATCAACATTTCCTCTCTGTAACTTGTATCTATGTTACTCTCCTTCATCATCGTCTTTAATTCTGACTAATATGGTCTGAATACTATATAATTATATTATACACATAAATTTAAATTTGTGAATACCTAAATATAAAGTTTTTTATGAATTAGATTAATAAAATGTTAGAATTTTCAAGTTATATATTAATATAAAGTTCATTTATATTAATAAAATAGTATGATAAAATTACATATAGCTATGTAAAGATGTAAGAGTTTTAAAGATTAAAAGCGAAGGTGTGAGTAAATTGTCATTAAATAAACAAATTAGATTTTTAGAACAATGTGAAAATAATATGAGTAAATTAAATTTTTATTTAGATATGAGCAATAGTAGTATTAGTTGTGGACCATGTTTAGTGCTTAAGAGGTATCATAATTGGAGTCTAAAAAATATATATAATGTTGATATAGATAATAAGAATAATAAAGAATATTTCTTAAAGGTTATAGAAAAATTAGATTATAAAGTTATTGGAAATATGGAATATAAGGATTTAAAGAGTTTGGTAATTGCCTACTTTTCTTTAGGAGAGATATATTTCTTAGAAAATAATATTGAATTATCTAAATCGTACTTTACTAAGGTAATAGATATTATGGAAGAGTTTTTAAAGGGTGGAAATAGATTTCAAACAGAGGAATTAGGACAAAAAAATGGAGTAGTTTTCTTTGAACTTTTAATGTGGGCTAGAAAAAATCTTGGAGATATGGTTGAGGTTGAAGAAGCTTTAGCTCTTTATGAAAGCATGATTGGAGAAGAGGAAATTCTATATTTACAGAAACACTACTCAACCTATAGAGTGAGTAAGGTGTTAAATCTTCCAGACAAAGCTAATGATGCTGCAAGAAGCATAATAAAAATATGTCCAAGTTATAAGAATATAAATATAGATGTGGTGGAGTATTTAACTACATCTAAGAATTACTATAATGCTTTAGATATTGCTATTGGGGAATATAATAAGAATAATATAACTCATTGGATAAACGCTATAAATAATATATGTGTAACTGCTGAGGAACTAAGTATAGATTGTGTAGATGAGGTTATAGAATTCAGTGAGATACTGATGGGCGATTTAAAGGTTGTAGAGTGGAGTAATATAATTTTAAGTTTATATAAGAATGTTAGATCAGTTGAATTATCAGTGATAAGGTTATTAGATTACTTGAAAAAATCCTTTAATAAAATTAATTATAAACAAAATGATTTTATTAATTGTTCACAAGCTATAACTGTACTTAATGAAATCTATGAAGATATAAGAATATGCAAATATAATAAAGTATATTTAAGAGAGTATGAATTTGATTTTACATTCTATCTTATGAATACAGCAATTCAGAATGAAAGCTATGAAAAAGGTTTAGAAGCAGCTACTAAATTAGCTTCAATAATTGAGGTTTATAATAACAATAAGGATATACATAGTTATGTTATAGAGTGTGAAGAAATATGTAGAAACAATGTTAAAGGAGATAACTATAAATTAGACGAATATCCTTGGGCTGTATTATATAAAAACATAGAAGAGGTATGCGGAAGATATGGAATAAAATCTGGAATTAGCTTAAGTGATATGGCTAGAAATAATAGTAAGAAGATTATGGTTGGTATAAATGCAATACAAAACAAATTTGTTGAAGAAACCTTAAATGCAATTATAGGTGAAAGTATTTTTAGAGAAGATAAGGATATAGTGTTTATAAGTAATGAAGAACTATGTGTAAATGAAGATATTAAGAATAATTATGCCTATGATGTAGTGGTAAAAAGAAATATATTTAAGGATTTAAGTAGATGCATTGTAACCTATGAGAAATCTATTAATGCTAACATTGCAGATAAGAATATTATTGTAATAGATGGACATAAGGAATTAAGAGATATCGATATTACTTATCTTAAACATATATTAGAGGTTAGCAGAGATACAGATGTAATATTACTTATAAATAGAGCTGATGGTAAATATACTAAAGAGAACGTAAACTATAACAAAATGCTAATAGAAAATTTATTAGTCTATAAAGAGGAAATCAAAGTTATAGATTTACAAGATTTTTCAGAGCCTAAAACTCTTTTAGAAGCTATAATGGGAGATGATATGAAGGCTGTAATACCATTAAAGTTTAAGAATTTTACTAATGGGGTTAACACCACACTGGATGCAATAACTGAAGATATTAAGTTTACAAATGGGGTTTATAAGGAAAGAAGACATACCCTTAAGGAATGTTTAGATGAATATACAAATATAGAGGATGAAATTAAAGCTAACTACAATGAGTTTATTTCTAAGATTCAAGGGGACATTGATTTCCTAGGGAAATATGCTGATGCTAAAATAGCTAGTGTAATTCCGGATCTAATAGAAAAAAATTTAGATTCTATTGATGACTTAGAGGATATTGCAACCCTTAAGGTTCAAGCAGAGAAGATTTTTGGTGAAGCCATTGTAAAGTGGTGCAATAAAAATATTTATGGGTTAATGCTAGAACAATTTGAAGTTTATATAGCTAAATATTCTAAGTTATATGGATATCATAAAGAGAGCATAGAAAAGATAAGTGAAAATAGAAATGATGTAGCATCTGTGTATCCAGAATTTAGAAGTAAAATAAAGTTAATACCTTCAAAACCACTTGAGGAGGTAATAAAAGGATTTTTAGATTACTATGATGAGTTCTTAAATAGTATTAACTATGAAGTTACAGTAATTCCAAATGAAAAGTTTTTAAGTACAGTAACTGAGGGCATTAAAGTGATGTTTATGAAGTCAGAAGAGAAGGCAGAAAATTCTAGAGTTAAGATAAAAAATCAAGTTATAGAAAATAAAGAAAATATTAGTGCCATCCTTAGTGGAAATATAAATCAACATTTACAAGGAATTTCAGATAAACTTCAAGGAGATGTTAAAGAGATATTTGAAGGTGCTATAGCTGAGTTAGCTGTAGATAAATCTGTAGTGAATGATACTATTAAAAGTATTGATGATGAGCATAATAAAAAGATGATAGAGAATGAAGAGATTGAAATTATCATGAACTTCATTAAGGTAGAAGTGTTAAAGTACAGTAAACAAGTAGAGTGTAATGTTGTTTATAGTAAAAATAGATGTCATAGATTAATATAATCCTAGAAAAGAAGTATTGATGGCAATTTGAATAATCTATTATAAATAAGAAAAACCCTTGAATTGTAGAAAAAGAAAAACTACAATTCAAGGGTTTCTATAATGATAATTAGGTTTTATTTAATTTTAAAGTCGTCATTAGTTAAAGTAAATATATCCTTAAATCCTGAGGATAGGTATAGATTATGATCTCTAGTTATAAATATAGCATCAACATGGTCTAGAGATTCAATAAGTTTTAGGCCGTCATCAACTCCAAGAGCAAATAGGGTAGTTGAAAGTGAATCTCCATCTATAGAAGTATCAGACACGATTGATACACCTAAAATACCTTTTTCATAAGGATAACCAGTTTCAGGATTTAATATATGGTGATAGCTCTTTTCTTCAAACTCAAAGTATCTTTCATAGACTCCAGAGGTAACAATGGATTTATCACTAGTAGTAACAAATCCTATAGTATCACTACCGGACTTCTCAGGATTTTGTACTCCAACCTTCCAAGGAGAACCATCTTGTTTTTTACCAAGGGCAAATATATTTCCACCTAAGTCAATTATTGCACTAGAAACACCATTGTCTTTTAGGAGTTTAACTACTTCATCAGCAGCATAACCCTTTGCAATGGCACCTAAATCAATAATCATATCAGAATTTTTAAGAAAAATAGTATTTTTAGTTTCATCAACTTCAACTAAGTTATAATCAATCAATGCTTTTTTCTTATCTATTTCAGCTTCAGATGGAAGTCTAGCACTTTCAGTTCCAATTCCCCAAAGTTTAACTAAAGGTCCTATAGTAATATCAAGTGAACCATTAGAAAGCTTAGAATACTCCAACCCCTTAACTACTACCTGCATGGTATCATTGCTAACTTTAACTGGAGAGATTCCAGCCATATTGTTAACCTCATCTAATTCGGTACCCGTTTTATTTATACTTAAGATGTTCTCAAGTTCTGTTAACCTTGCAAAGGCTTTATCGATAACTTCAACATCAGAGTTATCATATAGGGTTATGGTACAAACAGTTCCTAAAGCCAACTGAGTTTTACTAGTAGGGTTAGTGGATGTAGTAGATGAGTTTTTATCTGCACAACCTGTAACCATAACAGTGATTAAAATTGAAACTAAGAGTATAGAAAGTTTTTTTAAAGTCTTCATAATATCCTCCCTGTATTTATGTAGTACTAATAAAAGTCTATAGTTTATTAGATATTTCTTATAAGCAATATATTTATATTATCATATATTAAGTAATAGTATATATTAGATAGTGCATTTTTTCTAATATTTTAAATGTAGCTTCAAATAAAGATAAGACTTTAGGAAAATCCTAAAGTCTTAATTGAAATATAAATATTTTTTAAACTATTACTTAGCTGCTTTCACTATTGCAGTTTCAGTTTTTCCATCGTTAGCATATTGTATTGCTGCATCAGCTAAAGTTTTGAAGTTATCTCCAGAAGTAGTTGCACCAGTTATAGTATCAACTTTTGTTGGGTCTTGTTTTGCTACAAGATCAGCAGGATATTGAGATGAAAATTCTACAGGGCCTATTCCGGAAGCAGCAGTCATTTTTTCTTGGTATCCAGCATCTTTGCTTTTTAAATCTCCAGCTTCGTTTACATAATCAAAAGTAGACTCAATGATTTTTCCATCAGCAACTTTAATTGAAACTTGAGCTTTCCAGCCGTGAGCGTCAAATGTATCGAATTCAGCATTGTAGCTTCCGTCTTTCATTCCCTTTGAACCACATCCAACTAACATTCCTGCAGTTAAAACAACTGATCCTAATAAAGCTATAACTTTTTTATTCATTGTAAAGCCCCCTTAAAAATTAAATTCCTATAAATATATTATATATTAAATGGTAAACACAGTAAATATGTTTGTAAAAAAATGTTAAAAATTACTTGTTATACTTATATATTTACAATATTTTTAAGTGATTAAATATTATGTAATAATTTTTAATTAAAAATTACTTTAAATGTATATGATTTATGTGAAATTTACAAAAAGAGTAGTTTATAAAAAGAAAGTTATTTTATAAACATGAAATTTACTGATATAATAATAATAGATTAAAATTACGGTGTTTGAAGATAATAATATAAAAGAGTGGGATGAAATATGAAGATAATGAAAAAATTAGATGTAGTAATAATAATTGTATTATTAGTTATATCATTTGTGCCATACATTATGTTGACTAAGTATCAAAAGAGTTATAAAGGCAAAGTTTACGCAGTTATTTCTATAGATGGTAAGGAAAAAGAAAGAGTGTCGTTAAATGAAGAGCAAGATCAAGAGTTCACATTTGAATCTAATTACGGATTTAATAAAGTAGTTGTACATGATGGATCAGTGGGAGTTGTTGATGCAGATTGTACAGATCAGATATGTAAGAGTGCAGGATTTATAGATAAAGTTGGAGAAAAGATAGTATGTCTTCCTAATAAGTTAATTGTTGAAATTGTAGGCGATGCAAACAATAATAGTGAAGAAGATGTAATTTCTCGTTGAGGTGACATATGAATAATAAAGATATCAGTAACAACATTAGAAAAATGATATATATATCCCTACTTGTAGCCATGTCATTGGTTTTACACATATTTGAAGGGATGATACCTGTACCATTTATAACCCCTGGTGCAAAGCTAGGCCTTGCTAACATTATTACAGTAATTGCATTATATACTTTAAGCTATAAGGAAGCCTTCTTAGTATTATTTTTAAGAATATTACTATCTGTAATGTTTGGTGGAAGTATTTCTCGTCTTATATATAGTTTAGCGGGAGGAATCTTAAGTTATTTGTTTATGGTATTTATAAAATCTATTGGTAAAGAAAAGATAAGTATAATTGGGGTTAGTTGTGTAGGGGCAGTATTTCATAATGTAGGACAACTTATTGCAGCGTCCTTGATAGTGAAGACCATGGGAATTATGTTATACCTTCCAATAATGAGTATTGCGGGAATTGGAACAGGAATTTTTGTTGGAATTACAGGGAATTTTGCAGTAATGCATTTAAAGAAAATATTTGGAGCAGATGGACAATGGATTTAGTATAAGAGTTTACGTGTTTTATATAGTTAGTGAAATTATTAATGTAGTATAATTATGTGTATGAAATGTAACAAGTTTATTAAATTTATGCATTAAGGGTATATTTTGTTAGGAGGTATAGCTTATGAAGATTGTTAAGGTTGATGAAGAAATACTTAATTTTGCATTAAATAGTCTCAATGAATATATTGTAGTTGTTAATGAAGATGGAATTATTACAATGATGACTGAAGGTTACAAAGAATTTTTAGGGTGTAAAAATCCTGAAGGAACTCATGTAACTAAGATTATACCAAATACTAAGCTACATGTTATAGCTAAAACTGGCTTTAGGGAGGTTGGAGATATCCAAGAAGTAAATGAACATAAAATGATATCTATGAGGGTGCCTATAATAATAAATGGTAAAATTAGAGGTGCTATAGGTAGAGTAATGTTTAAGGATATAGACAATTTTAAGATATTGAGCAGCAAAATATCTCATTTAGAAAAGGAAGTTCAATTTTATAAGAATGAGTTAATCGAAGGAAATAAAGCCACATATACCTTTGATAAGCTTATAGGTAGTAGTAAAGCATTTTTATCTGTTGCAAAGTTTGCAGATAAAATTGCTAAGGGCGATTCATCTATACTAATTACTGGAGAAAGTGGAACGGGGAAAGAGCTTTTTGCCCAAGCAATACACAATAGTAGTAGGAGAGCTAGAAAACCTTTTGTAAAGATAAACTGTGGAGCCATTCCACCTGAATTATTCGAATCTGAAATGTTTGGATATGAGGAAGGAGCCTTTACTGGGGCAAAGAAAACTGGTATGAAGGGAAAGTTTGAGCTTGCAGATGGAGGAACTATTTTACTAGATGAAATTGGA
Organism: Clostridium sp.; assembly: GCF_036646415.1. GTDB lineage: Bacteria > Bacillota > Clostridia > Clostridiales > Clostridiaceae > Clostridium_J. Next base: position 29,747 of record NZ_JAVXMF010000010.1, on the reverse strand, counting down.
GATATGCCACTTTTTATGCAAGTAAAACTACTTAGAGTACTTCAAGAGAGAGAAATTGTAAGAGTTGGTAGCAATGATGTAAAGAAAATTGATGTTAGGGTAATTGCAGTAACAAACAAGGATTTATTGAGTCTTACAGAAGAAAAAAAATTCAGAGAGGACTTGTATTATAGACTTAATGTAATGCATATAAAACTTCCTCCACTAAGAGAAAGAAGAGAAGATATAGAGATTTTAGCAGAAACCTTAAGAGTAAAGCTGTGTAATAAATATGGTATATATAGTGAAGGGATATCAGAGGAAACTATGGATTATCTTAAAAGCTATAACTGGCCGGGAAATGTTAGAGAGCTAGAAAACTGTATTGAACGAGCTATAAACCTTTTAAATACTGAACTTCAGATTCTTCCAGAACATTTACCAACAAAGATCTTAAAGTGTAAAAAGAATGATATAGTTTATGAAAATAAACAGCTTAAGGATATTGTTGATGAAATAGAAAAAAACGTTATTTTGGAAACTTTAAAGAAGTTTAATGGAAATAAAAATGAAACCTCTAAAGTTTTAGGAATTAGTCGTCAAGGATTATATAAAAAAATGAAAAGATTTGATATTGAAATTTAAAAAGTGTAAACCAAACCACACATGTAAACTAAGTTTACATGTGTGGTTTGGTTTATGAAATGAAAGTAATAATTTAGTTAAGTACAGCAATAAATTGAAATAAAAAAATCGTGGAAGCTTGATATTGCTTTAGGTGATTAATTTAACAGTGCTGTTATATGATTAACAAAGATTTCAGAAAAGGTGCAGTGTAAACTTGGGTTTACACTGAGGAAGAATAAATTTATATGAAACTAGCTATTTTCAAGGGTTTCAGAAGTTGGCATGGGAATTGCTTTATATTATAATGTGTTGTAGTATAGTAAATGTACATACAGTATAAATTTAAAAGTTAAAATGTTACAAATTGTGTAACTATGGATAAATTTATAAAAAAAATTAAAAGAAAAGGTGGAATAATTAAAATGAAAGAAGTTGTTATTGTAAGTGCTGTTAGAACAGCAGTAGGTTCATTCGGAGGAAGTTTATCAAAATTATCAGCAGCAGAAATTGGTGCTGTAGCAGCAAAGGAAGCTATTAAAAGAGCTGGTATAGATGCATCAATCATTGATGAAGCTATAATAGGAAATGTTTTAAGTGCAGGACTTGGCCAAAACGTTGGAAGACAAGTAGCATTAAAAGCAGGATTAAATGAAGAATCTACAGCTATCAGCATCAATAAAGTTTGTGGTTCAGGAATAAAAGCAGTAACTTTAGCTGCTCAAGCAATAAAATCAGGAGATGCAGATGTAATACTTTGTGGTGGAACAGAAAGCATGAGTAATGCTCCATATGTATTACCAACTACAAGATGGGGACAAAGAATGGGCGATGGAGCTATCGTTGATACAATGATCAAAGATGGTTTATGGGATGCATTCAATGACTATCACATGGGAATGACAGCAGAAAACATAGCTGAGAAATGGGAACTTACAAGAGAAATGCAAGATGAGTTTGCTTTAAGCAGCCAATTAAAAGCTGAGAAAGCAGTTAAAGAAGGAAGATTTAAAGACGAAATAGTTCCAGTTGAAATTCCACAAAGAAAAGGAGAGCCAGTTGTATTTGATACAGATGAGTTCCCTAAATTTGGTTCAACTATTGAAAAATTAGGAAAACTTAAGCCAGCATTCAAAAAAGGTGGAACAGTTACTGCAGGTAATGCATCAGGAATCAATGATGGAGCTGCTATGTTCATAGTTATGTCTAAAGAAAAAGCAGAATCTCTAGGAGTTAAATATCTTGCAACTATAAAATCATATGCATCAGCAGGATTAGATCCACAAATAATGGGATATGGACCATTTGAATCTACAAGAAAAGCACTATCTAAAGCTGGATTAACAGTTGCGGATTTAGATTTAATAGAAGCAAACGAAGCTTTTGCTGCACAATCACTTGCTGTAGCTAAAGACTTACAATTTGATATGAGCAAAGTAAATGTTAATGGTGGAGCTATAGCAATTGGACACCCAGTTGGAGCATCAGGAGCTAGAATATTAACTACTCTTATCCATGAAATGATTAAAAGAGATGACAAAAAAGGTCTTGCTACATTATGTATAGGTGGCGGACAAGGAATTGCTATAGTAATAGAAAGATAAGTGAAAAGACTTAACAAAAATATGATTTTTATAAATGTATTTTTTATGTAAGATTTCAATAAAAAATCAGTTCATTATAATTAATGAACTGATTTTTATTGTGTGAATATTTAAATGAATAATAGATAATCTGATTAAAACACAAGATGTATTTGTAGAGTAAATTTTCACATACAATAAATAACAAAAATAGTTGAATTTACAATGGTATTATGTTAAAATTTTACAATAGATTTATTTATATATTCCTAGGATGTTTAAAGGAATATATTGTAATAAAATCGTAATAATATTATAAATGAAAATACCAATGAAATATGGTATAATTCATATATTAAATGGATTTTGAAATTTGTAATATGAAAGGAATGTTACTATGGATATAAACCTAAATGATGGTGGAGACAACACTAGCGTTTCCCCAAATCCAGATTTGAAAAAATCTAACAAAAAGGCTAAAATCATAGCAATTTCTTCCGTAATAACTATAGTTATTCTAGTTTTTGTTGGTGTAACTACATACATTTACACTACTGTATCAAAATATGAAGCAATTATTATGCCTGGTGTAATTGTTGAAGGTATAGATATGGGATCAAAAACTAAGGAAGAGGCTATAAAAGAATTAACCGACAAACACCAAGAAGCCCTTGGAAGTCGAGTTATTAATATCAAAGCTGGAGATAAGTCATACAATATAAACTACTCAGATTTACAGATTGAATACAATATAGAAGATACTGTAAATAGTGCCTTTGATTATAACAGAGATTTAGGATATGTTGATAAATTTAAGGCTATAAGAGGTAAAGATAAGAAAGAGTTTCCAATAAGCTTTACTTATAATGATGAAGTTATAAGTGCTATGGCTAAAACTATAGAAAGTGAAATCAATGTTGAAAAGAAAAATGCTACAATCTCAAAATCAGGTGGAAGTTTTAATGTAACAGACGAGGTTGTTGGTAAAACATTAGATGTACAAGCTTTAATAAATGATATAAACACGAAAATAACAGAAAATAAAGAAGGAAATCTAGATATAGTTGCAACTATAAAAGACGATGCTCCTGATAAAACAAAGGAAAAGCTAGCGGCTATTAATACTCAAATATCTACATTTTATTCTAACTATCGTGCTTCCGATGCAAACAGAAGTACAAATATAGAATTAGGTGTAAATACTTTAAGTGGCACGGTATTAATGCCAGGAGAAAGCTTTAGTTTTAATACTATAGTAGGAGATACCACACCAGATAAAGGTTATAAACCAGGTGGAGTATATGTGGGAGAAAAGGTTGAGATTGGATATGGTGGAGGTATTTGTCAGGTTTCCTCAACTCTTCATAATGCAGTATTAAGATCGGGTATAACTCCAGATCAAAGATTAAACCATAGTATGCCAGTAGGATATGTGGATCCAGGTCTAGATGCTACTATTTCCTATGGTTCAATAGATTATGTATTTACTAATCCTTATGACTATCCATTATATCTTGAAGGATATGCAGGGGGCGGACAAGTAACCATTAATATATATTCACATTCAAGTGTAAATGCAGGGAAAACTTATAGCTTCCCATATGAAGTTTATGAAACAACACAAGCACCTGTGAAATATAAGGATGATGCAACATTAGAAGTTGGAAAAGAAGTTGTAGAGCAGGCTGGATCTCAAGGTTCTAAAGTTAGAGCTTATAAAGTTATATATCAAAATGGAGCAGAGATATCACGAGAATTAATGAATAATGATACATATACTCCATCAACAAAAATAATTAAAAGAGGAACAAAGGTACCGGCACCAAAACCACCAGCACCAGCACCAGCACCGGCACCAAAACCATCAGAACCAGAACCAAAACCACCAATTGAAAAACCAGTTGAACCACCAGCTGAAGGCTAATTTTAAATTGAGCAATAATAAAACAGGTCTAACCTAAACTATAATAGGTTAGACTTTTTCTATGAATTAAATTTGTTCTAATAGTAAATGGTTTTTTAGTAAATAATAATATATATATTTGTTTATAAAGGTATCTTAAGTTTGAAAGGGGAAGAAATATGAATTACTTTGAAGAATTTAATAAGCATTTAATAGAAGACTCTAAGCCATCTATATATTTCAATAATCTAGTTAAAACAAATTCTTATCCTAATGAACACCCTTATGATAAAATTTTAAAGTTAAAAGAAATAGAACAGAATCCTAAGTATCATCCAGAGGGAGATGTGTGGATGCATACTATGATGGTTGTTGATGAGGCTGCTAAGAGAAGAAGTCAAAGTAAAAATCCAAAAGGATTTATGTGGGCTGCACTTCTACATGATATTGGAAAGCTTACAACAACAAGGATTAGAAGGGGATGGATTACATCCTATGACCATGATAAGGTAGGAGAAAAAATGGCACAGGAGTTCCTAACTTACTTAAACCTAGATAAAGACCAGGAGTTTTACAATTATGTTTTAAAATTAGTAAGATTACATATGCAGATACTTTTTATTATAAAAAATAATGAATTTGCAGATTTTAATTTGGTTGTAAAAAGTGGATGTATAGAAGATATAGGATTACTTGGCATTTGCGATAGACTTGGAAGAGGACCTAAGAGTGAAGAAGATATAAAAAAAGAAGAAGGAAATATTGAAATTTTTCTTGAAAGATGTAACAATTATATTAAGCAAAGGGAAAGAATGGCAAAACAATATAATATGCCAGAAAAGTAAAATAGGAAAAGCTTGAAAGGTAAGATTTTCATGAAAAAAAAGATATTAAATATACTTAAAAATAGTGATGAAGAATATATTTCGGGAGAACGAATTAGCGAAGAGATTGGAATTACGAGAGCTGGAATATGGAAGCATATTAAAAATCTCAAGGAATTAGGATATGAAATAGAATCAGTACCAAATAAGGGGTATAAATTAGTGTGTGGACCTGATCTTATTATTCCTGAGGAAGTTGAAAGCTTGCTCAGTACAAAATATATTGGAAGAACCTTTATTCACTATGATACTATTGATTCTACCAATATACAGTGTAGAAAAGAATGTGGAAACAATTTAGTGGAAGGACTAGTTGTAGCGTCAGAGGAACAAACCAGTGGTAAAGGTCGTCTTGGAAGAGCGTGGATTTCTCCAAAGTCTACAGGTATATGGATGTCCGTAGTGTTAACTCCTGATATATCACCAGTACTAGCCCCTAAAACTACATTAATAGGAGCAGCAGCAGTATATAAAGCTTTAAATGATATGGGGATTCAGGCAGGGATAAAGTGGCCTAATGACATTGTCATAGATGGTAAGAAAGTATGTGGCATACTAACAGAGATGAATGCAGAAATAGAAAGAGTAAATTATGTAATAATGGGAATTGGGATAAATGTAAATATGGAAGAGTTCCCACAAGAACTATGGGAAAAGGCAACATCGCTTAAAAATTATCTAGGAAGAAAAGTGGATAGAAAATTACTCCTTGCTGGAATACTTAATAATTTAGAAGTATTTTATGAGGACTTTAAAACTAGTGGAAATATTGAAAAGGTAATAGAGATTTGTAGAAATGGCTCTGTGCTTTTGAATAAAGAAGTCAAGGTAATAAATGGTTCTAAGGAAACTAAGTGTATAGCAATAGATATTGATGATGATGGCGAGTTAATTGTAAAGTATGAAGATGATACTATTCATAAAGTATTGTCAGGAGAGGTATCTGTAAGAGGGATTTACGGGTACATATAGATTTATTGCCTCGGATAATATTCATATCAATTTCAACAATTTATTGAAATATAGCTATTTATTAAAGCTAAAACTAACCTTAAAAAAGAGCATCCAAAAATAGAAATTGAATTTCTGCTTTTGGATAGCTCTTTTTCTAATTAGAGTAATTGAATTTATTGTAACCATTGGGAGGTGATTTCAAAGCTTTTTATTTAAAAAAGTTCATGGATGCGGAAATAGGACAATCTTTATTTAGTTCTAAAATAATATAAGAAAACCAAGATTCACGTCTTTTGTTAGTAGAAGAACCAGGATTTAAGAACATGGTTTTACCTTTAGTAAAAATACAAGGCTGATGACTATGACCGTAGATAATAATATCTAATTTATGGTCTTTGAAGGTTTCAACTACGTTATCTAGGGTTTGTTTCTTAGAGCCATCCCCGTGGCAAACTCCAATTTTATAGCCCTCTAAGGTTAAGATATGTTTTTCTTGTACGAGGCTTCTTAGTGAAGCTTTATCATTATTTCCATAAACTCCAATAAATTCAGAGCGTTCTTTAATAATTGAGATAACTTCCTTAGAAGTATAATCTCCTGCATGAATTATTAAATCTACATCTTTGAGTTTATCATCTAAAATATTCTTTAGTTTTGAATAATGTTTATTCAGATGAGTATCTGAAATAATACCGATTTTCATTTGATTACCTCCTTTACTAAAGTTTTATTCTATGATTTAAACATAATGTTATTGTTTTATAGGTAGTATTTATATTAATTAAATATTAATAGTTTAGAGGGTTATAAGCATAATATATAGTATAAAAATTTTCTACTCAACATTTATTATATGCTAATAAAATGAAATTGTCAGAGAAGAATTAAGTGATTTATTATTAAATGGTTTATAAGTTAATGGATAGATATCATAATGAAGGAAATTTTAAATTATTAATTTAACTATATTGTTATGTTGTTAATAAAAATTAATAATATTTAATTTAATCAATAATAATTATTAATTACCAGTAGAAAAAAGGGGTAACATGATGTATAATGTAATAAAGATAAGCTATTGCAAAGAAATTATAAATATTCTAAACATATGCTTAGTTAATTTTTGAAGAAATATATAAAATGAAAAGTATGCATTAATATAAGTGTGGACAAAATATTTACATAATAATATTTAATTGAGATTAATACGAAGTAGGAGTGATTCATATGAAAAATAATGTTATGGATATTATTAAAAACAAGACATTAACCTATGAAATGAAGGTAATAAACTTAGCTAGAGAATCAGAAAATAGTTTAGATGTTTTAAATAAATCAGATAAAACTAAGATGTATCAAAATGCAGGGGTTATATGTGACCTTTATGAAGGTGAGGCACCGTATAGACCAAGATATATTGTACCAGATTATGATCTGTTTATGAAAAATGGAAGTGAGTTTTTAAAATTAACTCCTCCAACTGATATATGGGATGCGGTAAATAACTTACTTATATTATATAAGCATGTACCATCAATTACATCATTCCCAGTATATATAGGAAATATCGATACTCTTTTAGAACCATATATAGAAGATGAAAAGGAAGCCTATAAGGCAATAAAATTCTTCCTTAAACACATAGATAGAACAATAACAGATTCTTTCTGCCATGCGAATATTGGACCAGTGGATACTAAAGCTGGAAGAATAATTTTAGAAGTAGAGAGGGAACTTCAAAATGCTACACCAAATATAACTTTAAAATATTCTAAGGATACTAGTGATGACTTTGCTATTGAAGCAATTAAAACTGGACTTTCTTGTGCTAAGCCAAGCTTTGCAAATCATGAAATGTTTAGTGCAGAACTAGGAGAAAAGTATGGAATAGCTAGCTGTTATAATGGACTTAATATAGGTGGAGGAAGCTACACTTTAGTTAGAATGGTACTTTCGAAGCTTGCAGATATGGCTTATAATCAAGAGCACTTCTTTGAGAAGGTATTACCAGATGCAATGGAAGCAACTATAGACTATATGGATAAGAGAATCAAATTTATAGTAGAAGAAAGTAACTTCTTTGAATCAAGCTTTCTTGTAAGAGAAGGATTAATATCTAGAGATAGATTTACAGCAATGTTTGGACTAGTTGGTCTTGCAGAGTGTGTAAATACACTACTAGGAGCCACAGAAGAAAAGGATAGATTTGGACATAGTGAAAGAGCTAATGAACTTGGAGAAACTATCATCAGCACTATGTATGATATAGTTAATGACCATGTAAATGAGTACTGTGAAGTTGCAGATAATAAATTCTTACTTCACTCTCAAGTTGGGATCGAAACTGACTTTGGATCAAGTCCAGGATGTAGAATTCCAATAGGAGAAGAGCCAGAAATACAAGATCACTTAATACAAAGTGCTGTATTCCATAAATACTTCCCATCAGGAATAGGTGATATATTTAAGTTTGATGAAATGGCTAAAAACAATCCAAAATCAATCTTAGATATAATAAAGGGTGCTTTTGCACTTAATATGAGATATTTCTCATTATACTGTGATGATTGTGACGTTATAAGAATTACAGGATACCTTGTAAAGCGCTCTGATATTGAAGCTTTAGACAGAGGAGAACAAGTACTTCAAGATACGGTAGCCCTTGGATATGGATCTGTTAAAAACTCTAGAATACTTGAAAGAAAGCTAAGAGAAACCAACAAATAGATTACATTAAATAAGACTAGGTATAATTATAAAACGTGGGATTAACCCATGGAGGCTTATAGCCGCTCTAATACAACATCAACCGGTGCATGTAGTATTAGGGTGGCTTATGTCTTATGTAAAAGTATTAGAGTAATGTTAAGGCTGTTTTTCAGACCAATGTTGAAATTGAATTAACATTATTTGAGTGTGGTACTATAATCAACTTTAAGTTGAAAATTGGTAAACTAAAGTTGAAAGATGGGAGTGGAAAATATGAAGGAAACTATAGGATTTATTAATAAGATAATACCTTTTAGTAATGTAGATGGAGAAGGTAATAGAATGGCAATATTCCTTCAAGGGTGTAACTATAACTGCCTTTACTGCCATAATCCGGAAACTATAAATAGATGTGTTAATTGTGGTGAGTGTGTTCCTGCCTGTGAGTTTGGAGCTCTACAAATGAAAGATGGAATAGTAGAGTATGATATTGATAAATGTGTAAACTGTGATTCTTGCGTCGCTACTTGTAAAAAGAATAGTAGTCCTAAAATAACCAAGATAACAGCTAGTGAGCTAATTAAGAAGGTTGAAAAGGTAAAATACTTTATCTCTGGAATAACGGTTTCAGGGGGAGAGTGTACACTTCAAAGGGACTTCTTAATAGAATTATTTAGAGAGGTTAAAAGGCTAGGACTTACTACTTTTATAGATACCAATGGATCTATGGAATTATACAAGGATGAAGAACTTTTAGAAGTAACAGACAAAACCATGATTGATCTAAAGGCTTTTAAATCAGAAGAAAATAAGATGCTTACAGGTATTTCAAATGAAATAGTTATAGAAAATATAAAACAACTGGGTAAAGTGGATAAGATATATGAGATTAGAACAGTGGTAGTTCCAGGAGTTCTTGATAATAAGTGCACTGTAGATGAGGGAAGTAAGCTTATTGCTAGTATAAACCCTGAAATTAAATATAAACTTATTAAGTACAGACCAATGGGGGTTAGAAAGAATTTGTTAGATACTACAGTTCCTACAACTGACTATATGAAGGAGCTTGAAGCTATAGTAAAGGCTAACGGCTGTAAAAATGTAATTATTGTTTAGAACTTTAGAATAAATTATAGAAGCTATAACTTAATATTTTAATAGAGATTTTAGTCATAGCTTCTATAATTTAATATTTTAATAGATATTTTAGTCATAGCTTTTGTTTAATTCATATAATTAACTACCATTGGTATTTAAAGAAGAAATAATGTATATAATAAAGAAGGAATATGTATAAGGGCATAGAATTATATATAATGAAAGGATGTGGGTTTATGGACTTTAATACAATAATAAAAAAGGCTAAAAAAACTGAATATTTGGGACATTTCGATATAATCGAGCAAAGAGAATGCATTAAGAACCTTGTTATTTTTGAAAGTGAAGCTGATAACCTTGAAAAAGACATTCCAGAACCATGGTTTGTGAGGAAGAAGAAATTTGATCGTGCAAATGATGGAGCACCAACCTTAGTTAAGATAACTATTTTTAATAGGGTAGCAGATGCCATTGATGATATGGTTATGTATGATAATATCAAAGATGAGGATATCGATTTATTAAAGGAATATCCTGAAATAACAAAAAGGCTGATAGAAAGAAAATACAGTGACTTAAATAAAAGCATTAATAAAATTAAAGAAGATAAAAAAGGAAAACTAATACCAATAATGGACGCTTCTAAAGCTTGTATTGAAGAAATAAGGAGGAGAGTTAGCTGACACTTTAAATTTATGATTTAGTCAGTTGAAGTTACCCTATAAACTTAGAGAAAAGGGGTTCCATTAATAAAATATGAGAATATAAGGGTGTAATAAAAATAATACACTTTTTTAATAAGATAGAAATAAAAAATCTAAGAGGCCTTTGGGTTTCTTAGATTTTTGTTATACAATAAAGTTTTACAAAAATAAATCAACCCTTGAAAATCAACAATGGATAATATATAATAACAATGTTAAAATTAAACGAGACAGTTCGTAAGCCTCCTGTCTTTAAATAAAACTACGGCATTGAAATCTTTTAATTAAACCCTTAAGTAAGAATGTAAATCTTTGATTTATCTATTCAAGCTTAACTAACACTTTTAATTCTAATTTAGTTATTGAAAGATACTCATTTGAACATATAGAGAATGAGATTCTGCTGAATTAATATGAGGGTTAGTTTCCAATTTTACCAATTGGTTATAAGGGCTTTACTTTATATACAAAGATTACAAGGCTGTCATTTTTTATGGCGGTCTTTATTTTTTCGGAGAATCCATAGACTCTTATAGTATATAATTAGTAGGTTCTTTTTATAATACTAATTATATGAAGTAGTGAGGAAGTATGGACATCCTTGTGATGGAGAAAAATGAGATGCTGAGTAAAAGTCAGGTGTATGGCTAGTAAGGTGACATAACTAGATTCATTATTTTATCAGTAGATTTATATAGTTATTAGCTATGGTTTATAGAGGATAATATTACGCTATAACCAAGAGTTATTTAGTATATAGCTAAATATTAGAGAAATGCTATATAAATACTGTGAAATGCGAAGAGCGTGAGCTATGGAAAAATGAGGAGGGCATTATATTTATGAACACTAGCAAAAATACTAAAAGATTATTAAAAATGGCACTTATAGCAGGAGTTTATGTGGCTGTTACTGCCGTACTTGCACCAATTTCCTTTGGAAGCATACAGTTTAGATTATCGGAGGTAATGGTACTTCTAGCATTTATTGACCCATTATATATTCCTGCATTAACTTTAGGATGTGCGATATCAAACTTTTTACTAAGTCCAATGGGACTGGTAGATGTAGTTATAGGAACATTAGCAACACTAATTGCATTAATGCTAATTTGGAAAACTAAAGATTTTTTAACTAAAAAAAGCAATCTAAGTACTACAAAAATACTTTTTATAAGCTCCATATGGGCAACTATAGTAAATGCTCTATTAGTTGGCGCTGAACTTTATTATGTATTAAATCTTCCGTTCTGGCTTTCTGTTTTACAAGTTGGAATAGGGGAGTTAGTAGTGGTTTCAATCATAGGCGTATTGGTGTTTAGAATGATTTTTGGAAATAGAAACTTGATGGACAAATTAAAAATAGATTAACTAAATTAAATTTAAATAGTAATAATTTGTACTAAAATAAATTAGATGAAGTTAACAATGGAATAAATTGAAACTTAATTGGTTAAATTAAGGACTTAGGTGTGTGATTATTGCATACTTAGGTCCATTTTTTTAGAGAAATTTTATTTAATAATATATTTATTAAAAACGTAAGGATTTTGTAACCTAATGTAGAAATAAGTGTATTAAAATATATAAGTAATAGTAAAAATAAGAGCAAGAGGATATTAAGATGAGGAAAAAGAGTTTGGCAATTGGAAGTTGTGTAATTATGGCTATGGTGATAATCATAGTTGGAATAGGAATAATAGATAGTAGTAAAGGTAGAGTTAGAGAAGAGGATGAAATTAGCCTAGGAAGGAATCATTTAACTCAGCTAGAACAAATGGATTTGTCAGTAGTAGAGGAAACGGTGGAGTTACATCATGCACCGGTAGTAATTGTTGATGATGGTAATATGAACTTTGAAAAATTCTTTGAAAATACTGTTTTTATGGGAGATTCAATTACTGAAGGTCTTATAGATATGGAACTGGTGAATAAGTATAATGTGATATCGGGGAAGGGAGACACTGTAATTAAGGCTAAGAAGAATGTTGACACAGTAGTAGCTCTAAGACCTAAAAATATAGTGCTTTTATATGGAATGAATGATGTTATAGAGTTTGATAATCCAGATCAGGGTAGAGGACCGAAACAGTTTAAGGAGAGTTATGTTAATCTTATAAATGAAATTAAATCTAAGTTACCAAAGGCGAATATATATATACAAGCACCTCTGCCAGTTAACGATAAGGCAGTAACTACTAATAATAGGCTTACTAATGGGAATTTAATAGAGTTTAGGAAGTTAGCACATGAAGTTAGTGTAGAAACTGGCGTTAACTATGTAGATATTGATGTATTAGTAGCAGGGAATAATCAGTTATACGAAGGCGATGGCATACACTTTAAATATGATTTCTACTTAAAATGGTTAGCATATTTACAAAAATCCATGGGAAAGCAATAGGTAGGGAGTAGAAAAATGAAGGAAAGTTACAAGAGAGAATATTGTATATTAGCAGCAATAATATTAATTGTATTTGTAGCACTGTATAAAGTTCTAGAGATTAAAGAAGCTAGCATGGATGATATTGAGCAAAGTATAGTACAAACAGCTGATATTACTAGGATGAATAAAGGAGATGCACTGAAGTTAAAGAATCTATACTACATAAATAAAAATGATATAGAAAACTTTATTTTGTATGCACCTAAAACAAATATGGATGCTAATGAAATTCTTATTTTAAAAGCAAAGTCAGAAAAGGATTTAGAAGGACTTAAAACTAAGGTTCAAGGAAGAATTGAAAAACAATCAAGCAGCTTTAAAAGTTATAGACCAGAAGAGTATGAAATAATAAATCACCGAGTATTAGAGACAAAGGGACAATACTTAATATTAATCATTTCAAGGGAGTCGAGAGATATAAAAGCAGCCATAGATAGGAATTTTAAATAGAAATTATACTTTAATTGGAGTGATTTACGTGGTTTTCAGCAGTTTAATATTTTTATTCGGGTTTTTGCCAATTACATTAATTATTTACTATGTATCACCTAAAAATATTAGAAATTTAGTTATACTTGCTATGAGTTTAGGTTTCTATGCTTGGGGAGAGCCTATATATATTTTCTTAATGATGGGGTCCATAGTAATTGATTATATAGGTGGACTTATGATAGAGGCTAGTAGCAAGGATAAAGAGAAGAAAAAATTTATATTTATCACAGTAATTGTGCTAAATTTAAGCATATTATTTTTCTTTAAGTATTATGGGTTTTTTATAGATAATATTAATAGTATTCTAGGAACAAGCCTGCAAATAAGGACATTACCATTGCCATTAGGGATATCATTTTATACCTTCCAGCTCATATCCTATATAGCGGATGTGTATATGGGAAAGGTTAGAGCACAAAAAAATATCATTAACTTTGGAGCATATATTGCAATGTTTCCACAGTTAGTTGCAGGTCCTATTGTTCAGTACAGTGATGTAGAGGAACAGTTAAACAATAGAAAGGAATCTATAAATAAATTTGGAGAAGGCGTAGAAAGATTTATTGCAGGAGTAGGTAAAAAGGTACTCATAGCTAATAATCTAGGCTTAATATGGACAGAAATCAAGGGGCTACCAATAGGAGAAATATCTGTACTATCTGCATGGCTAGGTATAATTGCTTTTACATTACAAATATATTTTGATTTTAGTGGATATTCAGATATGGCAATTGGTTTAGGCAAGATGATGGGCTTTGATTTTCTTGAGAATTTTAAGTATCCTTATATATCTAAAAGTATCACTGAGTTTTGGCGAAGATGGCATATTTCCTTAGGATCATGGTTTAAAGATTATATTTATATTCCCCTTGGAGGAAATAGAAAAGGACTTGCAGTACAGTTTAGAAACTTACTTATTGTATGGTTTGCCACAGGCTTATGGCATGGAGCAAGTTGGAATTTTGTAGTATGGGGATTGTATTTTGGAATGTTAATATTTATAGAGAAGCTGTTCTTAGGTAAGATTCTTGAAAAGGTACCTGGATTTATTTCTCGCATATATACAATAGTTTTAATAATTATTAGTTGGGTATTCTTTGATATAGAAAAACTTAGCAACGCAATATCATATATAAAAGTCATGTTTGGAATTGGTGAGAATTCTTTTATTGATAATATGGCTAAGTATACATTAAAAACCAATTTAATAATTTTAATACTTGGGATTGTATGTGCCACACCTTTAATTAGAAATTTAATAAAAAGATTAAAGGGAAAGCTTGAGTTCAATGGACTAATAGCAGTTATTGGAATACATATGTTAATTTTAATTATTTCTACAGCTTATCTAGTTAGTGAAAGTTATAATCCTTTCCTATACTTTAGGTTCTAGGGAGAGGTGATTTAAGTGAAAAAAAAGGATAATAATAAAATATATAAATCATTGATAACTGTAGTATTTCTTCTTTTTATATCAATAGTATCTTTAATTAATTTATTTAAAAAGGATGAAAGTTTTTCAGAACAAGAGAATAGAAATTTAAGTGGTAAGCCTGAATTTTCATTTTCTAATCTTATTAGTGGAGATTATGTGAAAAATTATGAGAGCTATATATCTGATCAGTTTCCAGGAAGAAATTTTTTCGTGAATCTTAAGTCTAATATAGATTCCTTGGAAGGGAAAACTGAAAGTAATGAGGTTTTTATAGGAAAAGATCATCAATTAATAGAGGATTTTGAGAGAAGGTCAGAAGAAGAAACTAATGGTAAAATCTCAGCTATTAATGAGTTTGTTTCTAGACATGAAAATATAAAAACTTCTTTTATGTTAGTGCCAACAGCAACAAAGATATTAGAAGAAAAGCTACCAAAGTATGCACCAGTAGATGATCAGCTAAAATATATTAATGATGTAAATAGTAGCTTATCTCCAAGTGTTAAGTTTATAAATACCTATGATGCATTAAGTAGTAATAAGGACAAATATTTATATTACAGAACCGATCATCATTGGACTAGTGAAGGGGCATATATTGCTTATAAAGAAATGTGTAGGGAATTATCATTAGAAACAAAAAGCGAGGAAGAATTTTCTATAGAGAAGGTTACAAATAATTTTTATGGAAGTTTAAGTTCCAAAATAGGAAGTATGAAAGGAAAGCCAGATTCAATAAGTATATATTTTCCCAAGGAAAATGGTGAGTTAATAGTAAGTTATGTAAATGAACAAAAGAAGACTCCAACCTTATATAATAGTGAAAGCTTAGATAAAAAGGATAAATATGAGGTGTTTACTGGTGGGAACCATCCACATATTAATATTAAGTCCTTGGGAGATCCAAGTAAGAAGCTATTAGTAATTAAGGATTCTTATGCAAATAGTATGCTACCATTTTTAACTTCTCACTATGGAGAAATAGATGTGGTGGATTTAAGATATTACATGGATGATATAGAGAAATTAATTAAATCAAAAGAAATAACAGATATACTATTTTTGTATAATGTAAATACTTTTAATGAAGATGACTCTATATTAAACTTAAACATGGAATAAATTCGTGTATTAGAACTCTGTAAATGGTATTACTTTCAGATAATATTGAAGTTCAATTTCAACAATCAACTAAAACATATGTATAATACAATATAAGTAGCCGCAAAGATGATTAATAAATCATTTTTGTGGCTACTTTTTTATTAAATCATAACTTTAATAAAAAAATTGTACAGACTGGTCATTATAATATCCTTATTATCATAATTAACATAATTTCAACATAATATAATTAATAACATATGGAGGATAAAAACCATACTTTCATATGTTGAATATTCCAATAGAAGGTGTTTAATATGGGAAGAGACTTGAAGGGAATTGAAAAATCAATTAGAAAAACCTTGCAGAAGGAAATTAACTGCAGTGAGTGGCGTAATTCAATAATACTAGAGGGACAAGTTGAACGTTGGAGTGAAGTAATAACTGCTGGGAAATTGGCAAGAAACAAAGGTTATAAAGGTGTTGTAAATAGGATAACGGTTAAGGGTTTGGAGATACCTGATGCTAGTAAACCTATACTAGTAGATGATGCCTTAGAGGGTAAAAGAATAGATGTGTTAATAATAGGAGGGGGAATTATAGGGTCATCTATAGCAAGGGAGCTATCAAAGTGGAATGTTTCTATACTTCTAGTAGAAAAAGAAGAAGATTTATGTATGCATACCTCATCAAGAAATGATGGTATGGTTCATCCAGGGATTGAACCTAAACCAGGAAGTAAAAGATCTATATTTAATGTTCGTGGTAATGAAATGTATTCAAAGATTTCAAAGGAGCTTAATGTGGAATTTACTAGGTGTGGTTCTACTGTGCTGTTGAGTAATAAATGGATGAGGCTAGGTAAGCCCTTTATTATGGCAAGAGCTAATAAGGTAGGAGTTAAGGGGGTGACTTTATTATCTCAGGAAGATGTAAGAAAGTTAGAACCCAATGTAAGTGATGTGGGATTTGGAGCAGTACACTTTGACACTACAGGAATTATATCTCCCTATAAGATTACTTTTGCCTATGGTGAAAATGCAGTAGAAAATGGTGCTGAATTTAATTTTAATACTATAGTAACAGAAATAGAAAGAGAAAAAGACAAAATTGTATGTGTGAAAACTAATCGTGGGAAAATATATCCTAAGATGGTTATAAATGCAGCAGGTGTTTTTTCAGATTGTATAGCAAATATGGCAGGGGATCAATTTTTTTCAATTCATCCAAGGAAGGGACAAATTATAATCTTGGACAAGAAGAAATGTTCCTTGTTAAATGGAGTTGTAGCAAAGCCAATCTTAAATTCTGCCAGTAAAAACACTAAGGGTGGAGGAATAGTTAAAACTATAGATGGGAACTTGTTAGTAGGTCCAGATGCCTATGAACAACCCTTTAGGGAAGATTATTCTACAGATAAAGATAAAATAGATCATATTTTAAATAGGCATTTACCTTTAGTTTCTAAATTATCCTACGGAGATGTTATTACTTATTTTTCAGGAATTAGGGCAGCTACATATGAAGAGGATTTTATTATAGAACAATCAGAATATGTTAAGAATCTAATTCATGTAGCAGGTATCCAGTCCCCAGGAATTGCAGCTGCTCCTGCCATTGCAGAAGAAGTTGAAAGTATAGCTTGTAGAGTACTTTCAAATGTAATGGAAGTAAAAAGAAATCCACATTGGAATCCTAATAGAATAGGTATACCAAATCTAAGTAACATGAGCTTAGAGGAGAGAAGTAAACTTATAAAAATAAGGCCAGATTACGGTACTATTATTTGCAGATGTGAAGAGATAAGCAAAGGTGAAATTATAGATGCCATAAACTCGCCAATACCTGCAAGGACAATAGATGGAATAAAGAGAAGAATTAGACCAGGTATGGGAAGATGTCAAGGTGGATTCTGTATGCCTTTAATCATGAAGATAATCTCTGAAGAAGCTGAAATAAAACTTAGTGATGTGACGAAGAAAGGTAAAGACTCTAATATTATAGTTGGTGAGTCCCAGGAAATATATATGAATAATGATAAGGATGGAAAGGGAGGTGAGGAATGTGAAGGAGTTTCAAGGTAACTATGATGTGGTGATATTAGGTGGTGGACCAGCAGGACTTGCAGCTGGGTTAGGAGCTTATGAAAAGGGAGCTAATACTCTTATAGTAGAGAGAGAGGAAAGGCTTGGAGGAATACTTAAACAATGTATTCATGATGGCTTTGGATTGATTAATTTCAAAGAGAAGCTCAGCGGTCCAGAGTATGCCTATAAATATATAAAAGAAGTAGAAGAAAAAAACATACCTGTATATACAAAAACCTTTGTGGTTAAAGTAGAGAAAATAGATGCCATAGATAATGGTGAAAATACAGAGAGCAGCACAATGACAAGTAGCAAAAATAATAGAGATAGCACAAAAAAAATATTTAAAATAACCTTGGTAAATGAAGAAAATGGAGTATTTCATGTTTTAGCTAAATCGTTAGTACTAGCTAATGGGTGTAGAGAAAGAACCTCAAGACAGGTATTTATTAATGGAGAAAGACCTGTGGGAGTATATACTGCTGGAACAGCTCAATACATTGTTAATATTTTAGGCTATTTACCTTGTAAAAACTGTGTAATCTTAGGTAGTGGAGATATTGGACTTATTATGGCTAGAAGACTTACCTTAGAGGGCTCAAAGGTAGTTGGAGTATATGAAGCAAAGCCTACACCTTCTGGACTTAGTAGAAATATATCTCAATGTTTAGATGACTTTTCCATCCCCCTTCATCTATCCCATACTGTAACCAAGATTATTGGACAGTATAGGGTTGAAGCTGTGGAGATTTCAAAGGTTGATGAAAAAATGATACCAATAAAGGGCACAGAGGAAATTGTAGAATGTGATGGTCTTATTTTATCAGTAGGTCTTATTCCAGAAAATGAGATTGCAGAAACTTTAGGAGTTGAAATAGATAAAAATACTAAGGGGCCAGTGGTAGATCAAAACTTTATGACTAGCATATCAGGGGTGTTTTCCTGTGGTAATGCCCTTCATGTTAATGACCTAGTAGATTATGTATCTGAAAGTGGAAAATATGCAGGTGAAAACGCTGCGACCTATGTTAAATCAGAGGAAGAAGTAGGGTTCATTACCATAAATGCTTCAAGTAAAGATTTTTTATATGTGGTTCCACAGAAAATAAATTATCTATCAAGGAATGAAAAAATAACCTTATATTTTAGAAGTAAAGAGGTTAGGAAAAATGTGAAAGTAAAGCTAAGTTATAAAAATACAATATTATTTAGAAAAACCTATTCAAACTTAAAACCACCAGAAATGGAGCGAATAGAATTTAATATAGAAGATTTAGATTTTAATAAAGACACTGAAGAGGTTCTTAAGTTAATAATAGATAATTAATACATGGGGAAGGAATTAATAGTAATAGGACACATACCTTTAAAACCAAAAGTGGAGAATAACTAAGACAATATAATTGGTATAAAGCAACAAGAGATGGAGTGTAATATATTATATATGAATTAGGTTGAAAAGGGGGAGAGTTATGAGAACTCTTACTTGTATAGTATGTCCTAATGGTTGTGAATTGACTGTAGATAATAAGGGAGAAGAGTTGGTAATTGAAGGAAATTTGTGCGAAAAGGGAAAAGATTTTGCCATTAATGAAATGAAGAATCCCATGAGGAGTGTATGTTCCACGGTTAAAACTATTTATAAGGATATTCCTAGATTATCTGTGAGAACCGATGGAGATATACCTGCAAAGGAAGTTATCAATGCCATGAAGGCTTTATCTCAAATAGTAATTAAGCACCCAGTGACATGTGGAGAAATTATAGTAGAAAATTTCTTGAATATGAAGATAAATCTTATTGCAACAAATGATCTAAAGCATCTGCTGCAGGAGGGAAAATAGCTATGGATGAAGGATATGTATTATCTATAGATTGTGGAACCCAAAGTATAAGGGCTTTAATTTTTGATAAAGAAGGAAATTTAATAGGAAAAGAAAAGGAAGAATTTGAACCATACTTTTCAACATCTCCAGGATGGGCAGAGCAAGACCCTGAGATTTGGTGGAATGGTTTGTGTAAAGTTTGCAAAACATTGAAGAGCAGAAATCTTGATAACTGGGAAAAAATCAAAGGGGTTACAGTTACCACCCAAAGGGATACAGGAATTAACATAGATAAGAATGGAAAGGTTCTAAGGCCTGCTATAATTTGGCTAGATCAAAGAATGGCAAAGTGTGAGAAGCTTATAAGTAAGAAGTACAGGCTTATGTTTACAGCAGTGGGAATGAATAAGGCAATAGAAATTTCAAGGAGAAAAGTTAAGTCTAATTGGATAAAGGAAAATGAGCCTGACATATGGGAGAATACTTATAAATATTTATTACTATCAGGATTTTTAAATTATAGACTTACAGGTAAATTAGTAGATTCAATTGCTTCACAAATAGCACATATTCCTTTTGATTATAAAAATAAATGTTGGCCTAAAAACAATAATGATTACAGATGGGAAGTCTTTGGCGTTGAAAGAGAGAAACTTCCAGAGCTAATTGAGCCGGGAAAGATAATTGGAGGCGTTACCAAAAGTGCATCAGAATACACTGGAATTATGGAAGATCTACCTGTGATAGCCTCAGGTTCAGATAAGGGCTGCGAGACCATAGGTACTGGTTGTATAAATTTAGAATCTGCCAATTTAAGCTTTGGAACCACAGCCACAGTTCAGACGACATCTAACTTTTATTTTGAGCCTATTAAGTTTATGCCAGCATATCCAGCTTGTATAGAAGGATGTTACAATCCAGAACTAGAGATATTTAGAGGATATTGGATGATTAGTTGGTTTAAAAGGGAATTCGGAATGAGGGAATCCATAAAAGCTGAAGAAATGGGAGTTAGTCCTGAAGTCTTATTAAATGAAATTTTAGATGAAGTTCCACCAGGGTCTCAAGGATTAATGCTTCAGCCTTATTGGGGACCAGGACTAAAGATGCCTAAGGCCAAGGGTGCTATTATTGGTTTTGGAGATGTGCATACAAGGGCACACATTTATAGAGCAATAATAGAAGGAATTAATTATGCACTTATAGATGGAGTAAAAAAGATTGAAAAATGTTCAAAGGTAAAAGTGAAAAAGATTATGGTTTCTGGAGGAGGGTCACAAAGTGATGTGATTTGCCAAATAACTTCAGATATGTTCAATAGGCCAGTTTATAAGAGCATCACCTATGAAACCTCGGGATTAGGGGCAGCTATAATAGGATTTATAGGTTTGGGAGTATATAAAACCTATGAAGAAGCTATAGAAAAAATGGTTCATTATAGCCAGGTGTTTTATCCAAGGAAAGACAATGCAAAAATCTATGATGATTTATTTAATAAGGTATACAAAAAAATATATTCAAGGCTAGGAAGGCTATATTCACAAATACAAGGCATAACTAATTATCCAGATATATAGAATACCTATGTTTAAAATGATGTTGAGTATGACTTCATATTATCGCTGTTCAACGGTTTCAAATAAAAAGCATAGATTATAAAAAATAGGGTTTAGGGGGAGAAAGATGAGTAAAAATAATAATGAATTCACACCAAAATGGTGTGAGGAAGCACCACCGCAAGGGTCTTATAGGTCTATTCTAAAGTGGGGAGATCCAAAGGAGTTTAAGCACCCTAATAAAAGATTATATACTCTTATGAAGGAAACTTTTAATATGACTGATGAAGATTTTAAGAATCCTCAAAAGCAAGGTCTGGATAAAGTTTCTTATAATAAACCTATAACTTTAACTAAGGAGCAAGTTGATGTATTTAAAGCTATAGTTGGAGAAGAAAATGTAAAAACTGATGAGTATTCAAGACTTCAAATTGCCTATGGAAAAACTATGATGGATTTAATGAGACTTAGAGAGGGCATCGTAGAGAATATTCCTGATTTAGTAATACATCCTAGACATAAGGAGGATATACAAGAAATAGTTAAGTATTGTAATGAAGAAAAGATACCAGTTTATATTTATGGCGGAGGTTCTTCAGTAACTAGGGGAACAGAATGTATGAAAAGAGGAGTTTCCTTAGATATGAGAGTTCACATGAATAAGGTAATTAAGTTCAATGAAATAAATCAAACTATTACCGTTGAAGCGGGAATGTCTGGTCCAAAGCTAGAAGATACCTTAAACAATGCACCAAAACTTTTCAATGCCAAAAGAGCATATACCTGTGGACATTTTCCACAATCCTTTGAATACTCAGTTGTAGGTGGATGGGTTGTAACTAGAGGAGCAGGTCAAAATTCAACTTACTTTGGAAAGATAGAGGATATGGTTATTTGCCAGGAATATGTAACGCCTATAGGCACTATTAAAACTGAAGAGTATGCAGCTGCTGCAACAGGTCCATCCATTGATGAAATAATGATGGGTAGTGAAGGTGCCTATGGAGTTTTAGTGTCAGCTACCTTGAAAATTTTTAGACATATGCCAGAGAATCAAAGAAAATTTAGTTATATATTTAAAACTTGGGAAGATGGTATGAATGCCGCTAGAGAAATCATGCAGGGGCAATTTGGTTTTCCATCCGTATTTAGACTATCTGACCCAGAAGAGACAGATGTAGCACTTAAACTTTACGGTGTTGAAGGAACTGTAATAGATAAAATCATGACCTTAAGGGGATATAAACCAGGTGAAAGATGCTTATTTTTAGGCTTTACTGATGGGGAAAGTGATTTTACTAAAGTAGTTAAGAAAAAAGTTCATAAAATATGCAAGAAATATGGAGCTATGTATTCTACGGGATATGTAACTACTAAATGGGAGCATGGACGTTTTAGAGATCCATATATGAGAGAAGATTTGCAGGATTATGGACTTATGATAGATACATTAGAATGCTCCGTAACTTGGGATACCATGAAGGAAGTTCATGAAGGGGTAAGAAAGTTTTGTAAAAGTAGGCCTAACACCATATGTATGACCCACATGTCCCATGTGTACCCTCAGGGAGCTAACCTTTATTTCATATTCATAGCTAAGATGAATGAAATTGATGAGTATTTAGATTATCAATATGGGATATTAGACAACATTCAAAAATATGGGGCAGCTATGAGTCATCACCATGGTATAGGGAAGATGACAGCACCATGGCTAGAAGACCAGATTGGAAAGAATCAGATGGATGTATTTAAAACTCTTAAAAGACACTTTGACCCTAATAATATTATGAATCCAGGTGGAACTCTAGCTCTTGATTCAACAGAGGAAGAAAGAAGAGTTAGAAAATATTAAAATCTAGCCAAAACAAAAGGAACTATCTCAAAATTAAATATGTTCTAAACTAGTGTCGAAAGTGGACTTATATTACTGATTAACCATTAATATAGCCTAAGTAAATTCAAGAACCCTGCAAATAGCTTTGCTATGAATAATATTTAAGTCCACTTTCAACATTCCATATGTTACAATGTTGATAAAAGAAATTGATTTGAATCGTAGTTGTTATATAATGCGAGGTAAAGATATTTTAGCTATGATATAGATAAGGCATCTTCAAAAAATAAATAAGTCAATCTCTTAGGCTATTTTGAGTGATACGTCGTCAGCAGAACCCTTAGATAGTTCTACTATCTGCGGAACCTACTTCCTTGTCTAACTCAAAATATCCTTCACATCTTTGACTTATTATTTATTTTCAGATGCCTAAATATGAATTTGTGAGGGGGAACTTCGTATGAATACAGCAACATTTCTAGAAATATTAACAGTAGCAGAAAAACTAAAATGTAATACTAGACACGGATGGACATCGAGCGGACGCCATGAAAGTGTAGCAGAACATAGCTGGCGTATTGCATTAATGGCATTATTAATGCGTGATGAATTTCCAGAGATTGATATGGACAAGGTAATTCGTATGTGTTTGATTCATGATTTAGGGGAAGCTTTTACTGGTGATATTCCTACTTTTGAGAAGAGAGAAGAAGATAGTGAAAAAGAGGATGAGATATTTTTCCAATGGATTGCAACTTTCCCTACTCATTATCGTGAGGAATTCACAGAGCTTTTAAAGGAAATGAATGAACGTAAGACTGATGAAGCAAAGCTTTACAAAGCATTAGATAATTTAGAAGCAGTGATTCAGCATAACGAGGCGGATATTAGTACTTGGATTCCGCTAGAATATGACTTACAGTTTACTTATGGTGCGGATAAGGTGGAATTCTCTCCTTATTTAAAAGAGCTGAAGAAAGAAATAGACCAAAGAACCACAGAAAAAATAGCTCAAGAGAATGAAGCTTAGTTATTTAGAATAAATAACAGGGACTACCTCGCAAGTAAAGATGTTAATTTTGATTAGTAGCGCAAGTTATGGCAAACGTATTACAATTAAGTGTGAATATGGAAGGAATAATATGATTTTTTATAATAAAACTATTTGTATAATTTAATAGCGTTTTCTAATAGTATAAAGTATATTATTAGAAAAGCAATAGAAAGGGTGAACTTCATGAGTGTATTCTACTCCTACTTTTAATATTTTGAAAAATGAAGGAGAATAGAATGATTAAAAAATTTGATGTAAGTAAATTAGATGATGTAATGGAAATTTGGCTTGAAACTAACATGAGTGCTCACAGTTTTACACCGAAAGAATACTGGATTGGAAATTTTCATATAGTGAAACAAATGTTGCCATCTGCTGATATTTATGTATATGAAGAAAGTAATCTTATAAAAGGTTTTATAGGAGTGGTAGAACAGAATTATATAGCAGGACTTTTTGTGAAAAAAGAGTATCAAAAGAACGGGATAGGACAGAAATTGATAGATCATTGTAAATCTAGGTATCCATATCTCATATTAGATGTCTTTACAAAAAACAAAAATGCAGTAAACTTCTATCATAAAAACGATTTTATAGTTATAGATGAACGCATTCACGGGGATACAAAAGAGATGGAGTATACTATGTCTTTTGGTAAAAAAACAGTTTAATATATAATAAAATATAAAATGGAACCTATAGAGTAGATACTATAAAAAGTCTATTCATATAGGTTCTTTTTTGTACAATAAAATTAGAAAGGTCGTGAAAGCCATGAGTAAGAAATTGTTTTTCAACGAGGAAATTTTAGTGCTATCTAATAGTTGCCTAGGCTTTTTTAAAATGTCCTTTACATAGGGTCTACTTTAGATTAAGCCTTATTTTAATTTTTTATTTCCTTCAATTATTCTAGTGATAAATATAGCTATAGCACCAAAGGTAGAAATTAAGACTATAGGTAGAAATAAGTTACTTAATGAGCTTTGGGTTGCTGAACATATTGTTATATAAGTAAAATCACTCACTGCGATTAGTTTCATAAGCCCTATCATGGTTCTTATATTTTCATAGACAAAATTACGGTTTTTTTCGGTGACTTCCACTGGAGTATTCCATATAGAAGGGACAAATAATACACCTGTAAGGCCTAAATATAAAAGTGTTGAAATTATAGGAATTACAAGCAGTGAGCTTTTCCCACTCCAGTTGTCAGCAACACCCATGGCATTATAATGAGAGGGTAAAGTATCAGGAATAGAACTCCAGAAAATTATTAAGTATAGTATTGAGCCTAGTAAAACAATTAAGGTTAAAGCTTCAAGTAGCTTTTGGAATTTAGTGAAAGGAACTGTTTCTTTCATTAGACAACCTCCTATCAAATATATAATAAGCTTAATGTTAAAGTGATTTAGAATGTTTATGTTATTAGTATAGTAATTTAATATAGAAATAAGTACTTTTTATAAATTGCTTTTTATAGCGAGTTATTTTGTGGAATATATAAGTGTATTTTAACATATTTTACAATAAACTTGGAGAGGTTAGAATTACAGAAAAAAGTTATTTTATATGGTTGACATTCTAAAATCATAAACATATAATAATAAATAACAAGTGTTTTGAATAATTAATATAAAATTGAAAATACTAGTTGATAATATAAAAAATTAATTAAAGACTAAGATGAGAAGAGTAGATATGAGAAGTAATTAAAGCGAGTTGGTAACGGTGGAAGACCAATATGAAGCTCTTATTGAAGAACATCTCGGAGTTGCTAACTGAAATCTGTGGAGAGTAGGCTTAGACGGAATCCCGCCGTTAGAAGGGCAGAGTATCAAGAGCAATCTTTGTACTTGTTGAGTTGATCATTATGATAATTTGGGTGGTACCGCGGAATGTATCCTTTCGTCCCTGTTTTTTTAGGGAAGGAAAGGTTTTTTTATTGCCTAAAAATAGAATTTAATTACCTCAAGAGGCAATAATTAAATAAGTATTATATTCAAGTAAGTTAAGTTTCTCCACTTTATATAACCTTATGAAAAATATAAAGAAGAAACATCAATATTAAAAATAATAAATTTATAGAAGCGAACAGTTCAAGGTAGGGAAGGAACGAGGAGTGGAGTTTATTAAACATAAATTAACACCGCAGTGACTGAAGCTAACGAAGAAATGTGAAGCTTATATAAATTTATAAAAGGAGGATTTTATTATGGAAACAGTTTTAGTAAAAAGTCTTTACAGAGAGAGTGAAAAGTTTGCAAATCAAGATATTTGCATTTCAGGATGGATTAGAACTTTAAGAAGTTCTAAAGCTTTTGGGTTTATAGAAATTAATGATGGTAGTTTCTTTAAAAACGTTCAAGTAGTATTTGAGGATGGCCTTGATAACTTCAAAGAAATAGAGAAGTTAAGCATTAGTTCATCAATCATAGTAGAAGGAAAGCTTGTATTAACTCCAGAAAGTAAGCAACCTTTTGAAATTAAAGCTACAAAAATTACAGTAGAAGGTGAGTCAAGTAATGATTATCCACTTCAAAAGAAAAGACATACCTTTGAATATTTAAGAACAATAGCACATTTAAGACCAAGAAGTAACGCTTTCTCAGCAGTATTTAGAGTGCGTTCTCTAGTTGCATTTGCTATTCATAGCTTCTACAACGAAAGAGGATTTGTTTACACTCATACTCCAATCATCACAGGAAGTGACTGTGAAGGTGCAGGTGAAATGTTCAAAGTTACAACTATGGATTTAGAAAGCATTCCAATGACTGAGGATAAGAAAATAGATTACAAGAAAGACTTCTTTGGTAAGGAAACAAACCTTACAGTAAGTGGTCAGCTTGCAGCAGAAGCTTATGCTCTTGCATTTAGAAATGTATATACTTTTGGACCAACTTTTAGAGCGGAAAACTCAAACACTGGAAGACATGCAGCTGAATTCTGGATGGTAGAGCCAGAGATAGCCTTTGCAGACCTTAAGGATGACATGCAACTTGCAGAAGATATGATAAAATATATCATAAACTATGTACTTGAAAATGCTCCAGAAGAAATGGAGTTTTTCAACAGCTTTATAGATAAGGGATTACTTGAAAGATTAAACCATGTAGCATCTTCAGACTTTGGTCGTGTAACTTATACAGAAGCTGTAGATATACTTTTAAAAGCTGATAAAGAGTTCCAATATCCAGTATCATGGGGTTGTGACCTTCAAACAGAGCACGAAAGATATCTTACAGAAGAAGTATTTAAAAGACCAGTTTTCGTAACTGACTATCCAAAAGAAATTAAAGCTTTCTATATGAGAATGAACGATGATAACAAAACTGTAGCAGCTATGGACTTATTAGTTCCTGGAATCGGTGAAATCATCGGAGGAAGTCAAAGAGAAGAAAGACATGATATTCTTGTAGATAGAATAAAAGAATTAGGATTAAGCCCAGAAGATTACTGGTGGTACCTAGAACTAAGAAAATTCGGTGGTACTAAACACGCTGGATTTGGTCTAGGATTTGAAAGAATGATAATGTACGTAACTGGAATGAGCAACATCAGAGACGTAATACCATTCCCAAGAACTACTGGAACTGCGGAGTTCTAAGATATAAATATAATATTATCAAGGGTTCTTCGGAACCCACTTTTGTTTTGCATATAAAAGAGGGCTGTCTCATTTTGAGACGTAAGCGTAAAAGATTCGACGTGTTGACTTCTTTAAATTTAAGCTCTGTTTTAAACCAAGGTTGATAATAGATAGTATAAAAGTGGAAGATAGTTATCTTGTCCACTTTTGTTTTAAATTTCTTTATCAAGCATTATTTTTAATTCTTTGGCAATCTCTTGTGAAAAATTATGTTTTTTATCACTAAGTGTCCACCCAAATCCGTCTCCCTTATATCTTGGAAAAACATGCATATGGTAATGTCCAATATCATTAAATTCTCCACCATTTTGCATTACACTATAGCCATCAGGAGAATACTTTTCTTTAATTACCTTAACAATTCTTTTAGATAATACCATCATAGACGTTACTACCTCAGTTGGAATTTCATCAGTATCTAAATAGTGGCTTTTAGGAATTATAAGTACATGACCTTCATTTATTGGCTCTATAGTTAAGAAACACATAATTAAATCATTCTCATATACTAAGTTAGATGGTAAGTCACCTTTTACAATTTTACAAAATATACAATCCATAGTTACCTCCTTAATTATTCTTAAACTTTCGTATTATGATACAATTGTTCAAAACTTTATATTAGTATTATACATAATTTAGTGATTATAATTCCAGTATTTATACAAATAAAACCTAATTTAAACAAATATTGGTACTCTTGTTTTAAATTCCTTAACCATAGTATAACTATGGGCAATATTACTATGGACTATCAAGTTTTTGGTTCTTACTATGTCTTTTTCAGTGC
This sequence comes from Clostridium sp., assembly GCF_036646415.1. Classification (GTDB taxonomy): domain Bacteria; phylum Bacillota; class Clostridia; order Clostridiales; family Clostridiaceae; genus Clostridium_J. The sequence goes on along the minus strand of NZ_JAVXMF010000010.1, from coordinate 1,037 downwards.
TAAATGAGTTTATCCACTTATGCCATTTCATATAGTTGCTAAGATATTTTGGAGCCACACCGTTAAATTTTGCCATCCACTTCTTTAAATTAGAATGTAGGCTATTTATATGGTATATATCCTCTTTATGCCTACCTCTTTTAATTCTCTTATGGTCTAATGACATACCCGTAGCAAATTGTATATATGACTTATGAGAGTCTGTGCAAAGAATAGAGTCTTCTCCTATACGATTACCATATAGACGTTCTAATTCATTAGCGGTAACTCTGCCTGTACATAACAATTCAATTATTATATTGCCTTGTCTATCAAGAGCAGTACCAACACATACTTGCTCCTTGGAAATACCTCTCTTTTTAACTTGTTTTCCTCTTTTAAGAGAAGGTCTTGGCATATTTGCAGTTTTAGTTCCTTTGTATGAGTAAGCAAAGAAAACTTCATCTGCTTCTACTACACCTTCAACAGAACCTACACCAAGAAATTCACTTATACAATTAAGTATTTTGTGTCTCCAAAAGAATGAAGTTGCAATACTAATTTCTACTTCTTCGGCAGATTTTCTTATAGAATAGCCATTTAACATACATTTCGCGTATCTAAGCCATTTATCTAATGTTTTCTTACTTCTATAAGTGGCAGAATTGGTTAAATCGGAGAAACTATGATTGCAATTACGACAAAGGTATCTTTGTACACCATTCCTTTTACCATTTCTAACAACATTAGTACCTTCACAATAACAACAAACTCTCCCTTTAGAAAATCTCATTTCTTTAACTTCCTTAGTTACTTGTGCAACTTGAGAACCTAAAACAAGGTATTCTTCTAATTGAGTTAACAGTTCTTGTTGTTCTTGTTTTGACAAGGCTTTTGCTTGTGCTAATACTGACGTTACATTGTTCATGATAATACCTCCGAAAATTGATTATACCTATATTATAACCTATTTTCAGAAAAGTATTACATATCAACCACTATTTGTTTGAGTCAAGTAAAAGTTGGCAAGTCTTCTTTTTCAAAATATACCTATATAA
>NZ_JAVXMF010000009.1:0-126937 GCF_036646415.1 Clostridium sp. | reverse complement strand
TAACTAATGATGGTGTTACTATAGCTAGAGAAATAGAACTTGAAGATGCTTATGAAAATATGGGAGCACAGCTTGTTAAAGAAGTTGCAAACAAGACTAATGATGTAGCAGGAGACGGAACTACAACAGCAACAGTACTTGCACAAGCTATAATAAGAGAGGGTTTAAAAAATGTAACTGCTGGTTCAAATCCAATGTTACTAAGGACTGGAATAAGAAAAGCTGTAGATGTAGCAGTTGAAGAAATTAAAAAATATTCTAAACAAGTAGATGGAAAAGAAGATATCGCAAGAGTTGCGGCAATATCAGCAGCAGACGAAGAAGTTGGTTCGTTAATTGCTACAGCTATGGATAAAGTTGGAAACGAAGGCGTTATCACTGTAGAAGAATCAAAAACTATGGGAACTGAACTTGATGTTGTTGAAGGAATGCAGTTTGATAGAGGATATCTAAGTGCGTATATGGTAACAGATACAGATAAGATGGAAGCTATACTTGATAATCCATATATTTTAATAACTGATAAGAAAATATCTAATATACAAGAATTACTTCCAATACTTGAGCAAATAGTTCAACAGGGTAAAAAGCTTTTAATCATAGCTGAAGATGTTGAAGGAGAAGCAATAGCTACTTTAGTAGTAAATAAATTAAGAGGAACATTCACATGTGTTGCTGTTAAAGCACCAGGCTTCGGTGATAGAAGAAAAGAAATGATTCAAGATATAGCTATATTAACTGGTGGTACTGTTATTTCTGAAGAATTAGGCCACGACATTAAAGATGCTACTATTGACATGTTAGGAAAAGCTGAAAGTGTTAAGATTTCTAAAGAAACTACAGTAATAGTTAATGGTAAAGGTTATAAAGAAGATATTACATCTAGAGTAAACCAAATAAGAAAGCAAATGGAAGATACAACTTCTGAGTTTGATAGAGAAAAATTAAATGAAAGACTTGCAAAACTTGCAGGTGGAGTTGCAGTAATTAAAGTTGGTGCAGCTACTGAAACAGAATTAAAAGAAAGAAAACTAAGAATAGAAGATGCACTTGCCGCTACAAAAGCTGCAGTGGAAGAAGGTATAGTTGCTGGTGGTGGTACTGCCTTCATCAATGCAATAGAAGCAGTTTCTATGTTAACTTCTGATATTCCAGAAGTTCAAGTTGGAATGAATATTATAAAAAGAGCTCTTGAAGAGCCATTAAGACAAATAGCTACAAATGCAGGAGCAGAAGCTTCAGTAGTAATTGAAAAAGTAAGGAATACATCTAATGAGATAGGATATGATGCTTTAAGAGATCAATATGTTGATATGATTAAAGCTGGAATCGTTGACCCAACTAAGGTTGCAAGAAGTGCACTTCAAAATGCAGCGTCTGTAGCAGCTACATTCTTAACAACGGAAGCAGCAGTGGTTGATATTCCAGAAAAGAACCCATCACCAATGGCAGGAGCGCCAGGCATGGGAATGGACGGAATGTATTAAGGTTAAAAAATAAAAATAATAGTACTCCCATGATATTTCATGGGAGTTTTTTACTGTTTATAAGGGACGGTGAGAATTTATATTACTTAAATAGACGAAAATATAAAAAAATGTAATAAAATACATAAATATAGTAGATTTATGTATTAAAATATTATAGAATATGCTATTATATTTGTAAATAGGATAATTATTATCAATTGAAAGCAAAATTAAATTAACTATAGAAACGATGAAGCGAATTCTTTATTTGGGTACCTGGAATATGCTGAGTTAATGGTACAACCGGCTAAATTTTTTGAGATTTAGTCTTTTTTTGTATCTTTTTATAATAAGAAGTAAAAATTTAAATAATATTAATTTATTTATATTAGTGTAAAGGAACAAGGTATTATGATTTTAATAGTGTTTTTATATGGAATAATAATAGGAAGCTTTTTAAATGTATGTATTTATAGAATTCCAAATAATAAGTCCTTAATAAGCCCACCTTCCCATTGTGGAAGCTGCAATACTAGATTAAGTTGGATTGATTTAATACCAATAGGTAGTTATTTGTTTTTAAAGGGCAAGTGTAGATATTGTGGAAATAAAATTTCAAAGAGATATCCTTTAGTGGAAGGTTTGACTGGATTGTTATTAGTGGGAGTTTATATAAGGTATGGAATTACATTAAGCTTTTTTAAATACTCTGCTTTGGTTTTATTTTTAATAGTAATTGCATTAATAGACTATGACACAAGTGATGTATATTCCAGTGTAGTATACATGGGGATGGCTATAGGTATAATTTTTGTTATAGCTGAAAAGGCAATGTATTCTCATAACATAAGTAATTATTTTATAGGAGCTTTAATTGGTCTTGTAGTTATAGGAGCTATATATTATTTCACTGGTGGTATGGGTGCTGGAGATATTGAAATAGCAGTATTATGTGGATTATTTTTAGGCTGGAAGTTAGAAATATATTTTATACTAATATCCTTTATTGTAGGGGGAGCAGTTGCCATTGCTGTAATGCTTCTGAAAAAGAAGACTAAAGATGAGTACATGCCGTTAGGACCAAGCCTAGCAATTGGAGCATATATAGTTTTAATAATTGGAGAAGAATATATTTTAAGGTTTATTTAAGAAATTAAAGTCATTATCTAAATAATTAATAGGGCGAATCTAAATGAGTTAATATAAGGGAAATATATATTTATAGAGAGATGTGAGAGGTGAAAAGTATGGCAAGAAATACCGTTAGATTAGGAGATTTATTAGTAAAAGCAAATAAGATTACCAGATCTCAATTATCAGAAGTCTTAGTATTACAAAAGGTAAAGAGAAAGAAAATTGGAGAACTTTTAATTGAAGAAGGAATTGTATCTGAAGAAATTATAATAGAGGTTCTTAAAGAACAGTTAGGAATTGAAAGGGTTACTTTAAGTAATATTGATATAGATGTAAAAGCTGTAAAATTAGTTAATGAGGGATTATGTAAAAAACATGAGCTTTTTCCTTTCTATACAGCAGATGGAATAATAAAAGTTGCCATTTCAGATCCTTTAAATATATTTGCTATGGATGATGTAGCTATAACAACGGGTTTAAGAGTTGTCCCGTATATATCTACAAAGGTTGATATTAAAAAGGTAACAGAGCGATATTATTCAGGTAGAAATGTAGAGAGTGCTGTAGAAGAGATTACTAGAGCAAGAGGAACCTTTATAAATAAAGCTGAAGACATTGAAAAAATGGATGATGTTAAAAATGCACCAACAGTAAAGCTTGTGGATTCTTTGCTTAAAAATGCAGTGGAACAAATGGCTTCAGATATACACATAGAGCCCTATGAAAAATATATAAGAGTACGATACAGGATTGATGGTCAATTAGAGGAAATATCATCACTAAATATTGATGTACTTCCAGGAATAGTAACTAGAGTAAAAATTCTTGCTGATCTTAATATAGCAGAGCGAAGGATTCCACAAGACGGAAGAATAGTTACTAAGATTAATAACAAGAATGTGGACATGCGTGTATCTATAATACCCCTTATAACAGGTGAGAAGGTAGTTATAAGAATACTAGATAGAAGTAATTATAAAATCGGGAAAAGTAATCTTGGAATGTCTGAGGATGATATGGACAAATTGGAGTATATAATATCTTCGCCTCATGGAATAATCCTTGTAACTGGACCTACAGGAAGTGGTAAATCTACAACTCTATATACTGTTTTAAATGAGCTGAATGATACAAATAAAAATATAGTAACAGTTGAGGATCCAGTAGAGTATTCCATGGAAGGAATAAATCAAGTCAATGTAAATCCTAAGGTAGGACTAACTTTTGCAGCAGGACTGAGATCTATCCTAAGACAAGACCCAGATGTAGTAATGATTGGGGAGATGAGAGATAACGAAACAGCAGAAATAGGAATAAGAGCTGCTATCACAGGTCATCTAGTATTAAGCACTCTTCATACTAATGATGCGCCGTCCTCAGTGATAAGATTAATAGATATGGGGATAGAACCTTTCCTTGTAGCCACAGCTATAAAGGGTGTAATAGCTCAAAGACTAGTAAGAAGAATATGTCCAAACTGTAAAGAAGAATACCTGGCAGATGGAGCAGAGAAAAAACTTCTTCATATTCATAACGATGAAGAAGTTATATTACATAGAGGAAAAGGTTGTGCTACTTGTAAGTATAGTGGATATAGTGGAAGACTAGGTATTTATGAAATAATGAACATAGATAGAGATATGAAAGATATTATTATTAAAACTAATAGCTCAGATCAGCTTAGAGATGTGGCTATTAAAAAAGGAATGAAAACTATAGCAGACAGCTGTAGAGAACAAGTTACAAATGGAGAGACTACAGTGGATGAGATGATGAAGATAATCTTTATGGACAGCATATAGGGAAAGGAGAATAGTATTATGGCAAAATATAAATATAAAGCTATAAACTCTAAGGGTGAAATCATAGAGGGTATACATGAAGGCAAAACAAGAGATGAAGTTTTAAATGTTATGTTATCTAATGGATATTCTCCTCTTTTAATTGATGAAGTTATAGGAAGTAAAGAAATTATATTTGGGAAAAGTGGAAAAATTAATACCAAGGATATCTCTATATTCTGTAGGCAACTTGCCACAATGATAGAAGCTGGTGTATCCATAACTAATGCCATAAACCTTCTATCAGAACAGATTCCTAATAAAAAGCTTCAAGATATATTGGGAAAAGTAAATGAAGATATAAGAAAGGGTGAAGAGTTATCTGTAGCGATGAGTAGGTATAAAGATGACTTTCCACAACTTTTAATTAGTATGATAGAAGTTGGAGAGCAAAGTGGTACCTTGGATGCAATTATGAATAGAATGGCGGTTTACTATGAAAAACAAACAAAGATGAATGGAAAGGTTAAAAATGCTTTAATATATCCAGCAATATTGGGAGTTGTAACACTATTTGTAGTAGTATTTATACTAACTTACATTATGCCTATGTTTATGGACATGTTTGAATCAGCAGGATCAGAGCTTCCAGCCATGACACAGTTTGTATTAGCAATGGGCGATGGAATAAGACGATATGGATTATTAATAGGTTTTGTAGCAGTTGGAATTATTGTAGGCTTTAAATATTACACAACTAAAGTTGATGACGGTATATATATGTACAGTAAATTCAAGATAAAGAAATCCCTATTTAAGGATTTGAATCAAAAGGTTATAGTATCAAGGTTTTCAAGAGGTTTATCTACAGTACTTGGGGCTGGATTATCACTATCAAATTCCATAGAGGTTGTCTCAGCAATCCTTGAAAATAAATATACCCATACGAAACTAAAAGCTGTACGAGAAGATATGTTAGTGGGACAACCACTATCTGATGCCATAAAGAAATCAGAGTTATTCCCAGTAATGCTAACTTCTATGATAAAAATAGGAGAAGAATCAGGAGCATTAGATGATATTTTAACTAAAACAGCAGACTTCTATGACGAAGAATTAGAAAGAGCCATAGAGGCCTTTACTACAATACTAGAGCCTGTAATGTTGGTTGTAATGGGAATAATAGTTGGATTCTTAATAATCTCAATCCTAACTCCTATGTTTGAAATGTTTAACGTAATGTAGTTAAATAAAACAAGTTTATCTTTTAAACTAATGTTGATAAAGACTTCATATTATCTTCGCTAAACCGTTTCGGAACCTTGATTTAAGTAACACTCCAAATTTTATATTTGGTCAGTGGAACTTACTCATTTGAACAAATGTGACAATGAGTTACTTTATATAAGGCTCTGGTAATGCCAAAATCTAAAATACAACAACTCGCATACGTTCAAACAGGTTGTAGTTCCTAACGATTTTACCCTTCCCATAGCCCAAGTGAAATGAGGAAGCTCATTCTCATATGCATTTGAACTTACTCATTCTCATATGCATTTGAATGAGTAAGTTCAAAGAACTAAATCATAGGTTTAGATTCTCACTTATGCAAATGGTGTTATGCTCAGAAAATATTGAAGTCAAATATCAACAATCATCTAAAACGTAGTCAAAATTAAATAAAAGGTCTAATTAGGGGAAACCCTTTAGAAATAAATAAAAAATAATTAGGAGGTCATGTAAAATGATTAAAAGAACAAACAATAAAAAGAAAAAAGGATTTACACTAATAGAACTTATTATAGTTTTAGCAGTAATGGCAATTATAGCATTAATAGCTATACCGAATTTTGCAGCAGTAAGAAATAACTCTAAAGTTAAGGCTGATAAACAAAGTTGTGAAACTATTGAAAGAACAATTTTAATGTTAGTTTCTGATGAAACAATTACTGGTAACGGTACAGTGACAGTAACAGTGTCAGGTGAAGGTTCGGATAAAGAAGTCGTACCAACAACTTCGGGTGATACTTTATTACCAACAGGTGGAGTTGACGTTGATGGAAGTGCACTTAATAAAATTAAAGAAGCACTTAAAGATATTAATGCACCACAAGGGAAAACTAGTGTAACTACTAAAGATGATGGTAAAGATGTTACAAGCAAAGTGGCTTCAACTAAATATGTAATTGAAATAACTGATGGAAGTGTAAATGTATCTACAGCTCAATAGTAATTAAATCTTCAAAATATAAGTGTAAAGCCTCAAAACTTTGCACTTATATTTTAATAATTACAGATAAAATATAAAATCAGACAAGAAGTAATTAAAATTTAAAAATGTGTGGAACAGAGAAGCAAAGTAAAAGTAATATAAAATTGACAAGTTTTATTACAAAAAACTTATCAAATACATAAGAAAGATAACATATAAGGATTAATCATTGTAGAAACATAACTAAAAATAAAGTATTTCCTAGAAAATAATCATAAATTAGAAAGCAAACTATACAATTTGTACAAACTAAATGAAGAATGTATAAAACTGTAGTAATAATAGATGGAAAAGTAAGAAACAAGAAATGTTTAAGAATCATGGGAGAGGAAGTGTTGGTTTTGGGTTTATTCAATAGGAATAAGGTTGAGGAATGCCAAGAGATAAATGGTAAGGATATTGAAGTTAACATAGTATCGGAACATAATGGAACTTTATTAAATAAAGAAGGTTATCACAAGGGTATTGAGTTTGGAGATAAGAAAAAGGAGTCCATTTGGAATAAAGAAATAAAACTTACGGATTTTAAATTTAAGAGAGCTAGCAATGGTGGAACAGGCAATAAAAAAGAGAAAATTTCTAAGCCAAAGAGTGTTAGACTAATGGCTTTAGATATTGGTTCTAGTGAAATCAAAATAGTTGAGGGACAAGTTAAAAATGGTAAGATAAAAGTTTATAATATGGAAAAGATAAAATCTCCTAAGGATATTATAGAGGATGGAAACATTTATAACGAAGATGCTGTTTCCTTTAGAATAAAGGAATTTATGAGTAAATCTAATGTGAAAGCTAAGAATGTAGCTATAGTATCTTCTTCATCAACAATTATAAGCAGAGAGTTAGTAGTTCCTTACGTGGAAAATCATGAAGAGTTAAGGAACCTAGTCCATTATGAAATAGAGCAATTCCTAGCTATAAACTTAAACAACTATGTAGTTCAATTTATGAAGTTAGAAGAAGTTATAGTTGAGGATGTTAGAAAGCAGAAGTTATTCGCTATTATATATCCTAAGAACATCATTGATTCCTATAGAAGTTTAATATCTAGTTTAATGTTGAATCCATACTCCTTAGACATAACAAACAACTCTGTGAGAAAGTTTAAGAATATGGCAAAGGTTTTTAACTCTGATTTAATAGATAAAGAAGAGTCAGCTATGTATTTAGACTTAGGAAGCGAAAATATAAATTTATCAATAATTAACGGAGAGAATCTTGAGTTTATAAGAGTTATGCCAGTAGGAGGATCTGAAATTACTAGGTATATCGCAAGTGCTCAGGAGGTATCCTTTGAAGAAGCGGAAAAGATAAAAACTACACAGATTGACCTTGGAATAAATAGAATAGAGGATGATTTGAATAATGGAGTTGTAGATATTATCGATGATTGGTTAGCTGATTTAAATAGAATAATACAGTTCTATACAAACAAAAGTAATGGCAAAAAAATTACTCATATATATTTACATGGTGGTACTTCGAAATTGAAGGGGTTAGATGAGTATATTGCATTTAGAACTGAAATTGATGCTACAAAAATTATAACCGTAGATAATATAGAATTTAATAAGAGTTCAAACACAAAGACTATTGAAGAGTATATTAATGCCATTGGTGCATTAATAAGATTGTAGGTGAAGATATGAATGATTTAAATTTTTTTCACGTAGAGACATCTAAAGAGAATGACGTAGTAGTTAAAAAGTTTATTTTAGTTGTAGCAACAGTGGTTGGAATAACTATAGTTGGAACTCTAGGAATGAATACTTATGGAATATATAAAGCAAAGAACTCTATATCACAGCTTACTAGTGAAATTAATGAAGAAACTTTCAAAAAGAATTATGAAGAAAGTTTATTGATTGCTAAGGAGAAGCAAGATCTTTCTAGCTATAATGACACTCTAAATGAGATATTTACTTCCGTAAGTGATAGAAATAAATTAAGTCCAGACTTTATAAATAGGATAAGTTATACGATTCCTAAGGAAGTTTACTTTAAATCTATGAGCTTTACAGGAGGCGTTGTAGAGATAAGCGCATCAGCTACAAATAGAGAAGCGATTGCAGAGTTTCAGCACAATATTAATGAAGTTGAATTCATAGAAGAATCTCATATTGGTGGCATAATGTCAGATTTGAATGATGACACTAAAGAGGTGTTCAGTTTTACTATAACTTGTAAACTTAAGGAGGCGTACTATAATGAAAATAAGTAAAAGAGAAAAAATTTTATTAGTTGTACTAGCTCTTGTTATTGTAAGCACTGGATATTATAAATTAGTCTATGAAAATCAACATGCAAAATTACAAGGACTTAGATTAGAAGCGGAAACTCTAAATACAGAATATGAAAATATGCAGGTAAATATAAATACTCTTTTAAAGAATAAAGAGGATATAAAGATTTTAAATAGTAATATAAGTTCAAAATCTATGTTGCTATATCCAAAGCTTTCCCAAGAAAAAATTATAATTGAAATAAATGAATTATTAAATAAGGCTGGAATTAAAGGTAACTTATCTTTTTCAGAGATAACAGTTGCACCTATTGAAGCTTATTTCTCAGGGGAAGAAGAAGGAGAAAAAGTTCAACCGTCTTTAGAACAAATAGTTGAAGATACGGATAAGGAACCAACAAAGGAAGAAGTGAAAGAGAAACTTGAGGATGCTAAGGAGTTGGGTGATGATCAAGCAGCAGAAAAAGATGCCCAAGCTACAGCTTCTACAGCAGGATTATTAGTTGAGCAAATGAAGGTTTCAATCTCATTTACAGGAACATATATTAAGTCTATGAAGTTCGTAGAATTAGTATCAGAGTATGAAAGACTTATTGCTATGCCAAACATAACTTTAACTGCTTCAGGAACAGATGAAGTGTCAGGTTCTTTAGATTTAGAATTCTATTCAGTTCCTAAAGTTAATGGTGAGGATAGTGAATATTTAAAATGGCCAACTACTGAAAAGTATGGAAAAGAAAATCCATTCTTAGAGGGAAGTGGAGCATTATCTACTTCTAAAATTGAAAAGAAAGATGGATATGGATTGATAATGTCATTAAAGAGTGTAAATTCAGATCTTCCAAGCATTACAGTAGGAAAAGCTAATGATACAACTAAGGAAACCTATGTATATAGTGATGAAAATGAGAAAATAGATGTAGAGATTGAAGTAAGTGAAGATAATGGAAAGTGTTACTTTAAGTATAAAACGCCTAAATCAAGCTATCCTTCAGATTACACTAAAACTGGCACAGAGATTAAAGATGAAGAAGGTAATATAGAAATAGGAATATACTCATCTTCACGAATTGATATTAATGATAAGGTAGCTGCTAATGTGAAGATTATAAATAAAACAAATAAAAAAGTTGCAGTGACAATATTAGACGATGATAAATCAAATCCAAGAGTAAAGGTAATAACAGAAGGAAAGGTAGATTATGTTAACAAGTAAGAATACTAAGCCAAGAACAAAGAAAAAAGGTTTTACATTACTTGAAGTAATAATTAGCTTTGCACTAATTTCAATACTTCTTATACCAATTTCAAATATGATACTAAGCTCAGTAAAAATAAATAAAATGACAGAAAATAAGCAGCAGGCTAAAGCTTTGCTTCAGGATACTGTGGAGAATATAAAGTTAATTGACAAATTGCCAGAAACTATGGGAGAAAACGTAACATTAGATAATGGAGTTACAATTACAAGAACTGAAGATATAGTTGTGGATGAAGAATCTAAAGCTACTTATGCGGTTGCTAGTAGTGAAAATGACAAAGGGTTTTCTATAGAAGGAACTATAAGGTTGAAATCAGTCACTAGTAGTAATGAGAATAATAAAAAACTAATCGATAGGGCTATATACTTTAATAATGGTTTAATATCTGTATCAGATGCAAGTAGTAAAATAGAAACTGCATTAAATAAGGGAGCTGGGTATCTAGCGGTAAAAGGTGATTCTATTGCTATCAAGGTGGATGATACTGGAAAAATAAATATGGTGTATGGTGAAAGTGAAAATGAAATTAAAAATGAAATTAAAAATGAAATTAATATTGCAAGCCCTGAGAATAATGCATTACTAATTTGTTTAGATGATGAAAAAAATGATCTAAAGGTTAGTATAAATAATGAGAGTGCAACAAAACAGATGAAAGTTTACCTATATAAAAAGGGTGAATCATCTAAGAGAGATGATATTACTCTATTAGATTTTAAGGGTCAGTTAGAATTAATAACAGGGATACTTAAAGATAGCGAAGTAAAAAATACAAGGATTTATTCAGTAGAGCTAAAAGCGAAAAAGAATAATGAAGCAGTGGAAACTATGAGCTTTGATGTTATAAAATAATTCAATCTACATTAGATGATAGGGGGTAGAAGATGAAAAAAAGAAAGACTAAAGGTTCATCTATGATTCTTGTAATAGCTATATTTGGTATACTATCAACTTTAGGAGTAGTTATGCTCGGGACAACCTATGCAAACTATAAGCTAAGGATAGAAGAGAATGATAGAGTGAAAAATCTATACTCTGCAGAATCAGGAATTGACCAAGCTTATATTAAAATGAGTAAGGTGGTTGAAGATGGAATTAGTGAAGGAATAGAAGCTGTAAATTCTAAAATATCACAAGAATCAAATAAGAATATAACAATAAAAGATCAAAATGAAGTTTTTAAAGCTGCATATACAGAATATATTGTAGATAGTCTAGGGAGTATAGTAGCTAATAAGGTCACAGGAAGGTATGGAGTTACAGATAATGAAGCTGTAGTTACATGCAAATTAAAAGATAAATTAGCTGATGGTGATAATAATAGCGATGAAACATTGACTAACAGTGTAGGTGATAAAATTGCTAAACTTACGTCATCTTATACAGATATTAATGGTAAAGAAAGAATCGTTAGTGTTTCGTATACACTTACAGTACCAGATGATTATAAAATTATAGATAAAACAGATGGTAAGGTTTCAAATATTCTAAATTATTCTATAGCTACAGATGAGAACCTTATTATTAAGAACAATTATGGAAATAAGACGAGCATGATAGTAGAAGGGAATGTTTGGGTACAAGGAACTAGAAGTGATAAAATTGCAATGAATCCTACTGTAGATAAATATAAAGGTGGAATAGAGATAATTAATACTAATGTTGATTTTATTGGACAAGTTAATACATCTTCTAATATATCTGTAGATGGAGGAAGTGTTAGTTTTGAAAATAAAGATTCCAATAGACAACAAATTGATACCAATGTGTTTGCAGAAAATATTTTTTTAGGAAACCTAGAAAATGCTGATGAGACTAGTGAGATAGAGTTAAATGGTGACAATGCTAATGTGTATCTAGCAAATGACTTAGTTATTAGCTCTAGTGATGCTAAAGTAAATATAAATAATTTATATGGTTTCAACGATATTAATGTTAAATCGAATATAGAAAATGAAAAAGAAGTTAGAGAATCTAGTTCTATAATAATAAATTCAATGAATTGGCCTAATAATAAGGGGAATTTAACCCTTAAGGGAAGTGCTTATATAATGGGTGCTGCTTATATTAAGACCAATACAACTCCTTATCAAACAGGTGAATCAGTGGCATTAAAAGGGAATTATAAGGCGTATACTCAACCAGTAATAGATAAAGATGGGAATATACTATACGACAAATATCAATATGAATATTTAAATCCATTAGTATTAGTAACTAAGAATGAAAAGGGTGAAAAATTAACCATAGAGGAAAAAGCAAATTATTTTAAAGAGTATAGTAATAGCAAAGACATACAATTAAGAACTGAAGGTATTTCACTTCCAGTAAACAATACATACACAGCTGGAGCATACATTTCAAATGATTCAATTAATAAACCTATGGCTACTGTTGAAAAACAGAATGGTGATATATTTAAGTTTAAAGGTGACTTTGTGAAATCAGTATATTATATGAATAGTGATGACTATAAAGAAGAGACTTTAACTGAAGATTTTTTATATGGAAGTCCTAAGAATACTGTTGCTAGTGAAGTTAATTGGAATGGTGTAGATATCTTAATTGCTGAGCATGGTAATATTATAGATTTAGGAGATATAAAGGTTATTCTAAATAATGAAGATGAGAGAACTGTAGAAGTTGATGAGAAAAATATAACTATTTTAGACAAAGATAAAAAACCTATTGCTGATGGGAAGATTTCATATGATAGTAACTACAAGTATGTGATAGTTACTAAGGGTGTAGTGAACTATAAGAGCTCAGCAGGGTATAATGGTACTATTATTTCCTTAAAGGATATAAATTTAAATAACCAAAGCGGAACTGTAGGATTAATAAATAAACTAACACCAGATGAAATAAGTAGAAAAGAAAATAAAGGGGTACTAGATTTTATCTTCGTCAGAGGAGAAAATCTTATTACAGAAAGAGTTATTACGGCTGCAGATATAATTAGTAAAGAAAAATGGACATTAGAAAAGTAAGCTAAGGGGGTTATAAACTATGAGTATTTATAAAAGTAAAAAAGGCGTTACATTAATAGAATTAGTTATAGCCCTAGGACTTTTATCAGTAATTGTTGCATTTGTTTTTTCATTTTTCTTTGCAAATGAAAAAAAATTAGATGAAGTAACTATAAAGTCAGATTTACAGTACGAGGCAAAGGTTGTAATGGATGCAATTTCAAAGTATGCAATGTCAGCTACAAAGGTGAAATATGATACATCGATAGATCCGAATACAATAACTTTTTCATTAGTAGATGAAGATGGAGCAATAATTGAAGATGGAGCCATGTTTAATATAAACAAGCCTCAGATTACACTAATAGAAAAAAACGCTGATGGTACAGAGATAGTAAGTAAAACAATATGTTCGAATTCAAAAATTATAAAAGTTTCAGGAAACAAAGAAAAAAACATAGACGTGAACTTGACATTAGAAAAAGATGGGGTAAGTTACTCCATAGAAGAAGGTTTTTTATTTAGAAATAGTCATCTGAAATAAATACATTATAAAGGCTACCAATAATTAAGGGGGTAGATAGTGTGAGAAGAAAAATTAATTACAAGTTTTTATTATCAATAGTACTTGTAATTTGTATAGGAGCTACTTTAATAGGACAAACAACTATAAGTGCAGAGGCAGAAGTGACAAATAAGCCTTCTTTTGATGTTAATATAACATCAGTAAATCCAAATCCTGCAAAAATAGGTGAAGATATTACTGTAAAAGGAGTTATAACGCCTAAGCCTTTTGAATCAGAAGTACCAAGTAAGGAGATTGTTTTAGTACTGGATGTATCGGGAAGTATGGAAGATACAATACAAGTTGAATGTACAAATGAGAGAGTTAATAATTATTGTACAATTCATAGGAAGACTGATTGTAAAGAGGATAAAGAGTGTAATATTGGATGGATACAAAAGGATAGAGGGGGTTATTATTATTGGTATTGTTATGAGCATAGCTCACATGTGGGTTGGGATTGGAATAAACCAAAGCATTGCTCAAATTATAATAACCATAACATTGTAGATAATTATTGCATAGAACACAACAAAGAAGGTAGTCATTCAACAAATACAACAAAAATATCAGAACTAAAAAAAGCAGCTAAGAGCTTTGTGGAAAAAATGAAGAATGAAGGTAACTTAAAGATTGGAATAGCTGCATACTCAAGTGAAGCTGCTGTAAATCCAAATGGAAAGGATAATAACAATCCTTATAAAAATGTTACAAGCTTAGGTAGTAATAGTAGTCATCAAATTCCAAATTATAAATCTATTGAAGCTCCATTTCTAGACATAAATGATAGCAGGCTTGAATCCATGATAGATGGATTAGAGGCTTTGGGAGGAACCAATACTGGTGACGGGTTAAGAAAGGCTGAATACATGCTTGAAAATGGTGATTCCAATGCGAATAAAACTATAGTTTTGATGTCCGATGGATTACCAACATTTTATTCAGTAGCATCAAGTCAAAAGGATTTTTATAAAACTATAGATAAGACAAACCCAAGATTTGCTGGCACAGGTAGTGGAACTGATGATACAGCAGTTTCATATGCAACCCAAATAGGTGGAATTATCAAGGAGACCGCTAATAATGTATTTTCTATTGGGTATGGATTAGGAGATACAAATAGTAATAGTAATAAAACTTTAAAGAAAATTCATGGGTCAATGGGTGGAGGAGAAAGTAACTTTTTTGCATCAGATGATGGAGCTATAGATAAGGTATTTGATCAGATAGCTACGGAAATACTTAAAACCTATGCTATAAGTAATATAGAAATGGAGATGAACCTTACATCAGGATTTGAACTAAGTATAGGTGGGAATATAGCAAGTGTTGACAGTGTTATGTATACTACAGATGGCGTACTTAACAATGGAAGAGTAACATATAAAGCAGAGCCCGTAAATTTTGAGTTTATAATTAAGGGGAATAATGCTGGAGACTATAATAAGTTATTTGACGAAACTCAAGTGAAATTTCCATGGAATGGTGAGATAATAACTGTAGACAAGGTAAATTCATTACCAATAAGTATAATAAATAATGAGTTGCCTAATATAGAAGCTAAACTAATAGGGGATACAACTAATCTAGCTTTAATTAATCAAGATGTGACAGTAACTTATGAAATTAAGCCTGAAAGCTTTCGGTTCCAAGATAATCAAGGAAAGCTAGTACCGAAGGATGTAGCTATTGTAATGGATTTATCACAAGGGCTAGATGATAAGCATATCCTTAAAGAAATTAAGACTGGACTAACTAATCATTTATTAAAAAAATTGGATTCTAAAAATGACAAAGTGAACTATGGATTAGTAACTTATAATGAAGCTATTATTAATACTATAGGACTTGGAAGTAATGACAATATGATGACGGAAATAGGTAAGCTTCAAGTTACTAAGTCTAATAAGAGAAACATAGGACTTGCTATGGAAAAGGCAATAGAGGTTTTATCATCAGGAAGAGTTGATTCTAATAAATTCGTCATATTAATATCGTCTGGAGATGTTATCTATACTGAAGAGCAAATAGAAACCTTGAAGGCAAAAAATTATAATGTTATAAGTCTAGAAATACAATCGCCTAATAGCATTAATAAAAGATTAGAAGATGTTCATAATGAATTAGGTGGAAATAAGGAAGATTATTTTATTAGTATTCCTAATAATGGTGGAAACCATAATGATATACAAAGCAAAATAATAAAAGATATTGAAGATAGAATATCCGTTAATAACTATATGTCATATGTATTTTCAAAGGCTAAATTGAATTTTAATATAGGTGATGAATTAAAAGTGGTTTCTGGGCTTAAGTTGGTAGAGGATAACCCATTAAATAACTATGTGTTAAACTTGCCTGAGATTAAGTATATCTATGATAATGGTGAGTATAAATCAAATCCATTTGAAGTATCCTTTGTGATTAAACCAACAAAGCATGGCAAACATATATTTAAAGATAAGAATGAGATTACTTATAATAGTCTTATAGGAAATCCTTTGAAAAAGAATATAGTAACTCCAACTATACTAGTTTCAGCACAAGAAGATATTAAACATGGTATTTATAATGGGGTTAATGGTACAGAAAAATCTATAATTATAGATACAGTAGAAAGAACTTTAGCAAAGGAATCAAGTGTAACCTTTGCAGCTGCCTTTGAAACTTATAATAATAAAGCAGCTATAGGACTTAAGATTGATAAAAATATACAAGTAGTAGGCAAACCAAAGGTTTATAGAATTGCTGAAGATGGAAGCCTTAAGTTATTAGGTGAAATGACTAATGAACATTTAGATTTAGGATATTCATACACCTTACCAGAAGGTGTAAAGGAAAAAGACGATATAGTTGTTCTGTATAGCGGTGTTTTACCAGTAGAAATAGGTACCTACACAAATATGATTTGTGTTGATGGTAGTGAAGAATCAGCTACAGTAAAGGTTGGAGAGGATAACCTTCCAGATTTATTCTAGACCCAGAATATAAGCCAATTAAAACAAGCTTACTGTGATGACTGAAATTATTACAGTAAGCTTTATTGTAAGCAAATAAATATGCGAATAAATCTTATTTGTATATTCTAATGAAGAAATTTATTGCTATTTATAACAGCAAAGGTATACATGAAAATTATCCTTGACAAAAAGGCTTATTTTAAATAAAATAGGTGTAATCAATTAATAAATATTAACAAAATTCACTCATATATACCTTGAATATGGCAAGGAGTATCTACCAGAAACCGATAATTTCTGACTATGAGTAAAATAGATGTATTTTTTGTGCAAACAAATGGACATGCTAATTTTACTTATAAGTGACACTCTAAATCTTAAATATGAATATAAATATCTAATTTAGGTATTCTAACTTATATAAGATGTGATTTAGTCAGTGAAACTTACTCATTCAAGGAAAGCGAGAATGAGTTTCTAATATTCAAAGCAATATGACAGGTTCAAGAAATTGAGAAGTTTTGCTTATGAATAGGATAAGGTAAAGTGGGCATGTTTTTCTCGTTTTAAATTTTGTGTAATTTAGTTATTACAACTTATATAATCAAAACATTGATAATTTTTATATAAAAAAGAAGAAGGAGAGGGTTTTTAATTATGGCAACAATATTGAAGCAAGCATATACGTTTGATGACGTTTTATTAGTTCCAAATAAATCAGAGGTTTTACCAAAGGATGTTACTTTTAAAACTAACTTAACTAAGAAAATTGAGTTAAACCTACCATTAATGAGTGCGGGAATGGATACAGTAACTGAATCTAAGATGGCAATCGCCATGGCTAGAGAAGGCGGAATTGGCATTATACATAAAAATATGTCAATCGAAGCACAAGCTAGTGAAGTTGATAGAGTTAAAAGACAAGAAAATGGAGTAATTGTAAATCCTTTCTCAACAGGAAAAGATAACATAATACAAGATGCATTAAGCATAATGTCAAAATACAGAATATCTGGAGTGCCAGTAACTGAGAATGGTAAACTAGTTGGAATAATTACAAATAGAGATATAGTTTTTGAAACTAATTATTCTAAAAAAATAAGTGAAGTTATGACTAGTGAAAATTTAATAACTGCACCAGAAGGAACAAGTATTGAAGAAGCTAAGGCAATTCTTGCAAAGCATAAAATAGAAAAATTACCTTTAGTAGATAGTGAATTTAATCTAAAAGGTTTAATTACAATAAAAGATATAGAGAAGGCTATTAAATTCCCTAATGCAGCAAAGGATTCTTCAGGAAGACTACTTTGTGGAGCAGCAGTTGGAGTTACAAAAGACATGATGATGAGAGTTGATGCTTTAGTTGAAGCTCACGTTGATGTTATAACTATAGATACAGCTCATGGACATTCTAAGGGCGTTATAGATGCAGTAAGAGAGGTTAAGACAAAATATCCAGAACTTCAAGTTATTGCAGGTAATGTTGCAACAGCGGGTGGAACAAGAGCATTAATAGAAGCTGGAGCAGATTGTGTTAAAGTTGGTATAGGACCAGGATCTATCTGTACTACAAGAGTAGTTGCAGGGGTAGGAGTTCCTCAACTTACAGCAGTTATGGATTGTGTTGAAGAAGCTGAGAAATCAGGAGTACCAGTTATAGCTGATGGAGGATTAAAATATTCTGGAGACGTAGTTAAGGCACTAGCTGCTGGAGCGAAGGTTTGTATGATGGGTTCAATGTTTGCTGGATGTGAAGAAGCACCAGGTGAAATTGAGATGTATCAAGGCAGAAGCTATAAAGTATATAGAGGAATGGGCTCTTTAGGAGCGATGGCTAATGGTAGTAAGGATAGATATTTCCAAGAAGATAATAAGAAATTAGTACCAGAAGGCGTTGAAGGAAGAATTGCATTCAGAGGAACTGTAGTAGATACTATATATCAATTAATCGGTGGTATCCGTTCTGGAATGGGATATCTAGGATCAGCAACTTTAACTGACTTATATGAAACTGCAAACTTTGTAATTCAAACTTCAGCAGGTTTTAGAGAAAGTCATCCACATGATATAGTAATAACAAAAGAAGCTCCAAACTATAGCGTTAACCAGTAATTTACGTTAAACTAAAATATATGTTAAATAAATAAAATGTAGACATTGAACAGGTAACTTCACCTCATGTTTATTCGGTGAAGTAAGTTCCACTAGCCAAATTACAGATTTGGAGTGTCACTTAAGGAGAGCTTATATATATGAAGAGAGAATTAGTATTAGTTGTTGACTTCGGTGGTCAATACAATCAATTAATAGCAAGAAGAGTAAGAGAACATGGAGTATATTGTGAGATAATTCCATATAGTACTTCTGTAGAAAAAATAAAAGAATTAGATCCAAAGGGGATAATCTTTACAGGTGGACCTAACAGTGTATATGGTGAAGGTACTCCAAGAGTAGATAAAGAGTTATTCGAACTTAATATTCCTATCCTTGGAATATGTTACGGTGCACAACTTATGTCTCATGTTTTAGGTGGAAATGTTAAAACTGCCACTGTTAGAGAATATGGTAAGACAGATGTTGAATTAGCACAAAACAACCCATTATTTGAGGGAATAACTGAAAAGCAATGCTGGATGAGTCATACAGATTTCATAGAAAGCGCACCACAAGGGTTTGAAATCATAGGATATACAAATCAATGTCCAATAGCTGCTATGGCAAATGTAGAGAGAAAACTTTATGGAGTTCAATTCCATCCAGAAGTTCAACATACTCTATTTGGAACAGCAATGCTTAGAAACTTCTTATACAATGTATGTGAAGTTAAGGGTGACTGGTCAATGTCAGCTTTTGCAGAAGAGAAGATTGCAGAAATTAAAAAATTAGTTGGAGATAAAAAAGTACTTTGTGCTTTATCAGGTGGAGTTGATTCATCAGTAGCAGCAGTACTTGTTCATAAAGCAATAGGTAAAAACCTAACTTGCGTATTCGTAGATCATGGCCTACTTAGAAAAGATGAGGGAGACCAAGTTGAGAAGATATTCAGAGAAGGTTTCGATATGAACCTTATAAGAGTAAATGCTCAAGATAGATTCCTTGGAAAACTTAAAGGAGTTTCTGATCCAGAAACAAAGAGAAAAATCATTGGAGAAGAGTTCATAAGAGTTTTTGAAGAAGAATCAAATAAGCTTGGTAAAATGGATTTCCTAGTTCAAGGAACTATCTATGCTGACGTTGTAGAAAGTGGAACAAATTCTTCTGCTACAATAAAAAGTCACCACAATGTTGGAGGACTTCCAGAGGATATCGAATTTGAACTAATCGAACCATTAAGAGAATTATTTAAAGATGAAGTAAGAGCTGTAGGTGAGGAGATTGGAATTGCCCATGATTTAGTATGGAGACAGCCATTCCCAGGACCAGGACTTGCAATAAGAGTACTTGGTGATATTACAGATGAGAAGCTACACATAGTAAGAGAAGCAGATGCTATATTCAGAGAAGAGGTTGCTATAGCTGGTCTTGAAAGTGAAATCTGGCAATACTTCGCTTGTTTACCTAATATAAAATCAGTAGGAGTTATGGGTGATGAAAGAACTTATAGCCATACTGTAGCTCTAAGAGGAGTTACATCTTCTGACGGAATGACATCAGATTGGGCAAGAATCCCTTATGATGTACTAGATAAGGTATCTAGAAGAATTGTTAATGAAGTTAACGGAGTAAACAGAATTGTTTATGATATAACTTCAAAACCACCTTCAACTATTGAGTGGGAATAAAATACATTTTAAATTAGTATTTAACATTTATATATGTTTAAATAAAATCACACCCAAACTTAGCCCTAGGTAAGAAATTACCTAGGGCTATAACTTTTACTCCGAATTTTATATTTGGTTAAGTGAAGGATACGCTACTGAGCACATGCGAGTGGGGAATAGGCTTAGGTGGCTTCAAGGCAGTAATATAAACCAATAGAGAGTTTTATTAGGTGTTTGTGATTAGTGGATTTTTAAAAGCTAATCATAGACACCTTTTTATATTCCATATCTAAAGGTGCAGTAAACCACACAAAGAATAAGAAGTCGAGGTAGTAATTCACTTGCAGAAGTATTAGAGAAGTATATACAACTTAGAGGTGGCAATGCAGAAGAGTATCTATTTCCAAGTATATATAACGACCAATTAGGATTAAAGAAAACAATCTTCTACAAATTGGTTAAAGAATATGAGAGCCAAAAATAATGGGCGTCCAATAATGGATACTCTTTTTTCATTGGTACTATGCAATGGTTATTAATGGGGATATTATCAATCTCACCTCACCCCCCTATTTTGAAGTTTTTGCCAATACATACTTAGACCCTTTTGCAACTCCAAGGATTTTGTAATGATTCGATTTTGACAAGAAATAAAAATTTAACTCAATTGTAAATTAGTATTTGGTTGGATGAAAGATGGTTTAAATTAAAGGTTCAGTCTAAGAATAATGTTAAAAGTTTGTATTTTGTGAATAACATAGCATAATATGACTATGTGAATGATTAAGACCCTTCATTTACTATATCATTGTTAATGTTCGCCTAGTATAATATGACTATGCGAATGATTAAGGAGGAATTGGTTTGTTAGTAAAAAAAATTATTAAGACATTAAAAATTACATATTTGATATTTGCGGTATTACTTACTATAGCTATGCTGTTTGAAGTGCCATCATTTTCAACATCTAGTAAAGATATTTTGATTTATAGGTTAAGTAATTTTTGTTTTTTTGCTATAAGTTTTGTATTACCAGCAGTATTCATTTTATTGCAATCTATTAGAAAGAAAATACCTTTATTTAAGAAAGAGAAATTAATATTCACTATTCTTGGGTGTTCATTGTTGTTTGTTATAGGAATGATAGTATATGGTGGTATTGATTCATTTCATTCTGCTGAATATAATGTTGCGAAATCTAAATATGATACAGTAATTGAAGCGAAAAAAGTAGAAGTTAATAAAATAAAAGCAGAGGCTAAAGCACAAGCAAAAGCTGAAGCTAAAGCTAAAGAAGAGGCTGAAGCTAAAGCTAGAGAAGAAGCAGATGCTAAAGCTAGAGAAGAAGCAGATGCTAAAGCTAAAGAAGAAGCAGATACTAAAGCCAAAGAAGACGCTAAGGCTAAAGAAATAGCAGATGCAAAGAAAGTAGCCGAAGATAAAACAAAAACAGATGCTGATGCAAAAGCTAAAGCTGATGCAGAAGTACAAGCTAAAGCTGATGCAGAAGTACAAGCTAAAGCTGATGCAGAAGTACAAGCTAAAGCTATCGCAGATGCTAAGGTTAAAGCAGAAAAGGATTTTGATGATTGGGTAAATAGTCAGTTTAGTCCTTGGGACGGTTCAAATTATAATCTTGTGGATCTTATAAAACAAAATATGAATGATCCAAAAAGTTTTGAGCATATAGAAACAACACAAAGTATAGAAAAAGGAAAAGGTATAACCTTATATATGAAATATAGAGGTAGAAATGCTTTTGGTGGGTTAATTATAAATACTGTAGAAGCCTATGCTGATTACAATACACAAGTTTTACAGGTTACCAAAGTTAATTGAGTAGATAATAAATAATAGAATTTATTAGGAATAGCTATTTCAACATTAATATTTTAACAATTTTAATGAAGCTTGTATTTGCAACAAAAGACTGGGAATTGACATTCATTTGGAAAGCTAGATATGAAATCTCAATTTAATTTAAAATAATAATTTAAACCTCTGATTAATTTCAGAGGTTATTTATTTTAAATGAGTGCATTAGATAAATAAGATGAATATTCATTCTATATAATAGTAAAAATTAATATGTTAATTGATAAATACATAAAATTGAAAAAAATTGCATAATAATGTATACTGCTAGTAGAGAAATAGTACAGTATTTTAAGAAAAAGGGTATAATGCGTATTAGTGTTTATACTATATATAGGTTTTTATTTTTAATGCTATAAATACACTATAATACAGGAGGGTGATATAAATGACAGAAGCTATAAACTTAGGACTTAGAAATCTTGGGGGATTTGTAAGCGAGAGTCAGATTAATAATCTTAATCCTATGGTAGCCGCTGCACATAAGGTCTTACATGATAAAAGTGGTGCAGGTAATGACTTTTTAGGGTGGATGGATTTACCTGTTAATTTTGATAAAGAGGAAGTTCAAAGAGTAAAGGAAGCAGCTAAGAAGATACAAGAAAATTCTAAGGTTCTTATTGTTATAGGAATTGGTGGATCATACCTTGGAGCAAGAGCTGTCATAGAGTCTCTTACAGGAAACTTTTTTAATAATATGTCTGATGAAAATAGAAAAATTCCAGCAGTATATTTTGCAGGAAACAACATAAGCTCAACTTACTTATCACAACTTTTAAGTGTTATAGAGGGTAAGGATTTTGCTATAAATGTAATATCAAAATCTGGAACTACTACAGAGCCAGGAATAGCCTTTAGAGTATTTAAAGAAATAATTGAAAATAAATATGGAAAAGAAGAAGCTAAAAATAGAATCTTTATAACCACAGATAAATCTAGGGGAGCACTTAAGAAGCTCGCAGATACAGAGGGTTACGAAACCTTTGTTATTCCAGATGATATAGGAGGGCGATTCTCAGTTTTAACACCAGTAGGATTACTTCCAATTGCAACTGCAGGGATAGATATTGATGGGTTGTTAAAGGGTGCACAAAATGGAAGAGAAGCCTATGGAAATGAGGATGTGAATACAAATATTTGTTATAAATATGCAGCTATAAGACATCTATTATATAACATGGGAAAAACTACAGAGATACTTGTTAACTATGAACCTTGTCTTCAGTATTTTGGTGAATGGTTTAAACAATTATTTGGAGAGAGTCAGGGTAAGGATGGCAAAGGAATATTCCCAGCATCGGTTAACTTTTCTACAGACTTACACTCCATGGGTCAATATATTCAAGATGGAAGAAGAAACATTTTTGAAACAGTAGTAAATGTGGAGAAAGTGCCTGTAGAATTATCTATAAAAGAAGATAAAGAAAATGTAGATGGTCTTAACTTCTTAAGTGGAAAAACTATAGATTTTGTTAATAAAATGGCTATGGAGGGAACAGCTCTTGCGCATACAGAAGGTGGAGTTCCTAATATGTTTATAAATATTAAAGAGTTAACTACTGAGGTAATTGGAGAACTTATATACTTCTTTGAGAAGTCTTGTGCAATAGGTGGGTATTTACTTGGAATAAATCCTTTTGATCAAGAAGGGGTAGAAGCTTACAAGAAAAATATGTTTGCACTACTTGGAAAGCCTGGATATGAGGAACTTCAAAAGAATCTTCTTGAGAAGTTGGAGAAATAGCTATGGCAATTATAGTAGACGGTGATGGATGTGCAGGAAGAGGAATAATAGAAGAAGTAGCAAAAATGTATAATATTCCTCTAAAAATATATTGTGATATACATCATGTAATAACTTCAGAGTATGGAGAGGTTATTGTGATGGATAGTGGATTTCAAGCTGTAGATATGAAGGTTGCTAATGAAGCTAAGAAAGGCGATATTATTGTAACACAAGATTATGGAGTAGCTGCCATGGTACTAGGTAAAAAATCCTATGCAATCAGCCCGAAAGGATATGTTTTTTCTGAAAATAATATAGATAAGTTATTATTTGAAAGACATATTAGTGCTAAGGTAAGACGTAGTGGGGGTAAGACTGGTAAGCATAAAAAAAGAAGTGAAGATGATAATATAAGCCTTAGAGATAATCTTATAAAGCTTGCTGAAAGAACCTTAATGGATGAATAGCTAACCATAGAATAGAATTAATAGACTACTTGTAGAAATATATTCTGCAAGTGTTTTTTTTCATGGATTTTGTCTAATAAATTATAGGGAATATACAACAATATGTCTTGTTACATAATATGGTAAGGTATATAATATAACTACAACGATAAAATGTAACAATAATACAATATAGGCATATATTTGGGGGAATGTACATGAATGAAATGATTATAGGTACAAGCTTACAAAGTCCACAAGAGAAGGGTGTAAAAATTAAATTATATATAGAAAATGAAATGTCAGATGATTTATTATATAAATTTATAGTAAAATGCGATGGAGGTTGTTGGGAAACTCTAAAAGACTTTCATGAGGATAGTTTTGCTTACTGGACACCAAGGGAAGATGGGAAATATATAATTATGGTTTTATCTAAGAGGGTGGATAGTAAGAAGTCTCATGATTTTACTTCAAGAATGGATTATATCATAGGATCAGTAGGAGAAAAACTCATAAAAAATATCACAATCAGTAGCAATGAGATAAGGTTAGGAGAAAAAATAGAGATTAATATTACAACTAGTAGACTTCCCATTATGTGTAAGTATTGGATAAAGAAAGAATGCAAATGGGACCTTATAAAGGACTATTCTTTAGATACTACACTAAGCTTCACACCAGATTGCGAAGGTGATATGGAGATGTTGGTTGAATGTAAAGATGAGAAGTCAGAAAATCAGTTTGATGATTTTGAAAATATTGAATTTAAAGTTACGCCTATGAAACCTATTGAAATAAAAAATATAAAGTGTCTAAGTGAGGATTTAATAGTAGATAATGAATTAATCTTTGAGATTGATGCTCAATTTGATGAGAGCAGAGTTGTGCTATACAAGTTTGTTAAGATTGATGAATATGGTGATATGAGAGTAATCCAAGATTTCTCTAGCAAACGGTTAGTAAACTTTATAGAGAAAGTACCAGGTAAATATAAGTTGTTATGTATTGTAAAGGATATGTATTCCCATGAAAAATATGATGCTAGAGCTATAGTTCACTATAATATAGTGAGGTACAAGCCTATAAAGATACTAAGTTTTACCTCTGATTTAAGTTCACCTCAATTAGAGAAGACTCCAGTGGAGTTTAAAGCTATATGTTCTGGAGGAAATAATATACTTTATAAATATGTTATCGATGGTAACTATAATGAGAGTTCAAACTATTCTACAAATAATAGTTACAGATGGATACCTGAGAGAAGTGGAGTCTATAGAGTGGAGGTATTAATTAAAGATAGTAGTTATAAAGGGGATTATGAAGAGAAATCTACCATGGATTTTATTATAGATGAAGATTGTACTCATAATATTTTTATTAAGGATATTATACTTGATAAGGATAAGCAAGTTTTAGTAAACAAATCTTTAAATATAAAGGTGGAAGCTGCTGGTGGAAATAATTTATTATATGAATTCATTATAAAAAGAGATGGACAACAAGTGGAATTTTGGGAATATGCTGAGGAGAATTATGGTGAATTTACTCCAGATAAGGTCGGTAAGTATGAGATAGAAGTTAAGGTTAAACATCCAAAATCTAAAAGGGATTATGATGTTCATTCAGTTATATACGTTGATTGCAAAGAGTTTATACCTGCTAAAATAGATTATATACTTACAGAGCAAAAAGATATGTATATATTAGGCGATGAAATTGTTCTTGAGGTTATAACAGAGAATACTAGAGATACATTAGTCAGATATAAGGTTGAAATAAATAGTAGGGAAGTAGAAACTACAGAATTCTGTAGTGAAAAAAAATTTAAACTTATACCAAAGTGCGCTGGATACTATAAAGTTAAGGTATATTGTAAAAATGCCTTTAGTAATAAGGAATATGATTGTAAAAAAGAGATAGATATAGAGGTGTTGCAGGGAATACCAGTTACAAATTGTAAGATAATCCTTGATAAAGAAGTTATAAAATGTAATGAAGATGTGAATTTTTATGTAGAATGTGATGGTGGTAAAGATAACTTATATGAGTTTTATCTAATGGAAAGAGGAGAATGGAAGGTAATACAAAAGTATAGTAAGAAAAATTATTATACCTTTATGCCTTTTCATAAAGGTTTTTATAAGATATTAGCCTTGTGTAAGAGCAACTATGCTAAAAGTTCCTATGAGGATTATTCAATTTTTGAGGTTCAATGCAAAGAATAAGTTTGTAAATAAGATAATAATTTAATGTTATCCTTAAGTATTATCTAATTAGTAACGAAATTTAATTATCTGGTATAATATAGTCATTGCTATAATAGTAAATATTTTTAATTGTAGCTATCGTATCAGGTTGTAAATAAAGATAAAAAATTCTATACATCTATTTATTTTAAAGATAAGATTATAGAAGAATTAAATGAACTAAAGGGAGATGAAGTAATGAGTTACGATGTAAGTCGTGTATATAATGGAGTAAGTACTTATGTTAATGATGTGATAAAAACTAAAGAATATACTACATCTAAGGAAAAAGATGAGAATGGAATTACTCAAAATAAATATGTTCAGGGTGTTGGAATTGTTAATGATACCTTAAGTTCTACTACAAATACAAATGATTTGCTCACACAACTTATGAATATGGGACTAATGTCAGGAGGTTTGACTTCAAATGATAAGGATGGCAGTTCATCAAGTACAAGTGGATTTAGTATGATTATGTCATCACTTCTTAAGGCTATGAGTGAAAAAGATCAACAAACACAATTAGCTATAGATAAAAACAGCCAGACTAATGGTTTAGATCGGTTAAGCAATATTATAAGTAGACCTTCAGGAAACGTTATAGATACAGTTAATTCTAATGTTCCTCAATCAGAAAGAATTGAAAGTGCTATAGCAACTGCTTCAGAAAAATATGGAGTAAGCCAAGGGTTAATAAGTGCTATAATTAAAACAGAATCAAATTATAATCCCAATGTGGTTTCTTCAGCAGGAGCTAAGGGCCTTATGCAACTAATGCCAGAGAATGTATCATACTATGGTGTTAAGGATCCATTTAATATTGAAGAAAATATTGACGCAGGAACAAGACACATACAGGATTATTTAAAGGATTATAATTATAACTTAGATATGGCTCTGGTAGCCTATAATTTTGGACCAGGAAATATGGCTTCTAGAGGGATAACAAGTTCTAGTGATTTTTATAAATTACCAACAGAAACTAAAAATTATTTAGTAAAGATTAATAATTTATTATAATAAAGATATAAACCCTTCGCAATATGAGGGGTTTATTTTATTTTCTAAATGGTTTAGAATTAGTGAGTGTTGATTTAAGTGTAATTCTAAGTCTATGAGTTAGTTAGTTGAATTTATTCATTTCAATAAATATGATAAGATGTTTTATATTAGTAAGTTATACATCAAATAATAGGGCATTATTTGAATAAGGTAATTAACTAAAGTGATATAATAACTAAAAGAAGTAGGTAGTATTATAAGTTAATTAATTTATAATATAAAAGCTTGGATAATACTTAATATATAAATAAAATATGAAGAAGTGTGAGGAGATTTTATGGAACGTTTAGATAAAATATTAGGAAACATGGGTTATGGTAGTCGTAAAGAAGTTAAAGCTAGATGTAGAAAAGGCGAAGTTACAGTTAATGGGGAGAGCGTTAAAGATAGTGCAGCAAAGATAGACCCAACTACTGACATTATAGATGTAAATGGGGAAAGAGTTAATTATAGAGAGTTTATTTACTTACTTTTAAATAAGCCAGCAGGAGTTGTTAGCGCAACTTTCGACAATCATGACGAAACTGTAGTTGATTTATTAGATCCAGAGTATCAAATATTTGAACCATTCCCAGTGGGAAGACTTGATAAAGATACTGTAGGGTTTTTATTACTAACTAATGATGGAACTTTAAATCATAAATTAATATCACCTAAGAATCATGTAAATAAGGTTTATTATGCAGAAATAAATAAGCCTGTAGATGAAAGTGATGTAGAAAAATTTAAAAAAGGAATAGTTATAGATGATGGATATAAGTGTATGCCAGGAATTCTAGAGATACTCAGCTCAACAGATGATGGTTCGGAAGTATTAGTTACTATACAAGAAGGTAAGTTTCACCAAGTAAAAAGAATGTTTGAAGCTTTGGATAAGTCAGTTGTATATTTAAAACGTGTTAAATTTGGACCAATGGATCTTGATGAAACCTTAGAAGAGGGTGAATATAGAGAATTGACACAGGAAGAATTAGATGTATTAAAAAACTTATAATAATAGACATATATACATCAATATTAGTACAACTTTCGACTATTGGAGTAAAATATTATAGATTTAGGGTATTTTGTAGAAATTAGAAGTATTAACAATTAATTTATAAAATTTATTATAAATTCACTTGAAAATATCAAAAACAATATGTATAATAAAAGTGTAAATAGAATAAATAACCCCTTTTTATTTATTGGTATAACCTCCCCCAAAGGTTATACAGTTATTTTATGTCGAATTTAATTGCATATTATTGCAAGGGAAAAATCCGTTGGCTAGGTCAATGGATTTTTTCTTTTTTTTATTAGAGTTTATAATATTTTTAAACTATAGTGACATAATTATATAAATATAGTTAAAATTTTCTTATAAATTAGGAAATTTTAGTATATAATAAGAGTGTATAGGTTAGCCTCTAAAATATGATGTGAAATATAGATTATTAAAAGGAAAACTTTACAATGTTGAATATGGATTATTGTATGTTTTATAAATAAGGAAATTTAGACATCCTTTTGTGGATTTTAAAAATATTTAATGCAGATTTCACATAATACTATATATGAAAAAGGAATACTATTATTATAAATATTAATAGTATATATTAAAGCACTATGATTTAAGAAAGTTGTAGTGAAATTGAGAGGACGTGAAGTATGAATATTAGAGAAGTGTTAATAAACTTTATGACAGAACAGGCTTATAAACCGATGAGTTTAAAAGAGTTATCAAAGATATTTGGAATAAGCAAAAGGGAATCAAAAGAGTTTATAAATTTATTAGATCAAATGGAAAAAGATGGGTCAATAATTAAAAATAGAGCAGAACTTTATGGCATACCAGAGAGAATGGGAATTATGAAGGGTACATTCGCTGCCAACCAAAAAGGGTTTGGATTTGTAATAGTAGAAGAGGACAGACCAGATATATTTATACCAGCTAGTAATGTTAATAGTGCTATGAATCATGATATTGTACTAGTTAAGATATTAAGAGATGAAAACAAGGGTAAAAAATGTGAAGGTGAAATTATTCGAATAGTAGAAAGAAAAAATACAAAACTAGTTGGAACCTATGAAGATAGTAAAAGTTTTGGGTTTGTTGTGGCTGATGATAAGAAAATATCCCAAGATATATTCATTTCAAAGGGCAATAGAAATGGTGCAAAAACAGGTCAAATAGTTGTAGTAGAAATAACAAGTTGGCCAGAGCAACGAAGAAATCCAGAAGGAAAGATTATTGAGATATTAGGGGAAAAAGGCGATAAAGGAATAGATATTCTAACAATAATTAGAAAGCATAATCTTCCTGAAGAATTCCCTATAGAAGTTGAGGAATTTGCAGAAAGAATAGTAGATGAAGTTCCTCAAAGTGAAGTTGATAGAAGAAGGGATCTTAGAGATGTAACTATGGTTACAATAGATGGAGAAGATGCAAAGGACCTAGATGATGCAGTTTCAGTGGAACTACTTAAAAACGGAAACTATAAGCTAGGAGTTCATATTGCAGACGTTTCTCACTACGTAAGAGAAAACAATGTGTTAGATAAAGAAGCCTTTAAAAGAGGAACCTCTGTATATCTTATTGATAGGGTTATTCCTATGCTTCCAAGAAATCTATCTAATGGAGTATGTAGTTTAAATCCAAAGGTTAATAGACTTGCTCTTAGCTGCTTTATGGAAATTGATCCTACAGGAAAAGTTGTAAACCATGATGTCTTTGAAAGTGTAATTAAAACTAATGCGAGAATGACATATACAGATGTTACAAAGATACTTAGAGATGAAGATCAAGAGACTATAGAAAAGTATAAACATCTTCATGAAGAATTTAAAAATATGGGTGAACTTTTCAAGATTTTAAATAAAAAGAGATTATCTAGAGGTGCTATTGATTTTGACTTTGAAGAATGTAAAATCATTCTAGATGAAACTGGCAAGCCAATTGATGTACTACCGCGTGAAAGAGCTATTGCAAATAGAATAATAGAAGAGTTTATGCTAATTTGTAATGAAACTGTTGCAGAACACTTCTTCTGGATGAATGCACCTTTTGTATATAGAATCCATGAAGATCCTGATATGGAGAAGCTATTACACTTTAGTGAGTTTGTATATAATCTAGGGTATCATGTAAGATTTAAGGATGATGAAGTACGTCCTAGTGAATTACAAAAGATACTAGAAAGTGTTAAGGGTAAGAAGGAAGAAACTGTAGTTAGTACATTACTTCTTAGATCTATGATGAAGGCAAAATACTCTCAACAGTGCGTAGGCCACTTTGGTCTTGCTGCTAAATATTATTGTCACTTTACATCTCCTATAAGAAGATATCCTGACCTTGCAATTCATAGAATTATAAAGGAAATGATAAATGAAGGATTAACTCCAAAGAGAGAGAAGAGATTAAAAACTTTTGTAGTGGATGCTTCAAAACAATCTTCGGATACAGAAAGAATGGCTGTAGAAGCAGAACGTGAAGTAGATGATCTTAAAAAAGCTGAATATATGCTAGATAAAATAGGTGAAGAATTTGAAGGAATAATATCATCAGTAACTAGTTTTGGTATGTTCGTAGAACTTCCTAATACAATAGAAGGTCTAGTACACATAAGTGAGCTTCATGATGATTATTATATCTATGATGAAAGACATCTATCATTAATTGGTGAGAGAACTAAGAATATCTATAGACTTGGGGATTCTATAAAAGTAATATGTTCTAAGGTTGATATAGATGCCCATGATATATACTTTGAAGTAGTAAAACCTAAAAAAGAAGAAGATGAAGAGTTGGAAGAAATATCTGTAGATGTAAATGAATTGATTTCGGAAAGTAATGGAATACATTAGAGTAATGAATAATTAAGAAATTTTAACTATAGATATATAAAGAGAAAAATAAAAATTTAACAATAATTTAATGATAATTTAACAATGATCTATGCCTTAGAATTATATTTAGAATATAAATATATAATTCTAGGGCATATTTATTTATATGAAATTAGGAATAAGATAGAATTATAATGAGGTATAAAGGGAATTGTAGGTCAAAATGTGATTGGAATTAAATTTTTAAATTTTATAATTAAATTTTCAGAAAGTTGTAGCAAATTTAACAATATATGATATAATCAATATATAAATAGTTAAATAAATAACAAAGAATAGGTGGAAATTTGGGGGGGGGTAATATTATGGCACGTTTTACATTACCAAGAGATATTTATCATGGAGAAGGGGCTTTAGAAACTCTTAAAGGATTAAAAGGTAATAAAGCTTTTGTAGTCGTAGGTGGAGGATCCATGAAGAGGTTTGGATTCTTACAACAAGTAGAAGACTATTTAAAAGAAGCTGGAATGGAAGTTGAACTATTTGAAGGTGTAGAGCCAGACCCATCAGTAGAAACAGTGATGAAGGGTGCAGAGGCTATGAGAAACTTTGAACCAGATTGGATAGTTGCAATTGGTGGAGGTTCTCCAATAGATGCTGCAAAGGCAATGTGGATATTCTATGAATACCCTGAATTTACGTTTGAACAAGCTGTTGTACCTTTTGGACTACCAGAATTAAGACAAAAAGCAAAATTTGTTGCAATCCCATCAACTAGTGGTACTGCTACAGAGGTTACTGCATTCTCTGTAATTACGGATTATAAAGCTAAAATAAAATATCCGCTAGCGGACTTTAACATAACTCCAGATATAGCTATTGTTGATCCAGCACTTGCACAAACAATGCCAAAGACTTTAGTTGCGCATACTGGAATGGATGCTTTAACTCATGCAATAGAGGCATATACAGCATCACTAAGATCAAACTTTACAGATCCACTAGCATTAAAGGCTATTGATATGGTAAAGGACAACCTAGTTAATTCTTATAATGGGTGTGAGAAGTCAAGAAACTTAATGCATGAAGCTCAATGTTTAGCAGGAATGGCATTTTCCAATGCATTATTAGGAATAGTTCACTCTATGGCTCATAAAACAGGAGCAGTATTTCATATTCCACATGGATGTGCAAATGCAATCTTCTTACCTTATGTAATTCAATATAATAGAGTTAAATGTGAAGATAGATATGCAGACATAGCAAGAATGTTAAAACTAAAAGGAAACAATGATATGGAGTTAACAGATTCATTAATAGAAATGATAAATGAATTAAACACAGTATTAGAGATTCCACACACAATGAAAGAATATGGAGTTAAAGAGGAAGATTTTAAAGCAAATCTTGAATTTGTAGCTCATAATGCTGTATTGGATGCATGCACAGGTTCAAACCCTAGAGAGATAGATGACAAGACTATGGAAAAAATATTTGAATGTACATTCTATGGAAATAAGGTAGAATTTT
The DNA here is from genome assembly GCF_036646415.1 of Clostridium sp. Classification (GTDB taxonomy): domain Bacteria; phylum Bacillota; class Clostridia; order Clostridiales; family Clostridiaceae; genus Clostridium_J. The sequence continues at coordinate 93,803 of NZ_JAVXMF010000009.1, read as the reverse complement.
AAGTGACATTCTAAATTTATTATTTGTTAGTATCGCTGTTGAAATAAAATTCAACAGATTAAAAAAATATCTTTATAGATTCATCAAATCAAATCAAATTAGAAGAGCTGCCTCGAAGTAGAGTGAAAAATTCTATGATGAGACAGCTCTTTTAAGTTCTACCCTAGATAGTGTTAAAATTAGACTTTATGTATTTGAATAAACCTCTGAAATCCTCATGCAAACAACAACTTAAATAGGTATATAGTTTTCTATGGGAAATTTTAGAAAGTTAAAAAGTTTTATACATAAATATTTCAAATTTTAAATAGTTAAAATATAGCTTTGCTCTAGTGGGGTCAACCTCACTGATAACAATGGTTTTACCATAGAATAACATAAAAACATAAGAACATGAAAAGCTAAAAACATGGAAATTGATACAATTAAATTAATATGAAAATTACTCAGATATTTAAAGGTTAATAATTACAATACTTTTATTTTAGGTTATAATAAGGATATACTATTCAATGGATTTTAAATTTAGTAAAATCACATATATAAAGAAGAAAATATATATTAAATATAAAAGTAGGTGAGAACATGGCAAAGAAATTAGGGAATAAGACCTTAGCAGAAAATAGAAAAGCTAGACATGATTATTTTATAGAAGAAGCTATGGAAGCAGGTATAGTACTTGTAGGAACAGAAGTTAAATCTATAAGAGGTGGGAAAGCAAACCTTAGAGATAGTTACGCGGATATAAATAATGGTGAAGTATTTGTTAAAAATATGCATGTAAGTCCTTATGAACAAGGTAATATATTTAATAAGGATCCATTAAGAGAAAGAAAATTACTTCTTCATAAAGCTGAAATTGAAAAGCTTATGGGATATACAACGCAAAAGGGTTATACATTAATACCACTTAGCATATATCTTAAAGATGGAAAAGTTAAAGTAAATCTTGGCGTTTGTAGAGGTAAGAAGGATTATGACAAGAGAGATGTAATGCTAGAAAAAGCAGCTAAGAGAGATATAGACAGACAGATGAAAGAGAAATATAAGTAACACTCCAAATCTATGATTTGGCTAAGTGTTACTTACTCATTTGAACAAAGTGAAAAGGAGTTTCAACTTACACTCCAAATCTATGATTTGGCTAAGTGTTACTTACTCATTTGAACAAAGTGAAAAGGAGTTTTAACCAAGATGTTTTAAATACATTAGTATACTTTATTAAATAGAATATACTAATGTATTTTCTATTACATTTTCTTAAGGTTTATTCTAATTATAGAAAAGTTAAATATACTTTAGTTATAAGGAGAGTTAATATGTTGAAAAAAACTTTTAAAAAATTAGCTATATGTTTAAGTGTTTGTGTGTGTTTAGGCACACCGGTAAATGCATTTGCTGATGCTCATGGAGAATATCCAACTGGTGAAATTCTAAGCTTTGGGTCCAATCTAAATAAGGCTCAAGAAAATCAGTTAAGAAAGTATTTTAATGCACCAGATGACATTGATGCTATATATGTAGATAATAGTGTTGCAATAAAACAACTTGGACTTGATGAACATAATCTTGAGAATTTTACAGGTGGTTGGTATTCAAGTGCCTATGTTAAGCTTGTGGAAAAGGAGAGTGGGGTAACAGTTAAATCTACTAACTTAACTTTAGTATCAAATGATATGCTTGCAAATGCACTAATTACTTCTGGAATATTAAATGCAGATGTTATAGCATCTGCCCCATTTGAAGTAACTGGAGAGTCAGCTCTTGCTGGTATACTGGCTGGTGCTGAAAAGATAATGGGTGGTGAATTATCTTTAGAAGGTAAGCAAACAGCTCAAGAGGAAATAGAGGTATCCTTGGACTTAGCTGAAGAAATAGGGCAAACAGAAGCTTCTGCAATTATAAATGAAATAAAAACTGCTATTATTAAAGAAAAACCTTCTACAGAAGAGGAAATTCAAAAGATAGTAGAAGAGATAGGAAGTAAGTATGATGTAACCATAAGTGATAATATCCAAGGTAGAATGGTTTCACTAATGTCTGATATAAACGATTTAGATTTAGATTATTCTAAGTTAAAAGATACTTTAGATAAAGCTTCTTCAAAGTTTAAAGATGATATGACTGCTTTGGGTAAAGAACTTAAGGATTCAGGTTTCTTTGATAAGCTATTTAATTGGATAAGGGAGTTTTTTAATTCTATATTTAGTTCAAATAATAATTAAAGCTTTATTTAAATGACAAGTAAGATCTATGATTTGGTTAGGGAAACTCAGTTCATGGAACAAATGCCATGTGGATTTCTATTAATAGTATTTTAAAATGGCATATATGTAACATTAATGAAATGTTTATTGTAATTTATGTGTATACTATAAAAAAAGGAAGCTTATCCACAAACACTATAAATAAATTTACAAAACTTTACTTGATATAAGATGGTTTATTGTTTATAATGAATATATCATAGTAATATTAAAAAACGTTACTATGCCTAACATGGGGGCGCACTGGTTTCGACGGGGGTGCGTAACGGCTAAGAAGCGAGTGGAGGGAACTCATGGGCCCGCCTTAAAAAACTATGGGAAAAAGATAAACGCAGAAGATAATTTCGCGTTAGCAGCCTAGTCGCTGCTCGTTCTACCTAAGAGTCCTACGGCTTAGACTAGGGCGTCAAATTAGTAGGGAACCGAGTCTTAGAAAGCTTTGACTAAGAAACGGAAATTATGAAGCTACTGAAGTGAAGAACCTGTCTTTGGGTGCTTCATAGAGGGAATGTAAAAACAGAGACTGCACTCGGAGATGCTTAGTTGGAATGGCTTTCGGACATGGGTTCGATTCCCATCGCCTCCACCATACATACAGTATTATCAATGCTTTACAGCACTTTAATGATTAAGATTACAAGTTCGATTCGGAAGAAAATCTTCTGTGTCCGATACCTGTAATCTTTTTTATTTGAGGTGTTAAAATGGCTAAAAGACTACAATTAACAAAAAATGTTACTCCGATTGGGTTTGATAAGGAGGTAACAGCAGAATATTTCTCAGTACAGGACTTTATTGAAAAACAGAAAGATTTTATCATCTATAAGAGGTCTCAAAACCTGTCTACAAGGACTTTGTATGACTATGACAGGGCTTTTCTTTACATGAATAATTACATTAATGAGTACTACTCGGACACCACAATTCGATACGACATTACATTGATTAGAGGGTATATTTCATTTATGTTAGAGAAGGTTTCTCCCAACACTACCAATATCAGAATACGATATTTAAAGGTATATTTAGCCTTTTTAGAAGATGAAGGATTTGTTAAAGATAGAATAAATGAAAGGGTAAAAAAGGTTAGGGAAGTTAAGAACGAGAAGCAACCTTTAACCCAAACCGATATAAAGAAGTTACTCAAAGTAATTAATATGACTTCATATGCAGGATTAAGGGATTACGTTATAATACTTCTCATGCTATCCGTAGGCACAAGGGTAAATGAAACTGTCAATATAAAGGTTAAAGATGTGAATTTAAAGGATAAGTATATCATCATAAACGGAGAAACTGCAAAGAACAGGACTCAGAGGATTGTACCACTGAATAACAAGCTACAACCATATGTTAAGAAACTAGTGGAGATTGCAAATAGTGTTAACTGCGAGTATTTGTTTTTATCGAGTGTATCACACAGTAAGGTGGCTTTATCTCATATTAAAAGTCAACTGATAGAGTACGGAAAGAAGGCAGGTTTGGATAAAAGTACCTCACCCCATAAGCTAAGGCATACAGCATTAACTAACATGATAAAGAATGGCAGTAATCCGTTAGATGTCTGTAGAATAGCTGGGCATTCTTCTTTAGAAATTACTATGGCATACTATCATAATAGTATTAATGATTTACACAAGGCTATACAAAAAGATACTTTATCTGATTTATAGTACAATAAAAGCTATAAAAAAGAGTGGTTAAGGATTTTATTTCCTCACCACTTTTTACTTTTACTGTTGCTATATATAAATAGGGTTTTTATGACATTTATTGACACTTATAAAACAATTGGAAACACTCATTTTAGAGGGAGATTAGGTTAATTTTTAAGGGAGAAAAATAGGACTTTCCTTAAAGTAAATCCGTAAATTTTCTATGTACTCATACCAATGATATCAAAGGGAGGAATTTTAAACATCCCCCTCCCCAAAAAACAGTTCCATAGGATAAATGATTAATTTAAATTGCATCACTAATCAATTGTAATGCCTCCTCATAGTCAAAATTCATTGTAAAATATGCATCATCATCATTTCTATCAACGTAACAGCAAACAAAAAACTGGTCTTTGTTTGGGAGATAACGACAGTGTATTATACAGTTTTTATGAAGTACTTCCAATATTTTCAACAAGACACTCTCCTCAGCCTTTACTTCTTCTGATATCCTGTTAAATCCACCAATTAGTTCCATTTAATACTCCTCCTTGTTTTTATCTTTATTTTCTAAGTTAGTTCTTTATCGTTTATGGACACTTTTACATTTTCATTTGTAGCCGTTTCTTTAGGTTCTATGTCTTTACCTCTTTTATAGGCTTTTTGTTGAATCTAAGTCCTTTGTTAGCTGAAATTTGAGACGGTATAATTTCTTTTATAAATATCTTTGTTGGTTTATTTTTGCCTTGGACAATCATTTCCCATAATCCCCAAGTTTCTAATTCCTTTCTGATTTTAACAGCCTTTTGACTAGCACAACCTAAGTCCGCCATAACTTGGTCTACTGAATAGAAAATAAACTCTTGATTGTGTGTATAGTCGTACCACTCGTTTAATTTTGATAGTTGAAGCCTGTCCAAACCCCAAGTATAAAGTAACTTAGCATCACTAGATAAACCTTTGTAAGTTATTCCTTTAAATGCTTTCGGCATTTTTGCAAATAGTTGAGTTTCCTTTTGTAAAGTGGGTTGGTTATCCATTGATATCCTCCTTTCGCATGTAAATTTTATCTCATACCTATATAACAACTGAAATCGCCACTATGGGACATTTTTAAAAGCGATATATTATCTAATCGAGTTAAAAGGATAGTGTGGGACAACCAATTATTTTGAATAGTGGTTATCAAAAGTTTGAATAGTGATTATAAAACTATGAATTGTGATATTCACTACCGAATAAGACTTAGTTAGTAAGACTTAATTATAAAGACTTATATTTATCTGCTGAAGCAGATTGTATTCCGTTATAGATTCTATAGCATATAAAAGAGTAGACCGTTATAGTATAGAGGTTTTATTGAGAAAGCCGTTTTACATAAGGTCATAAAATAACGGTGGATTAGGAAAAATCAAATTGTATAGGTAGTATTAATATTTATTTGATGGTTGTGTTAAAGGCTAGAGTTGAAAATAATATAATCTTTTATTTGAAAAATTATCCAAGATGTGTATAATATATATTATGGATTAATATATTTTCGTTAGAGTAATATTACATAACACTAATGCCGCAAATACCATTGTTGAAATTCTATGAGACAGAGTTCTAGACCTAAAGGGAGAAAAAAATATTATATATTGAAATAACAAGGAGATGATTAAGTGAGAAATTATATTGGACAAGGAGTTCCAAATTTAGAGGATGCGAAATTAATGCTAATGGAAGCTGAGAAATTAAATCCCACGCCGTGGGTTAACCATTCATTTTATGTTGCAGAGGCAGCTAAATTAATAGCTGAACAAACTCCTAACATGGATTCAGAGTTAGCATATATTCTAGGCTTGTTGCATGATATAGGTAGAAGATTTGGGCCAAATGGGATGAGACACAACATTGATGGATACAATTATTTCGTTGAAAAAGGATATGATTTGGTAGGAAGGATTTGTTTAAGTCATACAGCATTCAAATACAATGATAAAGTAATTATAGTTGGAAAGTGGAATGGTACAAAAGAAGAACATGATTTTATAGTGGATTATTTATCTAAAACTGAAGAAACGGACTATGACAAATTAATTAAATTATGTGATTATATTTCATTACCTACTGGTTTTACATTGATAGAAAAAAGGCTGGTGGACATTGCTATAAGAGGTGGAATAAATGAGTACACCATACCTAGGTGGAAGTCTACCTTTGAAATAAAAAGTTATTTTGAACAGAAAATTGGAAAATCTATATACGAATTGTTGCCAGGAGTTATGGAAAACACATTTGAGTTACAGATTCTATAATATATAAAAGAATAGACCAACATAGATAGAAGTTATGTTAACAAAGCATTTATATAAGTTCTAAGTAATGACTGTAAGCAAAGCTTAACGGATAATATCTGCAATAAATCATACTACCTATTTTATGGAGAAGAATAGTCTAAGTAGAAGATTAGGTTAAATGCCTAATCTTTTTTTGTATCTGTGTCCCATTTCATCAACTCTACTTGTTATATGAGTATAAAGGCGTTTAAGCCTAATATAAAAAAGGAGATTGATAGAAATGGAAAATAAGAAATTTTATATGCTAACAATAGGCCAAGAGGTTGAATATGAACATATTAGAGATATGTCAGAGTGTAAAAAGGGTTTCTATTTAGAGAGTTTACAAGAATGCTTTAATGAGTGTGAATATGAGGAAGAGTTACTAGATATGGCTTCAAGCTATATTTTAGATTTATGCAATGAAGTATCTAATCTCATAAATCAATTAGAAACCAAAGATAGAGTTATCAATAACCTTGAAGGGTTTGCAGAAGCAAGAATAAATGATTTGAAGAATAAGTAATGATATTAGGGAAAGATTTTAAATGATTAAGATACTTTAAATTATTGATGACTTATAACATCTTTTAAAAGAATGCAAGAAACAACCTATGCTTTAATATGAGTTAGCATGGGTTTTTGCATCTTCAAATAATTTAACTACATAATCGACCTAATTGTTTACTCCAAGTCCATGTTATGATAAAATAAAAATTAACAGCAAATCGGATACTCCGAATGGGACTTTTGATTAATAATTGCTACAAGCATTGATATAACTGGAAAGGTTAAGGCAAGTGGAAGCTATCGGACATGGGTTCGATTCCCATCGCTTCCACCATTAAAACCCACGACAGGTTTGTCGTGGGTTTTTACGTTATTCTAATATTTCTAATATTTCTATTGTGTAGTTTTCTCCAGGAGCATCAACTTCAACTATATCGTGAGCTTTCTTGCCGTATAATGCTTTTCCTAAATTTGATTCTATACTTATACACATATTTTTAGGGTCTGAATCCAGAGTAGTTACTAATGTTACAATAGTTTCATCTTCATCCTCTATAAAGTGAACTCTAGCTTTACTATTAAGTCCTAATATTGATTTATCTACGGTTTTATCATTTATTATAGTTGCGGTGGAAATCATAGTTAATAAATATTGAATTCTATTATCGTTTTCTCTATAGTTTGCACAAGCTTCTTTGTATTCTGCATTTTCTGATCTATCTCCATGTGCGGCAGCTTCCATTTTTTCCTTTGCTATTTCAGCTCTTTTTACTGTTAATCTATATTCTAATTCCTCTTTTAATTTTTTAATATTTTCTTCTGTCAGTTGATTATTCATAAAATTAGACCTCCCATTAAATATAGTATATTAAGATTATATAATATATAGAAAAAAATAAAAGGTATTTTATTTACATAAATTATAATCTAGGTGAGGGGTTAAAAATTATTTCAAGCTATTTTTGAACTCTTTTTATTGTATTTGAATATTATATTTAGTGTAGAACTAAAAGGAGTTGAAATTATTTGGCTAGAGAAGTTAAATATGTACAACCAATTAATCCTACTGATGAAGAAAGGCATAGGATGCTAAGGATTGCTTTAGAAGAAGCAAATCATGTGGAAGATTATTATAATTTATTAGAATTACTTGGCCCACCAAGGGATATTACAAGCATATTACCGCCAGGTGGGTGTAAGGGAATTAGAGTAGGTATAATAGGTGGAGGAATTGCAGGTTTGTCTGCAGCCTTTGAACTTAGAAAACTTGGGTTTGACATAACTATATTTGAAACACAAGAAAAACGTATTGGTGGGAGGATTTATACTTATTATTTTGATAAGGATAAAAGGTTTTATGGTGAGTTAGGAGCTATGCGAATACCAGTAAGTCATGAAACTACATGGCATTATATAAATACCTTTGGTTTAGAAACAAGACCTTTTATTCAAAATAATGATAATGCTTTTATTTATGTAAGAAATGAAAGGGCAGTAAATGATCCAGAAGGTAAAAGTGTAATGAGGAAAATTTATCCTGAATTCGATTTAGCACCTTGGGAGAAAAAAGAACCATGGCAAAAGCTTATTGGATATGGTCTAGGAGCTAATTTATTAAAGCTTAGTCCAGAGATGAGAAGGGAAATATTGCAAAGTAAAAAGAAGTATTCACCTGAAATCAATTATCTAGATAGCTTAAGCATAAGAAAAAATCTTGAAGAAATGGGGTTAAGTGAGGGAGCTATACAGGTATTATCATGTATTGCTACTTTTCCAGGATCCCTTTATGATAATAGTTATGCAGAAGTTTTACAAGAAGAATATACTGTAGATTCTGCTTTTAGATATGAAATAGTTGGAGGTTCAGTTAAATTACCTATTGCTGTTTATAATTCATTAATATCTGAAAGGCCTAAGGAATATGGAAATATTAATGCGAGAGATTTAGGAAAGGTAACATGGAAAAATGGGAATACAGTAAACGGCATATATAAAAGTATGGAAAATAATAAAGTTATTCTTGAATATAAAAATGAAACTTCTTCAGATAGATTTCAACAAACTTTTGATTTTGTTATATGTGCTATTCCTTTTTCAAGTCTTCGTAGTGTAGCTATATATCCTATGTTTAGTACTGATAAAATGCAGGCTATTAAAGAAGTTAATTATGCATCTTCTCAAAAAACTATACTAATGTGTAATGAAAGCTTTTGGAAAAATGGACAGTTAAGTGAGGAAATAATAGGGGGGGGATCCTATACAGATTTACCTGTATCAAGTATATGGTATCCTGCTTATAATCCTTGGTCTAATATTATGAATTTGAAAAATAAAGAATTTCAAAATAAGGGCGAAGAGTGTGATTCATATGATGATGGAGGCGTTCTTTTAGCAGCATACAATTTAAATCGGGATGCAGTTCGTTTAGGGAATTTAGATTCTAGAACTAGAATTGAAAAAATAAAAAGACAAGTAGAGTTGGTTAATGGACTCCCAGAGGGATACCTTGATTCAGTAGTAGTAGATTTTAAAACTATACAATGGGATAATGAGAAAGGATTTTATGGAGGCTTTTGTTATTTTACACCTGGACAAAAAAGACTTTTTTCTTATTCTATGGAAAAATCAGAATATGATAATAGAGTATATTTTGCGGGAGAGCATATTTCTCAAGAGCATGGATGGATCCAAGGATCTGTAAAAAGTGCAATGAAAGCTGCTAATGATATAGCTGAATACTGTAAAAATATATAGAAGTAAGTATGTATTAGAATCAAAAGGATTCCTATTGCTATTAAGTAGTAGGGGTCTTTTATAGTTACAATAATATATTTAACTTATGTAATTTATATTACTATTTGTAATAGTTGATACATAACTTGTAAGATTTCAAATATGTAATAAAACAACTATAACATATATGTTACAGTTTAGTAGTTATTATATCCTATAAGCAGAGAAAAAGGTTATAATAATATTATTGAATATAAAGATACTGTTAAAATAAATGATAAGGTGTGTTGAAATGGAAGAGTTAAAGAAAGTAATTGAGGAAATTATACAAGAAGATATTATAAAGCTAGTTATTAGTAATAAAATGAATAAGGATGTTGAATACAATAAAATAACATTTATTCTTAAAGAAGATCAGGTGAAACAATATTATCAAATAGAAAAATATACTGATAAGCAAGTGTTCCATGAAAATATTGATGTAGATATTTTAGAAGAAAAACTTTTAGAATATGTATCATCTAATTATAAACAGGTTGCAGCTTGGTCAAATACAACTACATTTGATTTGAAAATATCTAAAAAAGGTAAAGTTCATTTAGGAAAGAAGAAAAGTGATAATGAAAAACTTGTAAATAAAGGACATAATAAAGAAAAGAATTATATTCTTAAAGAAGGTATGATAATAGAGCCTCTTATAGATTTAGGAGTTTTTACAAAAGAGGGCAAGGTTGTTAATTCAAAATATGATAAGTATAAGCAAATAAATAGATTTGTTGAAATTATTGATGATGAAATTAAGAAGAATGATTTTAAGGAACTTACCATATTGGATTTTGGATGTGGGAAATCTTATTTAACATTTGTATTATATTATTATTTTGTAGAAATTAAAAAAATTAATGTAAAAATGATAGGATTAGATCTTAAAGAAGATGTAATTAAAAAGTGCAATGACATAGCTAAAAGTTATAATTATGAAGATTTACATTTTGAGCTAGGGGACATAAATGGATTCAAATATAATAATAAAGTTGATATGGTAATTACATTACATGCATGTGATACAGCTACTGATTATGCTTTATACAATGCGATAAAGTGGAATAGTAAAATGATTTTCTCTGTTCCTTGTTGCCAACATGAATTTAATAGCCAAATGAAGACAGATTCATTATCTATATTAACGAAGTATGGCATAGTACAAGAGAGAGTTGCAGCACTAATGACAGATTCAGTAAGAGCTAATCTTTTAGAAAATATGGGATATAAAACTCAGCTTTTAGAATTTATAGATATAGCACATTCCCCTAAAAATATTTTAATTAGAGCTTCAAAAGCTAATATATCTAAGGACAAAAGAGAAAAAGCTTTAACTGAGGTTGATAGTTTAATGAACCAATTTAATTTAAATCCCACATTGTTTAATTTATTAAAAGAAGATAATTTGATTTAAGTTTTATTGACATGGTATACTAAAATTGTAACACTAGTGAGAATAACCTAGTATGATAACATTTAGGAAAATAGTGTTACAATTTTTCTTAACTAGGTCATAGTATGTAATTTATAGGGTATAAGTATTTACTACTATAATAAAGTATGCATCTTATAAGGGTTAAAATTTTAATTTTATTGGTATATAATAGCTATATTGATTTATATAAAGGTTGAAGGAGAAATTTATGTTTAGATTAGAGGAATGTGTAGGCTTTATAACAAGTAATGCTGCTAAAGAATTGTCGGATGAATTTAATAGAAGGCTAGGAGAAGAGGGGAGTACGAGAGTTCAATGGATAGCATTGTATTATATAGGTAAGGAAGATGGGATTTCCCAAAAGGCACTAGCCAATAAAATGAATGTAAAAGAGTCTACTATAGTAAGACTTGTAGATAGAATGGAGAAAGACAGTATAGTAAAGAGGGAGAAAGAAAAGGCAGATAGACGTGTAACTAACATATATTTAACAGATAAAGGAAATGAATTAAGAAAAGGTTTAATGCCAATGGGTGAAAAATTTTCTGATGATGCAACAAGAGGGATAAAGCAAGAACATTTAGATATATTTAGTAATGTTTTGAGAAAAATGGTTACAAATATTAATGAAAATGTTGACAATATAACTTAAAAGTGGTATTTTTTAGATAGAATACTTGTTATGCTAATTATTGCATATACAAGAAATAAGGAGGAAGAAAGATGAAAAAAGAACCAAGACAATTATTAAATGATTTTATGAATGGATTAAATGAAGTGGGTCAAACAAATGGAGAAAATGTTCAAGGATTTATGAACCTACTAGGAACAACTTATGCAGAAGGAAAATTAACTACAAAAACAAAAGAATTAATAAGTGTTGCGATTGCTGCATTTAGTCGTTGTGAATATTGTATAGTTTTCCATGTATATAAAGCACTGGAAGCTGGAGCAAATAGGGAAGAAATAATGGAAGCTGCTATGGTTGCTGTTGCATTTGGCGGAGGTCCAAGCATCGCTTATACTGTAACATTATTAAAAGATTCAATAGATGAGTTTGAAAAAGATTTCCAATAAATAATAAATAAATGAAGTAAAACTCTGCATGTATTAGATTGCGGAGTTTTATTTATATAACATAAACAGAAGATAATACAAATCAATTTTACAATATAACTAAAATATTAAGGATGTGAAGATATGGAATTGAAATTAGAAGCTTTAACAGGGCATGCTAAGAGTGCAAAAGTAGGAAAGATAAATGTAAATGTAGGAGATAGAGTAGAAGAAAATACTGTACTATTACAATTAGAGACTGGAAAAGGAAACTCTCCAATTAAAGCAAAGGGTACTTATAATATTGAAGATGTAAAGGTTAACGAGGGTGATGAAGTAAAAATAGGAGATATCCTTATGATAGTTTCAGAAGAAGCTAAACCTCAAAATAAAAAACCTAACTTTGATTACTTTGGAAGTATGATAAAAGGGAAAAATGAAAAAATAGAAACTGATCTAGCAATAATAGGAGCTGGTCCTGGTGGATATGTATCAGCTATATATGCAGCTAAGAAGGGATTAAAGGTAGTTATTATAGAGAAAGAAAATTTAGGAGGAACATGCTTAAATGTTGGATGTATCCCAACTAAATCCTTAGTAAAATCTTCAGAGGTGTATTCTCACCTAGTTAATTGCAAAGAGTTTGGATTAGAATGTGAAAATCCAAAAGTAAATATGGAAAAAATAATAGAAAGAAAAGATGGAATTAAGGATAAATTAGTTTCAGGCATAGACTATCTATTAAATAAAAATGAAGTAAGACAAATAAAAGGAACTGCTACATTTGAAAATGAAAATACTATAAATGTTGAAGAGGGCAGAGATAAATACTCTATAACGGCTAAAAATATAATAGTAGCATCAGGTTCTAAGATAGCAAAGATAAATATACCTGGAATTGACTTGCCATTTGTATTAAACAGTACAAAAGCTTTAAGTGATAAACATAAACCAGAATCTATAACTATCATTGGCGGTGGAGTTATTGGTATGGAGTTTGCATTTATGTACTCTAATTTAGGCGTTAAGGTAAATGTTGTGGAGTTTGAACCAAGGCTTTTAACTATGGTAGATTGGGAAATATCCGAAGAAATTAAAAGAATAGCAGAGGAAAAAGGGATCAAGATATTTGTAAATTCAAAGGTAAGTAGAATTGAAGAAACAGAAAATGGGGAAGCAATCGTAGTATTTAACAAAGAAGAGAAAGAAAAGTATATAGTTTCAGAAAAAGTATTAGTAGCAATAGGAAGAGAATCAAATACTGAAGGGCTAGAATTAGAAAAAGCTAATGTTGAATTAAATGATAACTTAAAAGGAATTAAAGTTGATGCATATTTTGAAACTAATACAAAAGGGATATATGCAATTGGTGATGTTAATAATATAATTCAGCTTGCACATGCAGCATCTCACCAGGGAATTATAGCTGTAGATAATATATTGGGAGAAAATAAAATTATGGATTGTAGTGAAGTTCCCAATGTTATATTTACATCTCCAGAAATAGCATCAGTTGGAATAATGGAAGATGAAGCAAAAGAAAAAGGAATACCATATAAGACAAGTAAATTCTACTTTAAGGGTAATGGAAAAGCATTAACCATGGGAGAAGAGAAAGGATTTATAAAGCTACTTAAAGATATTGAAAAGGATAGAATTGTTGGAGCTTCGATTATAGGAGCTGATGCATCATCATTAATAAGTGCATTAACTTTAATAGTTAAAAATAATATTAAGGAAGAAGCAATAATAGAAACTATTTTCCCACATCCAACAACAGGTGAGGTTATTCACGAAGCAACTCTTGAATTGGGAATAGGAGGATTACATTGTTAACAAATAGGATTATAATTTCAAAAACAACAGATCCTTACTATAATTTAGCAATGGAAGAGCAACTATTTAATAATATTAAGGATGATGAAATAATATTTTATTTATGGAAAAACCATAAAACAGTAGTAATTGGGAGAAACCAAAACCCTTATATAGAATGTGATGTTGATTATGTGAAAAAAAATGGAGCTAAAGTAGCAAGAAGGATGTCTGGGGGCGGAACTGTATATCATGATTTAGGAAATTTGAATTTCACATTTATAACAACTAAAAAAAATTATGATATGTATAAACAAATGATGGTTATAAAAAATGCAGTTGAAAAGTTTGGTATAACTGTATCTGAAAGTGGAAGAAATGATTTGATAGTAGAGGATAAAAAGTTTTCAGGACATGCATTTTATGAAGATGACGGCAAATGTTTTCATCATGGAACCATTATGATAGATGTGAATAAGGAGGAATTAAAGAATATATTAAGACCTTCTAAACTAAAACTGGAATCGAAGGGAATCACTTCAGTAAAAAGTAGAGTTATAAATTTAAAAGAATGTGAAAATAGCATAAACTTAGAAAATATTACAGAAAATTTAATTCGTAGCTTTGAGATAGTTTACGGAGAAATATCTGATATTAGAGATAGTTGCGAAGAAGATTTAAAAGAAGCTATTTTAAGTAAATATAGAAGTAATAAGTGGATTTATGGTGAAAGTCCACAATTTAATGTAAAACTTGAAACTAAATTAGAAATAGGCAATGTTCAGCTACTTATGAATGTTAAAGATAATTTAGTTGATAAAGTGAGGATTTACTCAGATACTTTAATGAAAGTTTCTTTTGATTGTTTAGAAGAGGCTATTTTATTTCAAGAATTTGACGAAGAGAAAATTTTAAGTATGGTTAAAGCCCATTTCAACAAGGTATCTATAAAAATCAATTAAACTTAGTGTTACAATTTTCATTGAATAGGAAAATATTATGGTGTTGACTTTTTAAAAAAGATGATATAGTATATAAATTAATGAAAAATGAATTTTAAATGCACTGAAAAGGGAAAGTATGTAATATAAATTACTACAGAGAAAGGTTAGTTAGCTGAGATAACCTGCAATAAGTATTATTGAAGTGCCCCTTGGAGCAGAAAAGCCGAACTAAGTAGGTTTTTATGGGAACTCCCATTATAGAGTTAGGGTATATTTGTACCTGAAATGAGATGGATATTTATTATCTAATCAGAGTGGAACCGCGGAAGTATAACCTTCTGCCTCTGTATATTACAGAGGCAGAAGGTTTTTTGTGTTTAAAAAAATAAGTTTATAATTTAATTAAGTTAAAATATATTTTTGCTGGCCAGCAAAACAATAAAAATTCTAAAACAAGGGAGAGGTTTACAAATGATAAACATTAAATTAATATTATCAATATTATTATCAATAATTTCAATCTTAGCTATATACATAGTGAAAGAAAAAACAAATAAATTTTCAATTTCAGTACTTACAGCACTTTCTTTAGGTTTGGTCCTTGGAATGATATTTAAAGATGATATTTTATTCTTAGATACAGTTGGAAAAGGATATATGTCTTTAATTAAGATGATAGTTATACCTTTAGTTATGACATCATTAATAACTAGTATACTAAGGCTTGAAAACTTAAATACTTTAAAATCAGTAGGGATTAAAACTTTTGCAATTTTACTAGGAACTACTGGAATTGCAGCAACTATAGGTATTGTTGTGGCTAATATATTCAAGTTAGGACAGGGATTAAATTTTGTAGGAGCAGAGAACTTTCAAGCAAGAGAGATACCTGGTTTTTCAAAAGTGTTAATAGATATGTTACCATCAAATCCAATAGCAGCAATTGTGGATAATAGAATAATTCCGGTTATAATATTTTCACTATTTGTAGCAGTTGCATTGGTTATAGAAGATAATATAAATCCTGAAAAAGCAAAACCTTTTAAAAATTTTATAATGTCTGCTTATACTATAGTATTGAGAATTACAAAAATAGTATTAGAAATAATTCCCTATGGAGTATTCGCATTAATTGCTACAGCGGCAGCTAGTAATGGAATGGAAACTATAAAATCATTAATGTGGGTAATTATAGCTGTTTATATTGCAGCGATAATTCAATTTGCAATTGTATATACACCTTTAATTGCTTTTATTGCAAGGAAGAATCCATTAAAGTTCTTTAAAGGGATTTTCCCAGCTCAATTATTAGCATTTACAAGCCAAAGTAGTTATGGAACTTTACCTGTTACAATTAAATCTTTAGTAGAGCGAGTTGGAGTTTCAGAAAGTATTGCAAGCTTTGTAGCACCTCTTGGAGCTACTGTAGGATTAAATGGATGCGGTGGTTTTTATCCAGCAATAGTAGCCATATTTGTAGCAAATGTTTTTAATATAGAACTTACATTATACTCATATATATTGATAATATTAACAACAATTATTTCATCTATAGGAATTGCAGGTGTGCCAGGGGCAGCTACAATGTCAACAACAGTTGTGCTTGCAACATTAGGTTTACCTATAGAAGGTATGGCTATGATAATTGCAGTAGATTCCATAATAGACATGATTAGAACAGCAACTAACGTTACGGGTGCATCAGTTGCAGCTTTAATTGTTGATGAAACAGAAAATAAAAAGAAGAGCATTTTACAGGGTTAGATCATAAAATATATAATATAAGAAAATCCATAAATTATATTTTGTTGAAGGGTAGCATCTAGTTATCGCTATAAATGAAATGTGAGTTTATGGATTTTTTTATTTTTAAAATTCATCTTAATATTGCGGTGTAGTTCTTTAATTTTAATATTAAATATACTAAAAAATTAATATGAAAACACACTATTTTATTAAATTTAACATAGTTGTATAAAAAAGTATAAAATGTTATGATGTTGAAAGGAATTATAAATGAAAAATAATTCATAATTAATATAAAAATTTATTTGATTTATATATTTGTAATTTTTAAATCAAGTAAATAGTATATATATAATATAAAAAGTATTATAGGGAGTGATTGTTATAGAAGTTAAAAATGTGGAAGTAGAAAAGAATAGAAGAATAAAAATAACCATATGCACTATAATTTCTCTTTGCGCATTGCTTGTTATATATTTTAGTATGTCCTTATACTTCATAAACCGTTTTTATTTTGGTTCTGTAATTGATGGTATTAATGCTTGTGGTAAAACGGTAGGACAAATAGAAGAAGAAATATTATCTAGAAGTAAGACATATGCATTGGAATTAAAGGAGCGAGGGAATGTAAAAGAAGTAATTCAATCAAATGATATTGGACTAAAATATGACTTAAATGGTGAAGTTCAGGTATTAAAAGATAATCAGAATCCTTTTGGGTGGATTTATGGGGTTTTTAATACACAGGAATTTAAAATGATTAAAAAAACTTTATATGATGAAGAACTATTAAGAAAATCCTTTGAAAATCTAGCATGTTTTGATAGTGGTAATATAATTGAACCTCAAAATGCTAAATTAGAATATATGAATAATGAATATGTTATTGTAGATGAAGTTAAAGGCAATAAAATTAATAAAGATGCTTTATATGAGAAAGTGGTAGATGTAATTCTTAAGGGAGAAACAATAATGGATCTTGAATCAATTAATTGTTATGAAGAACCGAAATATACTTCAGGCTCCAAGGAAATTATAGAAGCTAAAAATATACTTGAAAAATATACAGCGTCAAAGATTACTTATACTTTTGGAGAACATACAGAAGTATTAGATGAATCTATAATACATGACTGGGTTGAAGTTGACGAAAACTTTAAAATTTCACTTGACGAGGAAAAAGCAAAAAATTATATAGATACATTAGCTAATAGATATGATACTGTAGGTGGAACAAGAGAGTTTGTTACATCATCAGGAGTAACAAAAAACGTTAGCGGTGGTGACTATGGTTGGCTAATTAATAGGTATGAAGAAGTTGAATATTTAGTTGATGCAATAAAAGAAGGACAATCAATAACAAAAGAACCAATATATGCACAAAGCGCAGTAGCTTATGGTACTAATGATATTGGAAATACTTATGTTGAAATTGATCTAACAAAACAACATATATGGTTTTACAAAGATGGTTCTCTTATTGTAGAGGGAGATGTAGTTACAGGCAATGTAAGCAGCAATCACTCAACACCTGCAGGCACTTATAAGTTAGACTATAAACAAAAGGATGCTATATTAAGAGGTGATGATTACGCTACACCTGTTAGCTTTTGGATGCCATTTAATTCGGATATAGGTCTTCATGATGCAACTTGGAGAACGGACTTTGGTGGAAGCATTTATCTGACAAATGGTTCTCATGGTTGTGTAAATGCTCCATATTATGTAGCAGATGCAATATTTTATAATATTGAAGATGGGGCTCCGATAATTTGTTATTTTTAATGGATAATTTGTTATTTTTGCTACAATAGACAATTGTACCAATTTAATCCTATGTATAAGTTTTCTCGGATTTTAATGCTAGTTAATACCTAGCCTATACAACATTGTAAATAAAAGGAACAATATAATAGTGAAATCGCCTTAGGAATAAAAAGCCTAAGGTTTTTTGTTTAGCCCAAAATAGAAATTACAGTAATAGAACACATAAAATACTTTGTTAAAAAATTCAATTGTAATCCTTTAATTTCTAGCAAGAGGTATAAAGAAGATATGCTAGTATATTAACACAATTATCTACTTATAAAAAAATTAATAAGGTTGTAGTTATAAACAGTTCCCTATAGTATAATAACTAATACAATGATAGAAGAGTTAAAAGGCGGAAACCATGATGAAAAATAATAGATATAAGATTATATTTTCTATAGTAATTTTAATCATATGTATTTCCACATATGATGTATTTGCTTTCAGTAATATAAATTTTAAAAATATTACTATTGAAGATGGGTTATCTCAAGCTACAGTTCAAACTATATTTCAAGATAGTAAAGGATATGTTTGGATGGGTACTAATGATGGACTAAACAGGTACAATGGCTATAATATGAAAGTATATAAAAGTGATGAAGGAGATAGCGAAAGTATAGCAGATAATTATATTTTAAATATAACTGAAGATAAAAGTAATAACCTATGGGTATCTACTTGCTACGGACTTACTAAAATCAATATTGTCAATGGAGCTATAAAAAATTATTTTAATGGACCTAACAAAGGTAACTTGTCGGATAATTTTGTTAACTGTGTTTTAGTTACAAAAGATAATAAAATTTTAGTTGGTACTGGTAATGGATTAAATCTTTATAATGAGGAAACAGATAGTTTTCAAAGAATCTTAAATGAAGACGTAAAGCTCACAAATCAAAATATAAAGTCTATGACTGAAGATGTTCACGGTAATATTTGGATGGGTACTAAGTTTGATTTAAACAAGATAAATCTTAACACAAACCAAATTGATAAGTATTATTCTACAGAGGAGGAATCTATAAGTGGAAATGAAATAAATTCATTACTTGCTGATAAATCAGGATATGTATGGGTATCTACATCAATTGGTGGATTAAATAAAATAAATGTGAAAACTAAAGAAATAACCAGCTATAAACATAAGACTGAAGATGAAAATTCACTACCTTCAAATACTACTAAAAAGATGTTTCAAGATAAAGATGGTATTGTGTGGATAGGTACAGAAAAAGGCTTAGCAAAGTATACAAGTAAAGATGAAAAGTTTACAACTTATGTAAATAAGCCCTATTATTCAAATAGTCTATCAAATGATTTAGTGTATACAATTATGGAAGATCGTAGTGGATTAATCTGGGTTGGAACTTATTGTGGAGTTAGTATTTTTGATCCATCTAATAAAATTGCACATTATAAGAATGATCCCTTAAATATAAATTCTTTAAGTGATAATGTTGTACATGGCATTTATGAAGATAAAGATGGATTATTATGGGTTGGAACTAAGGATAATGGTGTAAATATAATTGATAGAAAAAATGATATAGTAAACCATATAATAGAAGGAAGTAGTGACTTAAATTTAAGTAGTAACTCAGTTAAAGTAATTACTGGTAAGGATAATATTGTTTGGATAGGAACTAAAGAAGGCATAAATGAAGTTAATAAAGAAGATATGTCTATAAAGAAATATACACTTAATGATGGATTAACAGGAGAAAATATAAAAAGCTTGTTTTTAGATAGCAAAGGATATTTGTGGATTGGAAGCCCAGATGGTTTAGACATTTTAAACACAGAGGATGGTACTATTAGCTCTATTACTGAACTTTTATTGGCAAAGAACATAACCGATGTTTATATAGAAGATATTTATGAAGATAAGGATGGAGTATATTGGGTAGGAAGTTTTTTGGGTGGAGGACTAACAAAGATAGATTTTAATAATAATAATAATAATATTATAAATTATAAAGACGATGGATATAAGGACAATAGTAACAAAAAAGGTATTAATAGCATAAGGTCAATAGCAGAGGATGAAAATGGGAATCTATGGATTGGAACTAATTGTGGACTTAGAAAATTTAATAAATCAAAGGGAGAATTTACAAACTATACAACTCAAGATGGTTTACCTAACAACACGGTTTATGGTGTTTTATTAGATGATGATGGAAATCCTTGGATGAGTACCAATAATGGTATTTCAAAACTTGATGTAAATACTGGAGAATTTAAAAATTTAAGTGTTATAGATGGTATACAAGGTAATGAGTTTAATGGAAAGGCATATCATAAAAGCATAAGTGGAGAATTATTTTTTGGAGGAACTAATGGAGTTAATAGCTTTAATCCTAATAATATTATACAAACTGATTATTCTCCAAAGGTTGTTTTTGATGAGTTTGAAATACAGGGAGAAAGTTATAAAGATATAAATGGTTTGAAAATCAAATATGGCAAGGACATTATTAGAATAAAGTATTTTGTACCAAATTATAAAGACAATAAAAACATACAATATCAATATAAGTTAGAAGGCTTTAATGATAAATGGATTGCAGTAAGTAATACTGAGGTTATCTACAGTAATTTAAGCCCCGGACAATATACCTTTAAAATAAAGGTCAGAAGTCAAAATGGGGTTATAAGCGAAGAAAGTAGTGTGAAATTTAGAATAGAACCTCCACTTTGGATGAGTAAATGTGCAATTATTATATATTTGTTAGCTATAGTAATAATAATTTATATAAATAAAACTAAAATGAGTAGGTTAGATAATTTGGTAAATAAAAGAACAGAACAATTAATGGATGAGATGGAAATGAATAATACTCTTTTAAAACAAGTTATAAAGCTTGAAAAGAACAAAAATAATTATTTTATAAATTTATCTCATGAGCTTAGAACACCTTTAAACGTAATAAATTCAGTAGAACAGTTAATTACTCATATTAATAGGAATGAAGAGAGTATAACTGCTGAAAAGCTAAATTATTATATGGATGTAATGCGTAAAAATACGAAACGTCTATTAAATTTAATAAATAATATAATAGATGCTAGTAAATTTGAGCATGGAAGCTATAAAATAAACTTGAAAGAGAATGATATTGTTTATACAGTAGAAGAAGCGGCATTAAGTTTAAAGGATTATGTAAAAGCAAAGGGAATTGAGTTGATAATAGATACAGATGTAGAAGAAAAGATAATTATGTGTGATGCATATGAAATAGAAAGATGTATCGTCAATTTAGTTAGTAATGCGGCTAAATTTACTCCTGAGGGAGGTATCATTGAAGTATCCATATATGATTTGGGGAATCAAGTAAAAATAGTTGTTTTAGATAGTGGAATCGGTATAGCTGAAGAATATCATGAATCAATATTTGATAGATTTAACCAAGTCATTGATCCAAACTCAGAAGAAAAAGGTGGAAGTGGATTAGGGCTTACTATTATAAAGCATATTATTGATATGCATATTGGACATATATCTGTTGAAAGTAAAAAGAATGAAGGAAGTAAATTTACTATAATACTACCTGTGGAAGCTAAAAAATTAATAAGTAGTATATAAGAGATTATTGGAATAGAGGGAGACGTATGAATACAATTAATCATTTCAGAACAATTACACACCATAAGTTATTGGTTATGAAATATTGCTTTAGGGTTGGTTTATATAAGCAGGGATTACTTCATGATATGTCTAAATATTCATGGATAGAGTTTTCAGCAGGTATAAAATACTATAGGGGCAATATAAGTCCTAATGGTATACAGAAGCAGATTGAAGGATTATCAAAGGCGTGGCTTCATCACAAAGGAAGAAATAAACATCATCTTGAATATTGGATGGATTACGGGTTAAAGATTGAGGATGGTATGGTTGGAATGAAAATGCCTATTAAATATGTAGTGGAAATGTTTATAGATAGAATGGCTGCTTCCATGAATTATCAAAAGGAAAAATATAGTGATAGAAGTGCATTAGAATATTATGAACGAGGAAAGAGCCATTGTATTTTACATAGTGAAACAAGAGAAATTTTAGAAAGGTTACTTAATATGCTTGCAAATGAGGGCGAAGGAGTAACTTTAAACTATATTAAGAAGGAGCTTTTAAAGTCCTAAGAAATAGCTATAGTCTTAAACTATAATTTGAAATGATTTTATGGAATCTGTAGATTTTTACAGAGTAAAATATTATAGCATTATTTTTCAAATGATAAATAGGAATTATTAGATACAAAGGAAGAAAAGAGGAAACAACATATGAAGTTGACATTAGATATATTTCAAACAATGGCTTTGGCAACTATTGTATTCTATTTAGGGCAACATTTAAAGAAAAGAATTACGGCCTTATCAAAATATTGTATACCTGCTCCAGTTATAGGTGGACTTATTTTTGCAGTATTTATACTTATTTTAAAGCTTACCAATATTGCTACTATTAATTTAGATATAACATTACAGAGTGTTTTTATGACTGCATTTTTTACCAGCATTGGATTTACTGCTAGTTTTAAGATATTAAAAAAAGGTGGAATTAATGTTATAATATTCTTGGCTTTATCAATTATCTTAGTAATTTGTCAAAATATCATGGGAGCAGCTTTAGCATTAATATTTAAGCTAGACCCATTACTAGGTATTTGTACCGGGTCTATTCCAATGATTGGGGGTCATGGAACAGCAGGTTCCTTTGGACCACTTTTAGAAGATATGGGAGTTGCAGGTGCAACAACTGTATCCTTTGCTTCAGCCACTTTTGGATTAGTTATGGGTAGCATTATAGGTGGCTTAGTTGCTAAAGAATTAATTGAACGTTATAAACTTAAGACTCCTAAAGCATCAGGGGATAAATCTATTTCTATAAGTGATTCAAATGAAGACAACCAAGCTTTTTTATGTAATAAAAGATTGATGAACGGTATTTCTTGGATATTTATTGCAATGGGAATTGGATCTATAATCTCTAATTTTATTCAAGATTTAGGGTTAACATTTCCATCATATATTGGAGCTATGCTTGTGGCTGCAGTTATAAGAAATATATGTGATGTCACAAATGTTCAACTTGTAGATAAGGAGATTGCAACAATTGGTGGTATTAGTTTATCATTCTTTCTATGTATGGCATTAATGGGATTAAAGCTATGGGAGCTTTTTGATTTAGCATTTCCTATGATTGTTATGCTTATAGGACAAACTATCCTTATAGGATTTTTCACTTATTTCATAACCTTCCGTGTTATGGGTAAAGATTACGAGGCTGCTGTATTTGCATCTGCTAATTGTGGATTTGGAATGGGTGCTACACCTAATGCTGTAGCTAATATGGATGATTTAGCTAATAAATTTGGATTTGCACCAACTCCTTATTTGGTAGTACCAATCGTAGGAGGATTATTTATTGATTTTATAAACTCTGCAGTAATAACAATATTTATTAATTTTTTACGTTAGTCCTGCTATGATTTATAGAAGTTGTTGAAGATAATTTCTATAAATTCAATATTTGAGTATTTAGAGTTCTATAGTTTTACTCTGAAAATATAAAATTAATAGGAATTTTATATTCTCAGAGTAAAATGGTATAATATGTTTGTGTATAGTATAATTTATATTGGAGATGACAACTTATGACAAGGAAATTGGCTATAGAAACGTTATCAAAGGATTTTTTATTAAATGTGGATATGTTAGAGTGCATAAGAAGAGATAGTGCTGAATTAATGGTAGTGTCTGATAAGGGTGTATTACTATGCGATAAAATTTCTGGAGCTTATATGATGTCTACAGATAACATGAAAATAGCGGAGGTTATGATTAGTAAGATTCCAGATGAGATAGAAATGATAGTTGGACATCAAGAAGTTTACTATGATTTACTTATGAAAAAGTTTAAGTGTAGAGAGAAAATGGTTTGTTATCAGACTCTATATAATAAAGACAAGCCATTAAAAATACCTACATGTTCAGCAGAAATAACTATTCTTACAGAAGAACATATAAGAATAATTATGGAAAATTACTCTGGTGTAGATTTAGCTAACGAAGAGTATATTAAAGAGAGAATAGCAACAAAAACTATGTTCGGAGCCTTTATTAATTCTAAATTATGCGGATTTATTGGTACCCATGAGGAGGGATCCATAGGAATTCTCGAAGTTTTACCAATGTTTAGAGGATTAGGTATTGCCACAGTGCTTCAATCAGTAGCAACAAATGATGCATTGATAAATAACAGGTATCCCTATGGTCAGGTAAAGATAGGGAATGAATCATCCATGAATTTGCAGAAAAAATTAGGATTTGAAATTTCGACAAATACTATTTACTGGCTTTTTAAGTAAAGCTAATAGGTTCTTCTCTTAAAATAGTCAGTTAAACTGAATTATAGAGTCAAGGATATTTATATAATTAACAAGGAGTGATATTAATGGGATTAGATTTATTATTTATATTTAAGGCGATTATAATAGCAATTGTGGAGGGACTTACAGAGTTTATTCCAGTGTCATCTACAGGGCATATGATATTAGTAGGAAATGCAATTAATTTTCATGGTGACTTTGCAAACATGTTTGAGGTTGTTATTCAACTTGGAGCAATACTTGCTGTAGTAGTTCTTTATTGGAAAAAGATAAAGGATAGCGTAATAGAGTTCTTTAAATATATATTTACTGGTGGAAAAAAGGGGAAAACGGGATTTAGATTTGGAATAAATGTTATAATAGGATCTATTCCAGCGGGAATAGTTGGTATGCTATTCTATGATAATATAAAAGATTTATTTAAGCCAGAAGCTGTAATTGTTGGATTTATAGTTGGGGGTATTTTATTAGTTATAATAGAGAATGTATTTAGCAAGATGAAGCATTCTACAAAGAATATAGATGACATAACACTTATGCAGTCATTAAAAGTAGGATTATTCCAAGTTATTTCTATGTGGCCAGGAATGTCTAGAAGTGCATCTACAATAATGGGTGGTTGGGTTGCTGGAATTGCAACACCTATAGCAGCAGAATTCTCATTCTTTTTAGCTATTCCAGCTATGATAGGTTCTTCAGGAAAAGATTTATTTGAGTTTGACTATTCTATAATGAATTCAACTCTATGGATTGCGTTGGTAATTGGATTTATTGTTGCATTCGTAGTATCTATAGTAGTTATGGATAAGTTTGTTGATTTCTTAAAGAAGAAACCAATGAGAGTATTTGCTATATATAGAATAGCAGCTGGAGTACTTCTTGCCATATTAGTATTTACTAAGGTTATAAATTTAGTTGGTTAATATACACATATAGTAATGACTTAGTTGAAGTTAGATTTATTTTAATATTAGGCATCTTCAAGAAATAAATAAGTCAATCTCCTAGACTATTTTGAGTGATACGTCGTCAGAAGAACCCTTAGATAGTTCTACTATCTGCGGAACCTGCTTCCTTGTCTAACTCAAAATATCCTTCGCATCTTTGACTTATTATTTATTTTCAGATGCCTTAGTTATCAACAGATTATAAGAATAACATAAAATTATCCCCATAAAGAAATAAATTTTATTTCTTTATGGGGATAAAATTTAAAAATAAACTTTTAATTTGTGTTAATGGTAAAGAAAAACTATGAAGTTTACCAACTACCAGAGGATCCGCCTCCATTAGAAGAACCTCCTCCGAAGCCTCCAAAGCCGCCGCCACCGCCACCGCCACCGCCGGAACCACCTCTAGGACCTCTTCCGCCTCGTCCTATATTACTCCAAAATAGAAGTTGCAATAGACTAGAAAAAATTCTTCCTCTATTAAAGATTAAGTCTATGAAGAATAATACTACAACAATAATTATGGGTATTTTACTATTGACGATATTTTCATAGTTATAACTACTTTCATTAGGGAGAGTTATATTTAAGGATTTATCTAGAGTAATTCCATATTCAGTACCAATGTAATCAGCCATTGCACTGTAGCTTTGAAGTAAGCCTTCACCATAGTTACCAGATTTAAATTGAGGCGTTGCTAAAGAGTTCATGACCCTACTACTTAGAGCATCTGGAATAGCACCTTCAAGACCTCTACCAACCTCTACTTTCCACTTTCTATCGTCTAAAGCTAAAAGAATTAGAAGTCCATTATCTTTTTCTTTCTGTCCAATTCCCCAGGTTCTAAAAAGTTTATTAGCATAATCTTCAATAGGTGTGCCTTCAGTTGAATTTATTATAACTATAACCGCTTGGGCACCTGTTTTATCTTCTAGTTCTTTTCCAATAGATATAATGCTCTTAGCTTCTGAATCTGTTATTATGCCAACATAGTCATTTACATATTTGTAGTCAGTTGGAGTAGGATACTTATCTTCAGCATTTGCAGAAAAAGATGAAAATAGAATTAATAAAATAAGAGAAGATAAAAATACTTTTAAAAATCTATTTTTAGTATTCATAATTATTTAGAAAAATCCACTGAAGGAACTTCACTTGCACCTTCACTTGCTTTATAAAGAGATTTTTCTTCAAAGCCAAATAGTGATGCTATTATATTGGTTGGGAATTTTCTTCTCTTAGTATTATAAGTTGTTGCTGCTGTATTATAGTCTTGCCTTGCTATTGCAATTCTATTTTCAGTTCCTTCTAGTTGAACTGATAAATCAGCAAAGTTTTGGTTTGATTTTAAGTCAGGATATTGTTCTACAACTACTAATAGTCTTGAAAGTGCACCAGAAAGTTCAGTATCAGCAGCAGCTTGTTCAGATACGTTTGAGGCACCTGCTAATCTAGCCCTTGCATCAGCGATATCTGTAAATATGTCTTTTTCCTGAGTAGCATATCCTTTTACTGTATTAACTAGGTTAGGAATTAAATCAGATCTCCTTTGAAGTTGGGTATCAATATTTGACTCCGAATTAGTTACGCTCTGCTCCAATCCAACTAAATTGTTGTAACTTCCAATTATAGGGAAGGCTATAACAATCAGAATTAGGATTATAGCTATTAAAACTTTTAAACTGTTTTTCATATGAATTATTCTCCTTTCTATTGTTAGTTTATTATATGCTTTGCCTTATGATATTATTGAAATATTATAGGCTTTTTATTTTATAGACATATTTTATCTCATATATACAATTTTAACAAGATTTAAGCCTTGTGTATATTAGAAAAAGCATAGTAAATAGTATTAAACATATGTAAATAACCCCTTAGTGTAGAGATGGTCATACTTAAACTATCTCTGCATTAAGGGGTTTGCTTCATTTATAATCAGGGGAGATTATTTATGAAATTTTTATTTCAGGGTTTGATTTAAGATTTATAGCTATCATAAGGACTATCTTATACACATAAATAATGTTTACTGCCTTTTGATACTATTATCATAAATTTATTATGTGACAGTAATGTGGCAAATTTATGATTATAATATAAACATTTTAAATACATGAGGTATATATAAGAATACTAATTTACATAAATACAAATAAATAGTAGTTAGTAAAGAATTTTAAAATTGCAGTTAAAGAATATATAGAAAGGGAAATTAGTACTTGAATAAAAAAATACAAATAAAAACATATAGTATTACAATAATAGCCCTTATATGGTATATTATGTATATGAAGAAATTAAGGTAGCGTTATAGTAGAGAGATACGTGATAAACTTAAGGACATATGATAAATCAATTTGAGAATGATATAACTATATTTTAAAGGGAGTGGGGAAATGGAGAATATTAATAAGAAGTTAGATGAGGTAAAAGAACACATTAAAACAAGCACATATTTAATGCATGCACAAAGTTTAATAAATTGGGATATGAATACTGGAATTCCAAGTAAAGCTATAGAGGGAAGAATTGAAGTGATGGGATATTTATATTCTGAAACCATAAAGCTTATAACTTCACCTAAAGTTGGGGAATGGATAGAGTATTTTTCTGATAAAATGGACATGTTATCTTTTAAAGATAAAAGAATTATTGAAAATTTAAAAAGAAACTATGATGAATTTATTAAGATACCAGCGGAAAGAAATAAGGAATATCAAATGCTATGTTCAACTTCAGAAGCATTTTGGAAGACTGCTAAAGCTAACAATGATTATGAGAGTTTTAAGCCATATTTAGAAAAAATAATAGGATTTACTAAGGAGTTTGCAGAATACATTGGTTATGAAGGCAATGTCTATAACAAGTGTTTGGATGATTATGAAAGAGGACTGACTATTGAAAAGACGGACAAAATATTCCAAGAGATTAGAGATGGAATAGTAGAACTTTTAAATAAAATTAAGTCATCAAAGGTTAAGGTAGATGATTCATTCTTTAAAAAGCATTTTTCAACTAAAGATCAGGACGAGTTTGGAAAATTTGTATTAGAGAAAATTGGATATGATTTTGATGCTGGAAGACTAGATACAACAGTGCATCCTTTTACAACTAATTTTGGAAATAAAGATGTTAGAATAACTACAAATTATGATGAAAATGACTTTAGAAGTGCATTCTTCAGTAATATTCATGAAGGTGGACATGGAATCTATGAACAGAATTCTGATGATGATTTGGAATACACTGGACTTTCAGGTGGTACTTCCATGGGAATTCACGAGTCTCAATCTAGATATTATGAAAATATTTTAGGTAGAAGTAAGGAGTTTTGGGCTTATTTTTACCCTGAAGCTCAAAAAAGATTTCCGCAGTTTGAAGGTGTATCTTTAGAAGAATTTTATAAGGGAATAAATAAGATAGAAACTTCTCTAATAAGAACAGATGCAGATGAGTTAACCTATAGTTTGCATATTATAATAAGGTATGAACTTGAAAAAGAGTTATTAAATGACGAAATCACAGTAGATGAATTGCCAAAAATGTGGAATGAAAAATACAAAAAATATCTTGGAATAGAACCTAAAAATTATACAGAAGGTGTTCTTCAAGATGTACATTGGTCAGCGGGATTAGTTGGCTACTTTCCAAGCTATGCTCTTGGAAATGTGTATGGGGCACAATTCTTAAATAAGATGAAAGAAGATATTAAAGACTACGATGATATAGTTAAGAATGGAAACTTTGAAGTAATAAAAGAATGGTTAAAAGAAAACATTCATAAGCATGGAGCACTGTATACTCCATCAGAATTAATTGTTAAGGTAACTGGAGAAGACATTAACCCTAAATATTTCTTAGAGTATTTGAATAAGAAATATCAGGATATATATGAACTAAACAGTTCTAAGTATTAATATGTTTATAAAACCGTGTACGAAAAAAGTATGCGGTTTTCTTTATGGCAAAAGTAGTTAGATTCACATTAAACTAAGATAAAATTAGATTATAATAAGGAGATAAATTTATCTTAATACATATTATTTAGTATTTTACATAAATGGTTGAATAATTTAATTAATAGTATTATAATTTACTTAAGCTAATACTTAATTAAATTAAATGAGTCAGAGGAGAGTATATGATAGATAGCGTAAAAATATTTAAAGCCATTGGAGATGAAACAAGAATAAAAATACTAATACTATTATCCAAGAGAAATATATGTGCGAAGGGCATATCGAGGCATTTAGAAATATCTGAAGCAGCAGTATCTCAGCATATTAAAGTTCTTAAGGATGTAGAATTAGTTACGGGATATAAAAAAGGATATCATGTAATCTATGACTTAAATAAAGAAGTTTTAGAAGAATCTATAGGATTTATAAAAATGCTTATAGATGATGACATATGCTCAATAAGTGATAAATTTAGTTTGGAAGTAGAAAATTTTAATGTTTTACAGTGCAACGATAGCTGTAAGGCAATGAAAAGCTGTTGTAAAAGAAGATTAAAGGAGGAATAGTAATGAAAGTTTGTTTTCCAGTAAATTCTAATGAAGGTATGGATAGTGTACCATATGGACATTTTGGAACAGCTCCAATGTTTGTAGTATGTGATTTAGCAAAAAATGAAATTAAGATTTTAGGCAATGGGGATTTAGGTCATGAACATGGTAAGTGCCAGCCAATGAAGGCTTTATCAGGAGAAGTAGTAGATGCTATAGTTGTAGGTGGAATTGGTCAAGGGGCTATAGTTAAATTAAACTCCATGGGAATTAAAGTATACAGAGCACAAGAGGGAACTATAGGAAGTAACCTAGAAATGCTAAACAAAGGAAATTTAGTAGAGTTCTCCATGAATCACACTTGTAGTCATGATGGATGTGAACATCATTAAGATTAACATATAAATAAATTTAAATTTAGATTCAATCTAAATTTAAAAGTGGATATATCAAAAAAGGAATTAATTTCTATTTTGATATATCCACTTTTAATTTAAAGGACAGTTTTAATTTAGAAGGTAGTTGTAAAAGATTAATTAAGAGGGAAAGTTTTGTATCTTCATAATTTAAGATATTTGTTATGAATAAATATTAAGAGTATTTTCAACTATTTAAAGTAAACATAATTGCTTTAAAATAAATATCCATAGAAACACTGTAAGTATGCAGAAGGCAGAAGTAAATACTACTATCTGTGCAGCTAGATCGTAATCTCCATCCATCTTCTGAGACATAGTAAATGATGAAATTGCAGTAGGAGATGCAAAAATTAGCATAAGTGATAAAAGTTCTACGTCTCTAAATCCAGCCCAAATGCTTATAGGCATTAATATACCAGGAACTAAGATAAGTTTGCCAACTACACCTATTATGGTACATTTTAGATTAGTTTTAACTTGAGTGAAATGAAATGAGCCTCCTAGTAAAATTAGTGAAAGTGGAGTAGCTATTTTAGCAATCTCACTTACTGACTTTTCTATGGTGGTAGGAAGTTTAATTCCTAGCAATAAGAAAGATATACCAATTGCTGAAGCTATGATAAGAGGATTTGTAATAACACCTTTTATTATTTGTTTGACATTTATTTTTCCGCCTCTAAATACTTCAAGTATAACTACTGATAGCATATTAAAGAGAGGAACTACAACCGCTATTAATATAGCGACAACACCTATTTTATCATCTCCAAATATTGAGGATGCAACAGGTAGTCCAAAGATTACAAAGTTACTACGGAATATTCCTTGAATCAATACACCTCTTTTTTTATTATCTTTTTCAAGAAGAGGAATAACTGTAGATACTACAGCAAAAACAATTAGTATACTAACTAGAGCAAAGCTTATTAGTTTTGGATTTAATGCTCCTTGTAAATCAGTTTTATATATATTATAAAATAATAATAGTGGTAAAAAAGTTTTAAAAGTTACACTATTCATAGTTTTTAAGGTATTGTCATCATATAGTTTAGCCACTTTTAAACTATAGCCTAAGGCCATTATAAGAAATAAGGGGAGAACTACATTAAGTGATAAAATTAAATTTTCCATAACATATTACCTTTCAATTGAGTTTGTTTAAATTACTTAACTTATCAAACTTGTCCTATATTATTTTACTTAATAATTCGATGAAATTCAACGTTCATTGTCATACAAGTCCATTAATAAAATAAGTATCTATTTAAAAGGTTTATGAAAAATAGAAGTATCAGAGAAATAAATATCTGATACTTCTACTTGAAGTTTATGAGTATTTAATGTTTATATTGTAAATATTAAATACTCATAAAGTTTTTTAAAGCTAAAACCGCCTGCTCTTTCATCTTAGCTTCAACCATTAGGTCAACTGTTATATTATTGGTAATTTCACAGAAGGAAAAGAAATCTCCGGGAGATATGTAATCTGCATGACGTTTATCTCTATAATCTGTTATTCCACTACTAATATGGCACTTAGGAATAAGCGTAGTTTCGTTCCAACTATTACAGATGTCTTTAATTAAAGGATTTATATTCAAGATGCCATCATTATTACAATTATGATGATGAATATCTAGGATAACTGGTATGCCACAAGCCTTTGAAATCTCTATAACATCTTTTATGCTATATGAAACATCATCATTCTCTAATCTCAGGTACTTATTTATATCATAAGGTAGATTATTAAAGTTTGATATGAATCTTTCCATAGCAGCAGGCTTATATCCATAAACTCCTCCAGTATGAATTATTAAGTCACTTCCACCCATATATTGTAGGAGCTCTTTATGATAAATTAGATTATCAATAGAATTAGTTATTACATCCTTTCTTAAACTATTGATAACTGTAAATTGATCAGGATGCATAGATAATCTAATATTATTCTTAAGAACTATCTTTTTTATTTCATCTAAAATTTCTAAGACGTTTTCATCTTCATACCATCTAAATGAAAAGTCTTTCAAAATGTCTTTATGAGCAGCGAAAGGAATCATTTTAGAGGTGGCACGATACATAAATATGTTATTATTTATGTTCCAGATTAAAGTATCTTTAGTTAGATTTAAGTTATGAATAATTATATCTTTTAAATATAAAATTCCTTGTTTATATATGGAATTAAGTCTACAATCTCTAAAATTAGTTTCAAGAGAAGTATTAATACAAGCATAGCCAATACGATTAATCATACAAAATAGTCTCCTTAAGATATAGTTTTAAAATAGGATTTTGCACCTGAGAAGAAGTAATATCTTTACTAGATGCTAAATATAGAATCAGTTACCTATTAATAATAGGGTACACTAAAATTTATAAATAAATACAAATAAATCTCTTATAAATATTTAGTTTTAAAAAATATATGAATATTTAACTTAGAGTTTATCTTTTAAAGTGAAGAAATATTTTTAATTTTAGAAAGTTTAAGGTTTTTCTGTTAAAATAGAATTAAGTATATAATATACATAAGTTACTTATAGATTAAATATGTTGGGGAAAAGATATATAAGATTCAAATAAATCAAATAGATATATTATTTCTTTTACATAGGAAGGGTGAGGTAAGATTATATGGAGAATAAGAGTATAGAAAAGAACTTAATAAATATAGAAAAGAAGTTAAATAATGAGTTAATAGGTCAAGAGGATTTTGTACATAGTTTGTGTAGTTACTTTGAGGGAGAGTTGTCAAAGGACCAAAGGGGTATATTACTTTTAGTAGGAAAAAGAGGAACATTTAAAAAGGCTAGTATAAGATTGCTTATGGACCAATTGAAAAATAATAAACTAATAGAAAAAGCTCAAATAGATGAAATAAATTTAGCATCATATAACTTTAACTTAGGATATAATGCTTTTCTAAGTGATTTATATGAAAAGCTAAATAGTAACTCTGCTATGATAATGTTTAAAAATACCGAGAAGGCTAGCCATGAAATATTAGAGGTGTTGTCCCAGATATATCCTAACACATGTTTAAAACTAAAAGATGATTACATAATGAAAAATAAGTTTTTAGTTGAAGCTGAAGAAAAGGATAATAATAAGATAAATGAGTTAATATGCAATAATAAATTCTTTGTATTTATTTATAATAATGAAGATAAAGAATTAGAAGAAGATTTCTTAACTAACAATGATAAGACTTTATATACAAAGGAATTAACGGAAGATGAGAGAAATATAGTACTTAGAAGCGAAATTTTAAAAGCTATTGATAAAATACAAGAGGACTTAAAGATAGATATACTGTTAGGAATTAGAGGAAATAATGAAACCGAGGATAACTTTGGAATATGTAGTTTTCTACAAGAAAATTTTAGAGAAGATATCACCTTTGGGATTAGTGAATACATATCATACAAGATATATAAACCTATAATAAATTTAATAGAAAAGGAAGGACTTTATGGAGAAGGACAAATTCTAATATATACAAATGAAAATGAAATTTACTGTAAATCTAATAATGAAATATTTAAATTAGATGATTATTTAACTCCAACTCTTGAGGAAGCAAAGTATAAGCTA
Organism: Clostridium sp.; assembly: GCF_036646415.1. Lineage (GTDB taxonomy): Bacteria > Bacillota > Clostridia > Clostridiales > Clostridiaceae > Clostridium_J. The sequence goes on along the minus strand of NZ_JAVXMF010000009.1, from coordinate 59,590 downwards.
GATTCAATAATTGGAATAAAGGAATTAAAGGATTTTATAGTTAATGTTGAGAACAATTATAAGGTTCAGAAAATAAGAGAGAGACTTGGACTTAAGACCTCAAAGATATCTATGAATATGATATTTACAGGTAATGCAGGAACAGGAAAGACAAATGCTGCAAGGGTTACATTTGAATATCTAAATGCTCTAGGAATATTGTCTAGAGGTATATTTAAAGAAGTTAGTAAGGCTGATTTTGTTACAGAAAATATCAATGATACAGCAAAGAGAACTAACGATATTATAAGTTCAGCTTTAGGTGGAGTACTGTTCATAGACGAAGCTTATTCTTTATGTGAAAGTGAAGATGATAAGGTTGGAAAAGAAATAGTAGATGCTCTTTTAAAGGGAATTGAGGATAATAGGGATAACTTAATTGTTATACTAGCTGGTTATGAAAAGGATATGGAAAACTTCTTAAGTTTTAATCAAGGGCTTAAATCTAGATTTTCTAATACTATAAATTTTCAAGATTATAACCCGGTAGAAATGTACGACATAGCTGTGAATATAGCTAAGTCAAAGGGATATAGAATAGCTAAAAATGTAAAACCTGGATTAATAGATTTATTTACAAGAAACCAACTTACAGGTAAAAATGATTTAGGGAATGCTAGATTTGTAAGAAATATAGTTGAAAATGCAATAATGGATGCATCTAAAGAATATTTAACCAATAGTGAAAAGCAAATAGATTTATTAGATAGAAATAATTTTAACTTTAAGGTTAATGCTAAGTTTGATTTAGAAGAAAAATTAAATGAAATCATAGGCCTTGAAGATGTTAAAAAACTTTTAAGAAGTCAATATAAATTAATAGTTGCACAAGAAAAAAGAAAATCAGTAGGTGTAAACACAAAAATAGAACAGAACTTAAATATGGTATTTACAGGAAATCCGGGGACTGGTAAAACTAGTATAGCAAGATTGGTAGCTGAAATGCTAAATAGTATGGGACTGTTAAAGATTGGACAATTAATTGAAACAGATAGATCTAGTTTTGTGTCAGATGTTCCAGGTGAAACTTCAAAGAAAACTGAGGAAAAATTTAAAGAAGCTATAGGTGGAATTTTATTTATAGATGAAGCCTATACTCTTGCTAATGATTCACTAGGTATAGAGGCTGTAGAAACTCTTCTTAAATTAATTGAAGATTATTCTAAGGAAGTAATAGTAATACTTGCTGGATATGAAGAAGAAATGGAAGATTTCTTTGATGTTAATATAGGGTTAAGATCAAGGTTTCCATTATGGACTAACTTTGAGGATTATAATCCAAATGAACTTCTAGAAATGGCTATAAAATTAGTTGAAGCAAAGGGGTTTAAATTATCTAAAAACGCTTATACATCGCTAAAGAAAAGTTTTGTAGATATCTACCAGAATGCTGATGCTCAGTCTGGTAATGGTAGAATGGTAAGAAACTATGTTGAGAAATTAATTAGAAATCAAAGTATAAGAATAGTAGAAGAAGATATTAGTGTTTATGAAATGAATCTAATAATTTCTAAGGACATAGAGAAGATAAATCTATCAGATTATGATAATAATTTTGACTTGGAGAGAAGATTACAAGCTTTAGTAGGAAATGAAAAGTCGAAGGAATTCCTAAGAAATCAATATAAATTAATGAAGATTAAGGAAAGAAGAAAGAAATTAGGTATTGGTGGAGACATAAATAAGTATAATAATATAATCTTCACTGGAGAAGCTGGAACAGGAAAGAAAGCGGTAGTAAATATACTATCAGAAATGTATTATAGTATGGGCATCGTTAAGGCAAAGACTATAGTCGAAATGGATAAATATGAAATTATATCTATGATTAATAAAGGTGTAAAAATAGAGGATATATTTAATAAGTCCATAGGAAAGATTCTAGTTATTGATAAAGCAGATTTACTTATTGAAGAAGGTCAATGTAATAAAATAATTGCAGAACTAATCAAATTCATTGATAAGAATAACAATAAAATTATTATAGTTTTATCAGGTAATAAGGCGAAAATGAGAAAATTAGTATTATCCAATCAATCTTTAAATTATAGATTCCCAACATGGGTTGATTTTGAGAATTATGATGAAAGAGGGTTATTTAATATTGCATTAAGCACCTTAAATAGAAAAGGGTACACCTTAGATGAAGAGGGAGAAAAAGCATTAAATAGTGCAATTATTGATATGAAGAAAAGTTTACATTTAGTTCTTAAGAATGGATTAATGATAAAACAGTACCTAGATAATATTATAAGAGTTCAAAGTATTAGAGTTTATGACGAGAGACTAACTCAAAGTAATATTAATTTTATAAATGCTGAGGATATATTAATTAGTAAGGAAGAATTTTTCAATAAAAATACAGTTAATTAGTAAGAATAAACCGATGATACAAAGGTATCATCGGTTTATATTAAATAAATGATGTATTTTAAGTAAATGTTGATAAGGACTTGATATTATAATGGTTTAACAATAGACTAAAACATAAGTCAAATAAAATAGTGTTGACAAGCAATACATTAACATGGTAACATTTATTAAAATATACAACTTAGGAGAATTAAAATGAGTAAAGAAATTAACTTTCAATTATTAAAAGTTAATAATGCATATTATCTTAACTATTATAGATAGGCTTTGTATTTATAAAATAATTATAGATGCAAGCCAGCAACAACTTTGGTTTGTATCTGTGATGGTTAGGTAACTTTGCTATACTCAAAACTTTAGCAATTGAGCCACATAGGTATATCTATGTGGTTTTTATATTTTTAAGATCTTTTGATTTTAAACCACATAGTATTAATCTATGTGGTTTTATTTATTTTAATGAACTTAAGAAAATAATGGAGGATTGTAGGATATGAAGGAAAGAGAAAATTTCACAAGTAGGACAGGATTTATTATATCTTGTATAGGAGCAGCAGTAGGACTTGGGAACATATGGATGTTTCCATATAGATTAGGACAAAATGGGGGTTCAGTATTTTTAATACCATATTTTATTTTTGTACTTATTTTAGGGTCAACAGGATTAATAACTGAGTTCACCTTTGGTAGATCAGCACAAGGTGGAGCTTTAACTGCAATTAAGAAAGGCTTTAAAAGCAAAGGATTAAAAGGTGGAGCACTAGTTGGATGTATACCGGCAATAGGACTTGCAGGAGTATTCATGTTTTATAATGTAGTAGTAGGCTGGATAATTAAGTACTTAACTTTAAGTATAAATGGAGATATTAATAAAATAGACACTGCAAACTACTTTGATAGCTTTGCAGGAAGCTCTCAAACAATATTTTGGAACATATTAGCTATAGCATTAGCAATAATAATTGTGTGTATAGGAGTTTCTAAAGGTATAGAAAAAATAAATAAAATTATAATGCCATTACTTTTTGGAATATTTATATTACTAGCAATTAGATCATTAACATTACCAGGAGCAATGGATGGAGTTAAATATTTATTAACACCACAATGGGAATACTTATTTAAAGTAAACACTTGGGTAATGGCACTTGGGCAAGCTTTTTTCACAGTATCATTAAATGGATGTGGAATGGTTGTTTATGGTAGCTACATTAAAAAAGATATAGATATACCGAAATCGGCAGTGAGCACAGCTCTCTTTGATACTGGAGCATCATTACTTGCATCATTTGTTATAATGCCAGCAGTGTTCGCTTTTGGGTTAGATCCAGCAGCAGGTCCACCACTATTATTTATAACAATACCAACTATATTTAAAGCAATACCAGGTGGACAAATACTCATGATACTATTCTTTGTAAGTATGTTATGTGCAGCAATAAGCTCATCAATAAATATGTTGGAGGGACCTGTAGAATCATTTATGGCACAAACAAAAATGAACAGAAAAAAATCTACTATATTAATAGGGATAGTGACAGCTGTACTTTCAATACCAATAAATCTAAATATGAATTTATTTAATGGATTTGCAGATTTTATTACAATTGTAGTATCACCAGCAGCAGCATTAATTGTGTTTATAGTATTCTACTACATGTATGATAAAAATAAAGTATTAGAAGAAATAAATATGGGATCAAAGATTAAACTGGGAAATAGATTTTTTCTATTCGCCAAGTATGGATTTACAATCATAACTATTTTAGTCATAGTGCTAGGAATAGTGTATGGTGGAATATAAACAGAATTCTAACCTTCAAGTGGAGTTTTGATTCCATATGAAGGTTAGAAATTGTATCTAGGGGTGTATCTAACATTTTAATAATTACAATGTTCGATTAATCCACAAGCCAATTTAGCACCAGAATTTCCTGCTGGTTGAGTAGTAAAATCATCGGGACCTTCATGAAGTATAAATGATTTACCTATAACGTCTTCTAGATAGAAGTTACTTGTAAAAACACACATTACTGCCACACCATTTGCAGATAATAGAGGGGGAAGATCGCCAGCGTGGAAAGGGTGAGGGCAGTTTGTTGGGTTCCAATGGCCTCCAGCTGATGAAAATGGATTATTTGAATCATCTATTATACATTTTCCAAATTCATGAATGTGAAATCCATGGAAAGCGCTAGGGTTACCATCAGATGTAACGTTAGGAATTCCAGATACATAAACTCTGATATAAACTCCATCTGTTAATTGATATAATAAAGCTTCGCCTTTAATATCAGGTGCTAATGGACCACCTTTGATTATTGCACATGCATCAGCCTTTTCATAATCAAAGGTAGAAAAAACTTCCTTAATATTATGTTTAGGATATATCATACTCATTTTAAAAACTCCTTTTATAGTGTGATAACACATTTGATATACATAATACTATATGATTCATGTATATCAAATGTGTTATTACTTGGAATAAATTCTATTATTAACAATCCTTGCAATGGAATTTAGTTTAGCAGTAGTAACACTTTATGCTGTATTTCAAAGGATGTTCGGTATAAACCTATATAGCTCAATTGAACAATCAAAGGAAATATCTTTCCATGATAAAATCATTTTTGATTTCATCCATTCTTTCCATAGCCATATTATATCCATGGTTATAGGCATGTTTAATCTTATTAAGATCTTTTTCAAAGCTATCTATACCATCTTCTTCAGTAGGTCTTAAAATTATAGCTTTACCATCTCTTTCAAGTTGTTCACAGTATTTAACTCTATCATTGTAAAGCTCGTGACGAGTAAGAAGAGATTTCACTAAATTAGGATATTTCTTTTTTAGAATTTTAGCAGCAAAAATATTGCCCTTGCCTAACTCTTTAACATAACCCTTAGGTCTAGTAAGAATAATTAGATGCTTTTCATTTCCATCTTCTATGGCTTTTAATATAGGAATGGGATCGCATATTCCTCCATCAAAATACTCATTACCATTAATTATAGCTGGAGGAAAGAACAGGGGTATAGCACAGCTAGCCCTTAATATGCTACATTTTTCATCTAAGTCTTTACCATTTAAATATTCAGTAGCTCCAGTTTTAGCATTGGTTACACCAACTAAAATTTTGCCTTGATAACTTTGAAAGGTATCCATATCAAAGGGATAAACCTTATTAGGTAATTCATCAAAGGCAAAATCTAAACCAAATAAACTTTTACATTTTAAAAAGTTTCTAAAGCCTATGTATCTTTTATCGTGTCTATGGTTTATTAGAATATCATAGTTTCTTTTCTTTTGTCTTGATATATATGAAAATCCATTGGTAATACCAGCAGAAACACCAATACAATAAGGAAACATAATATCATTATCTAAAAGGGCATCCATTATACCGGCGCTAAAAATAGGTCTAAAGGTCCCACCTTCAAGAATTAAACTACTCATGATTCCAACTCCTTAAAAATAATTTTGTAAATTTACTATTATCATATATACCAATTAGTAAGGCCAATATAGTTAAAATTCCTTAGAATAAACTCCACTTTTTATTATAGCTATATCACCATAAAAAGTTAAGTCATCATTCTCTATTACTATACCTTGTCCATCTTCTAATAGTATCTAGGTTTATTTCAGATGTTAATTTACTATATAGAACTAAATTCATGTTAATACAGTTCCTTTATTTTAAATTATACATTTAATACATATTATATCATGTTTTAAAATATACATGATATAATATAGAGATTTAACATGTTTCAATAAAACATATTTTAAATTTATATAAGATTAACAAATAGCATTTAAAATGGTATAATTTGCTTAGAGATTATATGTTAAATTTCACTTTAAGGATGGGGGGAAAAGAATGAAAAAATTTAGTTTTTTCCAAGTTTTTGAGAAGAGTATTTTTGAATTAAAAAATCTTCCTAAGAAGGTTTGGATAGTAGGACTAATAATTGCACTACTTTCAGGGTCATTATTTTCAATTAACTTCACAGAGAATTTTGGAGATGATTATATGAACTATAGCCAGGAAGATGGCTATAACGCGCAAGATGAAACTTTTTGGGGTGATAATGAACTTGCATCATTTGACAAGTATATAGATGATTTGGAATATGGTGGTTCTATTATACCTTTTATAGCCATGGGAATTGGTATCATATTGATAGCATCGGTTATATTAGCAGTAGTTGGTTTTTTTGCTGCTGTAATATATGGAACATTAAATTATTATTTGTATTACAGTGCTTATGAAAGTGTATTATCAGAAGAGCAAGTTATAAGAAGGCCTATGGGTACTATAGTTAAAGCAAATGCATTAGTTATGTTAAGAGTATTTTTAGGTTTAATATGCTTTATTATTCCAGGAATAGTAATTGGAATTAAGTATTCTCCATTAACTTATGTTTTATGTAAGTATCCTGAACTGTCAGTTGATGAAGCTTTAGCCAAAACTAGAGAAGTTAGTAAGAATTTTAGATGGACTATTTTTGGATATGTTTTATTAGTGGGTGCTATATCTGGTTTTGTAACTTCTATGGTAAGTATAAAACATTTACCATTTGAATTATTAACTAGCTCTTCACTATTAGTAATCCTTGCAATGGCAATTAGTTTAGCGGTAGTAACACTTTCCGCTGTGTTTCAAGTGGTGTTCGGCATAAACCTATATAGCTCAATTGAACAATCAAAGGAATAATGAAATAATTTAAATAACATTTATAACCCAATGGATAATTTCGTTGGGTTATCTTATTTTTTATATAATAGTATTCTGAAGGTTACTCAGATTATATGAGTGGTAGCTTTAAAGAATTTAAAGAAGAATATTTTTAATAAATAAAGCAATGAAGAACAATATATTCTACTGGGGCATACCTAAAATATTTCAATATGGAAAAAATGTTTCTGCTATGGGGTGTGAAGGTGTTAATGAAAAAAAGAAAGCACAAATTGAAAAAGAGGTTTCTGCTATGTCTAGAAAAATCTTGAGGTACGACTTAATGTAGGGTTTGTTCAAGGTAAAGTAGATTATAAAATATAAATTAAAATAAGTGAGCAAAAGGTAAATAAAAATATGAAAATAGATAGATTAGTCTCAATTATAATGATATTGAATAATAAAGATAGGGTAACAGCTAAGGAACTTAGTGAAAAGTTTGAGGTTTCAACTAAAACTATTCAACGAGATATAGAGATAATAGAAAGAGCGGGAATCCCGATAGTTTCTTACAAAGGGCATGATGGAGGATATGGCATTATTGATGGTTATAAGGTTAATAAGTCTTTTATGACAAGTGAAGAAGTTATTTTACTTAAAAAGCTTTTAACTGGAATTAATAAATCGTATGAAAATAAAGAAGCTGAAGCTTTAATTAATAAGCTAGATGTTATAAAGGCAGAAAAACATAGTAGCTTAAATGATAGATTAGTCATTGATTTCTCAAGGTGGGGAAACCGGGAAGCGTTGAATAATAAAATAAGTATCATAGATGAATCAATTATAAATAGTAATCTAGTAGAATTTACCTATACAAATGGAAGTGGAGAAAATACGTCTAGAATAGTAGAGCCTTACAAAATTCTTTTTAAATCATTAACCTGGTATGTATATGGTTTTTGCACTCTGAAAAATGAAATGAGGATTTTTAAAGTTAATAGAATGGAAAATATTCAGGTTAAGGAAGAAAAGTTTATTTACAGAGAAAATATAATAGAAGAATTATTTGTGGAAAAAGAAGTTGAGAAAAATGATATTACAATTAAGTTATCAAGTAAAGTTAAAGAAATAATAAGAGATAGCTTTGAGGAGTATGATGTAATAGAAGAGGATGAAAATTTTATAATAGCTAATATAAGGATACCCTATAGTAATTGGGTTGAAGGAATGATTTTAAGCTTCGGAGAGAGCATTGAAGTTTTGAGTCCAGCATTCTTAAGAGAAAATATTAAAGATAAAATAAACAATATGAGCAATTTATACAAATAGACAACAGTATGATTGTATATACAATAGCAGTAGAAACTATTCAATACTTTACAGCTATAAATATTACAAATGTGGATGATATAAATTTTTTATAAAAAGGATTGTTTTCATAGGGAAGTGTAAAATAAAGGTGTCTTAAATAGGCATCTTTATTTTTATTTAAATAGAATCCTTTAAGTTTAAAGTTAATGTAGGTGATGAAGATAAGGTGTATCTTATTTTAAATGGAGTAGATATCACTTGTTTGAGCAGTGCACCTATTTATGTTATGAATGCTAAAAAGTCTATAATTTCTGTAGCTGATGGTACTGAAAATAATATAACAGATGGAAAAAATTATGTATTTGAAGATACATGTACAGATGAACCTAATGCAGCAATTTTTAGTAAAGGCGATCTTATCTTTATAGATAATGGTTTACTTACTGTGAATGCAAACTACAATAATGGTATTATTAGTAAGGATGATTTGAAAAAATGTGAGTGGGTTTATTTTAATAAAGAAGTATCAATCTAAATAAAAGGTTGAAAAATTAGTTGTGATGATGTATGATTTAAAGATATAATAGTTGATGCGTAAAATTTTAAATATAAAAATTCTATGAAAAGAAGAGTACTTATTTATTAATATCTAACAGCGAGTAGGGGTAGAGTGGAAGCCTTATAAGATATAAAATGAGGAAGAGGGACTTTGAGAAACTGCCTGAGCATTGTAAGGGCATGTCGTTAACTGCGTTAAAGTTTCGAGTGACTAATTTTTTTTAGTTAAATTGAGTGGTACCGTGGAAATACTCCGCCTCTTTGCATGATAAGAGGCGGATTTTTTTATATAAATTTATAGGAGGTAAGGTTATGAAAATATTTATTGATGAAATAAGTGATTTAGTTAAAAGCATTTTTGAAGAGTGTGGATACGATAGAGAAACTGGTAAGGTAAATGTATCAAATAGACCTGATTTATGTCAGTATCAATGTAATGGGGCTTTAGCTAATGCAAAAAAATATAAGAAGGCACCAATGATAATAGCTACGGAGGTTGTTGAAAAATTAAAGGATAATAAGATATTTTCAAAGTTACAAGCTGTAGCACCTGGATTTATTAATATGAACATTAATGATGAGTTCTTAATAGACTATGTTAATAAGGTGAATAAGGATGAGAACTTTGGATTATCAAAGGCTACAGAAGTTAAAAAGATAATTGTTGATTATGGTGGAGCTAATGTTGCTAAACCACTGCATATAGGACATTTAAGATCAGCAATAATTGGAGAAAGTATAAAAAGAATAGCTAAATTTATAGGTCATGATGTAATTGGAGATGTTCATTTAGGAGATTGGGGTCTTCAAATGGGAATGGTTATATCAGAGGTTGAGAGAAGAAATCCTTCTTTACCATATTTTGATGAAAACTTCACAGGAGAATATCCATTGGAAGCTCCATTTACAATAGATGAGTTAGAAGAAATATATCCATATGCAAGTAGTCTTGCTAAAAGTGATGAAAAAGTTATGGAGGCAGCAAAACAAGCTACAGTTGAACTTCAACAAGGTAGAAAAGGATATTTTGCTCTTTGGAATCATATTTTAAATGTATCTGTTAAAGACTTAAAGAAAAACTATGGTGCATTAGATGTTGACTTTGAATTATGGAATGGTGAAAGTGATGCACAGAAGTTTATTTCACCAATGATTGAATCCTTAAAAGAAGGCGGATATGCAAAAGAAAGTGAAGGAGCTTTAGTTTTTGATGTAAGCGAAGAAACAGATAAGAGTCCAATTCCACCACTTTTATTATTAAAATCAGATGGAGCATCTTTATATGGAACTACTGACTTAGCTACAGTAGTAGAGAGAGTAAGAGATTTAAAGGCTGATGAGATAATATATTTAGCTGATAAAAGACAAGGACTTCACTATGAGCAATTCTTTAGAGCTGCTAAAAAATCAGGAATTGCAAGCGAAAATGTATCATTAGACTTTGTAGGCTTTGGTACAATGAATGGTAAGGATGGAAAACCATTTAAAACTCGTGAAGGTGGAGTGATGAGACTAGCAGATTTAATTAATATAATTAAAGAAGTAGGTAAAGAAAAGCTTAAAGATAATAAAAATATAGGGGCTGAAGATGTTGAAGAGATTTCTTCAAAGGTTGGTTTAGCTGCATTAAAGTATGGGGATTTGTCAAACCAAGCTTCCAAGGATTATATGTTTGATATAGATAGATTTGCATCTTTTGAAGGAAATACAGGTCCTTATATTCTATATACTATAGTAAGAATTAAATCAATTCTAAAGAAAGCTAATAATGTAAATAAAGATGTTAATATATTAGTACCGAAAAGTGATGCTGAAAGAGATTTAATGTTACAATTAGCTAAATTTAATGAAGTCATTGAACTAAGCTTTAGAGACAGAGCACCACACAAGGTTTGTGAATTTATTTATGAATTATCTAATAACTTTAACAAATTCTATAATGATACAAAAATCTTATCAGAAGAAGATGAAAGTAAAAAACAATCTTGGTTAACCCTAATTAATCTTGTGAAAGATGTATTAGAGCAAGGATTAGATTTATTGGGTATGGAAAGTGTTGAAAGAATGTAATATGGGAATTTAATTGCTACCATTATCTTTTTAATGAGATTTGAGATGGGGTAGTATCAATAATACTCCATTCTATTGATGGGAACCAAAATTAAAAGATTAAGTATAAGCCAATGATATTAAAAGTGTCATTGTATTAGAAATGCAAATAAAAGAATAGTCTTTGCATATGAAGTATATTAGGACATTTACACAATATGTATGTTATCAGTCTGTGGGAGTATCTATAAAGGATACTCCTTTCTCTTTTATATTGAGAACATAGGGATAGAGGCATTATATTTTAGAATAGGCAACAATCAAAAGAGAATAAATTAGATGTAGTGCACGTTAGAAATAGAGTGTTTGGAAATATATCTTAGGTGATATATAACTTAATGAAAATATGCAACCCGTGGATAAAACTTGAAAAGAATCTAATAATAGACGAACATGGTGCTATTGTAAAAATATTGTTTATATTGTATAATTAAGTAAACGTTTGTTAAGTAAGAGGGTAATATAATGTATTCAAAAATGAAAGAAAAATCAATAGAACTATTCTTTAAAAAGGGATATGCAGCTACATCTGTAAGAGATATCACAAATTCATTAAACATCACGCCAGCAGCATTATATGCACATTTTTCTTCAAAAGCAGATTTGTTTCTTCAGGTTTTAGAAGACGGTTGGGATGATGTTGCTAAAGGGTTAGAGGAGGTTATTGAAGGGTGCAATAACAATCTTTTAGAAAATCCATTATATGATATATATAAATATTATTTAAACTTTTATATGAATGAGAGTTCTAGGACTATATTTTTAATACGTAGCGTAATGTTTCCTCCAGATGAATTAAGGGATAAGGTATTTAATATCCTTGAAAGTAAAACTAATGAATTGAATAAGAAAATAGAAGAGATTCTTTTGAAACTCATCAGAGAAAATATAATAAAAGATCTTCCAACTAAGGAGCATTTAAGCATTTTCTATAGACTTATAAATAGCTTTATATTTGAAATTACGGCTTTGAATAGGAAAATTAAAATAGTTGAAATGGATCATCAGTGGGAAAGATACTGGTCAAGCATAGCTAAATAGTTAAATTAATGCAAAGTAAGTTGAAAACTGTGCTGAAGGTAGTTATTTAACGAAGGTTTTAATGGCTATACGAAAAAATAAATTATCAATTAAACACTTATGATAAAACAATTTTAATATGGAGGAATACAAATGATTGCAAGAAATGTAAGGTTAAATTTAAAGAACAAGATACTAGTTATTAACATCTCATTACTATTATTTCTAAGCATAACGGTACTATCTGTTGTTTTTTATAAAACAACAAAAACTATTGATAATAGCATATACAGCCAATTAAATTCTAATATTAATTTAGGATATAGTATGCTTGATAAAAAATACCCTGGTGAATGGAAAGTTGATGGTGATAAACTTTTTAAAGGTGATAAGCTCATAAATGGAGATATTGAATTTGTTGATGAATTTAAATCTGCAACTAACTCACCTGCTACTATTTTTATGAAGGATACAAGAGTAGCTACAAACGTATTAAAAGATGGAGACCGTGCTACTGGAACAAAAGTCTCAAGTGAGGTTGGTGATGTAGTAATAAATCAAGGAAAAGATTTTGTTGGTGAAGCTATTGTTGTTAATAAAAAATATATGGCAAAGTATATACCCATTAAAGATATAAGTGGACAGGTTATAGGTATGTGGTTTACAGGGGTAGAAAAAGATAGCGCCAATTCTAAGATAAAGAATTTAATGTATATAACCGCTGCAATAACAGTTGCAACTATTATAATAGCCATTATCATATCCTTTATTTTTGCAAGTACTATAAACAAAAATATAAAGAAGATACTAGAAACATTAAAGTCAGTGTCTTTAGGCGATTTAAGTAAAGAATGTTATGTAACCTCTAAAGATGAAATAAAAGAAATTGCAGATAATATAAACGAAATGACGTCTAGTATGAGAAATCTTATCCAGGATATGAAGAATAAATCTGAACAATTACATAATAGTTCTATAAATCTGGCTTCTGTTTCTAAGGAGATGTCAACTTCTTCTGAAAGTGTTGCAAGTGCAATACAAGATGTTGCTAGTGGGACAAGCATACAAGCAGAAGATTTGTCAGATATTTTAGGAATATTAAATGATTTTGGAAAGCAATTAGATGATATTGTGAGTTCAATAGAGGATATAGATAAAAACTCTAATAGTATAAGCAGTATGGCTACTGAAAACAATAGTAATATGGAGAGTCTAATAATGTCTGTTAATGAGATGAAAAATTCTTTTGATAGCTTTAAGTCAAAAATTCATAATCTTGGAGAGAACATAAATCAAATTAGCGAAATAACTACTGTTATAAATAGCGTTGCAGATCAAACAAATCTACTAGCACTTAATGCAGCTATTGAGGCAGCAAGAGCAGGAGAAGCAGGCAGAGGGTTTTCAGTTGTAGCTGATGAGATTCGAAAACTTGCTGAGCAATCAAGAGTTTCTTCTGGGACTATAAGCACTTTAATAGGGAATATTTCACAAGAAACTACCATAATGGTAGATAGTTCTGAAACTATGAGTAGTAAGCTTAGTAATCAACTTGACAATATTAATACAGCAATAAACTCATTTAAAAAGATTATTATTTCTGTCGATGAGATAATACCACAGATACAAAGCGCAAGCGCAACATCAAGAAGTGTGAATGACCAAAAGAACATAATTTTAGAAAAAATAGAAACTGCATCATCAGTATCTCAGGAAGTTTCAGCTTCCACGGAGGAGATATCAGCATCAACGGAGGAAATGAGCGCTTCATCACAAGAGGTTGCTGCAACTGCAGATGAATTAAGCAATATGACAATTGATATGCTTAATCAAACAAATAAATTTAAGCTTTAATTGAAGTTAAATAAAAAATAGGAAAGAGTACTTGTATTGATATAGGTAGGTGTGCTCTTTCCTATTTGTATATTAAATATTATTGAAAATTAACATACATTAAAGTACAAAGCAATAAAAGATAAAATAATATAATTAAGACATAATTAATAAAAAAACATTAGTAGTTTATACAAATAGGACAGGATGATGTCCTATTTGTTTTGTTATATTATAGAAAAGTAAGAAATAGAGGTGTTTAATAATGGTAAAAACAAAATTAGATTTAAAGAAGGAACAAAAGGAAATATTTAATGTAAAGCAGCATCAATATAAAAAGGTAACTTGCCCAAAATCCTATTATATTGCAATAGATGGTAAAGGAAATCCTAATGGTAATGAGGAATATATGAATAAGATAGGAGCACTATACAAGGTTGCATATGGATTGAAAATGAAATATAAGAAGTATGATTTAGACTTTGTAGTAATGCCTTTAAGTGGATTATGGTGGACTGAAAATATGAAAAACTTTGAGAATGAGCCTAAGGAAAATTGGCTTTGGACAATGATGATTCAGATACCTAAATATCTTGAAAAAGATGAATTTAATAAGATGAAAATTTCTCTTAAAGATGAAGAAATGTATAAATATGTAAGCAAAATTTATTTTGCTGAGTTTGAGGAAGAGGAAGCTTTTGAAACCTTATATATTGGTGCTTACAAAGATGAAGGTAGCACAATTAAGAAGTTACATGAGACTATATTAGAAGAAGGCTATAAACTTTGTGGTAAACACCATGAAATATATCTTAGTGATCCAAGAAAAGTAGAGGAAAGTAAGTTAAAGACTATAATAAGACAGTCAGCCGCAAGGATTTAGATATTAAAATTTTAAATTGATAAAATATAATTGCAATTAAGCAAAGCTGTGGGAGGGTATATGAATATATTTAAGGCAACAAGTAATAATGTTAATTGTGTAAGTGAACTTGCACTTAGGTTATGGGAGAATAATACCATTAAAGATTTAGAAGAAGAGTTTGGAGAGATACTAAGTAACTCTAGAGCAGCTATCTTTATATGTGAGGATAATAATGAGGCTGTTGGTTTTGCACAGTTTTCTTTAAGAACTGATTACGTGGAGGGAACTGATAATAGTCCTGTTGGATATTTAGAAGGAATATATTTAAAGCCTAAATGTAGAGGCAAGGGGTTTGCAAAGGAACTTATATTAGTCGGAGAGCAATGGAGTAGTGAAATGGGTTGTACTCAGATTGCATCTGACTGTGAACTTACAAATACTGAAAGCTTAAATTTTCATTTGAAGTCTGGGTTTAGTGAAGCTAATAGAATTATATGTTTTGTGAAGAATATAGAGGGTGTTAAGTAAGGTGTTAAGATGGAATATATAAAAGCAAAAAAGTTAATATCTCAATATGCTTATGATAACTCTTGGTTTGATATTAATTATAACATGAACATTTATAAGGGGTGTTGTCATGGATGCATCTATTGTGACTCTAGAAGTGAGTGTTATCAAATAGAAGATTTTGATAGAGTTAGAGCAAAAGAAAATGCAATTGAGTCAATAGGAAAAGAATTAAAGGGCAAGCGAAGAAAGGGCGTTATAGGCACAGGGGCTATGAGTGATCCCTATAACCCTTTAGAAAAGGATTATAAGTTAACTAGGGGAGCTTTAGAAGAAGTTAATAAATATAACTTTGGGATTTCTATTGCTACAAAAAGTCCTCTTATTACAAGAGATATTGACATATTAAAAAAAATAAGTTGTCATTCACCGGTGCTAATAAAAATGACTATAACTACCTTTGATGATGATTTATGCAAGAGAATAGAACCTAATGTGCCATGCTCTAGTGAAAGGTTTAAAGCTATAAAACAACTTGCGGATAATGGGATATATACAGGGATATTACTTATGCCTATACTTCCTTTTATCAATGACACAGAGGAGAATATAAGAAATATAGTTAGGGAAGCTCATAAGGTTGGAGCAAAGTTTATTTTTGCCTATGGAATGGGACTTACCCTTAGAGGAAATCAAAGAGTATATTATTATGATAAGGTAAGAAGATTATTTCCTAAAGAAAATTTGGTTAATAAGTATATTGAGAACTATGGGGATAGATATGAATATGAATCTCTTAATTCTAAAAAATTATGGGTATTATTTAAAGCTGAATGTGAAAAGTATGGTATCAAATATCTTATGAAAGATATTATCGAGGAGTATAGAAGTCCATATAAAGAAGAACAAATTAGCTTATTTTAAGTGAGAATCTAAATCTATGATTTAGCTCTTCGAACTTACTCCTTAGAGTAAATACGATAAGGAGTTTCCAAAAATGAAAAAAATTAATATAAATGAGGGGATGAAAGATATGTATTTTGATGAGAAATCAAAACAATGGGATACAGATTATAGAGCACAAAGAGCAAAGAAAGTAGGAATTGAAATAGAAAGTTACATAGGAAAAGACAAGAAGTTAAGGGCTTTAGAGTTTGGGTGTGGAACAGGTCTTGTATCTTCAAATTTAACTCATAGGTTTTCAGAGATACTAATGATGGATTTATCTGAAGGTATGATAGAACAGCTGAAAATAAAGATACAAGAAAACCATATAGATAATATGAAAACTTGGTGTGGTGATGTATTTAACTTTAATGATGAAGAGAAGTTTGATGTAATATATACATCTATGGCACTACATCATATAACTGAGGTATCAGGAGTAGTGAAGAAACTATATACCTTGCTAAAAAATAATGGAAAGTTAGTAGTTGTTGATTTATGTCCAGATGGAGGAAGTTTTCATGATGAAGTATCAGACTTTCATGGTCATAATGGATTTGAACTTAGTTATATGGAAGAATTACTAAGGGAAGCAGAGTTCGAAAAAATATCTTCAAATGTATTTTATACAGGTAATAAGATAGTTGAGGATAAACCACATCCATATCAGTTATTTAGCATGTGTGGAATTAAAAAATAATAAGGCATCTTCAAAAAATAAATAAGTCAATCTCCTAGACTATTTTGAGTGATACGTCGTCAGCAGAACCCTTAGATAGTTCTACTATCTGCGGAACCTACTTCCTTGTCTAACTCAAAATATCCTTCGCATCTTTGACTTATTATTTATTTTCAGATGCCTAAAATGCAAGAAGTCTCAAATTTGCAATAGTTAGTTTGTGGAAAAACTTACAAATAAGAGACTTCTTATAATTGCATAGTAATCTTATACTGTGTAATTACAGGATTTTATTGATAGGTACAAGAGATTGATGGAATAAAAGCATCCGGCAGTTTAAAAATCTCAGTTACTTCTTTTTCTTCAAAATTATATTTATATAAAGCATTAGTATGAGTTGATATTCCAGAGAAAGTTATCTCTTTAGTATCTGCAGGAACAGCTACAAAATAAATATTCTTTTCATCACTACTAAGACAACCTTTATATGGCTGAGAAAAATTATTTATTTTACTATCTTTTTTTAGTTCTTCCTCAGTTAGTAAAGGATTTATATTTTTTTCTTGTAAATTGAATTTATAAAATCCAACTTCATTATTTATTAGACCTTTTCCTCCTAAAATCATATCATCTCCTGAAGCAGAAAAAGAAATTGAATGTAAATTAATAGCATGTATACTTAATAATTCATTGACGTTTTCTCCATTTTCATCCATTTCTATAATAGAATATTTGATTTTTGAAGAATTATCTTGTTCTTTAAATCGTTTTGTTATAAATTTGCTATAAGAAAATTTTATTGCAACAATCTTATTATTGCCCACATCAAAATCTTGTATAGCTACATCAGTATCAGGAATAAGAAATTCTCCTTCATTTTTAGTAATATCTATTTTTGCAATTTGGGGATTAGGTGAAGATTTACCTCCACTTTTAGCAAAAATTATATTCCCTTTTTCATCACCAAAATGTAAATTAAATTGACCTAAGTAATCATTAGTAATTTGAGCGGTTTCTTTAGTTTTTATATCAAGTTTAAATACATCCCATGGATTGGTTCCAATAGCATCAGAGTAAATTAATGTATCACCTGTTGAATTAACCACGCCACTTACTAAAACATCTTTTTTATCTAATAACTTTTCTTTTGATTCTGTATAAGTATTTATTAACCATAGATCACTTTTATCATTAGTAACAGTAACTGTAATCCATTCTCCCTTGTTTGTAGAAAAACAATTTGCAGATTTTTCACTTTCTATTTTATAAAAAGTAAACATAGTGGTTGTAATAATTAATGTTAATAAGAGATATAAAACAATTTTATTTTTGAGTTTATCCAATAACAAAATTTAACACATCCAATCTGTAGTTTTGTAGTTTCAATTTATTTTATATTATCTCCTAAAGATAATTAATTTATTTTTAACCTCTTCGAATTAAATTTTTTCATATTTATGGAAATAAGTATTGACATGATTAATTGTAAGTTGTATTATTGTATTAAGGAGTTAATACAATAATACAACGGAGGTGATTAAATGGCATGGGAATTTAAGGATCAAAGGCCTATATATATTCAATTAATAGAGCAGATAAAACTGAAAATAATATCAGGAGAATACAAGCCAGGCCAAAAGTTTCCAACTGTAAGAGAGTTGGCAGAAGAGGCATCGGTAAACCCTAATACTATACAAAAAGCTTTAGCAGAGTTAGAACGGATAGGTTTTGTTTATAGTCAAAGAACTAGTGGAAGATTTATTACGGAGGATGTAGATATGATAAAAGATATTAAGCTAGACATAGCTAAAGAGCAAGCGGTAAATTTTCTTGAAAGTATGAAAAGTTTAGGACTTAGCAGTGGGGAAATCATGGAGTTTGTAGAAAAAATGGCAAAGGAGATGGAGTAATGAGTGAACCTATTTTAGAATGTAAGGGACTAGTAAAAAAGTATGGCAATAAGGAAGCACTTAAAGGTATTGATTTAACTTTAGAAAAGGGTAAAATAATTGGACTTTTAGGCCCTAATGGTAGTGGGAAAACAACTTTAATAAAGCTAGCGAATGGGTTATTGAAGCCAACAGCTGGAGAAGTAAAAATTGCAGGCTTTACACAAGGTATAGAAACTCAAAAAATAGTTTCCTATCTTCCAGAAAGAACTTATCTTAATGAATGGATGAAGGTATCTGATATTATAGCTTTTTTCAAAGATTTCTATGAGGATTTTGATGAAAAGAGAGCCTATGATATGTTAAATAAATTAAACATTGAATCAGATGTTAAACTTAAGACATTATCTAAAGGAACTAAAGAGAAGGTTCAACTTATTTTAGTTATGAGTAGGCAAGCACAACTATACTTATTAGATGAGCCTATTGCAGGAGTAGATCCAGCAGCAAGGGATTATATTTTAAACACTATAATAAGCAATTATAATGAAAATGCAACTGTAATAATTTCAACTCATCTAATAGCAGATATAGAGAAAATTTTAGACGATGTTATCTTTATATCTAATGGAGAAATAATGCTACAAAAAAGTGTAGATGAAATAAGGGAAAGTAGCGGAAAGACAGTGGATGAGCTATTTAGGGAGGTATTTAAATGCTAAGAAAATTAATGAAATATGAATTTAAGGCTACAGGCAGAATAATGCTACCTCTTTATGCAGCATTACTAGGCTTTACAATTATTAATAAACTATTTATTGGAACTAACTTAGATAAAGTCAATATGGATTTCTTAGGGGGAATTCCTGCTATTATAACAATGCTAGGATATACTGCAACTATGATAGCAATTTTTGTAGGAACACTTTTTATAACTGTACAAAGATTTTATAAAAACCTATTTGGAGATGAAGGATATTTAATGAATACCATCCCAGTAAAAAGTTCACAAAATATAGTTAATAAATTGATAGTATCTATAGTATGGACTATAATAAGTGCCATTGTAGCAGCAATTTCTATATTTATAATGGCATATGATCCAGATGTACTTAAACAAATAATTAGAGAACTTAGAAATGTTTATTCTGAAATTGGATCAAATATCATTGGTATTATAGAATTTATAATCCTTGGAATTGTATCTTTAGCTCATCAAATTATGATGCTTTATGCAGCTCTGTCTATAGGCCAGTTGTTTAAATCAAAAAAATTATTAGGAGCATTTGCTGGATTTATGATAATAAGTATTGTTCAACAAGCAATAGTAGGGATAGGTGCAACTATATTATTTTCAAACGCGAATTATGTTAATATATCTCCACAATATGCATTACTTTGTGTGATAATTGCTTCGTTATTTTTCTTCACAATTTTATTTTATATAACTAATTACATTTTAAAGAACAAACTTAATTTAGAATAACAATGAAAAATTTTAAGCTCCAGTTTTAGTAATAAACTTAAACTGGAGCTTATTTTTTTGTTAAACTATATATTAGACTTATGTAAATTAAAACTATCCTTTACAAATAATTAGAATTACAATGAATGAGAATAATATATAAAGATATGCACACGCTAAATAAAAGTGAGGTGCTATAATGGATAAAAAACTAAGCCTTATAATGTTTAGTGGAGAGTATGATAAAGCTTTAGCCGGATTAATACTGGCAAATTCAGCTAAAGAATTAGGAATGGAAGTATCTATGTTTTTTGCATTTTGGGGTCTACTTCTATTGAGAGACCCTAATACATCTATAAACGAAGGCAAGTCTTCGCTAGAGAAAATTATGGGAACAATGACTACAAAAGGTCCAGATGAATTACCCATTTCTAACATGAATTTTAACGGTTTGGGGAAAAAATGCTTGAAGCTATGATGAAGGAAGATGGAACACCAGCCCTTTCAAAATTCCTAGAAGGCGCTGTAAAAAAAGGTGTTAAATTCTATGGTTGTAAGCTTTCAATGGAAGTTATGGGTTTTAAAGAAGAAGAACTCATTCCTGAACTAGAGGTAATTGAAGCTACAGATTATCTAAAGGATGCACTTCAATCAGATATACAATTATTTATATAATGGTAATCTTAGGGATAATATTCTATGAGTATTTCAAAAATGAGCTATACATAATAACACAAGTATGTTCTTTGGAAGTAATATAAACTCTGTATTCAATTCTAGCTTTTGGTTTAACATAACATTTATTCAATATATAATTCTAACTGTTGCAGCTATTTATATCATAAGCATAATAGTAGTAGTTGTAAGCATGTTTATATCAAGTAAAGTAAACAGTTATATAGCGGGAATTGGAGTTCAGGTGCCAATCTTATTTGTAATTGGTAGATTGACATCAGGGATTTTAGTAAATAAATTATTTGTATTATATACACCTAAATATTTAGCATTAGCTATATACTTAGGTGTAATAGCAATTACACTAGCAATCACCATACTATCAATCAGAAAAGGAGAAGTATAGATATTATTAATTAACGTAATAAATTAATTAGTATCATCTATTAAAAATCCAGTGAAAATAAATACTTTCACTGGATTTTTTTCATGCTATTTTATTGATTTACACCTTAAAATTCTAACAATACATATAGTTTAATTTATAAAAGTTTTATTTTTACAAAAATCAAATATATATATATGTATAAAAACTACGTTTTGCTCTAGGAGGTTTAATTCTAGTTATACCAAGGGCTTGAATGCCCAAGAACATAAAAACATAAAAACATGGGAAGGAGAAATGAAAAATGGCAAACCCAAAATTAATTTTTAGTGAGGATGGAATCATTGAAACTATTTATAATTATGTTTTATTAATAGAAGAAGAGGAACCTTCAAATCATATTGAAAAATATGAGGAAGATGTAGAAGATGCTTATGCTTACATGAATATAGAGGATATTAAGAAGTTAGAAGCGGAGAAAAAGAAACTTAAGAATATATCTAAATCTAAGATTCATAAGAAGCCACACTTAGATAGCAATTTCTATGGACTACCCAAATAATAGCACAGAATCACGCAAAAATAAAAACCTGAATTTCGAAGAGTGCATGACTATTCAGCTGCGTCTCAAAGATTGGCATTCACCAAATAGAATAGCTAAAGAGTTAAAGCGGACCAGGAATACTGTTCTCAATGAAATGCACCGTAGCACTACTACCCAGATTAAACAAGGGAAATATATTGATACTTACCTTGCAGATACAGGTGAAGCCATTTATAAAAAGTATTGTTTAAATTCTTGTCGTACATTTAAACGTCTAGAATGCTATGACTTTATTAACTATGCTGTATCTAAGATAAAGAATGATTCATGGTCACCAGATGCTTGCGTAGGAAAAAACCTTGAAACGGGCAAATTTGAACAATCTCAAATAGTTTTCACTAAAATCTTATATAACTATATTGATCTTGGGTTGATACTTGTTAAAAATATAGACTTACCAATGAAGCTACGCAGAAATACTAAGCCAGCAATTATAAGAAAACATAAGAAGAAACTTGGCAAAAGTATCGCGAAGCGCCCAAGTGACATAAATAGTCGTGAGGAATTTGGCTATTGGGAGATAGATACAGTTATTGGTGAAAAATCTTGTGATGATTGTGTTCTTTTAACCATTCTTGAGCATATGACCAGAAATGTCATTGTCCGTAAAATCGAGTCCAATAGTGCTAATGCAGTCATGAATGAGATTAGCAGTATCAGAAAGCTATATGGCCATGAATTCAGCCAAGTTTTCAAAACAATAACTGGTGACAATGGCTCTGAATTTACCGAATTATCCACACTTGAAATTGATATAATATACGTAGCATAAGTAATCACAAGAATTTAGGCCATATATAGAAATTAGTTCAATTTGTTATTGCAATTTGCCTGATGGAAATGTAGATACAACTTTATTATTTTCTATTGTCTGCATAAGTTTTTGACAATATTCAATCTCATCTTCAAGAAGCCCATTATTTATTATATTTTCATATAGACTGCATATAAATATTGTAAACATACTGTAAAGTTTAACTAAATATGTTGAAATATGTGACAATACTGTATATGATTGTCACATATGCAGGATTCAAACTATAAATTGAACTGTATATAAAAAAATTTAGGGGGAGATACTATGAAAAAAATTATTACTATAATATTATCTTTTTGCTTAATGTTATCAGGAACTGTTGTTTTTGCAGATGAGCCTGAAAATAATTTAGAAAAAGATAATGTAACAAACTATTGGGCAGAAAGGTTTCCATCTTTTAAAGAATCTGTAGATAATAATTCTTTAGGTAAATTAGTTGGAAGTAATGAAATGTATGTTAAATATACACCTAAAGATACTTCTGATGTAAAATCTTTTAACTCAAAGTCAGAAAATGAGTTCACATCAGAGTTATTTACTAAAGAAGAGTATGATTGTGAAATCATTAAAGAAAATATTAAAACAAGAAGTATTGGAGGTTTTGAACCTAATGGAAGTTGTAGTTGGCTTAGGCTAGATTTACAAGTCTATGATACTCCTACCTATGGGGAATACTCTGCAACTAGTTTTTGGGAATGGAAGACAAATCCACAATTCAGACTTAATGATTTAAATGGTATTTATGTATCATCGGAAATGATCATTGGTAAAAATACACCTACAAATTCAATGAGTGCTGAATTTAGGTATAAAGAGCAAAATTCTAATGTTTGGTCTATATCTCGTCCTGGAACTACTTTAAGCCAATTTGGAAATGGAATTGCAGTTGCAATCAACCTTCCTGGTGATTCTGAATTATTTACCCATAATTCATTTAGAGGAATGTTAACAACTCCAATTAAATTTAGTAATAATAGTAGTAATAGTGCTCGTGTATTTACATCTTATGGACACTCTTATATATCAATAGGTTCACCTTCATTTGGTTCAGATGGTAAACCTAGCTTTGGATTTACAAATGCAAGAAATGAACATAGTGGTTCAGTTCTTATAGAAAGATAATGAGTTCTTTTACAAAAAAAATCATTACCTCTCTTGTTATATCAATAATAATTTTAGCTGTATTTATATATGGTCTAGGTTTATTATTTACTGGTACAGGTGGTGACATAATTATAATAGCACTTTCCATACATTTTACGATAATTTTATGTACATTAGTTATAATAGAAAAATTGGGCGAAAAATAATATATCAAAATATAATCCTTGTGATTTAATTGAGTATTATTTAATCATAAAAATACACAAATAGACATAACTCCATGATTAATTATGGATGTTATGTCTATTTGTGTATTATAATATTAAACATAATTGTTGTTCGATAATTAATTTATGAAGAAACTTATTGATGATGATTAACTTTTATTTTAGGCATTAAAAAAGACAGTTCAAAACTGCATTACTTAGGGGTAGGGCTAACATTTCCAATTTAAAATGTAGCAGTATATGGCTAGATATTTTATTGAAGAGAAGGGGGTAAAATATGTATTATTAGGAATTCCAGTTTCAGTGGCAGAGCTTTTAAATATATATTTAGAAACAGGAGACGAAAACGCTTTAAAAAATGTAATTAATAAATTTGAGGGCACATTTGCCCATAACCAAGATACTTATAATTTATATAAGTTTTATTATGAATATAATAAGCATCTACCAGAGGATAAAAAAATCTCTTTTGTTGGAGTTGATATTGAGCATAATCCTGTAGTAACTGGGGTGTATATAAATAATTTAATCAAAGATTTAGGAGAGCCTGATGAGAAAATAAAAGATATGGTGGAAAGTATTATGGACAACTTGGAAGCGCTCATGTATATAAGATAATGAGAAGTGAATATACTGACGGAGAAGATCCTATTAATACCTTTGCTAATAGTATTAATAATGATTATGAACCACTTAAAGGTAAGGTATACTCAATGATGTATAAGTATATAAATTCTTATTGTAGTATAAGTGGTAATGAATATAGTTTATCAGATATAAATATACCGTACACTGGGAAGGGGTCTGTAAGATTATATACGCAAGAAAATGATAAAAGAACTTATAAGATATTTCAAGACCGTGGACTTAAACCAGAAGAATTAGGAGATATATTTTTCATAATTAAAGATTCCAAGGCCTCACCTAGATTTACTGGAGAATAGATATAGGGCTATTGCAACATTGCAATGGCTATTTTAAATTATGCATTAATGAATTAATTAACGAATAATTTATTGGTTTTATAAGGAGAAATTACTATGTATGCTTTTCTTTGTGGTAAAATAAACCTAATAAAAGTAGAAAACAAAAGGGGAAATGTATCATGAAGAAGACCATTGGGATATTTGCGCATGTAGATGCTGGGAAGACCACATTTTCAGAGCAATTGCTTTATCATACAAATAGCATTAGAACTAGAGGGAGAGTTGATCATAAGGAGGCTTTCTTAGATAGTCACAAGATAGAAAAGGAACGAGGCATAACGGTTTTTTCAGATATAGGGATTTTTAATTATAAGGATGATAATTATTATTTAATAGATACCCCTGGTCATATAGATTTTTCTCCTGAGATGGAGAGAGCTATTGGTGTTTTGGACTATGCTATAGTTTTAATAAGTGCAGTAGAAGGAGTACAGGGACATACAGAGACGGTATGGAATCTACTTCAAAAGAACAGTATTCCCACCTTCATATTTATAAATAAGATAGATAGAGAAGGTTCACGAGTAGATGCGGTACTTGATGAGATGAGAAATACATTGAATAGTAATGTATGTTTATTACCTGAGAGAAGTTTACAAGGTTTAAAGGAAGAAACTATTGAATTTATAGCAGATAGAGATGAAGAATTATTAGAGATTTATTTAGAAAATGGATATAATGAAGAACTTTGGATAACTAAGCTTAAAAATCTTATTAAAGAAAATAAGGTTTTTATTGGAATTACTGGAGCGGCTCTTTTAGATGAAGGAGTTGAGGAGTTTTTAGAAATATTTCATTGCCTTACATATACTAGTTACAGTGAAAATCTAAAAGAAGCTATTAATATAAAAA
Source organism: Clostridium sp. (assembly GCF_036646415.1). Lineage (GTDB taxonomy): Bacteria > Bacillota > Clostridia > Clostridiales > Clostridiaceae > Clostridium_J. Next base: position 33,662 of record NZ_JAVXMF010000009.1, on the reverse strand, counting down.
GTTTAGGCGAAGATAAAGAGATCTTTAAGGCTAGAGTATTTAAAGTAATATATGATGAAAAGGGTAATAGAATAACTTTTTTAAAGGGTATTGAGGGTGAACTAAGAGTTAAGGATCAGATTACTTATAAGGCTAAAGGGCAAGAGTTAAGTGAAAAGATAAATGAAATTAGAAGTTACAATGGAAGTAGGTATGAAGGAAGAGATAATCTAGTTCCAGGAGAAATTTTAGGAGTAGTTGGACTTAGTTCTCTTAATCCTGGTATGGGTATAGGGGTATCAGATATAGTGAATTATGAAATGGTACCAACTTTAAGAGCTAAGGTAATTTTTGAGGAAAAGCTAAATCAACGAGATGTACTAAAGTTTTTCAAGATACTAGAAAGTGAAGAAAGTAGTTTAAATGTAATTTGGAGTGAAGAGTTTCAACAGATTCATATAAGCATAATGGGAAGTATTCAACTAGAGGTTCTAAAAGAAGTGTTAAAGGATAGATTTGATTTGAAGGTTGAATTCGGTACTCCAGAAATATTATATAAGGAAACAATTAGAGGTGAAGGAGATGGATGTGGACACTTTGAGCCCCTCCGTCATTATGCAGAAGTTTATTTAAAATTGGAAGAGGGACCAAGAGGTTCCGGTATAACCTTTGAAAATAAATGTCATAGTGATTTTTTAACCACAGGAAATCAAAACTTAATTAGAACTCATATCTTCGAAAAGGAACATAGAGGAATACTTACAGGGTCAACTATTACAGATATAAAGGTAACTTTAGTTACAGGAAGAGCCCATAATAAGCATACTGAGGGCGGAGATTTTAGAGAAGCTACAAAACGTGCTTTAAGACAGGGGTTAGAGAAGGTAGAAAACATATTGTTAGAACCCTACTATAAATTTAAAATAGATGTTGATATTAATCTTATGGGAAGAGTTCTTAGTGATATACAAAAAATGAGTGGAGAATTTGAAGAGCCAAGAAGTTATAGTAATAGAGTAATAATTACAGGGAGAGGTCCTGTTGCGACTTTCATGAATTATTCCCTAGATTTTCAAGCTTTTACACGAGGAAAAGGAAGTCTTAGTCTAGTTTTCTTAAGATATGATATTTGTCATAATACAGAGGAGATTATAGAAAAGAAGGGCTACAATAAAGATGCAGATCCGGAATATACTTCATCTTCAATATTTTGTGCAAAGGGAGTGGGTTACTCCGTTCCTTGGGATCAGGTCAGGGAGCATATGCACTGTTTAAAATAAAAGCGTAATAAAAATGTAGTGAATTTTGAAATAGGATATAGAGACCTAAATACAAAGTAGTATATAATGAAAAAAGAGTTAAAGATAATTTACACTAAAGGAGAGAAATTACAATGGAAAAAATTTATTATAAAGATCAATATATAAAAGATTTTGTGGCAGAACTTGAGAGAGTTGAAGAAAAGGATGGTAGGTTCCATGTTGTACTAGATAAAACAGCATTCTTCCCAGGTGGAGGAGGACAGTTTTGTGATTTAGGTACTATAGAAAATGAAAAGGTAATAGACGTATACGAAGAAGATGGTGTAATCTATCATGTTTTAGAAAAGAAGCCTATAAAGATACACAAATTAAAATGTTCTATAGACTGGGATCGAAGAAGAGATGGTATGGATCAGCATCTAGGACAACACGTATTATCTGGTTGTTTTTATAAGATATTTAATGCTAACACAGTTGCTTTTCATATGGGAAGAGAAATATGTACTGTGGATATAGAGGGAATCTTAGAAGAAGATAAGATAAGAGAAGCTGAAAAAGCAGCAAATCTTATCATTGGAGATAATTTAAAGGTTGAATTTTTAATTCCTGATAAAAGAGAATTAAAGAAAATGGGACTTAGAAGAGCACTTCCTAATACTAATGAAGAGATAAGAGTTGTTAAAATTGATGATTTAGATATAAATGCTTGCTGTGGTGTACATCCAAGTTCAACACTAGAGCTTAGAATGATTAAGGTAAGAAGATGGGAAAAACATAAGGGGGCAACAAGAATAGAATATGTTGCAGGAAGAAGAGCTGTTGAGGATTCTTTTAAGAAGGATAGATTTACAACAAGTGTATGTAGATACTTAAATGCCAGTGAAGATGAAGCTATAAATGGAATAAAGAATTTAAATGAAAAGCTTAAAGAAGCTTTAGACAAAAATAAGAAAATAAGCGAAGACGTAGCTGTTTATCAAGTAAAGGAAATGATAGAGCTAGGGGAAAAAGTTGGAGATGTTACTGTAGTTAAAAGGATATATGATAAGGAAGATGTAAAACATGTAGGTAAGGTTGCATCAAAAATTGTAGAGAGCATTAATACTATAGTATTAATGGCAGTAAAGAGTGAGGATAGAGCTAATTTAATCTTTGCGGCGTCAAAGGATTTCAAGGGAGTGTCCATGAATGAACTTCTAAAAGATGCAATTACTTTGATTGATGGAAAGGGTGGCGGAAGCAGTCATCAAGCTCAAGGAGCAGGGAAAAACAACAATAATCTTGATTCTACTTTAGATTACGCTGTTAATAAAATTAAACAAAAACTATAATTAATTAGTAATTTTAGTTAATTATAAAAGAATAAAATATATGTAGTAAATAGCTGTGAATCTTTAAGGTTTACAGCTGTTTTTTACAATAAAAGTATTTCTGACAGCACAGATATATTGCGAGAACTTAATGCATTTACAAGAAGAACGTCATATAACTATTTTGAGCCAAATGATAAATATGCATTAGAGGAACTAAAAAAATACATAAAATACAAGTATAGAATATTAGTTGTGGAAGTCTATATTTTGTTGAAACTGTTGTAAAAATATTCTTAATAACTCATTGAAATTTTGTTATAGTTGTTATATTATATATATAACAACTATAACAAAAGGGGTGTGGGTTTAATGTTAACAGTAAAAAACTTATCAAAGTCTTATAGTAAGGGTAAAAAGGTTGTAGACAACGTTTCAATAGATGTAAAGCCAGGAGAAATTTTTGGTTTTATTGGACATAATGGTGCAGGAAAAACTACAACTATTAAAGCCGTAGTAGGAATCCTAGATTTCGAAGAAGGAACTATTTTAATCAATGGTAATGACATAAAGAAAGAGCCAATGAAATGTAAGAGGGAGATAGCGTACATTCCAGATAATCCTGATTTATATAATTCATTAACTGGAATACAGTATTTAAACTTCATTGGAGATATTTTTGAAGTGTCTAAGGAACAGAGGGAGAAGCTTATAAAGAAATATAGCGACGCATTTGAACTTACTAAGTCTCTTGGAGATTTAATTTCATCCTACTCTCATGGTATGAAGCAGAAGCTAGCTTTAATATCTGCATTAATTCATAACCCAAAGTTATTAATCTTAGACGAGCCTTTTGTAGGACTAGACCCAAAGGCAACTCATATTTTAAAAGGATTTATGAGAGAATTGTGTGATGGCGGTGGAGCAATATTTTTCTCAACTCACGTTTTAGAGGTAGCAGAGAAACTATGTGATAATATTGCAATTATTAAGGGTGGAAAAATTGTGGCTTTAGGAACTACAGATCAGGTTAAGGGTGATGGAAGTCTTGAAGAAATATTTATGGAGTTGATTGATAATGAGTAAACTAGGGATTTTATTAAAAACAAATATTATAAATTCATTAGGTATAAACAATATCAAAAATGCAAAAAGAAATGGAGCTAAAAATACCTTTGTTGGAGCAAGTATTTTAATAGGAATTGTAGCTATTGGAGCGTTGATTATTTTCTACGCTTCTGGACTTGCAATGATGTTAAAGCAATTTGGGATGGTAGATTTAATATTAATTAGCGCAGTTGCTATGACTGTTATGTTTACCTTCTTTACTTCGGTTTATAAAGCCCAAGGAGTTCTATTTGGATCAAGAGATTTTGAAAATTTAATGAGTTTACCAATAAAACCGGGTGTAATTCTTACCAGTAAAATGTTAGAATTGCTATTATTAAATTATTTGTTCACAGCACTTATAATAATTCCAACATCTATAGTGTATTTTAGAAATGTAAATGTAAGTCCAGTATTCTTTGTATTTATGGTAGTTGCAATTATATTTATACCACTTATACCAATAGTTTTGGCATCAGTTTTTGCCTTTGGACTTAGCTATCTTTCTTCTAAGACGAGATATAAAAATGCAGTTTTAACTATATTAAGCATTGTACTATTAATTGGAGTAATGGCTGCATCCTTTAAAATGAATGATATCATGAACTATGTTATGGTTAACAGCACATCTATATCAGAAGCTATAAATAAGATATATCCACCTGGATTTTATTATGCTGATGCATTAGCAAATTTGAATATAGTATCATTAGGAAAGCTAATTATATGGTCTTTAGTTCCATTTATTGTGTTTGTTGCTGTTTTTGCTAGAAGCTTTAAAGAGATAAACTTGAGACTTGGAGAAACCTATAAGAGGTCAAATTATAAGATGACTTCTTTAAAAACATCATCACAGGTAGAGGCTTTATTAAAAAAGGAACTGAAGAGATATTTGTCTTCTTCCATTTATGTTATGAACACTTCTGTAGGAGTAATCCTAGTTATTGTAGCAGCGGTTATGGCATTATTTGTTGGGGGGGAGGGATTAGTTAAATTCATGGTTCAATCTAGTGATGTGGATATCTCAATGATGATGCCTGTAATGATGGACTTACTTCAATTTATACCTCTAATAATAATTTCTTTTGGAGTAGGACTAAGTTGTACAACGGGTTCATCTATCTCACTGGAAGGAAAAAATCTTTGGATTTTAAAATCTTCCCCAGTTAGTGCCATGAATATATTTAAAGGAAAAATTTGTGTAAACCTAGTTATTTTGATGCCTTCTATAATATTATGCACAGTTTTATTCTGGATAGGTTTAGATTTAACATTGATTAATGCAATGTGGACACTAATAATACCCACACTGCTTTCAGTACTTGTATCAGTATCAGGAATAATAATTAACTTATACTTTCCAAAGTTAGATTGGAAAAATGAGACACAGGTAGTTAAGCAAAGTTTAAGTTCTATGATGAGCATGTTTATGGGTGTAATTTTAGTAGCAATAGTAATTGGAATATGCTATCTTTCTATTAAGTACCTTAAAATAACTAACATTTATATGTATCTTGGTGGTATAACAGCTTTACTTGTAATCTTAGATACATTATCAATAATAATCTTAAAAACAAAGGGAGAAAAATTATTTAACAAATTAGGTTGTTAGATAGGAGATGAGAATTTGATTTTAAAAATAGACTTTGACTCCGAGATATCTATATATCTTCAAATTAAAAACCAAGTTATAGAAGGAATTGCTAAGGGTCAAATAGAAGAAGGCGAAGAACTTCCATCGGTACGAGGCTTAGCTGAGGACATTGGAGTAAACATGCATACAGTAAACAAAGCCTATTCCCTTTTAAAGGATGATGGATATATAAAGATCGATAGAAGAAAAGGCGCATTTATATCTTTAAATCTAAAAGGGTCCCAGGAAAAATTTGAGGAAAATTTCAGATGTGAACTAGAATATTATATGGCAGAATGCTTTAATAGAGGGATAAGCAAAGATGAAATTAAAGAGGGAATAGATAATATCTTTAATGAATTTATGAAAGGAGATAATTAGTATGGAGAAGTGGATGCCTTTGATTACAGTTAATATATCCATATTAATGATGCTCACCATAACTTATTATATGAACAAATTATCAAATAGTGGTGTATTTTTTGGAGTTAGATTTCCTAAGAAGTACCTAAATGAGCCTGAGTTAAAGGTACTAGAGAAATCCTTTAGGCATATAGTGTTAGTTTTATATATAGCTATTCTTAGTGTGGTAAATATGGGATACTTTCTATTATCTAACTCTAATGAAGGTATTTTAGAAGCTATAGTAGCAGTAGTCATGTTTGCAGTTTTAGCTTCAAATGTTATATTATTTATTCCCTTTCATAAGAAAACTAAAGAATTAAAGAGGGAAAAGGGGTGGACTTACAAAACTAAGAATGTAGTTGTAGTAGATACTACCTTAAGAAAACCAAAGAAAGATGAAAAGATTAGACCTATAAATTCTAAGTGGTTCTTGTTATTATTTATATTTCCTATAGCTATGGGAGCATTGACGCTATATAAATATAATACTTTACCGGGAATTATGGAAATGCCATATTCAAACTTTGGACAGTTTGAAAAAGGAACATTAAGAGGATTGTTTGCATTATATGAACTTCCCCTATCACAGCTATTTTTAGTAATCACATTATCTCTTATCAATGTAATGATAATTAATTCAAAAGTAGATTTAAATAGTGGAAGTATAGAGGAAGCAGTAATAAGAAAAAAGCGGTTTAAGAGATTAGGGTCAATAATGATGATGGTTATGGCAATTATAATGTTAACTTCATTTTCTGTAATACAAGGATCTATGCTCTTTAGATTTGAAGCTGCACCAATGGAATTTTTATTCACCCTAATGTTATTTTTAATGATAATTATTTTCATAGTATTATTCATTAGAATTGGACAAAATGGAAAAATTACTGAAGGTTTAGAGGAAAAAGATGATTTATACAAGGACGATGATAATAATTGGATACTAGGTAGTTTATACTATAATAAAAATGATCCAGCTTGGATGGTAGAAAAGAGAATTGAAATTGGTTGGACATTAAACTTTGGACATCAAAAATCATGGATTGCTATAGGCATAGTTATTATTTTTATAATAGCTTCAATGGTTATAAGTAGGGTAGTTGGTTAAGTTTCAAATATTAAGAAAATAAAAATAAATAGTTATCAGCAATATAACTAAATAACAAAGCCTATATCTTTAATTATTATGTAATAAGATATAGGCTTTGATTTATATGTGAAAAAATAACTAGTAAGTATTCTGGTCTATTTTGCGTAATATCCTTAGAATATTTGACCTAATATTTTATTTCATATGCATTAAATAAATTTCATCTAGAGATTTTTTGCCCATAAAATGTTGAACTAAATACCCCATAATAATAACACCAGGAATATCTATGATAAGCCTTGCTATAGTAAATTTATAGCCTATAGCTGAAACTTCAAATATTAATGTGGAGATTTTAGTAACACACCAAGCATTCATAAATATAATTATATTGCTAAATTTTACACCTTTTTTTAGAAGCACTGCAGTAAATGGAAAGGCTGCATACATAGGTCCAGCAGCGATAGAACCTACTAGCATGGCAAGGGCTACACCCATGAATCCAGAATCATCTCCCATATACTTTATAAGAGTTTCACGAGGAATCCATACATCTATAAGTCCAAGGATTATCATAATAGGTGGAAGTACACTGAGCATTTGCATAAAGCTAGACTGAGCACTTAAAAAACTCTTAGTAGCTAAATGAAAGTCAAAGAAAAATATTATTATAAGCACAAGTAATGAAATAAGAAAGAAGGAGTATCTTTTTAATATTCTATATAGGTTTCTCATAGTAAAAACACAACCTTACCAATAAAGAAAGCAACTACAAATGCAAATAGAAATGCTATAAAATTTCTAAGAAAGGCAGCCTTTTTTCCCATATATCTTGATTCAAGAGAAAAAGTCATAATACCAACCATGGTAAGGGTAGAAATCAAAGCTCCAACTTGAGGATATCCAGCACCGCTTTGAAGTAGAGAATTACCAGTAGAGAAAGCTACAAAGGTAGGCATCATGGTTATTGAACCAATGATTGAAGAGGTAAGTATTCCGAAAAATCCAGAATTTGAACCTATTAATTTAGAGATAGTATTTGGTTCTATTAGGGATAAAAGTATACCAACAGTAATAATAATACCTAAGAACTGAGGCATTATATTTTCAAAGGATTTAAAGGCAATTTTGATAGCTTTTATAGTTTTATCTTTACTTTTAATAAAAGAAATTATAAGTAATATAAAAGCTAAGGTATATAAAATAACTCCTGTCATAATATCACTTCCAATAAGGTTATTTATTATAATATGAATATTACAAGTTGATGGTGATTTTTAATAAGTGTAATATTAAGATTATAAGGTGGTAATGATATTAGACTATAAGGGTTTAGTTAACAGATTTTATAAGATTAGGAGATGACAGCATGGAGATATTTACAATTGGACATTCAAATTATACTGTAGAGAAGTTAATAGATATGCTAAGACATTATCATATAAATTGTGTTGTAGATATAAGAGGGATCCCATATTCAAAATATAATATTCAGTTTGATAAGGAAACTATAAGAGAAACTCTAACAAAAGAGGGTTTTATATATATTTATATGGCAAAGGAATTTGCAGCTAATAGGGAAAATAAAATATCTTATTTTGATGAGGGATATTCAGATTTTCAAAGAGTAATTTATGAAGAGGATTTTAAAAGTGGAATTGAAAGATTAGGTAGTGGATGTGAAAAAGGTTATAGGATAGCACTAATGGGAGCAATGCAAGATCCTATAAGGTGTCATAGAAGTATTCTAGTTGGAAGAGCATTAAGAAATAGTAAATTCCAGGTTAAACATATTTTAGATGATTACTCTTTAGCATCACAAGAAGAAATTGAAGAGAATCTGCTGGAAAAATATTTTAGCAATAGAGGGCAGATGACTATAGATAGTCTTTTGGGAAATGAGCCTACAGAGCAGGAATTGATAGAAGAAGGATATAGAATTGCAAATAAAGAGATCGGATATAGAGTAGAACACTTAAGTAATAAACAAAATTCTTAGCATCTATGATACTTGGCGTTATTATTTATAAAAAATACAGTTTTAATCTAGGCGGTTTAACCCTAGTCATATGAGGGGTTTAACCGTGGAAGAACATAAAAACATAAAAAGCTAAAATGTGAAAAAATAAGAAGTGAAGTTTCCTTAAACAAGAAACTCCATTTCTTGTTTTTATTATTCATTTTATGATGAAGTTGCTGATTTCTTATCAAGTATAAGGTTATAAGTTAGTCCAGTTACAACTAATAAACCACCTAAAACTTTACCTATGGATAATTCACCTAAGGTTATAAAATCTAAAAATATTCCTACAAATAATTGTCCTACAAATAGAAATAAAGTTAGATAAAATACAGATATTTTAGGAGTTAGGTAACTAGATAAACCAACTACGATAACTCCCATAAGACCACCAAGATATGCCATAGGTGGAATGCTTTGTCGGATACTAGCAGGTATGAAAATAGATTCACTACTAAATATTAAGAATATGATAGATAAAATCAATCCTACCACATAGTTGAAGAATGTACTTTGAAAAATTCCAATTTCATTTGCTAGGTTAGAATTTATAATTCTTGATATAACATTAGATACTCCAGCTAGGATTGAAACTATAATTACAATATAAAACATTTATTATCTTTAGTGAAAATATAAAGAAATTTCACTAAAGTTCACCTCCTTTTATATAGGGCTATATTTTATGATAATGTTGATTGGCAATTTAATATTAAGAAATACTACTTAAAATATAGTTATCTATTATCCGATTGTCATTATGACGATTCCTAAAACTATAATAATCAAACCTAGGATTTTTTTATTTTCGAATTTAACTACTTTCATTCCAAGTAATCCATAGTGGTCAATTACCATAGATGAAATAGCTTGACCTAATAATGATAAACAAATTGTTAATGAAGCACCAAGTATAGAAAAACTAAGATTTGTGAATAGTACTGTGAATACACCTATAGCACCTGCACTATATAAAAAAATAGGAAGTTTTTGCTTAAATGATATTTTTGATTTTGTAATTATTAGTACTAAAAGCATTGCTATAAGACCTACTGCATGAATAATTACACTGGAGGTATAGTTTCCAATACGGTTAGATAACATACCATTAACGCTAATCATCAGTGCAATTAAACCACCTAAAAATATAGAAATAAAATTATACATATTAACCTCCTTCAATTACGAAGTGATTCTTAGCTTAAGATGAAGTTTAATTAAGGAAAGTGACTAAATCTATAACTTAGAATAACTTATCCAGGGTCGTAATAGTTCTTATCTCCCAAGCAAATAAATGGGAGTAGTACAACTAACAGACACTTGATAAACTAAATTTATCATAATTTAGTTGAGAAGTACTATGACATATGTCATAGTTAAGTGAGAATTTGAATTTTAAGTTTAATTCTTGTAATTCAAGGGAACATATGGAGTTTATATTTAGATTGAAGAAGTCACCTCATATAATAAAGCTAAAGGAGTTGTCTATACTTAAGTGTATATGTGAAGGCGATTTATATAAAATAAAGATAGGATGATATTATGAATAAGGTAAATAATCGTAAACTTATGGATAAGTACATTGATAAATATAATATTAATGAAATTTTCAGTAAGGATATGAGTAAACACATGGAGTTATTTTTATTTAAACCAAACGAATATTTGTGCAAGGCAGATGAAACAATAGATTACCTTTTCTTTTTTGTGGAAGGAAAAGCTAAGGTGTATGTAGGATTAGAAAATGGAAAGTCATTGTTATTATGTTTCTACTATCCTTTTATGATGTTAGGGGATTTAGAACTAATTAATTCCGCTAAGGCCACAACAAATACTCAAGTTATAGAAGAAACTTATTGCATTGGGCTGAGTTTAGATAAAGTAAGGGATGAATTATTAAATGATGCAAAGTTTTTAAGAGTTATATGTGATTCTTTAGGAAGTAAGTTAGAAAGAGCATCAAAGAATAGCTCTATTAATTTGTTGTATCCTTTAGAAAATAGATTAGCAAGTTATATAATGGTTACTAAAGAAGAAGATATTAAAGGTGGAGAAAAAATTTGGATGTTTAATGAAAATTTAACAGAGATCAGTGAACTACTAGGAACTAGCTATAGACATCTTCTCAGAACATTAAATAAATTAATTAACAGTGGAGTTTTAAAAAAAGATGGAGTTAATTATGAAGTAGTAGATGAGCGTGTATTAAGCGAACTTGCTGTAGATTTATATAGATAAAAATAATAAAAAGAAAATATTTACAAATAAGTTTTATTATGATATTATAGTATTATATTAAAATAAAAGTTAAATTAAATTTGAAGGGAGTTGTTGTATTATGATGAAAAGAAAAGAAGTAAGAAAAAATGAAATATTATATACGGCTGCTCCAAATATGAATTTTTAATATGATTTTTATCTAGAATAATCCAAAATAATTAAGAGATATTAGTATGATAAGAATAAATTTACTACTAATTGATTTTTAATAATATTATTAAAAAAGTTCTAGTTTGATAAAAATACTAAATTTAAATTTATTGCCTTGGAGTAGCTATCATTAACTATCCAGGGCTTTTTGGCGCCCAAAAATAAAATTGTGTGGAGGCAGATATATTGAATAAAGAAAATTTAAGTATTAAAGAAGAACTAGAAGGAAATAAAAATATGAAAAGTGAAGGTGAATGTATAATAGAGAGAAAAATAGATATACAAATAGATAGTAAAATAGAAACTAAGGATTATGACATCCTTAGGAAAATGGGATTTAATAAAAAAATAGAAGAGTGTTGGAAAGATAATTTTAGTAAGTATTCATTAGGAAGAGTTGGTACACAGTACAGAAGTTTATATAAAATAATAACTAATAATGGTGAAGTATCTGGAAGTGTATCAGGGAAACTGCAATATGAATTAATTAATAAAAAGGATTATCCAGTAGTTGGAGATTGGGTAGCTTTTGAGGATACAGGAAACGGAGAAGGTATAATACATGGTGTATTGCCTAGAAAAACTTTAATCTGTAGAAAGGTTGCGGGGATAAAAAGTGATGAACAAGTATTAGCTACTAATATAGATAAAGTCTTTATAACCATGTCATTAAATCATGATTTTAATCTTAGGAGATTAGAGAGATATATAAATATTGGATGGGACAGTGGAGCTACACCTATTTTAATACTAACTAAAGCTGATTTATGTGAGGACGTCGAAGAAAAGTTAAAAGACCTTGAGATTGTGACACTGGGAATTGATATAATAACGGTAAGTTCATTAACCGGGGAAGGTGTAGATGTTGTACAAAGCACTATAAACACTAGTGATACTATAGTTTTTATTGGATCTTCAGGGGTAGGAAAATCAACTCTAATTAATAAGCTATTAGGTGAAGAACTTCAAATTACAAAAGAAGTTGGAGAACATGACAAGGGAAGACATACTACTACTCATAGAGAGTTATTCATTATGCCAAGAGGTGGAATAATTATAGATACTCCAGGTATGAGAGAACTACAGTTAAGTCAAGGTGATATAGAAACTACTTTTAAGGATATAGAGGAGTTAGCTGAGAAATGTTGTTTCTCAGATTGTAAGCACAAAAGTGAACCCAAATGCGCAATAAAGGAAGCAATCAAAAATGGTGACTTATCTGAGGCTAGGTTTAAAAGTTATGAAAAGCTAAAGAAAGAATTGCACAATCACGAGCAGAGAATGAAATACAAAGAACGCATAAATGAAAGAAAAGCCAGGAAAAGTAAAAGGTAAAAAGGTTAGATTATATTAGTAGATTGATAAGAATTGATTGATTTGTTGTGAAATATAAAAAACTATATATAAATTTAATATATAAATCAAAATTACTTAAATACCATAAATCTACAAAATGGATTTGTGGTATTTTCTTACTAAGAATATGTTATAATAACTGTACAATATTTGAAAAATTGGAGAGAGTGTAAATATGAGAATAACTAGGGATAGAAAATTTTATAAATTACTTTTTAGTATATCAATACCTATAGCCATACAAAACTTAATTACCTTTGCTGTTAGTATGCTTGATACAATAATGGTTGGATCTTTGGGAGAAGTTCAATTATCATCAGTAGCTATAGCAAACAACTTATTCTTTATACTTATGATATTAATGTTTGGACTAGCAGGTGGTTCTAATATTATGATATCTCAATACTGGGGAAAGAAGGATGTAGACACAATACATAAGATACTTTCAATAATGTATAGAGTATCCATTGCTATAATAATTATATTTATAGGAATAGCAGCAGTATTACCAAAGGAGTTTATGAGTATATTTTCTAATGATATAGCAGTAATTGAAGGTGGTGCTAGTTATCTTAGAATAGTATGCATAGGATATTTATTTTATGGAGTAACAAACTGTACAATAATGATGCTTCGTTCTGTTAAAACTGTAAAAATATCTATGGTGGTATATAGTGTGTCGCTAGTTATAAATGCCTTTTTTAACTGGATATTCATTTTTGGCAAATTTGGAGTTCCTGCTATGGGAATACAGGGTGCAGCAATGGCTACAGTACTAGCTAGAATTGCAGAATTCATAATAATTTTAGTATTCATGAAGTGTTTTGAAAATAAAATAAATTTAAGGCCTAAACATTTACTTAAGGTTGATAAAGTTATATTTAAAGACTTTGCTTCTACATGTACACCAGTATTATTTAATGAACTACTATGGTCTACGGGAGCATCTATGATTGCTGTAATTGTAGCAGAACTAGGGACAAGTACTGTAGCAGCTAATAGTATAAATGGTGTAGCACATCAATTTGTAACAGTATTTATATTTGGATTATCTAATGCAACGGCTGTAATAATTGGAAATACTATTGGTGAAGGTAAAAAACATAAGGCAAGGGAATATGCATTTACTATTGGAGTTTTTAGTATACTCATGGGAGTTATGGCAGGTATAATAGTATATTTAATACGACCATTAATTGTAGAATTTTACAATGTTCCTGAAGCAACTAAATTAATTGCAATGGAAATAATGAGTGTAACTTCCATTGTTGTAGTATTTCAAGCATTAGGAGTTAACATGATGATGGGAGTGCTACGAGGTGGAGGAGATGCTAAGTTTGTGCTTTTAAATGATATTCTATTTATGTGGTGTGTAGCTATACCTGGGGGATTCATAGCTGTAAGAATATTTAATTTACCTATTGTTCCAGTGTTTTTTATCATTAAATCAGATGAAATAATAAAATCATTTGTGGCAATAATAAGGGTATCAAGTGGGAAATGGGTAAGAGATGTAACAAGAGATTTTTCAGTAGAAATAGAAACTTAAGTTAATAAATAGATAAATAGGTAAATAGATAAATAGATAAATAAATAAATAACGTAAATATTAAAAGTAATAAACAAAATAGGGGAATGATTTTATATAAGGACATTTAAATTATATAAAATCTATAAGGGGGACATTAAATCTATGCACAAATATCCAGAGTTTGCAGATGATTTTCATAGGCTTATAATTGATGAAGGGCACATAGAATATTTTAAACAATGGTCTGCTAAAGAAATAATAAGTGATCCTGAACAGGCCAAAGGAGTTATGGAAGAAGTTTTGAGGATATGTGATGAAAAAGATTATTTTCTTGGAAAGGCATGGAGTTTGGGGTTTTTAGGTTGGTACTATAATGACTATGGTATATATGATAAAAGTGTAGAGTATCAACTTCAAGCATATAGAATTTTTTATGACAGAGGAAATGAAAAAGGGCAATTATATACAGCAAATGGATTAATGATAGCTTATTTTCAAATAGGATTTTATGAATTAAGCATACAATATGGTACAACCGCACTGAGACTAGCGCGCAAAGTCAATGATGAAAAATACATAGTCATAATAATTAATAATATATGTTTAAATTATATTAGAGCCAATAAATATGTAGATGCAAAAAATGCTATGGAATATTTATGGAATTTAAATTATGAAAATAATGATATTTGTAGAATACAGATGTATCAAATTAGAGCAGAAATTGAATGTGAAATAGGAAGCTTAGATAAGGCTTTAAAGTTTGTTAATGATTCAATAGAAATTATTGAAAAAAATAGTGATGGGGTAATGGGCTGTGAGAGTTTGAGGATAAGAGGAAAAATTAATTCAAGACTTGGAAATGAAATTCAAGCAGAAGTAGATTTTGAAAAATCCCTAAATATAGCAATGAATGAAAAGTGTAAAGATACTTATGCATATACTTTACTTGATTGGGCTAGATTTCATGGTGGTAAGAAAGATGTAGAAAAGGCTGTAGAAAAGTTATTAAAAGCTCTAGAAATTTCAAAAGAAATAAATGGAATATTATTAATTAAAGAGATATATAATGAGCTTTACACTAGTTATAAGAATATGGAAAGATATAAAGAGGCACTTGAGTGTTACGAAAAATATAATGTTATTGAAAATAAGTTAAATAATAATGATAACAATACAAAATTTCTTAACTTTGAAAATGAACGAAGGAAACATGAAGTAGACTTGTATAAATCTTTATATAATGAAATTAAAATAATTTCTACTATAGGACAAAAGATAACTTCAGACCTTAATTTTGATAATATACTAGAAAATACTCATAGTGAAATATCAATGATTATGAAGGTAGATGTTGTTGGAATTGCAAAATTAAATGAATCGGAAGAACTATTAGAATATGCTCTTTTTATAGATAAGGGAAATAGAATAGCACTGAAAAATGTGAGTATACATGATGAATTGAGTCTTGGAGCATATTGTGTTAGAAATAAAACTACGTTGCTAATTAATGATTTATATAAAGAATATGTAAATTATGTACCTAAAATTAGTGAAGAACACACTCCAAATGATACTCGAGCTACAATGTATTGTCCTCTTATGATTGAAAATAAAGTAAAGGGATTTTTGAATGTGCAAAGCTATAAAAAAGATACTTATACAGAAAATGATTTAAATAAATTAAAGATACTAGCATCATATGTGGTTATAGCCCTTGAAAATTCTTATTTATATAATCAAACTAAATATTTTGCATCACATGATTATTTGACGGGGCTTTTATCTAGAAACGAAGTTTTTGAACAGGGTAAAAAAGCCTTTAAGAAGTGCAGTGAATCAAACACTAAATTAGCATCTATAATGATAGATATTGATAATTTTAAAAATATAAATGATAGATATGGTCATAGCGCTGGAGATGTAGTGTTAAAGTTGATAGGAAGTATAATCAATGATAAAGTTGGAAATTATGGATTTAGTGGAAGATACGGTGGGGAAGAAATTTTAATTATTTTATCTGAAATTAGTAGAAGCAAGGCGTATTCAATTGGTGAAGACATAAGACAAACTATTGAGAAGTGTAATATTTCCGATGAAATTATAGAAAACTTACATGTAACTGCAAGCTTAGGAATTTTTATCTACGATGGGAATGAGGAAAATATTGAACAATGTGTAAGGTTTGCAGATGAAGCTTTATATGTAGCTAAAGCAGAAGGTAAAAATAAAATAGTTGAGTATGAAAATTATATATAAAATAGAGGAAGCTGATGATGTTAAATAACTTCATGGGCTTCCTTTATTTTAAAAGTATGTTTATCTTAAGAAATAAGTTTCTATAAATTTGAAGGTCTCTGTAAGGTCTAATTCATCCACAGCATTCTTTATAAGGGGGACCTTTTCATAATCATCTAGAGAAATTTTATATCTTAGTATAGGATTAATCCTAAAATAATTGTATCCAAGGAGTTCTTTACAGTATAAATCTTCTAGTGGAGTATCATTTAAGAGTATTGAAACCAGCGGAGTTGTTACATTACACGTAGGACTTAACATCCATTGAAGGGCACCCCAAGAAGTTGTATCAGCCTTAACTTGGTTAAGTGTCATACCTGTACCGATAGATAATATTCTAAAGTCCGTAAGTGAATGTTTGGGTTTAAGTGTTTTCATCACAGAAACCATAGAGGCTGCAGTTGGACTATTGACAATAACACCTCCATCTATAAAGTTCTTATAAGAAGGAAAGTAGGTAGGGGCAGCAGAACTTGCCAGAGCAACATCTATAACCCTAGAAGAGTAAGTTGAACCGTGAGAAAGATTGTTAAAAAATACAGATTGCCAGTTGTCAGAAGAAAAACCTTTTACATTAAATGAAGGAACAAATACATATTTTTTTAAATCTCCTAAAACTAAGTCTTCAGGGAATACAGAGCTTATCATATTTTTAAGATTCTTATTATTATACTTAGGTCTAAAGAGATTCAAGTGAGATGGTGTGAAGACACTTTTTATGGTCTCATAATTATAGAGACTATCCACATAGTTTCCATCCTTTCCATAAGCAAGAGCAAGAGCAATTAAAGCTCCTGTGGATGTTCCAGCGAATAAGTCAGTGTAGGTTAATAACTCAGGATATCTAATGCAAATGCGTTTTAAGATACGAGTTGATAGCGCACCTCGAATTCCACCTCCATCAAATGCAATAATTCTAAAGGTAGACATAAAATACCTCCATTTATTGTTATATAATTAATGTATTAATTATAGGATTGAGATGTGATTAGAAATAATTTGAGAATACTTCCTTTTATAGTTTTATTTACATATTGCTATAAAACCAAGTATAATAATCATATAAGATAAAATTATAAGGAAGTATAAGTTAAGATTTATA
This sequence comes from Clostridium sp., assembly GCF_036646415.1. GTDB lineage: Bacteria > Bacillota > Clostridia > Clostridiales > Clostridiaceae > Clostridium_J. Next base: position 16,139 of record NZ_JAVXMF010000009.1, on the reverse strand, counting down.
TATAATAAAGAGAAACTATAAAAGGTGGTGTACTTTAGGTGTAGTTTATAGATTAGGCTACTTTAACTAAAGAGTATATGGATAAAAAAAAATTAAACAAGATTTCAACCCCAAAAATTCCAAGTGAATTAAAGGAAGTTCAGTCACTAAACAGAAGAATTGAAAATGAGGATTACTTTAGTGAGATTATGATTTGTAATTGTGATATAGACGAAGAAAGAGCCGAACATGTAAGTATTTCAGAATCTTTATTTAAAAATGTGAATTTTAGAGATGTGTCATTCAGATTTCTAGACTTAACAGATGTAAGATTTGAAAACTGTGACTTATCTAATGCAGACCTTAGTAATGCAATTATCCATAGAGTAGAAATAATAAATTGTAAGATAATAGGCATTAACTTGGCAGATGCTACGCTTCAAAATGTTGCCTTTAAAGATTGTAATGGTGACTATGGAAATATAGCATTTGCAAGTTTGAAAAATGTTAACTTTACGGATTCATCCTTTAATAATGGTAGCTTTGAAAATACTAAGCTTATTAATGTAAGGTTTGAAAATGTGGACATGAGACAAGTAGATATATCAAAGGCGACGGTAAAGGGTATTGATTTTACTAAAAGTGATATAGAAGGCTTAATTGGTGAAGTCAAAGATTTATATGGAATTATAGTATCACCTCTTCAAGCACTATCACTTTCTAGAATTCTAGGAATTGTTATTAAAGAATAGTAAAAATATAAATATTTATTTCAAAATGTATTATAAACTTAATAAATAGGGAATTGCTATAATAGGTAAAATGATAAAAAACTTGTATATAAATACAAGTTTTTTATTTATTAAGAGAACCAAATACTATGGAGCTGAGGTGTAGGTTATGACTATAGTTTTTATAGCAATTTTAATGATTGTAGCACTAATTTTATTTAGAATTACAGCTTGTATATTTAGTTATATGGTTTTAGGTGAGAAACCAAGTGGGGATTATATATTTAATGTCCTTAAAGATATGGGATTTCACACCTTGGATGAATACGGAAAATTAGAGTTTAAAAAGCTAATGATAAAAAGTAAAGAAGGATATGACCTTAGAGGATATTATCTAAGTAGTCATAAATTATCAAATAAAGTGATAATAGTATTACATGGATATACAGCAAATCATTATAGGTCTTGTCAGTACATAGATTTTTTTCTTAAGGAAGAATTTAATATTTTGTTAGTAGATCAACGAGGACATGGAGAAAGTGGAGGTATATATGCTACTTATGGATATTATGAGTGTGAAGATTTGGATTTATGGGTAAATCTTATGAAAAGAGAGCTAGGGTCTAATAGCTTCATAGGTATTCATGGACATTCAATGGGTGCTGCAACAGTACTTATGTATTCATCTATAGGACGGGATAAAGTTAAGTTTATTATAGCAGAAGCACCATATTCCAATGGGGCAGAATTAATTAAGGTTAAGCTAAAAAAATACATGATTCCTGTATTTCCTTTTTATAAATTAGTTACACATGAAGTTAAGAAAAAATGTAAGTTTATTATGGATTCAATAAATCCCATAGAAGTTATTAAGGAAAATAATACTCCAATTATGTTTATACATGGAACAAAAGATGAGCTTGTTCCATATGATATGTCTATAAATATGTATAATGTAAAGAGTGGAGTTAAAAAGTTATATATAATACCAGAAGCTATGCATAATACTTGCTATTCCACTAATATAGCAAGATATGAGAAAGAGGTTAAAGAATTTTTACTAATGATATAATAATAAATTTATAGGGAGTTTATATTTAGTAAGTTTAAAAGTAGATTATAATTTATATGTAGAATTATAATTAAAATTATTCACATAGGGGGATGAAGAAAAAATGAGAGTTGGTTTGGTGTTATCTGGAGGTGGAGGGAAAGGTGCCTATGAACTTGGGGTATGGAAAGCTATTAAAGAGTTAGGTATAGATAAATATATTAAAGCAGTTTCAGGGACTTCCATAGGAGCATTTAATGCAGCTTTATTTGCACAAGATGATTTTGAAGAGGCAGAAAAACTATGGAAAGAAGTTACTATAGAAAAAATGCTTCCAATTAACAATAAAGAATTATTCAAAAAAGGAATAACATTAGCTGTAGGAAGCAGAACTATGGGGTTTGCAAAAAAATATATGTCAAGTAAGTTAGAACAGGGAAATGTACCTAGAGATGGAGCTACAGACATTATAAATAGATATATTGATATAGAAAAGTTAAGGAAAACAGGAATAAATTGCTATGTATCTTGTACCGAAATGCCAGAATTTACAGCAAAGTACTTTAAACTCAACGATCATGAAGATTCTGTAGTAAAAAGTATATTAATGGCAACGGCGTGTATTCCTATGATATATGAAAGTGAAGAGATTTACGGAAAAACCTACTTAGATGGAGGACTTATAGATAATACGCCTATAAAACCAGTTTATGAAGATAGCTGTGACATCATAATAGTAGTGTTACTATCTAAAGATGGAGTTGTAAATAGAGCGGATTTTCCTAATGCTAAAATAATTGAGATAATACCATCAGATATGGAAACAAAAATCTTAGAAGGATTATTAAATCTAGATGATGAAGCGAAAATAAAGAGAATTCAGAGAGGGTATTGGGATACTAAAAATCTTTTAGAACCTATTTTTGAAATTGCTAGATATAAATATATTGAAGAATTAGAAAAGAAAGCTTTGAAGGAAAAATTAAATGATCAAACACAATATAACTGGTGGGAGAAAAAGAAAAAAGAAATAAAAAATATGATACTTAATAAAAAAATTGGGTAGTTGAATAGCTATTCTCTTTTCAGTAAATAAAACAAGTAAAATAGGATTCTTAGTTGAATCCTATTTTATTTCACTAGAAAAGATATATACATAAGTGATATTATTATATATAAACCATGAAATTCATATGGATATAGTAAAATTATATAAGGTTAGGGGTAATAAAAATGAGTGAATTAGAACAATGTAGAAAAGAGATTGATGAAATAGATAGAGAACTTATAACTTTGTTTGAAAGAAGACTAGATGTATCTATAAGAGTTGCCAATTATAAAAAAGAAAATAACATTCCTATATATAATGAGGATAGAGAGTCAGAAGTTATAGAAAAAAATGTAGATAATTTAAAAAATAAGGAGTATGATTTATTAGCAAGAAGATTCTTCCTTAATCTTATGGAATTAAGTAGAAATCTTCAACATACTATAATAAAAAAACATAAATAAAAGATATAATACATGAGCTTGAATTCATAGTTAAAGGGAGTAGTGTAATGGATTTTTACGGATTATTAGGGGAAAAACTATCTCATAGCTTATCTCCAAGAATACATAAGATAATATTTGAAGCTATTGAAGTTGAAGGAGCATATAAACTATTTGAAGTACCAAAAGGTAGTTTGAAGGACTTTACAGATGCCTTTAGGGTTTTAAAAATAAAGGGATCAAGTGTTACAATCCCTTATAAAGAAGAGATTATTCAGTACTTAGATGTTATATCACCAGAAGCACAACGTATAGGTGCTGTTAATACAATATCACTTATAGATAATAAGTTATGCGGATATAATACTGATTATTATGGATTTGGATATATGTTAGAGGTACATAAGGTTAAACTAGAAAATCAAGTTGTAGTTATTTTAGGAAACGGTGGAGCGACAAAGAGTGCTATGTATTATTTATTAGACAATGGAGTAAATAAAGTTTATATAGTAAGTAGAAATCCAGAGAAACCTATGGAAATAAGTGATGAAAGAGTTGAATTAATAGGATATGATGAACTTAAGAATATTAAAGGTGATATCATAATTAATGCAACACCAGTTGGGATGTTTCCAAAGGAAGATGTATCACCAGTAGATGAGGATATTATCAAAAACTTTGATACTATTGTGGATATAATATATAATCCATCAATGACACAATTTTTGTTTAAGGGGCAGGCTCTGGGCAAGAAAACTATTGGCGGTCTTTATATGCTTATAGGTCAAGGTGTAAAGGCTCAAGAGATTTGGCAAAAAAGAGCTATAGATGAAAGAGTAATTAAGGATGTCTATGAGATTTTAAATAGAGAATTTAGTTAATTTGGTAATTAGTTAAAAGTATACGAAATATTAGATTTTTAATATAAAATTAACATAAGGGATAAATAGAGTTTTCGTTTTAAAAATCTTCTGTAAGATATGAGTTTATAAAAAGAACTATAAAATAAAACATAGGAGGTGAAGGTTATGAAGTTTATGGTAATTAATGGACCTAACCTAAATTTCTTAGGAGTAAGAGAAAAAAATATATATGGAACTAAAGATTTTAATGAAATTCAAGACTATATAAAGAAAACAGGAGAAGAACTAGGTCATGAAATAACATTACTTCAAAGTAATATTGAAGGAGAAATTATTAATTTTATTCAAAGAGCTTATTATGAGAAATATGATGGAATAATAATTAATCCAGGAGCATATACCCACTATAGTTATGCTATTTACGATGCAATTAAAAGTGTTAGCATAAATACTGTAGAGATTCATTTATCTAATGTTCATAGTAGAGAAGAATTTAGACATAAATCAGTAACAGCTTCAGCTTGCATAGGGCAGATATGTGGATTTGGAGAATTCGGGTATATTATGGCTATAAGTGCACTAGAAAATGTTATTAGAAATTAGGTAATAATAATCTAAGAAAAGAGGAAAAGATATGATCAGTCTTAGTGATAAAATAATAGAATTATACACAAGACTAACTGAAAGTGGAGTGAGGTTTTATTATAGTGATGATAAAATCTCTTTTGGAGAAGTAACAGAATTAAATCTTTGTGATAGTGAATATATATATATTACTATTGAATATGAGGAAAAGATTAAAGTTTCAATAGAAGATTTTAAAATATATCATTCAAAGGAGAATATTAACTTATATGACTGGAGTGATATAAGAGAATTCGATAGATTAATTGATGTTGCAGAAGATGTAGGATAAATTAATAAATAATATATTGAGGAGTTAGATTAATAAGATATCTAACTTCTTATTTTTTAGTAAGATAACACAGATGATTATATAATTAATCATAAAGTAACTAAGCTGTGGATAAAGTTGATAAAATATTCAGAAAAATGGTGGATAACTTTAAAGTTATCCACTAGCTGTTGATTAAATTGTGGATAGAAGTGTGGAAAATGTTAATAATTACATTAATTTACATAAATCAAATAGATTAAAAATTTAAAGTCATTATAATTAGAAATTTTAAATTATCATAAAAAAAGAAAAGGTGCATAAATAACAAAAAAAATTAGTATTACTAAACATGAGAAATATTAATATAAACCTAAATATCTGAATATAAGTAAAACTCAAAGGTTGATAAAGAAAAAAAATTGATAAAATTTTAAAAATCCATTGATTTATCTATACAAAAAATATAAAATTAGTATTGTTTGTTTAGTAAATGTAAACATTCAGTTTAGATATAATACACAAATTGGAGGTGGAATTATGCAAATTGGTGAAAAGATTAAAAGGCTTAGGATAGAAAAGCAATTAACTCAAGAAGAACTTGCAAATAGATGTGAATTATCTAAGGGATTTATATCTCAAATTGAAAATGATCTTACATCACCGTCTATTGCAACCCTTATGGACATTCTACAGATACTGGGGACAAACTTAAATGAGTTTTTCAGTGAGAAGGTCAATGAGCGAGTTAGTTTCACAGATGATGATATGTTTGAAACCGAAGATGAGGAATTAAAATATAAATTAAAATGGCTTGTTCCAGATGCTCAAAAAAATCAAATGGAGCCCATAATGTTAATTCTAGAACCTTCAGGAAGATATAAAGAGGAAGAACCTCATGAAGGTGAAGAGTTTGGACTTGTACTTTATGGAATTGTAAATCTTCACTTAGGTGACAAGGTTTATAAGATACGTAAGGGTGAAAGCTTTTATTTTAAACCAAAAGCTAATCACTACATTTCAAATGCAGGAAAAACTGAGGCTACGGTAATATGGGTTAGTACTCCGCCGTCCTTTTAAAAGATATAGCTAGTGATATGATGAAATAATTTTATTGATAAGTAAACTGTAATAAGATGAGGATCATATCCACTATGAAAGTATAATAACATTATCATTTTGGAGAAGAGGTGTTTATTTTGGTTGATAATATAATTGAAATTAAAAATATATCTAAGACTTTTGGAGATCTTAGAGTATTGGATAATATTAGTTTAGATATTAAAAAGAATGAGTTTGTAACTTTACTTGGACCCAGTGGTTGTGGTAAAACTACTACACTGAAAATTCTTGCTGGATTTGAAACTTGTGATGAAGGTGAAATTATATTTGAAGATAAAAAGATAAATAGTGTACCACCTTATGAAAGACAGATTAACACAGTATTTCAGAAGTATGCATTATTTCCTCATATGAACGTCTATGAGAATATAGCTTTTGGACTTAAAATTAAAAAGCTTTCTAAAGCTGAAATAGATAAAAAGGTTACAGAGGTTTTAAAGCTTGTGGATCTTAAAGGATTTGAAAAAAGAAAAACTGATTCACTAAGTGGAGGGCAACAGCAAAGGGTAGCGATAGCAAGAGCTATTGTAAATGAGCCAAGAGTATTATTGTTAGATGAGCCACTGGGAGCGTTAGACTTAAAGTTAAGAAAAGAGATGCAAATAGAGCTTAAAAAAATTCAAAAGCAACTAGGAATAACCTTCATATTTGTAACTCACGATCAGGAAGAAGCACTAACTATGTCTGATAGAGTGGTTGTAATGAATAAAGGTGTAATTCAACAAATGGGTACACCTGAGGATATTTATAATGAACCTAGAAATAGATTTGTAGCAAAATTTATTGGTGAAAGCAATATTACTATAGGAGTAATGATTGATGACTTTAAAGTTGAGTTTTGCAACCATATATTTGAATGTGTTGATAAAGGTTTTGAAAAAAATGAAGATATTGATGTGGTAATAAGACCAGAAGATATAAAAATTGTAAATAAAGAAGAAGGACATTTACAAGGAACAGTTAAATCATCTGTATTTAAGGGAGTTCACTATGAATTAGAGGTAGAGGAGAAGAGCATGACCTTCCTTCTACATAATACTAAGAATTTTAATATAGGTACAGAAATTGGAATGGATATATATCCAGAGGATATCCATATTATGAAAAAATCAGGAGAGGAATAAAATGAAGAAAAAATCATATTTAGCTTATCCTTATGTAATATGGAGTTCCTTATTTATAGTTGTTCCCCTTCTTTTAATAGTATTTTTTAGTTTCACAGATAAGACTGGAGGAAGTATTCAGTTTTCTTTAGCTAATTTTCAAAGACTTATGGACCCTTTGTACATTAAAGTATTTATGAGATCTATTAACTTAGCATTGCAATCAACGGTGATATGTCTAATACTTGGATATCCTGTTGCTTATATAATATCAAAGAGGCCAAGCCACAGAAGAGTAATACTTATTATGTTATTCATTCTTCCAATGTGGATGAATTTTCTACTTAGAACTTATGCATGGCTTGCAATACTTGGGAAAAATGGACTTTTTAATAATTTACTTTCAATGATAGGTCTTAACGGAGTAGATATATTATATACAAATACAGCGGTATTACTTGGAATGGTATATAACTTCCTTCCATTTATGGTGCTGCCAATTTATACATCCCTATTAAAGATGGACAAAGACTTAATAAATGCAGCTTATGACTTAGGGGCAGGTAAGGTAAAGGTCTTTACAAAGGTTGTTTTTCCACTAAGTTTGCCAGGAGTTATATCAGGTATAACTATGGTGTTTATGCCAGCTGTATCCACCTTTGTGATTTCACAGCTTTTAGGTGGAGGTAAGTACATGTTAATTGGTAACTTAATTGAACAACAATTTACATCTGTGGGAGATTGGAACTTTGGTTCTGCAGTATCTATACTTATGATGGTATTAATCCTATTATTTATGGGACTTACTTCTAAATTCTCCGATGAGGATGAAAAGGGAGGTGGAGTAATGTGGTAAAATCAAAAAAAATAGTATCTAATATTTATTTAGTTTTAATATTTATATTTTTATACGCCCCTATTTTTGCTCTAGCATTATTTTCTTTTAATGATTCTAAGTCTATGGCAAAATGGGAAGGCTTCACCTTTAAGTGGTATCAGCAGTTATTTCATAACGATAGGATAATTTCTGCACTGACAACTACAGTGGTAGTAGCGGTTATATCATCAGTTATAGCTACCTTTATAGGGACAATAAGCGCAATTGGAATAAGTAAAATGAGAGGTAAAAAGAAAGCTTTGTTTCTTAATATAAATTACTTGCCAGTATTAAATCCAGATATAGTAACAGGAATAGGACTTATGATACTTTTCATATTCTTTAATATGAAATTAGGATTTTTAACTATGTTACTTGCACATATAACCTTTAATATACCTTATGTGGTATTATCTGTATTGCCTAAGTTGAAGCAGCTTCCTGCAAACATTGAAGAAGCAGCCATGGATTTAGGGGCCAGACCTATGTATACCCTTAAAAAAGTTATACTTCCACAGATAAAGCCAGGTATAATTTCAGGTTTTTTAATAGCATTTACTATGTCTATAGATGATTTTATTATAAGTTTCTTTAATACAGGAAATGGTGTAACAAATTTATCTATTGAGGTTTATTCCATGGCAAAGAGAGGAATTAAACCAGAGATTAATGCACTTACAACTTTAATGTTTGTAACAGTTCTAGTACTATTACTATTATCTAATAAGAAGCAATCAATAGTGAGAGGGGAATAATGAATATGAAAAGATTGAAAAAAATTATAGCATTAACATGTACAGGAATTTTAATGGGGACTATGCTTACAGGTTGTGGCGCAAAGCCTTCAAGTGAGGTTTTAAATATATATAATGTTGGTGATTATATAGATGAAAGCTTAATTAAGAAGTTTGAAGATGAAACTGATATAAAAGTAATATATGAAAAGTATGATACAAATGAGATTATGTATCAAAAGGTAAAAAGTGGTGGATCAAAATATGATTTAGTAGTTCCATCAGATTATATGATTGAGAAGATGAAAAATGAAGACTTAATTCAAAAAATAGACTTTAATAACATTCCAAACTATAAAAATATAGATGAAAGCTTTAAAAATCCTTCTTACGATGAGAATGATGAGTATAGTGTACCGTACTTCTGGGGAACTTTTGGAATACTTTATAATAAGACACTAGTTACAGAGCCAGTAGATAGTTGGGATATATTATGGGATGAAAAATACAAAGACCAAATATTAATGTTTGACTCAGTTAGAGACACTATGGGAATTGCACTAATGAAGCTTGGTTATTCTCAAAATAGTGTTAATGAAAAAGAACTTGATGAAGCAAAAGAATTATTAATTGCTCAAAGACCTTTAGTTCTTGCTTATGTTAATGATGAAGGTAAGGATAGACTTTTAGCTGAAGAAGCAGCTATGGGAATAGTTTATTCTGGAGATGCAGTTACACTTATGGAGCAAAATGAAAATCTAGCTTATGCAATACCAAGTACTGGTACAAATAAGTGGATAGATGGAATGTGCATACCAAGTGATGCTGAGAATAAGGATTATGCAGAAAGGTTTATAAACTTTATGTTAGATCCTGAAAATGCAGTTACTAACATAGAATATATAGGGTATTCTACACCAAATAAAGCAGCTCTTGAAATGTTAGACGAAGAGGTAAGAAATAGTCCAGTTGCTTATCCGGAGAAGAGTCTTCTTGATAAGTGTGAATCTTTCATAGATCTTGGAGAAAAAATCAAACTTTATGATGAGAGATGGATTGAAATAAAATCTAAATAATATATAAGTGATTATATTACTTAAGTTTAGATTAAGCACAGTAGTGAGAGATAAATAACCACAGGTGTTATAAAATAATCCACAGAAAAACCTATAATAGAACGAAATCGACTGTTAATTGTGGATAGTTTGAAAATTTAAATGATTTAGTGGATTTCGGTTATAATGAATAGTATAATAATAGTAAATTGAAGAAAGGTAAAGGTAACTTTATAATGAATAGAAAATAATCTAAGTTTCCAATTATGAAAGTATAATAATGAAATTATTACCTAAGGTAGGTTTAATTATTATGCTCAGATTTAAGGACGTAGATTATTGACTATATTTAGGGTGATTTTACCTTTTTACGGTATAGTTATATAATCTCGCCTATATTTTTAGGAGGGATTTTTTTTATGTTATTAGCTAAATTGAACAAGATTAAAAAGTATTATGGAGATAGATTAATTTTAGATATAGATAAGCTTGAAATTCTATATGGAGATAGAATAGGATTAGTGGGGGGAAATGGTTCAGGAAAAAGTACTTTAATTAAGGTATTGATAGGCGAAGTTGAAATTTCAGAGGGACAGATTTTTATAGAGGATAGCTATACTTATATAAGTCAAAGAGAAGATTATATAGGAAGCTGTGAAGATGGGGCAGTTAAAAGTTTATTTAAAGCTCCTCAGGAATATGAGGAGTTTCTCTCAGGGGGAGAAAAGGTTAAATTAAAGGTTGCTAAAGCTTTAAGTGATAATAGTAGATTAATAATAGCTGATGAACCTACTTCAAATTTAGATGGAGGTAGTATTAAAACTCTTACGGATATGCTAAAAACTTATGATGGAGCTTTATTGTTGGTATCTCATGACAGAGGATTTTTAGATGAATTATGTAATGTGATAGTAGAAATAGAGGACGGTAAATTAAAGTTTTATAATGGAAATTACTCTAAATATGTGGAGTTGAAAAAGGAAGAGATAAAAAGGCAAGAGACTGAGTACTTTGATTATACTAGAGAGAAGAAAAGGCTTCAAGGCGCTATTTTAGAGAAACAAGGATTAAGAGATGGTATAAGAAAAGCTCCAAAGAGAATGGGGAATTCTGAGGCTCGACTTCATAAGATGGGTGACCAAAAGGGAAAGAAAAATATGGATGCAAATATAAAAGCTTTAAGAAGTAGAATTGAGCATCTACAGGTTAAGGAAAAGCCAAAAGCTCTTAGGGGAACAAAGATAAGGGTAAGTGAGGGCAGAGAAATAATATCAAAGAATGTGATTCAGGTTAAGGAATTAACTTTGGTTGCAGGAGATAAGAATCTTTTGCAAAATGTATCCTTTAAAATTAAAAGAGGTAAGAGAGTAGCTCTTATTGGTGAAAATGGTTGTGGTAAAAGTACTTTATTAAAAGCTATTATTAATGACCATGATGAAAGTATTCAAATTTCAAATAGAGTAGTTATAGGATATTTTGATCAAGACCAAAATATATTAAAAGAAGATAAAACTATTTTAGACAATGTTAAAGAAGATTCTCATTATGATGAAAGTTTTATAAGGATAAATTTAGATGGTTTTGGATTTAAAGGAGATCAAATTTATAAAAAGGTTCAACTTTTAAGCGGAGGAGAAAGGGTAAAGGTAGCGCTTTGCAAGATACTACTGGGAGATAATAATGTTTTAATACTGGATGAGCCAACAAATTATTTAGATATTAAATCTATGGAAGCTCTTGAAGGTGCATTAATAGGTTCAGATAAGACTGCTATCATTGTATCCCATGATAAAAGGTTTGTAACTAATGTGTGTGATTATATCATTGAGATAGAAAATAAATCAATAAGGGTGTTTAATGGAGGTTATGTGGATTATATTAAGGAAAAGCATAAGCCTGTGGATAATAAAAAAAATAGAGAAGATAAAGAGAGATTGATGGTTTTAGAGAATAGATCCTCCCACTTGATTTCTCTTATATCATTAGAATGTGATGAAAAAAAGAAACAGGAAAAGATAGAGGAATATATGGAGTTGATGAAGGCGATAAAAAGGTTGAAAATATAGTATTATGAGTAATTAGATTAAGAGTAGAAGTCATAGGTAAAACTATGGCTTTTTTATATGGAGAAGAAACTTTTGGTTCGAAATTTTGTTATAATGAGGATATAAGATTAAAAGGTAAGGAGAAAATTATGATACAGGATTTTCATACACATTCAAACAATTCATTTGATTCAAAGGAAACCATAGAAAATATGTGTATTTCAGCTATAGACAAGGGAATAGAGCATTTAGCTTTTACAGAACACTTTTGTGTAAATGATATAAGGAAAACTTACGGATATATAGATTTTGGTAGGTTTCAACAAGATATAGAGGAAGCGAAAGAAAAATTTTCGGACAGGCTTAATATTTATAAAGGAATAGAAATTTGTGAACCTCACATTATGAAGGAAGGTTATGAGGAAGCATTAAAAGATATAAAGGTTGATGTTATCCTTGGATCAGTACATAACATTAATAACATGGGACTTAGGGATTTAGTTAAGAATTATCATTATAAGCAAGCTTATGAATTATACTTTAATGATGTTTATGAAATGGTTAAGAATAGCGATTTTGATATAGCGGCTCACCCAGACTTACTAAATAGATATGCATATAAAACTATGGGAACTTATGACTTTAAATACAATAGGGATATTATAGGAGAGATACTTAAAGAAATTATAAATAGAGGTAAAGGGATAGAAATAAATACCTCTGTATTTAGAAATAAGGATGATAATAGAGCTAATTCCTTGGAAATAACAAAACTATATAAATCTTTAGGTGGAGAGATAATAACTATCGGATCTGATGCTCATAAGGTTGAAGATGTAGGGGAATATTGCGAAGAAGCATTGAAAGCACTAAGAGACTTTGGATTTAAATATGTATTTACGTTTAAGGATAGAAAGGCTGTTGCTCATAAGATACTTTAGAATTAGGTATAGAGAGCCTTATCATAAGTAAATGAGGAAGTCATTGTTAGGTATTTATAATGCAAAGATAAAAGGGAGTTTAGAGACAGGAATACTTTATCATAGATTAATATTGACTTATACTGAGAGGATACAGTAATATTACAATGAAAAGAATACTGGAGAATTTATAAATAAAGGAGTTGTTAAGATATGGAGGCAATAATTATTACAATTACTACAATAGTTACATTAATTATTTTTCTTGTATCATTTTTAATCGATAAAAGAAGACTTATAAATGGGTTTTTATTTAATGTATTTTTAATGTCACTATTTATGACTATAACATATTATGCATTCAAAACTCAAAATCCTGTTTTAATTGGCTTTATACTTATTATAGTTATCATATTAGGAATAGTCCTATTCTTTGCAATTTATGCACTGATAGTTGGATTACTAATTAATGCAAAAATTGTTATAAAGAAAGAAGGACGAAGTATTCCAAATTTGCTAACACTATTTTTAGCAATAGGCTTAATAGGTATAGTAATATGGTCAGCTATTAGGCCAGAAAGATTTTTTTCAGAAGAGGTAAATGCGATATTAAGTTGTGTTTACTTAATAGGGGTCTACTATTGTATTGATATATTTAACTTTTTGGTAGCATCTTTAATATATCAATTTAACAAACCTAAGCTAAATCAAGATTTTGTTATTGTATTAGGATGTGGATTAAATAAAGATAAAGTTACACCGTTACTTGCTAGTCGTATTAACAAAGGAATTGAATTTTACAAAAATCAAGCACGAGTAACTACACCTCCAAAAATAATTTTTTCAGGAGGAAAGGGTAATGATGAGGAGATATCAGAAGCATTAGCTATGTGTAGATATGCAATTTCTAATGGAGTTCCAGAGGAAGATTGTATTATGGAGGACAAATCAGTAAATACATTACAAAATATGAGATTCTCTAAAAATATTATGGAAGAAATAAAAGGAAGTAGTGCATATAATAGTATATTTGTTACAAATAACTTTCATATATTTAGAGCAGGAATTTATGCTAAAAAGGCAGAATTGAAATCTCAAGGAATAGGTTCTAAGACTGCAAAGTTTTTCGTCCCAAATGCATTAATTAGAGAATATATCGCAATAGCAGTTATGTATAAAAAAAGACATTTAATTGTAGTAAGCATTATGGTAGCAATAGGTATTGCATTAGCCTTTGTTGAACATTTTGCTATAGTAGGTTAAATACATATAAAACAACATTCCATTAAAGATGGGTGTTGTTTTTTGCTGTTAGAGAATACATATTAGGTGAGTTAAAGGAACTAGGTCTTGAACCTGAGATGTTTACTTATGAAGGGGTTCCAGATAAATACAAAGACCTACAAACTATAAATAATATCTATGCAAAAATAGATGGAAAAAATGGTGAAGAAGTGGGCTTACTTGGGTCTAAGATGGAGAGGAATAATAAATTTTCACTTTATGAAAATGTTAATGATAGAAGTATTCAGCATTATGGTGAACAGGCATTACCGGTAGTAAAGGAATTTGTATATTCAGATAAATATTTAGTTGGATCATCAGCATTGGTGTTATTATTAACTATATTTGCAGTTTCATTACTAATTCCATTAGAAATGAATATATGTAAGAATAAATAAATATGGTTTATTAGACCATTTAATAGAAAAATAGGTATCAACTTAATTTAAAGCTGATACCTACTATCTATTTTATAGTACATTTTTCATTAATTTTTTCTAGAGCCATTTGTGGAACATTTTGCTTTTCAATTGCATTTGAACCTAATTCAATTGTTTTACTTACATCTACTTTAATATAAGTTCCTGCTTTATAATAATCTTCAGCAGTACCTCGTTGGGTAAAATGAACTTCTCTTTCTTTTCCATCTTTATTAAATCCAATTAAATTATATTCTTTTCCTTTTTCTTGTTTTACACCTTTATCATCAACTAACCATGAATCCTCATTTACTTCATTTAATGGTACTTGAGTGTAATATGTATCTGATGTAATATACCTATCATTGTAGTATCCTTTTGCCCAAAATGCTATAGCTCCAATTATTATGATAGTAGCGATTATTCCTATTGTTTTTTTCATAGTGATTCCTCCTAAAATTCTAATTCTTTTTTCTTAAATATTGCCATTGCAATAATGGTAGGCAATATAATATATACTAAAATTCCAACTATGTTTAAAAAGTTAAAACTTCCTGTTTCTATGAAAGATATTTTTTCATTATATAAAATTATTGTATACATGAATTCATTCAAGTTTCCTATGGAATTTACAATAAAATCTTGTCCTAAAATAGTAGAGACAATTATCATAATAGTGTTAGATGATAGCAGAACGTAAAATATAGTACCCATCATTGCATTTTGTGAATAATAAACTAATATAGTTGACATACTGATATATCCAATAATTCTTAATGTTTCTGAACCAACTCCTAAAATGATTTCAGATATTTGAGAACCTGATAAAGACATTTTTAAAGATATTGGAATAACTAAAATTACAATCCCTAACAATAGGCCAGACAATAGTGAAAGTATAACTACTTCCATAATTTTTGTAAAAACAACTTTACTTCTTGAAATTCCATATCCAATAGCAACTTGCATAGCCTTGCTTTTAAAATCATCATAATAAACTGATGAAAAAATAGGAAGTCCTAAGACTAATGGAAAGAAACCTAAAAACGTATTTGTTCTTTCAAGGTATTCATTCTCATTAAATGTTGGATTATAAAGTATAAAAATCATTAAGAGAAACAATCCAATAAATCCAGCCAGTGTATAAATAAATGATTGTTTACGACTAATTCTACGAATATCAGCTAAAATATAATTAATCATTTTATCTTCCCTCCCACAAGTTCAAAGTAATAATCTTCTAAAGTTTTGGTGGAAGATTTTTCATCTAAAATTTTAATGTTATTTGACTTTAAAATTTCTCTAGTTTTACATAAATCACTTACACTTATTTGAATAGTATCTGATTCACTTTTCAAATCATCCAGAGTAATTTCACGTAATACTTTTCCTTCATGCACAATACCAAACCTATTTGCAGTATGTTCAAGCTCCCCCAATATATGTGAGGAAACAATGATTGTCATTCCATATTTGTGATTTAGTTTTTTTACTAGATTTCTAATATCTGCAATACCCTGAGTACGCCAAGCAAGGGCGTAACGGGATATGAAAGCGAAGCTTTCATATC
>NZ_JAVXMF010000008.1:0-137751 GCF_036646415.1 Clostridium sp. | reverse complement strand
ATATTTCTACATTAGAAATGCTCAAAGTGACATTATAGGAATATTAGATTCCGATCGTAAGCAAGTTGTTACTCCTTTTCACTCAGTTCAAATAGGAAACTCCGCCTCATATTTATTCGGTGGAGTAAGTTCCACTTACTAAATCAAAGATTTAGAGTGTCACTTATGACACTTGGGGTAAGTTAGTATCTATAACTGGAGATAAAGTTTTAGGAGAAAAGAATCCTTATAGATATAGAGGATATAGGTATGATAATGAGACTGGATATTACTATTTACAATCAAGATATTATAATCCTGATATGGGTAGGTTTATTAATGCTGATATTTTGATATCTATAGGGCACGGACTCATAGGAAATAATATATTTGCTTACTGTTTAAACAATCCAACATCAAACAGAGATGATAATGAATTCCTTTGTTTCGCAATGGCTGATGGTGGAGGAAGGCTTAGTACGTATACAGGAACAACGTCAAATAACAATTCGGGATTTAGTTATACAAAGAGTGCGGCCCTAGGAACATTGTCAGGGTTAGGCGATAAAGTAGGAAATGTGGCAGCTAGAGCTTTTGTCGCGACAGTAGGTGCTGGGATGTTGATAGATTTGGGTGCGGAGAAATTTAAGGATTATATTTATAAGAGGTGATATATATGAAAAAAACTTTTTTCAATCTGGTAAATTCGGGGCACTAAGTGGATTATTTGCGATATGGCTAAGCAGAACTGTATACTCTAAATATGGAGATAATGGACAAGTTATGGTAATGTATTTAGTATTATTAGGATTGTTAGCTTTAATATTATATTCAATATATATAAAAAATTATAAGTTTGCAATTGCATTAGCTGTAGTTTCAATACCTCTGATAATTGGTGCTGTAGGTATGTATTTAGATAATTTTATATGTGCTATGGTGGGATTAATATTATTGTTTGTTGTTTTGAAAATAGGGATGATGTATGTTAAAAATAAAAAATAAATAGCTTTTAGAAGTGATAGTGATTCAAGTTATTGAGTTTCTATCACTTTTTTTATGTATATGAAAGTATTAGAAAACTCAAGTCCCAAGGTTCTTTCGTAATTACACCTGGGGTGAAAATTTTGAAATAACTCTTTTTTAGTACAGACTTTTAATTTTATCATGGTTACTGCTGCCTGATTCTTAAAAAAAAGTTTAACAGATAAAAAACTTAAAATAAATTATGGGAATTACAATGTTTTTATGTTTTTATGTTCTTAGGGGGTTTAACGCTTAGAGCCTACTGGGTTTGATGCTCTTAGAGAAAACGTGAATTTCAGTGATATTTTTAATTAAAAATTCTAAAAAAATTATTTTGGTTATGTTTAAAATCATTTGATAAAGGTATATAGTCTATCCAAAGAGTAGCAAGTATTTTCACTAGAAAATACTACATACCTCGGGGCATGTAGAGATTCAAACAGTTGCGAATCTGACGAAATCGTATATTATATAATTAGTATTGATTATTTTAAGGAGATTTATATGAGTTGTTTAGGTAATATTATTTGGTTTTTATTTGGAGGTCTTATCGCTGGACTTCAATGGTGGTTAACGGGTATTTTATGGTGCCTAACTATAGTCGGAATACCAATTGGGCTTCAGTGCTTTAAGTTTTCGAGACTTCAATTTGCACCATTTGGGAAAGAAATTGTAACGACTAATGATAATAGTATGGGGTTCTTACTTAATATTTTATGGATAATATTTGGGGGACTACCTCTTGCCATAACAAATTTAATTAGCGCACTATTGCTTTCTCTTACAATAATAGGAATACCATTCGCGGCTCAATCGTTAAAAATGGCAAAGTTATCTTTAGCACCTTTTGGGAAAGAAGTACGCTAGAATAAATTAATATAGATGATTAGGAGGAAGACTAATGAGAAATATTGAAAATTCAAAAGGAAAGATCTTTAGACATTTTAAAGGAGATTTATACTTGATTGAAGATTTTGTTACAAACTCTGAAACTAGAGAAAAAATGGTGCTGTATAGAGCCTTATATGGAGATTGTGGATTATTTGTAAGACCTTATAATATGTTCATTGAAGAAGTACCAGTTGATAAGCCAAATCCAATGAATCAAAAGTATAGATTTGAAGAATTTGAAGTGAAAAGTAAAAACAATAATATTAATCATAGTATAAATAACAAATCTATGATATAATTATAACCATATGTTTTAATAAAAAATCAAAAAGTTTTACCAAGTTAGGTAAGACTTTTTTAATGGATAATTGGAGGTAACATTATGATTAGTACTACAGGAGTTAGTTTAAGATACGGAGCACGTAAACTTTTTGAAAATGTTAATATTAAGTTTACTGAGGGAAATTGTTATGGTTTAATTGGTGCCAATGGAGCTGGTAAATCTACATTTTTAAAAATACTATCTGGGGATTTAGAGCCTAATACAGGTGATGTGTCTATAACACCAGGTCAAAGAATGACTATGTTAAAGCAGGACCACTTTGAATTTGATGAAGAAGAAGTTTTAAAAACTGTAATTATGGGTCATGCAAGATTAGTTGAAATTATGAATGAAAAAGATGCTCTTTATGCTAAAGAAGATTTTAGTGATGAAGATGGAATTAAAGCTTCCGAGCTTGAAGGGGAGTTTGCAGACCTTAATGGATGGGAAGCCGAGAGTGAAGCCGCAACATTATTACAAGGACTTGGAATCACTGAAGATTTACATTGTAAATTAATGAAAGATCTTAATGGTTCTGAAAAAGTTAAGGTTCTACTTGCACAAGCACTTTTCGGACATCCTGACATACTATTACTGGATGAGCCTACAAACCATTTAGACATTAAATCTATATCTTGGCTTGAAAATTTCTTAATGGATTTTGAAGGAACTGTTATTGTAGTATCACACGATAGACACTTCTTAAACAAGGTTTGTACACATATGGCAGACATAGATTTTAGTAAAATACAAATGTATGTTGGTAACTATGATTTCTGGTATGAATCAAGTCAATTAGCATTACAAATGTCTAAAGATCAAAACAAGAAAAAAGAAGAGAAAATTAAAGATCTTCAAAACTTTATAGCTCGTTTTAGTTCAAATGCTTCAAAAGCTAAGCAAGCTACTAGTAGAAAGAAGCAACTTGATAAATTAACACTAGATGATATTAAACCTTCTTCAAGAAGATATCCTTTTGTTGGATTTAAAGCAGAGAGAGAAGCTGGAAATGACTTATTAGTTGTTGAAAACCTATGTAAGACTATTGATGGAGTAAAAGTTCTTGATAATATAAGTTTTATGATTTATAAAAATGATAAGATTGCATTTTTAGGAGATGGAATTTCAAAAACAACTTTATTTAAAATATTAATGGGTGAAATAGAGCCAGATAGTGGAAGCTTTAAATGGGGCGTAACTACTTCTCAATCATATTTCCCATCAGATAACTCAGAATACTTTAATGAATGTGACTTAAACCTTGTAGATTGGTTAAGACAATTCTCAGAAGAAAAGGCTGAAAGCTTTATAAGAGGATTCCTTGGTAGAATGTTATTCTCAGGAGAAGAGGCATTAAAGCAATCATCTATACTTTCTGGAGGAGAAAAGGTTCGTTGTATGTTATCTAAAATGATGCTTAGTGGAGCTAATGTATTAATACTAGATGAACCTACAAACCATTTAGACCTAGAATCTATAACAGCAGTAAATAATGGGCTAATGAACTTTGCTGGAACAATGTTATTTACATCTCATGACCATCAGTTTATTAACACTATTGCCAATAGAATAATTGAAATACTTCCAAATGGTGGAGTAATTGATAAAACTATGACTTATGATGAGTATCTTGAATTAAAATAATTAAGCACATAATTTAGTAGTGTATATATTATATAAGTAAATCAATTTAATAGAATAATATTAAAAGTGAATTTTGTTGACATTTGATTAGTATTTACTTATAATGCAGATAATATAAAATTTAATATATAAATTCTATGAAGAGGACAGTACTTTCTTTATTAATTCTTAAAGCGAGCAGGGGAATGGTGAAAGCCTTGTAAGAATATAAGAATCTAAGCTAGTAATAGTAAAGAGATTTATTAAAAATAAATTATGAAAAGAACCTTGGAGAAGCTACCTAAAAAATTATTTTAGTAGGGTTAGTCGCTACTGCGTTAAACATTTGAGTGGACTTTTATAAAAGTCAATTAGAGTGGTACCACGGATATATACCCGTCTCTTTCGTAATGAAAGAGGCGGGTTTTTTATATGGATTTTTACAGGAGATAGTATAGTATCTAAAAAAAGAGGAGGATTTATTATGAATTATAAAAGTATAATAGCTGAAAACTTATGTACACATATAGATATGGACAAGGAACTAATCCTGAGATTTATTGAGAACCCACCAAAACCAGAAATGGGTGACTTTGCTTTTCCTTGTTTTCAATTAGCTAAGACTATGAAGAAAGCGCCAAATATGATTGCACAAGATTTAAAATCACAAATAGGCAATATTGAAGGTTTTGATAAGATAGAGGCATTTGGACCATATGTAAACTTTTTTGTAGGTAAGGGTGATTTTATAAAGGATATTATAGGAAAAATACTTAGTGAAAAAGAGTGTTATGGAACAACTAAAGAGGGTGTAGATAAAAATGTTATTGTAGAATATTGTTCAGCAAATATCGCAAAACCTTTCCACGTTGGACACCTTGTTACAACAATGCTTGGAAACTCACTGTATAAGATATTTAATTCGCAGGGATATAATGCTATTGGTATTAACCATTTAGGTGACTGGGGAACTCAGTTTGGAAAGCTTATATATGCCTACAATAATTGGGGTGATGAAAAAGCTTTAGAGGAAGAGCCTATAAAAGAGATGTTAAGGGTTTATGTTAAGTTCCATGAAGAAGCTGAGAAAAATCCAGCTCTTGATGATGAGGGAAGAAAACACTTTAAGCTTCTTGAAGATGGCAATGAAGAAGAAGTTAATCTTTGGACTAAGTTTAAAAATTTAAGTTTAAAAGAATTTGATAGATTATTTGAGTTATTAAATATTAAATTTGATTCTTTTGATGGAGAAAGTTTCTATACAGACAAGATGGATTCAGTTATAGAAGAAATCGATGCTAAAGGATTATTAGTTGAAAGTAACGGAGCTAAAGTTGTTATGCTTGAGGAAGAGAATATGCCTCCATGCATAATTAGAAAAGCTGATGGAGCAACAATTTATGCTACACGTGATTTAGCTGCTATGTTCTACAGAAAGAAAACTTATGATTTTTATAAAAATATATATGTAGTTGCAAAGGATCAATCACTACATTTTAAACAAGTATTCACAACGGTTAAAAAGATGGGATATGATTGGGCTGATGATTGTACTCATGCATCTTTTGGTCTTGTTAGATTCCCAGACAAAAAGTTTTCTACAAGAAAAGGTGATGTAGTATTCCTAGAAGATTTATTAAATGAAGCAGTTCTTAAGACTGAAGAAATAATAAATGAGAAGAATCCTAATCTTGAAAATAAGAGGGATGTAGCTAAAAAAGTTGGAATAGGCGCTGTTGTATTCACCTTCCTTAAAAACTCAAGAGAAAGAGATATAGTATTTGATTGGAATGAAATGCTAAGCTTTGAAGGTGAAACTGGTCCTTATGTTCAGTATACTTATGCTAGAGGAAAGAGTATATTAAGAAAACTAGGGGAAGGAACGTCAGAAGTTGATTATAACACCCTTACTTCAAGTGAAGAATTTGAACTTGTAAAAGAATTATCAGGATTTAATAATGCTATAAAACATGCATTAGATAAATTACAACCTTGTATTGTTACTAGATATACTATTGATGTGGCTAAAGCATTTAATAAGTTCTATAATGCTATAAATATATCAAACTCAGAAGATAAAATAACAAAACAGACAAGATTAGCACTAGTAAAGGCTACTCTTCAAGTATTACAGAACGGATTAAACCTTATTGGTCTTGAAACTGTAGATGAAATGTAAATTACTAAAATAGCACAATAAAAATCCCAGTGAAGAGAAATCTTCACTGGGATTTGATTCTTTATTAACTATTTTACTTGCCATCAATTTTATTATCTATTTTAGTTATAAAGTTTGGGCACTTGGAGGTACAACTTCCACAGTCACATCCACCAGATTTATTTTTGAACTTTTTATATAATATAAATACAGCTAGTCCAACAATTAATAGAGTTATTATAGTTTCAATCATAACATCACCTCTTCTAAAGTATAATACTCATTATTTGATATATTCCAAAGGAAAAAATCCATGCTACCGCAAACTGATAAACTACAGAGAACATAGCAAACTTTCCACTAAATTCCTTTTTAAAGGTTGCAATAACAGATACACATGGTGTATATAATAAAGTAAATACTAAGAAGGAAATCCCGCTTGCTACAGTAAACCCTGCTGCAATTTGTGTTACTAGGTCTCCAGTATAAAGTACACCCATTGTTCCTATAACTACTTCCTTAGCCATGAGACCAGTTAAAAGAGCAACTGAGTTTTCCCAAGTTCCAAATCCTAATGGTTTGAATATTGGAGCTATAAAATTACCTATAGAAGCAAGGAAGCTCTCATTTATATCTACCATACCATTCATACTAAAATTTGATAAAAACCAAACTAAAACAGATACTGCGAAGATTAAAGTTCCAGCCTTTTTTAAGAAACCTTTACCTTTTTCCCAGGTGTGAAGCATTAAACTTCTTAACTCAGGAAGCTTGTACTCTGGCAATTCAATAATAAATGGTTCTTCATCTTTTTTAAATATAGTGTTCTTAAATATAAATGCCATTAAAAAAGCAACTAATACACCTAATATATAAAGTCCAAAGATTACTAATGATTCATGAGAAGCAAATAAAGCACTTGCAAATAGAGCATAAACAGGTAGCCTCGCATTACATGACATAAATGGAATTATTAAAGCAGTTAATTTTCTATCTTTTTCACTTTCTAATGTTCTTGCTGACATTATACCAGGAACGGAACAGCCAAATCCCATTAATAATGGAATAAATGCTTTTCCTGAAAGGCCTAACTTTCTCATTAATCTATCCATAATAAATGCAGTTCTTGCCATATATCCGCTATCCTCAAGAAAGCTAATCCCAACAAATAGTGTTAGTATTATAGGTAAGAATACTATTACAGCTCCTACACCACCAACAATTCCATCTGTTATTAAAGATTGGAACCACGGGGTTGTATGTGCTAACGGAATTT
Source organism: Clostridium sp. (assembly GCF_036646415.1). Classification (GTDB taxonomy): domain Bacteria; phylum Bacillota; class Clostridia; order Clostridiales; family Clostridiaceae; genus Clostridium_J. Next base: position 130,476 of record NZ_JAVXMF010000008.1, on the reverse strand, counting down.
CTATAAGTGAAATGAAATTTTCATTTATTAATCTATCAGCTAATTCTTGAAGTGGACCACCAACCCAATCAAATGTAAATTTAAATATTAAAAACATAATTCCTAGAAAGATTGGATAAGCTAAAAATTTATTAAGAACAATTGAATCAATCTTTTCTGTTATCGTATTAGTGGTCGATTTTTTACCATCTACACAGTTATTCAAAATACTTTCGATATATGAATAAGTCTGTTTTTCATCAAGTACACTAAAATTATGCTTTTGATTAATTGTACAGTCTAGGTTACTAAATGAATCAGCTTGCAATAATTCTTTTAATTCCTTTACACCTTCACCCTTAGAAGCTGAAATTGGCATGATTTTAACACCAAGTTTTTTAGAAAGTTCTTTGTAATCAATATGAATTCCTTCACTTTTAGCCACATCAATCATATTAACAACCAATAAAATTGGTTTGTTAAATTGAGTTAATTGAGAAGTTAGATATAAATTTCTTTCAAGATTTGAACCATCAATAATATTTATTATTAAGTCAACTTCATCAGTGTATAAAAAATCTTTAGATACCTTTTCCTCATTAGAAAAGGTATCCATAGCATATATTCCAGGTAAATCAATAATTTTTATATCTTTGGTTAAATAACCTTCCTTCTTATCTACAGTTACTCCTGCCCAGTTACCTACATATTGGTTTGATCCTGTTAGCGTATTGAATAGGGTAGTCTTTCCTACGTTGGGATTACCTATTAAAGCTATTGTATTCATACTACACTGCCTCCTTGATGTAGATTAATTGAGCGTCTTTTTTTCTAATAGCAAGGTCTGTTCCTCTTAAATTTATAATTATAGGATCACCAAGGGGAGCTACTTTTTTTACTAATATCTCAGTTCCTTCTACAAATCCTAATGCTAATAGCCTTTTAGCTAATTTATCATCACATGCTAGTTCTTTAATTAAACCTTTATTTCCAGGCTTTAAATTAAAAACGTTCATGAATATCACTCCTTTTTGAAAACAATTATCAATGTCTATATTAATATTATATGCTAAATGATAATTACTGTCAATAAAAAAGAGCACATTTAATAAATATTATAAAAGGAATTTATAATATAGATAAATTGTCAATAAATATGATATAATATATTCATATGTTTTGCATTTATTTTTGATAGAATATTTTTAAATGTTCATTAGTGTATGATTAACGTATAATACGTGTTAAAGAAATGAGTGGTAAGGTGATAATTAGAGAAAGTGCTTTAGAGATTGAAAAATGTGAATTTACTGATAGTTTAAGCATAAATGGAAATAATGATTTTTTTAAGAAGTCAGTTTTCTTTGACTTAGAGCATTATGTGTATAAAAAGCCCATATGTATAGCAGTTTTTGGAGCAGCATACTATGATTTAGAGAGTAGTAAATTAATAATTACTCAATATATGATGGAGAATAAGCATGAACTTGAAAAAGTACTGCGCTTATCAAAAAAATATTTTGATAAGATGAAAAATGAATTAGGAAAAGAATATGTAGTTACTTTTTCTGGTAATAATGATTTTATAGTAATTGATTATTTATTTGAAAAATATAAATTAGATTATACTCTCAGAGACCATTTTAAAAGTATAGACTTACAAAAAAAATATGAACAAGTTAAGAAAAAATCCATAGGATTAAAAGCTTTAGAGGGAGAATGTAATATTATTCGTGAAAGCGAAGTAATAAGTGGATCCACATTAGCTAAAACATTTGGGAAAATTATGAAAGATGATATGTATTTTTCCAGAATGCCTTCTGAAAAAAAAGAAAAAATCCTTTTATACAATATGCAAGATGTGGTAAGTTTATTTCATATTTATACTCAATGGAATAAGTATATTAAGCGTGAATAAATTAAACTATCTCATAGAAGAATATAAATTTGTATTTTTCTATGAGATAGTTTTTTTGTTTAAATGTTCTATAATCCATATATTTTTATTAGGTTAAAGGATAAAGCTGCTATTAATCCAAAAAATTCTAAATATATTGAGAGTATTGATATACATATGGATTATTAAAGTATTTCTAAAAATTAAATACATATTTATATATAAAATAGTAATGAGTTACACTGCCTAAAATAACAAATATATGGAAAATTTCATGTGCGCCAAAACTTCGATGAACTCCTTTTTTTTCAAGGCAATAAATAACTCCACCAATTGTGTATAGCACTCCTCCTATAATTAGTGTTAGTAATCCATTTTTAGGGACAACAGCTGTTAAAGGACCAAAAATAAATAATGCCATCCATCCCATTAATATATAAATTGAAGAGGATAACCAAGATGGACAATTAATCCAAGCTACCTTGAAAATAATTCCTGAGATTGCCATCCCCCATATTATAGATAGCATATAATATTTTAGAGGAGCTTGTAAGAGAATTAAACAAATTGGGGTATATGTTCCTGCAATAAGTACAAATATCATTGCATGGTCTATTTTTCTTAAAAACTTAATTACTGAATCTTTTGCTATGGTAAGGTGATAAATACTACTTGCTGTGTAAAGCAAGATTAAGCTTAAACCGAATATAATAGTAGAAACTAAGGTATAAGGATTATAGTTATTGACAGAAACTTGTTTAATTATTAGAAAGCATAATCCTATTAAAGAAATTGCTGCTCCGAAGACATGAGAAAATCCACTAAAGGGTTCCCTAAATTTTGCGTTCATATACTAATACCTCCCAAATATATTAACTCCAACATGTAGTTTCAAATACTATGTGTTGCCATGTATATATTATACTGCTAAAATTAATAAAATATACAATGATATTATTAATTTTATGTTAATAATACTTCTATAAATTCTCTATTGATTTTGTTATATTTAAAGTTTTATATATTATGTGGGAAATTGTATCCATAAGAGTTTATAATCAAATTAATTTAAGAATTTATGTATCTACTTAAATATCTTGTTTACATGTTGTAAATAATGGTATCATAATGTTATTATGTAACATTTACTTAACATGCACTGATGTGAGGAGCAAATTAAATATGAAATATAATACTAATGAATTAACTGAACTTTTTATGAATTTAAATTTAGATGAACATATACAACTTAATAAAATCCCTGATATAGATTTATATATGGATCAAGTTATTCAACTCTTTGAAAATAATTTATCTAATTCCAAGAGAAATGATACCGATAAGATATTAACAAAAACTATGATTAACAACTATTCTAAAGATAAATTACTTTTCCCAACTAAAAACAAAAAATACACTAAACAACATATTCTTTTGATGATTTTAACTTATGACTTGAAACAGACTTTATCTATAGGTGACATAAAAAAGATCTTTAATCCAATGGTAGAATCTTTATCTAAAGAAGACCATAATTTTAATATTATAGGTTTATATGAAAAATATCTTTTTCTTAAGGAAAAACAATGGAAAGAGGAAAAACTTTTATTACAAAATACTTTACAATCTGTATCATTGCTATATGAAAGTGAGGAAGAGAATATACATAACAATGATTATGAAAAATTGTTATCTGTTATATTGACACTTCAGAACTCAGCATCTATAAATAAGCGATTGGCAGAGAAACTAATCGATAAATACTTCAATAATTAGAAGTATATCTATAATAAAATTAGTTAAAGTTAAAAGGAAAGCAGTTTATACCTTAAATTGCTTTCTTTTATTTACTTATAAATAATTTTGTTAATTGAATTAAAAGTTAATCATAAAACAAAAAATACAAATAGTATTGACAAAATTACAAGCAAGTCATAATATAAATATATGAGCATATGTTCATATGAGGAGGAGATATTTATGGAACAATTAGAAACGTGTAATTGTAATTTTATTCATGACGAAGTTATGGATAAAATGAAAGATAAAAAATTAAATGAAGAAGTTACTAATGATTTAGCAAATTTATTTAAGGCTATGGCTGACTCAACTAGAATTAAAATTCTAAATATCCTAATGAATACCGAAGCTTGCGTTTGTGATATTGCAGCTTTAACTAATATGACACAATCAGCTATATCACATCAACTAAGAGTGCTTAAATTGGCTAGAATAGTTAAATCAAGAAAAGATGGCAAGGTTGTTTATTATTCCTTGGATGATGATCATGTAAGAGATATTTTTTATAAAGGGTTAAATCATGTTAATGAATAAATAATTTAGTAATAGAGGGGGAATTACAATAATGGGACAAATAAAAAGAATTTATGAAATTCAGGGACTAACTTGCGCAAATTGTGCTGTTAAAATCGAACGTGAATTAAATGGACTACCTTATGTTGATAATGCAATAGTTAATTCTGTAACATCTAAAGCAATTTTAGAATTAAAGGAAGATATAGATAGTAATATAGTATTTACAGACGTAGATAAAATTTCTTCAAGAATAGAGCACGGTGTTAAGGTAAAGGAAATAGATAAAAACCATGTTGGAAAAAGAGTTATTCCAATCCAAGGACATGTGAAAATCAATACGATAAATAAAACGATATCAAGTAGTATAGAAAATAATAACATTCAAAATGAAACAAGAAAATCTAAGAATGATAATACATTGATAGAAAATAATAATCACACCCATAGTCACGAAAGTTCATCTACAAAGAAAAAAATTATTAAACTAATTATTGGAATTATGCTATCAACTGCAGCATTACTGACTAATAATGTAATAAGTTTAATTCTCTTTATATTATCTTATTTAGTTATAGGTGGAGATATATTATTAATAGCAGGTAGAAATATACTCAAAGGTCAGGTTTTTGATGAGAACTTCTTAATGAGTATAGCAACTATTGGAGCTTTTGCAATTGGAGAGTATCCTGAGGCAGTTGGAGTAATGATGTTTTACCAAGTTGGAGAATTTTTTCAACATCTTGCAGTTAATAAATCAAAGAAATCTATATCTGAACTTATGAATATAAGACCAGATTATGCAAATCTAAAGCTTAGTAATGGTGATTTATCAGTTGTTTCACCTGAACGTATTAATATAGGTGATATAGTAGTAATTAAGCCTGGAGAGAAAATACCTTTGGATGGAGTAGTTATAAGGGGTTCTTCGCAAATAGATACGTCCGCCTTAACTGGTGAATCAGTTCCAAGAATCGTTAAGGAGAGAGAGGATGTATTAGCGGGCTCAATAAATAAGACTTCTCTTATTGAAATTAAAGTAACTAAAGAATTTAGTGAATCTACAGTTTCTAAAATTCTTGAACTAGTTGAAAATGCATCTAACAAAAAAGCACCAACAGAAAAATTCATCACAAAATTTGCTAGATATTATACTCCAATTGTAGTTATATTAGCTATCATATTAGCAATTTTACCGCCGATTTTAATGGGAGGAGAATTCTCAGTTTGGATATATAGATCACTATCATTCTTAGTTGTTTCTTGCCCATGTGCACTTGTTATTTCTATTCCATTAAGTTTCTTTGGTGGAATAGGAGGAGCATCTAGAAGTGGTGTACTTGTGAAAGGTGGAAACTACCTTGAAGCATTAAGCAATGCAGAAATAGTAGTTTTTGATAAGACAGGAACATTAACTGAAGGAAGCTTTGAGGTTACTAAAATTATGCCTTATGGATTCATTACTGAGGATATGTTGATGGAATATGCAGCTCATGCCGAAATATATTCAAATCACCCAATTGCGAAATCTATTGTAGAATCATATAAAAAGATTAGTTCTAAAGCTATAATAGATAAAAGCAGGATAAAGAGTTATGAAGAAATACCAGGTAAGGGAGTTAAAATATATTTTGGAGACAGGTATATTTATGCTGGAAATTATAGGTTAATGGATGAACTTGAAATAGATTATGTTAAGTCAAAAGAAGTTGGAACAATTATATATTTAGCTATAAATAACAACTTTGTAGGGACTTTGGTCATTGCAGATAGAATAAAAGATACTGCACCACTAGCAATGGCTAAGTTAAAGGAAATTGGTATAAAGAAAACTGTAATGCTTACAGGTGATAATAAAACTATTGCAGAATATGTAGCAAAGGTTGTTTCAATTGATCAGGTTATCTCAGAATTAATGCCTCATGAAAAAGTTGCAGAAATAGAGAAGTTATATAAAACTTTATCTAAAAATGGAAAGATTTTATTTGTGGGTGATGGTATAAATGATGCACCTGTACTTGCTAGAGCAGATATAGGAATAGCTATGGGAGGAATTGGATCTGATGCAGCTATAGAAGCTTCTGATGTTGTTATTATGACAGATGATCCAGCTAAAATTTCTACTGCTATTAAAATAGCCAGAAAGACTCAGAAAATTGTTGTTCAAAATATAGTATTTTCATTACTTGTAAAAGTAGTAGTATTAATACTTGCAGCTATAGGTATTGCAAATATGTGGATGGCAGTTTTTGCTGATGTAGGTGTTACAGTAATCGCAGTATTAAATGCTATGCGTGCAATGAAGTTAGAAAAATAATAAAAAATAGGAGGGGGCAATTAACTGCCTTCTCCTGTTTTTTTATTATAATTGAAAAAATTAATTTTATATTCACTATCATTAAGGGTTAGTTTAAGTGTAGTTTCGTTATCCATTATTTTAAAATCATTAAATTTATAGCTTTGAATTTCACTAGTTCCATTAGTTGTTCTTGTACTATCAATATTAACAAAAATATTTCCATTTTTATAAAATGCAGTTTTTATAGTTGGTTCTTCATCTTTATTATAATAAGTATAGATTAGTTGTGATGTTTTATTATTTTTACAATCATTCTCAAAATCATATATTAGATTTATGTTTGTGATTACACCATCATAATTTACTACATGATTTTCTTGTATAGCATCTTTTGCAACAAATTCTATGGGAATATCTTTTAGATAGGATAATAATTTAGTATTGGAAATTTGTATATTATTATAAGAAAGGTACAATATAACTATAATAACCATAAATGGAAGTATATACAACCTTTCGAAAAATAATTCTACTATAATAGATTTCTCTTTTACTTTTTTTTGTTTTATATATCTACTAATATTAAAACCTCCTTTTCCATATATAAATAATACTAATTAATTATATATAGAAAAGGAGATAAATATTACATTGAACTATTATTTTTTTTAGAGATACTCTTCTTTAAGAAACTCAATTTAGTTTCAGTTGTGATTATAGCTGAAAATATAAGAATACATCCTAGTAACATAGCTAATGTGAATACTTCATTTAAGAATACTACAGAGAATAGAGCACCAAATAAGGCTTCTAAAGAAAGTATTATAGCTGTACGTGTTGATGTTGTATACTTCTGAGCTACGTTTTGAATTAAAAATGCTAGGGTTGTGCTAAATATAGCTAAATAAAGAATTGAAGTTATACCTTGAAGATTCATTGAAGTAGGGAAAGGTTCAATGAATAATGCGACAGCAGCAGAGAGTATAGCAGCAGATCCAAGTTGTATAACAGTTAAAATAATAGGATCGTCATTTTTAACAAATTTACTTATAGTCAAAATTTGACCTGCAAAACCAAATGCACATAGTAACGTAAGTCCATCTCCATAGCTTATAGATAATCCATCCTGTAAAGTAAGCATTGAAATTCCTATAAGACAAATTAAAGCACCTATTATAGAATAATTATCAGGTTTTTTCTTTAGTAAAATCCATTGTAAAAATGGTACAAGAACAACATAGATAGCAGTTAAAAATGCACTTTTTCCTGCTGTTGTATACTTGATACCAACTGTTTGAAAAGCAAAACCTAGAAAAAGAAATATTCCTATAATAAATCCATTTTTAAGCTGCACTTTTGTCATTTTATTAACACGCTTATGAAATATGATATACATAATTATTGTTGATAATGAAAATCTTATTGCCATTTGGTAAAAAGGTGTTATAAAATCTAATGAGTCCTTAACAGCTATAAAGCCTGCTCCCCACAATATAGCTACTAACAACAAAGCTAAATCTGCGTATAAACTATTCTTTTTAAAAATCTTTTCCATAGTTACCCCCTAAATATAAATTCATATATATAAAATATTATAACATATATTTCAAAATATAAAAATATAACAAATAGGAGTGTTTGAGTCAGCCTTTTTAAAAATAAAAAACTTTTCTAATATACCATATAGGTAATACTAGAAAAGCAATTAAAGAATTATTATAACTCTATTCTTATTAACTTATTTTGGATATATTCTTAAAATCGCTAAATTGATTAGAATCATCTTCTTCAAAAATCCTCTTATAACAGTATGAAATTATATCTCCTCTTTTGATGATTCCAATAAAAATATTTGAATCATCTACAACAGGTACAAAGTTTTGAGACTTAGCAGCAAGGATTAGACTTTCCATATCAGAGTTAATCGATACAGGTTTATTTTTAACATGCCTTGGAATTTCTTTAATCAGAACATTTTCGGTATCTTTAAGACTTAATTGAGATGAATTCTTTAGTTTCCAAAGTATATCACCTTCAGTCAATGTTCCTATATATTTACCTTTATCATCTACTAGAGGTATAGAGGTATATCTATGATATTCCATTCTCTCCATAGCTCTTCTCATTGTAGAACTAACCTTTTCAAAAATAACTTCACTTTTAGGAGTAAGAAAAAAGGCAACGTTCATATTTTATCAGCCCCCATTTAAATCTATATTTAATAAGTATATTATAAAACTATAGGTTAATTATAACATACTTATTTAAGTAAGTCAGAATAAAGTTTTTACTGATTTTAAAATAAGTTCAACTATAAATTCATTTTATGCTTTATTAAAGATATAAACTATGAGTTATAAAATCTTTTGAAAATAGTAGTGTTAGCATTGTTCTAAAAGTTATTACAATTATATCTATATGTTATAGTATTCCTTAGTAATCGACTTTGGTTACTATTTTAAAGATATAGATGCAGTTAATATAATTATTTGAATAATACATTGAACTTTAATATGAAAGACTATATAATTGGTATATACTATCAAAGAAAATTATAGCATTTAAGTTATTTATATGATTTATAATTATCAATTTTCACTTGATAACTAATATAAAAAGGAGATTTTGCTATGGAAATAAGTCTAAATTTAATCGAAGAAGCTGTAAAATTAAATAGTGTGGAAGATGTTAGAAAAGCATTAATTGAATATATTAGAGTCGAACCTGAAAATTCCGAGAAAATAATAAATGCTTTAAACTATGCTAAAGAAACTATAGGTGGATTATTTGAGATTCATGATGATATAAAATTAGAAGAAGATGATAAGTGGGATAAAGAATATTTTCTTAAAACATTAAAAGATTTATCGGATAATTTTTCGGAAGAAAGATTTAATCATTTATGCTTAGTAGGCGCATTTATATACCCAAATATAGAATCTACTGAACAGGATACAGTTATAATCAATAATGTTAAGCCGGTTACAGATTCTGAATTAAGGTTTGAAAAAGTTAAAACAATGTTGGCTTTGGGAACTGGCCTTTTAGTTGGATTTATTGTTGGAAGAAAATTAATTAATAAGAAGTAATCCATGATATTGATTAATTAATTTAAATAAACTACCGCACAAAATTTCTTTTTCATGAAAGAAATTTTGTGCGGTAGTTTTAGTTTGATAAAAATCAATAGATCTATAGAATAGTATTCATCTTTCAAGTAAATTTATATGACGTTGATAATCTTTTGTTATTAAATTAATTAAATTATAGCTTTCATGATTTAAAAAGTCAGGATCATGGATTAATTTGTATCCCAGAGTAACCCCTTTACTAGATACTTCACAGGTTTCATTAAAAATTTCTTTTTTAGATGTTTTTATATAATTGTCAAAATCATCATAATTGTGACTAATCTCGATAGGTACTCCTCCAAGCTGAAGAATAATCTCACATATTCTATTAGAGTGTTTTTTATAATCTTCTTGAATCTTAGATATTCTATAGATAACTTTCTTATCTCTTGATTTTTTAATATAATATTCAAAAATATTCATATTTATATATATACTCTTCAAAAATTCATTGAGATTATTTATTACATAATTATCATCCAAAAATTACACCTCCAGAAATAATTGTATTACTTATATTATTTACTAAATGTAGATATTTATATTCAAAATCAGACATAATTTAAATAAAAAAAGAGGCTTTGGTAAAATAAATAATTCCATTTTATGTGATAGCTATATCTATGGATGATTCTGTTAGACTGCTTAGTCATACACTGGAGGGGTTAGATTACACTAAATTATACATGGCATATTCCCCGAGAGATAGAAAAACTGTGGTTGAACCCAAAATTATGTTTAAAATTATTGCATATGCTTACATGAATAATATATATTCCACATATAAAATAGAGATTGTTTGCAGAAGATATATTAATTTCATGTGGATACTTGAAAGTCGCAAAGCCCCTAATCACTCAGCTATCGGGCGTTTTCGTCGGAAATATCTAAGTGAAGCGGCAGAAGATTTATTTACTCAACTTGTTGTAAAGTTAAATGAAATAGATGAAATAAATTTTGAACATTTATTTATAGATGGAACTAAAATAGAGGCTAACGTCAATAAATACTCTTTTGTTTGGAGGATATAATGTTCAAATTGCTGTAAATAGTGAATACGTCGTAGGCGTTGGAATTTTTCAACATAGAAATAATCTTGGAACATTTATACCAATGCTCGAAAACATGCATTTGTTCTTAGTTAAAAGATTTGAAAAGATTGTAGCAGACTCTGGAATATGAAAGTGAAGAAAATTAAGTGTACAAAAGCTAAAACCTTAGGTTATTTTTATTGTTAACTCAAAAGGAGCGTCGCTCCATAACTTAATCAGTTAGTTTGCGACGCCCCCCCCTATAGGATATTAATTGTTAAGCTTGGGGTGATATTTCTTCTGATTTTTCTATTTTTTCCATTGAGAATCCAGTATATCCATAAATTATTGAAACAACTGGGTTTATATAGTTTAGGAAACAGAATGGAATATATAGGAATGGTGAAACACCAAGGGTTGTTGACATGAATGCTCCACATGTATTCCAAGGTATAAAACATGAAGTTAGAGTTCCAGCATCTTCTAAACATCTTGATAAATTCTTTGGTGCGAGACCACGTTTAGCATATTCATCCTTGTACATTCTACCTGGTATAACAATTGATAAATATTGATCTCCAGCTAGTATATTAACAACGATACAAGAAATTATTGTAACTAATACTAATGATCCAGTACTAACTGCAAATTTAAGCAATTTTTCCGCTAATACATTTAAGAATCCGGCTTTTTCCATTATACCACCAAAGGTCATGGCACATATGATTAAAGATACTGTACCCATCATACTTTGAAGACCACCACGACTTAAAAGATTATCAACCATTTCTACTCCAGTTTCACTAACATATCCACTATTTAATACATTAACTATATCACCAAAGTTAGATCCTTGAACTAAGACTGCTAGAATTACTCCTGCAACTACACCAATTATTAAACCTGGGATAGCAGGCATCTTTTTAACAACCAAAATAATAACAATTACAGGTGGTAATAACAATAAAGGATTGATTGTACATGAAGCTTTTAATCCTTCAAATATTATATTAAGTTGAGATACATCTAATTCTTGTCCAGCATATTTTATACCTAAAATTCCAAATAGTATAAGAGAAATTATCATGCTTGGAGTAGTTGTATACAACATGTGTTTAATGTGATCAAATAAGGTAGAGCCTGCCATTGCTGGTGCTAGATTAGTTGTATCTGAAAGAGGAGACATCTTATCTCCAAAATAAGCCCCACATATAATTGCACCAGCTATCATAGGTTTTGAAATTCCTAGACCTATACCAACCCCCATAAGTGCTATACCTACAGTACCAGCAGTCGTCCAAGAACTACCTGTTGCAAGAGAAACAATTGAACAAATTATACATGTAGCAACTAAAAAGATTCCAGGTGATAATATTTTAAGACCGTAGTATATCATGGTTGGAACAGTACCACTTAAAATCCAAGCTCCGATTAAAATTCCGATAATCATAAGTATTAATATTGCTTGCATCGACATTTGTATTGTATCAATAAATCCTTTTTCAATATCTGACCATTTGTAGCCAATAAGTAATGACATGATTGCTGCCACTGATGCTGCAATTATTAATGGTATATGTGGACTAGCTTCAAAAAATATGATTCCAACAGAGAGAGCAACTATAAGAACTAAGATTGGAATAAGAGCTTGCCAAACCTTCGGTTGGCTGGGAACCTTAACTTCTTTTGTGGAGGTTTCTTTTTTATTTTTCATTAATACACGCTCCTAACTATAGATTATATTTGAGTTAATTAGGTATAAGATAATTATATAAAAAAATAAACAGAATTTCAACACTATTCTGAAAATTAAAAAAATAACAAACACATGTAAATTATAATTCCATAAATTCCGCTTTTATTTATAAAAAATGAGAATTATAAAATAATAACTCATTAAAGAAATAAAAAAGTAACTTTATACATAAAATTACTTTTTTATTGAATAATAACATTAAAAGTCATTGTTAATAATTATACAAAATGATAGTATCATTATTAAATATTAAATGATTCAAAGGCACTTAAAAATTTATTAATGTCATCCTCACAGTGACAATTTGATAAAAACATTGCTTCAAATTGTGATGGAGGTAAGTTTATACCATTGCTAAGCATATGCATAAAATAATTTTTAAACATATCTGTATCACATTGACATGCATCTTCATAATTATTAATAGATGATTGATCTGTAAAGAATGCGGTCATCATTCCACCAACTCTATTTATTACTAAAGGAATATTTTTCTTTCTTGAAATTTTTAACATGCCATCTTCAAGCATTTTTCCGATATAATCAAGGTGATTATATATTGATTCATTTTTATTTAAATTAGATACAGTTGCAATACCTGCTGCCATAACAAGAGGATTTCCAGACATAGTTCCAGCTTGATACACAGGTCCTAAAGGGGCAAGCATTTCCATGATTTCACGTCTTCCACCATATGCTCCACATGGAAGACCACCTCCAATAATCTTCCCATAAGTAATAAGATCAGGAGTTATATTTTTAAATAATTCTCTAGAACCCTTATAAGCAATTCGGAAACCACACATTACTTCATCAAATATTAAAAGAGTACCATTAGTTTTGCAAAGTTTATGTAACTCTTCCATAAATTCTACTGATGGCTTTACAACACCCATATTTCCTGCAATTGGTTCAATAATAACACATGCAATTTCATCTTTAAAAGTTTCAAATATTTCTTTAATATTCACAATATCATTATATTTTGCAATAATTGTATGTTCTACATGTTCATTAGGAATACCAGCGCTTCCAGGAATTCCACAGGTCATAACTCCTGAACCTGCACTAACTAAAAAACCATCACAATGACCATGGTAGCAACCAGCAAACTTAACAATTTTATTCCTTTTTGTATAACCTCTTGCAAGTTTAACAGCACTCATAGTAGCCTCTGTACCCGAGTTAACCATTCTGATCATATCGATTGAAGCAGTTTCGCATATAAGTTTAGCTAAATCTAGTTCTAGCTTGGTTGGAGCACCAAATGCTATAGCATTTTCACAAGTATCTTTTATGGCTTTAACTACATCACTATGGGAATGTCCTAATATCATTGGGCCCCATGCACCTACAAAATCGATATATCCTTGTCCTTCTTCATCATATATTTTAGAGCCCTTACCAGATTTTATAATAGGTGGTGTAATTCCCATATCCTTTAGCGCTCTTACTGGACTATTAACTCCACCAGGTATATATTTTTTGCTTTCATCAAATATAGTTTTGTTATTCATATAGATAGCCTCCTAGCTAATATTATTTAAAAAAATACGTTCTATTAAGTCACATACGGTTTCACTATTTCCTTTTAAGGTTTCTTCTTTTAATACTTCTATAGCCCGATTTATATACGTATTAGAACTACTCTTTAAAAGTGTAGCGACTAACTTATCATTATCTTTTGTATGTTTTTTATTTTTAAAGGTTTTAAGATTGTCTTGAACAACTAATTGTCCATCAGATTTAATATTTTCTATAATAGGACTTAATGATTTTAACTTTAAATATTTATTATACTCATTATGATATTTTAAAATTATATATTTATTTGAATTCATTATCTGCTTACGTAAAAATTTATTTTCTTTATCTACATTTTGAAGTGTATCTACATTATATAAACATATGTTTTTTAATTCACTGCAACTAGCTTCTACATTTATAGGTAATGAAAGGTCAAAAATCATAGTCTTCTGTGATGGAAGATCTTTCTTCATAACTAATGGGGTAGGGGATGAAGTACAACAAATTATAGCATCCACATACTCATATGTATCTACAAGGTTATCTAATGGTAGAATCTTAATTTTGTCAGTAGTAATATATTGAGTGTTTTTCAATATTATTGGGTGATTGTTAGCTTTATCCACGTTTCGGACGACTATGAATATAGAATCTATGCTATCCATTTTTCCTACTAAATAGTTAAATGTTAATTCTGCCATTTTACCAAAGCCTAATATTAAGATGTTTTTACAATTATGCTCTAAAGCTTTTTTAGCTGCAATGGATGAATAAGATACGGGCATCTCATAAAGTTTACTTTCGGTTTTAAACTCTTTACCACAACTAATGGCCATAGAAAATAGTTTATCAAAGCTTCCCTTTATTACTTTAAGTTCTTTACTTCTTAAATATGAATCTTTTACTTGACCTAATATTTGATCTTCGCCTAAAATTTTAGAGTGAAATCCACAACTAACTTCAAATAGGTGATTAATTGCTTTATTTTCACTTAAATAAAATATGTATTCTTTAAAGCTTAGATCCCAATTTAAAACATCAAATACTTTAGAGATTAAATTGTCTTGAGATATATGAGAATTTAAATATATTTCTGTTCTATTACAAGTGTTAATTATAACAACTTCAGTACATATTATTTCTTTCAATTTTAGTAATATTCCATTTATAGATTCTTGGGATATTGCTAGTTGTCCTCTGCGGACCAAATCAAGTTCTTTTTTTACTCCTATTAAGTGAATCATTTTTACCTCCCAATTTATGAAATTACTAAACTTTTATTAAGTTAAATTTAAAACCCACTAAAAGTGGGTTGTTATTAGGTATAAATTATATATTGTACCAAAGAAATTATACTATATGAAAATTTTTTTGACAATGGAAAAATACAATAATATAAATTTGTTGATAAATATGGGTATTTTCTGAGATAATGTATGTATTAGGGAGGGGATATAATGAAAAAGATGACTTTTTCTACTGTTATTGTATTTTTAGGCATTATATTAGTGTTATTGATATCTACAATAACGGTAACAAAACTAAAGCCCATATATGACTTTAGTATTATAGCGTTTGACATAGAAAGCAAAACGGACTTATCACGAAAAGAAATGGTGGACAATTACTCTTATGTGGTAGATTATTTACTTAATAATGGAAATAATTTCAAACTTCCATCTTTGCCTTTTTCAGATGATGGGGTTATTCACTTTAATGAGGTGAGAGACTTATTTAACCTCGCAAAAATTGCTATATTGATTATATCTGTATTTTTAACAATATTATTACTAATATACCGTAAGTTATACAGAGATTTTTTATATGGAAAATATATTGGAATTGGGTTAATAACAATACCAATTATCCTATCTGTCATTGTAAGTATAAATTTTAATTTCTTTTTCCATATGTTTCATAAAATGTTTTTTAATAATGATAAGTGGATTTTTGATCCTAAAACAGACCCAATTATAAACATATTACCAGAGGAGTTTTTCGCTATTTGCGGTGTTGCTATATTGACCATATGTATTTTAGTAGGAGTCATTATATATATTGCTTATTTTATAAATATTCGTCATAAAAAGTGTAAAAAATATTAGAAAAGAGGATATTGCACCAAAATAAATAAGGTGTAATATTCTCTTTAAATTTAAAGATAAGTTATTAATACTTTTTTCCCCATACTCTCTAGAAGCTTCTGTATTTCTTCTACAATTTTAATTTTCAAATTAAACTCTTGAGGAAAAGCTGGATTTTGGTGGGCTGGATTAATAGCTTGACCAACATATATGTTTATAGAAGTTCCTTCATTAATTAACATGGTTGCAATCTTAGAAGCCCCATCTGATCCTTTTTTTATACTAGGAAGCGAAGAGTTTTCTTCACAAGATTTTAAATAGACTTTTAAAATGTCTTTTACCTTATTTAAAGTTAAAATTCCTTCTGTGACTAAATCAATTCTTTCCATTTTACCCATAGGAGGAACCTCTGATGTGTAATTTTTAAGATCAACTTCAATTTGTGTATTAAATGCATTAGAAACTATATTAGCTGTTGTACCACCACATATTATTTTTTTGCCCTTAGCATTCTTAATAAGGTCTATAAGAATAATATCATCAGTTTTATTCTTTGGAGGTCCTGTAAAGATAGATATGTGTTGCTCTTTCCTTACCTTTAAGGTTACAACAGTAGTATCGTCCCCAGGTTTATTATCATATAAATCCTTACATGCATCTAATAGCTGTCTACATATATTTTTAGACACTACTTCATGTTGTAAGACATTAGTAAGATATCTATTAATATGAGGCCATTCCCAACCTAAGTTTAAAAGCCCACCTACACCTGCATGTACAACACCGTCACTTATTATAACTAAAGTATCTCCCTCATTCATATAAAATTTACTTTCAAAAATTGTTTTGTTGTTAACTATACGGTTATTTCTTTTTATATCACATCCACGATTGTCTCTAAAAAAGAACACAGGTGGATTATCATATTCAACCATATAAACTTCACCATCATTTTTTATTTTTACAATAGTGAATGTAGAATATGCAAGTTTCCTAATGTGGCATTCTGGTAATGTATTTATTATAGTATCAATAGTTTCATCAATGCTAGCACCTTCCTTAAGCATTGTAACTGCAATCTTAGAAGTTAATGTACCAAGGATATTAGCTTTAACTCCACTACCCAGTCCATCAGACATTACCACTATCATACCATCCTGGATTTTAGCAATTTCTACATTATCACCACAAAGCTCTTCTCCGAATTTGTTCATACTCATATTTGCTATATCTAAGTAATACTTTCTCATATTAATTTTCCTTTTCCAATACATTTTTTAATCCTAATATAGCAACCTTGGTTTCAGCTGTAGTTTCACCTAGCAAACTAGCAATCTCTTGAGCTACCATCATCTGTTTGTTGATTATAGATTGAGTAACATCAATAGCTTTATGCTTAATCTCTGATAGTTCTAATTTTCTATTTTCTTCATCAGTTATATCTGTGAATGTTACAAGAAGAAAAGTGTGGTTTTTAATGTGAATTATACTCTTATATCCATGGAAGTTTAATTTGCTATAAAAAACTTTCTCTCTTAGGATATTCTCTCTAGTATTAACTACCTTGCGAAAGTCCTCATCTGGTATTATATCCGTTATAGACATTCCTATTATATTAGTATTGTCATCTAAAAACATTTTTCTACCAGAAGGATTTATATCCTTAATTGATAAATTATGATCAATAAACAATATTGCATTTGGAGAATTTTTAAATATCTCACTATTCATACTTTCTGCTAGGGACCTCATATAAGGGACACACATTTCTACTTGTGACATTCCATTATAAACAGCAATTGACTTTTCAACACAAGTGTTGTAACCACAGGCTCCACAATTAAGTTCTTGTTCCTTAGTGTATTTGCCCATTTGTATAAGGATAGATTTTATTTCTTTTTCACTAGGTATAGACATAAATACTTTCTTATTACTATAAATTCTAGATAAGTCTAGTTTAGGGTTATCTATATTAACTAATGATTGTTCTTTATTTACATTTTTCAAATAGCTTTGAATTCTTTTTAGTCTCGTGTAAACTGATTCGTCTTTTTGTATTATGCCAGGACCTCCAAGACAACTCTCGTTACAAGCACTTAACTCTATACATACATTTTTAAGAGTTTTACGTTGAAGTTGTTCTAGTACTACTTTACAATTTTCAAGCCCATGTACCCTAATTAAATCAAGATTTTTTTTATCAAGTGAAGGTCTTAATGCATTTAATATGCCACCTACAACTGGATATCTATCACCTCTAGTTGTTCCACTAAAATCCATTACACCATCTTCTAAAAGGGTGTAATCTATGTTTTCTACTTGTAAGAATTCATTGATTTCATCAAAAGTAAGTACCGAATCTACAACTCCAACATTAGATTCTGATAAAGCTTCTACCTTTTTAGATATACATGGACCAATAAATACGATATATGGATCTTCATATCTACTTCTAATATTCTTTCCATGTGCCACCATTGGGGAAGATACAGGTAATACTAAAGAATTAAGCTCAGGATAATACTTTTCTATCAACATAACTACTGAAGGGCAACAACTAGTAAGAAATTCACCTTCAGAGCTAGAATTAATTATAGATTCATACTCTTGGGTTACGAGTTCTGCACCAACAGAAACCTCCTCAATATAAGAAAAACCAAGTTTTCTCAATGCAGATATAAGTTTTGGAGGATCTTGAAATACACCTCTAAAAGCTGGTGCCAATTGTGCTATTACTGTTTTGTTTTGGTTTAATGCTAATTTTACTTCATCTATGTCTGAAAGTACGTGGCGTGCATTTTGAGGACAGACTACTAAGCAGTGGCCACAAGAAATACATCTTTCTTCCTGAATTTTAGCTTGATCATTTAATACCTCAATAGCTTTTACTGTACAAGTTCTTACACATTTATAACAATTTTTACAGTTGGCAGACGAGAAGTTCATTACTTGCATATGTTCACCTTCTTTAGTACAAATTTTTCAAAGAAATCCTTTATGTTATCTTCATTGACTGAATGCAATACATCATCTACCATAACACATACTGGATTAGTACAGTGTCCAAGACAAAATGCAGCTTTTAATTCAATTAAAGCCACTAAATCGTTTACTTCTATTAATCGTTTTATCTCATTTATTACATTATGTGATCCATTTACGTAGCAAGCACTACCGACACATACTTTTATAATCAAAATATATCACCCCTTAACATGTATATATAAATTATAGAACTTTAGGAAAATACAGTCAACAATGTATTTGTATATTTGACAATGATACAGAAGTAGGGTAAATATTAAATATATAATTAAGATGAAGGAGCGTTTTTATGAAATTAATATTTATTTCTGATATTCATGGTTCATTAAAATATACTAAGAAGGCAATTGAAGTTTTTAATGAAGAAAAAGGTACAAATCTTATTATTTTAGGAGATATACTTTATCATGGACCAAGAAATCCATTTCCAGATGAATATAATCCTCAGGAGGTAGCAAATTTATTAAATGTATATAGTGAAAAAATAATAGCAGTTCGTGGAAATTGCGACTCTGAGGTAGATCAAATGTTGTTAGATTTTCCTTGTATGGGGGATTATTCTATCATATTGTATATGAGTAAGCGATTATTTTTAACCCATGGACATATATTCAATGAGGGTAATATGCCCAAATTGTCATCTGGAGATGTATTATTACATGGACATACTCATGTAATAACAGAAAAAACGAATAATAATATTCACATAATTAACCCCGGGTCTATTTCTTATCCTAAAGAAGGTAATCCTCACACCTATGGAGTTTTAGAAAATGAATTATTTACTATAAAAACACTAGAGGGAAACGTAATTAAGGAGTTTACTATTAGATAATTCAATACCTATGAATTATACGATTATTTTTATATATTTTTAATATATAGCTAAATTAAAAATGGATTTTACTTTTTATATAGAAAAATATGCGTATTAAAATAATACGCACATTTTCTATTTTTCTACTATTTTATTGATTATGCTAGATTCTATCAGTTGGCTTTTGCTAAATCCATTTCTAAAATATCTAATTTGCTTATATTTAACACCCTGCATTTGAAAATCTAATACATCAATTCTATCCCCTTTGAAAACTTCAGGGTCCTTTTTACCCTTTAAAAATATATGTAATTCCATAATATCACCTCTACTTATTATTATATAATATATTAACATACAATGAAATAATAGATAGTTAGCAAGAAATAAATGAGATTGTTATAGTTTAAGTTTTAAACTTTTGGTGTATATTATGAACGAATCTAAAAAGTAAAGAAAATTTGAGAATGAAGACTATAAAACTAATGGAACACTACCACTTACTAAAAATGCTGAAGAAAAATCTCCTACTATTGTTTTAGTTAATGGATCTAGAAACAATGATAGAGATGAGAGTATAAATGGAATCAATAAGTTTTTAATGACTTAGCAGAAGGATTAGCTAAAGAAGGAATTGCAGTATTAGGTTGACTTATTTATTTAAACCTCTTATAATTAGGATGAAAATTAAATAGTATTTTAGGTGCTTTTTTAAAGTGAAAAGGGAATATGGTTAAAATCCATAGCAGCCCCCGCTACTGTAAATGATGACGAACCTCGTGACCACTCTTTTTTAGGGGAAGGTGAGGGTAGAATGACTCATGAGCCAGGAGACCTGCCTAAATATAAGCTTTCGGAGGGAATGAGCTATTTTAGTGAGTAAGTTAATATATTATGGTTTATAAATAAAGGGGTTTGGTTTAAACTTTTATTAGTTATATACATATATTAAAATTTATAATCATGTTTTACTAAAATAGAATTTTATTGATTTAGACAAGGAGGCTTTACATCCCTTGTCTTTTTATTTTATTAAATTTAGAAAGAAGGTATAATTAAATGGCTAAAATTATGGTTCAAGGTACAGCTTCCTCAGTTGGGAAAAGTATACTAGTAACAGCTCTTTGTAGAATTTTTAAACAGGATGGATACTCAGTATGTCCTTATAAATCTCAGAATATGTCTTTAAATTCATATATTACACTTGATGGAAAAGAAATGGGGAGAGCGCAAGTATTACAAGCTTATGCAGCTGGCTTAGAACCCGAAGTATTTATGAACCCAATACTATTAAAACCAACTACAGATAAAAACTGCCAAATAATCTTTAATGGTGAGATATATGGATATTCAAATGCCAAAGAGTATCATAATTTAAAGGTTAAATTTAAAGATGAATTAAAAGCTTCTTTTGAGAAACTAGAAAAGCAATTTGATATAATCGTATTAGAAGGTGCAGGTAGTCCGGCAGAAATAAATTTAAGAGCAAATGATATTGTTAATATGGGTATGGCTGAACTTATAGATGCACCCGTTGTACTTGTAGGTGATATTGATAAAGGTGGAGTTTTTGCTTCAATTCTAGGAACTATAATGCTCCTAAGTGACGATGAAAAGAAACGAATTAAAGGAACTATTATAAACAAGTTTAGAGGTGATATTTCTTTACTAAAATCTGGGGTTGATAGCTTAGAAGATTTAACTAATAAGGAATGTTTAGGTGTAGTCCCTTATTTTAAATTAGAATTAGAGGATGAAGATGGAGCTGTTGATTTAAATAAGAATATAAATGATAAAATAGATGTTGCTGTTATAAAACTACCGCATATATCAAACTTTACAGATTTAGATGCATTAGCTATAGAACCAGATGTTTCTGTAAGATATGTAGAAAATATAAATGAGTTTAAAAGTCCTGATTTATTAATAATTCCTGGAACTAAAAACACTTTAGGTGATTTAGAATATCTAAAAAAATCTGGATTGTTTGATATGATTAAAAAATATGAATGTAATGGAAAAATAATTGGTATATGTGGAGGATATCAAATTTTAGGTAGCGTCTTAGAGGATCCATATGGGGTTGAAACTACACTTAGATCTATGGAAGGTTTGAATTTACTACCAATTAAAACTGTTTTTGAAGAAAAAAAGGTTACAACTAGAGTTAATGGTATAATTGGAAAAAATATTATAGGTAACGATAAGGATTTAAATATATATGGTTATGAGATTCACATGGGAAAAACTTCATTATTAAATAGTGGAACTGAGTTTATTACAATTACAGATAGTAATAATCAGAAAGATTATCATTTAGATGGAGTAGTAGGTGCTAAAGGGAACGTTATGGGTACTTATATTCATGGTATATTTGATGGAGTTGAGTTTAGACAACATATTGTAAATGAATTGAGAAGAACTAAGGGCATTAAAGAAAAACAATCTGAAACCTATGAGCATATGAGGGATAAAGAATTGGATAAACTTGCTGAATTAGTAAGGTCATCTCTTGATATGGACAAGATTTATGACATTATGAAATTAAAGAAATAGTGGGGATATTATTATGATTAATTTCAATATAAAAGCAAATATATTATGCGTATTTTTAGCGGTAATCTTAGATTTTATATTGGGTGACCCACTGTGGTTACCACATCCCATTATATATATAGGAAAACTTATAAGAACTATGGATAAATGGCTTCGAAGAAAGTTTGAAAATAACCATAAACTAAAATGGGCGTCATTATTGATGGTATTTACAGTATGTATAACCACCTACATGATTCCATATATATTATTAAAATTTGCTATTATAAATAAAATAGTATTTATAATAGCAAATACTATAATCATTTGGACAACACTTGCAGCAAAGAGTTTACATGGAGCAGGTATAGAAGTATATAATTCACTTGTTAAAGATGACATAATAGATAGTAGAATTAAACTTTCGTATATTGTAGGAAGGGATACTAACTCACTAACTAAAGATGAAATTATTCGCGGGGATGTAGAAACAATTGCAGAAAATACAGCGGATGGAATAATTGCACCAATACTTTATGCAATAGTTGGTGGAGCACCTTTAGCTATGATGTATAAAGGTATTAATACAATGGATTCTATGGTAGGATACTTAAATGAAAAATATAAGAATATAGGATTTTTTCCTGCAAACATTGATGATATATTTAATTTAATACCAGCAAGAATAACGGGGTTACTGATGTGTATTACAGCATGGACAGTAGGTGGAAATATTATAAAAACATTTAAAATTATGATTAGAGATAGAAAGAATCATAAAAGTCCAAATTGTGCTTATCCTGAAGGGGCTACAGCTGGTGCACTATATATACAATTAGGTGGAACTAATTCATACTTTGGTGAAACTGTAAGCAAACCTACAATAGGAGATGCAATAATTCCACTAGAAGAAAAACATATTAAACAATCTATAACACTTATGTATAGTAGTGAAATATTATTAATATTATTAAGTCTATTATTTATAATTATATTGAAAGGTGGCATAAAGCTATTTTGAAACATGGAGGAGATATATATACTAAGGGTACTTTAATTGGAAGAAAACTTTTGGATTTTAGTTCAAATGTAAATCCGACTCCAATATCAAAGGATTTTAAGCTACATATATCAGAAGCATTAGAAAATCTACCATTATATCCTGATATAAAATATAGGACATTAAAAAATAACTTATTAAAATATCTACAAAAAAGTGAAGAGTATTTTTGTATGGAGCCACTAAAATCATATGACAACTATACAAATAATCTTTCACCGGATAATATTATTGTAGGCAACGGAGCAGCAGAGGTATTAGACCTATCCATAAGCTCATTAGAATCAATTACAATTGTAGTTCCGTCTTTTGTTGAATATGAAGATTTTAGTAAAAAACATAATTTGAAAATTAATTATTCATATTTAAATGAGTTTATGGAATATGATTATGATGATATTTATAGTAAAGTACAGAGCACAGGTGGATTAATACTTGCGAATCCTAATAATCCTAATGGATGCATTATAGATTATGAAAAGTTCATTAAAATATTAGATTATTGTGAGATAAATAATAAATTAGTAATTATAGATGAGGCATTTATAGAATTTGTGCTTAATAATCGTAAGAGTATGATAAATTACATAAACATTTATAGTTGTTTGTTGATAGTTCGTGCAATTACTAAGTTTTTTTCAATGGCTGGAGTAAGATTTGGTTATGCAATAACTAAAAATTCTTCTTTGTTAAGATTTATAGATGAAAATCAGAATCCATGGTCTGTAAATTGCTTTGCAGAAGTTGCAGTTAAATATGCTTTGTTTGATAGGGATTTTATTCAAACATCTATACAATGGTTAGAATGTGAGCGTGAGTTTATGTATCTTGCACTTAAAGATATAGAATTTATTCAGACTACATTTTTTAGTCATGGAAATTATTTTCTTTGTAAATTAGATGGAATAAGTAGTAACGAGTTATCAGACTTGCTAATGGAAAAGGGTATATTGATACGAAACTGTAATAATTACCTTGGACTTAATAACAGCTTCGTAAGGATAGCGATAAAGGATAGAGGTAAAAATCAGATTGTGATTAAGGCATTGTCTGATATGAGTGATATAATAAAGAATAAGTAATTAGTAAGGTAGGATATTTTATGGATAACTTTAACAATTCAGTCTTTATTTCATTAAATGGTGAAAATACTATGGTACTTATATTAGGTGGAGGTAATGGTGCTTTTATAAAAGCTACAACATTATTAAAGCGTGGATTCATAGTACATTGTCTTTCAGAAGAATATACAACAAAATTTAAGGAGTTATCATTTAATTATTCAAACTTATTATTACTAAATGAAATTTTTACCGAAAATATGTTAGCGAATTATCATTTAGTTGTAATATGTACAAGTGATAATGTTTTTAATGATAAAGTAAGGTCTATTTGTAACAATCAGAAGAAAATTTTTATAGATTCAACTGTACCTGAAGTATCAAAAGCAATACTTTGTGCTTCAAGGATAACTAAAAATATAGCTCTTGGAATAAGGATAAATGGCAAAAATCCCAAGTCCTCGGTATTTTTATGTAATAAAGGTAGAAAATACTACGAGAAATTTGATGATTATGTAGAGTTTACTACAATGGTTAGATTAAATATAACTAAGATAGATAAGAAAAATGAAATTTTAGATTATATAAATTCAGATGATTTTTTATTTTTCTTTAATCAGGGTGTAGCCAAAGAAATTTTAGAATTATTTTACCCTGATATTTTAAATGAAATATGTGATTGGAATAATTTATAAGTATGAATGGAGGATTAGATTTGAAGTTAAAATTAGCTACAAGAAAGAGTAAACTTGCCCAAGTTCAAACTGATTATACAATGGAGCTTATAGAGAATCTTCATAATGTAACGTGTGAAAAGGTTCTTACAGATACTCTAGGTGATCAAAGATTAGATGTAACTTTAGATAAAATTGGTGGAAAAGGTGTATTTATAAAAGAATTAGAGAAGCTTATGCTAGAATCTAAAGCTCATTGTGGAGTTCATAGTATGAAGGATGTTCCATACGAACTTCCAGAAGGATTTAGCATTGCAGCTATGCCAATAAGAGAAGATGTTCGTGATGCATTTGTATCCATGAATGGAATTTCATTCTCTAATTTGCCTAAGGGAGCAAGAATTGGTACTAGTAGTAAGAGAAGAAGTGAGCAATTACTACTTTTAAGACCTGATATTAATATCATTCCAGTAAGAGGAAATGTTCAAACAAGAATTAAAAAGATTGAAAATGAAAATCTTGATGGAATAATATTAGCAGCAGCAGGACTGAAAAGGCTAGGACTAGAAGGATTTATAACTAATTATTTTGAGACAGATGAAATTGTGCCTGCGATTGCACAGGGGGCTTTAGGCATAGAAATATATAAAGACTGTGAATATGCAGATGTGTTGAAATCACTAGACAATCCTGAAGTTAGGATTTGTGTGGAAGCTGAAAGAAGTTTTATGACTGAATTAAAAGGCGATTGCCATTCTACAATTGGAGCTTATGCTACCATTGATAATGATATTATGACTATAACTGGTATTTATGATGTAAATGGTGTATTAGTTAAAGATACTGTAATTGGAAATAAGGAAGACTATATAAGCTTAGGAAAAAAATTATCACAAAATATCTTGAATAAATAGATATTTTATAGGAGGAAAATATGGGAAGAGTTTATCTAATTGGTGGGGGTCCAGGTGCCCCAGACCTAATAACATTAAGAGCAATAAATGTTTTAAAAAATTGTACTGCTATTTTATACGATAGATTATCTGGAGATGAAATATTAAAATATGCAAACAAGGATGCTAAACTTTTTTATTGTGGGAAAGAGCCAGGGTGTCATTATAAGACTCAAGAAGAGATTAATCAGATTTTAGTTAAACTTGCAAAAGAAGGTCATACTGTTGGTAGAATAAAAGGTGGAGATCCATATATATTTGGTCGTGGTGGCGAGGAAGCACTGGAACTTATAAATGAGAATATAGATTTTGAGGTAGTTCCAGGTATTACATCACCAATTTCTGCTTTAAACTATGGTGGAATTCCAGTAACACATAGAAAAATAGCTCAAAGTTTTCATGTCTTCACAGGAAAAAGTGCTGCTAAATTAAGCTTAGATTTTAATACAATTTCTAAATTAACGGGAACTCTTATATTTATGATGAGTTATGAACAATTAGGTGCAATAAGTAAAGGGTTAATTGATGCTGGATTAGATGAGACTACTCCTGCTGCTGTAGTTATGAATGGTACTACTTCTAAACAAAGAAAAGCTGTTGGTACGCTGAAAAATATAACAGCTATTGCTAGTGAGAAAAACATTTCAAATCCTGCTATTATTGTAGTTGGCCAAGTTGTGCAGTTTAATGATAAATTAAATTGGTTTGAAAAAACATCTTTATTTGGGAGAAATATTTGTATAACTAGAAGTAAATCTCAAAGTAAAGAAATATATAATGAATTAACAAACCTCGGGGCATCAGTTACAGAAATAAATTCTATAGATATAAAGGCTGAACCTGAGAATATAAAATTTGTAGAAGATAAGCTAGGGGAGTATAAGTATATACTATTAACAAGTATAAATGGTGTTAATATGTTATTTAACTCTTTATATACTAATAAAATTGATATACGAAAGCTAAAGGGTGATTTTATCTCTATAGGAGATGCCACAACTAAAGCTTTAAAGGAAAAAGGTATAATCCCACTTTTAACTGCAGATGAATTCACTGGAGAAGGATTATTTAAAGCTGTACAGCCACTTATTTCTGATGGAGATAAAATATTAATTCCAAGATCGAAAAAGGGGAGAAAGTATTTAGTAGATGAGCTTAAAAATATAGGAGCTGAAGTAGATGACGTTGCAGTTTATGATACAGTAGTTGGTGAAAATGCAAATTTAAAATCCTTTGATAATTGTGATACTGTAATCTTTACTAGCCCTACAACGGTTGAAAATATGATAACTTTAGTTGGAATAGACAAGGTCAAGGAGAAATTAATTATATCAATAGGACCTATTACTTCAAAAACACTTAATACTCATGGCCTTGAGTATACAGAATGTAGTAAACCTGGAGTTGTTGGAATTATAAAAAGTCTTATTGGATAATTAAAATACAATAAGCTTATGATATGAAAATTTGATTATGGAAAGGTTTGTGTTTATAATGTTTAAAAGATATAGAAGATTAAGAGAAACAAGTGCTATAAGAGATTTGGTACGTGAAACAGTATTAAATAGTAATGATTTTATATATCCTATATTTGTAGTAGAGGGCGAAAATATAAAGGAAGAAATATCATCGCTTAAAGGAAACTATCACTGGTCAATAGATAGATTGCCAGAAGTTATTAAAGAAGTTGAAGGTTCAGGGGTTAAAGGTATTATTCTATTTGGACTTCCGGAAGAAAAGGATGAAATAGCTAGTTCTGCATTTTGTGATAATGGAATTGTTCAAAAAGCTATAAGAAAAGTTAAAGAAATATCAAAGAATTTATTTGTTATCACTGATGTATGCATGTGTCAATATACTTGCCATGGACACTGCGGAATTATTAAAGATCAAAGAGTAGATAATGATGAAACAATAAAATACTTGGCTAAAATTGCATTATCCCATGCAATTGCAGGTGCTGATATGGTTGCTCCATCTGATATGATGGATGGAAGAGTTAAAGCCATAAGAGATATATTAGATGAAAATGGATATAAACATATTTCTATTATGAGCTATAGTGCTAAATATAGCTCAGCTATGTATGGTCCATTTAGAGCTGCTGCTAATTCAGCACCACAGTTTGGTGATAGAAGTAGTTATCAAATGGACCCGGCAAATGGTAAAGAATCTATGAGAGAGATTGCTGCTGACATTGAAGAGGGTGCTGATATTGTAATGGTTAAGCCCGCAATACTATATTTAGATATAATTAAAGAAGCTAGTATGACGTTTAATATGCCAATTGCAGCTTATAATGTAAGTGGTGAATATGCTATGATTAAAAATGCTGGTGAAAATGGACTTATTGATGAAAAAAGAGCTGCACTAGAGATGTTAACATCAATAAAAAGAGCTGGTGCAAAAATAATAATTACTTATTATGCTTTAGAAGCGAGCAGATGGCTTAAAGAATAATTAATCTCATTCAAGGGTTTATATATTATATATTTAGAACTTAAATAAAAAAAAGTCATTCCACTATTTCAGGAATGACCTTTTTTATATTGTTAATTGAATAACTATAGTTAGCATTATCTTTTTATAATAAACTTTTCTCTTAAATTGCAATCTCTTATTTTGAAAAAGTGAATATTTTTTTATTAATTTCATTTTTGTGAAATTAATAATTGAACAACCTAAAATAAGTAGGTATAATAAACTTAGATATTAATTTACTATAAATAAGGGGGAGTGAAAATGAACATTAGAGAAAGAATTGAAAGTCTTAGAAGTTCTATGGAGGAAAATGGAATATCAGCTTATATTATTCCTAGTTTTGATTCGCATCAGAGTGAATACGTATCAGAATATTTTAAAGCACGGTCATGGATTTCAGGTTTCACTGGATCTGCAGGTACAGTGGTTGTTACTCTAAATAGAGCAATACTGTGGGCAGATGGACGTTATTATATCCAAGCTGAGA
Organism: Clostridium sp.; assembly: GCF_036646415.1. Taxonomy (GTDB): domain Bacteria; phylum Bacillota; class Clostridia; order Clostridiales; family Clostridiaceae; genus Clostridium_J. Next base: position 101,346 of record NZ_JAVXMF010000008.1, on the reverse strand, counting down.
AACAAATAGATGGAACGGGGATTGAATTATATAAAATGGGTGAAATAAATGTTCCAACCTATATTGAATTCTTAAGAACAGAGCTTAAAGAAGGAGATGTAGTTGGCTTTGATGGAGCTGTAATTCCAGTAAACATATTTAAATCAATGCAAGAATCCTTCAAAAACAAAAAAATTAGAATAAATTCTGATAAGGATTTAATTTTACATCTTTGGGATAACAGACCATCAATGCCTAACTCTAAAGTTTTCCTACATGATGTTAAGTTTGCTGGTATATCAGCAGCTGAAAAATTAAATTTAATTAGAGAAAAAATGAAAAAAACAGGAGTATGCTACTACATTTTGAGTTCTTTAGATGATATTGCATGGACTTTAAATATTAGAGGTCATGATGTAGCTAACAATCCTGTAACTATTTCATATTTACTAATAAGTATGGAGGATGCAGAACTATTCATAGATAATAGTAAAATTACCCCTAAAATTATGTCTTCCCTGGAAGAAGCTTTGGTAAAAGTAAAAAAATACAATGAAGTTTTCTTAAGGCTAAAAGAAATACAAAATAGTTCTATATTATTTGACCCTAATAAAACTAATGTTAAAATTTTCAATTCTATAGATCACACCGTAGCTAAGGTTGAGAAAAGAAATATAACTACTGAGTTGAAGTCTATAAAAAATAAAGTTGAAATAGCTAACTTTAAAAACTGTGCTATTAGAGATGGCGTTGCAATGGTTAAATTTATAAAGTATATAAAGGAAAATGTGAAATCAGAGAAAATAACTGAAATTTCAGCTTCAGATACTTTAACTAAATTTAGAACACAACAAGATTATTTTGTTGAGCCTAGTTTTACAACCATCGCTGGATACAAAGAGCATGCTGCTATGATGCATTATAGCGCAACTCCAGCGAGTAACTATACTTTAAAATCTGAAGGGCTATTTCTTGTAGATTCAGGTGGGCAATATCATGATGGAACTACAGATATAACCAGAACTTTAGTACTGGGACAATTAACCAATGAAGAGAAAAAAGATTTCACTTTGGTATTAAAGGGAAATTTAGATTTAACAATGGCCAGGTTCCTATATGGTGCAACTGGATCTAACTTAGACATAATTGCGAGAATGCCTTTATGGGATGAAGGAATAGATTATAAATGTGGAACTGGACATGGTGTTGGTTTCTTTTTGAATATTCATGAAGGACCACAGGGATTCTCTCAAGTTCCTTCAAATGTAAGATTAGAAGAAGGTATGAATTTAACAAATGAGCCGGGAATATACAAAGAAGGTAAGCATGGTATACGGCTAGAAAATATGTTATTTGTTGTAAAAGATGAATTTACGAAGTATGGTGGTCAATTTATGAAGTTCGAAGTTGCTACATTCTGTCCTATAGATATAGATGGTATAATAGTTGATATGTTATCATCCAAAGAGAGAACTTTTCTAAATGAATATCATAAATATGTATATACTCTTTTATCACCATATTTAGATGAAGCTGAAAAATTATTTTTACAACAGGAGACAAGAACCATATAACTTAATAAATAAAGAAATGTCCAATTTTGTTAATAGTATTAATATGGACATTTCTTTATTTATAGATTTTTTAATATTATAGCATTTTAACTATTCCAGAGATTATTATTAATAACATTCCTATAAAAATATAATTCAGTTTTTGAGCATAATATTTCACGTATTCATACCTCCAAAACATAAAATCTATGTACTTTACTATATATACGTATATATTTACTTAAAAATTATAGTATACTGTTATAAGAAAAAAATATAATAATATACTATAATGTGGTATTATTAATATATGATATATTTAATTTAATTAATTAAATTTTGGGAGGTGGTATTAAATGGATTTGAATTGGATTTGGTTCGGATTACTTATTTTTGTAATTGTAATCGACATAACCACTAGTAGCTTTACTTTTTCTTGGTTAGGGCTAGGGTTTGTACCTGCTTTTATAGCTGGGTATTTTGTAAGTTTTACCACTCAGATATGGATTGCTTTAGTTATTGGTACTTTGGCAATAATATTTGGTCTAAAGTTTTCTAAAAAGTATGTTAATGTAAATCTGCCAATGGAAAAACCGCTGGTTGGAACATATGAAAATAGAGAATTTACATCTGATATTGCTATAAGTAGTAATAAGGAATGTAGAATTAAAGTTAAGGAAGTATATTGGACAGCTAAAAATGTTGGGGACAACATAAATGTTGGAGATACATTTAAAGTATTAAATATTGAAAACAATAAATTAATAATAAAAAGGGGAGAGATGTAAATGGAATTAGTAATTGGTATCTTAGTAATATTACTTGTAGTTCTAATAATAATAATTTCATCAGTTAAAGTTGTAAATACTGGTTCAAATTATGTATTGGAAAGGTTCGGTCAATTTTATAAGATATTAGAGCCTGGTTGGCACTTAACAATTCCTTTTGTGGACTTTGTTAGAAGGAAAGTATCTGTAAAACAACAAATACTTGATATTCCACCACAAAATGTTATAACAAAGGATAACGTTAATATTTCAGTAGACAATGTTATTTTCTATCAAGTTTTAAATGCTAAGGATGCTGTTTATAACATAGAAAATTATGTTCAGGGTATTATGTATTCAACAATAACAAATATGAGAAATATCTTAGGAGATATGACTCTAGATGAGGCTTTAGCTGGAAGGGATATGATTAACTCTAAGCTATTGCAAATAGTAGATAATGTTACAGATGCATATGGAATAAAGTTATTATCTGTAGAAATTAAAAATATAGTCCCACCTACAGAAATTCAAGAAGCAATGGAAAAGCAAATGAAAGCAGAAAGAAGTAAAAGAGCTGCAATACTTAATGCTGAAGGAGAGCGCCAAAGTGCAATCTCTATTGCAGAAGGTCAAAAACAATCTAAAATACTTCATGCTGAAGCTGAAAAAGAAGCTAATATTAGAAGAGCAGAAGGACTTAGAGAATCACAACTGCTAGAAGCAGAAGGTAAGGGTAAGGCAATTGATATTATTTCTACAGCAGAAGCACTAGCAATAGAAAAAGTTAATAAATCAATTATCGACTCTGGAACAAACTCAACTGTTATAGCTCTTAAACAAGTTGAAGCATTAAAAGAGCTTTCAATGAATCCAGCAAACAAATTAATACTTCCTGTGGAGAGTTTATCCTCTTTAGGTAGCATAGCAGCAATATCAGATGTATTAAAAATGAATAAATAATATAATAAATGACCTATTAAGTATATAAAACTTAATAGGTCATTTATTATATTACATATAAATAGACATCCAATAAAATCTATTGTAAAATAGTTCAAGATGACATATACTCATATTTATACCATGAAACTTTATATGTAAATGGAATCATTTATAATGAAAATCAATAAATGATTTAATTATGATAATAGTTTAAAAAACAAATATTTAAAGGTTGGTGAATAAATTTATGAACGTCTTACATGTTGACCTTGATTTGCTCTTAGAACTTAGTTTAACAGAAACTAGGGGAGAAGGTGAATGTTATATAAACATAACTGATGGTGAGTTTGCATATATTCCTCAAGGAATTATTGATGCTCTAAATGATAAATCTATGTTTGATAGTCTAGAAGGGTGGGAAAAGGAACTTGCAAGAGAAACAGAGTCTATTATTATGAATTATAATGATAAATACTTGTATATTCCTCTTATAAATGAAGAGATTCTTATAGATTCGATGAAACAATTTTTAGAAACATTAAGTGAAGATAAAAGATTCAAAATATTAGAAGAAGTTGATTGGCAAAACCCCTTTTTAACATTTAATAAAACATTAGTTAGTTATGATAAATTAGATGATTTTTATACATTTAGAGATAATTTCTTATGTAAGCATTTAATCGATTGGCTAGAATCAAACCAGATTAAGTATATATAACTTTATACATAGCTAAGAGATAGAACTCCTTATGGAAATTCTATCTCTTTTTATTTTATGTTAAGAAAGAAGTTTCTTTCTCTATATATATTTTATACCATATTAAGAATATAAGTATAGTCCAAATTTTTCTACTTAGATCAAATGGACCTGTTCTATGATCCTCAACTAATTTAATTGCAGCTTGTTTATTTATAAATTCATCTGCATTACTATCTTTTATTATATTCATAGCCCAATTATATAGTTCATCTTTAAGCCAAAGTCTTATTGGAACTGGATACCCAAGCTTCTTTCTATCCATTGCAGTTAAGAATGGTAACTCAGACTTAAATGCTTCTCTTAGTAAATACTTAGTAACATGACCATTAATTTTTTCATCCGGAGTAAGTTTAGATGCAACTCTAAACACTTCCTTATCAAGAAATGGTACTCTAAGCTCTAATGAGTGAGCCATAGTCATTCTATCAGCTTTAACTAATATGTCACCTGTAAGCCATGTATTAAAATCCACAAATTGCATTTGCGTAATAGGATCATACTCAGAAGCGTTATCATAAATATCACTCATAGCATTTTTAATGGTATACTTTGAATCAAACTTATTAAGTACTCCTGACTTTTCACAATCAATGAAGATCTTAGCATTTCCAACATATCTTTCTCTCATTGGGGTACAGCCTCTTTCAATAAAGCTTTTGCCTCTTGTACCCTGTGGAACATGGGATGCTCCAGATTTTAGTGCTTTCTTTAAGAAACCTGGTACATAATCAAACATCTTTAAAGAATTCGGTTCATGATATATTGTATATCCACCGAATACCTCATCTGCACCTTCACCAGATAGTATAACAGTAACATGTTTAGCGGCCTCTTTAGCAATAAAGTAAAGAGGAATTGCAGCAGGGTCTGCTACTGGCTCATCCATATGCCAAATTATTTTAGGTAGTTCATTTGCAAATTCTTCATGAGATATCATAGTGTTAATATTCTCAAGTCCTAACTTATCAGCAGTCTCTCTAGCTAAATCAATTTCACTATATCCATTTCTATCAAAGCCTATGGTAAATGTCTTTAAATCTGGCATATGCTTCTTAGCTAAAGCAGTTACAACAGTAGAGTCAATTCCACCTGATAAAAATGAAGCCACCGGAACTTCAGATTGCATATGAAGTTCTACAGAATCTTCCATAACTTTACGAATTTCTTCCATCTTTTCATCTTTTGATCCAGGTGTAGGATTAAACTTTATTGAGTAATAGCAACTAATTTCATGTTTCTTTCCTAACTCCTTCTTTATTATATGTCCTGGTTTTAGAACTTTTACATCCTTAAGAAGTGTTTTTGGTTCAGGTACAAATTGAAATGTAAGATAATTATGAAGAGCTTCATTATCTATTTCTGTACAAGCACTATCAGGATTAGCATGGAAACTTTTAAGTTCTGATCCAACATAAAGTCCAGTTTCATTTTCTATATAGTAGAAAGGTTTTATACCAAATGGATCTCTTCCTCCTAATAATGTATTTTTCTTTCTATCCCAAATTACAAAAGAAAACATACCTCTAAGTTTATCTACAAACTTATCACCAAGTTTACTGTATAGCGTAGCTATAACTTCAACTTCTGAGTTTGTAGAAAAGTTATATCCTTCTTTTATAAGTTCATTACGTAAGTAGATATAATTGTAAATCTCACCATTAAAAACAATTTCAAGTTCATCTTTAAAAGAGTATGGTTGAATTCCATTTTCTAAGTCCAAGATACTTAATCTTTTAAATCCTAAATAAACATTATCATCCATGTACTCTCCATCTTGAGTTGGACCTCTATGTTTAATAATTCTCCTCATATCACGAAGAGTTTCTTTATTTTCCTCTAATATAGTAGAGTTACTAAAAAATGTTACAAATCCGCACATTGTTAATCCTCCTTGTGTCAACATCCACATATTTTACAGTATCAATATATCAGTATTTACCTGTTTTTTAATACTTATCTTTTTATTTATATCACATAGTATAGCACATTTCTACATTAAAAGTTATATAACTTGGATAAGTTTTGAAATAAATGAAATACACAAATTTATTTGTAATATAATGTATGAAAGTCATATAAACTAAATGTAAAAATTTAAAGGTAAATTTTTACATTTAACGAATAATATTATTTAAGAATCAAATACTTATCTAAATTAAGGAGAGAAATTTTATGAATAATTTTTTTGGTAAAAATATATGTTTTTATTATTATGGGGAAGATCATCTAGTGATGAATTTATATAAATACATCAAACAACAAATTGAAAACAATAATTATGTTTACCTATACGTAGGTGATGATATCCATAAACTACTTTTAAATAATTTGGATGAAAATGAGAAAAATATGGTTGAATTAATAGATGTAGAGAAATCTATTTTGAATTCAAGAACAATAAGTACAGGATTTTCATCAACATCTATCTATCTTAATAATTTAAAGTCAAAGGTTATAAGCAAGGGCTTTTGGGGAGTTAACTTTATTATTGATAGTTCTAAACTGCTAAATACCACTTGTGAAAGTACATTTATGGATTTTATCAAAGAGTTATCTATTATATGTGAAAAAAATCAATTAAATATACTAGCCTGCTACGATTTTTTAGATTATATAAATAGAGGTAAAACTATAAATGAAAATATTATGAAGTCATCTTATGACTATCATGATTATCGAATGTTTGGAAATGAGATTATTCCAATTGAAAACTTTAAAATAAATAGCAATCTTGCTTAATTCAATGTTACTTTAGATATATACAAAAGTGTAAAAATAGATTTGATTTTTTAGAAATCTATAAATTATTACAAATAATATAGAAATCATATATTGACACTATTAATTGCTATGATATTATATAAATATATTGTACTATGGATATATAATGATGTGATAAATATCTGATTACTTTCACATAATATAAATGTAGACAATAAAATATAATAAGAAACGAGGTAAATTATATGTCAATAGTTAAGATAAGTGATAAAGCTACTGTTGAATTCTTACAATTTTTAAAGGATAATGAAGTTACAGCTGATAAAGTAAGAATACATTTTGCAGGTATGGGATGAGGCGGCCCAACATTTAATCTAGTTTTAGATGACAAAAAAGATACTGATAATACAGAAGTTATAGAAAATCTTACTTTCTTAGTAGATAAATCAGTTACAGAACAATTTGGAACTCTTACAATTCTTTGTGGAGAAGAAAATGGTAGAGGTGGTTTTTCAATAGAGCCAGAAACTAAGCCTGATGGTGGCGGATGTTCAAGTTGTAGTAGTTGCGGCTAATATATAAGATAATATAATTTAAAATACAATGTAATGGTTATTAAATTAACCGTTACATTGTATTTTTTTACTTAAGAAGTAATAGTAGTAATATACTAAAAAATATTTACTAAAATTCATTTGTTAAAATTGTTGTGGCTATATAAAATATAGTTAGCTTTTCAAAAGAATTTTTTCTAAATATACAGGATCTCTCAATGCATAAAACATTATATATTGCTTAAACTAAATATGACAAATAACTAGGAGGTAATATAATGGCAAAAGCAGGAATGAGAAGACCGGATCCAAGTGAATCTCATGGAACAGAAAGTAATAAGCATAATCACTTTTCTAAAAATAATCTTCACCCAGTACCCGAACTTCAAGGTAAAGCAAAAACATCCGATAAAAAGTCTAAACCCATCAATTACGATGGTAATTGGTAGTATAAATTTGAATTAATATCCTATAAAAAACAGGTCAATATCATAAAAATGGTATTGACCTGTTTTTATAGGTAAACCATAAAGCAAAATGTAATACTTAGATACCATTTTATATTACCATTGAATTTGATATTCTAATTTTTAACATATCATATATTTTCTTCATGAACTTCTACATCAATGTAGTATTATATCAATGTTTATTTATGTAACTAAATATGCTATAATACTATATTGATAATTAATAAAAAAATTAGCTTTTAATAAAGGAGATTTTTAAAATGGATAAAAATTTAAAATATTATATAGAAACTTGGGGATGTCAAATGAATGAGGAGGATTCTGAGAAATTATCAGGTGGACTAAAGCCTCTTGGTCATACTAGAACAGCCTCAAAAGAAGATGCGGATATAATAATATTTAACACATGTTGTGTTAGAGAAAATGCAGAGCAAAAGGTTGATGGTAATCTTGGTGCTTTAAAAAAACTAAAGAAAGAGAATCCTAATAAGGTTATTGCTGTTACTGGATGCATGATGCAACAAGAAGGTATGGCCGAAAAAATAATAAATAAATTCCCTTATATAGATATAATTATTGGGACTCATAATGCATACAAGTTTACAGAGTATCTTGGACGAGTATTAGGTGGCGAAAGACCAATTATTGAGATTTGGGACAAAGAAGCAGATATAGTTGAAGGTGCTTTGGTAGATAGGGCTAGTAGTATAAAAGGATTTGTAACAATAATGTATGGATGTAATAACTTCTGTACTTACTGTATTGTACCTCATGTAAGAGGACGTGAAAGAAGTAGAAATTCTAGTGAGATTATTAAAGAAATAGAAGTAATGGTTAATGAAGGTTATAAGGAGATCACTCTTCTAGGTCAAAATGTAAACTCATATGGTAAAGGTTTAGAAGAGAACATTAACTTTGCTGAACTTTTAAGAAGAATAAATAAAATTGAAGGACTAGAAAGACTAAGATTTATGACTTCACACCCTAAAGACTTAAGTGTTGAAGTAATTGACGTAATCGCATCTGGTGAAAAACTATGTGAATCTATCCATCTCCCTGTACAATCAGGTTCTTCAAGAATCTTAAAGAAAATGAATAGACATTATGATAGAGAACAATATTTGGAATCAATAATGAAAATTAAGAAAAAAATTCCTGGAGTAGCGTTAACTACAGATATAATTATTGGATTTCCTGGAGAGACTGAAGAAGATTTCCTAGATACTTTAAGTTTAGTTAAGGAAGTTGAATACGATTCAGCATTCACATTTCTATATTCTAAAAGAAATGGAACTCCAGCGGATTTAATGTTTGATCAAGTTGATGAGAAGGTTAAGAAGGAAAGATTTAATAGATTAGTTGAAGCTGTAAATGAAATATGTGCAAAGAAAAATAAACTTTATGATGGACAAATAGTAGAGGTTCTAGTAGAGGGTGAAAGTAAAAATGACGATACTAAACTAACAGGAAGAACTAGAACTAGTAAACTTGTTAACTTTACTGGAAACAAAAATAATATTGGGAAAATAGTAAATGTTAAAATTACAAAAGCAAATTCATTCTCTTTAATTGGAGAGGAAGTATAAAAGCGACAATGTCGCTTTTTTTATCAGATAAATTTAACTTAAAGGGGAGATATAACCATGGCATTAACTCCAATGATGCAACAATATTTTGAGGTTAAAGATAGGTATAAAGAATGTATCTTATTTTTTAGATTGGGTGATTTTTATGAAATGTTCTTTGATGATGCTAAAATTGCATCAAAGGAGTTAGAATTAACTTTAACTGGAAGAGATTGCGGTTTAGAAGAAAGAGCTCCTATGTGTGGAATTCCATTTCATGCCGCTAAGAATTATATTGGTACATTAATATCAAAAGGATTTAAAGTTGCAATATGTGAGCAGGTAGAAGAAGCTTCTGTAGCTAAAGGCATTGTAAAAAGAGATGTAGTTAAAGTATATACCCCTGGTACATATACTGAAGGATCATATTTAGATGAAAATAAAAATAGCTATACAGCTAGTTTATATATTGAGGACTCGAAGGTTGCTTTAGCATTTTGCGATGTCTCTACAGGTGAATTTTACACAACTGAATGTGACTATAATCTAAGCATAATTGTAGATGAGTTATGCAAGTTTAATCCTAGAGAAATTGTTATTTCTAATGATTTTAATGATGATATTATAAATGAGATAAATAAACGTGTTACATTATATATATCTCATTTTGAAAAAGAAAATTTCAATGCAGATAATAATGTGCTTGAATCACAGTTTACCAACTTTAAATCAATAAAATTAATGGATATAAGCTCAAAGGTATGTAGTGGATTAATAAAATATATAAAAGAAACCCAAAAGGTTTCCTTAGCACATATAAATGTTCTAGAAACCTATAATATATACACATACATGACTATTGATATCAATTCAAGAAAGAATCTTGAATTAGTTGAAAGTTTACGTGATAAAAATAAAAGAGGCACACTATTGTCTGTAATAGATAGAACTAATACATCAATGGGTGGAAGACGTATTAGAAAGTGGCTTGAAGAACCTCTAATTATTGAAAAAGATATATTAAAAAGACAACTAGCTGTAGAAGAATTTATGAACGATATAGTTTTACTCGAAGATTTAAAGGATGCTCTAAAAAGTATATATGATATTGAAAGGCTTGTAGGTAAAATAAGTTCTACTGCAATTAATGCAAAAGAACTTATAGCTTTAAAATACTCTCTATCGAAAATTCCAAGTGTAAAAAACATTATATATAATCTTAAGAGTCCTCTTATGCTAGATATATATAGTAACATGGATGAATTAAGAGATATATGCGAATTTCTTGAGACAGCTATAATGGATGAACCTTCTATTTCAGTAAAAGAAGGTAATATAATCAAAAGTGGTTATAATAGTTTAGTAGATGAATTAAGAGAAAGTAAAAGCAATGGTAAGCAATGGATAGCAAATTTAGAAAGTGAAGAAAGACTATCAACTGGTATAAAATCTCTTAAAATTTCATATAATAGGGTTTTTGGATATTTTATAGAAGTTACAAAATCTAATATAACTTCAGTTCCTGAGGGAAGGTATATTAGAAAACAGACATTATCTAATGCCGAGAGGTACATAACACCTGAGCTTAAAGAAATGGAAGATAAGATTCTTGGTTCAGAAGAGAGGCTAGTAGCACTTGAATATACACTCTTTACAGAAATCAGAATGAAGCTAGAAGAAAATATTAATAGAATGAAGCAAACTGCTAAATTAATATCTGAAATCGACTGTATATGGTCATTATCAATGGTTGCGAAAGAAAATAACTATACTAAGCCTTTAATAAATTCTAATGGTATTATTAATATAGTAGATGGTAGGCATCCAGTAGTTGAAACTCTTACAAAGGCTAACACCTTTATAGCCAATGACACTAACTTAGATCTTAGTGATAACAAATTAATGCTAATTACAGGACCCAATATGGCTGGTAAATCTACTTATATGAGACAGGTAGCTTTAATTACAATATTAGCTCAAATGGGTAGCTTTGTACCTGCAAATAGTGCAGATATATCTATTTGTGATAAGGTGTTTACACGTATCGGTGCATCTGATGACTTAGCTGGTGGTAAGAGTACTTTTATGGTAGAAATGTGGGAGGTTTCAAACATCCTTAAAAATGCTACTAATAAAAGCCTAGTTCTCTTAGATGAAGTAGGTAGAGGTACTAGTACATATGATGGACTTAGTATTGCATGGTCCGTAATTGAGTATATATGCAAGACTTCAAATATAAAATGCAAGACTTTATTTGCTACTCATTACCATGAACTTACTAAACTAGAGGGCGAAATATCTGGAGTAAAGAACTACTCAATTTCTGCAAAGAAAGTTGACAATAATATTATCTTTTTACGTAAAATTATAAAGGGTGGCGCAGATGAATCATATGGAATTGAAGTTGCTAAATTAGCAGGATTGCCACAAGAGGTAATTTCTCGTGCTAGAGAAATACTTTGCACATTAGAGACTAGTAACTCCAAACCTAATGATAAAGATGTTTCTAAAGAACTTTCATCAATACCTATAACTGAAGTTGCATTAACGTCATCGTATGTAAATAAACCTGAATTAACTCAGATAGGTTTTGCAGATATAGAGGCACAAAATTTAATGGATGAAATTAAATCTATAGATGTTTTAAACTTGACACCTATGGACGGATTTAATAAACTTTATGAAATAATAATTAAAGCGAAAAAAATATAGAGAAGTTAAGTAGGTGTGTTATGAGAAGAATTAACTTGTTATCTGAAAACACTGCCAATAAAATTGCTGCAGGGGAGGTTGTTGAAAGGGCTAGTTCTGTAGTTAAGGAATTAGTTGAAAATAGTCTTGATGCAGATAGTAAAAATATAACGATAGAGATTGAAGAGAGTGGAAATAAATTAATTAGAATAATTGATAATGGTAGTGGGATACATCCTGAAGATGTACCGAAAGCATTTTTGCCACATGGAACTAGTAAAATTTCTGAGTTAGAAGATATATATGGAATACAATCTTTTGGATTTAGAGGGGAAGCTCTCGCAAGTATAGCATCAGTATCTAAAGTTAATCTTAAATCGAGAGTTAATGACTTTGAATATGGAAAGGAAATCTCCATTGAAGGTGGTAAAGTTATTTATGAAAAGGATATGGGATGTAATTTAGGAACTGAAATTGAAATTCAGGATTTATTTTTTAACACCCCTGCAAGGCAGAAGTTCTTAAAATCTCCACAGCGTGAAAAATCAATGATAAATGATTTAGTTTTAAAATTAGCATTGGGAAGCTATAAGACTGCTATTACATTAATTAATGATGGAAAGCAAAGCATCAAAACATTTGGAGAGGAAGATTTGGATAAGACATTACGTATATTATATGGTAAGGAAGTATATGAAAATATTATACCGATTGAAAATCATAGTGATATATTATCCGTATATGGGTTTATCGGTAAAGAGAATATATCTAGAGGAAGTAGGAATAGACAAAGTATATTTGTTAATAAAAGATTGATTAAAAGCTCTCTGATAACTGCAGCCGTAGAAAATGCTTTTAAATCTTTTATACCGATAAATAAATTTCCTTTCTTTGTTATTTATATTGATATATTTCCAGAATTCATTGATCCTAATGTGCATCCTACAAAAAGTGAAATAAAGTTTTTAGAGGAAAGATTGCTATTTAAAACCGTATTTGATGGAGTTCATACTGCCTTAAAGGAAAATTTTAAGAAAAGCTTTAGTATTACTGAAGAAACTACTAATAACGTAGTTACACTAGAAGCTTCATCAAATAATAATTATAATCAACCTGCTCAATTAGGTTATATAGACAGCTATGAATCTAAGAACAATGTAGGCACTGTAGAGTATCTTAAGGAGTCTATATCTTCATTTCCATTAAATCATGGTAGTCGCACCTTAGTAGAAGATAAAAATATTTTATTTGAAAACGAAGTGGATATTAAACCATTATCATTAAGTTATGATTATGGAAATTCCCCACAGTTACCAAAAATAAAACTCATAGGGCAATGTTTTAATAGTTATATAATTGGTGAGTACTTAGATCAGCTATATCTTATAGATCAACATGCTGCTCATGAAAAGATTCTATTTGAAAAATATAGAAAAAACATTGGAAGTCTTACAGTTGCAAGCCAAATTCTAGCTATTCCAGCCATTATTCCATTAACTTTTGAAGAGTATGCTATCTACAAGGATAATGAAAAAATCTTCGTAAGTACTGGATTTATAGTAGAAGACTTTGGTGAAAATGATGTACTAATAAGAGAAGTACCATTATTCTTAGGCAACCCTCATATTAATGATTTATTCCATGAGATTATCAATAATATAAGATCTATGGGAAGTGGTTTAACTGTAGATGTAAAGTATAATAAAATTGCATCACTTGCATGTAAGGCTGCTGTAAAGGCAAATGATAAATTATCAGATATTGAAATTCTCTCTTTACTAAAAGAGTTGAGGTATATAGATGAACCATTTACATGTCCTCACGGAAGACCTACAATAATTAAATATTCGATTAAAGAAATAGAGAAAATTTTTAAAAGAATTTAACTTAGATAAGAAAGGGTTATAACCATGAAAGACTTATTTATACTAGCAGGTCCTACAGGAATAGGTAAAACAGCTATATCACTAAGTATAGCTAAAGAACTTAGTGGCGAAATTATATCCGCTGACTCAATGCAGATTTATAAAAAAATGGATATTGGTTCTGCTAAAATTAAACCTAAGGATATGATGTCTATTAAACATCATTTAATAGACTTTTTAGATCCTAGTGAAAATTTTAGTGTTGCAGAATTTAGTAGCATTTCAAAAGAAAAAATTAATCAGATAAGCGACTATAACAATCTTCCTATGGTTGTAGGAGGAACTGGTCTTTATATAAATTCATTAATTTGTAATTATAGTTTTGCAGAAACTAATAAAAATGAAAACTACAGAAAAGAACTTGAAAAACTAGCTCTAGAAAATGGCGTTGATTATATCCATAACATGCTTAAAAATGTTGATGATATAAGTTATAACAAACTATATCCAAATGACCTTAAAAGGGTTATAAGAGCATTAGAAGTGTATAGAGTTACTGGTATTCCAATTTCAGAGTCTGCTAAAAACGATAAAATCTACAATGTACCTTATAATATTTATTATTATGCATTAAATATGGATAGAGAAAAACTCTACGAAAGAATTAATAAACGCGTTGACATAATGATAGAGCAAGGTTTGATAGAAGAAATAATTAGTTTAGAAAATCAAGGTTATACCATTGATATGCAATCAATGAAGGGAATTGGCTATAAGGAATTACTTGAATTCTTGCATGGAAATATATCTAAGGATAAGGCTATAGAAAATATAAAACAATTTAGCAGAAACTATGCTAAAAGACAACTTACTTGGTTTAGAAAAGATCCTCGTGTTATTTGGGTTAACAAAGATAATTTTTCAGATGATGTTGAGGTATCTGATTTCATTATTAGTGATTTTAAGGAAAAGAAAGCAACTAAAATAAATTCTCTTTAGCATATACTAGTTTTTATATAAATATAGTATAGAATACTATGTTATATTTGCTTAATATCTATAGCTATGATAGTATTATTATGATATTTTGTGTTTAAGGAGCGATTTTTTATGATAGATATAACTAAAGAGTTTTTAATAAATAACTTTAAGATAAATGAAGATATCTTTAATGTTTCAGAACAAGCGTTAGAGGATATTAAAGGTCAATTTAGTATTATGGATAATATTCGTGAATATAATCAACTTAAAGTTTTAAGTGCATTTCAGGAAGAAAGAATTAGTGATATGCATTTTACTAATTCAAGTGGTTATGGTTATGGTGATATTGGAAGAGATACTTTAGATAAAGTCTTTGCTAGAATATTTAATACCGAAGCAGCTCTAGTTCGTCCACACTTTGTAAATGGAACCCATGCAATTGGATGTTCACTATTTGGTAATTTGAGACCAGGAGATACTATGCTTACGGTTTGTGGTTCTCCCTATGATACATTACATAATATTATAGGTATAACAAAAGACAAAAATATTGGATCATTAAAAGAATGTGGTGTAAACTACAAGCAATTGGAGTTAACAAAAGAAGGTAAAGTAAATATAGCTGAAATGGAAAAGTTATTAAATGAGGATTCAAGTATAAAGCTGGTACATATACAAAGATCTACAGGTTATGGGTGGAGAAACTCATTGCTAGTAGATGAAATAGGGCTAATAATAAAAGCCGCTAAGAAAATAAGAAATGAAGTTATTTGTTTTGTAGATAACTGTTATGGAGAATTTATAGACACTATTGAACCTACAGATGTAGGAGCTGATTTAATTGCAGGATCGCTTATTAAAAACATAGGTGGAGGAATTGCACCTACTGGTGGTTACATAGCAGGAAAAGAGCAATTCGTAACGCAAGCTTCATACAGATTAACAATACCTGGAATAGGTGGAGAATGTGGATCTACATTTGGAGTTATGAGAACTTTGTATCAAGGATTGTTTTTAGCTCCTCATGTAGCTATAGAGGCTGTTAAAACTGCAATATTCTGTTCTAGAACAATGGAACTTTTAGGATTTGAGGTACTTCCTAAATACAATACTAAACGTAGTGACATTATACAAGCTATAAAATTTAATGACAAAGAAAAATTGATTAAATTTTGTAAGGGTATACAATCTGGATCCCCAATTGATTCATTTGTAGAATGTGAACCATGGTCTATGCCTGGGTATGAAGACGAAGTAATTATGGCTGCTGGTGCATTTATTCAAGGTTCTTCTATAGAATTATCTGCTGATGCACCAATAAGAGAACCATATATTGCTTATTTACAAGGTGGATTAACTTTTGACCATGGGAAAATTGGAGTTTTAATTGCAATTTCAAAAATTTTATCATAAAAAAATTAAGAAGCTATAATTAGCTTCTTAATATTTTCTATAGATTCCCGAAAGTTTACCGAGTATTTTGCAGTCATCTACAATAATTGGGGTCATAGTAGAATTTTCAGGTTGTAATCTAATATATCCATCTTCTTTGAAAAATCTCTTTATAGTAGCTTCATTTTCTATCAATGCCACTATAATGTCTCCATTTACAGCAACAGAAGTTTTTTCTATTATAGCTAGATCTCTATCTAATATACCAGCTTCTATCATACTTTCACCTTGTACCTTAAGTATGAATAATTCATTATTACTTTTCACAAAGCTAAGTGGAATTGTTAAATAATCCTCTATACTTTCTTCTGCCAGAATTGGTATTCCAGCTGTAACTTTACCAATAATCGGTATATCAACCATTTCTTTTCTCATATGTGGTTCTTGTAATAATTCAATAGCTCTTGGTTTTGTTGGATCACGTCTTATTAGTCCTTTTTTTTCAAGTCTAGTAAGATGTCCGTGAACTGTAGATGTTGAACTTAGGTTTACAGCCTCACATATTTCTCTAACTGAAGGTGGATAGCCTTTAGCGTTAACTTGATTTTTTATAAACTCGTAAATTTCAGATTGTTTAGTACTCTTAATATCAATCATGAAAACACCTCTCAATCTTGATAATTATACCATATAAAAAATCAAATATCAAACTTATGTTCTACTATAAAATTTGTTTTTTAATTAATTTATATAATATAAAATTGGAGATGAGTATATGAAAAAATTCGAAGAATTAGGAATAAATTCCAACATAATAAATTCCTTAAAAGAACTAAATATTACGGAGCCAACTAAAATACAAGAATTATCCATAGAAAAAATTAGCGAAAAACTTGATATAATGATGCAAAGTGAAACAGGAAGTGGAAAAACTTTAGCTTATTTACTTCCATTAATTGAAAAGATTAATTATGATAAAAGAGAAAATCAATTTATAGTATTAGTTCCAACCCATGAACTTGCACTTCAAGTAAATGAAGTAATATCTAAGTTAGCTGATAAATCAAACCTAGATATTAAATCAATAGTAATAATGGGAGATGTAAATATAAAGAGACAAGTTGAGAAATTAAGAGATAAACCTCAATTTGTAATAGGTTCACCAGGGAGAATTCTTGAACTTATTAAATTAAAGAAAATATCTGCTCATGCAGTAAAAACTATTGTAGTAGATGAATGTGATAAATTACTAGATCAGAATAACTACAATGTGGTAAAAGATGTTATTAAGACGACTATGAGAGATAGACAACTTTTAATGACTTCAGCTACGCTTACAGAGGAAACTATAGCTATAGGTAACGAAATTATGAAATCACCTGAGATCATAAAGTGTAATAATGATACAACTGTAAATCCTAATATTACTCATTTATATGTAGTATGTGACAGAAGAGATAAAGTTTTAACTATTAGAAAACTTATGGCAAGTATAACACCAAAGAAAGCCATAGCATTTATTAATAAAACTGAGGAAATTGAAACGCTTACTTCTAAATTACAATATCATGGATTAAAAGTAGATGGAATTCACGGAAGTTTTTCAAAAAATGAAAGACAAAAAGCTATGAATGATTTCAAAACTGAAAAAATAAATCTTCTTGTTTCCTCAGATTTATCAGCTCGTGGATTAGATATAGACGGAATAACTCATATATTTAATGTAGACTTACCCGAGGATATGAACACTTATCTTCATAGAAGTGGTAGAACAGCTCGTGCTGATAAAGTGGGGGTAGTAATATCAATAGTTACACCTGAAGAGATTATACAAATTAAAAGTTTTGCTAGTAAATTTAACTTTATTCTTTGTGAAAAAACATTATCTCATGGAAAGTTAGAAGACGTTGGTCGTGTTATTAAAACTACTAAAAATGTAAGTGGCCCTTCTAAGAAAAATGTTAGTAGCAATCTTAATAAGAATATTCACAATTCTAATAAAGGTAAAAAGAAAAAATAGTGTTAGAACTAATATACCTCTAATATTTAGCATATAATTTATTATAGCTCTATAGTAGGAGGGTTTATGTCTAGACATTTTACAAATCGAATTTACTTAAGTGATGAAGTAGAAACTATTATAAAATCTTCAGAGTTTTTAGGGAAAGGTAATAACGGAGTCGTATATCAGATTAATTCAAACACAATTATAAAAATATTTAATGATGAAGATGTGTGTAAAACTGAATATGAGATTCTTAAAGCTTCAAGTAAGTGCAGTTCTTTTCCTCAAGTTTTTGATTACGGAGATTATTTTATTATAAGAGAGTTTGTTGATGGTATACGAATGGATAAATATTTAAATCACAATCCTTTAAATCAAAAGTTAGTGCAAAGCATAGTTGATTTAATAAAAGACTTTGACAGATTAAAATATAAGAAACTTGATATAAGATGTAAAGATCTTTATGTACAAAATGATTTCTCTATTAAAGTTATAGACCCCAAAGATAACTTTGATAGATATATGCCTTATCCGCGTCATTTGATGAAAGGTATTTACAAACGTGATAGTTTAGGAGAGTTTTTCTATTATTTATACAATATTGATAATAAACTTTATGAATCTTGGAAAGAAAAATTTAAGCATTATCTAGAACAAAATGACTTAACTAAAAAAAACATCTAAGCTTTAAATGCTTAGATGTTTTTTTTATAATGAATACCCATATATAAAGAAGATGTTACTTAAATAAGTATTTAACTATTTACAACATAATGATACACTTATAAAGTAAAATACATAAAAGGAGATATTATAAAATGAAAAAAAGAATACTTTGCACTTTACTTGTTTCAGTTGCGATTTCACTACTATTAGTTGGCTGTAGTTATTCTTCAAAAACTTCAGATAATGGTTCTGATAGTAATTTAGATGTAAATGATAAAATATATTTATCTAAAGAAACTGAAAAAAAACCCACTGAAGAAAATCCTGTTGCTACCATAGAAATGGAGAATGGCGGTATTATTAAAGTAGAACTTTATCCGGAAATAGCCCCTAATACAGTAAGAAACTTTATAACTCTTGCTAATAACGAATTTTACAATGGATTAATATTCCATAGAGTAATATCTGGATTTATGATTCAAGGCGGTGATCCTACCGGAAATGGTACCGGTGATTGTGGTTACTCTATCTATGGTGAATTCTCTAAAAATAATTTTAGTAATGATATTCTTCATGAAAGAGGGGTTATATCTATGGCTAGAGGTAAAGATAAAAATTCAGCTGGTTCTCAATTCTTTATCATGCATTCAGATTCCCCTCATTTAGATGGGGAGTATGCTGCTTTTGGAAAAGTTATTGAAGGCATAGATGAAATTGATAAAATTGCATCCTCAGAAACTAAAAATGATAAACCTATAGCTGATATTAAAATTAAATCTATTACAGTAGATACCTTTGGGGTTAATTATAACACTCCTGTAAAATACAATAAATAATACAATAAGAAAACCAGCTAATTTGTTAGCTGGTTTTCTTATTGTAGCTTAACTAACGTTAACAATTCTATATTTCACTTAATTCAAGTTACTCATTTTAATTTTCATCCATATAGCCTCAGTTATCATTTTAATATATCGCTACCTCTTTTCGGTAATACTAAATTATATTATGTAAACCTATATTTTCGAATAACAAAGTGTATTTCACATTCATTCAATATAATGTTAGTTATATTGAATGAATGTAGTTGTTTTAAGTTTATTTCATCATTGTAAACACATGTATACATGAATAAACCATTGTATACATGTGTTAATTGTAGTATACTACATATTATAGTAAAAATGTTTATTAAGGAAGTGTTTATATGGATTCAATTTTAAGCGTAAGAATTAATGATGATTTAAAAGAAAAATTTTTAACATTAGCTGAAGAGCATGGTGTAAACAACAAAGAGTTCATGGATGTAATAATCAAGTCTTATGAAGTTAATAAAGTTTCGTGTGATGTTGATTACATTAAAAATGATTTGGATGAACTTCAAATTATTATAAAAAGAGTACTAGATATTTATATTAATATTATTGAAAAAAATAAGATAAAATCCTTAGAGTTAACCAATAATTTCAAATTAACTTTAGATGATGAACATATTAAAAGTAACAAATTAGAAGAAGAGGGGATCAATCTAGAAAAAAAGGTTCATGTTTTAAATTTAGATAACAAAAATCTCAAAGAAACAATTAATGAATATAAAAATCTATTAATTAAAGAAAAAGACAATTTAAGAGAATATAAAGATCTTAATATAATGCTTAAGGAAAAAAACACAAAACTAACGGAATATAAAAACGCTTCAGAAAAACTTGAGTTATTAAATCAAGGACTTAAAGAAGATTTAACCCTATCAATAAAAAAAACAGAAGGTTATTTAAATCAAATTGAAAGGGTGAGTGAGGAAAAAATATTAATAGATAGACAACTTGCAGAAACAAAATCTTTCTACGAAAATAAATTAAGAGAACAAGAAATTAATCATGATAAAAAAATCTCTTTAATAGAACAGGAATTAAATCTATTACAACAACAAAAGTTACTACAAAAGGAGGAGGAGTATAGAGAGAAAATATGGATTTTAAAATCTCAGTTTGATGATAAAATAGCTACCTTAATTTCAGATAAAGAGAATTTATTATTAAAACTTTCTGCTAACAACTTCAATAACACTGATAAATTATAAATCACATTATAGTAAAAACGCTGATAAATTCTATGAATTAGAATTTATCAGCGTTTATTGTTGTAAAATACATTATTTTCATCCCTTATTTACCTTCAGTGTAAGCTTTCTGTAATATATCTAAATATTGTGTGAAATTATTTTTATCATCTTCAGATACATTTTTAAGTGCATAATCCAAAAATTTACATCTTTCAACTAATACAGCTTCTAGAATCTGATTACCTTTTTCTAGAGACTTTATACGTACTATTCTTCTATCCTTACAATCTCTAATTCTTTGAACCAGTTCCTTACTTTCCATTCTATCAATCAAATCTGTAATAGTACTAGGTGCTTGATATAATTTGTTGCTAAGTTCACTAATCGTTACCTCATTATGATTTATAATTATTTGTAAAGCCTCAAATTGAGCTGGTGTAATGTCATAATCTTCAAGTATAGTTCTTCCTTTTTTCTTTATATAAAAACAAATTTTTCTTAGCAATTTCTCTATTTGATCTATCTGTAAATCTTCATAAGCTTCCAAAAAATCACTCCTAAATTAAATTATAAGAATCTCAACTATTATTAGACTCTCGAATAATTATATGCTTTTTTTTGAATATAGTCAATTAATTACAATATTTGCATATATATTAGGTATAAAAAAGCACTTTGAATTAAAATATTCTCATATAATAATTCAAAGTGCTTAACTATCTTATATTTATCTTAAAAGATTTTTAACTTTTATTATTCTTTGATTTTAGCTATTGTGTCTAAGCATTCTTCACAAATGTTTTTACCCTTGTAGTTTGTAACATTTCTAGCATTTCCACAGAATAAACATGCTGGCTCATATTTTTTTAATATTATTTGATCTCTGTCAACATATATCTCCAAAGCATCCTTTATTTCAATATCTAACGTTCTTCTTAATTCTATTGGTATTACAATTCTCCCTAGTTCATCTACTTTTCTTACTATACCTGTTGATTTCATGATATTTCCTCCTAATGTTTATTATTGATTTTTTTAAGTAATAAAATAATTTATATATTTAACTATTATAAATTGTATACATTATTAAATTATCCAATTACAATTAAATTATACATTAATAGTTAATGTATAATTTATTATAGCTTATTTTTTTATAAATTCATAGTAAAATTTTAATTAATTTATAAAAAATATAAACAAAGAACATATTTCTTACCTTATTACCGCAAAATTACCTATAATTCGTGAATTGTATAGCGATTTCATAATCATTAGATTTTAAAAGTTGCATTGTTTCTTGTAGCTCATCTTTATCTTTACCTGTTATTCTTAATTGGTTATCCATTATTTGAGCCTGAACTTTTAGCTTACTTGATTTAATATCTGCAACCATACGCTTAGCCTTATCCATGGCAATACCTTTTACTAATTTGCAAGTAACTTTTGCTGTACCAAGAGACCCAGCATCTATTTTGCCTACATCAAGCGCTTTTGGAGATATACCTCTTTTAATTAATTTAGATATAAGAACATCTATTACTCCATTTAATTTAAATTCATCATCAGATACAATTTTAACTTCTTCTTTTACCAATGTAATCTCTGTCTTTGTACCTTTAAAATCATATCGTTGTTTAATTTCCTTTATTGCCTGATTAATAGCATTATCCACCTCTTGCATATTAATTTCTGACACAACGTCAAAAGAATACGAATTTGCCATATTTCCAACCTCCTAAAAATATTCTTTATGTAAAAAACATATAAATATATAATAATTTATACTTTTAAAATTGTCTACCTAAAAATTATAAAATATACTGTGTTTTATGATTTTTATTGAAGTTTTTCTTTAGGTTTGTTACAATAATCTAATGACTTAAAAAGTAATTAAAAAGGTAGTGATTAATATGAAACAATGTATTTTTGATATGAAAAAAATATGTGCTGATTGTGGTGAATGTAATATATGTGAATATAATAAAGATAAGATTTGCGATAACTGCAGTAAGTGCTTAGAACTAGAAGGATATGATGTTAAGGCAATAAAGATAGATGAAGTATTTGATAAAAACAAAGAAACGGAAATAAAAATTGATATAGAACACTTTAGTGATTTTGATACCATGGAATCAACAGAAGACTTCTATGAAGATTTAAAAACTGAAGAAAATACTCCATACATAGATGCTCTCGATAATGAAGACAATTGGGACTATATAGATGATATAGAAGGTATGGGAGAGCTATTAGAGGATTTAGATTCAGACAGTGATATATCAGAACAGTTCCCAGGATTATATGTACTTCATAAAAGATAAACATGTTCATCAGATTATAATTTAATGTATGGTACTAAATTATAATCTGAAAATGTATAAAAGGTTAATTGTTTTGTTACAATTAACCTTTTATACATTTGATGAAATTTCTACAACTAATTGATTTATTTGTTTATTATAATAAGTCACTAAGTTAGTATGCTAGTTGAACTTTATACTTATATTATTCATCTCCAAGAGGATGAATATTTATAGCATTTCTTAAGGTTTCATCATCCACGTGCACATAAATTTGTGTTGTACTAATATTTTCATGACCTAAGATCTCTTGTAATGTTTTAATATCAACCCCACCATGCTTATGTAATAAGGTAGCTGATGTGTGCCTTAACTTGTGTGGAGTGTATTTATCCGCATCTAGCCCAGCAGCAGAAACATATTTCTTAATTATTCTTTCCACAGTTCTTTTATTAATCCTTTTGTACTTACCACTAATAAATAAAGCATTTTTATCCTCAAAATGAACTTTATCACAGATTTCATTTCTTACAAATAAATACTTATTAATTGATTTAATGCATGCTTTGTTAAGATAAACTGTCCTTTCTTTATTTCCTTTACCTACAACCGTTAATACATCGCCTTTAACATTAGATAAATCAATGCTACATAGTTCTGATAATCTTAGACCACAATTTAAAAATAGGGTAATAATACATAAATCTCTAGGTGAGTTTTTATCTCTATTGTTAGCTGCTGAAAGCAAATCCTTACTTTCATCTAGCGTCAAATAAATAGGGGAGCGCTTTCCAATTTTAGGACTCTCAAGTTCCAAAGTAGGATTTTTAGAAATAACCTTGGATTTAGAGTATAAATAATGAAAAAAAGATTTTAAAGATGCAACTTTCCTTGCTTTTGCGTAACTACCATTTTCTCTCATATTCTCTAAAAAGGATAGATAGGCATAAAAATCCATTAACTGTAATTCATCTAGGCAGTCAGAACAAATATCATTAATAGGGATATTCTCAAAAAGTAATGTCTCAGATAGAGTTACTTTTCTATTATAAACTTTAAGAAACTTAAAAAATAAACTTAAATCATAGCAATAAGCTACAATTGTATTATTTGAAATTCCTTTGACTGAAGATAGGTAGTTTAAATATTCTTTTAAAATTTCTGGAAGTGTTTTATCATACATATAACTAGATTTTTTATTCATAAATTATCCCCCTTTTAATATTTATGATATAACGTCGTGAAACTTACATTTCACGACGTTATATATTCTACAAAGAGAGGTGAAAATCCTTTATTTTCTAATGATATGAATGTTCTTGCCATTTCCATTGATGGAGCGTAGAATTCTTCCTAAGTCATCATAGGTATATATAATTTATTTTTTACCTTTAATTGCAATAAGGTTTTTTCGCCTCTTTTTATACATAAAAACCCCAATACGTGTATATATTTGACGTATATTACTCCACGTTTTGAACAAATGTAAAAAAGCCAGTTAAGGTGACTTAAATCACTCCAACTGGCACCTTCTTTAATTATAACCTTAACCTCTGCCCCATCAATCAAAGTTACATTAAAATTTCTTCCGGTGTGCCCTGACTGTACACTCTGCCTTTATGCATCATAATTATTGGGTCACTGTAAGCCGCTGCAAGATTAAGATCATGAAGTACTGCTATAATAGTAATATTCTTTTTTAAGTTCAATTTTTTTATAGTATTAAGTATCTCCACTTGGTGATAAATATCTAAACTTGATATAGGTTCATCAAGCAGTATAATATCTGTTTCCTGAGTAATAGCTCTAGCAACGATTACCCGCTGTCTTTCTCCTCCACTTAAGGAATTTATGCTTTTATGCCTCAGATGCCAAATATTTGTCGCTTCCATTGCAGCTTGAACTATTCTCAAGTCTTCTTCACTTTCCGTTGAAAACCTGGATATATAGGGAGTCCTCCCCATAAGTACAATATCCAATACGGAAAAATCAAATTCTACCGTGGTATTTTGAGGTACAAGTGCCATTTCTTTTGCCATTTCTCGGCTTCCTAATCGTCTTATGCCCTTATTATCTACATAAATATTTCCGTATTTTGAGCTCAATATCTTACAAACATTTTTAATTAGAGTTGTTTTACCAGAACCGTTAGGTCCTAAGATTGAATAAAATTTCCCTTTTTCTATCTTTAAATTTATGTTATTTAGTATTTCTTCCTGCTCAAAAGCAAAGTTTAAGCTTTCTATATTTACAGCACAATCGTTTTGAAACATCAGAGCACCTTCTTCTTTGTTTTATATAAAAGATACATAAAAAATGGGACTCCAAATATGGAAGTTACTATACCTACAGGAATCTCAACAGGAGGAACTATAGACCTTGCTATAGTATCACATATCACTAGGAATATTGCACCTCCCAAAGCTGAAAAAGGTATTACAATTCTATTATCAGAGCCAGTAATAATTCTCACAGCATGAGGTACAATAATACCTACAAAACCAATAATACCTCTTACAGAAACTGCAACAGCTACCTGTAAGGTACATATGAAAAGGATATGTTTTTTAAGCTTTCCAACTTCTATTCCCATTGTCTTTGCATTATCTTCACCAAGAAGAAATACATTGAGATCTCTTGCTAGAAAATATAGAATTATAGTTGAAACTATAACAACAGGAAGCAACACTAAAACTTGATTCCAACTTGCCGTCGATACGCTTCCCATGGTCCACATCACTATTCTTTCAACATGTTCTCTTCTAAAGATCATTATAAGTGATATCATTGAAGATAATAAAAAACTGATAGCTACACCAGAAAGAAGTAATGAGGTACTTGGAACCTTACTACCTACTCTTGCTATATTATAAACTGTCACAGCAGTTACTACTGCTCCTATAAATGCACATAATGCTGTAATACTTAATCCTCCTGCCATTTCAATCATATTTCCAATAAAAGTGCCTTTTCCTGCGGTGAAATCTCCACTTTTGCCATAACCAACTACATAATAAACTGATGGTTTATTTGCATCTTTAACTTTTGCTGTCACAGAATCAACCTTTTTCTTCATATCACCTATAACTTTATCTCCAGTTTCCTTTACATTTAAAATCTGAGCAACATTTGTTATCGTTTCATAAACACCTTCAAAACTCTCTTCCCCATAAAGAACGAGTACCTTTATATTTAACTCTTCTAACTTAAGTGATTTTTAGATGTTATTTTATACAAATCACTAATCATTACTTTTGCGTATAAAATAATTAATTATACGCAAAATATTATTGGATATGTACTATTATAAAAATAAATATTAAACAAAATATTATTGGAGGTATATTATTATGAACATAACACTATCACAAAAGGAAAAAATGTTATTAGAAGACCAAAAAAAACACGAACAAATTTGTATTGAAAAATATACGAATTATGCAAATCAAGCTAAAGACCCTGAATTAAAACAAGTATTCAATACTAATGGTCAACAAGAAAGAACTCACCTTAATAGCATTAATCAATTATTAAATGGTACAATTCCACAAATGAATCAACAACAAAATACTGGAAATCAACCTACAACCCCAAATAATAATAATAATAATAATAATAATACCCAAACAAGTGAAGTTAATTTAACGGATACTGATATGTGTACTGATTTATTAATGACAGAAAAATATGTATCAGGAGCTTACGATACTACAATTTTTGAGTTTAGAGATACTCAAGTTCGTGATGTATTAAATCATATACAAAAAGAAGAGCAAAAACATGGTGAAGCTATATTTAAGTATATGGAAAGCAACGGATTGTATAAGGTTCAATAACCTTACTAACTTTATATCAAAATTATAAAATGAAGCTGAAATATTAAGATAATCTAATATTTCAGCTTCATTTATTATACGGTTATTTCTACTTTTTCTCCAAGTTCGTCCTTATGTGATTCTAAAACTGGCTTAATGTATTCTTCTATAAATTCAACCACTTGACTGCTTGATCTTCCAGTAAATTTAGTTGGATCAATTATTGATAAAATTTCATCTTTTGATAGTCCAAACGATTTATCATTTAATATTCTTTCGATTAAATCATTCTTTTCACCAAATTCTTTTACCTGTTTAGCTGCAGCTATTGAATGTACTCTTATACTCTCATGAAGTTCTTGTCTGTCTCCACCGCGTTTAACAGCTTCCATCATAATATTCTCTGTTGCCATGAATGGTAACTCACTATTTACGTGAGCAGCTATTACCTTCTCATATACAACCATATTAGAGGTTATATTAATATATAGATTAAGTACTCCATCAAGTGCTAGAAATGCCTCAGCAACGGATATACGCTTATTTGCAGAGTCATCTAGGGTTCTCTCAAACCATTGAGTACCTGCAGTTATAGCTGGATTTAATGAATTAACGATTACGTATCTTGACAATGCGCTAATTCTTTCACTTCTCATTGGGTTTCTTTTGTATGCCATAGCAGAAGATCCGATTTGATTCTTCTCAAATGGTTCTTCCATTTCTTTCATATTTTGAAGAAGTCTTAAATCATTACTAAACTTATATGCACTTTGTGCTATTTCAGATAAAGTGTTTAAAACTATAGAATCTACCTTTCTTGAGTAAGTTTGACCAGTTACAGGATATGATTTTTTAAAGTCCATCTTTTCACATACTATGTTATCAAGCTTCTTAACCTTTTCTTCATCATTGTTAAATAATGCCATAAAGCTTGCTTGAGTACCTGTAGTTCCCTTAACACCCCTGAATTTTATGTTTTCTATTACAAAATCTAAATTTTCAAGATCAATTAATAACTCTTGCATCCAAAGGCTAGCTCTTTTACCTACTGTTGTAAGCTGTGCAGGTTGAAGATGTGTAAATCCTAAAGTTGGAAGATCCTTGTACTTCATTGCAAAGTTACTTAGTTGTTCTAATACATTTATTATTTTTTTTCTAATTAATATAAGACCATCTCGCATAGTAATTAAGTCAGTGTTATCACCTACATAACAGCTAGTAGCTCCTAAGTGTATTATACCCTTAGCAAGTGGTGCAGCAACACCATAAGTATAAACGTGGCTCATTACATCATGTCTAACTTCTTTTTCTTTAGATGATGCTAATTCGTAGTCAATATTATCAATATTATCTCTAAGTTGTTTTATCTGTTCATCTGTAATGTTTAATCCTAACTCTTGCTCACCTTCTGCTAATGCAACCCAAAGCTTTCTCCAAGTTTTAAATTTCATTTCATCTGAAAAGATGTAACTCATCTCTTTTGATGCATATCTCGTATTAAGTGGTGAATTATATGTATTTCTCATAATAACCTCCGTACAAAAAAATTTTTTTATCCATTATCATTCAGAATTATAACATATTTTATAGTTAAAAGTCTATTTAAAATTCGTGTTACTATTGATATTAAGAAGTTTTCACTGTTCTATTTTAACCAAAAACTTCATATATATAAACTATAAAATCTATATGAAAATATTATGTTAGATTGATATACTTATTTAGGGGGAGTTTATATGTGTAAAATTAGTCTACTAGACAAAATATCTTTTATACTTGTTATTATAGGTGCAATTAACTGGGGAATATTTGGATTATTCAACTTTGATTTAATTCATTTTGTTTTTGGTTTCTCAGACATATTATCTAGATCAATTTATATTTTAGTAGGTCTTGCAGGGGTAAATCTAATTAGATTCTTATATTGTCTTAACAAAAAATAGTCTTATATAAATAATTATAATAAAATCATTAAAACCATAATTTCTTTAATCTTTCAATATTTTTCACAACTTTCATAATACTCTTTTAGACTAGAAAAAGGCTGCTGACATTATGTAGTGTCAGCAGCCTTTAATCAGTAAGTTGATGTATTACTATGCATTTTGCATATCTTGTGCTTTTTCCATCATATCTTTAACTTTCATTAGACGACTTAAAGCACCTCTTTCATTTTCATCTAGCTTCATTTTGATGTACTTAATTGTTTCTTGAAGCTGTGGTATTGTCATATATTCTAGAGCATTTACCCTTCTTCTTGTTTTCTCAATTTCATCAGCCATAAGTTGACAAGACTTTTCAACTTCAGCAAGTTCTAAAAGTTTAGGTAGTATTAAATAAAGTTGCTCAATTGAATTATCTAGCTCTGACGATGTGCTATAGAATCCATAAGGATAAATACTACCTGAATCTCCTTCAAGTTTCCTTACAAAATTCATAACTGGAACATTAACACTCATAATATTCTTCTCAGATAACTCTAAAGAAATGCTTTCCTTAGGAAAGGAAATAGCTTCTTCTAAAAACTCAGGAGATATTGCTGCTGATGCCATAAGAAAATCTTTAAATGCATCTTGTAATTTATCTTCAACTTCTGAGCGTAGTTTATTATTATACTTTACAAGTTCTATAAACCTTCTCATTAATTCATCTTGCTTATCCTTAAGAAGCTTATGACCTCTAGTTGCTGTTGCTAACCTTTTTTTTAGTTTGGATAGCTCCATTCTAGTAGGATTGACATTTAATCTTGCCATGTTCTACTCTTCATCTCCCTTTGGCATATACTTTTCAAGGTATTCATCTCTAATTCTCTTAAGTTCAGTTGTAGGAAGTATTTTTAGAAGCTTCCATCCTAGAGATAGAGTTTCTTCTATACTTCTATTTGTATTGAATCCTTGAGAAACATATTGATTTTCAAAAGCTTCAGCAAATTTTGCATATTTTTTATCTGCATCTGAAAGTGCAGATTCCCCTAAAATTGCTGATAATTCTTTTGCTTGTTTACCTTGTGCATATGCTGAGAATAGTTGGTTCATAGTATCTGCATGATCTTCTCTTGTTTTACCTCTACCTATACCTTTATCTTTAAGTCTTGAAAGCGAAGGTAATACATCTATAGGAGGCATTATGCCCTTTTGATATAATTCTCTTGAAAGAATTATTTGACCTTCTGTAATATACCCTGTAAGGTCAGGAATTGGATGTGTCTTATCATCTTCTGGCATTGTAAGAATAGGTATTTGAGTAATTGAACCTTCTCTACCTTTTAATCTTCCAGCTCTTTCGTATAATGTTGAAAGGTCCGTGTAAAGATATCCTGGATATCCACGTCTACCTGGTACTTCTTTTCTTGCGGCAGACACTTCTCTTAATGCTTCAGCATAGTTTGTTATATCAGTCATTATAACAAGTACATGCATACCTCTTTCATAAGCTAAATATTCTGCAGTAGTTAGTGCCATTCTTGGAGTAGCTATTCTCTCTATAGCTGGGTCAGAAGCTAAATTCATAAATAACACTGATTTATCTATAGCTCCAGTCTTTTTAAATTCATCTACAAAAAACTGTGCCTCCTCAAAAGTTATTCCTATTGCAGCAAACACAACGGCAAACTTTGAATCTGAATTTAACACTTGAGATTGACGTGCTATTTGAGCTGCTAACTGTGCATGTGGAAGTCCTGATCCAGAAAAAACAGGTAATTTTTGTCCTCTTACCAAAGTATTTAGTCCATCAATTGCTGATATTCCCGTTTGAATAAATTCAGATGGATAATCCCTTGATACTGGATTAATAGGCTCACCATTTATATCTACTCGCTTTTCCGCTATTATATTAGGACCATTATCATTTGGATTTCCCATACCATCAAAAATTCTACCTAGCATATCTTCTGATACACCGAGTTCAAGCGGTCTTCCTAGAAATTTAGCTTTAGTTCCTTTTAAGTTAATTCCAGATGAACCTTCGAATAGTTGAACCATAGCCTTAGAACCATTAACTTCTAAGACCTTTCCTCTTCTCTTCTCGCCTGTCTGTAATTCAATTTCAACTAACTCATCATATTTTACGCCTTCAACGCCTTCAACAACCATCAAAGGTCCTACTACTTCTGTAACTGTTCTATACTCCTTAAGCATTTAGAACCCCTCCTTCGCTAATTAATTTATTCATTTCTATCCCTAATTCATCAGCGATCTCACTAATAGCGTTCATATTATCTTCTGCTATATATTTACTTCTAGCAATTTTATCTCTAACTTTTAACCCTAAAATTTTATCCAAATATACACCTGAATCTAAAGCATGCTCAGCTTCTTTTTTAAATAAAAGAATTAATTTTAACATTTTATGCTGTTTGTTTAATGAAGCATATGTATCAACTTCATGGAAAGCATTTTGTTGTAAATAATCTTCTCTTACAGATTTAGCTACTTCAAGCTTTAATCTATCTTTTTCAGATAATGCATCTATACCAACCAATCTAACAATCTCATCAAGTCCAGCCTCTTCTTGTAATAAAGTCATTGCCTCTATTCTTAACTTAGACCAATCAGGTGCTACTTCTTCATCCATCCATTCTCCTATGCTATCTAAGTATAGAGAATATGAATTTAACCAGTTTATTGAAGGGAAGTGACGTTTATATGCAAGTTGAGCATCTAGTCCCCAAAACACCTTAACTATTCTTAATGTAGATTGTGTAACTGGCTCAGATAAATCTCCTCCAGGAGGTGATACAGCTCCAATTGCAGTAACGGCTCCTTGTCTACCATCTTTACCTAGACATATAACTTTACCAGCTCTTTCGTAATAATCAGCTAGTCTTGATCCTAAGTAAGCTGGATATCCTTCATCCCCAGGCATTTCTTCAAGTCTACCTGACATCTCTCTTAAAGCCTCTGCCCATCTAGATGTAGAATCAGCCATAATGGATACTGAATATCCCATATCTCTAAAGTACTCAGCAATTGTTATACCTGTATAGATACAAGCTTCACGAGCAGCAACAGGCATATTGGATGTGTTTGCTATTAGAACTGTTCTCTTCATTAAACTCTCGCCAGTTTTAGGGTCCTTTAATTCTGGGAATTCATTTAAAACGTCTGTCATCTCGTTACCACGTTCACCACAACCAACGTAAACAACAATTTCTGTATCTCCCCATTTAGCTATTTGGTGCTGAACCACTGTTTTTCCAGCTCCAAATGGTCCTGGTACTGCTGCAGCTCCACCTTTTGCTACTGGAAAAAATGTATCAATTACTCTTTGTCCTGTTACCATTGGCTCTATAGGTTTCAGCTTACTTGCAAAAGGTCTTCCTTTTCTAGCTGGCCATTTTTGCATCATAGGCAAGCTTTTAATCCCATTCTCCGTCTCTACTTCGCAAATAATCTCTTCAATAGTAAAGTTACCTGATTTAATATCTGTAATCTTCCCTTTAACTCCATATGGAACCATTATTTTATGCAATATTACAGCTGTTTCTTGTACTGTACCTATTATATCCCCCGGCTCTACATCATCTCCAATACTGGCTATAGGATTAAACTCCCACATCTTTGTCCTATCTAGAGATTTAACTGCAATCCCCTTTTTTAGAAATGGTGAATTAGCAGCCTTCTGCATGGCATTAAGTGGCCTTTGTATTCCATCAAACATTGATTCAATTAGTCCTGGACCAAGTTCAATACTAAGTGGCTCTCCTGTTGTAACAACGGGGTCTCCTGGACCTATACCAGATGTTTCTTCATATACCTGGATTGAAGCTTTATCTCCCCTCATTTCAATAATTTCACCAATAAGACCTTTTACACCAACTTTTACAACGTCAAATATATTAGCATTATCCATGTCCTTAGCAACTACTAATGGACCTGAAACTTTAACAATAGTACCATTCTTCAAGTTTCTTACCTACCTTTCTATAAGATATTTACCCCTACAGCCTTTTCTACATTATCACTGATTCTCTGTTTGCCTATATTTAATGTACCTTGATTGCTAGGTATTAAAATAATTGCAGGTATAAGTTTTTTATTATACCTCTCAATAGTATCTTCTAAGTGTTGAGCCAATTGCTCAGTTAAAAATATTACAGCATAATTTTCAAAAGCCATTTTATCTATAATTTTTCTAGCTTCTTCTGCTTCTACGGCTGGATAAACATCAATACCTAAGGCTTTAAATGCTAGTATAGAATCTTTATCACCAACTACACCTATTTTATGCATACAGCTCACGCAACCTTTCTCTTATAACTTCGGTATTAACCTTATTAATCTTACCTACCATTATAATTCTAATTATCTTTATTTCAGTTTCTTTTGCAATAATATATGCAATAATAGGTTCTGGTCCAAAGTTTACGCGTTTAGCACCTCTTGCATGTTCAATAGTATAATTGTCATATAGTACATCTAACGATGAAATATTTCCAGTAGATGTATATTCTTCTAAAATGGAATGTAATACCTTAAAATAAGGTGTTCTAGAAATTTTACTTGTAAAGTTCTCTAATGATTCATTTAATCCATTTATAAATAACTCCTCTTTAATAGTTCCTCCACTTATTAGTACACTTTCTAAAAATCTTCTATCTTTATTTTGTTTTTTAACCCTAAGCATTGTTTTTATATTAGTTATATCTATAGATTGAGTTACATACTCTGTAATAAAGTTAATTTCAATATTCTTAGCTATTTCTAACATATCTTGAAACATATATTTATCTAAAAGAGTATCTATTACTTGAGGATCAGCATTCTTATTAAATTCCTCTTCTACCTTTGTAATAATTCCTCCAATATGTTTACCTAAAGGTTTTAATTCACTTGATAATATACAACTTTTCAAAGATTCTAACTGTATAGTGCCAATGGGAATTAAAATGCTAGAAAGATCTTTTCTCAATGCCTTTGCCTTTATTAAAACTTTTATATTATGATAATCATACCTTAAGCTCATTACATCTATAACTTCTTTTATCGGAGATAT
Organism: Clostridium sp.; assembly: GCF_036646415.1. Lineage (GTDB taxonomy): Bacteria > Bacillota > Clostridia > Clostridiales > Clostridiaceae > Clostridium_J. The sequence goes on along the minus strand of NZ_JAVXMF010000008.1, from coordinate 67,256 downwards.
TTTATATAAATTAATATAAAGATTAACCAGTTCTTCCTTAAGGATTTTTTCATAGTTGTAAACTGAATCTAGATTATTTATTAATTCTGCATAGGTAGTTTCTTGTAATATCTTCAAAACCTCTTCTGAACTTTCACTATCTAGTAATCTTTCAACTTTATTCTTATCAAGGAGTCTTTTTTCAATAACCCTTAATCGAGCTACAACATGGGTAAAATCCATTCTGTCCATTTAAATACCTCCTTACTTTTCTAAAAACAATATTTTTCCAACCTCATATTCTAATTCATATCGAAGGGAATCTACTAATTCATCAAAAGAATTATTAATTTCAATTCCATTCTTCGTTATTATGAATCCACTATTAATAGGATAATTTTTGTTACTGAAGGTTAATTCCCCTAATTTTTTAGCATCTAAAAGACCATTGTTTATCAACTTTAAAAAGTCATCTGGTAATTTAGCTTTATCTTCGTTGCTTATTATTATTTCCTCATCACCTTCAATATCTAAAGTCATAATGGCATTCTTCATAAATTCACTAAACTCTTTTGGACCCATAGCTTTTAGCTTCTCTTTTGCAACTTCAAATACTTTACCAATAACCAGTTGCTTAGCTTGTAGTTTGTTATTTCTTATTTCGAGTTCAGTTTTTGAAACAATTCTATCTTTAATAGACTTGCTTTCCAAGGTTGATTTTTCTAAAATAGAAGAAGCTTTTCTCTTTGCTTCTTCTATTTTGTTTTTTATTAATATATCAGCCTTCACTTTAGCTTCATTTAAAATCTCTGTTTTCTTTACTTCCGCATCCCCTATAATTTTAGAAGTAAGATTATCTAAATTAGACATATTTTTCACTTCCTTAATTAAAAGTTACCACTCATTACTAGTAATAAAGACATTACGAATCCTAATAATGCATAGGTTTCAACCATAACAGTTAAGATTATACCTTTTGTATTGTGTTCTGGTCTCTTAGCAAGTATTTGTACTGCGGCTGCCGCTGTTTTAGCTTGTGATATTGCTGATTTCCATCCTGCAAATGCTATTGGAAGGCATGCTGCAAATAAGTAGAATCCAGATGCTAAAGACATATCTGGTGTTAATTGAAGTGATACTAAAAGTGCTATAACAAATCCGTATAACCCTTGTGTACCTGGAAGTAATTGAAGAATTAAGGCTTTACCAAACTTATCTGGTTCTTCTGCTAAAAGTCCTGTAGCTGCTTCACCAACTATACCAACACCCTTTGCTGATCCTATTCCTGGTAAAGCTGCTGCAAGGGCAACACCCATTGTTCCAATAACTATTCCACCGTATAGTTCTAAAAATTCCATCATAATAATATTCCTCCTAATTTTTCTCTTTTAATATTTTAAAGTACTTAGAATTATATTTCAAAGGTTGGAAGGCATTACCTCCGCCCTCATAAAACTTTCCGAAGTATTCAAGGTATTGTAATCTGCTTGTATGAACATATGAACCAAGCGCATTAATAAATAAGTTAAATACGTGTCCAAAAACAAAAATTATTACTCCAAATATTACAGTTGCCCATGATGTAGAAACCATATCTACCATAATATTAAAGGCATAGGCTATAAATCCAGTTGCAAGTCCTAATGCTGCAAGTCTTGTATAGGATACTAAGTCACCTACGTAAGATGTAATACCATATAAAGAATATAAACCTTGACCTAGCTTTCCACCAACTGATTCTTCCTTACGACCATGTGTAAGAACAATTCCTATCATTCCAACAATAGTTGCATACTTTGCTACATTAACTCCAATAGTTGCAATTCCTAGAGTCTCAGCATACCCAAAGCCACCTAAAGCCCATATAATAGCTCCTGTAAGAGTTAAATACCATAATCCTACATCTAAAATAGCTCCTATGACATCTTTATCTCTTATTTGCATATAAGCCTTTATTCCAAGACCTACATATATTTGAATTAGTCCCATAACAACAGATACAATCATAAGTAAACTAACATCATCTGCTGGATTCATCCAGAGTGGTTTTATACCTAAGAAATCACCAAAGTAACTTCCATACATTATTCCCCAGAATATAGTTGATATACTAAGTAAAAAGAACATTTTCACTGACTTTCGCATATCATCATCTAGGTTAAATCTAGTAAGAGCTATCAATGTACCTACAAACATTACAAATCCATAACCTGCATCTGATAGCATCATTCCAAAGAAGAAAATATAAAATGGTGCAAACAGTGGTGTTGGATCTATTTCTTTATATTTAGGTACACTGTACATAGATGTAATCGCTTCAAAGGGTTCAAATACTGTATTATTTTCAAGTTTTACTGGAACATCATCACCATCGGCAGATTTTGACTCAAGGTAGTAATTATCACCTACCGTATTTTTAAGCATATCTTCTAACTCTTCATGTAATACTGTTGGATAATACCCTTCTATTGCAATAATATTTTTACTTCTCAGAAAATTCTCCGTAGATTCTAATCTTGAAAGCAAACAATTATAGAATTCATAAATTGCTTTAAATTCTTCTAATTGCATTGTATAAGTTTTAATACTCTCTATAATAGATTCATTTTCATTTTTTATCAAATCTATTATCTGCCCATATTCTTTTATAATATCTTTAGGTATTCCTTCGCAATGAATATCAACTTTAGCAAAGTTATAAATCTTCAATAGCTGTTCTACACTTATGACATCATTTTTTTGAACTATTACCATTATGTAGCTATTTTTACCATTACTACTTATATTTTCGAAATAACAATTTTCAATGGTTTCTTCAAGATTTAGTTGAAGTTTATCAACGTTCACCTTAGTAACCTCACCTAATATTACTTCCGTAGACTTTAAATCTCTTACGTCCTTTAAAGCTACATCTAAGTTTATCCAAGGGTCTAATTCTAATATATCACCTTTTAACTTAGTTATATGATTTGTATTCTTATTTATCTTATCATTCTTTTGCTTTAATTCCTTATACACATCCTTCCATTTAGATGTGCTTGTGATCTGTTCCAATACATCATAAGTATAAATTCTTTTGCCTTCCTTTAAACTTTTTAATGCATTACTTTTCTCACTAAAGCTACTTAAGAGTTCAATAATAAATTTTACTTTTGATAATTCACCTTCTACTTCCGAAATTTCAATACTTGAATTATCTTTTTTTAATTGATTCAATTCATTAATATCTTGATTATTTAAATCTATAAATTGAACATTTTCAAAAGATTGTAGTTTTTCAAGTAAAGATTTTTTTTTGTTTTCAAAGGCTAAGAGCATAAATTTATTCATTTTAACTATTGCCATTGAACTTCACTATCCTCTCAATTACTAAACTAACAGCTAAATCGATTTTTGATTGAGGTGTATTTAATACTTTATCAACCTCTTTTTCACCATGAATTATAAATGGCTGTGAGTCTTCTTTTCCTTGAATAAGAGCATTTTCTTTCATTTGCTTTGCTTTTAACATGGCGTCTTCAATGATAGTGTTATACTCTTTATCTCCTTCAATTAGTGCAGTATTAATAATTTCTTTGCTCACTTCTACTGCTTTCTCAATTATAGTATTTGCATTAGTTTCTGCTTCTTGTATTTTATTAATTGCTTCTAGTGCCAAAATATCACCACCTTTAAAGATTAAATTAATTTTATAAGTATCACTTATGTAAATGCTATATAAATAAACACATATACTTAAATTATATAGCATCTTCGTAAGCGGTATTTAATAACTTATAATATGGAATTAAAGAACATTTTAAATAATATATTAAAATATATTATAACAAATTAAATAATTTGTTCAATATTATATTAGCAAAAATAAAAATTTAATATATTGTACTTTTTAAAATAACAAATATTTAACTTGACTTATTAACGCATAGTAAGTTCATTATTTGGAATAAATATTTTATCTTTGGAATGATTTCCAATAAAGGCTATATAATTGGGTGATTTCTCTATTAATGCATCATTAATGAATTTTTTAATATTATAGTTAAACATAAATACACTTATTTTATTTATGTTTTCTATACAATTATTATCAATAACAATTTGTTTTATTCGCCTTTCCTCACTCTTTATAACATCCATTTTCAAGAAATCAGGTACCCATTTTGTATTATTATGTGAAAAATATTCATATCTAATGATGTCCAATAGCAATTCTTCATTTCCTGCTTTAATAAATTTATTAAATTCAACAAAGAAATAGTAATAATCAACAGCAGCTATGTTTCGTTTAAAGTACCCTTTTCTATCAAAGAATTTTGATAGTTCATAATAAAACTCAAATATATCTTCAAATTTTTTACTACTTGAAAAAAATTTGAGTATATTGTAAAATTTACCACTATTGAGATATTTATCTACCATATGTTCAATTTTCTTTAAAATAATTAATTCATCGTAACTTATATCTTTAGTTTTTAATATTTCATATGGTGGATATGGTGAATATATCATTCCCCATGCTTCGCTTTCTTCTCTCATCTGAGAACCTTTTAAAAGCTTTAAAAAACCTAATTGAAGCTCCTTTGGACTTATTTCATAAACTTCATTAAATGACCTCCTAAATGAATTAAAATCTTCTCCAGGTAATCCAGCTATAAGATCTAAATGTTGTTTTATATTATTTAGTTTATTTAACTCTAATACCTTTTCCTTTATTGTTGAAAATTTAATACTTCTATTTATGTTATTTAGTATTTCATTGTTTGTAGTTTGTACCCCTACTTCAAACTGAAACATTCCGTTAGGCGCTTCACGTAATATATCTACCGACTCATTGCTAAATAGGTCAGCCGATACTTCAAAATGAAAACATGTTTCTCCACCATTTTCAATTAAGTAATTCCATATTGCATTAGCAAAAACTTTATTGCAGTTAAAAGTCCTATCTACAAATTTTACCAATTTAACCTTTTTATCTATAAAAAATTGTAATTCATTTAAAACTCTCTCCAATTCCAAGAACCTTACTCCATGAGTAGTAGATGATAAACAGTATTTGCAGTTAAATGGACATCCCCTTGAACCTTCATAGTATACTATTTTATTTTTTAAATCATCGTCTATACCATAAGGGAAAACTATATTATTCATATTCATTAATGGTCTTTTACCACCATAGTAAACACGACCTTCGTCTTTTGAATATAATCCTTTTATGTTCTTACAATTAATATAATTTCCATTAATCTTATTATTTATTTTAAAATCGATTAACTCTCTATAGGTTTCTTCACCTTCACCTTCAATAAGATACTCTCCAATATTATTTTCAAGAAACTCAATTGGGCTAAATGAAGTTTCTGGACCACCGTATATAATTTCTATTTTGCTGTCTACAAGCTTTATAAGTGTTGCTACCTTTTTTATAAACTCTATATTCCATATATAACAAGAAAAACCTATAATATCAGGTTTTTCTTGAAGTATATCCTCTACTACACGCTCTTCCCTATCGTTAATTGAAAATTCCATGGTATTACATTGATACTTCATATCCTTTGTATATGCTTTCAAATACCTAACTGCTAGATTACTGTGGATATACTTTGAATTTACTGCGACTAAAACTACTTTCATTATTTTTTTAACATCCTTTCTTTCTACCAACAATTTTAAAGATACCATTTGATGTAATTATTTCTACAATGTCAAAATCATCCTTTAAATTATTTATAATTTTTTCTGGTGTATTATCACTAAGTACATTATATAAATTCACCTTTAAATTTCTTAGTGTTTTATCTGGTAATGAAACTCTTATATTTATATTAGAAACTTGCAATGGTCTTTTTTCTATATCCCATATATATATATATCCATTTTTTCTCATTGACTTATAAATTTTATTAAAAAGATGTTCCCTTTCCTTATTAGATTTAACTTTATTTAAAGAAAAAAATAATATACAGCTATCATAATGCTCTTCTAGTTGACCTTCTTTAGCTAATGCACTTTCAAGATAATCTACATCAATAAAATTATCATAATATTTATTTGTGTTATATATTATGCCCTCATTTTCATAAGTAATATCTAAAACATTTCCTCTAAAGACCTCTTTTTCCAAACTTACAAATAAACTTTCCATAATACACCTCCTATTCAATTATAGTTTTAATATTCTTTAAATATTTACAAATCCCTTTATTTTTTATTATTTATACATAATAAAAGAGCTACTATTTTAAATATAGTAGTTCTTTATTATACTTATAAATTATCTTCTTCCAGTTCTATTTGTTTTACTATTTTATAAAAATCAATCATTAAACCAGCTGTTGTTTTACAAGCCTGAAGTAGTATAACTTCAGACACTTCATTAAATCTTTCTTGTTTAACTTTTATATTTTCAAAGATTCGTTCAGTTTTAACTGCAAATTTAGTGTTTTCGATAATATATTGTTCAGTATTATCGTATCTTATGACATGTTCATCCATCTCAATATAGTATCCACTCAAAACTTTATCAATTATAAAGCTTTCTAATGGCTTATGCCTTTTTAAATTTTTCATTGCATGTGCCGGTACAGTAGAATCTTGCACTAAATGACATGCAGCACCTAATAAGAACATAGCCTTATTAGTTTCTAAATTTATGCCATAAAAAATTGAAGCTTTATAATATTTAATGCATTCTTCTTTAGCATTTGAAAATCCATAAAGGCCTATTCCTTTTTCATAATGATAGAAGTGATTAGTGCTTTTTAAATCTGCATCCGCCCATTTTACTCCTTTATTTAAATCTGAAATATATTTCACAAAGAAATTATATTCTTCAATATACCCATCTGATTTCAATAGTTTAAGAGCTTCCTTATTTATAAATTTGTGGACTATACAATCAGTTCTTTTTATTCTTTTCTTAATAGGATTAGCAACTCTTATTATGGCTTTCATAGTTTTATTATATGTTCTTTCCATCTTCTTCATTTAACTCACCTACAATTTTCTTACGACACTAAAAATAATGTTATTAAATAATATTATACTCTAATTACATATTATTATTTAATAACATTATCATATTATATTGTTGTTGGATATAAATTTATAAAATATTAATCATTTTAATTAGATTTACTTTTTTTAGATATTGTAAACAGAAATCCATGTTTATTGTCTAAAATATAAAATTCATCATTAATTATTTTCATATTTGATACTACGCAATTTTCTTTTAAAGCAATTAATTTTTGTGGAGTACCCTGAATATTACTATATAGTATGCTATTATCTTTAATATCATAAAAATATAAGCATAATATCTTATTTTCATCTATAGCACCGTCATCATCTATCACTATCCACTTTAGAGTATTTAAATCACTATGTTCATATATTGGTGCCGGTGGTATCATCGGATATTTTGCCATTAAAGGAGTATTTACAGTTAAAGATTTACTTTGAAATTTAGGTGAATTTAATGGATCACCTCCTGAGAAATCAGGAAATCCATACCAATAATCTTTCTTTATTTCATAAATATAATCACTATCATTTTCAACTGCCCTTATGCCTCTATTCTCCATACCACCAACTACCGTAAACACCCTTCCATCCGTAGCAATATCCATACCTTTAACATTCCTTATACCCCAAGCAAATGTCTCTATTTTTTTTGTATTTGTATTAAAAATTATAATAGAAGAATTACCTATAGCTTCTCCCTTAATTACTTCATTTTCTGTATTTGAAGTTCCCACTGAAACAAATGCTCCATTTTTGTTTTTATTTAATATAATATCTTTTGGAGATATGTCATGTATATTTTTATTATCATTCAACCATTGATTATCACTACCTACTACTCCTGAGTTAGTAGCTGAACTAATTGATATAAATAAATATTCCTTATATGATTTAATCATAACATCTTTGTAATCTCCATTATTAGGTATACTACCTAAACATTCTTCTACACTCCTATTGGTAATATCAACACTCATTATTTCATTTTTTGTTAAAAAGTATAGTTTATCACCGTTAATTTCAAGACACCTAATATCAAGCTTATCATCTTCAATAAGATTATATGGCTCACCCTCCTTAGGAATACATAGTATTCTGTTAGAAAATGCTAAAAATATGCTTTTTTCATTCATTGTAAAGTCAACGGAATCCTTTAGGCCCTTACACCTTATTTTCATTTCTATTTGTGTATCATTAACTCCTATATCATATATATCGCTTTTTTCTTTGACTATTAGTACAGAACCTATAGATATTACTATTATCAAAATCCATCCTATTATTTTTTTCATAATTCCCCCACATAATTATTACTTTACACTTATATATATTTAATTTGCTTTTATTAAATTACATTAAGTTGACATTAAGTTAAATAATTGATAAAAATAAATACCAATAGAATAATCCATAAATTCCCTTCATAAGTATTATTATATTAATTGGAGGTATATAAAGATGGATAAAGATACTTTTTATAGAGATACATTCGTACTAACTCTTTCTAATATGGCTATGGGTGTATTAAGGTTTATGTTTTCAATTATACTATCAAGACAACTAGGTCCAGAAGGTGTTGGCCTTTATGGTTTAATTATGCCAATATACGACTTATTTTGTTGCCTTGTCTGTGGTGGAATAATCGCGTCAATCTCAAAAGAAACTTCTGCTTGCATAGGTACAAAACGATATGAGGATTTACATAAAACTATTGCTGCTTCCTTAGTTTTTATTATACTTTGGTCAATTTTCATAGCAGGTTTTATGTTCATATCGACTCCACTAATTTGTAATTATATCATCAAAGATTCTAGAGCAATTCAGTCTTTGTGGATAGCATCACCAGCTATAATATTTATAGCTATCTCTTGTGTCTATAAGGGGTATTTTTATGGAGTGTCTGAGGTCATTACACCATCAGTTATAGATATATTAGAAAAAGCTGTTAGAATGATTTTATTAGTAGGTATTATATACTACTTTTCCCTTAAAACTATAGAAAACACAGTAGCTGCTACCTACTTTGCATTTACTATTGGTGAAATAATAAGTTTTGTATTCTTATATATATTTTGCAAACGCAGCAAAAAAAAGATACCTTATACAAATAGTGTACGCACTGAAAATAGCGTCCAATTATTATTTAATGTATTGATAATTGCAGTTCCTCTAGCCATAAATGGTTTTTTAACTACAGCACTTCAGAGTGTATCTACGCTATTAGTTCCAAGGAGGTTAGTTGCAGCTGGCTTTGATTACATAGGAGCACTAGAGGTAATTGGAAAATTCAATGGTATGGCACTAGCAATAGTTTATTTTCCTTTAGTAATAGTTATATCTTTGTCTACGGTAATAATACCTAATATATCTAGAAAGCTAAGCGAGAAGGATTTTTCTAATATAAATTCTAGAGTAAATGAAGTTATTAAAATTTGTTTTATGTTAGGGGTATCGACAGTACTTGTATGCTTTGTATGTCCTGATTTATTAGGAAAACTTTTCTTTGATAGAAGTGATTTAGGAGAATTTATAAAGTTAGCATCTCTTTCCGCTCCATTTATGTATTGTCATTTCTGCACATATAGTATTTTAAATGGTATAGGTAAGCAAAAGGTCATTCTTGTAAGCTCTATTGTCACAGCCCTAATAGAGTTAGTTCTATTATTTATACTTATCGGCATTCCAAGTATTAATATCTATGGATATGGTATATCCATAATTATTACATCTATTATAGGACTTTTAATAAATCTCTATTATATAGGAAAAGTGATAGAACTTTCTCTTCCAATAGGAGAACTTATAATTATGATATTGTTAACTATATTTATATTTATTATCTCAAAGGTATTGAACACTACTATATCCGACTCTGTTATGGTTATAAAGTCTATAATAATTATCACTGTTTCTTTTTCATTGTTCTTTATGTCAAGTATATTAATAAGAAAAAGTTCATAAAAATAGAACCACCTACAAGTGGTTCTATTTTTATCTTAACTTATGGTAAATTTTAACTGGTATAAATTTAATAAATCTATTAGGTAAAGCTCTTAAATCAGCTTTTTTAACACCACCTATAGATATAAGTAATAATAAATATACAAGGGCTGCAATAGCTATTGTTATTACTACCGTAATAACATTTAAAATATATCTATTTAAGATAAAACTAAATATTATATTTATAGTTTTATATGAGAGAATAGTTATAACACCCATACCAAAGCCTGCTATTATCGGTTTAAATCCACAAGGAATCAAACTAATCTTATCTCCTAAAGATTTATTTATCTGATATTGAAATAATATTACCATTATTAAATAACAAACTGCATTACCGAATATGGCACCTAGTATTCCAATACCACTAACAGCTACTAACATATAGTTAACAAAAATTTTAGCTATAATACCCAAGACTGAAAATATGGTTACTATCGTTACCTTCCCCATTCCTTGAAGAATGGATGTTTGCACTAAACTAATTGCATATAATATCAATACCCAAGATCCCCATATTAAAAGTGGTGATACTTCACTGTCATATCCTAGAATTCTTACAATAGGCATTGATAGAACCCCAAGTCCTATTGCACATGGAATAGCTATCATAAATGTAACTCTATATGATGACTTAATACTAAATCTCAGTTTTTTCTTATCATTTAGTGTATTTACTCTCGAAATAGCTGGAAGTAATGATATAGCTAGTGCTCCAATTATAGCCATAGGAATTGAAATAAGAGTATTGTATAAGGATAAGTATCCCCACTGTATATCTACATTTTTTTGACTTAACCCCGTAGATAAAAGCCGTGCTTTTACAGTTTTCAAATCTACAAGGGTTCCTGAGCTTTGGAGCCCCGAACCTATAGTTATAGGAATAGCATATTTTAGTATAGATTTTACAATATCAGTATTACTTAATCTACTTACACCAGACTCATTTTTTTTATACTTAAGACCATCTTTATTTCTATTATATATCCAAATAAAGTATAGTGAAGCTCCAAGAGCTCCAACCACAGTACCAATAGTTCCTCCCGCTGCTCCAAACGGTTTACCTGAACCTACAAGGAGATAAGCACATAACAAGCTAAATATAATATTAAGAGTCTGTTCACCTACAAGAGCTACTGCTGTTGGTGTCATATTTCCTGTGCCTTGAAAATACCCCTTATAAGCGCACATTAAGGATGTAAAGAATATTCCAGGAGCTAACCACCTCATAGATAGTGTTGATTCTATACTGTTAAATGATGCACTTAAAGGAGCTGCACCTACAAACATAAAAATAGATAAAACTAATCCTACTATAATAAGCATAAATCTTGAAGCTTTAAATGTTTTTATTGCATCTTTATAGTTACCTTGTGCTTGAAGTTCTGATACTAGCTTTGCAATAGCCACAGGAATCCCTGCGTTTGCTATTGTATATATATATGTGAAAATTGTATAGGATGAATAGTAAATCCCATATCCCTCTGTACCTAATATATATCTTAGTATTGGAGTATACAGCACTGATAATACCTTTACTGACATCATAGCTATAGTCATAACCATAAACCCCTTGGCTACAGAGTTCTGAGTTAACTCAGTTCTGTCATTCATATTACCCCTCCATTAAAACCCAAATACATCTAAAACTTAAACACATCATTTTTAATCTTTTTTAATACTGGTGGTAAGGACTCAGCAATAGTTTTATTTTTCATGTATTCAAGTTCCTCTGAATTAGACTTAAATATAACCTTATAAGCATATAAAAATTGATAATCCAGTCCATATCTATTTATAAAAAAGCTATTAAGCTTTTTATCTCCATACTTTAAATCTCCTACTATTGGATTTCCTAGTTCAGCTAAATGAGCTCTTAACTGATGGCTTCTTCCAGTAAGTAGATTGATTTCTATAAGTGAGAATGTACCACAACTTTGTATGTTTTTAACTTCCATTGCAATTTCTTTACTATTAGGTACTTCCTTTGGGTATACCTTAGATATATTAGCATCCTCATTCTTAAGTATATATCCTGTATATACTCCATCCTTAATTCTACCTTTTACCAGTGACATATAATATTTTTCTATACTTCTTTCTCTTATAGCTTCATTAAGAACTTTTAAATACTTAAAATTCTTTCCGAACATAACTACTCCCGAGGTATTTCTATCTAATCTGTTGCAAGATGCTGGTGTAAATGTTATCTCTTTTTCAGGTTCATAATCTCCCTTATCGTATAAGTATGAAAGTACATAATCTGTTAGTGTATTTTCTCCATTTTTAGTATCACTATGAACTAAAAGATTAGGCCATTTTTCTACCATAAGAATATTCTCATCTTCATAGGTTATCTTTAAAATACTATTCTCTATACGTTTGAATTCTTTCTTCTCTCCACTAGTTTTAATATATCTAATCTCTATATTGTCGCCTTGTTCTAAAACATATTGTTCCTTTATTTTCTTGCCATTTACTCTTATATCACCTTTTCTAAAACTTTTGTAAATAGCACTTAATGGAACATCCTTTAATAACTTCCTAAGAAATTTGTCACACCTTTGACCTGCTTCGTTGGATCCTATTTCTATATTCATATTTTCCTCCATTTTATCTCTTATCGTATTTTATTTAGATAGTTTATAGCCATTGTACAATGAGTTGCAACTCCTACTTGTAAACATTTTTCATCAATATCAAATAAACTACTATGAAGAGGATGAATTATTCCTTTATTTCTATTTCCACACCCTAGTTGATAAAACATAGCTGGTGTTTCTAATGAAAAATATGAGAAGCTTTCAACTCCCATTGTAGGCTCATGTAACAGCTTAACTTTATCATCTCCCAATAAAGCTTTTATTTCATTTTGAAAAATATCAAATATGTGATCATCATTATAAAGGCATGGATAGCTTTCATCTATTACAATCTCACATCTTCCCCGCAAGCTTTCAACTTGAAGTTCCACAATTTGTACTAATCTTGATTTTATATATTCTCTATCTTCTATGTTCATAGTTCTAATTATCCCTGTTATAGTAACTTTATCTGGTATTATATTTGATGCTGTTCCACCATTTATTGTTCCAATAGTTATAACTGCTGGAGATACAGGACTAGTTTCTCTACTAACTAAAATTTGAAGGGAATTTATAACTTGACACGCAATTATTATCGGATCTACCCCTTTGTGTGGACTAGCTCCGTGAGCTCCCTTACCCAATATACTTATAGTAAATGGATTCGATGCTGCATATGCAACTCCACGCTTTACACCTATTGTTCCTACTTCTAAACTTTCATCTACATGACACCCTATTATTGCATCTACATGTGGATTTTCTAATACTCCTTCTTTAATCATGATTTTAGCTCCACCTGATGTCTCCTCTGCTGGCTCAAAAATAAACTTTATATTTCCCTTAATCTCTTTTCTATGTTTATTTAATAGTTTTGCCGCTCCTAACACCATAGTCATATGAGCATCATGTCCACACCCATGCATTTTACCTATTGTTTTAGATGAATAGGCATTATTTGTCTTATCATCTAGAGGTAGTGCATCCATATCACATCTTATTGCAATTGTTTTTTCATTTTTATCTTCAGCTTCTCCATAAATATTAGCTACTATACCAGTTTTAGCACAACTATAAAATTCGATCTTTTCATTATTCAAAAACTTCTTTATCATTTCAGAAGTTTCATATAAGTCAAAATCTAATTCTGGATTTCTATGAAATTCTCTTCTAATCTGAATCAGTTCTTGATTTATTTCTTCAGCCTCACAGATAAAATTCATTTTATTCCTCCTATAGAAATTAATCCTATTTGATTATATATAAAAAAATAATAGACATAAAGCCTATTATATATCAAACTATAATGTTACCTCTACCCATTATAATATAACAGAACTCTTTTTATTTCAATACACAAGAATTAATTAATAACTATACATCATCATCTTTAGTCTCTATAAGTCCATTATTTATCAGTACAGAAAAATCAAACTTTCTTTGCATATCTTCAAATAATATGCTTATATTAGAATCATCTATACTTTTTATAGTCCCAATTCCGTAAAATTTATGTGTGATTCTTATCCCTACCTTAAACTCTGACTGTCCTAACATCTCAGCTTGTAAATTACACTCTGTTAAGAACTTAGATTTATCTTTTTTCTCTCCTCTAATAAATTCAGGAGCTACAAATATTAAATTATTAATTGCCCTAGTTACTCCCACATAAAATAATCTTCTTTCCTCTTCTAAACTATTATTGTTATAAGGTATAAAACCATCTACAACATTTATCATAAATACAGTGTTAAACTCCATTCCTTTCACGCCGTGAATACTGCTTAAAACAACACCTTCCTTTTTATCATTATTCCTAGTTGTGGCCTTTTTAGTTTCTTCTTCAACTAAAGATACATGTTCTAAAAACTGACTTATAGTTTTAAATCCCTTTACACTTTCCTTAAATTCATTTAATACATTTTCTAAATCTTCTATTGAAAGGTTATACTTATTTCCATACTCCACTAAATACTTATGATACATTAAATCTCCTATTATAAAATCTACAGCAGTAGGGAGTGACATCTTATTTAAATAAGATATATCTTTTTCCAACTTATCAAGTATTTTTAATTGAAAAATAGGAATACTTTCTAAATTTTTTAATTTTATAAAAATATTATTTAATCCAACATCTCGCTTTATTGTATCTAAATTATTTTTACTAATATATCTATATGGTTTATTTATTATTCTAACAAAAGACTCAATACTAAATGGATATATACTTAATTTAAGATATGCTAAGATGTCTTGACAGATAAAATGTGTAAAAAAATTATATTGTTTATCTATCAACCTAAAAGGTATCTTTTTCCTTATAAAATTATCTATTATACTTCTACTTTCCATATTAGTTCTATATACAACTGCAAAATCATTAAAATCACAAATTGAACTCTCTTTTAATCTCAAAATATAATCACTTATAAATGAACCTTGTATTGTTTCATTTCTTACCCCTTGAAAGCATATAAGTCCATCTTGATTTTTATTCGAAATAATACTTTTAGAATTTCTTACTAAATTGTGTTTAATTGATTTCATAGATAAACTTACTATGTTTCTTTTAGATCTATAATTAGTAGATAGGTATAATATTTTCCCATCATTAAATTTCTTCTCAAAGTTTACCATATAAGAAGGGTTTGCTCCTCTAAAACTATAAATACATTGGTCTTCATCGCCGACCGCAAATAAATTATTATCTCCCTTTAAAAGACTTAATATATCTATTTGGACATCATCGCTGTCTTGAAACTCATCTATTAGTATATGTTTAAATTGACTTTTATAATAATCTAATATACGAGAATTTTTCACAAATAAATCTCTGCACATTATTTGAAGATCTTCAAAATCTATAACACCTTTTTCTTTTTTATAGGCTTCATAAAAATCAAGGCAATTTTTCAATATATCCTTATCTACAGATGTGTTTCCTTCCTTTTCATAACAACCTTTACATTTATATGTAGATAATGCATTTATATATTCTTTAACACGTTCATCACCTACATCCTCCACATATGTAGTGAGAAAGTTTTTAACTATCTTATAGATTTCCCATCCTTCTATAATTTTTATATCTCCATAATAAGACTTTAAAATTTTATAACATAACCCGTGGAAAGTTCCAAAAAAAGGACTTGTTTTGCTATTGTCTATAGCTAAAAATCTACTTCTCATATTATTTGCTGCAGCTTTTGTAAAAGTTATTACAATAATATTTTTGGGAGAAACTTTTTTATTATTTATAAGATTATATACTCTATTAACAATAACAACAGTCTTTCCACTTCCTGGGCCTGCACTCACTAGTATATTTTCATAATCACACGTGATTGCTTCAATTTGTTCTTTACTAAGATTATTAAATTTATTTTCTACCATAATACAAATCTTCCCTTTTTTATATTTTCAATTTATTAATATTACCATAATATTTGCACTTATACTATAGAAATGAAATTACCTATGTGGTACTATATATTAGATGTAAATGTTAAATTTATCTGTAATTTATAAAATTTTATGGTTTATAAGTGAGGAGAACTAAAATGAGTACAATAACTAAATTTGATATAAAAAGTCAAAGAAATCTTACAATGCTAGTTGACTTTTATGAACTTACTATGGCTAATGGATATCTAAATAATAATGTTGAAGATACCGTAGCCTATTTTGACATGTTTTTCAGAAAAATACCTGATGGTGGAGGTTACTGCGTAATGGCTGGTGTTCAACAATTAATTGAATACTTGACTAACCTTAAATTCACCAAAGAAGATATTGATTATTTAAAAGATAAAAATTTATTCAGCGAAGCTTTTCTTAATTATCTAGAAAATTTTAAGTTTTGTTGTGATGTATGGGCAATTCCTGAAGGTACACCTGTATTTCCTAGTGAGCCACTAATAACTGTAAGAGGCCCTGTAATGCAAGCTCAATTTATTGAAACTATGATTCTTTTAACTATTAATCATCAAACATTGATAGCTACAAAAGCTGCTAGAATATGTGAAGCTGCTGGAGGAAGACCTGTTATGGAATTTGGTTCTAGAAGAGCTCAAGGATATGATGGTGCATTATACGGTGCTAGAGCTGCAATTATAGGAGGTTGTAACTCAACAGCCTGCACTATGGCTGATGAATTATTCCATGTTCCGGTTACTGGAACTATGGCTCACTCTTGGATTCAACTATTTGATAATGAATATGAGGCATTTACCGCTTGGGCAAACACCTATCCTGATAATACAGTGCTTCTTGTTGACACATATAATGTGCTAAAATCAGGTATACCTAATGCTATTAAGGTATTTAATGAAGTTTTAAAACCTCTTGGAAAAAGACCAAAGGCTGTAAGAATCGATAGTGGAGATATAGCATACCTTTCTTATGAAGTTCGAAAAATGCTAGATGAAGCTGGATATGATGATGTTAAGATAACTATCTCTAATTCTCTAGATGAATTCATAATAAAGGCCGTTCTAGATAATGGCGCAAAAATTGATAGTTTTGGAGTAGGTGAAAGATTAATTACTGCAAGAAGTGAACCTGTATTTGGTGGTGTATATAAGCTTGTAGCTATTGAAAAAGATAATATTATAGTTCCTAAAATAAAAATAAGTGAAAATGTAGAAAAGATAACAAATCCTGGTTTTAAGTCGTTGTATAGAGTTTATGACAAGAAAACAAATAAAGCTATAGCAGATTTAATAGCTTTAAACGGTGAATGCTTTGACTATAATAAGCCTTTAGAATTATTTGATCCTAACTATACTTGGAAAAAGAAAAAAATTAAAAACTATAATATTAAAATGCTTATGGTTCAAATTTTTGATAAAGGTACTTGCATATATGAAAGTCCCTCTGTTATGGATATAAAGGAGTTTAGTATTAAAGAAAGATCAAATTTATGGTCTGAAATAAGAAGACTTCAAAATCCACATAAATATTATGTTGATTTATCAAAAGATTTGTGGAACCTAAAAGAATCATTATTACATGAATACTCTTCAATGTATGAAGAATAATATTAATATCTTAATTTATGAGGAGTATGATAAAAATTGGAAAATAAGCTTAAAATAAGAATTTCAAATGAAGCATTTGATTTTATTAATAATTTATTATTATTTCATGATGAATATGACTGTATATGTTTAAGTGAAAGTACATCTAATGGATGTTGCAAATCTTCGAAAATAGATATTTTATTAGATAATTGCCAAAATAGTTCTATAGTAGAAGATATCTGCGGATTAAATGTATGTTATAATAGTGAACTAGTAAATAAATTTAAAGATGTTACCATAATATTGAAAAATGATAAACTCTATTTAAAATTAACTCCATTAACTAAAAATATCTTGTTAAAATCTTCAAAGTGCAATAGTTGTTTAGGATGTAACAGCAAGACAAAGTAATACTACATGTATATTTTATTTGAAGAAATAAATAGAGACTCCTCAGTTGTTATTATTGCTGAGGAGTCTCTATATTTATACTTTCTAATATTTTTGATATTGCTAAATTAATCTATTTTAAATAGATTAATTTAATTCTCAATCTAACCACTATGAGTATTACAAATAATTATCCTTATAGGCAATTGATACAGGTAAAGATTTATCCTCTTTATAAAGATCATAATCATAAATATTTCTTACTTTTTTACCTTTGCTCCTAAGTTCCGTAAAGGGGCACTTATTATCATTCTCAGCCCAATTATAAAGGGTACACTCTTTCGAACATTCCACATACTCATCATAAGTTGACAAAAAAGTACATTTAAACACTCATAACACCCCCCACTTAAATAAACACATATCCTTTAATACCCTAAATTATAAATTAGAATTTTCTCAAAATAAAGCTTTTTTAGTAGATTAATTAGACTTTTTATCTATTTTAAAATTGTTATTTCTTTTGTTTAATATTATTAAATCATATCTAATAATTGCAGTGATTAAAATCTTATAATCACTGCAATTATGTCTATTAAATAAATATTACTCTATAAAAACAACACTTATGTCATTGTTAGTATTTTTTTGTCTTAAAAAATTATTTTCATTACTTTCTTCTGTGCCTTTGCATGCTTTATTTATAGTACCTTTTTTATTTGTAACCATTTTTTCAATACGTGCAATCTCCTTAAAAATGTACTTATTGCTTTTATTTTCTATACTATTAGAATTTGTATGAATCGCTACTATAATCTTTTTACCCTTATTATTGATTCCGAAACAATTATTATTAAGAGAACTTGATAAAATCATACTATCTTTTGAAAACATGTAACTTCCTCCACATAAATAAAGCTCTGCAATACTACTTTTCCTATAATGTAATTCATCAACTATTATATTGTCTGAATAATCATTAACAATATTACCACCTTTTTCTATTATTGATTTTTCTAGTCTTAAATCCAAAGCTTGTAAAGAACTATCCAATTTAACTACAGTTCCAATATTAATGTGATACATTATAAAATTTCTAGCTTCTTCTTTAGATTTAACATAGATGCTATGAATACCTACTTTTTGGAGGGTTTCCATAGCATTCTCTATGAATATACTTACACACTTATTGTCACACATATAATACCTCCCAAAGGCAAATTTAATTGCCACTATACCTTTTATTGTATTATATGATTTACTTTTAGTGTTTTATGATATCTATAAAAGATTTTATTATATGAGCTGTAAATCCCCATATAACATAATTATTCCACTGATAAAAATATTCTTCTAGGATACCTTTAGAAAAGATATAATTTTCTCCAGTTCTTATTAAATGATATGGAAATCCTTGTTGATTAATGGGTCCAATCTCCATGTTATATAATAGGGGCTCTGTTTTCATGAAAAAACTTATAGGTACTTTAAAAATATGATCCACTTCATCTTCATTGAAATTGATTGTTTCAACATTAAGCCTTGATATAAATGGATATATCTTCATACCATAGGGTGATACAAAATAATCCATCTCTCCAATAAAATCTATATCCCCTTCTTTTAAATTCATTTCTTCCATAGTTTCCCTTATTGCTGCTTCCTTAAAAGTTTCATTCTTTTCTACTTTCCCGCCTGGCAAACAAACATCTCCAGGTTGATGATTTAACTTTCTAGACCTGACTTGAAAAACTATATATAGTTCATCATTTATTGATTCCAACAATATCATTACTGCAGCCTCTTTTATATTTTGTATTGATTTTGATTTTCTTCCATTAAATATATCTAATATTTCTTCCACATTTCTATTTTTCATATAATTACCACTCCTATAAATATCTATGTATATAGAATATCATAAATTATTACTATAAAAGTATAACTTATTATTTCTTTTCCTTGTTGAAAAATATAGTAAATGTTATACTTAATAAGATTTAATGATTAAAAATATAGTAAATGGAGAGATGACTTGTGAAAAAGAAAACATTAGCATTTGGGATATTTTTTACTTTAATATTTACTTTATCTTTCTCAAGTACAGTACTAGCTGATTCAGTTCCTGAAATTGTAGGAACTTCAGCTATTGTCATGGACTTAGAAACTAAAGAAATAATTTATTCTAAAAATATCGATGAAAAGAAACAACCAGCTAGTATTACTAAACTTATGACGGCACTACTTTTATCAGAAAATAAGACTAAAACAGACTTATTAACTTATCCAGCGGCAGCTTTAACCCAAGAACCATACTCTTATGGACTTAATGTTCATCCAATTACTCCTGGTGATACATTTACCGGTTCAAGTACTATGGATATATTATTACTTTATTCAGGTAATGATATTGCTTACATGATTGCTGAAAATATCGGTGGTAGTGAAGAAACCTTTATTAAGATGATGAATGATAAAGCAAAAGCACTAGGCATGACTAATACTAATTTTGTAACGCCTAATGGTCTTGATGATAATACTGATGAGCACTATACAACAGCATATGATTTGGCACTACTCTTAAATGCTGTTTATGATAATGAATGGATTCGAGAGACTATGAAGAAAAAAGAATCTGAAGTAACATCTGCTAATGGGCCATCTGCTATAATTGAAAATAGAAATAAGCTTATTGGAATTGATGGAAATATTGGTGGAAAAACAGGTTACACCGAAAAGTCCGGAAGATGCTTAGCATCTTTATATCAGAGAGATAATCGTACACTTGCTATAGTTGTATTAGATTCTGAATATGATTTTCCTAAGGATGTACAAGTATTCGAGGATACTACTGATCTTTCAAATTATGGATTTAATGCTCAAAAAGAAATTTTTAAGGCTAAATCTTCAAATGTTACAGAAGTTACAGTTGAATACAATATCTTACCTATAATTGGTCCGAAGAAAACTATAAAGGTACCTACTACAATTCATGAAGACATAACCTTATATAATTCAGAAATAACACCAGAATTCAATTATGCATTAGATAAAATTAACACATGGTCTTTAAATACGGATAAGCCTATTGGTAAAGCTACCGTATCTGTAAAAGGATATACGAAAGAGTATGATTTATATCCAAACATATCTAATATGGATATAATAAAAAGTAATATATTATATTATGCATTAGCAATTTTAGTAATAATAATTATTGTATGTTTTATCTTTATAATTATTTCTAAAATAAAGAAAAAACATAGAAAAAGAAATAAAAATAGATTTTATAGATAAATAAATCACCAGAAACAGCAATATTGTTTCTGGTGATTTTCTATTATATAAAATCTATTAATTTGTCTTAACATATTTTATAAATTAATTAATTAAGAAAACAATTAGTTTATATTTTCAATTATGACAATGATATATATGACTATATTAATCCTTTCAACTCTTTACAGTTTCCCAAAACCCCTCGCTGTAGTTCATATTTTCTGGTATTGCATTTTTCTCTTCCAGCAACTTATTTATGGTATAAGGTCTCTTTCAAATTTACTTATTCATGGAAATATGGTGTATATTAATTATAGTACTATATTCTGGCACTACTTAACTACGCATTAATTGGTTTTGCTATTAAAACAAATATACCATTCCATAAACGATCGTTTATGGAATGGTATATTTCGATAAAAGAACTTATGCTATTACAACTAATAGGCAGTAATTCTTTAACCCTTACACTATCCCCAATGCAATTTCTAGAATTTCTTCAATTCTATCAACTACAAAGTCCGGCTCATGCTTCATTATTTTATCTACATCTAAAGCTGTGTACCTAACTAAACATGTGCTTGCTCCAGCATTCTTCCCACAAAGAATATCATTATGACTATCCCCTACCATGATAGTTTCTTTTGGACTAACCTTTAAATATTCACAAGCCTTTAAAACTGGTTCTCCATCTGGTTTATGATTTATGCTATCCTCTGGCGTTATAATTACATTAAAATATTTTTCAAGATCAAAGAATCTTAGTCCTTTTAGTGCAGTTCTCTTTCGTTTTGATGTTACAATAGCTAAATTTAATCCTGCTTCCCTTAATTTTATTAATCCATCTTCTACATGGTTATATGACTTTATATATCGATCATGGTTATCTAGTGAATATCTTATATATTCACCCACAACTTCATCTACTCTATTTTCAGAATAACGTGATATTACTTGTGTTAAGGGTATCCCAAATGATTCTATAATATCTTCTTTTGATACCTTTAACCCTAGATAACGATTTAATACATAATCAAAAGATGTTAATATTAGTTCGTTGGTATCAATTATTGTTCCATCTAAATCAAATAAAATTGCTTTAATCATTTTCATACTCCTTATTCCTAAGCATGCAAAGAGGTATATACCATTTTACATAACTTATTCCATTACTATCTTTATAGTTACCTTCTATATCTTTTACCATAATTGTAGCACGTTTATTAATATTTGCTATTATTCCCTCTATACACTTTCCTTTATATATAAAATTAACTACTTGTCCTTTTCTAAAACAAATTTCTTTATTCGTGTTTGAGGGATTCTTTAATATTTCATGATAGCTACTTTTATGTCCAAATATATTATAAGCCATATCCTTAAATCTCTGTCTCTTACAATTTGAGTTACCATAACTACTAAACTCTAACACATGACATAACTCATGCTCTAATATAAGCATAAGAGCATCTATAACGTCATTACCCTCAATTCCACATATAACCTTAGACTGATCATCCTCTATAAAAATTTCAAGTATTTTTCTACTTACCCTTATCTCGTAATTAGTTTCTTTGTATGTTTTAGTAAAAATAGTTTTACCACCACTAGATGTCATTCTACTAGATAATGATATCTTAATATTATTATCTAGTGAATTACTTAAATGCCCATGAAATATATAATAATCATAAAGTTTAACTAACATATCTATATTTTCTATAGTTATGTTACTAAGGTTGTTAAATTCATATACCTTACATCTACTGCAAAAAGTACTTTTTATCCATTGTCTTGACTCTTTAATCTTTTTTTCTCTTTTTTGATAATCATTCA
This sequence comes from Clostridium sp., assembly GCF_036646415.1. Taxonomy (GTDB): domain Bacteria; phylum Bacillota; class Clostridia; order Clostridiales; family Clostridiaceae; genus Clostridium_J. The sequence goes on along the minus strand of NZ_JAVXMF010000008.1, from coordinate 44,131 downwards.
TAAAACATGTTCATACCTCTCAGTATATAAAATTCATAATAAACAACATTGTTTATTATTCGACTCATAACAATAACATTATGTGTTAATATTTACAAATAAATTCCACAGGAAATTTATCTTCAATTTCCTATGGAATTCTTTTTATCTTATAGTATTATATATAAGTATATTTAATTGACTCTTGAGTTTTTCTTCTTTTATTTCTTCCATAACTTGATTTTCTATTGTATTTAAATCTATACTATTATTTTTTAATTCATTTTCTACAAAGTTTAAAGCTTCTATGATTTGTACTTTCTTATTATCTTTAAAAACTACTTTAGAAGTAACAGACTTAAGTGCTAAATATATTAAAATTAAAACTTCGCTATTATTAATAAAACTTTTATAGTTTTCTAAAATGTACATAACTGCCTTCATCAATAGATTTTTATACATATCTATTCCTTCACTTTGCATAGTAAATGCCAATATGCTTTTAGTAGTATATTTAAGCTTATCTACATCATCATCATCTATAGAATTAGCAAATGCACCTCCAGCTAATTGTTGAGTAGCAAGTATTCGTAAAAGTTCCACTTTATCTATTCCATAAAGATTTAAATTATCCATTTCTAACTCTTCTAGACTTTGACTATAATAAATTTTTGGAGATATGATCCTTGTATCAACCTTATTAAGTTCAATATTTATTGGTAGAATTTTTCTCATTACTCCACCTAAGACTGGCTCATAAATCTCTTCAATTAGAATAAATGATGTTTCCTCACTAATAATACCAATGTCAGAAGAAATCTCAATTATCTTCTCTTTCATTGACTCATGAATATCTCCACGTTCATATACTATTCTATTTTCTAAGGATTCAATTCTTTTCTTATACCAAACCTTTTCAATAAGATTTGCATTAACTTCCAAATCAAGCTTTGTTAAAACTATTCTCCTTTGAACTCTCCTACCATCAACCATACCATTTAAGGTAACTATACCCTCAAGATTACCATTGATTTTTGCAAATATTGAAAATGGCTCTCCATCGTACATATATTCAATTGTTCTTGGATATGTCTTTTGAACACTCATTGTTCCCCAATCGATTTTAATATCTGTGATTTGAAGTCCTCTAATTCTATTAAATTGTTTTAATACAATATCTTCAATTCTAATACTTCTATTAATAAATTCAGCCTTACCAAAAGTAAGTCTAGCAATTTTGTTAATAAAATATGTGTTTACCGATGCATCAATTCCAAAAGGAAAAACTCTGCTTTCCTTACATACGTCCTCAACATAATCTAGTATCTCTTTTTCATCATCTACAACATCATCAGTAAATAATATAATGATATTTTCTTCTCCATACTTTTCTTTCTCAAAGGAATATTTTATACCTTCAAATATTGCAGCATCATATTCACATTTAAGATTATCAATCCACTTTGAAGCTGTTTTCAAACTATTTTCATTAAATTTAACTTTTCTTTCCTCAGAGAAATACTTAAGAGTATCACCCATTGCAACTATATTAAAGGTATCACCTTTATTTAAGTTTCTAAGACATAAATGAAGAGCTGTTTTTGCTTCTTTAATTTTATCCCCTATCATAGACTCTGATATGTCTATAAGAAAAATATAATTATCACTCTTCTCTTCTACATCTTCTTCTATATCTGGTAAAAATCTAAGATAAACTATTCCGCTATCTTCACTATAGTTTTCATATACTATTCCACTGGTTTCATTTTCCTTGTATTCTTCTAAATATATAATCATATTATTATCTAAACTTTGATTATCATTATCTAGAGTTATTTTATATAAATTGTTATCTCCTTCCTCTATCTTTATACTATGAGTGTTACAGTATAACTTGCTTTTTTCAAAGGCTTCTACAAGTAGAGTTAACGATAAGCCATAATCATCTTTATTATTTATATAATCACCTGGATTAAATGGTGGCACTATCTTAGGTATAACTAATTTTAACCTAGAAAGTTCATAAACTAGCTCTTCAATATATGAAATTTTTATGGTTACAGTTTCACCTTTCAAAATTGTACCAATTGACATTTTAAAATTTTCTTTATTCAGTTCTTCAAGTGTAATCTTATTTTCAGCGTCATCTGTAATGTTAGCATAAATTTTTTCTATCTCTCGTTTATCTTCTACCTTGCCTTTTATAAGCCTTCCACCTATATTTGCCTCAAAACCTGATATAACTGCAGTATCCGGTATAGGAAAGGTGTATACACCCTTAACGTCTTCTTCCCCTGTATTTTCGTATACATGACTAATTGTAAACTCTACAAATTCTCCACAAACATTGCCTTCTATGTCTACTCTTTTTAGTGTAATTTTGCCACAAGAAATGCTATTTTCTAGTTTTTCATACTCCATGTCATCCGCCCCTTTTCATGTAAAATAACAACATATATTTATATGTTATCAGAAAATTCTTAAAATAACTTAATTTACTCGTAATATTTAAACAAATTTAATAATTTTCTAGAACTATAGAACACTTTTAATAATTCTTAATGCATTTTTGTATAAAATCTTATCTATTTCACTTCCAGTAAATCCTGAGTTTTCTAATCGATTAGCAAGTTTGTTTATTTCTCCCATACTTCTAATATCAAGATTTTCAGGATCAATTCCATCAAAATCACTACCTATAGCTAAAACATCAATACCTCCAACATTATAAATATGCTTGATGTGTTTTATCATGCTATCCACATCACTAGATTTTCCGCTATTATTCAAAAATGTCTTTTCAAAATTGATTCCCATAATTCCACCCTTATTGCTAAGTACTTTTATCATATCATCAGTTAAATTCCTAGAATGATTACATATCTCTCTACTATTAGAATGAGATGCTACAAATGGAGATTTACTATATTTAGACACATCATAAAATCCACCATCTGATAGATGAGAAACATCAATTATCATACCCATATTATTCATTTCACTTATCATTTCTAATCCAAATGTCTTTAACCCTTTATTCATAAATTCCTTCTTACAATTTGGATAACCAATAGCATTCTCATGATTCCAAGTTAATGTTATAAGTCTGACACCTAATTCATAAAAGTTTCTAAGATTTTTTATAGAACCTTCTATTGCCTCTCCTTCTTCAATGGTTAAAAAAGCAGAAATCTTTTCTTCTTCTTTATTAATCATCAGTTCTTCATAATTTTTTGCTATATCAATACTATGGATATTTTTTTCAATCTCTTCATAAAATTTATTTAGCATATCCATTGCTCTATTAAAGGGTTTATTGTGTTCATCTAAATCAATAAATAAAGCAAAGAACTGTGCTAATGAATTTCCTTTTTTTAGCTTATCTAAATCTATAGCTAACTCATTTTTTCTTAATTCTAACTGTTTATTGTCAGCTATATGGTAAATTGTATCACAATGCAAATCAATTATACTCATATTATTTCCCCCTTATTTTTACTTAATACCATTATTTTATTAATGTTAAGCACATTACCATTAAAGTGCTTTTCATAGCATTAATTATTAAACTATAATATACTATATTATAAATTCACCATGCTTATTTATGTATCCTTCCTTTTCATCTAATATAACTTTACATATTCCATCATAGAAATTCTCTACTTCATCAAAACTTGGTTTTATAGCTATCTCGCCTTTTAAATCTAAGAATCCCCATTTCCCATCTACTTCTACAGAAAATAATCCTTCACTGTATTCAAGCACATTATCATATTCTACAGGTATTACTGCATTTCCTAACTTATCTATAAATCCATATTTATCATCTATTGACACAGCTGCATAATTAGTATTAAAGCTATCTGCCCAACTAAATTGTGGTTTTATAATAAAATCTCCTTTAAGGTTTATATATCCCCATAGATTTTCAACAGAAACTGCAGCCGTACTGTTTAAAAACTCTGTAGTAAAGTCAAAATTTGCTTTAATAATAACATCAAATTTTCTATCTACATATACATTATTCCCATTTAAGCCTACCGATGCTAATCCATCACTAAAGTTATTAGCATATTCATATATAAAATTACTTACACATTTACCTTCTTTATTTATATATCCATACTTATGATTTTTCATCACTACTGCAAAACCATTTTCTTCAAATTCATTTGCTTCATCAAATGTTGGAGGAATAATTACTTCCCCTTTTCTATTAATGTATCCCCATTTTCCTAAAACTTTTACCGCTGCTAAACCCTCAGTAAAGCCTTTACCCTCTTCATATTTTATAGGTATAACTTCATTACCTTTACAGTCTATATATCCATACTTATGATTTAATTCTACTAATGCTCTTCCTTCATTAAAATAATTAATATCATCATATTTAGGATTTATAATATAGTTTCCTTCTTTATTAATAAATCCACATAAACCATCCATCTCTACAAACCCAATATCATTTTCAAAATCATCTGCAAAATCAAATTTAAAGGGTATAATCACCGAACCATTTTCATCTATATAGCCATACTTATTATTTATTTCAATTGGATATCTTCTCATATTTTTTCCTCCTTTAGTTTTAAAACATATGAATATTATACCATTTGTAGAATTAAAAAGTCATTTAATAGTTAGTATTTGAAAATTAAACTTTTATTTAATTTACCATAATTTCCAAATGTAAAGTTATTTAAATTTTATATATATATTATTAATATATATGCTATTTAATTATACTAATTGTTATGAATTATAAATTGTATTATAATATAAAAGACGTGATAATCTGTGTAGTAATTACTGCACAAGATAAAAGGAGTGTTTGATATATGAAAAATTGTATAGTAGCTCAATCTGGAGGCCCTACTTCAGTAATAAATGCAAGTGCTATGGGAGTATTTAAAGCAAATGAAGAATTCCACTATTATGATACTGTTTACGCTGGAATTAACGGCATAGAAGGAATACTAAATGAAAATATAATAAACCTTTCTGAAATAGAAATGGATGTTATAGATAGATTAATCTATACTCCATCATCTGGTCTAGGATCATGCAGATATAAATTAAAAACCTACGAAGATAATAAAGAAGAATATATTAAACTTTTTGATATTTTTACAAAATATGGAATTGAAACTTTCTTTTACATCGGTGGAAATGATTCTATGGATACTGTTCATAAGCTAAGCAACTACGCAAAAGAACATAATCTTCATGTTAAATTTTTTGGAGTGCCTAAAACAATTGATAATGATCTTCCTGTGATGGATCATACTCCTGGATTCGGTAGTGCAGCTAAATTTATTTCTACTATAGCTTTAGAAAACAAATTAGATTCAAGTGTTTATAGTGCTAAAAATGTATTTATAGTTGAAGCTATGGGACGTGACACTGGTTGGCTTGCTGCTAGTTCATGCGTTGCAACTTTAAATGGCGAACCTGTAGTTGACTTAATATACCTTCCTGAAGTTGCCTTCGATAATAATAAATTTTTACAAGATATTTCAAAAAAACTTGAAGTAAAAAATTCCGTTGTAATTGTTGTTTCTGAAGGAATCAGAACATCTGATGGTACCTTCCTTGGAGAAATGGGTAGTACAGGTCTTGATAAATTTGGCCATGCACAATTAGGTGGAGTATGTAGCTACCTTAAAAATCTAATCACCGATAGTGGTGTATGTAAAAAAGTAAGAGCAATAGAGCTTTCAACAATGCAACGTTGTGCTATGCATTTTGCATCACAAACTGATATTGATGAAGCTTTCAACTGTGGATTTACTGCATTAAAATACTCTGTAGATGGAGAAAGCGGCAATATGATTGGTATTAAACGTGTATCTGATAATCCATATAAATCAGAAACTTTTGCTGTTCATACTTCTAAAGTAGCAAACTCTATAAAATACTTCCCTAAGGAATGGATTAATGAAGCTGGAAACAATGTAACTAAGGAAGCATATGAGTATACATTACCATTAATCATGGGAGAACCAAAAATTCAATATGAGAATGGTCTTCCTAAATATTCATTTCTTCAAAAATAGAATATATTATAAATATCTCAGAATAATTTTAAAATCATTCTGAGATATTTATTTTCTTGTATTAAATTTAATTACCTTATTACCAACTAAAATCTCAGCATTTCGTTCCATTATATTACAATAAAATAAATGCTAATCAAAGTATAAATAATTACTCAGTCTCTTTCACTTCATCTTTAACATAATTAGGATAAAATTCTTTTCCACCAACATTTACACTAACCTTATTACTGACTATAGATACCTGGAAATTGCCATCTTTTATTGATTGGGGTTTGGGAAGTTCTCCGTCAAAATATGTGTTTACTATATGATTTTTTTCAGTCTCAGTTAGTGTGGTATTTCCCTCCAATTTCCCTTCCAATAATTCTGTTTTCACAGCCGTTGCAATTGACTTTGCATTAGCTATGTCAGCACTTAACTTTGCATCTTCAATCTTTGATATAAATGTAGGTGCTGTTATAAATACTAGTACTGAGATAATTCCCATTACTACTATTAGTTCCATTAATGTAAACCCCTTCTTTTTATCTCTCTTTATTTTTTTATTTTTCATATCAAACCTCCCATTTCATATATAATTATATATATAATACTTTCCATATAAATAAATTTAATACATTTTTTATAGTTTTATACAAAAATAACCCATGCAAAATTGAAAATTTCACATGGGTTATTATTTTTTATTATATTGTAATTTTTCTATGATATACCCAAAATTTTATTACACTTTTCTTTAATTACAAATGCTTCATCATAATGATCATCAATTGCAATAGCTTCTTCTACACTTTTTAACGCATCATCATATTTATGATTCTTAAAATATATTTTAGCTCTAAGCAAGTAATACCTTTCATCATCAGACATCTCTATTGCGTTATTTACAAATGTAAGTGCTTTATCATACTGAAAATCTACAATGCCATAAAAATAATATGCAATAATATAATATATTTTGTCTTGTCTCTGATATAAATTAAATATTCCCATTAAAAAATTGAGTACCTCTTTCCTTGAAAGAAATGTTTTCCTTACTGTTCCTCTATCCATATCCTTATAAGACATCTTAAATAAATAATCTACAGCCTCAGTATATTTATATTTCCTAATATAAACACATACAATATTAAGATTCATATACAAGTCATTGGGAACTAATTGAATAGCATGTTCTATATATCCTAAAGATTTGTCGTATTCTCCAATTTCAAAGTGTGTTCTAGCCAATAAATTAAAATACTTGCCATTATCATTTTTTAAGCTAATTGCCTTATTTAAGTTATATATTACTTCGGAATAAGCAAAACAATCCAATCCATGAACACCACTTGCATCCTTTAAAGATGTCTTAGAACTATTTAGAATTCTTAGCACTAAAACTATAGCTCTACCCTTTCTATAATATCCATGATCACAATTACTTTTTACATTTATTAATCTATCATATATGCTAATAGCTTTATTATAATTTTCTATTATTCTATATACTGACTGATTCTTCCCAATTACCTCATACTTTTCCCCAAATTCAAGGGATAAAATCTCTAGATAATCATACCAAAAATCATCATCTAATGATAAATTTATTGCTCTTTTACAATTATGAAATATCCTCTCACACTTATCATCAAGACTCAAGAATTCATTATTTATTATTCTCTTAGTCTCAATTCTTAAGAAATCAGATAATCTACTCTTATAATTAACATGTAAATCCTTATACTTATTTTCATCATCCTGTAAAGCCTTTATCATACATTCATAACTCTGAACTCTTATATAATAGCTACAGTCCTCTTGCTCTATAATTCTATTTAATACATTGATACCTTCTTCATAACGTTTTAATTTCATAAATATAAAACCTTTATGATATAAATACCCATAATAATCCTTATTCCTAATTTTTATAACTTCATCTAAGACCTCCAATATAACCTTAACATCATTAATCAAAGATGTCCTCTCTACAACATCATCTACAAGTTCTTTCACCTTATTATCTATATAGCTTTTATTAATATACTCTTTATCCTCATACTCACAATTATTTTCTATATAATACAAGATTTTATATATATTTATCATTTCTAAGAAGTAATCATTATCAATTAAAATATACCTTCCTTTTTCTACAAGTTCCAGATACTTAATATTTACATATTCTGTGCTTGAATGATAATGATCATTTTCTTCTTCCCTTGAAATTACTTTAAGCAGCTTTATATAGCTTTCATAAAGATTATAGTAATCCCCTTTTCTTATAAATTGCTCTATATTATCAGAATAAGCTTTTTTCAATATTCCACCTATTCTCGCTACATTCTCTCCAAAAATCTCTACATCCCCATAGCTGCTATAGGTATTAAGTGCATACTTAAGACCATTGTAATATGTATCAAAACATTCTTCTAATTTACCTAGCTTTTCTAGAATTTTTCCTTTATGGTTATAAATATACTCATCTACATTTATTCCAAAGGATAAATCTATGTACATCAATGCTTTTTCATAATCTCCAACTTCATAATAAGCAAATGAAAGTAAATCATAAACCTCATCTGTTTCCTTAAATCCTAAAGCTCTTTGAAGAACAGTAAAAGCTTCTTGCATATTATCATTTTTTAATAACATTTTACCTTTTAATATATAATAATCATATCCTTTATCATAATCTACATTCTCTTTAAGCCTTAATAGAATTTTTTCAGCTTCTACTCCGCTTATATTGTTGTAACTATCATACTTTTCCTCTATATTAAATTTATTATAGTCCATAATTCCTCCTATATAAGCCTAACTTCACTTATCATATATAGATTTTACCATAGTTATATAAAAATCTAAATTAATAAATGATTAAATTTTTCACTTACATTAATCAAATACTCATTCGCTTTAATATATATCCAGGACACTATAAATCCTACTTAACTAAATCTATAACGCTCTTTATTTTAATATCTATTATATTTATACGCAAAAAATGCAGAATAGTTAGTTGTATAAACATTTATTCTGCATCTTATATAGTAAATTAAAATTTATCCCATTATAGTTACTTTCCTATATCTTTTCTGTAATACATTCCATCAAATCCCACTTGAGATAATCCACTATATGCTTTATGTGTAGCTTCTTCTAGATTGTTCCCAATAGCCGTAACTCCAAGAACTCTACCCCCGCTAGTAATAATTTTACCATTAGCTTCTTTGGCTCCTGCAATAAATACTTTTTCACTACATCTTTCTATTCCTAATATTACCTCACCTTTTTTATATTTATCTGGGTATCCCTTAGATGCTCCGATTACACAACAAGCTGTCTTATTTTTAAATCTAACTTCACTCGCATTTAATTTGACACTTATTGCAGCTTCTATTAATTCTAACAGTGAACTTTCCATCAATGGCAATACAACCTGTGTTTCTGGATCTCCCATTCTAACATTATACTCTAAAAGATATACTCCTTTTTCATTTATCATTAATCCAAAGAATATAATACCTATATAATCTAGCTTTTCTTCTTTAATACCTTTAAGCGTAGGTTCTAATATTTCCTTTTGAAAAGCTTCTAATACCTCTTCATTACAGTAAGGATTTGGAGCTATAGTTCCCATACCACCTGTATTAGGTCCCTTATTTCCTTCAAATATAGTTTTATGATCCTTTGAAGATATAAAAGGAAGAATTGTATTACCATCTGTAATACTTAATATAGACGCTTCTACACCTTGTAAAAATTCCTCTATAATAATTTCTTTTCCTGCTCCTGAAAAGGCATCTTTTATCATAAAGTCATTTATAGCAGCTATTGCTTCAATTTTATTCTCTGCAATTATAACGCCCTTACCAGCTGCGAGACCATCGGCTTTTATTACTATAGGATACTGTGCACCTTCAACATAATCTAAAGCTTCCTCAGCGTTGTTAAATGCTTCATATGCCGCTGTTTTAACTCCATAAAGTTTCATAAACTGTTTGGCCACAGTCTTACTACCCTCTAAGCTGGCAGCTTTTTTACTTGGTCCAAATATTTTTAAATTATGACTTTTAAATAAATCTACTATACCATTACAAAGATATACTTCAGGACCAACAACTGTTAAATCTATTAAATTATCTAATGCAAATTTTAGAAGCCCTTCATTGTCTGCTATATTTACATTCTCACATTTCTTTTCCATAAATGTTCCACCATTTCCTGGTGCACAGTATATTTTAGAAACTTTTTCACTTTCACTAAGCTTCCATGCTATAGCATGCTCTCTTCCACCATTTCCTACAACTAATATTTTCATATAATCACCTCTACTATTAAAATTAGTGTTTAAAATGTCTCATGCCTGTTACTACCATTGGTATTCCATATTCATTACAAGCCTTAATGCTATCCTCATCTTTAATAGATCCACCTGGTTGAATTATTCCTTTAATGTTATGTTCATGAGCAGTATCTACAGAATCTCTAAACGGGAAGAATCCATCAGATGCAAGTATTACTCCATCTCCAGCTCTATCTATAGCTTGAGCAGTAGCCCAAATTCTATTAACTTGACCACCTGCAATACCTTTTGCCATCTTGTCCTTAACTACCACAATAGCATTAGACTTTACATATTTGCAAACCTTCATTCCAAAGATCATATCTTCCATATGCTCTTTAGACGGTTTCACTTCAGTAACTACCTTTAACTCATTGTAAATTTCCTTATCTACATCCTGAACTAGGATACCACCATCTACAGACATAACTTCTATGTTATCATCTGGTTTTGCACTACATTTTATTACCCTTAAGTTTTTCTTACCTTTAAGAATTTCTAGAGCTTCTGCATCAAACTTAGGAGCAATTACAATCTCTAAAAAGATCTTTTTCATTTCTTCTGCTGCTTCTGCTGTAACCGTAGTATTTAATGCTACAATACCACCAAAGATTGAAATGTTATCACAGTTATAGGCTTTTCTATAAGCATCTAATGCTGATTCACCAACTGCAACTCCACAAGGTGTATTATGCTTTAATGCGCAACATGTAATTTCCTGAAATTCATTTACAACCTTCCAAGCTATATCCATATCTTTTATATTATTATAAGAAAGCGCTTTACCATTTAATATCTCAATATTATTAAGCATTCCCTTTTTATTAGTATTTGTGTAAACTTTAGCTCCTTGATGTGGGTTTTCACCGTATCTTAAATCATCCATCTTTTCAAATGATAGAGATAAATATTTACTGGAAGCAGGTTCTTCCTTTTCTATATTATTTGATAAATATTCACATATAGCACTATCATATGCAGTTGTAAGATTAAATACCTTCATAGCAAGATACTTACGTGTCTTAAATGAAATATCTCCATTAATTTCCATTTCATCCATAACTATTTTGTAATCATCTGCATCACTTATAACTACAACATCTTTAAAATTTTTAGCTGCACTTCTAAGCATTGTAGGTCCACCAATATCTATAAATTCTACAGTATCTTCAAAACTTAAGCCTTCTCTTACCTTTTCAAAGAATGGGTATAAATTAACGCAAACTAAATCTATTGTTTCTATATTTCTCGCCTTTAAATTATTCATATGGTCTTCATTATCTCTTATAGCAAGTATTCCACCATGAACTATCGGATGAAGTGTCTTTACTCTTCCATCTAACATCTCCGGTGCATTAGTAACTTCTGCTACCTCTTTAACTTCTATATTATTTTCTTTTAATAGACTATAAGTCCCTCCAGTAGATATTATATCTACTCCTTGTTCTCTTAAGAATTTTGCAAAATCTATAATTCCACATTTATCATAAACACTTATTAAAGCTCTTCTTATCATAAAATTCTACTCCTTTATAGTAACTTTTCTCTCTTCTATAACAACCTTATTTTCACTTATAAGCTTTATAGCTAGTGGAAGAGCCTTATGCTCCTCTACTAGTATTCTTTGCTGTAATACTTCTGGGGTATCTCCACTATGAACATCAACTACATTTTGAAGAATTATAGCTCCCGTATCCGTGTTTTCATCTACAAAATGTACAGTACACCCACTAACCTTTACTCCATATCTAAGGGCTTCCTTATGAACATTTAACCCGTACATCCCTTTACCACAGAAGCTTGGTATTAAGGAAGGATGAATATTTATTATTCTATCTTTAAAGCCATCTATTAAAGGTGATGCTACAATTGATAAATATCCAGCAAGTACAATTAAATCTACTTTTCCGTCTAAAACCTCATATATTTTATAACTTAAATCTTTTTTTAAAATCTTTCTGTCGAATACTAAAGTTTCTATATTATGTGCCCTTGCTCTTTCTAGTCCATAGACACCCTCTTTATCACTTATAACATACTTTATAGTTACATCCATTAAATATCCATTTTCAATGCTATCTATGATGGACTTCAGATTAGTTCCTCCGCCAGAAACTAATACCGCTATATTAAGCAAACGCCTCCACCCCCAACTTGCACCTTGCCGATTTCATAAGCATCTTCGCCAAGAGCTTTAAGTTCATTTATTACATCTTCTTTTATGGAAGCATCTACAGCAAGAACCATACCTATTCCCATATTAAAAGTATTAAACATATGATATTCATCTACACCTTTATCAATTAGATATGAGAATATAGCTGGTCTTGGAAATGAGCTTTTCTTTATTTCTGCTGTGAAATTCTCTTTAAACATTCTTGGAATATTTTCATAAAAACCACCACCAGTTATATGAGCCATTCCATTTATTTCGAATTTTTCCATAAGTGCTAATACTGGTTTGACATATATCTTAGTTGGCTCTAAAAGAATTTCTCCTAGCGTTCTTCCTTCTAAAACCTCATCATAATTATCTACAATCTTTCTTACAAGAGAGTAACCGTTGCTATGAACTCCCGAAGATGCTATTCCAATAAGTGCGTCTCCTTCTTTAATTCTACTTCCATCTATAATTTTATCTTCATCTACAATTCCTACTGCAAATCCTGCTAAATCGTAATCTCCTAAGTTGTACATTCCAGGCATTTCAGCAGTTTCTCCACCTATAAGAGAAGCATAGCTTTGCATACAACCTTCACTAACACCTTTAACAATATCGCTAGCTATAGTTGAATCTAACTTCCCACAAGCTATATAATCTAAGAAGAATAAAGGCTTTGCACCATGACATAAAATATCATTTACACACATAGCTACACAGTCAACACCTACTGTATCAAACTTATTAAGTTTAATGGCAACTTCAATTTTTGTTCCTACTCCATCTGTTCCGGAAACAAGTACAGGTTTTTCATATCCAGATGGTAGTCTTACCATTCCAGCAAAACTTCCTATACCATTTAAAACTGATGATGTTAAGGTTCTAGCAGTATACTCCTTCATAAGCTTTACCGCTTTATATCCCTCTTCTATATTAACTCCTGCATCTTTATATGTAATCATATTATATCACTCCTTATTATAGTTTTACTGGTGCTGAAATTGGATATTCTCCATCAAAACAGCCACAGCAGAATCCATGATCTTTTCCAAGACATTCGAGTAAATCCATTTTAGATAGATATACTAAGCTGTCTGCACCGATTGCTACTCCAACTTCACTTTCAGTCATCTTATCACCTATTAGTTCACTTCTATACGGAGTATCAATACCATAGTAACAAGGATAATGAACTGTAGGAGAACATACTCTAAAGTGTACTTCAGCAGCTCCTGCTTCCTTAAGCATGGCAACAAGTCTTTTACTCGTAGTTCCACGAACTATTGAATCATCTATTAAAACGACTTTTTTACCTACTACATTCTCTCTTATAACATTAAGCTTAACATTTACTGAAGCTTCTCTTTCTTCTTGTGTTGGAGCAATAAATGTTCTACCTATATATTTATTTTTTATAAGGGCCATATCTATTGGTATTCCTGAAGCCTTTGCATACCCCATAGCAGCAGACATTCCTGAGTCGGGTACTCCAACTACTATGTCCGCATCTACTGGTGCCACTTCATAAAGCTTCACACCTGCCTTATATCTTGAATTATTAACACTAATTCCATCAATAACACTATCAGGTCTTGCAAAGTATATATATTCAAAGGAACAAGTAGCAAGTTTAGATTTTTCTCCAAACTTTATAGACCTAAGTCCCTCATCATTAATAACAACTAATTCACCTGGTTCTACATCTCTTACAAATTCAGCTCCTGTTGCATTAAGTGCACAACTTTCTGATGATACAACATAACTATCATTTACTTTACCAATACATAAAGGTCTAATTCCATATGAATCTCTGATTGCAATTAATTCATTCTCTGTTAGGATAACCATTGCAAAGGAACCTTTTATAACTTGTATAGCATCAATTACGCTCTGAAGTATACCCTTGTTCGCTCCTCTTGATATAAGATTTAATATTACTTCTGTATCTATAGATGTTTGAAATATACAACCTGATTCTTCTAAAATTTCTCGTATTACATCTGAATTAGTTAAGTTTCCATTATGAGCTATTGCAATATTACCAAGTTTAAACTTACCAAGAATAGGTTGCGCATTCTTTAGCGAACTATCTCCTGCAGTAGAATATCTAACATGTCCAATTGCACTGTATCCTTTAAGAGATTTTAAAGAATCCTTGCTAAATATTTCTGATACAAGGCCCATGTTTTTGTTACAATGCATTTCTTCACCATCAAAGGTTGCAATTCCTGCACTTTCTTGTCCTCTATGTTGAAGGGCATAAAGACCATAATATGATCTTTTCGCCACATCTAAATTATTTTTTTTGCTATATATTCCATAAACCCCACATTCATCATGGAATTTATCTTCATCATAACACTCATACCCGTCATAACAAGAAGCTTTAAAATTAAAATCCATTACTTTATTCCCCCTAAAATCTACATTTTACCCATAACTATGCTATTTAATTCTTTCTAGCACCTTTGTATATCCTTCTACTAAATCTCCAAGTTCTCTTCTAAATCTATCTTTATCTAGCTTTTCTCCTGTTTTTAAGTCCCATAATCTACATGTATCTGGTGATACCTCATCTGCAAGAACTATTTCTCCATTGATTTTTCCAAACTCCAATTTAAAGTCCACCAATTTAATATCTTGCTTTAGGAAAAATTCTGTAAGTATATCGTTAACTTCAGCTGCTTCTGCATATATATAATTTAGCTCATCAAAGGTTGTAAGTCCCAATGCTACAGCATGGTAATCATTCATTAATGGATCACCTAGTTCATCTTTTTTGTAGCTAATTTCAAGTACAGTTGTTTTAAGCTCTGTTCCCTCCTCAATACCATATCTTTTGGCCATACTTCCAGCTGCTACATTTCTTACTATTACTTCCAGTGGTATTATTTCAACTTTTTTACAAATTTGCTCTCTATCACTGATTTTTTTAATAAAATGAGTCTTTACATTCTTTTCATTTAGCATTTCAAATATTATAGAACTAATTGTATTGTTAAGTATTCCTTTAGATGTTATTGACGCTTTCTTTTCACCATTAAAAGCTGTTGCATCATCCTTGTAATATACTAAAACCTCATCTGCTTTTTCAGTACTAAATACTCTCTTTGCTTTTCCCTCATAAATAAAATTCTTCATATCCATTATAATTCTACCCCCGCTTCATTTTCTTTTATAAAATTCTCTTTCATTGTTTCTCTATATTTATTAAGTTTGCATTTTACCTCTGGATATTTTATTGAAAGCATTTGTACTGCCATCATTCCACCGTTATAACTATTATTTATTCCTACAGTAGCTACTGGAATTGCCTTAGGCATTTGCACTATTGAGTATAGAGCATCTAATCCATTTAGCGCAGCATTTATTGGTACGCCTATTACCGGAATAGTAGTTTTCGAAGCTATAACTCCTGGAAGATGAGCTGCAAGTCCTGCACCTGCTATAATAGCTTCACAGCCATCATCTTCTAATTTCTTTAATGTTTCTATTAACTTTTCAGGTACTCTATGTGCCGATAATACAAATGCTTCAAAAGGGATTTCAAACTCTCTAAGACATTTAGCTGCACCTCTCATTACTTCTGTATCTGATTTACTTCCAAATATAATTCCTACCTTCATTTAAGAATACCTCCTAATTTTCATATCCGTCTTCTCTTTGATGAGAGATTTATTTTACTCATTATCATATTAATTAATTTTATTTTATATATTTACCCTTTTCTTAAAATTCTTTTCAATGATCTTACTTGAAATATTTAACTCCACTTTCAAATATCTTCATATCATGCTCTCCAAATACATTTTTAATAACTCCATTACCTATTCTCTCACTATGAGCCATCTTTCCAAATACTCTTCCATCTTTACTTGTAATACCTTCGATAGCATAAATAGAACCATTTGGATTAAAGTTAATATCATAGGTTGGATTACCACTATTATCTACGTATTGAGTAGCTACTTGACGATTTTTAAACAATTCTCTTATTACCTTCTCATTTGCAAAGAATCTTCCTTCACCATGGGATATTGGTACTCTATGAATATCTCCTACATTACACTGACTAAGCCATGGGGATTTATTTGATACTATTTTTGTGTTTACCATCATACTTTGGTGACTTCCTATTAGATTATGAGTTAATGTTGGGCTCTCCTCATCTATATCTTTTATTTCACCATAAGGTACAAGTCCTAACTTTATTAAAGCTTGAAACCCATTGCAGATTCCTAACATTAATCCATCTCTATTATTTAGAAGTTCCATAACAGAATCTTTAATTTTTTCATTTCTTACAATAGCATTTATAAACTTTCCTGATCCATCTGGCTCATCACCAGCTGAAAATCCGCCAGGCAACATAATTATTTGAGAGTTTTTAATCTTTTGTTCCATGATCTTAATTGATTCTTTTATATGATCTGGAGATAAGTTGTTAAATATTACAGTATCCACTTCAGCTCCTGCTTTTAAAAATGCTCTTTCACAGTCATACTCACAGTTAGTTCCTGGGAATATCGGAATAATCACCCTAGGTTTTGATATCTTTATCATTGGTGATATTTTTATATTTTCCCTATCTATATTTCTATCATTTAGTATCTCATCTTTCATTGCAAGATGATTTAATTCATCCTCTTGATAATTCTTATTAAATATATCTTCAAGTTGAGATTCATATATTTTAACTAAGTCCTCTAAATAAACTTTTTCATTTTGTCCCATTATTACTTTTTCACTTATGGTACTTCCTATCTCAATGATATTCTTATTTGTAGATTTAAAATCTTTATTTACTTCTAAAATTACGCATCCATAACTGAAGCCTTGTAAATCTTCCACTGAAATCTCATGGTTTATTCTTAACCCTATATTATTACCAAAACACATTTTTGCGAGAGTTTCCAAAACACCACCATAGTTAACTGTTCCACTTGACAAAACTTTACCTGATTTTATTAAGTCATTTATTGTCTTATAGTTTAAGTTTAACTCTTCAAAGTTTATTGTAAAATCTTTATTTATTTCTGTATTTATTAGTATTACCTTACTACCACTCTTTGTAAATTCATTGCTTACAACATTTTTAACATCTCCAGTTGTCACCGCAAAGCTGATTAAAGTTGGTGGTACTTTTAAATCTTTAAATGTACCTGACATACTATCTTTACCACCTATAGCTGCCATCTCTAAACTATGCTGAGCATAAAGGCCACCGAGTAATGCAGCGAAAGGTTTCCCCCATTTTTGTGCGTCATCTCCAAGCTTTTCAAAATATTCTTGGAATGAAAGGTAAACCGCATCCAAATCTCCGCCTAATGCTACAAGTTTAGTGACACTCTCAACTACTGCATACATTGCCCCGTGGAATGGACTCCAAGTTGAAATCTTTGAGTTAAAGCCATGGGCCATTAGTGCTGTTGTAGTTGTATCTCCACCTTGAACTGGAATTTTAAACACCATACCTTCAGTTTGTGTTCTCTGAGTTTCTCCACCATATGGCATAAGCACGGTATTACCACCAATAGTTGAATCAAATATATTCATAAGCCCCTTTTGTGAACTTACGTTTAAGTCTCCAAGAACTGATTCAAATCCTTCTTTCAATGTGGAATGAATCTTTTTATTCTTAAAATAATTATCTTCTTCCTTTGGTGCTGATATAAAAACCTCCCCGTAGGTATTAGCTCCGTTAGTGTCTAGAAATTCTCTAGTTAAGTTAACTATCTCCTTACCTCTCCACTTCATTTTCATAGCTTTTTCTTCAGTAACATTAGCAACAACTACAGCCTCTAAATTTTCTTCTTCACAAAGTTTTATAAACTGATCTACATTTTCACTCTTAACCACCACAGCCATTCTTTCTTGTGATTCTGATATTGCTATTTCAGTACCATCTAGCCCTTCATATTTCTTCTTAACTGCATCTAAGTTTATTTCAAGTCCATCAGCAAGTTCCCCAATTGCTACTGAAACACCACCAGCTCCAAAATCGTTGCATCTCTTTATTAATGTAGTAACTTCCCCTTTTCTAAATAATCTTTGTATTTTTCTTTCTGTAGGTGCGTTACCCTTTTGAACTTCTGAGCTACAAGTATCAATTGAATTCTCTGTATGCTCCTTAGATGAACCTGATGCTCCACCAATACCGTCTCTCCCTGTTCTTCCTCCAAGTAATATAATTACATCGCCTGGAAGCGGAGTTTCTCTAACAACATTTTTAAGTGGTGCTGCTCCAAGTACCGCTCCAACTTCCATTCTTTTAGCCACATAACCTTCATCATATATTTCTCTAACATATCCTGTTGCAAGACCAATTTGGTTTCCATAGCTACTATATCCCCTTGCTGCTTCTTTTGTAATCTTTCTTTGTGGGAGTTTTCCTGCTAAAGTCTCTTCAATAGCCTTTCTTGGATCTGCAGCTCCTGTAATTCTCATAGCTCCGAACACATAACTTCTTCCTGATAATGGATCTCTTATTGCTCCACCAAGGCAAGTTGAAGCTCCTCCAAAAGGTTCAATCTCTGTAGGATGATTATGAGTTTCATTTTTAAACATCAAAAGATACTTCTCAGTTTTATCATCTATATCAACGTCTATCACTATACTACAAGCATTAATTTCTTCTGATTGATCAAGTTTTGGAAGTTTACCTTCATTTCTAAGCTTTTTCATACCTATTACTGCCATATCCATTAAAGTCATAGGTCTTTCTTTTTCTTTATAAACTTCTTTTCTATATTGTTTATATATATTAAAACTTTTTTTAATAGGTTCTATGTATTCTCCATCTTGAAATTCTACATTTGTTAAAACTCTTTGAAAAGTAGTGTGTCTGCAATGATCTGACCAATAAGTGTCAAGTACTTTTATTTCTGTTATTGTAGGATTTCTATGTTCACTTTTAAAATAATCTTTTATTAAAACAATATCTCCTATATTAAGTGACAGTGATCTTTCCTCTAAAAATGTCTTTAGTTCATTATCACTCATATCAATAAACCCATAAATTACTTCTACATCTTCAGAATCTAATTGTTGTTCCATAATAGATTTTTTCTTTTCTAAAGAACTTTCTCTTGAATCCACTGAATTTATGTAATAAGTTTTTATCTTCTTCAAATCTTCCTCTGTAATATTTCCATATATAGCAATGATTTTTCCACTTTTAACTAAAGGAGCTTCTTTTTGAGTAATAAGTTGAATACACTGTGCTGCTGAATCTGCTCTTTGATCATATTGTCCTTCATGATACTCAACCACAAAGTATTTGCTTCCAGCAAGGTCTATTTTTTCTTCATATATATCATCAGTATTCTTTTCACTTAATACTGTGTATTTTATGTCTTGAAGCTCATCATAACTAATTCCACAAATATCATATTTATTTATCAATCTTATTTTTTCTATGTTGTTAATTGATAACAAATTTTTAAATTCTCTAAGTAATTCTTGAGCCTCTTTATTAAAATCAGATTTTTTTTCAACGTAAATTGTGAATATTTTGCTCATTCTACGCATCCCCCTCTTTGTAATAAATACGAATATTACTTTTTAATATCTTTTTATTGTTCGTCTATGTTATTATCATAATACATTATTCACAAAAAATAAACCTATATTTTAAAATTTAATATATTTTTTATAAATATCACACTTTTCCTGTTATTATACATTTCCGCCTTCAAGTTTATGAATTTTCCATGAATTTTTCATCAATGGATATCTGTTCTTTTATAGTTTACACTTCAATTTATACCCAATAAAAAAAGCCCTCCTAAATAGGAAAGCTTTTAAGCTAAATTATTACTTAAGAATAAGCATTGACATTATTTCTGATGTTTGCATAGATTGGCTGCACCTATTATTCCACCATCGTTTCCTATATTAGATAATACAACTCGTCCAACTTCTACTTCTTTATAATAAGTATTTTCCAATACTTGTTGTTTTATCTTAGACAGTAAAAAATCTCCGGATGCAGATAGTCCTCCTCCTATAACAAAAATCTCTGGATCAATTACAGATATTGTGTTTACTATACCTATAGATAAATACTTTACCATTCTATCAACTACCTGGCATGCTACACTATCGCCATTCTGTGCTGCTTCAAATATTACTTTTCCATTGATTTTACTTATATCATCCTCAACATATTCTAGAATAGCTGAACTTTTGCCCTCATTAATTAACTTTATAGCGTAATTTATAATAGCTGTAGAAGAGCAAAATGTCTCTAGACATCCATTCCTTCCACAATTACAGTGATAATAATTTTCTCCAACAATCATATGGCCTATTTCAGATCCCACACCATTAAAACCATCATATACCTTACCATTAATAATTATACCTGCCCCAACTCCAGTTCCTAGAGTTAATAGAACTCCAGATTTACATCCCTTCATTGCTCCAACTTCAAACTCCGCTACCCCTGCTACTGTGGCATCATTCCCAATGTATATTGGAATTTGAAATTCAGCTTCTATAAGCTTCTTTATGGGAACCTGTTTCCACTTAAGATTTACAGAATTGATAATTATTCCACTTTGTGGTTCTACTATCCCTGGAATCCCTATACCTATTCCTTCTATTTCACGCTTATTTATATTTGTATTAGCTATAACTTTGTTTATTAAGTTTACTATATCTTGTACAATCTCCGCATATCCTCTTTCGCGTCTTGTAGGAATTGAATCTTTTAAAATCAAGTTATTTTCTTTATCTACAATTCCAATTCCTATATTTGTACCACCTAAGTCTATTCCAATATACACTACAGAAATTTCTCCTTTATCTATTAATTATTTAATATATCTAAAAAGAACATCTTTAATTAAAGCAAAACTCTCTCTAACATAAAAGTTTAGTGCTGTGACTTTTTCTGTAGGTGCATTAAAACAATGAATTTCCAAGCCTTCACCTTCACCAATATATTTAGCTCTAAACATATGAAAACTATTTGTTATAAGCGTTATACTTATATCTTTATCCAGATTAACTAAACTTTCTTCACCTATTTTTAAAGACTGACCTTCTTCCATAATCGCCTTAGAAAACTTAAAATTTTCATAAGTACTAGTAGATTTATCTTCCATTAAAATATTCTTATCATGTACACCATTATCAACTAAATAGTTTTTCATAGCCAATGCCTCAGTTATTGTTTCCCCTTCTCCCATACCACCACTAACTATAATAGGTATATCCTCAAACTCTCTATTAAACTCTATAGCTTTATCCAACCTTAACTTTAAAGTTCTAGATACTTTATCACCATCTATTCCAGCACCTAATACTAATACATAATTGGTTTGATCTTTATCTTCTATGCTCCCAGTATAAATAATTATAGATTCTAAAGTAATAAATATCATTAATCCCATAACTATTATGATAATTATAATTTTACCAATTCCCTGTGGTATTAATCTATTCTTCATTGCCCAATACAGTATAAAGCTTCCCATTGATATAAAAAGCCAAAATTCTGCAAATGCCATATTAAATGTGCATAGCTTCAATATTATATAATAAATTAATGATAAAATACCAAATACCATAATTAAATCATATAATTTTACTTGTTTCATTTTACCACCTTCTTTTCATATCTATTTATATGTATACCACAGTAATATAAAATAGAACAAGTTATCGATCCACTGAAATCAATTATTACATCTTTAACCTCTGAACTTCTTCCTTCAATAAACCCCTGAAAAAATTCATCACTTACTGCTACTACCAAACAAACTAGTAGAATGGATGAAAAGTTGTATTTTCTGTTATAGAAAGATCCATATGTCATAATTACCAAATAAGAAAGAATTAAGTATTCAGTAAAATGAGCTCCCTTTCTAACTATAATTGTTAAAGTTTCCACCTTCGCTTCACTAAGTTCTAATCTCCCCGATATAATATTTACTATTTTCGAACTAGCCTCCGATGATTCAACTGCTGGTTGACTGGACATATAAAACATCATACTAATCCATAAAATAGTTACTATTAATAATATATATTTTTTCTTAATAATATCTCCACCTTTTCTTACTTTAATAGTTGATAAATAGCCATGGCATAAATTTCTGTAATTTTCATAAGAGAATCAATACTTATAAATTCATCCGGCTTGTGTGACAAATCTTCATCCAATGGAAATACCGGGCCAAAAGACACAGTGTTGCTCATAGCTCTTGCATAAGTATCTTCAGATGTTACATAAGGCTCATTCACTTTGTCTCCAGTAACATCCCTATAGGTCTTCATTAATTTTTTTATTATAAAGCTATCCCTTGAAAAGGAAACAGGTCTTACATGATTAATATTACTTAATTTTAATGGTGAGTATTTAAATCCATCTTTAATACGTTGTAATACATCACTATATATATAGGAAATAGGATATCTTATATTAACTTTAATGTTTACATTATCATTTGTTAAATTTATTACTCCAACATTGAAAGTAAACTTCCCTGAATC
The DNA here is from genome assembly GCF_036646415.1 of Clostridium sp. Lineage (GTDB taxonomy): Bacteria > Bacillota > Clostridia > Clostridiales > Clostridiaceae > Clostridium_J. The sequence continues at coordinate 21,099 of NZ_JAVXMF010000008.1, read as the reverse complement.
TTCATCTTTAAAATTACAATCAATTTTTTCCCCATTATAATATGTAGAAATTAATCTATTGTATTCCTGTACAAATTCCTTCTTATCTATAAACTCCTCAAAAGTTAAAAGAAATTTCATGCCATAAGAAATCGCATTAATTCCATTTTCAGGTGTACTACCAAGAGATTCTCTTCCTATAAACTCAATGCTCATAAGTCTATTCTGTACAAATATTTTATATTTTATTTTTTCTCTCTTTGCAAATCCCTTAAGTTCAACTTCAACTTTTTCTCTAAAAGTTTCAGTGCAACTTAATATGAAATTAGCCCTTGAAGGTACCATATTAGAAGTTTCACCACCAATTATTTCAACAATATTAATAGGCGCATCAAAATCACTTAAAAGTTCCATATTTATATCCATATCAATAATGCCTTTTTCTCCATAAATTATTGGAAATTTACCTTCTGTAGTAAAACCTATATCTGGAGCCTTTTCATACTCTTTATAATAATCAATACTTTTCAAATTAGTTTCTCTGTCACCGCCTACAATTAACCTAACTCTTTTATCTTTAGGAATTAAATTCTCATCTTGTAAAAGCTTCATAGCATAAAGACATGATATCATTGGACCCTTACCATTAATTGCACCTCTACCATAAATCTTACCATCACAGATTTCACCTTCAAAAGGATCTTTAGTCCATCCATAACCTTCTGAAACTACATCTACATGACACAATATACCTACAGTATACTCTCCACTACCTGCCTCAATATGACCACAATAACCACAAAAGTTTTGGCTCTTAAATCCAAGTTCAGTTCCCTTATCTATTACATAGCGAAGACCTTTGTACACCTCTTCTCCAAATGGCATATTAGGCTTCTTATTACCCTCTACCGTCCTAATTTTTACTAATTCTACCAAATCATTTATAATGTTACTTTTATTTTCTTCTATATATTTCTTAAACATGTTTTTACTTTAGACAGTTGATATGCTTTAGCACCACCTACTAAAGTTCACCTCCTTATAATTTACAGAACAAGATAATTTATATTAAGTTTAATTTGTATTTATTCATATTTCATATTTATTATTTCCGTTATCCAAACATTTACTTCTTAATAAATCTTATATTAATTCTTCTTCCATATTTAGTTATATCACAAATATGCTACATATGAAATACCACTTCCCAACCTTATGATACTTTTCATATTGAAACCTAATATTTTATTAATCTTCTATTTAATCAAAAGAAAGAATACCACTTACATGGTATCCTTCCTATATTGGCAATTATTTATAACACTTTTATATTATAGTAATTCAGATATTTTTACAGGTCTGCCTTCAGCAAATGATTTTTTAGCTGCTAGGCCTATAAGTACTGGTTGTAATCCATCATTACCAACTACTGGAGTTATCTTATCATTTATAATAGCTTCAAAGAATTCTTTCATTTCATCAGCAAAAGAATCCATATATCTTTCTAAGAAGAAATATTTAGGTTTATCTGAAGATACACCTTCTTCTGTACTAAGTACTACTGTTGTAGGAGTATCATTGGAAGCTTCTGCTGATCCTTTAGATCCAAATACTTCAACTCTTTGATCATATCCATAAGCAGCTCTTCTACTATTATCTATAACTCCTATAGATCCATTTTTAAATTTTAAGCTTATTAATGCAGTATCTACGTCTCCTGCTTCACCTATTGCTGGGTCTACAAGTACTGCTGCATTAGTGTAAACTTCTTCTACTTCACTACCACTTAAATATCTTGCCATATCAAAATCATGTATAGACATATCAAGGAACATTCCTCCAGATACTCTTGCATATTCAGCTGATGGTGGTTCTGGGTCTCTTGCAGTAACTTTCACAATTTCAATGTTACCAACCTTCCCAGCTTCAACCATTTCTCTTACTTTTCTAAAGTTATGGTCAAATCTTCTGTTGAATCCAACTTGATATTTAACACCTGCTTTTTCAACAGCATCTAATGCCATTTTAATTTTTTCTAAATCATAGTCGATTGGTTTTTCACAGAAAATGTGTTTACCTGCATTAGCTGCTTCAACTGATATAATAGAGTGAGTGTTTGTAGATGAGCATATTATTACAGCATCTATTGCTGGATCTTCAATTATTTTTTTATAGTCATCATAAACCTTAGTTACGCCTAAGCTGTTTGCCCACTCAACTATAGAATCATTTAAAAATACATCTGCTACAGCAACTAATTCTGCATAAGCACCTAACCTTCTAGCAATATTTTCTGCATGAAGTTTACCTATTCTTCCTACTCCAATAACCCCTACTTTTACTTTTTTATTCATAATAACATCTCCCTTTTTCCACTATTTAAATTAATATATTTTTTAGCTAACAGCTCTATACTGCTTAACTTAATTCCCTATTTCATAATAATACCTATGTAAATATCTATTCTCCTACCTTTAAATCCTTAGTCTACTGTTATAAATATTTTATAATAGCTACTGTTACTATAAAAAGTAACAGCAACTACTTTATTTAATACTATAAACCAGTCTTTTCACTTATGAATTTTCTAGCTTTTATAGCGTATTCTAGTGGATTTGCTATTGCAGGATCCTGTTCAGCTTCTACAACAAACCACCCTTCATAATTATTTTCGCTTAATATTTTAAATATTGGCTCATAATTAACCATTCCATCTCCTGGAACTGTGAACACACCTTTTCTAACTCCATCTAAAAAACTCATATTATTAGCTTTAACTTCTGCTAATATATCTTTTCTTATATCTTTTAAATGAACATGTTTAATTCTGTTGATATATTTTCTAAGAATAGCTTCAGCATCTTCACCTGAGAATACAAAGTGTCCTGTATCAAATAAAAGATAAACTAAATTTTCATCAGTCATACTCATTAATTTATCAACTTCTGATGTAGTTTGTACTCCAGTACCCATATGATGATGATAAACTATTTTCATGTCTTTTTCTGATGCAAGTCTTCCAAGTTCTTCAAGTCCTCTTGCAAGCTTTTCCCATTCTTCTTCAGTAAAATATGGTTTATTATCAAATACTGGAACACTTTGACCTTGAACACTGTGACCTTGCTCTGATACCACTATAACCTTAGCTCCCATTGAATTTAAGAAATCTCTGTGTTCTATAAATGCAATAACGGTTTCTTCAAGTGGCTTCGTTGTTAAGAAAGAACTGAACCAAGCACTAGCTATATTAATTCTTCTAAGCTCTAAAGCTTTTTTTAATACCTCTGTATTTCTTGGATATTTACCCCCAACTTCGCTACCTGTGAAACCTGCTAATGCCATTTCACTTACGCATTGCTCAAAAGTATTTTCTCCTCCTAATTCTGGCATATCATCGTTTGTCCAAGCTATTGGAGCAATTCCTAATTTTACTTTTTCACTATTAAACATTTTGTCCACTCCTTGTAATTGTTTTATTAAGCTCATTGCAAAATAACATTCATAATGAGCATTATTTACATTATTAATAATTATTTGACTTATAATATTAATATTTTTCTAGAATTGTTTAACTTCTGCTACATCTTTACGGAATTTTTCATAGTCAGCTCTTACAGATTCACTTTCAGAAACCTCAGGAACTCCCACTCTCCACCAAGCTGCATAATCACCAGTCATTGTCCTATGAAGAACTTTAATATCTATTAATGTAGATACTTCTGATTTCTTAGATTCTGCTAGTGCTTCTCTTAATTCTTCTACAGTGCTAACTTTGAAAGTCTTAACACCATATCCAGCTGCAACCATTGCAAAGTCTATTGGAATTGGCGCTCCATCAAGTCTTCCTGTTTCTGAATTTCTAAAATTAAATTCAGTATTAAAGCTTGGAATTCCATGACCCATTTGAAGATTGTTAATACAACCATTTGCTACGTTATCAAATAAAACAACGTTAACTTTTACTCCTTCTTGAATGCTAGTAACCAGCTCAGAGTGAAGCATCATGAAACTTCCATCACCAACCATTGAATACACTTCCCTATGAGGTTCAGCAAGTTTAACTCCCATTGCAGCAGCTATCTCATAACCCATACAAGAGAAACCATATTCTAAATGATAAGAATTATAACTCTTAGGTCTCCAAACTCTTTGAAGATCTCCTGGTAAACTTCCAGCAGCTCCAACAATCACAGAATCGTCATCTATGAATTTATCAAGTTCTCCTAGAACTCTAGTTTGAGATAAACCATTTTCACGCTCATCAGCAAATAATCTATCTACTTCCTTATTCCAGTTTTCTTTAGTTTCAGCTATTTCATTAATATAAGAAGATTTATAGTTAACCTTTTCAAGAGCTTCTTCTAAAGCTAATAATGTCTCTTTAGCATCAGCAATAATCATATCACCATTAATTTTGTAACCATCAAATGAAGATACATTAATATTTAAAAATTTTACATTTGGATTCTTAAACAACCATTTTGAAGAAGTTGTAAAGTCAGTAAGTCTTGTACCTACTGCAATAATTAAATCTGCTTCATCAGCTATTTTATTAGCAGCAAGTCCACCAGTAACTCCCATTCCTCCTAGGTTCATTTTTTCATCCCAAACAAGAGCACTTTTCCCAGCTTGAGTTTCTGCAAAAGGAATGTTGAACTTATTCGCAAATTCTTTAAGTTCTTTGCCAGCTTCTGAGTATAATACCCCTCCGCCACAAATCATCATAGGTTTTTTCTTACTTGAAATAAGTTTAATAGCTCTTTCAATCTCTCCTCTAGTAGGAATTCTTCTTAATATATGGTGTACTCTTCTTTCAAAGAATTCAATTGGATAATCGTATGCTTCTCCTTCTACATCTTGAGGAAGACAGATTGTAACTGCACCTGTATCTCCTGGGTCAGTTAAAACTCTCATAGCATTAATCATAGCACTCATTAATTGTTCTGGTCTTGAAACTCTATCCCAATACTTTGAAACTGGTTTAAAAGCATCATTTACAGTTGTTGCAGCACTATTAGTTTGCTCCATTTGTTGAAGTACTGGGTCTGGTTGTCTACATGCAAAAGTGTCTCCTGGAAACAATAGTAATGGAATTCTATTTGCAGTAGCAGTTCCTGCTGCTGTGACCATATTTAGAGCTCCAGGTCCAATTGAAGATGTACATGCAATTATTTCTTTTCTATTCTTTTGTTTTGCATATCCAATAGCCACATGTGCCATTCCTTGTTCATTTCTTCCTTGGTACATTACTATATCACCTTTGTAAGCTTCTAGAGCTTCACCAAATCCCACAACATTACCGTGACCTAATATAGTGAATATACCTTTAATGAATTTAGTTTCTATGCCATCAAATTCGATGTATTGATTATCTAAAAATTTCATTAGGGCTTGACCCATCGTAAGTCTTATTGTTTCCATTCTATCACTTTCTCCTTATTTATCCGGCCAAATTTTGGCATCTTTATTTGTAGTCCATAAGTGCTCTTCTTCAAACACTGGCGTAATATATGGATTTCCATCTATATGCCTTATTACCCAGATATAATACATAGCATATCCTGGCGCAGTTACTTGTGGATGACTTAAATCATTTAAGATTTTTATTGTATCGTCATTCTTAACCATCTCTGCAGAATCACCTAATTGAGAGAAACCATACCCGTTTTCAGGATAGAATTTATAGTAATATATTTCTGGTTGTGGGTGGTGGTGTGGTGGATAACTTGACCATTTACCTGGATAGTCAACAACTTCCCCAACAACTAAGTTTGAGTAAGGTGCATTTGAATAATCAAACACAGTTCTTACTATTCTTGTAGAACACTCTTTTAATGTTCCCTTACCTCTATCTTCTGATCTACACTCTTCTGGAGTATAAAGCTTACTTTCAAAGTCAACATCATTACTAGCTTTAGTAATATTTATTTCTGTTTCCTCAGAAATACCTTCAACTACAACTTCAATATTTCTTGGTACATGAAGAACCCATGGATCTTCATCAAAACAAGAACTTCTTTTTATGTTTTTTTCTTCCCCATTCCATTTTAAAGTTACTTCTCCAATTACTAAAAGCAATGCCATTTCTTTTTCAGCTTCAAGTAAAACTTCTACATGGCCTTTAGTAACTCTTAAAATTCCGAAGTCCATCATAGTGTTATTTTCTGTTTCTTCCATTGTAGTTATAGAGTTATATCCTAACTTAAATGGATTTTCATGTTTAACCTTATACATTTACTTTACACCTTTCTTTCTATTAACTGCTAATAATGCTTTGTTTACTATAGATTTTGCATCCATTTCAAATTTTTCTTTTAAGTAATCTACAGGTCCAACTTCTCCAAATACGTCTCTTGCTCCTATTCTTTCCATAGGTACAGATGTATTTTCTACTAAAACTTCAGCAACTGCAGAACCTAATCCATTGATTATGCTATGATTCTCACAAGTTACTATTGCTCCTGTTTCTTCTGCACATTTAACAATTAACTCTTTATCCATAGGTTTTAATGTGAACATATTTACAACTCTAGCTGAAACACCTTTCTCTTGTAACATTTCTGATGCTGTTAAAGCTTCATCAACCATGATTCCTGATGCCATTAATGTTACATCAGTTCCTTCTTTTAAAGTTATACCTTTTCCAATTTCAAATTTAGTTCCTTCATCATATATTCCAATTGCATTTTTTCTAAGTAATCTTATATAGAAGAAACCATACATATCTGCTGTTTGTTTAAGTAAAGATTTAAGCATAACCGAATCTACTGGCTCAAGTATTGTAGCATTAGGTATATTTCTTATTAATCCCATATCTTCAAATGGCATATGAGTTCCACCGTTAAATGCAGCTGTTATTCCAGGGTCACTTCCTATAACTCTAACATTTTGCTTTGCATATCCAATAGATAAAAATAGTTGATCATAGCATCTTCTTGATGCAAAAGGTCCAAATGTATGAGCAAAAGGTATCTTACCAGTAGCTGAAAGCCCCGCTGCTACACCAATCATATTTGCTTCTTGTATGCCTACGTTAAAGGTTTGTTCTGGTAATTCTTTTCCAAATTTAGCCATACCCATAGAACTCATAAGATCTGAATCTAAAGCAACTATGTTTTTGTTTGCTTTTGCAAGTTCTATTAAAGTCTCACAGTATACTGCTCTCATTTCCATAGATTCTTTTTGTCTCATTATTTAGTCACCTCTTTCAATGCTTCTTCTAATATTTTTATAGCCTCAGCAGCTTGTTCTTTTGAAACTGTCATGTGATGGTTTGATGCTGTAGTTTCAGCGAACTCCCAACCTTTTCCTTTTATTGTGTTTAATACTATAACTGAAGGTTTTCCTTTTGCGGCCTTAGCAGTTTCAATAGCATCATAGATTTCTTCTACATCTGAACCATCTATATCTTGTCCATGCCACCCAAAAGCTTCAAATTTAGCTTTAATATCGCCAGAATCATTTATATCTTTTGTGAATCCATCTAATTGTTTTTTATTTGCATCTATAAATGTAATTAAATTATCAAGTTTTTTATGTCCTGCATATGAAGCTGATTCCCAAACTTGACCTTCTTGTATTTCTCCATCACCTAGTATTAGATATGTAAAATTGTCTCTTTTATCATATTTATGACCAAGTGCTATCCCTACTGCCAAAGATGCTCCTTGTCCAAGAGAACCTGTTGTCATATCTATTCCAGTAGTTAAATTCATATCGCAGTGACTTGGAAAATGAGTTCCAGGAGTATTTAATGTTAATAAATCTTCTTTAGGGAAAAATCCACTTAGCGCTAAACTTGAATACACAGCAGGGCCTGCATGACCTTTAGAACAAACTAGCCAATCTCTTTCTTCCCATTTAGGGTTTTTAGAATCATATTTCATTTCTACACCATATAGCACTGCAAGTGTATCTACTATTGATAGTGCTCCACCAATATGGCCGAACCCTAAATTACCTACTGCTCTTAATGTTTCAATTCTAATTTCAATAGCCAACTTTTTAAGGTCGTTTATTTTTTCTTTTTGTAACATAAAAATATCCTCCTTCATTATTTTCATAAATGTTATAAGAAAATTCAGAAGGAAATTCCCTTCTGAATCTTGTACGCTCATTGTATCATAATTATTTCAACTATAATGTTTGAGATTTCACTATTTTCAATCAATTCATCACAAATGATAAATTTAGCCATTATAATTATTAAATTTCAGTACTAACAACATTGAAATTTATCTCAATAATGTTTAACATTTAACTTTTTTTGAAGCTTTCATTCTTAAAACATCAACATAAACTGCAATAATTATTACAGCACCAACTGCAACGTTTTGTATATCTGCAGAAACTCCTAGTAAGTTAAGTCCATTTCTAAGCACTGCCATAATCATAACTCCGATCATAACTCCTGAAACATTACCCTTACCACCTAAGAAAGAAGCTCCTCCGATGATACATGCTGCAATGGCATCAAGGTCATAATCAAGTCCTGCAAGCGGTGATGCTGAGTTAACTCTTCCTACAAGAATAACACCAGCTAATGCTGCCATGAATCCACAAATTGTATATACAAGTACTAATGTTTTATCTACATTTATCCCTGATAATCTTGCAGCTTCTTTATTTCCACCAACTGCATATATATATCTTCCTTGTGCCGTTTTATTTAAAAATATAGAGAATACTATAAATACTACTATAACTAATACAAAGCTTATAGGTATTCCAAACACACTTTTTGATCCTAAATATTGTATTGACTGAGGGAATCCAGATATAGGTGAAGCTGCAGTCATAACTAATGCAAGCCCTCTAGCTATATTTTTCATACCTAAAGTCGATATAAATGGATGTGGAAGATGCATTTTTGTAAGCATTAAACCATTTAACATTCCCAGTATAGCACCTACTATAAGTGATAGTATCATAGCTAGGATTGGATTCATTCCCCAGCTTATTACTGCAATCCCCATAAAGCATGTTGAGAAAGCAAGCATTGATCCAACTGAAAGGTCAATACCACCAGTAAGTATTGGCATAAGCATACCTACTGCAATTAATGCATTTACAGTACATTGTCTAAATACGTTCATTAAGTTACTACTAGTTAAAAACTGAGGTGATGCAATAGATAAAATAACACATAATATTATTAACCCCAATAATGAACCAAACTTATATAACATATCTTTTTTAGAAGATTTTTCCGATAAGTCAAATCGAGATTTTTTTTCTTGGCTAATTTCCACTTTTTCCATTTTACATTCCCCCTGTTGCAGCTTGCATTATATTTTCTTGATTAGCATCATCATGAGATATCTCTGCTGTAAGCTTTCCTTCATGCATTACGTATATTCTATCGCTCATGCCCAATATCTCAGGAAGTTCAGAAGATACCATGATAATAGCAGCACCTTTCTTTATCAATTCATTTAAGACGTTATAAACTTCAACTTTAGCACCTACATCTATACCTCTCGTAGGCTCATCTATAATAAATATATCTGCCTTGGTGTTAAGCCATTTTCCTATTACAACCTTCTGCTGATTTCCACCACTTAGCTGTCCTGCTATAAAGCTTGCACTTGGTGGTTGTATAGCTAATTTTTTGATATTATCTTCGGTTCTTAATTTCATTTCTTTAGAACTTAAGAATAACTTTGAACTAAGCTTATCATAAGATGAAATATTAACATTAAAATCAATAGTATTATCCAATAACAAACCTTGTCCTTTTCTATCTTCCGTTAAGAATGCAACTCCTTGTTTCATAGCATCCCTAGGACATTTAATAACTACCTTTTTACCATGAATGTAAAGATTCCCAGAATCAAATCTATCAGCACCAAATATGGTACTAACGACCTCGGTTCTACCAGCTCCTACAAGCCCAGATATACCAATAATTTCACCACGTCTAACGTTAAAATTGATGTTATTAAATACATCTTTTTTACAAAGATTTTCTACCCTTAGAGCTTCTTCTCCAATTTCAACTTTTATTTTGGGGAATTGTTGCTCTAAATCTCTTCCAACCATAAGCTTAATTAGTTCATCTACGTGACTAATATTACTTCTTTGTAATGTTTTAATTTTTTGACCATCTCTCATTACAGTTATATTGTCACATATATCCATAACCTCATCTAGTCTATGTGATATATAAATTACAGCTATACCTTTTTTCTTAAGTTCTTTAACTGTTCTTAAAAGTTCTTTAACCTCTCTTCCAGTTAAACTAGCGGTAGGCTCATCCATTATTAACATCTTAGTATTGATACTAAGAGCTTTTGCAATTTCAACCATCTGTTGCTGTCCCATCCCTAATTTAGCAACATTCATTGTTACATCAATATTTTGACCCAACTCTTTTAGTAATACTTTAGATTTCTCAATCATTTCACTTTTGTTAAGTAATCCACGTTTCCCACCACATTTAATTTCTCTTCCTAAAAAGACATTTTCATAAACAGTAAGCTCAGGTATTATATTTAATTCTTGATAGATTCCTCCTATCCCATAATTCATTGAATCCTTAGGACCTGTTAAATTAACCTCTGTACCTTCTATAATAACTTTACCTGTGTCATTTTTATGAGCACCTGTAAGTATTTTAATCAATGTAGATTTTCCTGCTCCATTTTCTCCTATAATTCCATGGACTTCCCCTGAATGAATTTCTAAATCTATAGAATCTAATGCTTTAACTCCTGGAAAAATTTTAGATATATTATTAAGTTCCAAAAATGGCTTCAATATTATTCACCTCATTCTTTATGTAATGGATAGTATGAATTTAAAAACTTTTCTGATAATTTCTTTTAATATTGCTCCTAACACTGACTGCTAGGAGCAATTGTTTAAGTTATTTTCCTAACATTTTATTAGTTTCATCTTCTTTTGCCTTTGCATTTTTAGTATCAATTATTTCTGTTCCTGTATCTATAACAGACTCAACTTTTTCACCTTTAATATGTTTAACTGCTGCTTCTACACCATATTTACCTATGTTATATGCACTTTGTGCTACCGATGCAGTAAGTTCTCCATTTTGAATAGCTTTTAAAGCATCTGGTGATCCATCAAATCCTACTGTTATAACATCTTTTTTACCTGCTTGTTGTAAAGCTCTTGAAGCTCCAAGTGCCATTTCATCATTTGAGCAATATACAGCTTTTACGTTAGGATTTGTTTGTAATATGTTTTCCATAACACTCATACCTTTATTTCTATCACTATCAGCTGGTTGTACACTAATAACTTTTAAGCCTTTAGCTTCCATAGCCTCTTGAGCTCCTTTAACACGCTGATCATGAGTGTTATCTCCCAAAGCTCCTCTAATTATAGCAACTTCGTCCCCTGCTTTTAATTTATCAGCTATAAAGTTACCACCAAGTTCTCCTCCAATTAAGTTACCAGTGCCTATAAATGATACTTTTTTATCCCAATCAGCATTAGTATCTATTAAGAATACTGGAATTTTAGCCTCATCAGCTTTGTCAAAAATAGTTACAGCTGCACTTGGTTGAGATGGAGCTACTACTAGGGCATCTACTCCTTTTACAATTTGATCTTCCATCAATGAAGTTTGTCCAGCTATATCTGTCTCTGCATTAGGTCCAAGTACGTTAACCTTTACACCAAGTTCAGTAGCTGCAGCTTTGGCACCAGCCTCAACTATTTTCCAATAGTCACTGTTTAATGCTTTTAGTACTACTGATACTTCAATGTCATCCCCGCCATTATCAGTTGTCTCACCATCTTTTGGTGTGCTTTTCCCACATCCTACTAAAGATGCAGTAATTACTGTAGCTGTAAGTAAACATAATAATTTCTTGAAACGTTTGCTTTTAATCATTTACATTTCCCCCTCTAATTAAATAAAATTGAGTATAAGTCTATAAAGATGCTCTTGTTAAGAATTATCCATCCCTTGTAAACTTAACTCAATAATACAGAAAATTCATTTTATTGAAAACATTAAATTTTCATAAAAACTATAAATATTTAACTTTAACAACATAATACTCTACTATAAATTATACTTTTATATTTATTTTCAACCAATTTCATTACTTCTGTACTGAGTTGGTGATAATCCATAAGCCTTTTTAAACGAAGTATAGAAATAATTCGGATTTGTAAATCCGACTTTATTACTAATATCACCTGCAGTTAGACTAGTATTTTTAAGTAACCACTTAGCTTTTTCAAATCTAGTATCATTAATATAACTAGAAATAGACTTACCTTCTGATTCTTTGAATAAAGTTCTAAGATAATTAGATGATATTTTAAACTCATTTGATATATATTCTACCGATAATAACTGATTTGAATAATTATTATCTATATAATCTTTAATCTTGCATATAAGTTTGCTTTTTTTTGTATTTTTCTTCTTATCCATTGTATTAAGAAATTCCTCGAAAACATCTACTAATATATCCTTACCATCTGTATATTTTTCAATCTTCATTACTTTTTGTTTTATAGATTTTTCGTCTAAACCACTATTATCACCAGTAACACTAAATTGACTTATAAATATTAGGGAATTATTTATAACTTCATTTGTGTAGAATATAACATCATCATAATCCATATACTCCATAGTTTTAAAAATTTTATCTAGCACATCCTTAGCCTTAATAAAGTCCCCTTCTTTAAGAATTTCAAACATTTGTGTTTCTAAATTTTCATCATATTTAACGGCAGAATTAATATCTCTTTTTATAACCTTATTATTTATTAGAGAACATGTACCATATTTGAAACTATATTTAATATTTGTTTTTGCTATTTTATATGATTCATTTAAATCTTTTAAATTTTCGACTTCTTTACCCATTGATATTGTAGTTATTATTCCAAATTCATTTAACAACTTATTTTGCACTTTATGAAGTGTAGTTTTAATTTGCTCTCCGTCTTCAAAGTTCATTGTAACAATGCAAATCTCTTTACTTTCCATATTTAAGGTATAATAATCGCACAAACTTCCAAAATGTTTATCAATTATCTCATAAACCTTTTCTGCTGCTTCCTCTAAATTATCAGCATTATTTATATTTATACTTATAATAGATACAAGAGATTTAGTGTTATTATCTAAATCTATACCCATATCCTTCATTCTTTCATTGTAATTCTCTAGTTCTTCTTTTCTATTAAAAATTAAACTTTTCAGACAAAACTTTCTTATAAAGATTAAATCTTTTTCATTTAAATTTAATGAGTCAATTGATTCTATTTCCGCCTTAGAAAACATATCCTCAATTACTGTAGATATATAATCTATATCACTCTTAGAGCCATCATCACTGTCTATATACTTTTCGAATTCTTTATTAGAATTCAAATGTCTCTTTATTATATTTAATGTATTATCTATGGATGAATAGATTTTTTTAGATACTACAAAAATCATTATTATTCCCACTATAGACATAATTATAAAATTTGCTATCATTAAATTTAAAATATATATTACATTTTCAAATACTCTTTCATAGGATGATAGATATATATAATAATTCTCAGAATATTTATCATACTCATAGTTTACAATGTATTTTACATCATTTACTTTAGTAATAAAATTACCCTTTTCTTTATTAACTGAAAGTATGTCCTTTACATAACCTTCCTCAGATATATCTTCATCTGTATTAGATGAATTCAAAATAACTTTTGCCTGCTTATCCATTACTAATATTTTGTCATCACCTATACCTATAGATAAATAATTTTTCATATCGTAAATATTTATATTAAGTACTAAAGCTCCATGAGGCATAACTGAATTTTCAGTCATATTATTTGCTAGAATTAAAGTAAATACATCTCTTTCTTTATTGTCATAGCTAGCGTTCTCATCGATTCTTCTATGTATAATTCTTGTACTTGTTGTATCTTGTTTTCCTTGTAGTAGCTTTATACATTCTTGATCTCTAAAATTATTATAATCTACAATTTCACCCGAAGAAGTATATATTTTTTTATCATTATCATTATAAACATATATTGAATGTGCACTAATGTTATGAGATGGAACTTCTTTTATTTTTTCAATTCCTTTTTCTGGATTACCACTACTACCAAACATAAGTTCATTTACATCTTTATCTGTGTAGTACTGATAAATGTATGTTTTAGCCCAATTTAATGATGAGTTTATGTATTCTTTACTTTTTAGTAAAGTTCTATTGGAATCATGTATCGCTTGATTTATTGCTCTATCTTTATAACCTACATAAAATACAATCATAGAAAATAGTAATATTGTAAAAACCACCATAGTGTAATAAATTAGCAATTTATTAAAAGTACTTTTTATTTCAACCTTTTTCTTCATAATTCCTCTTTCTCCTTGCAACTAATTAATAATAAATATCTACTAAATCAAATTTAGTAGATATTTATTAAATAAATTTACCTTATTATACAATATTTCTACGATATAATACAAATTATTTTGACAATTAAAAATTGATTAAAAATTAAAATACTGTATTAAATTTTTCTTCCCAATAATTAATAAGACTTTCTCTGAAGTTGGGGTGAGTTATATTGATAAGGGCTCTTCCTCTTTCCTTAACTGTCTTTCCTCTTAAGTCTGCAATACCATATTCAGTAACTACATAATGAACATCATTTCTAGTTGTTGTTACAATAGCTCCTTCATCAAGAATTGGTACAATTCTTGAAATCTTACCCTTAGCCGCTGTTGATGGAATTGCAATTATAGATTTACCATCCACTGCCATACTTGCCCCTCGCATAAAATCAACTTGACCACCAACTCCACTAAATTGCTTTATTCCTATACTTTCTGAACATATTTGGCCAGTTAAATCTAATTGAATACAAGAGTTTATACACGTCATTTTATGATTTTGCATTACTACTGTTGGATTATTTGTATAATCAACTGGGTACATTTCAACTGATGGATTATTGTCTACAAAGTCATATAATTTTTTAGTACCCATTAAAAACGTAACCACATTTTTACCATTATTAATGGTTTTCTTTCTATTTGTCACAACTCCATCTTTAATAAGTTCTAGAACTCCATCAGAAATCATTTCTGAGTGAATTCCCAAATCTTTTTTATCTTTTAAAAATAAAAGTGCAGCATCTGGAATAGCTCCTATTCCAAGTTGAAGCGTAGCTCCATCTTCTACTAAAGTAGCCACATTTTCTCCTATAGCTTTTTCAACATCGCCAATAGTTGGAGGTGTAATTTCTATTATATCTGTGTCAGATTCTACAATATAATCTATTTGAGAAATATGCACTAAAGAATCACCATATGTTCTTGGCATATTTTTATTTACTTGTGCAATGACAAGTTTAGAACATTCTAATGAAGGTTTTGTGTAATCTACAGATACACCCAAACTACAATATCCATGTTTATCAGGTGGTGTAATTGTTATAAGTGTTACATCCACAGGAAGATATCCTTGTCTAAATAATCTTGGTACTTCAGAAAAATAGCAAGGTGTAAAATCAGCTCTTCCTTCTAAGACTGCCTGTCTTGTAGAACCACCTACAAATATAGAATTATGAATAAAATGACCTTCCATCTCTGGTTTAGTATACTCACCTTTTCCAAGAGCAACTAAATGAACTATTTCAACATTATCATAACTATTTTTATTTTTAACCATTGCATCAACTATTGCTATAGGTTCACCAGCTGCATGTTGCAATACAACTCTATCCCCTGACTTAATATATGTTACAGCCTTTTCTGCGGTAACTAATTTACTTTTATATTCTTCTTTAATACTCACTACTTTCCCCTACCTTTTCTAGAACTTTTGGGTAATCTTTCTGAGAGTCCACGACTATTAAAAAATTTCTATATTGTATATCTTTATACTCTGCACAACGTGACTTACACCCACAAAGTACAACTACTCCATCATATACTTCACCATTTTTCACAGAATAAAATTCAACATTTGATCTAGAATTTTTCTTAATCTGATTTAAAAAGTTACTTCGATTAAATAGGGGGTTACACCCCCCACAATATTTAACTCCTACTTTCATCTATACCCGCTATAGCTTTAGCAAGAGATTTTTTGTGTCCCATGTTACTTTGGCGTGCAATCATAATTCTTTGTGCTTGTGGTGAACCTGCTCCGTGCATAGATTCAGTTCTGTACCCTACCGCTGCAGTTCCTAATGTGATATTTTCAACAAGTCTTAATACTCTCATTCTATTCTCAGTAGAAACTCCATCTACACCTTTAAGGTATTTATCAATATATGGTTTCAACTCTTCATTGTTGTAATCTTGCTCAGATGGCATAGTAACCATAATTCCACCTGCTAAATCCTCTGCAAGTCTTGCTATTTCATAAGGGAATCTAGTTACATTTTGCTTACATACGTTAGCAAGTAATAAATCTATTAAGTAATTTCCTGCTTCTGTTTTGTATCCTTGTGAAGAACAAGCAATTCCACAAGAATATAACGTTTCATTTAAATGAACCATTTCTATAAGTTTATCTTTAACATGTGAAGCTTTTTCTGCTCCAGCGTACTCAGTTGCAAGAGCTGTAGCTCCGATAAGTACATCCCCAACTCCAACTTTACATCCACCATAACTTTGTCTATGATATCCTGCAAATCTCTCTACAAGCATTCCTGCAAATTCTGTTTCTCCATTTAAGAAGATTCTTTCATTTGGTACAAATACATCTTCAAATATAACTAATGTTTCATGTCCACCAAAACATTTATTCCCAAGATCTATATCTACACCTTCTTCTAGTTTTCTAGTATCACAAGATTGACGTCCATAAATCATTTTTATTCCTTCTGTATCAGTTGGAACTGCAAATGAAATAGCCCAATCTTTATCATCTGGTCTCATTGCTATTGTTGGCATAACTAAAACTTCATGAGAGTTAATCATACCAGTTTGGTGAGCTTTTGCACCTCTAACAACAACTCCATCTGCTCTTCTTTCAACAACTCTTAAGAAAAGATCTGGATCTGCTTGTTGGCTTGGAGATAATCCTCTGTTTCCTTTTGGATCAGTCATTGCTCCATCAACTGTTAAATCTTCGTTTTGTACTCTTATCCAAAACTTTTTGAAGTTTTCATGATAAGCTGTACCGTGAGCGTTATCTACTTCGAAAGTTGTACTAAATACAGCATTAGCAGCATCCATACCAACACATCTTTGAAAGCAAGCACCTGTAGTTTGTCCAAGTAATCTTTGCATTTTAACCTTTTTAATTAAATCATCGGTACTTTGATGTAAATGTGTGAATCTGTTTATTCTATTTCCAGTAAGACTTGAGGTTGCAGTCATTAAATCTTCATACTCTGGATTGTTAGCAAGTTCATAAGTCATTGCTACAGAATTCATTGATGGACGTATTATCGGATTATCCACTGTATTTTTAACCTTCTTACCAAACATATACACATTTAAATTTAACTTGCGTAAACTTTCAACATATTGCTCACTTGTTTTAATTGCCATTTTCATTTCCCCCTAAATAAGCTATATATTTCTATAGCTTTTTATAAAATCAATTTATATACTGTATTAATTTTCCTTTTACTTTAAAATCTCTTTATATACCTAATTTTCATTTTAAACATCTACGCTAAGTTCTTCTTAGTGTAGATGCTATATGTTTCATATTATCAAATTTAATATTTTAATATAAGTTTCTGTATATCTCCATCATATCTTCTTTTGACAATGGTGAATGGGCATTTACTAGCAATCTTTGTTGACTTGCAATAACACTATCAGTAAATGTTACTATTTCTTCCTCTTTCATCCCATATTCTCTTAATTGTTTCTTAGGAACTATATCATTAAGCACAACTTCAAGTGCTTGGTAAATATCTACATTTTCATCAGCACCTATTAATGTTCTTAACATATTGTTCAATTCAACTATTTTTCCTGTTGGATCAAGTCTGTAATATGCTTTAAGTACTTCAGTAAACAATTGATAATTTGATTCACCATGAGGAACTTTGTATTGTCCACCTAGTGGAAATGAAAGTGCATGTACTGGACCACATCCAGCGATTGCAAAAGCAATACCTGCATAGTTACTAGCAACACAGAACTCTTCCATAATTTCAGTTCTATACTCTGGTCCCTTGTCTAATATTTCTTTATATCCATTTAATATCATTTCTATAGCACTAACACTATATAACTCTGTATAACTTATAGCCTTTGGTGAAATATAAGATTCAACTGCATGAATTAATGCATCTATTGAACTATGAGCAAAGAATTTATAAGGTAAAGTTTTAACTAATTCCGGAATTAATACACCAAAATCTGGAATAAGTTCATTTGATACCAATCCAATTTTAGAGTGTCTTTCTGGAATTATAGCAACTGATATATTTGTAACTTCACTTCCTGTTCCACAAGTTGTAGGAACTATTACCAATTCTTTATCTTTAACCGGAACCTCTTTCTTATCATATAAATCTAAGAAATTATTTGGCTTTTTAAGTATTAATATTTTTGATATATCGATGATTGTTCCTCCACCAATACCAATAATTCTTTTTACATCCTTACTTTGAATATCATTAAAGATAGCTTCAATCATTTCTAATGTTGGCTCACCAACCCCATATTTTTCTTGGAATAATACTTGACACTTAAGGTTTAAATCCTTCATGAATGGTGTGTATAGAAATTCATTAGTAACTAATAAATCTGTTTGACAAATATTAAATTCCTCTACAAACTCTTTAACTGTAGAAAACTTGTGCATTTCTGTTTTTAAACTAAACATTTTCATAAAATGTTACCTCCAAAATATATTTTAATATTATATTTAATAAGCAATTTTCATGCCAATTTTCTTCTCCTATAACCCAGTAAATTCAAGAAAACCGTTGCAATAATGCAACGGTTTATCATTAAATATATGAACTTATTCTTTTATTTCCTCTGAACCTTTTGTTTTCAATCATCCATTAAATATATTTTTGTGTTGCATTTACGCAATTTAGTTGCACAAATGCAACACAAAGCCTTAATATTCGATTTTTTATGACTTTTATAATAATTCAGTAAATTCCCCATTAATAGCTCTATGTATTTCACTATACTTCTTTCTTTTTCTCACGAATGTAGCTCCATCAATTCCTAAAGCTTTTGCTGCTGCTCTAACATTACCATATTTTTTATAACTAATTTCTATTAATTCTTTTTCTAATCTACCAACTGCCTCTTTTAAAGTAATTTCACTACTTATATCCCCACTTTCCTGTCTAGTGCCATAAACTTTACTAATATCATCTTCAACCTTTATGTCAAATATCTTAGGGGGCAAATCTTTTGCTGATATAATATCCCCTTTACTAAGTATCACAAGCCTTTCCACCATATTTTTAAGCTCTCTTACATTTCCTTGCCACCTGTAGAAGCACATATTGTCTAATGCATCCTTAGAAAATATCTTTTTAAATCCATATTTAGTATTAAAACTAAGTAAAAAATGATTTACAAGGGGAATTATATCATCTCTTCGATCTCGTAATGCTGGAATAACTATAGGAACTACATTAAGTCTATAAAATAAATCTTCTCTAAATTCATTAGCCTCAATCATTCCTTCTAAGTCTCTATTTGTAGCTGCTATTATTCTTACATCAATTTTTCTAGGCTTTACTCCACCAATCCTAACAACTTCCCTTTCTTGAAGCACTCTAAGTAATTTGACCTGCATATTTAGTGGTAGTTCTCCTATCTCGTCCAAAAACAAGGTTCCACTATTAACAGCTTCAAATACTCCCATTTTTCCATCTTTACTGGCTCCTGTAAATGCTCCTTTTTCATATCCAAAAAGCTCAGATTCAATAAGATTCTCAGGTATTGCTCCACAATTTATTTTAGCAAAAGCTTTCGTGCTTCTCTTACTATTTCTATGAATGAATGAGGCCACCTCTTCTTTTCCAACTCCAGTTTCACCCGTTAGTAAAACTGTTGTATCTACTTTTGCTATTCTTCTACACATTTGCAATAATTGAAGCATTTTTTTATCCTGAGCTATGATTTCTCCATCTTTTAAAACCTCAATTCTAAGTTCTTCTAACTCTGAAAAATACTTATTAGCTAAATATTCCTTTTCCTTTATTTCATCCTTTAACGCAACAATTTCAGTTACATCTCTAACATTAGTAACTACAATATTTATTTCATCAGTACCCTCATAAAATACAGGATTGGACGTAACTACAGCTTGTTTCCCCGTACTATACTCTTGTTCTAGTGTTATAGCCACTCTTCGCTCTAAAGCCATCATTGTAGCTGAAACCGATATAGTTCCGTCCTCTACCAATTTTCTCATATTTTTTCCTAGGATTAATTCTCTCTTAATCCCACTAATTTTTTCATAAGCTTCATTTACTCTCAAAGTATTTCCACTACCATCTGTAATATATATACCATCATAAGAAGAATTGATTACAGCATCTATGCTATCTAAAGAACTCTTTAATAAATTTACCTCTTTAATCAAATATTTTTCTTTACTTATGTCTATGACAAATAACCAGCATTGAACAAATTCATATTTTAATATTCTACCATTCACGGTAATTACATTATCTTCACAATTATTGAACATTTCTACTATATTTATTTTTAAAATTTCTTCATGACTCATAGCAAGTAATTCTTCAAATAGTAAATTATATTGTTCTATAGAATTTTCTCGAACTACAGCTACTCCAAATAAACTTGTACTTAATATATCCACATCTAATCAACCTCACTAAGTATTTATGAAGTGTACATGTTTTTTTCACTATGTTTCACACCATATTTATTAAGATTTTTCTAACTTATTATTTATATTTAATGATGACTTTTTCTAAATATTGTAACTTATAAATTCATTCTACTCAAAATGAATTTAACAAAATCTTATCATAATTATATCAGAAATATATACTTAATAATAATAATTTTACAAATTAAAAAGAGGTATATATTATATACCCCTTTTTGCTAATTATTTTTATTCTATTTATTCATTTCTTTATATTGAGCTACGAACTCAGGAAGTATTTTTGCAAAGTCGCCTACTAGTGCTACAT
>NZ_JAVXMF010000007.1:0-148553 GCF_036646415.1 Clostridium sp. | reverse complement strand
CTTTTTCTTTTCAGAAAGTTGGTTATAACCATACTTACTTAAGTTTTCTTTTGTTTGGCTATCATTTAAACCCTCTTTAGAAACATTAAAGGTTTTTAATATTTCTGAAGCTGGTTTAGAAAAGAATTTTTCCATAGTTTTTCCTCCTAAAGATTATTTCAAATGTTTTTTTCTTTTGATAAATTTATACAATACTATTAATGTTACTAAAATTAATAGTGTTATAGCTACTATTGAATAGTTAGATAATATTTTCTTAATTAAATCAGTATTTTCACCAAGATAATAACCTAAAGAGATAAGTATAGTATTCCAAATTACTATGCCACCAAAGGAGTATAAAATAAACTGAGAATATTTCATTTTAACAGTACCTACAGCTAAGGAGATGTAGGTTCTAGTTAAAGGGAATAGTCTAGTTATAAATACGGCAGCCTTACCATACTTTGATATAAATATATCTAGCTTGTCAAAACTTCGTTTTGCTCCAGAAAATTTATTGCAAAGCCAATGAATTATAGGCGAACCGCCAAAGTATCCAATAAGATAGCACAATGTTGAGCCAATTAAACCAGCCATAGTACTAACTAGAATAACTCCAAGAAAGCTAAAGTTACCATTAGAAGATAAGAACCCTATAAAAGGAAGTAAAATCTCACTAGGTAATGGAAAACAAGCATATTCTAAAAAAACAGCTAAAAATACGCCAATGTAACCAAAGCTTTGAATTGTGGTTATTACTAAATTTAGAAAGTCATTTATTATATCCATAATACACCTCAATATATACAAACTTGTTTGTATAATATATTTATTTAGAGTCATTTTCACAAAATCCACATAAAAATAGACTCTTAATATAATTTTTACCTAATAAAAACTATATTAAAAGTCTCGTAACCAAAATGGCAATAACACCAGGCTTTAAAAGCCGCGATTGTTGATGTTATATTTATTACTACTCCCTTTTAATAAAAATTATGTCATTATTATATGAATTATAAAGTAATATAATATAAATTGCAATAGTAATTAGGTTAAGAGTTTATTAATGAATTAAAATTAGAAATCATTAAATAAAAAATACTAACGATTATCTTATACAAGAAATCATTAGTATCTTTAAAGTATTTAGGGGGAATTGTCAGTTAGGTTTTAGCTTTTTCTAAAAATAACTAGCTAAGGCATCTTCAAAAAATAAATGAGTCAATCTCCTAGGCTATTTTGAGTGATACTTAGTCAGCAGAACCCTTAGATAGTTCTACTATCTGCGGAACCTACTTCCTTGTCTAACTCAAAATATCCTTCGCATCTTTGACTTATTATTTATTTTCAGATGCCTAACTTTGAATTAAATCGATTGCTCCAAGAACCACATGTGCAGCTCCAAATCCTAAAGCTGCTGTCTCTGCCATAGGAACAATGTCGCTTTTATCCATAGGACGCTTTTTCATATCTTGAATTCTTAGAATCAAGGTACCAGCGGTTACTAAAGAACCTACCGCAAGTGGTATTAAACCATCTTTAACTTTCATAAAAAACACCTCACTATTAATAATATTTTAGTAAAGAATTATTAGATTGAAAAATAGGCTAATTGCTATTAAATTTTTAAAAATCATATATATAAAGCTAAAACCTATCATTATAGTTTGCACTATTAATAAAATATATTACTAGAAAATTAAACCCATAATTAGAAAATTAAATCCATAACTTTAAAATAGGGTTACAATTTTTTTATTATGTTAGAAGTAATTTTGAAGTTATCATATTTACCCTAAAAGTGTTTCAGTATACAATATATCTTTAATAGCATTAGCAGCATATAGTACATCATTTTCAGTGTTAAAACAACCAAAGCCAAATCTCACTGTTCCATTAGGAAACGTGCCTAAAGTTTTATGAGCTGATGGGGCACAATGAAGTCCACATCTCACAGATATACCATAATTTTTTGATAGTAGATAGGATATTTCACCATTATCACCTTCTGGAAAATCAATTGATACTACAGAGGTTCTATTTTCTACTGAAGGTAGTCCTAAAATTTTAATTTCTTTAATATCTTTAATTTTATCTAGAA
The DNA here is from genome assembly GCF_036646415.1 of Clostridium sp. Taxonomy (GTDB): domain Bacteria; phylum Bacillota; class Clostridia; order Clostridiales; family Clostridiaceae; genus Clostridium_J. The sequence goes on along the minus strand of NZ_JAVXMF010000007.1, from coordinate 146,467 downwards.
ATAGTTTAGTTAATTTCATTTCATGCTCTCTTATATTATTAATTCCTTTTTCTTTTAGATATTTTAAAGAGGCATTTAATCCAAAAATTCCAGGTATGTTTGGGGTACCACCTTCAAACTTATCAGGCATGTAATCAGGTTGAACTTCATATTCAGAGAAGCTGCCAGTCCCACCTTCTATGAGGGGATTAGTTATTTTAGCTAATTCATCCTTTATTAAAAATCCACCTATGCCTTGAGGTCCAAGAAGCCCCTTATGACCAGTGAAACATAAAATATCTATATTCATTTTCTCCATATCTATTGGAAGGGAGCCAGCGGTTTGTGCTGTATCTGCAATGAAATAAATATTATTTTCTTTGCAAAAATTACCGATTTCTTCAAAAGGCATAATAGTTCCACATACATTAGAACTGTGAGTCATTATCACAGCTTTAGTATTAGGTTTAAGATATTTATGTAAATCAGATGGATTTAACTCTCCTAAAGAGTTACAAGGCACTACAGAATGATCTATACTTTTACTTTGTAAGGCATTTAAAGGGCGAAGTACAGCATTATGCTCCATAGAGGAGATAATAATATGATCACTTGGATTAAGGAGTCCCTTTAATACTACATTTAAGCTCTCAGTAATGTTTTTAGTAAAAATTACATTTTCAGGTTTGGAGAAATTAAAAAACTTACATAGAAGTTCACGAGTTTCATACACTGTATTTTCAGCATCGAAGGAGCTGTCATAACTACCACGATTAACATTTCCACCAATGCCAACTATATAGTTGGTCATAGATTTTATTACTTCAGTTGGCTTTGGAAAAGAGGTAGCACCATTATCTAAATATACTTTTTTCATAATAATCCTCCTAAAATATAAAAAAGTTCACTATAATATACTTTTTAATAAACTGGTTATTTAAATAACAGATAGTTTCATAATTATGTATTTAGAATTAAAATTTAATAAACATAACAACATATGGTAAAATTAAGGTGTAATTAAATATTAGCAAATATATAGGGGGTAGTAAAGTCATGAAGGAGAAAAGAGGCATTATCTTTGCCGGCGGAATTATTGGATTATTATCTGTACTTTTAGTTTACTTTGGAAATCCTAAAAATATGGGAGCATGTATAGCTTGTTTCTTAAGAGATACAGCAGGAGCAGTTGGGTTGCATAGAGCTGGAGTAGTTCAATATATTAGACCTGAAGTTATAGGAATAATTTTAGGAGCATTCATAATTGCATTATTTACAAAAGAATTTAAAGTTAAAGGCGGTTCATCACCATTCTTAAGATTCATTCTTGGGGCTATAGTTATGATAGGAGCATTAATGTTTCTTGGATGTCCACTTAGAATGGTACTTAGAATGGCAGGTGGAGATTTAAATGCTGTTATAGGTTTACTAGGATTTGCAGCAGGAATATTCATAGGAATTCAATTCTTAAATAGAGGATTTAGTTTAAAGAGAAACTATACTCAAACTAAAATAGAAGGATATGCAATGCCAGTTATAGCTGTAATGTTATTAGGATTACTAATATCTGCACCAGCATTTATATTGTTTAGTGAAAAAGGTCCAGGATCTATGCATTCACCAATATGGATGGCGTTAGCAGCGGGACTTATTATCGGTATTGTAGCTCAAAAAACTAGACTTTGTATGGTTGGTGGAATTAGAGATGTAATAATGTTTAAAGATACTTACCTAATGTGGGGATTTATAGCTATATTCGTAGTTACATTAATCGGGAATGTAATATTAGGATCAGAGTTCTTCAAGTTAGGTTTTGAAGGACAACCAATAGCTCATAATGATGCTATGTGGAACTTTATGGGGATGGTTGTTGCAGGATGGGGATCAGTTCTTTTAGGAGGATGTCCATTAAGACAATTAGTACTAGCAGGAGAAGGAAATGCAGATTCATCTATAACTATAATGGGTATGGTTATAGGAGCAGCTTTTGCACATAACTTTGGGTTAGCCTCATCAGGAGAAGGTCCTACTGGAAATGGTAAAATAGCTGTAGTTATTGGAATAGCTATCTTACTTGGAATTTCATATCTATGTATTAACAAATCATTTAGTATGGGAAAGAATAAAACAGAGAGTAAGGGTGGTGTTTCTATTGGTTAAGATAGATGCAAGAGGAATGAGTTGTCCTCAACCAGTTTTAATGGCTAAAAAGGCATTAGGAGAAAACAAAAATGAGTTTGAAATATTAGTTGATAACAATGTAGCTAAAGAAAATGTTTCAAGATTCATTAAAAGTGTTGGACTTAAAGCTGTAGTATCACAATCAGGAGAAGACTTCGTAATAAGGGCAAAGAAATAGAATGCAGTATATTGTAGTTTTCTTTACTCACTCAGGAGCAATAAAGTATCATAGATACCTAAACTCAGTTGGAATAACTAATGAAACTATGCCTGTACCGAGAAGGTTAAGTTCTAACTGTGGTATTGGGGTTAAATTTACTACAGATAAAGATATAAATGACATGATAACAGAAGATATTGAAAAGGCATTTAAAATGGAAGGTAATAATCATATTATTGTATATGAATGTGATTAATTATAAATTTAAATTAAAAAAGAACTCATCTTTGGGGAGATGGGTTCTTTTTAATTTTTAATATAACCTACTCAATGTTCTTTTTCATGTAGGCGTTTTACTAATATAACTTTACATTTATCCTCATATCCACAGTTTTTATAGATTTGTTGAGCTGGATAGTTTTTAATACCAGTAAGAATTGATATGTGATTGCCATTAAGGGTTTCGAAAATTTCTTCAAGAAACTTAACCATTTTCATCGCAATTCCATTTCTACGATAATTTTCACTTACATATACCTCTGATATCTCAGCATCATTAAAATTATAGCAAATAGATTTTCTAACAAAACCACAGGCAAAGGCAACCACTGAGTCGTCTACTACACCTACAACTACAATTTCTTCTCCATTTTCAATATCATAAGCGATTTTATTAGCATCTACATATAATCCATTAAACTCGTAGTTTAGTTGCCTTAAAGCTTCAGAATCTTTAATTGTAGCTCTTCTAATTTGTATATCCATTTTAAAATAACTCCTTTCATTATAATAATATATATTATCTAAGGTAATTTCATTAAACTCAATATTCGTATATAAATTTACATTTTCTTTTTAACCATGAAGAATTATCTATATCCTTACTTAATTATTATATAACGGTACTAGCCTTATTTAATTTACTTACTTTTAACTATTATATCTAATGTTATTCCAATAATAAACAATATATTATAAATAGAAGGATAAATAGCAATATATGTATAATAAATACTACATGTATAATAAGTCTTGAGGAGGAGATTAGTTGAAAAAAACAAGTGTTTTAATTGCTATACTATTAGCCGTGGTTACCATTGTAGGGTGTTCAAGTGAGAAAGGTAGTCAAGGTGGGAAAAAAGATGATGCCAGTAAGAAAAAACAAGAAATTATAATTTCAGCTGCGGCAAGTCTTAAAGAAACAATGGAAGAAATAAAGAAAGTTTATGAGAAGGACAATAATGTTAATTTAACTCTTAACTTCGGAGCTTCGGGAGCCCTTCAAAAACAAATAGAAGAAGGAGCACCAGTAGATATATTTATATCAGCAGGTCAAAAGCAATTTAAAGCACTTGAGGAAAAGAATTTAATAGAAGAAGGCAGTAAAAAGGATATAGTAGAAAATGAACTTGTGCTTATAGTGAATAATAAATATAAGGACAAGATAACTTCTATAGAGGATTTAGAAAAATTAGAAGGGCATATAGCATTAGGTGAGGTTGGATCAGTGCCAGCAGGTCAATATGCAGAGGAATCTTTAAATTATTATAAGAAATTGGACAAGTTACAAGATAAAATAGTTTATGCTAAGGATGTTAAGCAAGTTGTTAGTTATGTAGAAAGTGGAGAAGCTGTTTGTGGAATTGTTTATAAATCAGATGCTATGCATATAAAAGAATCATCAATAGTAGTTACGTTTGATACTTCGAGTCATAAAACTATAAGTTATCCAGGTGGAGTAATAGCAACATCAGAGATAAAAGAAGCTAGTGGTGAGTTCTTAGATTTCTTAGTTAGTGATAAGGGCAAGGAAATCTTAAAACAATATGGATTTAAGATAGATTAGTAAATGCATTATTGGCTTCAGTAAGGGTAGAAACTCTTACTGAAGCTAATAAATTATTTTAGGTTATGAGTAAAGTTTTGAGTGATTTATTAATTTATAGTTCAAAAAAAATTTACGAGTAAAGATATACTTAAGTTAAGTTAAGTTAAGTGATGGAGATGTGACAGATATGATATTAAGCCCAGTTATTATTTCAATTAAAGTAGCATTAACAGCTACTGCCATAGTTTTTATATTAGGGATAACCTTGGCATTTATATTTACAAGATATAATTTTAGAGGAAAGTCTTTTTTAGAAACCCTTATACTTTTGCCAATGTGTCTGCCACCTACTGTTGTTGGGTATGGATTATTACTTGTTATGGGGAAAAATGGATTTGTGGGGAAGCTATCATTAATTTTATTTGGAAAGAGTTTAGTATTCACTTGGATAGGTGCGGCTATAGGTGGGGCTATTGTTGCATTACCCTTAATGTACCAAAGTATTAAGGCTGCCTTTTTAAATATAGACACATCATACATGGAGACAGCAAGAACTTTGGGAGCTAGTGAAATGTGTGTATTTTTACATATAATATTGCCACTTGCATTGGAGGGGATTGTTAGTGGTATTATACTATCTTTTACAAGAGCCTTAGGAGAGTTTGGAGCAACCCTTATGGTGGCAGGAAATATACCTGGAAAAACTCAAACTATACCTATTGCCATATATTTTGCCGTAGAAAGTGGAGATAGATTTCAGGCAAATGTACTTATGGCTATAGTGGTTATATTTAGTTTTACAGTAGTGTTTTTTCTGAATAGATGGATAAGGATTAGAAGGTAATGATAAATAATTAAAAAGATAGTATAATAAATTATAAAAAGAGTAGATTTAATAAGATTAGATTAAAAAAGAAATTAACTTTAAAGGATTAGCTTTGTATGGAGGGATTTTATGAAAAGTTTTGATTTGATAGTCATAGGTGCAGGAGTAAGTGGACTTACAGCTGCGATAGAAGCTAAGTCTAGAGGTGCACAAGACGTAGTAATAATTGAAAGAGAAGAAGAGCCTGGTGGAGCAATGAATTGTTGTGTTCATCCGGGGTTTTATTATAAGAATATAAGAGAGAATTTAACTATACCAGAGCTGATTGCTAAATTAATTAAGGAAGCACAGGATTTAGGTATAATTATTAAGTGTGATACTACAGTTTTAGAGCTTGGAAAAGATAAAGAAGTTGTTTTAGTAAACAGTGAGGAAGGTATAACTACAATAAAAGGAAAAGTTATAATACTCGCTATGGGTTCTCGAGAAATACATTTTGGGTATAAAAATATATTAGGATATGGAAAGGCAGGAATAACAACTGCTTATTCTACTTTAAAATATATAAATAGAAAGGGCATAATGCCAGGCAAAAAGTGCATTATATTAGGTTCTGATGATATAGGGATATTGGCAGCTAAGACCTTAGTGTTAGAAGGAGCTACAGTAAAAAGTATGATTGAGACAGATAGCAAGGTAAGAGCTATTAGCAATAAGTCACAGGAATGCATAGAAGACTTTAATATTCCTATTTTATTTAAGCACAGAGTAGTAAAGATATATGGTAATTCAAGGGTGTGTGGTGTTGATATTGTACATTTAGATGAAAATTATAATATAGTTGAAGGAACTTGCAAGTACATTGAGTGTGACACATTAGTACTATGTATGAATTTAAAGCCTGATACCGCCATAGCAGAAAAATCAGGTATAGAAGTAAAGGTCGAGAATAGTGGAATAGTTATTTCGGAAAAAATGGAAACTTCAACACCTGGGATTTTTGCTTGTGGAACAGTATTAACTGGATATAATTCAGTTGAGAATGTAATGAATGAGGGAAGGCTGGCAGGAAAGTATGCTTTAGAGTATTGGAGAAATCATGAATGCTAAAGCGGAAATAATAAAATTTGCTAATTATCTCTCCATAGATTTAGTTGGTTTTACAGAGTGTAGAAGATTTGATGAGCTAGAGGAGTTTTTCAAGTATCGTAAAGATAATAATCTTTTGAATGAATTTGAGGAACAAGATATAGAGAAGAAGATTAATCCAAAGCTTTTAATGGGAGATGGAGAAACTATAATATCTATGGCTTTTCCCTACTATTATGAAGATGGTAAGGATGAATATAAATTTTCTTTGTATACAAGGGGTTTGGATTATCATAAGGTAGTTGGAGAATATCTAAAGAAAATATGTGAGTTCATAGAATCTATGGGTGGGAAAGCACAGAGTTTTGTGGATAGCAACCCTTTACCAGAAAGATACATAGCTGTAAAAAGTGGGATTGGGTTTATTGGTAAAAATAATACATTAATTACGGAGAAATATGGTTCATATGTATTTTTAGGTGAAATAATTACTAATCTTAAGCTAGAGGGGGATAAACCTAAGAATTATGGATGTATAGGGTGTGATTTGTGTATGGAAAAGTGTCCAACAAATGTTATAATAGGAGATAATAAAGGGTTCAACTCCAGTTATTGTATATCTTATTTAACACAGAAAAAACATCTAAATAAGATTGAGATACCTATGATTAAGGGAAAAATATTTGGATGTGATAGTTGTCAAAAGGTATGCCCACACAATAGAGATATAGAAACATCAAGGATAAAAGAATTTGTTCCTATAGAGTATATGAATGAAGTTGATTTAGTAAATCTTATAAAGTTAGATAATAAGACTTTTAAGGAAAAATATATAAATCATTCTTGTGGTTGGAGAGGTAAGAATTTATTGATAAGAAATGGACTTATTAATTATTATTTCATGTATAATAAGGATGAAGACGAAATTAAGAATAGTATTACTTCACCTTATATAAAAGAATATTATGATATGTTATTTTAAGGCATAGAGATTGTGTAAGTCTTAGTTTTAGAAGGGAGATTTATATGGATAAAGATATATTAATAAAGTTACTAAATAAATTACCAAAGAATATTTCAGGAAAATTAGCAAAAATTTATGTTAAGTCAGCTATAAATAAGTATGCTAACCTAAAGATTGAGGATTATGATAAAATTAAGAATGTAGACGGACCTATAATATTCATCTGTAATCACTTGAGTAATGCAGATGGAATTATACTTAATGAGGTTCTTAAGGAAAAGGATCCTACATTTATAGCTGGAGTAAAGCTTTCTAATAATGAGTTTACAAAGAATGGGTTTAAGTTTGTAAAAACTATACCAATTAAGCCTAACTCTGCGGATAAAGAAGCCATAAGTAAGATAATACAAAAGCTTAAGGCTGGAGAAAATATAATGATGTTTCCAGAAGGAACAAGAAGTAGAACAAGAGAAATGATAGAAGGAAAAAAAGGACTCTTGCTAATAGCTAAGCTATCTAAGGCAAAGATTATTCCAATAGGAATAACTGGAAGTGAAGAGTTTCTTCCAATAAATGATAATGACATGGGCGAAGAAAATTTTAAATCGGCACATGTAAAAGTGAAATTTGGGAATCCTATTTCTGTACCATCAAAACTTAAAGATGAGGATAAAAATGATTATAACAATAGAGCCATGACAGAAATAATGAAGGCTATAGCATCTCTTTTACCAGAAGAGTATAGAGGTGTATATAAATAAAAGTTACCATAAATTATACAGATTAATTATTTAAACTTATGAAAAATGGACAAAGTTTAAATATAAGAATATAGTTACCATTGAAAAAGAATTTATTTTAGAGTATAAATATACTAACATGTATTATAAATATACTCATGTGTGTTATTAATTTTAATTAATATATAATCAAAATGGAGGTAATGATATGGGAAGCAAATCTTTACAAAATTTTCTTGAAGTAAATTTGAAAGACCTTAAAAGTAAGGGACTTTACAATGAGATTAACGTTATTACAGGACAAAATGGACCAATCATAGAAATTGAAGGGAAGAAACTTATAAATCTTTCTTCAAACAATTATTTAGGCCTTGCTACAGATAAAAGAATGATCGAAGCTGCATTAAAAGCTACAGAAAAATATGGGGTAGGAGCAGGTGCTGTTAGAACAATAAATGGAACACTTGACATACATATAGAGCTTGAGAAGAAGTTAGCAGAGTTCAAACATACTGAATCTGCAATAGCTTTTCAATCAGGATTTAACTGTAATATGGCAGCGATATCTGCTGTAATGAATAAGAAAGATGCAATACTTTCAGACTCATTAAACCATGCATCAATAATCGATGGATGTAGATTATCAGGAGCTAAAATCATAAGAGTTGAGCACTCTGATATGGAAGACTTAAGAAATAAAGCTAAAGAAGCTAAAGAATCTGGATTATACGAAAAAATAATGGTAATCACAGATGGTGTATTCTCAATGGATGGAGATATTGCAAAACTTCCTGAAATTGTTGAAATTGCAGAAGAATTTGACTTAATAACTTATGTTGATGATGCTCACGGTTCAGGAGTACTTGGTAAAGGTGCTGGAACAGTTCATCACTTCGGATTATCAGATAAAATAGATTTCCAAATAGGAACACTTTCTAAAGCTATTGGTGTAGTTGGAGGATATGTTGCAGGAACTAAGGATCTTATCGACTGGTTAAAAGTTAGAGGTAGACCATTCCTATTCTCAACTTCTTTAACTCCAGCATCAGCAGCAGCTTGTATTGAAGCTGTAAGAATATTAACAGAAAGTACTGAACTTCATGATAAAGTATGGGAGAACGGAAACTATCTTAAAAAAGGACTAAAAGAATTAGGATTTGATATTGGACATAGTGAAACTCCAATAACTCCATGTATAATAGGTGATGCTGCAAAGGCTCAAGAATTCAGTAAGAGATTATATGAAGAGGGCGTATATGCTAAATCAATAGTATTCCCAACAGTTCCACTAGGAACAGCAAGAGTTAGAAACATGCCATCAGCAGCACATACAAAAGAAATGCTAGATGAAGCTATTGCCAGTTATGCAAAAGTAGGAAGAGCAATGGATATAATAAAATAAGATAGAGAAGTTTTAATGTTTAGAGGGAGTTTTTACTCCCGTTGAATTTAAGAAAACGTTATCTGAAGATTTACAAGGCAGTATAACTCTTAAAAAGATAAAAACATAGACTAATAGATATCAGATAGGTATCTTTTAAGTAACATTAAATAACGTGAAATGAGGAGAATTAAAGATGAAAAGAATATTAGTTAGTGGATGTTTAGGACAAATTGGTACGGAACTTGTAACAAAAATGAGAGAAGTTTATGGTGTAGATAATGTAATAGCTACAGACTTAAGAAAACCAGAAGGAAATCCAATTGTTGAGGGTGGAATATTTGAAACTCTTGATGTAACAAACTATGATGCATTTTTAGAAATAGCTAAAAAATATAAAGTAGACACTATTATTCATCTTGCAGCACTACTATCTGCTGTAGCAGAAGCAAAACCACAATTAGCATGGACATTAAACATGGGTGGACTTGTGAATGCACTAGAAGTTTCTAGAGAACTAGGCTGTCAATTCTTTACTCCAAGTTCAATAGGAGCATTTGGACCATCTACTCCAAAAGTAAATACTCCTCAAGATACTATCCAAAGACCAAACACTATGTATGGTGTAACTAAAGTTTCTGGAGAGTTATTATGTGATTACTATCATACTAAATTCGGAGTTGATACAAGAGGAGTAAGATTCCCAGGACTTATTTCTTACGTTGCACTACCAGGTGGTGGAACTACTGACTATGCTGTAGATATATACTATGAAGCATTAAAATCAGGTAAATATACTTCATTCATAGGTGAAGGAACTTACATGGATATGATGTATATGCCAGATGCTATAAATGCAATAATTACTTTAATGGAAGCAGATGCAAGCAAATTAGTGCACAGAAATGCATTTAATATAACTGCTATGAGCTTTAAACCAGAAGAAATAGCAGCAGAAATTAAAAAGCACATTCCAGAATTCCAAATGTCTTATGATGTAGACCCAATAAGACAAGGAATTGCTAACACTTGGCCAGATTCAATCGACCCAACTGCAGCAACAGAAGAGTGGGGCTTTAAAGCAGAGTACGACCTTGCTAAAATGACAACAGATATGCTTGAAAAGCTAAAAGCTAAGGGCATAAAATAAAAAAGAATAGAAATGTTAAAATCCATGGTGGAAATTTCACCATGGATTTTATTTTTTTAAAAACTTCATATAATAAAATAATTTTATTTATATATCCCTCACACTTAATATATTAAGAATAAAATAGTTTGACTGTTAAAGTTTTGATTAATTTATAACAATTCCTAAATATATTAATGTATTTCAAAAGTACCCATATATTAGTACATAGAACATGGGATATAGTATAATAAATTATGAATTTAAAAATAAAGAAGGGATATGAGATTGGTATGTATAAGATTTTAATAGTTGAAGATGATATGATAATTGCAAAAGGACTCGAGAACTTTTTGTGTCAATGGAATTACGAAGTGAAATGTATAACTGATTTTAAAGATGTTAAGAAGGAATTTATTGAATTTAATCCACAACTTGTACTGCTAGATATATCTTTGCCGTTTTTTAATGGATATCATTGGTGTAATGAAATTCGCAAAATATCCAAAGTGCCTATAATTTTCATTTCTTCTATGAGTGATAATATGAACATTGTTATGGCTATAAACATGGGGGGAGACGATTTTATTGCAAAGCCTTTTGATTTAAATGTTATTGTGGCTAAAGTGCAGGCATTGATTAGAAGGACATATTCCTTTGGTGGCCAAATGAATGTAATTGAACATAGAGGAATAGTATTAAATCTTAATGACACTACGATTGAATATAAAGATGTTAAGGTCGAGCTTACAAAAAATGAATTTAAGATAATGCAAGTTTTGTTTGAAAATATTGGGAAAGTGGTATCTCGTGATACTATTATGGAAAAACTGTGGGAAAGTGATAGTTATATTGATGATAATACTTTGACAGTCAATGTTACTCGTTTAAGAAAAAGACTTAGTGATATTAGTATTGTTGATTTTGTTAAAACGAAAAAAGGTATAGGATATATGGTGGAATAATATGAGTCTAAAATATTTATTAAGGGTAATGTTGTTATACATTAAAGATCATATTAAACCGATAATTAAATATATTATTTTTAGTGTTATTTATGTAACTGTATTTTTCTTATACTCAATAGATATTGAGCCTATAGTATACGCTTTTCTTTTGGTTAGTTGTCTTGTAATAATATTTTCTTTTTATGACTTCATTAAATATTATAAAAAATATAGTGATTTATATAATATTAAAAATCAAATTTCGGTAGATTTAGAAAAAGTACCAATAGCTAATGGTACTATAGAAGCATACTATCAGAATATATTATTTGAATTATATAATCAAAAGCAAGAAATAGCTTTGAAGTCAGATATAAAACAAACAGAGATGATAGATTATTATACATTGTGGGCACATCAGATTAAAACACCTATTGCTGCAATGAAATTATTATTACAATTTGAGCAAAATAAGCAAAACAAAGAATTATTAACAGAACTTTTTAAGATTGAGCAGTATGTGGACATGGTATTAGGGTATTTAAGGATTGAAAGTTCATCGTCGGATTTAGTATTTCAGAATTATGATTTATCAAAAATTATAAGGCAAGCAATTAGAAAGTATGCACAGATATTTATTAAAAAGGGTATAGCAGTGGAGTTTAATGAAATGAACTGTAGTGTATTAAGTGATGAAAAGTGGTTGGTTTTTGTAATTGAACAAATTTTATCAAACGCATTAAAGTACACAAAGAAAGGAAAAATATCAATATATATGGATAGTTCTGAAGAAAAGACTTTAGTGATTGAAGATACAGGAATAGGTATTGCAGAAGAAGATTTGCCAAGGATATTTGAAAAAGGCTTTACGGGATATAATGGGCGGATGGATAAAAAAGCAACTGGAATTGGATTATATCTTTGTAAGAAGATATTAAACAAGCTTTCTCATAATATAAGCATTACATCTATAGTTGATGAAGGAACCACAGTAAAAATTAATCTTTCTTCCATAAAAACAATAATGGAATAGGGGAGACCTTACAAAATTGTAAGGTTAAACAAGGAAATGTAAGTCAGAGTTATGGTTTTACATTTTCTTATTTTCTATAATAATAATTAGTTAATATATGAATTGGAGGAAAGTAATATGGCGTTATTAGAAGTAAATAATTTAAAGAAAGTATATACAACTAGATTTGGAGGGAATCAGGTACAGGCATTAAGTAATGTGACATTCTCAGTGGAGAAAGGTGAATATGTTGCAATAATGGGGGAATCGGGTTCGGGGAAAACGACGCTTCTTAATATCTTAGCTTCATTAGATAAGCCTACTGGTGGAAATGTAATGTTAAATGATAAAAATATAGTAAATATAAAGGAAAGTGAAATATCAGTATTTCGTAGAGAAAATTTAGGATTTGTATTTCAAGATTTTAATTTACTTGATACGTTTTCATTAAAGGATAATATATTTTTACCACTTGTTTTAGCTAGAAAGAAATATGATGAAATGGAAGGAAGATTAGAACCTATTGCAAAGAAGCTTAATATAGAAAAGATATTATCAAAGTATCCTTACGAAGTATCAGGTGGACAAAAACAAAGAGCGGCTGTAGCAAGGGCACTTATTACTTCACCTAAGCTTATTTTAGCAGATGAACCAACAGGAGCATTAGATTCAAAAGCTACAGATCAATTATTAAAATTATTTTCAGAGATAAATAAAGATGGGCAAACAATATTAATGGTAACTCATAGTACAAAAGCAGCAAGTCATGCAAGTAGGGTATTGTTTATTAAAGATGGAGAGGTATTTCATCAAATCTATAAAGGAGCAATGTCTAACGAAGAAATGTTTGAGAAAATATCTAATACATTAACAGTCATTACTAATGGGGGTAATGGGGATGAATAAATTGTTTTATCAAAAGTTAGCACTAACAAATATAAAGAATAATAGCAAAACCTATTATCCGTACATAATAACATGTATATGTACTATTAGTATGTTTTATATAATGCATTCATTCTCTATAAATAAGGGGTTAGATGAGATAGTTGGGTCTGAAAATATTAAAACAATATTAAATTTAGGAACAGTAATAATAGGTGTTTTTTCAGCTATATTCCTTTTTTACACAAACAGCTTTTTGATAAAGCGGAGAAAAAAAGAACTTGGCTTATATAATGTATTAGGTCTTGAAAAAAAACATATTGCAAAAGTATTATTTTTTGAAAGTATAATAATTTCAGGTAGTAGCCTTTTTATAGGAATTATTGGAGGAATTATATTAAATAAACTTATGTTTTTATTATTTTTAAAGATACTTAATTTCCATGTAACTTTTGGATTCTCTATTTCAATATTATCAATAGTAATAACTTTAATTGTATTTTTAGGAATATTTATTTTGACATTAATGACTAATTTATTTCAAATTAAGATATCCAAGCCAATTGAACTTTTAAAAGGTGGAGAACATGGGGAAAAGGAACCTAAAACGAAATGGGTAATAGCTCTTATTGGATTAGTAGCTCTTGCTACTGGATATGGAATGTCATTATCAGTGAAAGATCCAATTTCTGCACTGAATTTATTTTTTGTTGCTGTTATTTTAGTTATGATAGGAACATATGCACTTTTTACAGCAGGAAGTATTGCTATGCTAAAGCTTCTTAGAAAAAATAAAAGGTTTTATTATAAAACAAGAAATTTTATTTCTATATCTAGCATGATGTATAGAATGAAGCAAAATGCAGTTGGACTTGCTAATATTTGCATATTAAGCACAGCGGTGGTTGTGATACTGTCAACTACAGTTTCTTTATATGTTGGAATGGAAGATATTTTGAGATATAGGTTTTCAAGCGATGTAACTATAAGTACGACAGAAATCAATACAGATAAAATAAAAACAATAAACGAAATAGTAGAGAGTGAAATTAAGGAAAGTAAAGTTAATATTAGCAATAGAATTAATTATACATCAAATTCCTTTGCAGCTATGAAAGAAGATACTATTTTTAAACTAAATAATGATAATACGTATAATTCTAATGCTTCTATATTAAGTATAGTTTCTATTTCAGATTATAATAGATTAGAAGGTAAGGATATTATCCTTGAAGATAATGAAGTTATTATTTTTTCAACTACTAATAATTATGGAAAAGATGTTATTAGCATTGGAGATAAGACTTTTAAGATAAAAGAAGAGGTAGATTCATTAACATTTGCTAAAAAGAATCGTGCAAGTATACTGGACACATATATAGTAATCTTAAATAATATTGATTCTTTTGGAGAATTTAATAAAAGCTATGATGTTGCTTTTGATGTTGATGGAAATGATTCGGAAATGTTAAAAATTATCAATGGGGCAAATCAAAGTTTTATAGAGTCAGGAATAAATGTTAGTATTGAAAGCGTGGCTGACAGTAGGGAGAGTTTCTTTGCTCTTTATGGAAGTTTATTATTTTTAGGACTTTTCTTAGGCTCATTATTTTTAATGGCAACAGTATTAATAATATATTATAAGCAGATATCTGAGGGGTATGAAGATAAAGAACGTTTTGAGATAATGCAAAAGATTGGAATGAGTAAAGTTGAGATAAAGAAAACAATAAGCAGTCAGATACTAATTATATTTTTCTTGCCTATTATTTTTACAGCAATCCATATTGTTTTTGCATTTCCTATAATAACTAAGTTATTAGCACTATTAAATTTAACCAATATGCCATTATTTAGATTGTGTACTATAGCAACTGTAAGTATTTTTGCAGTTATTTATGGCATAGTATTTATTTTAACAGCAAAAATTTATTATAAAATTGTTAAGTAGATATCAATAGCAGGCGCAAGTCCCAAGGTCCTTTCGAGTTTATATCTGTAAGGGTGTTACTAAATATGATTTAGATACTTTATCTCCAAAGATATATGAGGTTCTACCAAAATGTATAAAGATCAAATTATAAGAAAAGGGGGAATTGTAATGAATATACAAATAAAAAGAGCAACAGAAATTGATTCTAAGAATATTGCAACATGGAAGTATGATGGGATATACTCTTTTTACGATAATAATAGGACTGAGGGAAAAAAAGAATGGGCAAGCAATATATATAAGGATGAGAATGTCTTTGGGATTTATAATGAAAAAAATGAATTAATAGGTAATTGTTGTTTTGATAGAGATGAAGATGATAATCAGTTTTATTTTGGAATACAAATGAGACCAGATTTAACAGGAAAGGGACTTGGCAAAGAAGTTTTAGAAGTTGTATTAGAATTTGGAAGAAAAAAATATAACCTTGAAAAGATTAAATTACTTGTAGCTAAGTTTAATGAGAGAGCAATAAAGGTCTATGAAAGATTAGGATTCAAAGTTAGAGAAGAATTTGTTTGGAATGTAAATGGTGGTGAGTATGAATTTGTAGAAATGGAGATGTCTTGGGAATAAAGCTGATATCTAAAATAGTGAGGAGCAATATAAATGGAAAGATTAAAATTAGGGGATAGCATAGGAATATTTTCTTCATCATCACCTATAACTTATACGGTGCCGATGAGATATAAAAGAGGAAAAGAGTTTCTAGAAAGTAAGGGTTTTAATATTGTTGAAGGATCATTAACAGGAAAAAGTGATTACTATAGATCGGGCAGTATTAAAGAAAGAGCTGAGGAGCTAAATGAGTTAATTAGAAATCCAAATGTGAGATGTATTATGTCTACTATAGGTGGAATGAATTCTAATTCAATATTGCCTTATATAGATTATGAGGCCTTAAAAAAAGACCCTAAGATTATAATCGGTTACTCAGATATAACTGCAATACTTCTTGGTATCTATGCAAAGACTGGAATACATACATTCTATGGACCAGCTATAGCTGCATCCTTTGGAGAGTTTCCACCCTTTGTAGATGTAACCTATGATTATTTTAAAGATATTTTAGTAGAAAATGAAAAACTACCATATACACTAGAAGCTCCAAAGGTGTGGACTGAGGAAGTTATTGATTGGAAGATACAAGATAGGACTAAATTGGAATATAAAAATGAAATTATAACAGTTCATGAAGGAAAGATAAAAGGAAGAGTAATAGGTGGAAACTTAAATACTATGCAGGGTATATGGGGAAGTGAGTATATGCCGCAGATAAAAGATGGAGATATATTATTTATTGAGGATTCTTTAAAGGATATAGCTACCATAGAGAGAAGTTTTTCTCTTCTTAAACTAAATGGAGTTTTCGAGAGGGTTTCAGGAATTATACTAGGCAAGCATGAACTATTTGATCATGGTGGAACAGGTAGGAAGCCCTATGAAGTATTACTAGAAGTTATGGGAGAATGTAATATTCCATTCTTAGCAGAGTTTGATTGTTGTCATACACACCCAATGATGACTCTACCAATAGGAGCATATATAGAACTTGATGCAACAAATAAAAAGGTAATTATACTTGATGATCTATTTTAAGTATAAAATAAAAAACTGTTGACATGTTATGTAAAATAAGACTATAATAGGAATATAAAATAAACAAGGAGGTAGGAATATGTTATTTGCAATTAAAAATTTAGAATTAACAATTAAAGATTTAAGATTAACAAATAAAATATATAATTATGCCCTGCCTCAAATTATAGGTTTTTAAAGTAAAGTTTAAAATACTAATTTGTAGTTAAGTCCTAGGGTATTCCTAGGACTTTTTATATTTTAATATTTTAAATTTAACTGCAAGTATGATAATAAGCTATGAAGTTTCATCTAAGCTTAAAAATTATACTTAAGAATAAATATGTGCTATTTAGCCATATCCTATCATTTTGAGTGAAGGATATGGCTATTTTATTTTTAGGATATGTTTTAAATTGGTGTTGATAAGGACTTCATATTATCTTCGCTAAACCGTTTCGGGACCTTGATTTGCTAAGGCTCTGGTCAGGCCAAAATCTAAAATACAACAACTCACATTTGTTCAAACAAGTTGTATTTTTTAACGATTTAGTCCTTCTCATAACCTAATTAAATTCAAGAACCTTGCAAATGGTATTACTCTCAGATAATATTGAAGTCAAATTTCAACAATCAGTTAAAACATAGCTTATTTTCAAAGAAGTCTCCAATTTAAATTAATATTGATCATAAAATTAAAAAAGTGAATGTAAAGTTATATAAAAGAAGGGGTGAGGGGATATGAAATTACCATTAAAAGAATATTTGGGATTATTATATAAATATTTAAAAAAGCAAAAGCTTAGTGTAATTATATTAATGATAATACTAATTTTCAATGTAGCATTACAGCTATATAATCCACAGATATTAAGATATTTTATTGATACTGTGGGATCAGGACATGAAGGGAATAATTTAATAATAGCAGCACTGCTATTTATTGGATTTGGAATTACTAGACAAGTTTTAAGAATTATATCTACCTATATAAGCGAAAATATAGGGTGGAGTGCAACAAATGCTTTGAGGGTAGATTTAATAGATCATTGCATTAAGCTTGATATGTCATTTCATAAAAAGCATCAATCAGGGGAAATGATTGAAAGGGTTGATGGAGATGTAAATGCACTATTTAGTTTCTTTTCTACATTTATGTTAGAGCTGTTAACTAATGCAGGATTAATTATAGGAATTCTTATACTTTTACTTAGAGAAGACTGGAGAATTGGAGTTACATTGACTATCTTTGCTACTTTATCCATGGTTGCTATGAGATGGATTGAAAAGAAGGCTTCAGTTCACTGGGGAATAGCAAGAGAAAATAGTGCAAAGTTATATGGATTTTTAGGAGAACAGATTACTAGTGTAGAGGACATAAATACCTGTGGTTCAAAAAGCTATACAATGAATACTTTGTATAAGCTTTATAGAAAAATGCTACCTACAGAAGTAAAGGCAACCTTAGGTTACTATTATATGTGGATAGCAAACTTGATTATTTTTGGATTCGGGAATGTAATGGCACTTTTATTATCAGCGTACCTTTATGGGAATTCTGTTATAACCTTTGGTACTGTATATTTAATATTTTACTATACAGAGCTTATGGTAAATCCCTTAGAGGAGATTAGATCGCAAATGCAAGAGCTTCAAAGGGCTGAGGCTAGTATAAAAAGAGTAAAGGAATTGTTTAATACTAAGAGTACTATAGAGTTTGGTGAGGTAATTTTAGATTCTAAAAGCCCTATAGATGTTGAAATAAGAGATGTTTCCTTTAGTTATGAAGAGGGAGAACAGGTACTTGAAAATATAAATGTTAATATACCTAAGAATACAGTCCTAGGAGTTCTTGGTCATACAGGAAGTGGAAAGACCACCTTAGCTAGAGTTATTGTTAGGCTTTATGATGTTTGTGGCGGCAGTATAAAGTTTAATGGTGAGGAGCTAAAAAATATAAGTGAAGAAAGTTTAATGGAGAGTATAAGTTATGTAACTCAAGAGGTGCAAATCTTTCATGCTACGGTTAGAGAAAATCTTACACTATTTAATCCAAATATAAGTGATGATACTATCCTTGACATAATTAATGATATTGGTCTAATGCCATGGCTTAAGAATCTACCTAAAGGATTAGATACTATGCTAGATAATGGAGGTAGTGGACTATCAGCAGGCGAAGCTCAACTATTAGCTTTTGTAAGGGTTTTTTTAAAGAATCCTAATCTAGTTATATTAGATGAGGCTACTTCTAAGTTAGACCCTATAACTGAAGGACTGATAGAGGCTTCATTAAATAAACTTTTAAAAGATAGAACATGTATCATAATAGCCCATAGATTAGGTACTGTTCATAGAGCTGATAATATCTTAATTTTAGAAAATGGCTCAGTGGTTGAGTATGGAGATAGAAAGAAATTATGTGTAGATAGTAATTCTAAGTTCTTTAATCTTCTACAAAAGGGCATGGAGGAGGTGCTAGTATGATAAGTAAAAAGGAAGATAAGGGTTTAGTGCTAAAGTATATATGGCAAATGCTAAAGTATAGACCTTGGTTATACACTATAAACTGTATTTTGTGGATGGCAATTCACGTATTCCCACTTATACCAGGATTAATTACTAAAAAGTTCTTTGATGAACTAGAGAGTAGTGGAAGAATAAATAATCAGGTATTGGGGCTTATGGCAATGCTTATAGTAGTAGCTTTAGCAAGGTCAATTATTATAAGAATTGGTGGTGAAGTAGATGCAGTTCATAGATTTAATATGAGTGCACTTCTTCGACGTAATTTACTGGAGTGCATAGTAGATAATGATGCTAATGGAAAACAAACATCTTTGGGAGAGTCTATGAATTGCTTTAGGGATGATATAGGAGAGATAGAAAGTATCATAAGTTATACCCTGGATATAATAGGTGATGGGGCTTTTGCTATAGTAGCAGTTATTATTTTATTAAGCATAAATGTGAAAATTACTCTATTTGTATTTGCACCATTAGTAGTAGTTATAATTCTAGCTAAAGAAGCTATGAAAAGTATAAAAGAATATAGAACTACAGCTAGAGCATCTACAGGAGATGTATCTGGAGCTATAGGAGAAATTTTTAACGGAATACAGGCTATTAAGGTATCAGGCAGTGAAAAATATATAATTAATAACTTAAATAATCTAAATAGAGACAGACATAAATGTATGGTTAAGGACAAAATCCTTAATAAAGTTCTTGATGCTATATATGATAACACTGTAAATATTGGCACGGGATTAATATTGCTTTTAGCAGGAAGGTATATGGCAGAGGGAAGTTTTTCTATAGGTGATTTTTCTTTATTTGTGTATTACTTAATCTTTGTAGCGGATTTTGCTAGTTTTTTAGGAGAAATTTTAGCAAGATATGAGCAAGGGGGAGTAGCATTTAGAAGAATGTTTATGCTCCTTGGAGAAAATAAGGAAGGTAAGTTATTAAAGCATAGTTCAATTCATTTGAAGGGAGATTTACCTAAGGATGAAGTTAATAGAAGAAATGAAGAGTTTAAAGAACTTAAAGTTGAAGATTTAACTTATAGATATAATCAGGTAAGCGGTATTGAGAATATTAATTTTACCTTAGAAAAGGGGCAGTTCGTAGTTATTACAGGAAGGATAGGTTCTGGAAAGACCACCCTTATAAAATCTCTTTTAGGAGTTTTGCCAAGAGAAAGTGGTAAAGTCTACTTTAATAATCATGAAATTCATAATAATAGTGAAGAGTTTATTCCACCTATGAGTGCATATACCTCTCAAAGTCCTAATTTATTTAGTGATACCTTAAAGAATAATATATTACTAGGGTTAGATGAGGACAGTAACAATATAAACGAAGCTATATATGCTGCGGTGTTAGAGAAGGATATTGAAGGTTTTAAAGATGGAATAGAAACTGTAATTGGCTCAAAAGGAGTTAAGCTATCAGGAGGTCAAAGACAAAGGGTGGCGGTTGCTCGTATGTTTGCAAGAAAATCAGAGTTATATGTCTTTGATGATATATCCAGTGCTTTAGATATAGAAACCGAGATAAAGCTTTGGGATAGAATGTTTGAGAGAAAAAATATTACAGCCATAGTAGTTTCTAATAGGCACGTAGCATTAAAGAATGCAGATAAAGTTATAGTGATGAAAGATGGAAAGGTTGAAGCAGAGGGGAATTTAGAAGAACTACTTGAAAATTGTGAAGAAATGAGACAAATTTGGGGAATGGATGTGTAAGAGAATATGAAGATTAAAGAACTAGAGAGCATTGAAATAAATAAATTAATACAGGATATAGAAAAGGGAAATAGTAAGGAGCTAGGAGAATGAAAATTTTAGAACTACAAGAATTAAATGAGCAACAAATTAAAGATATAAGAAAACTTGAAGGTATATGTAAAGAGTATGATGGAATAAAAGGGGATGTATTTTTATCTAATGAATTAAACTTTAATAAAGAAATTAAGTGTTATTTTTTATCATACGAAGGAGAAACGCTTATTAGCTTTATATATATGTTTATGCCAACATTACAAGAAGCAGAAGTATCAGCATATACTCTTCCTGATGAAAGACAGAAAGGTTACTTTAAGTTACTTCTTGAAAAAGCCGTTGAGGAGTTAAATAACTATGGTGTTAGGAAAATACTTTTTGTTCATGAACCAAAAAGTAAGAATGCAAAATGTGTTTTGAAGAGACTTGATGTAAAATATGATTTCTCAGAGTATTTATTAGTTTATGATTCAACTAACAGTTTAGAATGTAATAGTAAGTTGAAGTTAGTGCCTGTACAAAAGGAAAATGTAAATGAAATAGCAGCATTACACGTTGATATTTTCAATAAGAGTTTAGAGATAGGACAATCAATGGTTAATAGAGCCTTGGACTCTGAAGATAGGATACCTTATATGGCTAAATTAAATAATGAAATTATTGGTATAGGTAGTATTAGTTTAGAAAATAAGGATGGGTTCATTTGTGGCTTGGGAATTTCATCAAAACATCAAGGTAAAGGATATGGAAAAGAAATATTAAATCTGCTAATAGAAAAAATGTTAACTATGGATATCAACGACATACTTCTTGAAGTTGATAGTGAAAATCACATAGCCTATAACTTATATACTAAAAGTGGATTTAAAATTAAAACACAGTTTGACTATTATAGATATTTATTAAAAAAAGGGGGGGATTAGAAGAGTGAATATAGAATTTAAATCATGTACCATTAATGAAATAAGTGAGTTTATGGAGAGATACACAAAAACTTTATCATCACCTTTTGATTCATATTTAGATGATCATATTATATCATCTGAGTTTTATAGAATAATCAAGGATACGGTGGGAATAGGTTATTTTGCAGTTTATGAAGGCAAGATGCTAACACAGTTTTATATAGATTTTAAGTACTTAAGGTATGCAGAGAAAATTTTTAAAACTGTACTGCAGAGATTTAAAGAAATAAATTCAATATATGTATGCACTGCTGATGAATTATTTTTAAGTTGTGCTTTTGATATGGAAAATAAGATTATAAGCAATCAAGCGTACTTCTTCCAAGATAATAAGGAGTGTAAAGATGAAATAGGGACATATGAATGTGGAACACTTAGATTAGCTAAGGAGCATGATATAGATATAATAAAGGAATTAAGCGGAGATTTCTTTGAAGATGTAGATACTCAGGTTATTGATGGTGAGATATATGTATTTGAAAAGTATAAGGACAAAGATAAAGAGAAGGAAGTCCTAGGCTTTGGAATAACTGAAAAAGGACAGGTACTTAAGGGATACACAAGTACAGGAATGTTTACCTGTGAAAGTTACAGACGAAAGGGTATAGGTAAAACAATAATAACTAAATTAAAAGAACTATGTTATGAAAATGGTGAGACTCCTATATGTGGCTGCTGGTATTACAATACAAATTCAAAGCTAACATTAGAAAGCTGTGGGTTTGTTAGTAAAACTCGCCTTTTAAATGTTGAAATTATAAGATAAAAATATAAAATTTTAAGGGGGAAATATTTATGGAACTTATTTTTAAAGAAATAGACAATGATAACTGGAGAGAGTGTATTAAACTTTCAGTAGAGGAAAATCAAAAGGGATTTGTAGCTCCAAACTCATATTCTATATTGGAGGCTAAGTTTGAGACTGGTTGTTATCCTTTAGCCATATATGATAGAGATACAATGGTTGGGTTTTTAATGTATAACTTCGACAGTGAGGATAATAGTTGGTGGATGTGTAGACTTATGATGGATAAGAGTCATCAAGGAAAGGGATATGGAAGAGCAACTATATTAAAGCTATTAGAAAATATAAAGAAAGAACAAGGGAATATTAAGGTTTATACAAGTTTTGAACCAGAAAATAGTGTTGCTGAAAAACTTTATGAGAGTGTAGGGTTTAAGAAAACTGGACAAATAATGTGGGGCGAAGTTGTCATGGAGATTCAGATAGCATAATAGTAAAGCCTGTAAAATACTTTGTGTATCCGGGAAATCTTCTTAGAAATAAGGGGAAGTAGATGAATTTGCTTTAATACAAACTTATCTACTCTCCCCATTAATGGCGTTGTATTAATATAATACAACGCTAATTTTTTAGTATATAGTTATATATCAAAATTTAATATTAGTGATTATTTTTAAAATCAATTTCGTGAAACTATTAGTTGAGGAAAGGAAAAATATTAGCTTTCATTTGCTATTAATTTTTGGTATGATAAATTCTGTCTTAAAAATTTTTAAGATCCTAATGATTATACATATACTACTTCATTCTTTTTCTATAATGCTCATTGCAAGATTTAATAACTATAACTAGTTTATATAACAATGAATATTCTATAGGGAAATTACGAAAAACTATATGATGAAATACAAATTTACACTTATAAAAACAAAAGACAAAATTAATGGAGGTAGGAATAGTTGATAAAATTAATATTAGGAATAGTAGCAATAGCTATTTTGGTAGGCATAAGTTTCTTACTATCTAACAATAGGAAGAAGATTAGTTGGAGAGCGGTGTGGGTTGGACTATTAGTACAAACTACCATTGTATGGTTTGTACTCAAGATACCAGTGGGACGTAAAATACTTGGAGGAATAGCAAATGGCTTTAGTAAGGTATTTGAACTTGGGATGGAAGGTGTAAACTTTTTATTCGGAGGGATTTCTACAACGGGATTTGTATTTGCAATTAACTCATTATCACTTATAGTATTTACATCAGCAATTATATCAGTACTATATTTTTTCAAGGTAATACCATTACTAGTAAAGTATCTTGGTGGAGCCATAGCTAAGGTGTTAGGAACTTCACCAGTAGAGTCTATGTGTTGTGTATCTAACATGATGCTAGGTGGATCTGAAGCTATTCTAGTGGTAGGAAAGTATTTACCAGAAATAAGTAACTCGGAGTTGTTTGTATGTATGGCATCAGGCTTTGCAAGTGCAAGCGTTGGTATACTTGCAGGATATGTTGGTATGGGATTTGATTTATCATATATGTTAATAGCTGTATTTACAGTTCCATTTTCAACTATTATGATTGCAAAAATAATAGTACCACAAGCAGAAAAAGTTAATGTGGAAAAAGAGATAGAAATAACTGGTGAGTCTTACGAGAATATATTTGAAGCAATAACTACTGGTTCTATGACAGGATTGAATGTAGCATTAGCAATTGGAGCTACATTAATAGGATTTTTAGGAGTAGTAGCAATTATAAACTATTTACTTGGCTTCCTTGGCACTTCACTATCAGAAATACTTGGATTAATATTTATGCCACTTGGATGGTTATTAAGTATTCCATCAGGGGAGATATCCACTTTTGGACAAGTGCTTGGATATAAGGTGGGTGTAAATGAATTTGTGGCTTTCGATAGTATGGCTAAAGCGGTGCAAGCAGGCGTATTATCAGAGAGAACCGTATCTATATTAACTACGGCATGTACTAATTTTGCTAACTTCGCATCTATAGGAATAGTTAGTTCAGCAATAATAACTTTAGCACCTAGTAGAAAATCTGAAGTAATGAAGTTTGGTCTAAAGGCTTTAGTTGTAGGAACTATAGCAGCTATGGTAACTGCTAGCTTAGTAGCAATAATGATGTAAAACAAAAGGGATCATCTCAAAAGAATATTGAGATGATCTCTTATAAATTATATAAAAGGATTAATATATACTAAAATGAATTCAACCTATTTAAGGATATTATGCTTATTTCAATTAGGTTTATAGTATAATTATATCAGTGTATACTTATTTTATTAAGATTAAGGGGGAAAAGAAATATGGCAATTTATAGATGCAGTATATGTGGCTATGAGTATGATGAAGAAAAGGAAGGGTTACCATTCTCAGAATTAGATGAGAATTGGAAATGTCCTATTTGTAAACGAGATAAAGAAGCTTTTAAAAGCACAGAAAAAGCAGACAAGGGGTCTGCTTCTAAAATAGTAACTACAATAACATCAGAGGAAAATCCACTAGCCTATCCAAATGCTTTTGCAAAAGGAAGTAGCGATGTTGAGGGGCATATGAGTGATATTCACCAAATGGCTACTACGGGATATTCCATCATTGAGCCTATGGGAACAACTCTACCAGTAGTTTCTTGGGATGATATTTTAATATTGGGAGCTCAACTAAATCCAGGTCCATTAGAGGAACATGATCTTGTAAATACAAAAACTATAATAGGAAAAAATGCTGCAAAACCTATGGTAATTGAAAATCCAATCTATGTTTCTCATATGTCCTTTGGAGCATTATCAAAAGAGATAAAAATAGCATTAGCAAAAGGATCAGCTATGAGCAAAACTGCAATGTGTAGCGGAGAAGGTGGAATTTTACCAGAAGAAATGGATGCATCCTTCAAATATATATTTGAATACGTTCCAAACCTTTATAGTGCAACACCAGAGATTCTTAAAAGTGTTGATGCAATTGAAATCAAAATTGGACAAGGTACAAAACCAGGTATGGGTGGACATTTACCAGGGGAGAAGGTAACAGCTGAGATAGCTAAAATTAGAAACAAGCCAATTGGTGAAGATATTATTAGTCCATCTTCTTTTAAGTTTGTAAAAACAAAAGAAGATTTAAAAGAGTTGGTTGAAGGTTTGCGTATGACTTCAGAAGGAAGACCAATTGGAGTAAAGATTGCCGCTGGTCATATAGAAAAAGATTTAGAATACATTGCTTATGCAAAACCTGATTTTATTACAATTGATGGAAGAGGAGGAGCTACAGGAGCTAGTCCTAAAATGCTAAAAGATGCAAGCTCAGTTCCAACCATTTACGCTCTATATCGTGCGAAAAAATATATGAAAGAACATAATATGGATATGGATTTAGTAATTACAGGAGGTCTACGTGTTTCTAGTGATTTTGCAAAGGCTATTGCTATGGGAGCTGATGCTATTGCTATAGCGTCATCAGCATTAATGGCAACTGCTTGTCAACAGTATCGTGTATGTAATACAGGTATGTGCCCTGTTGGTGTTGCAACTCAAGATCCAGAACTAAGAAAAAGACTTCATATTGATCATGCTGCTAAGCGTCTGTCAAACTTCCTTAATGTTTCAAATGAGGAATTAAAGACATTTGCAAGAATATCAGGACATAGTGATATCCATGATTTAAGTGTAGATGATTTATGCACTGTAAACTCAGAAATTTCCAATCATACAGATATTACTCATGCATAAATAAATGTTAGTATGAAGAAAGTATAATTTTAAATAGGGATATAAATCAATGGAGGGTGTGTACTTTGTACACACCCTTATATTTTTCCATTAAGAAATGAAAAATGTAATAATATCAAATGAAAATCATATTATATAGGACTCAACATATAAAGCGATATATGTGATTAAGGGGTATTATTATGGAGTTAGTAATGATACTGCCATTAAACAAAGAGCTAATTTTAATTTTGAATAGGAGGGGGAAAATGAGTAGATTCACCAAACTTGAAAAACAATGGATTTTATATGACGTAGGTAACTCGGCTTTTACTATGCTAGTATCAACAATAATACCAATTTACTTTAAAAACATAGCAACTACTGCTGGAATTTCAGCATCAGACTCAACAGCGTATTGGGGATATGCAGTGTCCATAGCTACTATAATTGTAGCAATACTTGGTCCAATACTTGGAACACTTGCAGACACTAAGGGCTATAAAAAACCCTTATTTTCACTGTTTATGATGCTTGGGGTACTAGGTTGTGCTGCTTTAGCACTTCCAGTACCGTGGGTTATATTTTTAGCTATATTTGTTATAGGTAAAGTTGGATTTTCAGGAAGTCTTATATTTTATGATGCAATGCTTAATGACATAACTACTGATGAGAGAATGGATGATGTATCTTCACAAGGGTTCGCGTGGGGATATATAGGAAGTTGTATTCCTTTCACTATAAGTTTATTATTTATACTTTTTGCTGGTAAAATTGGGATTTCAACTCCAATGGCTACAGGAATAGCATTTTTGTTAAATGCTACTTGGTGGTTCCTTATAACTGTACCTCTTCTAAAAAATTATAAACAAAAGTATTATGTTGATAAAACTGATAGACCAGTGGCAGATAGTTTTAAGCGACTTGGTGAAGTGATAATTGGCATTAGAAAACAGAGAAAAATATTCTTGTTCTTACTTGCATTTTTCTTCTATATAGATGGAGTTCACACCATTATTGGAATGGCAACCTCATATGGAAAGGATGTGGGAATTTCAGATAATAATTTACTGTTGGCCTTACTTTTAACACAAGTAGTAGCATTTCCTTGTGCTATATTATTTGGTAAGCTCGCGAAGAAAATTAAGACCGAAAAATTAATTACAACATGTATTTTAGGATATGCGGCTATAACTATATTTGCATTGCAATTAGATAAAACCTGGGAGTTTTGGTTACTTGCTGTATGCGTTGCTGTATTCCAAGGAGCAATTCAAGCTTTATCACGTTCATACTACGCAAGAATTATTCCAAAGGAAAAATCTAGTGAATACTTTGGGTTTTATGATATCTTTGGTAAAGGTGCAGCATTTATGGGTACTATGTTAATTAGTATAACAATTCAATTAAGTGGAAGTTCAAGGCTTGGTGTAGCTGGCATTGTAATAATGTTTACAATTGGATTTATAATATTTAAGGCGGCTACTATGGAGAATATATCTATTGATAAGAAAAATTCAACTAGTATTTAATAAATATAAAAAGATATGAGGTTTAGCTTGAAATTTTCTAAACCTCATATCTTTCTTAGTTATAACTAGTTAGTTAGTAGAAAAAGCATTTTAGCGAAAATAATATGATGTCTTAATCAACACTAATTTAAAACATAGCCTAAGTTAAAAATCTTCTTACTTACATACATAAATGTATGTTATATTCACTATGAGTTTTCATAAAGAACCATTGAAACTAGCAAGAAAGAATAAGCGGATGGATGTTTGCTAACTTCTCCTCCAAAGCTATCAAAAATACCTAGTGCTTTGGACACATATTCATTGTTAGAAGTAAGCTTAGACAATTTTACAAAGTTTAGAGCAGCTACTGAGTTACCAGATGGAATAGCTCCATCATAGATTTTTTTAGGTCTAGTAATTAGTTGTTCACCATCATCTCCATAGATAAAGAATCCTCCATTTTCTGCATCCCAGAAGTGCTCAATAAAATCATTACTTAAATCAATTGCTCTATCTAAGAATAGGTTTCGTTTTGTAGTTTCATATAGTTCTAATAGTCCCCAGATTAGGAAGGCGTAATCATCTGCATAGGCATAAATTCCAGATTCACCTTCACGATATCTAGCTAAAAGTCTACCATTTTCATTGAATAGATTTTGATATATAAACTCTACAGCATTTTCAGCAGCTAAAGTACAATCATTATTTTCGAATATTTTTCCACCTAATGCTAAGGCGGCTATAGTCAGGCCATTCCATGAAGTAAGAATTTTGTTGTCCTTATAAGGATGGATTCTATTATCTCTACGGTGGAAAAGTTTTTGTTTACACTCATTAATAAAGATAGTGTCATTAGGTATTTCTGTATCAATTAGATTAGGGATGTTAAAGCCTTCAAAGTTTCCGTTTTTAGTAATATTGAAGTATAAAGCAAATTTTTTACCATTCTCATCTCCAAGAACTTCATAGATTTCATCTAAAGACCATACATAAAATTTACCTTCTACACCTTCAGAATCCGCATCCTCAGCTGAATAAAAACCACCCTCAGCATTTTGCATGTCTCTTAAAATATAAGTAAATATTTCATTAGCAATTGTTTTATATTTTTCATTTTTAGTAATTTCATAGGTTTTAATATATACGACTGAAAGCAAGGCATTATCATATAGCATCTTTTCAAAATGAGGAACTAGCCATAATCTATCTGTAGAGTAGCGACTAAAACCATAACCGATATGGTCATATATACCACCTGCATACATAGCATTTAAAGTAGTTTCTACTATGTGAAGAGATTCAGTATCATTAGTAATCTTATAATTCTCTAAAAGGAGCCATAGATTATGTGGGGTTGGAAACTTTGGTTCACTTCCAAATCCACCATAGACATTATCGAAATTACTTTTAAATGTTGAAACTCCCACCTCTACAAGATTTTTAATTTCATAGGTTTCATTGGTACCAGTAGAATTAATTTCACCTAAGTCAGACATTTTCCCAAGGGTAGCTACTATTTCATTAGCGGATTCTAAGATGGCAGTTTTATTAGTTTTCCATGCATTTATTATTTTATTAAGAAGAGTTACTAACCCCTCCATATAACCCGTATTCTCTTTTGGGAAATAAGTACCAGAAAAGAAAGGTTTCTTATTAGGTAATATAAAAGTAGTTAAAGGCCAACCACCATGACCAGTAATAATCTGACATGTATCCATATAAATAGTATCAATATCTGGACGTTCCTCACGATCGACTTTTATAGAAATAAAATTATCATTAAGAATCTTAGCTACTTCTTCATCTTCAAAGCTTTCTATTTCCATAACATTACACCAATGACAAGTTGAATATCCGATACTTAGAAATATTGGCTTATCTTCACTTTTAGCCTTTTCAAAAGCTTCCTCACACCAAGGAAACCAATCTACAGGATTATGAGCATGTTGAAGTAGGTAAGGGGACTTTTCATTTATTAATCTGTTGGGTATACTTGTTAAATTGTTCATAAGACCACCTCCTCGTATTCGAAAATATTATGCCCAAGAGCAACTACTTTAAGCCACTAAAAATGAAATCCAGTAGAATTTTGATTTGATTTTTCATTCTACTGGAGTCATTTATATTTTGTTCTTTGGTTTCATTTTATAATCTTTTTATTCTTTATTCAGCATGCACAATTATATTTTCTTCTTGTATTAAGCTAAGTTTATTGCCGGCTACATCTCTTATATTTGAAAAAGAGCAAGGTAAACCTCTAGCTGCCAAGAAATCTGGTCCATCCATAAGTTGAAAATGCAGGTGAGGACAGTTAGACAATCCTGTATTCCCAACCTTAGAGATAACTTGACCTTGTTTTACTTTATCACCTTTTTTTACAGTTAAACTATCTGTAAGCAAATGCCCATAAAAAGAATATTCTTCATTGGCATGTCTCAAAACTATATAGTTTCCACACTGAGCTGCCAACCCATATTTATCTATATAGGGTTTCCTTTCATTCCAATCCCAAGAAGTAGTCATAGTAAAGCTGTGATAACAATCTACTACCTCCCCATCAGCTATTGCGAGTATATCCTTACCATAAACTATATAGTCCTCTTCACACATATTGTCCTTGTAACATAGCTTTTGGTCCGTATTATACTGAGCCATATCAAAAGCAAATTCCATTGAG
This sequence comes from Clostridium sp., assembly GCF_036646415.1. Taxonomy (GTDB): domain Bacteria; phylum Bacillota; class Clostridia; order Clostridiales; family Clostridiaceae; genus Clostridium_J. The sequence goes on along the minus strand of NZ_JAVXMF010000007.1, from coordinate 115,861 downwards.
TAATGTTGTCGATGGTCGGGCAAAGTGTTATAATTTCCACAAGTTGAGATATTACCTTTAAGTGGGAATATATATTGATTTTTATTTTTATATTGTATTAGTGGAATTTTGAACTCTTCTATATGTTCCTCTTCACATTTAAGATAATTAACTTTTATTACTAAACCATCTATAGCTTTATCGTATACTATTATGAAATATTCATTAAATATCCCTGTTTCCTGATTTGGTTCCATCTCTATAGAATTGGTATAATATTCAGGATTCCAAAATCCTTCTTCACCTAAAAATAATTTAGCTCCAAAACCTTTACCAAGCCAGGTACTATTTTCTGTAAAATTTTTTATAGAATTCTCAAGTGATTTCCCTTGATATGTGACTTGTTTCACTAAAATATCTGAAACATGTAACTCAAAATTTATATCTTTTAGTATTATATTTTTATCTGAATTATTTTTAATTTTTATACCATGTAAAAGAAAGTTAGATATTACTTTCTCACCAGTTTCAAGGGCCATATTAATAATAAAATCTTTTGGAATTGTACTTATTTTCATTATAATCCTCCAACTATATAGAATAAATTACTTTTACTGACTATTAATACTTTGTTTAATTTACCATTGGGTTCACCACTTTCTTAAACTTCTATTTAAATGGTATCACTAGGTATATCAATGCATCAACCTATAACATTTTTCTGAAAATAAAATGCGCCATTCAGCTTTTGCTTTATGGCACATTTTGTTATTAACTTGCTCTTTTCATTGTCAAAATAATTTTTTGTATGCTTTTTGGAGATAAATAGTACATTTCAGAAAGAACCTTTGTTGAAATACCTTCTTCATATAACTTATAAATATCCGCATTTCTATCAGAAGTTTTCTTTTTACTTTTGGTTGTTTCTCCCCAAAGTTTTCTGTTACATTTCTTTTTAGGAATATAAATGTATTCACCCTCAACATATTTTTGAATTAAATCCAATACTTCCTCTGGCAACACATCTGTTGCTTTAACATAGCTCATTAGAATGCTCCTCCTAAATATAATTTAATTTTAGGATTGAGCAAAGGTTATTTCATATTTAAATTATTAATATTTATGCAATAGCCTCTGCTATGCATTAACTACAGATCCTGTCATAAAGCTATTTCCCCTTTCTTCTCAGTTTACTATAGATTTTGTTGGTTGTTTCTTATAACAATTATAAGTATTATATGTATATTTTAACATAAATTACAATATAGCAGCAACCATACATTTGTCCAATACTTAGCAAGTACAAGTATATTAATTAACCTTTGATACTTTTTTATTGTATCTTAGTTTCAAGTTTTTGAAAAAAATAGCTACCCAATCCAAATTATCTTTGGAATTAGATAGCTGTATTTTTATGTGTAAATTTCTAAACTCCTGGTTAAATGCCAACCACCATGACCAGTGATAATCTGACATGTATCCATATAAATAGTATCAATATCTGGACGTTCTTCACGATCAACTTTTATAGAAATAAAATTATCATTAAGAATCTTAGCTACTTCTTCATCTTCAAAGCTTTCTATTTCCATAACATTACACCAATGACAAGTTGAATATCCGATACTTAGAAATATTGGCTTATCTTCACTTTTAGCTTTTTCAAAAGCTTCCTCACACCAAGGGAACCAATCCACAGGGGTGTGGGAATGTTGAAGTAGGCAATAATATTCCCTCAGGTCTCTATATTTATAATCTATATGGTAATGGACATAACTAGGAATGACGTGATATATTAAAAAGTTGTAACACTGATTCAAACAATCTATTAATAATAGTTTTATATGGAAATATTAACTGTTGTATAACACCACTTTGTTTCTACCTGTTCTCTTAGCCTGATATAATGCAAGGTCTGCATTTTCAACAAGCATGTCCATATCTTTAGTTATACTTGGATAGGTTGAAACTCCTATGGAAATTGTTACACAAATGCTAACCTCCTTAGAAATATAAAATTTGTTGCTTTCAACATTTTTTCTTATTCTTTCTGCAATTATAACTGCATTAGAGGCTGTGCAATCTGATAACAATACTGAAAATTCTTCTCCTCCATTACGAGATACAATATCAAACCCTCTGCTGGTGTCCTTTAAAATATCAGCTAAATCTTTCAATATAATATCTCCTGAACTGTGACCATAGGTATCATTTATTTTTTTAAAATGATCAATATCCAAAAAAAGTAAGGATAAATTCTCTCCTTTTCTAATTGTTTGTTGAGCAAATATATTAAAAGTTTTATCAAACTGCCTTACATTATTTAAGCCGGTTAAAAAGTCTACTGTCGCTTCATTTTTCAATTTATTATAAAGTTCAACAATTTCACATAAATACTCAGTATATATGTATACAAAATATGACACAAGTGAAATCCCAATATAGTATACTAATAAAAACTTGAGTAGGAATATCCTATCTCTAATAAGAATTATATACGAAATAGTGCTAACTAAAATTGAATATAAAGTACAATAAATCCACTTCTGTTTTCTTGTTTTCTTAATAATGGAAATAAAGCCAAAGCCTGCTCCAGAAAGTATAGTTGATATAACAGAAACTATAGCAGCTTTAGAAACTCCGAAATATAAAACTCTAAAAAAGCACATTATGATAGCAGTTATAATTGACGGTATAATACCACCAAAAATAGCTGATAGGACAATTGGTATAGTTCGAAAATCAGTTACTATTGTATTAGTAATATGTACTCCAAAGAACATTAATAAGATTCCTAATGAACCACAGCCAACTCCAATTAACACCTTTAAAGATATTGAAGAGTCCTTTAATATCTTTTTATCTATCATGAAATTATGAGAAACACTTGTAAATGTAATTAAAATACATGCATTAATAAATAAGTCAAAAATCATGGTAAAATTCTCCCCCCAAAAAAAAATAAAGTGAATATTTTAAAAGGAACAAAGTGATCATATATTATTTCATACCAATTTTATAACTTATTTTATGGTAAATATGATATAAAATGAGATTGCAAATTACTATAAGTATACTATTAAATCAGTTAAATTGTCTATATATTGATTTTTCAAGTCTAAGCCATTAATATAAATGTATTTATTTTAAAAATAAAAAACATAGCTACCTAACCCAAATTATCTTTGAAGTTAGATAGCTGTATTTTTATGTGTAAATCTCTAAACTCCTTGTTGAAGACAAGTTTTTAAATCGTCATCAGGAGTACTTATAGGTCTTATATTAAAGGTATCAACTAAGTATTGAAGTACATTTGGACTTATGAAGGCTGGAAGTGTAGGTCCTAGGAAAATTCCCTTTACACCCAATGATAGTAGAGCGAGTAGATCAGCAACAGCCTTTTGTTCATACCAAGATAATATAATTGATAGAGGTAAGCCGTTCACATCTGTATTAAATGCGTCTGCTAAAGCAGTTGCAATTCTTACAGCAGAGTAGGCATCATTACATTGACCTACATCAAGCAATCTTGGAAGACCTGCAACTTCACCAAAGTTTAGCTTGTTAAATCTATATTTACCACAGGCTAAGGTTAATATTATACAGTTTTCTGGTACTTTTTTTGCAAAATCAGTATAATAGTTTCTTCCAGATCTTGCACCATCACAACCTCCGATTAAGAAGAAATGGCGTATATCACCATTTTTAACTGCCTCAACAATTTTTCCAGCATTACTTAAGGTAGATTTGTGTCCAAATCCCACAAGTATTTCTTTAGGGTCTTCAGATGCCATAAATCCTCCTAATTCTAAAGCTTTGTTTATTATTTCTGAGAAGTCTTTTGTACCATCTTCTTTACAAGAAATATATTTTACACCATCCCAACCTACTACACTAGTGGTAAATATTCTATCTTTGTAGGTTTCTCTTGGTCTCATAAGGCAATTTGTAGTCATTAGAATACATCCAGGAATATTATCAAATTCAGTTTGTTGATCCTGCCACGCACCACCATAATTACCTACAAGGTGAGAATATTTTTTAAGCTCTGGATATCCATGAGCAGGTAGCATTTCACCATGAGTATAGATATTTATTCCCATTCCCTCTGTTTGTTGTAGCAACATTTCTAAATCTTTTAAATCATGGCCTGATACAATAATAAAAGGTCCCTTTTCAATATGAACATTTACCATATGTGGAGTAGGGTCCATATATGTAGTTGTATTAGCCTCATCAAGTTTTTTCATGACTGCCACACTCATATCACCTGTTCTCATTGTCATGTTAATTAAATCTTCAAGGGATAGATTATCATTAGTTGTGCATTCTAAACCTCTAAAATAGAAATTATCAACCTGGTCGTCAAAGTAATTTAGCATTCTTGCTTGATGTCCATAAGCACTTATACCTTTTAATCCATAAATTATAGTTTGTCTTAGGGATCTTATGTCTTCATTAGTTTCTTTACAATACATAATTCCAGCTTTAACTGCATCCTTAAGCATTTCTTCTTTAGTTTTACTTAGGTCATAGGTTGCTTGCTCTGGATAAGTTTTTTCAGGTGAAACTCTACTTCTCAAACCTTCTTTTATTTCTTGAGATTCTTTAAGTAATTTAACATGTACTTCTGCATCAAAATTAACATTAGTTAGTGTTGTAAATAGAACATTTTCTACAAAACTAACTATGGATTTATCTATAGTTTCTCCATTTTCAATAAGGTCTTTAGCATAACAACTTATTCCCTTTACTTGATATAGTAACAGGTCTTGTAAGGCTGCAATCTCAGGTGTTTTACCACATACACCTAACTTAGTACACCCTTTTCCCCCTGCTGTTTGCTCACATTGATAACAAAACATTGCATTATCCACTACTATTCCTCCTTAAGATTTAATATTTTATTATTATTCGCATAAGTTTTAAGATTATTCTTTAATTTAATATAGTTATATAAGTTTACATCATTCTAAAAATATATTAATAGATACATATAAAATAGAACCGGAAATGATATATGAAAGATATTATTTTAAACATATATTTAATTCAGTAAAACTTTGAAAATCTGCTATAATGTAAGTAAACATGAAAACTAATTGTTAGAAAATATATAAATAAGTATATAGCTGACGATGAAAAACTATAATCATTGAAATACTTTGAGGTGATTTTATGAATAAGGAAAAAAGAAGGAAGATACTAGAGATTTTAGAGAAAACATATAGAGGTGCATCTTGTGGACTGGATTTTAATAGTCCCTTTGAACTTTTAATATCAACTATACTTTCAGCACAATGTACAGATGTAAGAGTTAATCAAGTTACAAAAGAACTTTATAAGAAGTATAATACACCACAAGCTATACTAACTTTAACTGAAGAAGAACTTGGAAAAAAGATTCATAGCTGTGGATTTTATAAGAATAAAAGTAAGAATATTTTAGGTGCATGTAAGGCCATAATGGAAAAACATAAGGGAGAAGTACCACAAACCATGGATGAACTAATTGCTTTACCTGGAGTGGGAAGAAAAACTGCAAATGTAGTTTTATCAAATGCCTTTGGAGTACCAGCTATAGCCGTTGATACCCATGTATTTAGGATTTCAAATAGAACTGGATTTGCACCAGGGGATAATGTGGAAATAGTTGAACAAAAGCTAATGAAGCATATACCTAAGAGCATGTGGAGTGATGCTCATCACTATATAATTTGGCATGGCAGAAAGATCTGTGATGCAAGAAAGCCAAAGTGTGGGGAATGTCCAATTGCTCCTTATTGTGATTATTTAAATAAAACTAAATAGAGTCTAATAGTAAAATGTAGGAGGATTTAATTATGTCATATGGTGAACAGTCTTTAAAAATGCACAAGGAAAAGAAGGGAAAGCTAGAGGTAATCAGTAAAATTAGTGTGAACACTAGGGAAGATTTATCAATTGCTTATACTCCAGGAGTTGCAGAGCCTTGTATTGAAATAGCTAAAGACAAAGATAAGGTTTATGATTATACAATAAAGGGAAATACTGTGGCTATAGTTTCAAATGGAACTGCAGTTTTAGGTCTTGGAAATATAGGAGCTGAGGCTTCAATCCCAGTAATGGAAGGAAAGGCTTTACTTTTCAAGGAGTTTGCAGGGGTAGATGCTTTCCCAATATGTATTGATACTGAGGACCCAGAAGAAGTAATTAAAACTGTAAAATTAATAGCACCAGTGTTTGGTGGGATTAACCTTGAGGATATAAAAGCCCCTGAATGTTTTTATATAGAAGATAGATTAAAGAAAGAACTTAATATTCCTGTATTTCATGATGATCAACATGGAACAGCTATAGTAGTTTTATCAGGACTTTATAATGCTTTAAAGCTAATAAAAAAGAATATTAAAGATGTTAAAATAGTTATAAATGGAGCAGGTTCAGCAGGAATTGCAATATGCAAGCTACTTTTAAAGGCTGGAGCAGAAAATGTAATAATGTGTGATAAAAAAGGAGCGCTTTATGATGGTGGGAACTGTTTATTTGAATCCCATGAAGCAATTGCAAAGATAACCAATAAAAACAAAGAATCAGGTTCACTTAAAGATGTTTTAGTTGGAGCTGATGTATTTGTAGGTGTATCTGGACCTAATATGATAAATGCTGAGGATGTAAAAACAATGAACTCTGATGCAATAATATTTGCCATGGCAAATCCAACACCAGAAATTATGCCGGATGAAGCGAAGGCTGGTGGAGCTAGAGTTATTGCTACAGGACGTTCAGATTTTGCAAATCAGATCAATAACGTTTTAGTATTCCCAGGAATATTTAAAGGAGCTCTTGCAGTAAGAGCTAGTGGAATAAATGATGAAATGAAGCTTGCAGCAGCAAGAGCAGTAGCAAATCTTATTTCAGACGAAGATTTGAATGAAGAAAATATTATTCCAAATGCCTTAGATAAAAGAGTTGCAGATAAGGTAGCAGAAGAAGTTATGAGAATAGCTAAAGAAATGGGAATTGCAAGAGTTTAGTATAATGGTGAGTTTATAAAAGAAATTAAAAATAAAAATTTTAAATTTACAGATAAACCTTAGGTGAAAGAGATACTTCTACCTAAGGTTTATTTTATTTGTGCTTTTTATGTTTATAAATATAAGGCAATGTTATTTTAAAATCTTAACCTGTACATTTATAATATTACATTTTCTTTCTGATAAAATTTCAATAGTTGGCATGTCCCTTTGTGTATCGCCATGAACTAGAAGGGTATCGCCTTGTAGTAAGTTGATAATGTCATTATCAACTTTAATATTTAAATCTTCACCAGGACAAAAGATTAGAGAACTATACATTTCAGAATTACTGGATAATATATATGAAGATAGGTTAAATTTAGAATATTCCGCTAATGATATTGTTTTCATTGAACCTTCACATTTAGATCCTAGCATTAAGTTAAAGTCTTTAACCTTTCCAAAGCTTTCAGTATTTACTTCTCCAGAAAATTCATGAACCTGAAAAGGCTTTAAATGGATTAAATCACCATTATCATGAGAAAGACTCATATTACCTTCTAAGGTTGTTATAAAGCGATGTATATTTGGTAATGTGGTAAAAGTTGAATGGTCTATATCTACAGTGGCAGAGCTTATTCTCCAGTTAAAGTTTAAATCCTTATAATTAGAGCATTCTGGATAGATATATATTTCATTAGTAGTGCCGCCACTCCATGTTGATGTCTTTATTTTATCTTTTTTAATTAATTTTATTTTATAACTCATAATAGCACCTAAATAACATTTTATAATATTATATCTAAAAGATCTTTCTCTATTAAATCGTTGTATTTTCCACTTCTATACTCTGCAACAAGAACTTTTCTCTCATCATTAGAGATTAAAGGCATTTTTTTAGATAATTCCTTTGGCATTTCTACATATGCACCTTTTGGGTCCATATTTTCAGAAAATGTTATTACTGCAGGAATACTTAACCCCCCCACAGCTTCATTTAAAAAATCTTCAAATCCAGTTCTAGGGAAAAGGTGAATTTTTAAGTTTTTATTTTCTTCACATAATCTTTGAAGGAAAGGAATAGTTACGATACAATCAGGGCAAAATCCTTCAGTAAAAATCGCTGTATGTATAACTTTATCTAGAGTTTTAATTTTTTCTTTTGTAGTATCAGAAAGTTCCGTGCCTTCATAGATTTTATCTTGAATATCCCCATATTTATCATGTTGTTTTTTTAAGTATTCCTCAAAAGTTAATGATTTAGTAAAGTCTAACATATTATACCTCCAATTAATTTAATGTAATTTTAAGTTATACTATTTAAATTATACTTTTATTGAATTAATAAAAATATAAAAATAATAGTACTAATATATTGTTGTAATAGTAATTTTACAAATATAATCTGCTAATGACATTATAACAAATATTTCAATTAAATAGTACATATATACAATTTCAAATGGTAAAAGTTTTATATTTATATATTTATATATTTAAAATTATTTATACAGTTAAGATATATAGATAAATGTTATTTAGATAAGGACCTTAATATTTTCATATGAAAATAAAATAACTATAAAAAAATAAAGTCATAGATTTAGAACAGTAGTCAGAGGCTAAAATAAACAGTATAATGAATTTATGAGAATATTAAAAAAAGGCGGCGATAATTATGTCAAAGGTTATTGAAAGATTTTTGGGGTATGTAAAATATGATACACAATCAAGCACATCAAGTGGGCTTACTCCAAGTACAGCTAGTCAAAGAATTTTAGCTGAGGTATTAGTTGAAGAGCTAAAGCAAATCGGAATGAGTGATGTTACTATTGATGAAAATAGCTATGTTATGGCAACATTACCAGCTAACACAGATAAAAAACTTCCTACTATAGGATTTATAGCTCATATGGATACTGCACCAGATTACTCAGGGAAAGATGTTAAGCCTCAAATGGTAAATTATAAGGGTGGAGATATTAAGTTAAACGAAAATACTATTTTATCACCAGTAGACTTTCCAGAACTTAATGACTATGTAGGAAAGACTCTTATTACAACTGATGGAACTACACTTCTTGGAGCAGATGACAAGGCTGGAATTTCAGAAATTGTTACTGCTATGGAGTATTTAATTGCAAATCCTAATATAAAGCACGGAACAATAAAGGTTGGATTTACTCCTGATGAAGAAATAGGAGAAGGAGCAAATCATTTTAATGTAGAAAAGTTTACTGCTGACTTCGCTTATACTGTAGATGGCGGAGAACTTGGAGAGATGGAATACGAAAACTTTAATGCAGCTGGAGCTCACATTGTTATAAATGGAAGAAATGTTCATCCGGGTAGTGCTAAAAATAAAATGATAAACTCACAACAAATAGCTATAGAGTTAAATAGCTTATTGCCAGTAAATCAAAGACCTGAGTATACAGAAAAATATGAAGGGTTTTTCATGCTTGCTAATATGGAAGGAACTATAGAGAAAACAACTATGTCTTATATAATAAGAGATTTCTTTAAAGATACCTTTGAAGTTAAGAAAAATTTAATTAAAGATATAGTAGAATTATTAAATAAAAAATATGGAGAGGGAACTGTAGAACTTGCGCTTAAAGATCAATACTACAACATGAAAGAAAAAATAGAACCTGTAATTCACGTAGTAGATACAGCAGTTCAGGCTATGAAAGCTCTTGATATTGAGCCAATAGTAGTACCAATAAGAGGTGGTACAGATGGAGCAAGATTATCATTTATGGGACTTCCAACACCAAATCTTTTTACTGGCGGACTTAATTTTCATGGAAAATTTGAGTTTATTCCTGTAGATTCTATGGAAAAAGCAGTAAAAACTATAGTTAAGATAATAACTCTTTATGCTGAAAAATAAAAAATAATTCTATTTATCATCACCTATACATAAAACCTCCACTTTTAATACAAACTAGTAATATGAAACTAAAAATTAAGTGGGAGGCAAATTATGAGTAATGATAAATCAAGACCAACATATCCACCAGATACACATAATTATTTTGGAGATTTTAGAAGTATAACTCCAATGGCAGACACTGTTTGGGAAAATGTTAGAGAAGCAGAGATTGAAGCTGCAAAGGCAAGACAACGTCAAGATTACAGCATGGAAATGGGCGAAGATATTGAGTTTGATGATTTAAATGAAGATATAAATAAAGAAAATGAAATCGAGTTTAAGTCTATCATAGAAGATATGGATATGAGTAATCATGGTGAAGAGTATGGATATAATGCAGGTAAGAGGTTAAGATAATGCCCTTAGAGGAAGAATTTATTCTTCCTCTAAGTTTAAGTTAAATAAGTTTTTATGTTTTTCACAGTAGTATAAGTAATAGATACATATTTCATTGTAAAAAATACATAATTTAAAATGTAAAAAATATAAAGATAAAAAACTTTAAATATAATCTGAATGTAGAAGACTACTGAAACTACAAGGTTTTAGTAGTCTTTTAACCTTAAAGTTTTATCTGATGTCTACCGGCTCTAATACTCCATCTTTTATAAGTGAGAGCTGAGAGTCGATACGACCTGGACGCGTGCATTTAGGTATAAGTTCAACTAACCTTCAGTGTGAGATTAAACTCACTATGAAGCTAAGGGTCACTTGATAAAAAATAGAGTAATTAAGAAATTTTTCATAAGTTAGTCACTCAATTGACACATTAGTGTTGATAATAATAAGTATAGAGTTAAGGCATCTTCAAAAAATAAACAAGTCAGTCTCTTAGCCTATTATTTATTTTCAGATGCCTAAGAGAAGCAAATTAATCAAAGAGAAAAAACTTTTAATACGAGGGGGAAGATATAAATGAGTAATGATATGAATAAAGATGAAAACCAACTAAACAATAAATTAAATGATGAGAAAAATGAATTTAGAAATAATATAAATAATAACAATGAAGTTAATAGCAACATAAGTTATGATGGGTCAATTAATAGTGATAATTTAAATAGTGATAGTAAAGGTAATGGAGAAAAGGAAGAGTTAAATTATACGGTAATTCAAGATGTAGAATTCCATACAGATAGTCATATAATACCACCTATTAATCCTACGCACTCAACTGATTCACAAGTTAGTTATGACAGTGAAAAAATCAGTAAAAGTGAAGCTAGGAAGAATAAAAAGAGAGAAAAGAGAGAAAAGAAGGAAAAAACTAAAAATAAATCCTCAATAGGTTCATATATAGCTGTAGCACTTATATGTTCTATAGTAGGAGGCTCAATTGGTACGGGAGTTACTTATGGTATGATGAAATACAATAACAAAGTTGTTAACTCTAATGCACAAACCAATAAGCCTACTAGTGAAAACAAATCAAATCTTAATTCTATAGCTACTATGAATATACCTGATATTGTAGCTAAGGTTTCTCCGGCTGTTGTTGGAGTAGCTACTACGTCAGTATCAAATAATGTGTTCGGATTTAATATGGGAGAACAACAAGGAATAGGTTCAGGATTCATATTCTCAGAAGATGGATATGTACTTACAAACTATCATGTTGTTGAAAATGCTAGTCAAGTTAAGGTTATATTTAATAATGGTCAAGAAGTAAATGCTAAGGTTGTAAACTATCAAGAGGACGCAGATCTTGCAGTTGTTAAGATAACAGAAGATGTTAAAATGCCAGGTGTGGCAGACCTTGGAGACTCAGATAGCATTCAATCGGGAGAGCAAGTTATAGCGATAGGAAACCCTTTAGGAAAAGAATATTTAGGTTCCGTTACAACAGGAATCATAAGTGCTGTTAATAGAGGTGTAGCACTTACTGAGGGTGGAGAGAAAATGAATCTGATTCAAACTGATACAGCTATAAATCCAGGAAACAGTGGTGGGCCATTAATAAATTCACAAGGCCAAGTTATAGGTATTAACACTGCTAAGATAGATGCTAGTGGAGTAGAGGGAATTGGATTTGCAATTCCAATAAACGATGCTACTGAGAAGCTTGATACTTTAGTAAAACAAAAGATAAGACTTGGGATATCAGTAAGAGATATAACTAAGGACTTATCATCACAATATGATTTGCCTGTAGGTATATTCATTGCTAGTGTAGAAGATTTTAGTATTGCACAAAAGGGCGGATTGCAAACTGGTGACGTAATTACTAAAATTGGTGATAAAAAGGTTGAAACTGTAGAGGAATTAAATAAGGTTAAAGAAACTTATAAGGATGGAGATACAATTCCTATAGAATTCATAAGAAATGGCCAAAAAATGACTGCTAATCTTATAGCAGAATAGCAGTTTACAAAATAAATAGATTGCAACTTTTCAATAAGTAAATCAGTTTTAAATTTTATTATTTTAATATATATTTATATAATAAAATTTTAAAAAAGTGTTAATACTATAATTATCCCCTAATTATAATATTATAGATATCTAAAGACTCTAACCTAGTGTTTTCCATAGGTTAGAGTCTTTAGTGCTTCCAAACGTCAAAAATTCGTCAAAATTCATCTTATATGCAGTCGTTAATAAAATTCTTTGCTATAAGGAGCATTTCATCATTTACGTGAGAGTAAGTTCTTATGTTCATTTATATTTTATGACGAAGTAAATTTTCTGTAGTTTTGTAGAAATCTAAGAAATAGACTGCTTAGCGAGTGAATAATAAGTAAAATATATAAAGGAGTTATTTTTGTCGTAATTATCTACAATTATAGATAATTATAGATAAGTGTGTATTTTATGTAATAAAATTATTGACTTCTTTGTCTATTTATAATAAGATGTGCATATAAAATTATTATAAAATTTATTGAGAGACATTTAAGAATATACTAATTTGGGCACTTTGTATATTTTTAGTCAGTAGTGCAACCGATCTTATTTAACATAAGGTCGGTTTTTTTTTATCTAAAAAATTGTTAAGGAGAAGTGTTATGAGAAAAAAGAAATTTAAATCTAAACTAAAGAAGAAATTATCTGTTTTTATGACTTTGCTTACTGTAGTTTTCCAACTTTTTTACAGTATTCCTACAGTGCAAGCTGAACCTGTAGATATTACAAGTAACTTTCCATTTATAACTGGAGTAGCTTTAACGGATGGTAAGGGGAACCCAATAAATGAGTCATCAAACCCCATAAGTAAGAATGCAGAAGTTAAACTAACCTATGAATTTACTATACCAAACCAGGGGACGGTAAAAAAAGGCGATATTTATACTATGGAAATACCTGAAGAAATACAAATAGTAAGTACACTGAATTTCCCCGTTACTATTGATAATGGTGATACTATTGCAAATGTCAAAATAGGAACTGATGGGAATGTTAACATTACTTTTACTGAATTTGCTGAGAATAACTCTAATGTTTCAGGATTCTTTTATATTGATACTCAATTTGATCCTGACAAAATAGGGATGGGTAATCCAATATCTATCAAATTTGAAGTTGGAGGAAGCTCTTCCCCAGTTATAATTAATTTAAACTTTGAACAGCCTGAAATCCCCAAGGCTTCAATTGACAAGGAAGGGAGCTATAATCCTTCTAAAAATGAGATTACTTGGAAAGTAACTATTAATCCAGAGGCAGTTAAGGTTAATAATGCTCAAATTGTGGATAACATTCCAGCGGGGCAAGAATTTATACCAGGATCCGTTGAAATAAATGGATCTAATGCAGATACAACAAATTATATCTATGATGTTAGCAATAAAAGAATAACTTATAACTTTCCAAGTTTAATAGAGGCTCATCAAATAATTACATTTAAAACTAAGGTAACAGATCCAAAGGCTTTTGAATCTGAAGGAGCTGCAGTATATGAGTATAATAAAGCAACCTTTAATTATGATGGAACTAGTGTAAATTCTAATGAGGCATCAGTTGAGGTTGTTGCAGATTTTATTAGAAAAGATGGGAAATATGATGCAGCCACGAAGCGAATTAATTGGACCATTTACACAAATAATAATGCGCAGAGCATTCCCAATGCTGTAGTTACAGATGATATACCTAGTGGATTAACCTTTACACCAGGTAGTGTTAAGATAGATGGAAATCCAACTAACGATGATTATTCTTTAAATGGACAAGGGTTCACATATACTTTCCCAACAGCTATTAATGAGCCACATAAAATCGAATTTTCAACAGATATAACTGATGAAGATGCATTTAATTCAAACAATGGGAAAACCTATAATAATAAAGTAACTATTACAGGTACTGGGGTTCCGGGTAATGCTTCAGACAACAAGAGTGTTGAAGTACCTACTAATGTTATTAATAAGCAAGGTGTAGGGTACAATATGGCCACAGGAGAGATTACTTGGGAAGTTACTATAAATAGTAATAAGATACCTATAAAAAATCCAGTGGTTACTGATGATATAAGATTAGGACAAGAATATGTAGCAGACTCTGCTACTATAGATAAAGCCATTCCTGGAGGAACATTTGACTATGTTAAGGTGGAAAATGATCAAAATAAAACAGGAATACTTACTTATACATTTAGTGGTGATATTAATGAAACTTATATAATAACATTTAAAACGAAAGTAACAGACCCTAATGTTTATGCAGGAAATAGGGATGAATACTATTATAATGTTGCTAAATTAACTGGGGCTAATATTAATCCTTCAACCTCTCAGGGTACACAACTTGTGCGGAGTCAAGTTATCTATAAGGCTAGCCAAGATTATAACTATGTCACAAGAGAAATTACTTGGAATGTTTTAGTTAATAGAAATGGAATGACCCTTCCTAATGCTTATATTACAGATGTTATAGAGGAAGGACAGGAATTTGTTCTCAATTCTGTTAATCTTAATGGAAACCCTGCAGACACGTCAAACTATGTTTATGATGCAACTACTAAAACCTTAAGATATAATTTTCCTAGTGAGATTAATTCTTGGCAACAAATAACTTTTAAAACTAAAATTACTGATGATTCTATATTTAATACTAACGGAGAAAAGGAATTAAAGAATACTGCAAAGATAACAACTGATTTAGTACCTGGTGGTATAGAAAGTGCAGGCACAGCAAAGATAAAAAGTACTTTAATGGATAAAAAAGCTGACTATACTAAAGGTAATTCTTATATTGATTGGAATGTAACCATTAATTCCAACAAAATATTAATTAAGGATGCGGTTTTAACAGATACACTTCAAGAAGGTCTTGATCTTGATACTACTTCTGTAAAACTGTACAAGCAGACCTTAAATCCTGATGGAAGCCTTGTAAAAGGAGATGAGGTTACTCTAGACCGAAACAGTGTAAAATATAATACTGCAACAAGGGAGTTTATATTTACAATGCCTGCTCTAACAGATGACGCTTATATTTTAACATTTAGAACGGATGTGGTAGATAAGACAAAGTCACCATTTACAAACTCTATATCATTTAAAGGTACAGGGATAATACAATCATCAAGTTCTGGCAAGGTTGATGTTATATTCCAAGGTGCTGGTGGCGGTGGTGTTGGTGAAACTGGTAGCATTAAGGTTATGAAAGTAGACAAAAATAATGAAAATATCAAGCTAGAAGGAGCCATCTTTGAACTTCTTGATAAGTATCAAAATGTTATAAGAACCTCAGAGCCAACGGAAGCAAATGGAGAGTCTATATTTAATAAATTAAAGTTTAATATAGACTACTATGTTAGAGAAAAACTTGCTCCAACAGGATACATCCTAAGCAATGAATTATATAAATTTCAACTTAAAAATACCCAAGATGAAAAGAATATAACCTATAATTATAAAAATGAAAAGATTACAGGCGAAATTGAATTCTTTAAAAATGGGGAAAGTAGTAACCCTCTTAAGGGAGCAAAGTTTACCCTTTATAAGCTTTCAGATATTGCCTATGCAAATCCTTTAGCCACTGCATTAAGTGATGAAAATGGGAAAGTGCAATTTGAAAACGTAGAGTATGGAGAGTATGTTATAAAAGAAACGAAAGCCCCAGAAGGATATAATCTTTCAGATGAAATATTAAAAGCTGCTATTACTGAAGATGGAAAAGTGGTAAAAGCAAACCCAGAAAGTATTTCTAACACAAAAATTAGAGGGAATATAGAGTTTACTAAAATAGATGAAGATAAACAGCCATTGCAAGGAGCAGAATTTAAGCTTTACAAAGAAACTGATACAAAGTTTGAGAATCCTATAGCAACAGCTGTAAGTGATGAAAATGGAAAGGTACAATTTGAAAATGTAGAGTATGGTAAGTACACTATAAAAGAAACTAAAGCCCCAGAGGGATACGTTCTTTCAGAAGAAGTATTAACTGCTAATGTAACTGAGAATGATAGCACTGTAAAAGCGAATCCGGAAAGTATTTCTAACACAAAAATCAGAGCTTCTGTTCAGGTTAAAAAGTTAGATCAAGATAAGAAACCTCTAAAGGGTGCTGAGTTTACATTATACTATGCAGATGGTAAAGAAGTTGAGACTTCTGTGTCAGGAGAAGATGGTACTGCATTGTTTAAGGATCTTCTTTATGGCGAATATATGATAAAAGAAACAAAAGTTCCTGAAGGATATTTAGCTTCAGAAGGTACCATAAAGGTATTTGTGGATAAAGATGGAACGTTATACACTTATGAGGTAGTAAATAACAGAATTAAGGGTAGTATTGTAATTATAAAAACTGATATGAATGGAAAGTTGCTTCAGGGTGCAGAGTTTACCCTATATGATAAAGATGGTAAAGAAGTAACTACAGCAGTTTCTGGTAAGGATGGAGTTGTAACCTTTAATGATGTAGATTATGGTAATTATACCATTAAGGAAACTGAGGCACCTAAGGGGTATATCCTAAGTGAAGAAAAACTAGAAGTTAATGTTAACTCTGTAGAAAGTCAAACATTTACTGTCAAGAACAAAGAGGAAAAGCTTATTGATAAAATAGTTGATGTTCTACCAAAGACTGGTGGTGTATTTAATTATAAAATTATAATCGGAGCGTTAACAATTATAGGTGGTATTAGCCTGTTATTGAAAAAGAATAAATCAAAGTAGCTAAATGTAAAATATAAGTTATAAAAATATTTTAAGTCTAGTAGGATATAGATGTCCTACTAGACTTAATTTTTTAATTTTACATTGGCACATATCTAACATTGAACTAAAATAAATTATAGGCATTTAATATTTAGTTTTTTATTTAAGATTATTTTCTTTCTTTTATAATACCTTTTCTATATGCTGTAAGAAGTCTTTGAAGGTGATGTATCTGCTTTATAAGTTCTTTACCCATATCAGTATCTCGTACCTTCATTCTTTTAGCAGTATATTCAAGTATGAAGGTTGTAGAAATAATATCCTTACCTTCATCGATAGCTGTATGAGTGGATTCAAAGGGCTCATGTTGAACTAGTTGAAGACCATAGGAATTATAGATTAGTGTATAGCCTGCAATTCCTGTTTCTGGTTGATATGCCTTTGAAAAACCACCGTCAATAACTAGTAGCTTACCGTTAGCTTTAATTGGATTTTCACCCTTAATAATTTTTACTGGCACATGACCATTAATAATGTGAGCTTTTTCTGGAGAAAGTCCAAATTCTTTTAAGATGTTATTACAGACATCCTCATTATCTCTTAAGATGAAGTATGGACATTTAACCTCCTTATGAGTTTCTTTATCATTAATAAAGTATCTTTCAAAGGTTGCCATTTTATACTTACCGAATAATGGGGAATCAGGTCCACACCATAAAAACCACATATAATCTAAAGCATAGGATTTGTCTTTAGTATTATTTATATAAAAATATGCTTCTCTAGCAATTCTATCTACTTTATCTAAGTACTCTTTTCCTAAGTAATAATGATTACCGATTTTAACTTTTTTAAAGTCCCCATTTTCCTCTAGTGGAATAGAAGCATGATATAGTAGATTAGAGTTACTCCTTAAGTATAGACTGCCTTTAGAATAAAGACATCTAATATGCTTTTCTAATTTTTCACTATTTAAGAAAGATGAACGTAGTTTAGTAATTAGCTCGCTCTCTTCATCAGTAAGGTTATAAGGATTATTAGGATCTATAGTTGGAAAGTTAGTATCGTTAAGAGCATATTCCTTATCGTTTATTGAAATAGTTCCTGTCTTATAGTTTATTTTATCTAAAAGCTGTCTATCACTCATTTTAAACTCAGGATGTCTCTTTATTATTTCACTCTCTAGCTTAAATTGTATTATAGAAATTGCTTTATGCATTTGAGCCATTAATTCTAAATCTTTTTCTTTATAATAATTATCATTAACCTTTGGTTTAAAGGACTCGCATGGATCATTGGAATACACATCCATAGCAAAACGAGCTAGGGGTAGTATATTTATACCATATCCATCCTCTAAGGTTTCAAGGTTTGCATATCTAGTACAAATTCTAATTACATTGCAAATACAACTTTCGTTTCCAGCCGCTGCACCCATCCAAAGAATATCATGATTTCCCCATTGAATATCATAGGAATGATAATTACAAAGGGTATCCATAATTATATGTGCACCAGGTCCTCTATCATAAATATCACCAACTATATGAAGGGTATCTATGGTTAGTCTCTGAATAACATTACAAATAGCAATTATAAAATCTTTAGCTCTACCGATTGAGATAATGGTATCTAGAATCCCATTAAAGTAATCTTGCTTATTTGGGCGAACTTCAGATTCATGAAGAAGTTCTTCTATAATGTATGAAAAGTCTGGAGGTAAAGATTTTCTAACTTTAGAACGAGTGTACTTAGAAGAAACATTCCTACAAACTTGAATTAATTGATTAAGTGTAATTTTATACCAATCATCTGGATCGGTTTCTTTAGAGAGTGTGATATCTATAGCTTGCTCTGGGTAATATATAAGAGTACATAAGGCTTTTTTCTCGGACTCTCTAAGGGTATTTCCAAAAATATCATTTACCTTTCTTTTTATAACACCAGAGGCATTTTTAAGAACATGTTGAAAGGCCTCATACTCACCGTGTAAGTCTGTTAAAAAGTGTTCGGTACCCTTTGGAAGATTTAAGATAGCTTCTAAGTTTATTATTTCCGTACAGGCATCTGATACAGTAGGGAAATTATGAGAAAGTAACTCTAGGTATTTTAAATCTTTTTCTATCATATCAATATTTATTTCACAGGGTTTGCTCATGACAATCTCCTTCTTAGCAAATATAACAATTAAAATAATTAAATGTAATATGCTATATTATAATTAATACATACTAATATTATACAATAAAAACATATAATTTTCTAATAGTATAAATCAGAACCAATAGGTTATCATATATATAGATATGTTACTCATTTATATTTATGAATTCAAATAACATATTATACAATAAATATAAGAGTAATGTAAGATAGAAGTAATAAAAAAATTGGTAAGAAGTAGAAATGTATAGTATGAATATGGGAATAGTATTATAATGAAGTAAAGAAAATGTTTATAAGAATACTAGGAGTAGGAGTGATATATATGAATGAAATGCTTAATTTAAAAAGATGGGCACTGCTTGGTGCAACAAGTGATGAAACAAGATTTGGATATAAGATTTTCAGATTATTAGAGGATAAAGGATATACTGTTTATGGAATAAATCCAAAGTATGATTTTATTGATGGAATAAAAATATATAAATCAATAGATGAATTACCTGAAATTATAGATGGAGTAAACATAATTGTTAGTCCTAAAGTTGCATTGAATGCTCTTCCAAAGATAAAAGCTAAAGGAATTAAAAATCTATGGTTCCAGCCAGGTTCTTTTAATGACGAAGTTATAGATAAAGCAAAGGAACTGGGATTTAATATAGAACTTGAAGATTGTATGCATATAGAGCTTAAAAAACTTTAAGTTATAAGCTAAATCTATGCTTTGGCTAGTGAAACTTACTTCACTAAATACATGGAAAGTAGAGTTTCATAAATACTTAGATTTACTCAAGTATAAGTAAAATTTTAGAAATTAGCTTTTAAATTATTAAATTATATGATAATATAAAACTATACAATATAGATAAAATTGTATTATATAAGAAAAAATGTTAGGAGGAAGTAACTGTGAAAGATCTTAATGTAAAAAAAGGTTATACCCCAATGAGCAGCAGTTCTATGTGTAAAACTGCAATGTTTCCACTAAAGGGGTTACTATGTATTTTTTTAAGATGATTTTGCAGGAATTATAACTTCTAATTGCAAAATAGTAACTCCAAGACTTTATTATGATGATTAATTATCACTATAATAAGGTCTTTTATATTGCCTAAAAACAAGGGTAAAAATCTAAAATAAAGGCTATGTTTTAACCTAGTGTTGATATTGAAGTCCAATTTCAACACTCAGCTAAAACACATTATAAATAAAGGGCAAGTAGGAGGAGTTAAAATGAAAATTATAAAAAATATATTTAAAGTAAAGGGTGAAAACTCATTAAATAAAAAAGAGGGATTTAAAAGTAGGAATATAGAGATTTCAGGGAGCTTGGAGAAAAATATAAAACTAGATTATGTTTATAAATTTTTATCATCTATAGACATTGGTTCTGCTATATGGATGTTATATTTAGGCTACAAAGGAATGTCACTAATTGAAATAGGGATTTTAGAGGCAATACATCATGGAACAAGTCTTTTATGTGAAATTCCAACAGGAGCTTTAGCAGATCTCATGGGTAGAAAGAAATCCATAGTACTAGGGCGGTTGATGTCTGCAATGGGTGCTATATTAATGCTTACAGCTAATTCTTTTATAGGATTTGCCATAGCTTTTGTCATATCACCTTTATCATACAATTTAAACTCAGGTTCAGAGGAAGCTTTAGTCTACGATAGTTTAAAGATTATTGGTAAGGAAGAAGAATACTTAAAGATTAATGGGAAATTAAATTTCATAATAGAGGTAGCTCAAGGAATTGCGGTATTAGTTGGAGGAATATTATCAGATTACTCTTTTGGATATAGTTATGTACTAGCTGTAATCATAAGTCTTTGTGCCTTTGGGGTTTCTCTTGGTTTTAAAGAACCAGATATTCATGAGGATAAAAAAGAGAGGATAACCATAAGGAACCATTTTAAAGAATGTCATAAGGTTATGAAAGAGAATAAAAATCTTATATTAATGATGATGTTCTTTGAAGGAATATTTACGGTAGGAAGTACTACACACTTTTATAGTCAGCAATATTTTAGTAATATGGGATACTCTAGAAGTTTCATAGCAATAATCTATGTATTAGCCAGTATTGGATGTGCATTAGCAGCAACCCAAGCTTATAAAGTGGAAAGAAAGATGAAGTCTCACATTTTATATATAGTGCCAATACTAGGAGGAATATTTCTTCTGATAATTGGAGGAAGCGCAGGGATAATTTCTATTTTAGGGTTTATCATGTTTTCTGTTTCTATAAATATTTTATATCCAATTAGCTCTAATTATATAAATAAGCTAATTCCATCAGCTCAAAGAGCTACATTAATCTCAGTTCAGAGCATGTTTTTTAGCATATTTATGATAGTTGTATTTCCAATAATAGGAGTAATAGGACAATTTATATCTTTAGAAGTTACTTTTATAATATTAGCAGGAATAAGTATTATACTTGGGGTATTAACAAAGAAAAGAGTGACTACTAAATTATCAATTAATAGGGCAGAGAAGAATGTATCTTAAAAAATCAACAAAAAATAAAATCACAGTACATAGAGAAATCTCTGATTACTGTGATTTGTTTATTTAAGCTTATAGTAAGATGAGTTGGTATATGGATAAGTTATTTATTACTTGGAGGTTAAATTATGGGTCAACTTTAATTTTTACTTCTTTAAATCCACAGTTGGAAAAGATGTCATTCAAAATCTTCATAGTATCTACTGTTACTTGATCTAAGAATCCTTCATCTATAACTTTTGATTCCGTTTTTTCTTTTTCAGATACAATCTCATTAAGCATATCATCCATAGATAATTGATTAAATATGGAGGTTTTTTCATCAAAGATAAATACTTCATCCTCACTTACAGTATGAGTTAGGATAGTACAAGGTGGAGTGGTTATAGTTAGTATATCTTTATCTATAGAAAAGGTGGCAGTACTAAGGTCTAACCCTGCAGTAATGGAGCCATTGTATTTAACAACAAAGGATTTTTCAGTAAATGGAATGGCATAATCCTTAAAGTTAAGGCTATCTTTAACTGAAATTACATTGGAATAGTCATATCTAGAGGTAGCAAGTTCGGAAATTGATACAAGCTTTTCAGATACAAAATCGCTTCTTTTCTCTATGTTATTTTTGGTAGTCAAGGAGTTAATAAAAATACACACAATAACTACAGCTACTAAAAATATAATAAACTTAATCTTTTTAAAGACTGAAAATATCTTTTTAGGTATAGGCCACTTCAAAATAATCACCCCGCAAAATTATCTTTTTAATGTTTATGCAGAGGGGAGGGGAGTTATGAATTTATTTTCAAATTTCAAATATAATATAATATTAGCATAGAGAATTTTAGATAAAATTAGGGGTGGGAAATATGAGAGTATCGAGTTTGAAACTAATATTATTGCTTTAAGTTTAAATTTACATGATAAAGCATTCTATATATTAACTGTGGCTATTGTTTTAGGGGAGATAGTTACATTAGTATCGATGTTACATGAACAAAAACAATAGTGTTTTTAATATGAAATTAAATGAATTATGTTATAATTTAAGATATAATTTAAGTTGTTAGTTAGATGGAGGAGATAAGGATGTTTACTAAGGATGAACTTTTAGTAATTAAAGATGCATTTAAAATTGCGGACAAGGAATATATAAAACAGATTGAGTTAAATAAGAACAGTAGAGCTGGACTAGTTGCTTATAATAGAAAGCAGAAGAAACTATGGATGGTTCAAAATAAGTTAAACAAGATTTTAGATGAAAAATTGTATGAAGAATAATTAATTTCAAAGAGGAATTAAGAGTATCTATATAAAAAAATAGAGGTGCAGTAATTTTAGAAGGATAGTAAAACTTTAGAATAAGGTTTTGCTATCTTTTTTTCTTCCTGTCAGAAGATTGTAAGAAGTTCATAGTAATATATAATATGTGGTAAGTTATTATTAATTAAGGAGTGATATTAAAATGAGCATCTTAAGAACAGATAAATTAGTTAAAATATATGGAGAAGAACCTAATATAGTTAAGGCATTAGAAAATGTAAGTATAGATATAGATGAGGGTGAATTTATAGCAATAATAGGTACCTCTGGTAGTGGAAAATCAACTTTGTTAAATATGATTGGAGGACTAGACAAACCTACAAGTGGTGAGGTGTTTATTTCAAATAAAGAATTAGGCAAAATGAAGGATGAGGAGCTAACTATTTTTAGAAGGAGAAATATAGGTTTTATATTTCAAAATTATAACTTGGTACCAATATTAAATGTATATGAAAATATAGTTCTTCCAATAGAATTAGATGGCATGAAGATTGATAAGAAGTATATAGATTTAATAATTGATACCTTAGGACTTAAGGGAAAACTAACTAATATGCCTAACAATTTATCAGGTGGACAACAACAGAGGGTGGCAATAGCTAGAGCACTAGCAACAAAACCAGCTATAATCTTGGCAGATGAGCCAACGGGGAATCTGGATAGTAAAACAAGAATGGATGTCATTGGGCTTTTAAAGATGACTAGTGCAAAGTTTAATCAAACCATGGTTATGATTACTCATAATGAGGAAATAGCACAGCTTGCAGATAAAATTATCAGAATTGAAGATGGTAGTGTTACGGTAAGAGGTGATAAATAATGAGGTTCGAAAATAATAATAAGGAAGTTGTAAGGAGAATAACTAACCGTTCCTTAAAAACTAATAAAATTAGAAATATATTTACAATAATAGCTATAATCTTAACAACCTTTATGATTTCATCTGTATTTAGTATTGGTATTAGCTTTGCTAAGAATTATAGGACTATGAATTTGCGTCTACAGGGAACAACTGCAACCACAGCACTACAAAATCCTAATGATGAACAATATAAAAAGCTAAGGGAACTTGATATTTTTAATAGTATAGGATCTCAAATGAATGTAGGGAAGGTTGTACTTGATAGTCTAGAGAAAAATAAATCAAAAATAAAGATGGAGTATCATGATGAGTTAGATTGGGAAAAACAGATAACACCATGCATAAGTGATGTTGTGGGGAAATATCCAATAGAAGAAAATCATGTTATGGCATCAAAAAAAGCACTAGAGTTTCTAGGATTAAAGAAGCCTGAAATAGGAGAGAAAATAAAGGTTTCTTATAAGATAAAGGATGAAGTAAAAGAAGCAGAATTTATATTGAGTGGATATTTCACTAATTACGGGTATGTACAAGATACAGGGTATTTAATGGTTTCAAAGAAGTTTATTGAAGGCAATGATCTATCTTTAGAAAAAGACGGTACCTTACTCATGACGCTAAAAAGAACAGAAAAGATCAATGCGTCGAATATATTAGATGAAAAAATTCCATTAAATAAGGGTCAGGAGTTTAAATATAGCTATGATGTAGATGAAGAATATTCAACAGCAATCTTTTCAACTATAGCTGTAATAGTAATAATATCTCTATTCATAGTACTTAGTGGTTATTTACTAATTTATAATGTTATGTACATTGGAGTAATTAAGGATATTAACTTTTATGGATTACTTAAAACCTTAGGGACTTCTCCAAGTCAAATTAAAAAAATAGTTGAAGGTCAAGCTTTAAGATTATCTATTATAGGAATTCCTTTAGGGTTAATTTTGGGGTTTCTTGTATCATTTATAATTGTCCCTTTAGCTATGAGTATCTTTACTAGTGGAGCATATGCAAGTGCAATGCCATCTGAGGTTTCTTTTAATCCTTTAATATTTATAGGAGCAGCATTGTTTTCTTTTTTCACAGTTATATTAAGTTGTAGAAAGCCTGTAAAGGTAGCAAGCCGTATTTCACCTACAGAAGCTCTAAGATATTCTGGTACAAATATAAAGCAAAAAAAAGAAAATAGGAATTCAACTAATGGTGGAAAGCTTTATAAAATGGCTTGGTACAATGTTTTTCGTGATAAAAAACGTGCAGTAGTAGTTTTCCTTTCATTATTTATGGGAATTATGACTTTCTTAAGTGTAAATACCTTTTTAGATAGTGTAAGTGTAGAGAACTATATAAATAGATATGTTAAGCAGGATTTTGAATTTCAAAATGTTAATCTTGAAAAGGAAAAATTAAATCAGCCTTTAATTGATGAAATTACTAATATGGAAGGTGTAAATCAGGTTATTCTTACTAAGGGAAATATTGCAGAATTAGATATGACAAATAATTTCTTTTTACCAGTAATAGAAGATTCTTTTAAAAACAGAGGAATATCTAATGAAGATTTAAATATTTTCTTAAAGACTATAAAGGAGGATCCAAGTGTATATTCTTCATGGATTTTAGGAATAGATGATGATGTTATAGAGCGGTATAATAAGGAAACAGAGGACAAGATTGATTTAAATGCTTTTAAAAATGGAGAAATTGCTTTAATAGAGCCTATGTTTAATTCAATAAAGGATGATAAGTTGAAGTTTAAAGAATTAGATGGGAAAATATTTAATTCCAAGGATAATGACACTGGAATTACTCAAAGCTATAGGGCTAAGTTCTTTTATGATGAAAATAATGTTTTGCCTCTTGGAACAGGAGGAGTAGTAGGTGTTCCTAATATTTATATCAGCAACTCAATGATGAAAAACCTAGATGCAACTAATTACTTATTGCATGTAAATGTTGATGAAAGGTATGAAAGTAAAATCAAGAAGGAATTAAGTGCTATGGCAAATGACAGTGGACTTTGGTTTGAAGCAAAAAGTGATAAAATAAAAGATTTTAATGATACCTCTATGGTTATGAGAATACTTGGAGGAGGAGTTTCAGCTATACTTATATTAATAGGAGTATTAAACTTTATTAATGTTATGATTACTGGAATCAATGTAAGATTAAAGGAACTTGCAGTTATGGAAAGCATAGGCATGACTAAAAAGCAAATTAAAAAAATGATTACATTTGAAGGTCTATATTATGCAGGCATAACAACTTTATTTACTTTTACAATAGGCATGGGAGTTATATTTGGAATTGCAGAACTATCAAAACAGATTGCAGATTACGCAGAGTTTATATTTCCAACAATACAACTAGTAGCTTTAACAATATTTATATTTATAGTATGCCTAGCTACTCCAGCTATAGTGTTTAAGGTATCATCAAAGAAAAGTGTAACAGAACGTATAAGAGAAATAGAAAATTAATTTAAAGTGACAGATTTAACCAATCTGTCGCTTTTGCTATAATATAAGGGGGGGAGGGATATAATGGCAACAATTTTAATTATTGAAGACGATAAAAATCTTAATAAAGGTGTTTCCTTTGCATTAAAGAAGGATGGGCATAATATAATTTCAGCTTATACAAAAGAGGAAGGGAAAAATTTAATCTTAAATAATGAAATAGACTTTTTACTGCTAGATATAAATTTACCTGATGGGAATGGCCTAGATTTGTGCAAGGAAATTAGGAAAAAAGCCAATTTCCCAATTGTGTTTTTTACATCTAGGGATACTGAAGAGGATATGGTAAAAGGCTTTGAGACAGGCTGTGATGATTATTTATCTAAACCATTTTCTATAGAGGTTTTAAAATATAAAATTAACGCTATGTTAAAAAGAAATACAGAAATGAATAAAGAGATTTTTAAATATAAGGATTTAACTATTGATTTTCATAGGATGACGGTATATAAAGAGGAGAATGAAGTGAAATTAACTAGTACTGAATATAAACTTTTAGAGCTATTGGCTAAAAATAAGGGAAGAGTTATGACTAAAGAAATTCTTCTTGAAAAGCTTTGGGATGCAAATAATAATTTTGTAGATGAAAATACTTTAAGTGTAAATATAAGAAGAATACGCAAAAAACTTGAAGATGATCCTAAAAATCCTCGATATATAATTACTATTTTTGGCATTGGATATGCCTTTGGAGAATAAAATGAAAAGTAATTTTAATAAAATAAAGAATATAATTTTAACGGTAATTATCATAATGTGTATTTCCTTTAATATAGTTCTGTGGCTTCTTACAAAGGACATTAAAATAACTATTATTTCTTTAAGTTTTTCTATTACAATAGTATTATTATTCTATTTATATGAGAGGTTATTTCATAATTATATGGAGGATATACTGGTTAAGCTTTCGGATATGTTAGCCACAATTGCGGATATGAAGGAAACAGAAGTTTTTTCAACTATAGAGGATTCACTTTTTTCAAAGCTTCAAAACCAAACTATAAAGATTACTAAAATGTCAAAGGCTCAAAATAAAAAAATCCAAGCAGATAAAAATGAAATAAAAGCTTTAATTTCTGATATAGCACATCAGCTAAAAACTCCTCTTACAAATCTAAAAATGTATGGAGAGTTTCTGTTGGACGATTCTATTAGTGAGGAAGAGAGAAAAGAATTTAGTGAGATAATGATGATTTCTTTGAATAAACTTAGTTTTTTAGTTGAAAGTATGATTAAAATGTCTAGATTAGAAAGTGAAGTTATTCAATTAAATCCTTCAAAGGAAAGCTTAACAGATACAGTTTTATTGGCTATAAAGCAGATTCATAGAAAGGCTAAAGACAAAAGAATAGATATAAATTTTCATGAGATAGATAGGATAGAGGTCGTACATGATAAAAATTGGACTACAGAAGCTTTGTTTAATATATTAGATAATGCTGTTAAGTATACAGGCTGTGGGGGTACGATTAATGTAACGGTTCAAAGCTATGAAATCTTCGTAAGAATAGACCTTGAGGATAATGGTATAGGCATTCTAGAAGAAGAAACACCTAAAATTTTTAGTAGATTTTATAGAGGTCAAAATGTTGGAGAGGAAGAAGGCATTGGTATTGGACTTTATTTATCAAGAGAAATAATTTCAAGACAAGGAGGATATATTAAAGTTAAATCATCAGATGAAAATACTATGTTCTCTGTATTTTTACCAAGAGACATGGGGGATGATAGATAAAACATGTCAAAGCTTAAGGCATGGACCTATGGTGTTATAATAATAAAAGTATAGTATGAATTCAAAAATTATAGTTAATTTGGATCTTGTGTTAGGGAAAAGAAAAATGGCTGGTATGTAATACTTAATAAAAAGCAGTTAGGAACATAATAAAGTTCCTAACTGCTTTTAAAAATTGCATCAATGATTATATTTTACATTTAATATTGGGTATATACAATCTGATTTTCTTTAATTATACTCATCATTAAGTGGCTCGGTTCTTTTAGAGTTTTTTATGCAAATAATATATTGAAAAAACTCTAGCATACTTTCGTCTAACTCTTTACCATCAAGACTATAATACATTCGTGTTTCTGAGAATGGTGAATTTTCTCCTGTTAATTTATAAATGTTCAAATTGCCTCCCAATAAATCATTAGTTGCCTTCACTTGGGGATAAATAATACTAAGCTTATTAGTGGTATAAGTATTGTTTCCTGATTTACCCATTTGATCACAATCATCATAATTATATATTACTGTTAAAATCTTATCTTTAAATATTGAGTATTCACCATTCAAATATGCAGCAAACCACATAATATCTTTCTCTTTACTTTGAAAGGTATGGTTAAGGCCCCATTGTCCATAATATTTGCCCTTAGGCAATTCCTTTTGAAGGGTTTGAAAGTTTTCATATATCATCTTATCTCTAGTATTATTCCAATCTGCATCATCTCCCTGGGTTTTATATGCTTCTACTTGATTTAATACATTTAAATTTACAAGTTTAAACCCAGTAAAGTTTTCGCCAAGATATTCTTTATATATATTCTCTTTCTCTTCTATATCCTTTTGCAATTCCTTTGAGCATTGAGATAGAGCTTTATCACCAAGTTTATCAAAATCATTGAATGTATTTTTGATTTTATCTATCATTGATGTTATTTCTGCTGGTGCTTTCTTCTCTGGTAAAACATCTACTAAAAATCTATAAGCATTAATAGGTTGATGCTCTATATCAACACCTATAACTTGAATTCTTCTCTCTTTAGGTAAGGTATTATTATACTCATATAACTTCTTCCAATGGTTATAACTATCTTTATTCCATGCAAAGGTTCCTTTTAGCGGCTTATATATTTCCTCTAATATTTTCATATCACCGGTATTTAAATACTTATTTATGAAATAAGTATCACTGTAAGATAGTTCACATAAATAGTATTTAAAATCTGTCTTTTCTTTAAAATATTTTAAGAACTTCATATTCAATTGTTCATTAGCCTCAGTTCCATGATTCTCTGCAGTAAAAAATATTTCCTTACCCTCTATATCTGAATCCATAATATCTAAATCTGCAAATTCACTTTCATCTTTCAAATCTATAGCTCTATAGTTTTCTTTCAAATACTCTTCCATGACTTTTCTTTTCTCAGGGGATTGTTCTAAACTTTTATCAGAGAAGTTTAGTGAAGTCTCTCCATTTTTACATCCAGTTAATAATATACTTATTATCAAAAGCATTGATAATAATCTTAAATTGATTCTTTTCATAATAACTTTCATTCCTTTCACTATAATAATTACAATTTTTAATTGTAAAGTATGTTTTTGTTAACTTAAGTATAAAGTTTCCAAGTGGTAGGGTCAAATTATATGAAAATATAGTTGTGAGGATAGTCTATATTCAGACTGTAGTAAGGTTATAAAGGTAACAAAAACCCCCTTGAATTATCAAAGGGGGTAAAATTGCTACAAAAAATTCCAATATACATAGCAGGGAAATCTTATAGGTGTATTTTATTATAATGTATGATTTCTTTTTTAGTTTCTTGAAGCTCTCCATATACTTTACTCATTAAATCAAATAACTCTTTAGTATTATCCATAAGACATCTCCTTCACCTGTTAAATTAAGTATCTATATATTGCTTTATTATCTCATTATCAGGAATTATCCTGTTTCATTTATGGAAACTAATACCTAGTTCATAAGATTTATTATACTTGATTATTAGGAATAGTGCTATAACTTTAGTATGTTATTAAAGGTAAATTTATGCCTGAAAATATAGGTTTTAAAAGATAATAGAAGAGATTATCAAATGCAAATATAGTGTTTTAGAATATGTTGTAGAGAACCGTATCACAAATAAATGAGGTTTTTACTAAAATCGGACGTAGTGAAGGAAGCAATAGTGCTCCTTCACTTATTTTATTTACTTGTAATTATTTAAAAGTTATTCTAATTATGGTATTAAATCACAAATGTGTATACTAGTAAGTTGTGATTAAACTTATTATAAGGAATTAAGGATATGTAAAATAACAAAATAATTTAATAAATTTATGTATTTCATTCTATCTTTTATAAACTTAAGGTTTCGTAAGGTTTTTTTATAATTATTGTAAAGTCTATCTTCTATAATGAAATTATGATGTTAGGAAGGAAGTGGAAGATATGAGAAAAGCATGTAAAAAAATATTATGGCTTAGTATAATAGTAATTTGCGGATTTTGGTATATGACAGGAAATTCAGCCTTAGAATTAGAAAATACAAATATTAAAGGAATTGATATTAGTTTAAATGACAAAGATAAGTTAGTACAACAAATTGGTAGTAATGGGGAGAAAAAATTACTATTAGTAAATGGAAAGTATGGCTTAGATAAAAATTATATACCAGAAGGGTTATGTATACCCAATATACCATTTTCAGATATATCAGATGATGAAGAAAAACATGTAGCAGGAGTTATTGTAAAGCCATTAGAAGAATTGATAAATACGGCTAAAGAAGACGGTATAATATTACTTGGTAACTCAGGTTATAGATCATATAAATCGCAGGAAAAACTTTATATTAGTAGAGTGAAATCAGAAGGCAGGAAGCTTGCAGATGCATATGTGGCTAAACCTGGATCAAGTGAACATCAAACAGGGCTATGCATTGACATTACTAATAAAAATGGCTATTTGGTAAAAGGAACAGAAGAGGGAGATTGGCTTGCAGAGAATTGCTATAAATTTGGTTTTATTGTAAGATATCCTTATGGGAGGAAAAATATAACAGGAGTTGAATATGAACCTTGGCATATTAGATATGTAGGAAAGGAAGCTGCTAAGTATATTTATGATAATGGAATTACATTAGAGGAGTACTTAGAACGGCAATTATAAAAATGGAGGAATAAATGAATATTAATATTCTTGTGGTAGACGATGAAAAAGAAATAAGAGATTTGCTAGAAATAAACCTTAGAAATGAAGGGTACAGTGTATTTAAAGCAAGCTGTGGAGAGGAAGCCTTAGATATATTAGAGAAGGAAGAAATTCATTTGATAGTTTTAGATATAATGATGTCAGGTATTGATGGGTTGGAGGTTTGCAGAAGAGTAAGGGAAAAGTATACCATACCAATTCTTATGCTAAGCGCAAAAGCAGAGGATATGGACAAAATTCAAGGTATTCTGACCGGTGCAGACGACTATGTATGCAAGCCTTTTAATCAATTGGAACTTATAGTTAGAGTAAAGGCATTACTGAGAAGAGCATATTTTTTAAATACTAAAATGCAAGTTTCAGAGGACTTAATAAGAATTGAATCTATGGTTATATATAAGAGTAAACATAAGGTAACTGTAGATGATAAAGAAGTAGATCTAACGGCTAGGGAGTTTGAAATATTATATCTGTTAGCTACAAATAGAGGAAGAGTTTTTAGTGCAGAGGAAATTTTTGAAAAGGTATGGAAGGAAAAATATTATCAATCTAATAATACTGTTATGGTGCATATGAGCAGACTAAGGGATAAGATAGAACATCATATGGAAGGAAATAAGGTAATTCACACTGTATGGGGAGTTGGATATAAAATTGAAAAATAAAAGATTCTATAAATATTGGTTATCATCATTAGCTGATGTAGCAGCTGCTGGATTATTAACTTATATAATTTGGGTAATATTATATTATTTATATATAAAAACTCAAATTCAACTTATTAATCATATTTTTAAATTTGGGAAAATTATCGAAGATAATATGTTCGGAGATGCAGACTATATAATTATTAAAGTATTATTATTTGTGGGATTATATTTGCTCATGACCTATAGAAAAGCTAAAAGTTTGGCAGCTATTATAGATCAAACTGAAATAATAGCTAATGGTGACTTGGACAGACTAATAGAAGTTAATGAAAAAAGAGATATTAAAAATTTAGCGGAAAATATCAATAATATCTCAATGCAGCTGAAAGAGATAACAGTAGAAGAAAGAAAAGCGCAACAAACTAAGAATGATTTGATAACTAATGTTTCTCATGACTTAAGAACTCCATTAACTTCTATAATGGGCTATTTGGAAATTATTGATACTGATAAGTATAAAGATGAAGTAAGACTGAGATATTACGCTAATATAGCATTTGAAAAAGCAAAAGCATTGAATTTACTTATTAATGACTTGTTTGAGCTTACTAAAATGCAAAATAACACTATTAATTTAGATAAAAACGATATTAATTTAGTAGAATTGCTAGGTCAGGTGGTTGCATATTTTGAATATCAATTTAAAAATGCAAACATGCAATCAAGAATCAACTTTTCTGAGGATAAGCTAATAGTAAATGCAGATGCAGGGAAGCTAGTTAGAGCATTTGAAAATTTGCTGTCCAATGCAATTAAGTATGGCCGAGATGGTTTTTATATTGATGTAATGACAAAAATTGAAGAGGATATGGCAGTAGTTCAAGTTGTAAATTATGGTCAGTCAATCTCATCAATAGAATTGCCATATATATTTGATAGATTTTATAGAGTAGAAAAATCAAGAAATAGTGATATAGGTGGGTCTGGATTAGGACTAGCTATTACAAAAAATATTATAGAATTACATCAAGGAACGATAGTAGCCTATAGTGATGAGAAGAAAACTATCTTTGAAGTAAGATTACCAGCTAAATAACTATATTGATATTAAATGTAAAAACCTCACTTGTAGTAGTTACGGAGAACTGTATCATAAGTAAGCCTCCAAATTTTATATTTGGCAAGGCGAACTTACACCTGCGAATAAATATGAGTAGTGTGTTTCCTTTGAAGATATTGAGGTTTTTAGCTTTAACCATTGAAATAACTTGCCTAAGGCTATTTTTATAGGCAAAAACACCGTATCATAAGTAATATGTTTATTTACAAAAAAGAATAAGTTTTATATTGACTGATACCTAAGGGAATAGATTAATATAGAAAAGAGAGGTGATGGTATGTTAATAAATGAAGTCTGTAGTTTAACAGGATTAACAAAGAAAGCTATTTCTTATTATGAGCAACAAGGATTAATAAAGCCTAGAAAAGGGTGTAATGGATATAGGGAATATTCAGGGTATGATGTAGGTTTATTAAATGAGATTTCTTTATATAGAAAGTTAGATATATCAATTAAAGATATTAAGACAATAATAAAAAGTAATGATAAAAAGAGTATTCTTAATAAAATTATTGGGGAGAAACATAAGAAAGAAATGCAGATAAAGATGCAAAAGATATATTTAGAGAGAATTATCAATAATGATTTTAGCGAAAAGTCTATAAAAGAATTAAATGAAGAAATTATAGAAATTGAAAAAAATAAT
This sequence comes from Clostridium sp., assembly GCF_036646415.1. Lineage (GTDB taxonomy): Bacteria > Bacillota > Clostridia > Clostridiales > Clostridiaceae > Clostridium_J. Next base: position 82,112 of record NZ_JAVXMF010000007.1, on the reverse strand, counting down.
GGAGAGTTTATTAGGAGAGAATTAGTTAGAGTTTTTCCAAGTGGATTAGGGAAGTATTTATCATATCATTTTGCACCTTATTTAAATGAGCCGTTAGATACAGTAGATAAATATAGGGCTTGGATTGAAATAGTTGAATTCTTAGATAATGTTCCAGAAATAAAAATACCTAAGAGTATTGAAAAAGTATATGAAAATATCACAGATGAAATGTGTAAGCAACTTAATGATAATGTAAGAAATGAAACAGAGAGCATGTTGAATGCTAAAGGCGAAGAATTAGAAGCATATAAGAAAAAAATATTAAGTGGAATAGAAAAGCAAAATGATGAATCTTTATTAGAAATAATGAATCCATTTTATAAGTTTAAAAAGCAACTTAATAAATTCTATAATAATAGTGGATACTATAATATTTTTTTACATAACATGAAAATAATAAGTAGCTCATATAGACAATACCATGATAAGCTTACACAATTAAATGATATGCTATCTAAAGAACTAGGAATTAAGTATGATGAAAATATGAGAATAATAAGAATTTCAGAATAGAAGTTTATTTTTAAGTGATGTATGAAAAGATTATGCTTTAAAACTAATTTAATCATATAAACAATTGATGCACATTTATAAAAGTATCAAACATATCCAATACTACTCCTTGACTATGATGAAATATCGCAAATAGTCCTAGGGGGGATAAAACGTTTAAAACCCCCGTAGCCATCCTACTACGGATTTTAAAGAAACGTTATTTAACAAAACTTACCAAATATTATTTATCAATTCACTCATAGTACTAGTTATATATTTATATATTTATAGTAATAGTATTTAGGCATATGAAAATAAATAATAAGTCAAAGATGCGAAGGATATTTTGATTTAGACAAGGAAGTAAGTTCCGCAGATAGTAGAACTATCTAAGGGTTCTGCTGACGACGTATCACTCAAAATAGCCTAGGCGATTGACTTATTTATTTTATGAAGATGCCTTATATGAGAAAGGTTACATTACCTATATGTATATATAAATTAAGTAGGTGTGCAAGTAGATAAAGAAGATGGGTAAGGAGGATAATGTTATATGATAGAAGGGAAATGTCCAATGACAGGAAGAACAAGCAAAGCAGCAACAGGTGGGGGAACAACTAATGAGTATTGGTGGCCAAATCAGCTTAAGCTTAATGTTCTTCGTCAAAACTCAGAACTAAGCAATCCTATGTCTAAAGGTTTTAACTATGCTGAGGAATTTGAAGAACTAGATTATTATGGACTAAAGAGTGATTTATATGAGCTCATGACAGATTCTAAGGAATGGTGGCCTGCTGATTATGGTCACTATGGACCATTCTTTATTCGTATGGCTTGGCATAGTGCTGGAACTTATAGAGTTGGTGATGGTAGAGGAGGTGGAGGACAAGGATTGCAACGTTTCCCACCACTTAATAGCTGGCCAGATAATATAAATTTAGATAAAGCACGTCGTTTACTTTGGCCAATTAAGAAAAAATATGGAAATAAAATATCTTGGGCTGACCTTATGATATTGACAGGTAACTGCGCATTAGAATCTATGGGATTAAAGACAATTGGTTTTGGTGGTGGCAGAGTGGATGTTTGGGAACCACAGGAGGATATTTACTGGGGTAGTGAAAAAGAATGGCTTGGAGATGAGCGTAATAAAGATGATAAAGAACTTGAAAATCCTCTTGCTGCTGTACAAATGGGCTTAATTTATGTAAATCCAGAGGGACCAAATGGAAACCCTAACCCTAAGGCATCAGCCAATGACGTAAGGGAAACATTCTCTCGTATGGCAATGAATGATGAAGAAACTGTTGCTCTTGTAGCAGGTGGACATACTTTTGGTAAATGTCATGGTGCTGCATCACCTTTATATGTTGGACCAGAACCAGAAGCTGCACCTATTGAACAGCAAGGGTTGGGGTGGCAAAATAGCTATAAAACTGGTAAGGGCCCAGATACCATAAGTAGTGGGCTTGAAGGTGCATGGAAAGCAGAACCTATAAAGTGGACGATGGGTTACTTAAAAACATTATTTAAATATGAGTGGGAATTAGTTAAAAGTCCTGCAGGAGCATACCAATGGTTAGCTAAAGATGTAGATGAAGAGGATATGGTAGTTGATGCCCATGATCCATTAAAAAGGCATAGACCTATGATGACCACAGCAGATTTATCACTTATTTATGATCCTATTTATAAATCAATAGCAAAGGATTATCTAGAAAATCCAGAAAAATTTGCTGAGGATTTTGCCAAAGCTTGGTTTAAATTAACACATAGAGATATGGGACCAATATCAAGATATCTCGGACCAGAAGTTCCAACAGAAAGCTTTATTTGGCAAGACCCAGTGCCAGAAGTTAACTATAAATTGGTTAATAAAAAGAATATTTCAGAGCTTAAGAAAAAGATTTTAGATTCAGGCCTATCAATATCAGAACTTGTTATAACAGCTTGGGAATCTGCATCAACATTTCGTGGTTCAGATAAGCGTGGAGGGGCAAATGGGGCAAGAATACGCCTAGAGCCACAAAGACAATGGCAAATTAATGAGCCGAAAAGGCTTAGCAAGGTTTTAAATACCCTAGAAAGAATTCAAATGGGTTTTAATAGTTCACATTCAAAGGAGAAGAAGATTTCTTTAGCTGATATTATTGTATTAGGTGGATGTGTTGGTATTGAACAAGCTGCCCAAAATGCAGGGTACAACATTACTGTTCCTTTTACTCCAGGACGAACTGATGCAACACAGGAGGAAACAGATATAAATGCATTTAGTGTTCTTGAACCTAAGGCAGATGGATTTAGAAACTATATAAAAGATAAATATGCAGTAACATCAGATGAAATGTTAATTGATAGAGCGCAATTATTAACACTAACTATTCCAGAAATGACAGTATTAATTGGTGGTATGCGTGTGTTAAACACTAATTATAAACAATCAAAGGATGGGGTGTTTACAAAGAGGGAAGAATGCCTTACAAATGATTTCTTTGTAAATCTTCTTGATATTAATACTGAGTGGAAGGAGTTGCCTGAATATAAGGGGAAATTTATAGGTTTTGATAGAGAAACAGGGAAGAGGAAGTGGACAGCAACAAGCGTTGATCTTATATTTGGATCAAATTCACAACTTCGAGCAGTTGCTGAGGTGTATGCATCTAATGGCAATGAGAAAAAGTTCATAGAAGATTTTGTAGCTGCATGGAATAAGGTAATGATGGCAGACCGTTTTGATGTTGAAGAATATTATTAAATAAAAATAATCAAGAAATTCTTTAAATGTGCATAAGCAATTTTTTCAGATAAAATATGATCAATATTTGTTATATTAGTTTCAGGATATTTACATTAAATTATTAAATGGAAAAACCTCATTTGCAGTGGTTACGTAGAGCAGTACCATAAGTAAATGCAAAAGACAGCCTTAACCATTGAATTTACTTGGCTAAGGCTGTTTTTATAAGTGGGGAAATTGTGTCGCAAGTAATAAATTAACCCCTTGAAATATATCAAGGGGTTTAGTATTTTGAAAAATCTGTGGGTTTTATTTTGGAAAGATTTTTTCAAAAATACACAGTCCTTTATTTATTTTTTAAAGGAGGATATTTTATAGTTTCTAATTCCGTCTCGGTTAAATAGGCTCCTCCCCATATTTTTGCCTTTATATCGTCTTCAAGCATTCTTGAAGCGTTAAACGATATTTTCCCCCAATCATAATGATACATATAATATATACCTGGATCTTCATCTTTAATAGATACACAATACTCATATCCACCCATTGTCCAATCTTTAAAGAAATCCTCAACTACAATATATTTCTTATCAATTCCCTGTTCCTGCATCCTCTTTTTCAGGTTCTTTACCAAAGTATTTATCTAATTCCTTTTTCATGTTATCTGGAATCTTTCTTTCAATTGGAAATACTACTGAGTTTACAATGGATTCGCTGAATTCTTTTGTTATTATGGTAGTTTTTTCTAAGGCCTCAGCACTTAAAAAATCCATAACATCGTTACGACTGTGGATGAATGCTCCACCCATAGGTGCAAAACGGCAGAATGTAAGAGACGGAATTCCTGCATCTGCAAAGGCTGTGGAATCACTTGAATATATGCTCTGTTCTACCTTAAGTGGGAAGCCTTTAATTTTAGCCATATGATCAATATAATCAATCAAGCTTTGCTGTGCGGTAACTAGGGCCTTCTCTTTTCCGAGAATGGAGCCTGCAACGTCTACATTAATCATTAGAAGGTGTTTTTGTAGTTCTTCCTCATGGGCCTTTAAATAAGCTTTACTACCAAGAAGTCCAACCTCTTCAGAACCATACCATACAAATTTTAAAGTTCTAATTGGCGGATTTTCTTTAAAATGTCTAAGAAGTTCCATTATAATAACTGAACCAGCACCATTGTCATATACACCAGTACTGAAAGGAGTACTGTCATAATGAGCACCGAAAGATATTATCTCATCAGGGTATTTTGTACCTTCTAAGGTTACAACAATATTATGTGAAGTAAGCTCTATATCTTCAGTAATTAGTTCTACTTTCACTTTAGAAGCTTTGTTTTGAACCATATGGAAGCCGTCTTTCATACGCATATTTATAGCATGTACTTTTCCGTGTTGAGTATTCTTTTCACGCATTCTACTTACAGTAATATCAGTTTTATCTTCTTCATCCATAGCAGTACCACACATGGTTATATAACCAGCAATACCAGCTTTTATAAGTTTTTTATAAAGCTTAGGATGTGGACCCATATTTATAAGTACAAATTTTCCTTTAAGGTCTATTAAATTTGCATCAAGCCCATCTTCTATATATACAAAATCTGTAGTTATTCCACCTTCAGGTGTGCTAATTGAGCAGTTATATGGTGTAATGTCATATTCTTTTTCATAAGGCTCAACTACCTTCAGAGTAGCTTTCTTAATATTGGAAGTAGGAACTTTAAAATCTTCTAAGTGTCCTTGGCACCCTATTGAAGATATTTCCTCAAGTAGAAGGTTTGCAGCTTTTAATTCCTCTTCTGAACCACTGGTTCGTACAAAACCAATTTTCTTTAAAAGTTCAAATTCTCTTTGACTATCGATTGACATAACATTTCCCCCTTTGTGTATGTAATTATATATAGTATACCAAATTTAGAAGAAAATTAAAAATGTGGAGAGTAGTACCATAATATAAACACAAAAATAAAAGATAATAATCTCATTTAGAGATGACTAACCCCTTGAAGTATATCAAGGGGTTTAGTGTTTTATAATATGTTGTAGAGAACTGTATAAGCAGATTATTATACGATATTTAAAAGGAGACGCACAAACTATTTATTCAACAGTATTGCGACATCTCCTTCTACTTAATTTTGGGATATACATTTCTTGGGACAGGCATATTGGCAAGCTCCACAGTCAACGCATGCTGACTCATGAATTAATCTTTGTCTATCTTCTTCTTGTGTTATACACCCAACAATACATACTCTTTGGCAAGTTCCACACCCAACACAATCTGATTTATTAATTCTTCTAGGCATAGTTTTCTCCTTTAATTAAAGTGTTTGCTTACAAGAGTTAACAGTAACTTCTAATACTCTTGTTAGGAATGAGTATTTTTCGCTCATCATCTTAAAGTGATCTCCATCTTTTAAAAATTTAGCAGTTCCTTCAAGTAAAAATCCAGTTCCCATATAGTTATAGCCCATTACTTCTTTACTGCCAATTGTTAATTTAACTTTAGGATTAGCAGTAACATTTTCTTCTGTCTTAATCATAGCGGCTGCAGGAATTAAAATTTTATTTTCATCCACAATAACTAAATAGCTATTCCATGTATTACACACATGGGCTTCATTGTTTGAGCAAGATACTATTGAAACTACACCTTCATTTTTTAATACATCATAAAATTTTTCTGTAAGCATTGTACAATTCCTCCTAAAAATTTATTAAGTAATACATTTCAAATTTTATATTAAATATATTACAGATAATTAATATCTATGATTATTATATAGTGGTATTTTTATAAAGTCAACAACAAATAAAAATATTGCAGATAAATATTATCTATAATGTTTATTGGGTATATGTTGACTAATAAAAAATAATAAAGTACTATGTGGAGAGATTATATTGTTGTATAAGGAAGGTGATTTAATTGCAATTTTCTATAGGAGTAGAGTATGCATTACATTGTTTATTATATATGGTGGATATCCCATCAGGAAAATCTGTTGGGATTAAAGACTTAGCAACATATCAAGGCGTGTCAGAGACTTATCTATCAAAAGTATATACAAAACTAAGAAAATCGGGTATTGTGAAGTCAATTCCAGGTGTTAATGGAGGATATGAATTAGCCCGTTCTCCAGAAAATATAACATTTTGGGATATTGTTGAAGCTGTAGAGGGGAATTCACCATTATTTCAGTGTGCAGAGATTAGGCAGAAGGAGCTGTTATTAGATAAAAATAATTTACCTGATACACATACAAAATGTCCTTGCTTAATAAAAGTTGTGATGTTAGAAGCAGAAGATCAGATGAGACAGTATCTGAATAATAAGACATTAGCATGGTTGCATGAACAGGTAAAGAATAAAATTCCTGAAGAGAATAGCAAAGCAACTATTGAATGGTTTAATAATACTAAATCAAGGTAAGCTTAAGATTTTAAAGTAATGTTGTTTTTAGTAAAAGTCTACGATATACATGTTACGGTGAACCATACTATAAGCAAATGAAAAAGACAGCCTTAACCATTTAAATTAATTGGTTAAGGCTGTTTTTATAAGTGTAAAAATTGTGTCACAAGTAATAATAAAATTAACCCCTTGAAGTATATCAAGGGGTTTAGTGTTTTTATGTTTTTATGTTTTTATGTTCTTTAACCATTAAACCATTGATATAACTGGAGTGGAGCCTCCTAGAGATAAAGTTAATTTCCCTCAAAATTTAAATTATAAATTCAAAAAAATTCAGCTTAAATTGTATTATTTCATAATAAAATAAAAATTTTTAAATTAATTAGGAAAATAGGTGTAAATTTTTGTGATAGTTCCATATATAGAATTGAAGGCTTTAAATAAAAGTGGTAATAGGGGAGATAGTTATGAAATATACAATTATGGGTTTTAGGCAAGAAAAATTAGTTGAGTTAGGTCTTGATGTTTTGGATGCTACTATTCTTAGATACTTCATTGATTTTAAAGAAGCTAAAGGAATGAAGGTTCAAATTGTAGATGGACGAGCTTATTATTGGATTCGTTATGATGGGGTCATAAAGGAGTTACCTATACTTAAAATGAAGAAATGTACTGTACAAGCTAGATTTTTTAAATTAAGAGATGCAGGAGTACTTACTCACCAGGTTATAAGAGAAGGTGGTACATACTCTTATTTTGGTATAGGCAGTAGATATATAGAACTTATAACTGGGGAGACAAATATAGATGGTGGAAATACTGATAAATCAAATAAAGGATATAAAGAAGATAAAGAGGATAGAAATATAGGCATTAATAAGGTTGATACATTATATGAAGATACTGAAAATCTAGAGAATAAAGTTAGCTTTCAGGAGGAAAATACCTTAAAGACCATGGATGAAAACTTAGATGGTACAGATAAAAATCAACAGGGTGTGGGTGAAAACTTTAAGAGTGTGGATGAAAACTTTAAGGGTGTGGATAAGAACCTTAAGGGGTGTGAGCTGAAACCTACAACAAATAATCCCTCTACTAAAGATCCATCTATTAAAACTAATAATAACGTGTTCCTGAAGGAAACGGCTTTTGAAATTATAGAATATCTAAATCTGCAAACTGGGAAAAAGTTTAAAGGTAATACTAAAGCAACGGTTAAGCTTATTCAGGCAAGGCTTAGTGAAGAGTTTACTGTGGAGGACTTTAAAACCGTTATCCACAACATGAAATCAAGATGGACAGGTACAAAGTTTCAGCAATATTTAGTTCCTACCACACTATTTGGGAATAAGTTTGAAAGCTACCTAAATCAAGGCAAGGAAGTAGAGCAGGATGGACTTAAAAGGGGAAATGTTGTTAGTGGTAATGAAGAATCTAGAGCAGAGTTAGAAGAGAAGCTGCGTAATATGGTTTTAAAGGAGGACATGTAATATGGATATGGTTATGCCACATAGCATGGAAGCTGAGCAGGTAGTTCTTGGGGTAATAATTAACGATAAAGAGAAAATTTATGAGGTAGAGGACATTCTAAATCTGGAGGATTTTTATTATGAAAATCATAGAGAGATTTATAGGGGAGTTCTAAATCTAAGAACTAGAGACACTGAGATAGATTTAATTACCCTTAGCGAAGAGTTAAGAACCAGAGGAATTTTAGAAAAGTGTAATGGAATAACCTATTTATCCGAGCTATCAAATTCAGCTAGCTACTTAAATAATATAAGAAATTATAGTGAAATCATCATAGATAAGGCAAGTAGAAGAAAGGTTATAAAAGCTTGTATGAAGGCAATTGATGAAAGTCATAAGGATTCTTTAGTAGAGCAGGTGGTGGAAGGGCTAGAAGATAATATTCATAAAGCCTATAGCAGTGTAGCCATGGAAGAAATGGAGCCTATTATGGATACCTTACAGGATACCATCACTCACATTGAAGGACGATACCTGGGAAAGAAGGAAATTGAAGGTATACCAACTGGCTATAAGGCATTAGATAAAGTTACCTCAGGATTACAGCCTGGAGACCTAGTTATTATAGCAGCAAGACCATCCATGGGAAAAACAGCACTTGCTTTAAACATTGCTCAGTATGTATCTAAAGAAGCAAAGGTAGGGCTATTCTCCCTAGAAATGTCAAAGAATCAACTTATGCAGAGAATGCTGGCTGCTAAATGCTTAATTCCTCTTAGCAATATAAAAAGTGGAAAGCTAACAGAAGCTAATATACAGAAGCTTATGGAAGGAGCGGCAAATCTAGCTGAGAGAAAAATCTTCATAGATGATACATCCACCACCATTGCAAACATAAGAGGAAAAGCAAAGACATTAAAGCACAAGGAAGGCTTAGATGTACTAATAATAGACTATCTTCAACTCATAGAATCAGTGGGGGTAAGTAACAGTAGAGAGCAAGAAGTTGCAAAGATATCAAGAGAGTTAAAGAGAATGGCAAAATCCTTAAAAATCACCGTCATAGCATTAGCACAACTTTCAAGAGCATCAGAAAGTAGAAGAGATCCAAGACCAATGCTATCAGACCTAAGAGAATCAGGCTCCATAGAGCAAGACGCAGACATAGTAATCTTCCCTTATAGAGAAGTATATTATGATAAAGAACTTAAGGAAAAGAATCAAGGTAAAGAAAGTGAAGTCATGGAAATTATCGTAGGTAAAAATAGAAACGGTGAAGTCAAAACTGTAAATTTGGGATGGATAGGGAAGTATCAGAGGGTTGTGGAGATATAAAATACCTAGTGGGAGTAATTGTTAGGGACAAGTGCTTGCTGCATATTCTGAAGAGTAAGAAAGGAGTAAGATAGAGGTAATATATGGAGTTGTATGTCTGGAAGAGAGCGTTATATCATTTGAAAAGACTTGTAAAGTTTTATAATGATAAAGAGTTTCCTATGGTTGCAAAAATTTATTAAGGAAGTGAATCTAGAGAGGATGAAATAATTTATAAAGAATTAAAACTATAATAAAACTTATATAGGTTGAATGTAAAAGAATTTGTAGTTTATAAAGAATACATTGAAGTAAGTAGGATATGCTCCCTTTATAGTAGACAGTTAAAATAATAAAACTGTTACTATAAAGAGGGCATTTTTATTAGACTTAAGTTTGTAGAAATATGATACTATTAATATAGGAACAAAATTATAATTTATGTATTTTGGAGATGGTAAGATGGGTAGGGCAAAAGAAAAAAAGAAGAGAAAACAAGAATTGAAGAGGGTAAGAAAAACAAAAATGGGTAAAGTAGTGAGGTTTAATCTGGCTAATTCACCTGTAAAATATAGAGGATTTAAAAATAAATATAATTATCAAACTAATATACATAATTTAATTTACAAAGATGCTATATTTGAAAATGTTAGATATCATGCATCAAATATAACAGAATGTAACTTTAAAAACACTAAACTATTAGGAGTAGAATTTATTAGTACTAATTTAAAAGGCACATCTTTTAAAAATTCTACGTTAGAAGAAGTGATATTTTTTAATTGTAATTTTAAAAATACTGATTTTGATGGAGTGAAATTTAAAAATGTAATATTTATATCAACTAATATAGACAAGGTGAAGAGTATTAAGATTGATGCTGAATGTAGGATTTTAAAAACATATCCTAATATTAAATTGGATAATGAATTAGAAAATACATTGTTAAAATTATCAGAGTGTAATAAGATATATAGATATCATATATTACATGTAAAGAAGTCAAAAACAAATAATTGGAATGTAAGTATACTTTTAAATTACTATGGGGATAAATTACAGAGAGCTCTAGAAGCATTATATAGACGAAAAAATAAGAATGATTTTTATACAATATATGCATATAGAAAGATGATTGACTCATATTTACAGATGTGATATATTATACATGTCCTGCTCCAGAATAAGGAAACTTATGAAAGCTATAGCGAAGATGGGGACAGATAATTATAGCTAGTATTCGAGGAGGGATGCCTATGATAAATAAGATTTTAACAGTTATTGCATTTGCAGGTTTTTTGTTAGAACAGTTTTTGAATAGTACAATCCCATTCCGATTACTCGGGGTTTAGATTAATTAGTAAGAATATATTTTTAAAATAAAATATTAAAATGGTGGATTTAAAAGGTCACATATAACTTCCACCAACAAATTCACGATAGAAATATCGTGGAATTTTTTTTAGTATATTTATGGTGGAACATACTTAAAATGGTAATGGTATAGGGGGAAATATGTATATAATACAGATATCACATCTTCATGAGAAAAAGATATAATCGATTGGATTTATATTAATATCTTTAACAAGAAAATGGAGTTTTTAAACGTATATATCTAGTTAATAGTTTACGTTGGAGTGGGGATGAAATAATAGTAAAATTCAGCTTTTTTCTAGTATACTAACATTTACTATATTGGAATATTATCCTTTTAGAAAGTACAGTATTTAGTTCCATTACTGAAAGCGTAGTCGAAAATAGTTGTTCTATGTAAGTAAAGGATAGTATTTAGGCTTGAAATTAGTTGGAATGACATGTAAAGTATTAATATCGAAACATATTTTATTAATATGTCCATTGGTAGTAGCTTCCCAATGCTGATGATGATAGGCCTATTACTCATTATATATAATTTTTTCGTTACTTTTAGTAATATAGGAGCGTGGTGCATGATGAATAAAATCGTAAACTGGGTTACATGTATATATTCAATTATAGGTACAATAATAACAATTTATTCGGCAAGAGAAGCTACTACTATATCTTATAGATTTTAATCTACTGATGAGACTGTGAAATTCAGTTGAAAAGATATAGTACTTTTAATATTCTACTAAAATTGTATTAACTAAGAAATAAATTATTTTCAAATGACATAAAATTTAATTCTTAAATCTACAGTAATAAGATTATATATTGACGTGGATTTAAAAGGTTATGCTTCGCTTCCACCATGAAACTCACAAAAGTACAGAAATGTATTGTTGTGGGTTTTTATTTTTCTAAAGTAGTTGAATTAATCCTAGGTAAAACATATTACGAGTTAATAATTAAATTACTAAAATAAAGCATTGACATTAAAATGTATTAATAGTATTATTAAAACACAAAGGTAGGGAGTTAGTAATTAAATTATTAAAAATGCGTAAGGGGAGTTAAGCGTGAAAAATATTAAAAAAGTAATATATGAAGTATTAGAAATTCAAAGAGGAACAGTTGGTATAAGCGATTTAGATTTAAGCACATCGGTATTTTTATTATTGGGGTATTGTGCTGATAAAAATATTTCAGATAAAGTAAACTTGGATGTAATATTAAATAGTGATGATATTAAAAAAGCTGTTAAAGAGGCGTTAAATGCTATAGGAGAAACGATAGAGGATTTAAGCGGAGCAGTATCATATTTAAACAAATTAAAACTATCAAATGAAGAGATAGCTAAAATTTTAGTTGTTTTGAAGAGTTCTTTCTTTAATGCTGATCAGTACAGAGATGCTTTTGAGTATATGTTAGAGGCTATAACAGAGTCATCAGGTAAGATGGGCGGAGAATTCACAACACCGAATTTCATAAATAAATTAGCAGTTGAAATAGTTCAACCTAAAGATGGAGAGTTTTATGATGGAACTTTTGGAATAGGTGGAGATTCTGTTGAAGCATATAAATTTGCTAATAGTTATGGAAATGAACTTAAGATTTATGGACAAGAATTAGATGAAAAGGCTTATTGGGTAGCTAAGATTAGAATGTTTATTAATGGAATTAAGTCGACAGATATTAGGAGAGGAGATGTATTAACAAATCCGATATTTAGAGAGGGAGAAAATATACTTAGGAAATTTGATAGTATAGTTATGAATCCACCGTTTGGATTAACTTGGAAAGAGAAAGAGTCTGAAATAATTAATGATAAATATTCAAGGTTTATATATGGAACGCCAGGAACATCAAGTGCGGATTGGTTATTTATATCAACAGCATTAAAATCATTAAAGGAGAATGGAAAGGCTGTAATGATAACAACTCTTGGAGCCTTATTTAGAGCAGGTGCAGAAGAAGCTTTAAGAAAGAAAATTATAGGTTTTGATTACATTGAGTCAGTTATAGAACTAGCAAGTGGATTATTTACTAACACAGGTATTCCTTGTGCTATGATAGTTTTAAATATGAATAAAAGCGGAGCAATGAAAAATAAAATACAATTCATAAATGCAGATGACATATATGAAAGTGTAAGAAGAGGTAAAAATATTTTAAATGATGAAAATATTAATTGTATATTAAATATTTATCGAAATAAAAAAGAGGTTGAAGATATTAGTACAATAGTTGATTTGAAAGACATATATAACGGAATTATTTCACCAAGTAGATATGTTGTTAAAACAGAGTTTGAAACTGAGAATTTTGGAAAGGTGAAGATTCATCTAGAAAAGTTGAAAGACGAAAAGTCTCTTGAAAGTATTGCAGATTTTTATAGAGGAATAAATGTTACAAGTAAGAATATTCAGGACCCAAATGGACGGTACAAAATAATAAATCTAGCTGATATAAAAGATGGAGAAGTGGATATAGATTCATTACCTAGATATACAATTGAAAATAATGCAAGAGTAGAAGCTTATAAGGTGGAAGCTGGAGATATAATTATATCAAATAAAGGAGCAACTAAAGTTTGTATTATACCTGAACATGAAGGAGCGGTTTTAATATCTCAAAACTTTGTAGGGGTAAGGCTTAAGTACGGTAATAACTCACAGTATGTAAAAGAGTTCTTGATAAGCCCTATAGGTCAATATCTAATAGAGAGTAGAAAGAGTGGGACTGCAGTAGCAATGATAAACTCAAAAGATTTGAAGGAACTACCGATAGTATATGTAGATGCAAAGGAACAAGATAAGATTATAAGTGAATATAAAGTAGAGGAAGAGTGTCTAAAGAAGCAGATGGAAGAGCTACAACTAAAACTAGATAATCTTAAATTGGATTTATATGACAAAATGGAAATAAAAGAGAACTTTGAATTAATGTATGTATAAATAGGGAAATGACTTTCTGAAATAAAATTTTAGGTTGATGGGGGAATACTTCCATCAGCCAAGTCAAAAAAAGGCATTAGGTAAAAGAATATTAGAATGAAAGGGAGTATGAGGGATATGGAATTGTTATCAAATTACTTAGGTGTTGGGGAAAAAATAGATTTAGAAGGTGCATTTGACCAGATTTTAGATTTAGATGCAAACTATTTTATAAACATAAAAAGACTGAAGAATACAGATGTTGACGAGTTTAAGGGCTGTTATGAGAAAATAAATGATTTTTTTAGAGAGATAGGGTTATTGTTAGCTAACTCGAAATCTAATGAAGAAAGATTATACAAGGAAGCTATAAGAAGATTCCCTTATGGTGAAGTAAATGGAATTGGTCTGGGATATTCAAAAGGAACCCATGGATCAGGTGTAGGAAAACACATTATTGAAAAGATAATAAAAGATGCTAAAGAAATTATTGATACAGGAGTTAATGAACCAGAAATTTTTCACTTAGTAGGACTATTTGAAGAAAAGGTTGGACCAGATAGATTAAGTGATATGTTTGCAACTCTAATAGAGGTTGATATTGAAGCTTATACTATACGAATAAACGAAATACTAGGAATAAACAAGGAAAACTATCCAAATTTAGAGTTTGATGGTAAATATTTAATAAACCCATATAAAGGAAATAGGGTGTTATTACTACCTAAAGATATACTGCATGAATTACCTATAGCTAAAGATTGGGATGATATTGATAGAGTATGTAAAGAAATTGACAAAATTAGAAGAGAATTCAATGAAATCATAGGAGTAGAATGGAGTAAAATTACAACTACAGCAAAAAAAGATTTTATACTAACTCATATAATGAAGAACCCTAAACATCTTAGAGTCCTATTAGATGACTATAAAAACACTGATGTGGACAAGTATGATTTCGATAGCGATGCATTAGGGGAGTATAAAGTATATCAATATACTCCTGTCATTGCTAAAGAAAATCCATTATTCATTCCTAATAAAGAAAAGAGTTCGTTTGAAATTTCTTTAATTTTATGCAATAAGTTTAAAGAATTAACAGAAGACAATAAATTATCTCAATTACTTTATACTGATGATAGGAAGCCAAGAAAAGAGAAAATAGCTCAATTAGCTTTTTATGGAATAGCAGAAGCTTATTGTAATGCTAATAATTTAGATATAAGTCCTGAAACTGATTGTGGACGGGGACCAGTGGATTTTAAGATGAGTAGAGGGCAAAATGATAAAACATTAATAGAAATAAAGTTAACAACCAATAAAAATTTAGTTCATGGATTTACGACTCAGATTGAAGAATATGCAAAAGCTGAAAGAACCAATAAAAAAATTTATTTGGTAATAGATAATGGTGGTCCTGCGAAGAAAATTGAAGATTTGAAAGAAATATATAGTGGAGTTAATGATGACGCTAATAAACCTCTTTTAATAATAGTAGATGCAAAACCGAAGAAAAGTGCAAGTAAATTTTAATAAGTGTTATTTTATGATTAAATATATTAAATGGTATAATGATTATTGTGAGTAGAAATCAGCATGAAAGCTTCTACTTACAATAATCTACCATACGTAAGGAGAAATGACATTATGGACAACAATTTTAATCATGTTGCATTTTTATGGAATATAGCGGAGAGCTTAAGAGGAACGTATAAAGAAGAGGATTACAGAAAAGTAATGCTTCCGATGATAGTTGTAAGAAGATTTGATTGTCTTTTAGATGATTACAATAAAGAAATAATTAAAGAAGTTTATAATAATTATGATTTTATGCCTGAAGAGGAAATAGATGAAATAGTAATAGCTGATTTAAAAGAAAATCATGGTATAGATTTACAGTTCTATAATGTATCTGATTTTACATGGAGAAAGCTTTTAGATGATAGTGAAAATATTAAATCAAACTTTGAGGAGTATCTTAATGGATTCTCTAATAATGTAAAAGAGATAATAGGCAAGTTCAAATTTAAAGAAGAAATTACTCAATTAGATAAGAAAAACAAGTTATATGCAGTTCTTCAAAAAATGAGTGAAGTAGATCTTCATATAAACAATGTTTCTAATAATAAGATGGGTTATATATATGAAGAAATGTTAAGAAGATTTACAGAAAACTCAGCAGCAGGGGAACAGTATACTCCAAGAGAAGTTATTAAGCTTTGTATGGAAATGCTATTCTTAGGTAAGAAGAGCTTTATTAGCGAAGAAGGAAAAGTAATATCAATAGCAGATTTTTGCTGTGGAACTGGTGGAATGCTTTCTATAGCTGAAGCGTATATTGAGAAGCTAAATGATAAAGCTATTGTTAATGTATATGGTCAAGAACTTCTTGATGAATCCTTTGCAATATGTCAGGCAGATATGCTTATGAAGGGGCAAAATCCTGATAATATAAGACTTGGAAATACTCTTACAGAAGATAGATTTAGTGGAGAATCTATGAGATTCATTATATCTAATCCTCCGTTTGGTGTAACTTGGAAGGATGAAGAAAAGAAAGTTAAGGAAGAAGCAGATCTTGGCTTTGATGGAAGATTTGGAGCTGGAACTCCAAGGGTAAGTGATGGTTCACTTCTGTTCTTAGAAAACATGATAAGCAAGATGTATCAAGATGAAGAGGGAAGTAGAATAGCTATAATCTTCAATGGTTCACCACTATTTACAGGAGATGCAGGAAGTGGAGAATCTAACATAAGAAAATGGATTATAGAAAATGATTTATTAGAAGGAATCATAGCACTGCCTACAGATATGTTCTACAACACAGGGATATCAACTTATATATGGGTAATCACCAATAGAAAAGATGAAAGAAGAAAAGGTAAAATACAGCTTGTTAATGCTACAGAATTCTATAAACCTATGAGAAAAAGTTTAGGTAATAAAAGAAAAGAAATATCTATAGATCAAATTGAAGAGATCAAACACATATATGAGAACTTCACAGAAAATGAAAAGTGTAAGATATTCGATAATGAAGAATTTGGATATAGGAAGATAACAATAGAAAGACCACTTAAACTAAGCTTCAAGGTTAATGAAGAAACAATAGAAAGAGTAAAGGAAACAACTCAATTTATTAACCTAGCAGTATCAAAGAAAAAAGATGAAGCAGTAAAGGCTGGGGAAGAAGCAGCAGGCAGAGAACAGCAAGAAAGCATAATAAAAATGTTAGAAAGCTTTGACTTAAATAAAGAATATTTAAATAGAGAAGTATTCATAAAAGACATAAAAGGAAAAGCTAAAACCTTTGGAATAACCTTAGGAGCAGCACTTTTAAAAGCTATATTGAATGCTATCGGAGAAAGAAACGAAAATGCAGATATATGTAAAGATTCTAAGGGGAATATAGAAAGTGATTCATCATTAAAAGACACTGAATCTATTCCACTAAAGCAAGATATAAATGCTTACTTTGAAAAAGAAGTAAAACCACATGTATCAGATGCTTACATGGATGAAAATACTTTTAATAACATAGGTTATGAAGTACCTTTCACAAGATATTTCTATAAATATGAAAAACTAAGACCTTTCGCTGAAATAATGAAAGAAGTAGAAGAATTGGAAGGTGAAATAGCACTAGAAATAAAGAAGGTGCTAGGATAATGAAATTTAGATATAGAAATGAAGAGAAAATGAAGGATAGTGGTGTTGAGTGGATTGGGAAGATTCCTAGGGACTGGAAAATAAGTAGAATAAATAAGGAATTTAGGGTCAGAAATGAAAAGGTAAGTGATAAGGTGTTTCCAGCATTATCGGTAACTAAACAAGGGATTTTACCGCAGTTAGAAAATGTGGCAAAGAGCGATAATAGTGATAATAGAAAAAAAGTATGTGAAGGAGACTTTGTAATAAATAGTAGAGCTGATAGAAAAGGTTCTTGTGGCGTTTCAGTTTATGATGGTTCAGTTTCATTAATATGCAATGTTTTAACACCCAAACATTTAAACTCACAATATGTTCATAGCTTGTTTAGAAACTATTATTTTTCAGAAGAGTTTTATAGATGGGGTAGTGGTATAGTTGATGATTTATGGTCTACAAATATTGAGAGGATGAAAAAAATTAATGTACCAATTCCTAATGAAAACGAAGATATAAAAATAGCTAATTTCCTAGATAAAAAAACAGCTCAATTTGATACTATAATCTTAAAAAAAGAAGCTTTAATTAAAACACTGGAAGAAGCTAAGAAAAGTCTTATAAGTGAAGTTGTAACCGGTAAGGTTAAGGTGGTTAAAACTTCTGATGGATATGAGTTAGTGGAAAGAAAAAAAGAAGAAATGAAAGATAGTGGAGTTGAATGGTTGGGGGATGTGCCTAAGGAGTGGGTAGTTAAGGCTTTAAAAAATACTTGCTCGTTAGTTACTGGAAAGGCTAGTACAGGTGAGTTCGAAATTTATATTGGTCTTGAAAATGTTGAAAAATGGACTGGAAAGTTAATTGAATATGGTAAGGCTACAGAAGTAGACAGTGAAAAAAATTCTGTATTCTACAATAATAATGTATTATTCGGAAAATTAAGACCATATCTTGCAAAGTGTATCGTATCAAAAGAAACGGGGATATGTTCAGATGAATTTTTAGTAATGGAGACTAAGTGTTTATTACCAGAAGTATTGAAATTTACAATGCTAAATCCATTATTTATAGATTTAGTTAATTCTTTGACTTATGGAGTAAAAATGCCTAGGGCAAATTGGGAGTTAGTCAGTGATATAAAAATTACTTATCCTAATATGTATGAACAAGAAATTATTAGCAACTATTTACTATGTAAATTTAATGAAATAGATGATTTAGTAATGAAAATCCAAAAACAAATTATCGGAATAAAAGAAGCTAAGCAAAGTTTAATAAGTGAAGCAGTTACAGGGAAAATAGAGATATTAGATTAATTATTTTATAAGATAATTAATCTAATATTGAATAGGGAATGGGGAAATTAAACATGAAAAATATTGAGAGATTTCAACGAATGGAATCGTGGATCAATGAAAAGTCATTAATGGCATTAAAGCAAACTGCTGGGTTGGTAGATTTGCTAAGGGGAAATAAAGAGAATATAGACGAAAATCTTTATAATGAAATCATGGGGTATTTAAGTGGTATATTAGGATATAATTCAAACATATATTCACTAATATTTGACAGAATTGATGAAGTTAATGGAGATAGAGTATTTGAGTATGGTAAGGTGGGATTAGAAGAAACTTTATACGAATTGGAAATTGTAAAAAGTACACCATTAAGAACTCAAATAAAAGAGTTAACTACAGTGATAGAAGAAATTAGCGTATTAATCCAAGGAGATAGAACAAATAGAACATTAATACATGAAGTATTAGCTGGATATCAAAGTAGAACAAAAGAAGTGCAATGTTATATAGAGGAATTAGAGCAATCTATAGACGATGTTACAATGGGGAAAATCGAATGGGGTTGTTTTATTGAAATAGCTAATAGAATTTTACCAACTTTACAAATGTCATTAGTTGATTTAAATAGAAGGTTAGATATGATAAAAGGAGATATAACAAGATAAAATAGAATTGATTGGTATTAATACATTATATTTCGAAGCAGTGGAGATTATATATTTATTAAGGTTAGGGGAGATGGATATGTTACCAAAGGAAATTAATTTAGAAGAATCCATTGAAAATTATTTGGTATCAGCAGGTTATGAGCAGGGGGGTTCACAGGAGTTTGACTTACAATACTGTTTATTAAAGGATGATTTACTTAGGTTTTTAGAAGCTACTCAAAAGGATTTATTAGATGAATTTAAATCTACTCGTGGGTCAGCTTGGAAAAAGTCTTTCTTGGATTTAGTAGATTCTAATATTAAGAGAAGAGGGCTTATACATGTTCTAAGAAATGGTATTGAAGATGTTATGATGAATGGTAAGTTTCAGTTAGTATACTTCAAACCTAACTCAAACTTAAATAAGGCAGATCTTCAGAATTATAAAGAAAATATATTTAAGGTTACTAGACAGTTTAAATATAGCACTAAGAATAATAATACTTTAGATGTAGTTTTATCTGTTAATGGTTTTCCCGTTATAGTTATGGAACTTAAGAACCAATTTACAGGGCAAAATGTTTATAATGCTATAAGACAGTTTAAAGAGGATAGAGATCCAAAGGAAAAGTTATTTGGATTTAATGAAAGAGTGTTAGTATATTTTGCAGTAGATACTGATGATGTATATATGACTACACATCTTAAGGGCAATAAGACTTTCTTCTTACCTTTTAATAGAGGGAATAACCGAGGAAAAGGAAATAAGGTTGTAGAAGGAAAACAGAAAACTTATTATTTATGGGAAGAAATATTAAGACAAGATAGTCTCCTTGATATAATAAAGCGTTTTTATTTTATACAAGAAGATGAGAATAATAATAAAAGAGCAATTTTCCCAAGGTACCATCAGTTAGATGCAGTTAGAAAGATTGTAGCTGATTTAGAAGTTAATAAAGCGGGACTAAACTATCTAATTCAACATAGTGCAGGTAGTGGAAAAACTAATACTATTGCTTGGTCAGGACACAGATTATCTAGCTTGCATGATGAACATGATAATCCTGTATTTGATTCCGTTATTGTTGTTACTGATAGAAAGGTTTTAGATAAACAGCTTCAAGATGCTATATATCAACTGGAGCATAAAAAGGGATTGGTTGTTAAAATTGATGATGATAAAAGTTCATCTGATTTAGCTAATGCAATAACTAGTGGTGTTAAGATAATAATAACTACTATTCAAAAGTTCCCTTATGCTCTTCAAAAGATTGATACCTTAGAGAAAAGAAAGTATGCAGTTATTATTGATGAGGCTCATTCCTCTACTGCTGGAGAGAACATGGGAGCGTTAAAGGAAACACTAGCTGGAAAGACTTTAGAAGAAGCAGCAGGGGAACAACAACAGGAAGAGCATAATGAAAAATCAAGTATGGATAAAATGAGTGAGCTTATTGAGAAGAGAACTGATTTAAACAATATTAGCTTCTTTGCTTTTACTGCAACGCCAAAGAATAAAACCATGCAGATATTTGGACGAGTAGGCGACGATGGATTACCACATGAGTTTCATCTATATTCTATGAAGCAGGCTATAGAAGAGAAATTCATCTTAGATGTTCTTAAAAACTATATGCCAGTAAGTGTTTATTATAAGGTTGGAAAGAAAATAGCTGATAACCCAGAGTTTGATAAGGGTGAAGCAAAGAAGGCTATAAATAGATTTGTAAGTTTAAATGCTCATAATATAAGACAAAAGGTTGAAACAATAGTAGATGACTTTATTGAAAATAGATCCATGTGGATTGATGGAAAAGCTAAGGGTATGATTGTTACTGGAAGCAGATTACATGCAGTTAGATACAAGCTAGCTATAGATAAGTATATAAAAGAAAGAGGCTACAATATGAAAGCCTTAGTTGCTTTTTCTGGAACTGTTACAGATGGAGAAGAAGAGTTTACTGAGGTTTCAATGAACAAAGAGGTAGCACCAGATATAACTGAAACTAATTTACCTAAAATATTTGATAAGGATGATTTTAGAATCCTTATAGTTGCGGAGAAGTATCAAACAGGTTTTGACCAACCTAAGCTTTGTACTATGTATGTAGATAAGAAACTCGATGGAGTTAAAACTGTACAAACTCTATCAAGATTAAATAGAACTTATCCTAATAAAAATACCTTTATTCTAGATTTCCAAAACTCAGTTGAGGATATTCAAGAAGCTTATAAGCCATATTTTGAGGTTACTAATGTAGATAAAGTAACAGATCCTAATGTAGTAAATGACTTATGGTATCAACTCCATGAATATGGAATTTATCAGGATGAAGAGGTAAATGATTTTGCCACTCTATTCTATAAGTCTAAAAGAACCGCAACTCAAGATGGTAAGATGAATAGCATAATTGATAAAGGTGTAGAGCGATATTGTTTATTAGAAGCAGATAGTGAGGAAAAAGCAGCAGAATTTAAAAAGAAAGCTCAAAAGTATGTAACTTTCTATAATTTCTTACTTCAAATCTATCCTTTAAAAAACTTGAATCTGTTAAGATTACAAATATACTTAGTTGCATTACTTAAGAAGTTACCTAAAAAGGGTAAAGAAAAGGTAAATCTTGATGAGGTATTAAGCTTAGATTACTATAAGCTACAAAAACTAGGACAAGATGATAAAAAAGGCGAAGATGTTTCTTTAACCTATGGTGAAGGTGAACTCGTTGGTATATCAGAAAATGCTGAAGCTCGTGTAAACGAAACTGAAGAAGAGTATTTAACTGATATTATAAAAAGAATAAATGATGTCTTTGGTATTGGTCTAACAGAGGAAGATAGAATAATAATAGATCAGTATGAAGAAATGTTTAAAAACAATCAACAAATAATGGACATAGCAAAAGCAAACAGCTATGAGGATTTAGTTAAAACTTTCGCTAAGTCATACTTTAAAAGAGGCATAGTAAAAACTAAAAATAGAAATGATAGGTTAGTTAAAGAGATATTAACCAATGGAAATTTACAAAACTTCATGATTCACTATTTATCCGAGAAAATATATAGTGAAGCTAATAGATAATAATTTTAGATAGGTGGGAATCAGCATGGCAGAGATTAAATATGAAATAGAAAAAGAATTTGGAACTATAGCAGAATCATCTAAAGGATGGAAGAAAGAATTAAATCTAATAAGCTGGAATGGAAAAGATGCTAAATATGACTTAAGAGAATGGGCAGCTGACCATGAGAAAATGGGTAAGGGTGTGACTTTAAGTATAGATGAATTAAAGAAACTTAAAGAGATTCTTAATGGGATGGATATATAATTAAGTTTATATTGGAGCATGACACAATCTTAAAGGGATTGTGTCATTTTTTATGTTAGCAAGGTTGAATTTAATGGAAGAATAATGGATAGCTTGAATAAATATATTGTAATAATGGCACCATTTTCATTAATTATTGGCTATACAATAAAAAAAATACAATAATTTCTGATATAAAAATCTATAAAAAATATATGACAAAGGAAGCTTACGAAAAGTTTTATATAGATAGGATTTACCCTTACAATCTTACAAGAAGTATAGATAATCTTGAAATTAGTGACATTAAATTTGAGTCAATTCCTAATAAAGATGACACTTATCACAGTTATAATGTATTATTCATACTAAAAAATAATGATGAAAATAAAGAAAAAGAAGTAACTAATTACAAAATGAGTTTAGAAAAAGAAGGTTCTAAATGGAAAATAGGTATGAATAATAGCCTTTATTTTTTGCACAATTGGCTATTGGAGATTATTTAAGCGGTACACAAAGGAATTAATAAGTTTTTTAATATTAGTTTAATTATGAAGGATAAGAATAAAGGGTATGAAAAGAGTAATAATATAAGTGGTTAGAATTATTGAAAGATATGGTGATGAAAATGACTAAAAGAATAGTAATTGTTGGCAATGGAATTGCAGCAATATCAGCAGTCAAAGCAATAAGAGAGACGGACTTAGATTCAGAGGTATATTTAATTGGAGAAGAAGAATTTTATCCTTATAACCGTATAAGATTATCTAAAGGTATATTTAATCAAATTGAGGAAAATAAAATACTTCTTCAAAAGAACGAGTGGTATGAGGAAAATAAAATAAAGTTATTAGTTAACACAAAAGTAGTGAATTTAAATACTGACAACAATGAAGTATTATTATGTGATGGTAGAAAAATAAAGTATGACAAGTTGCTTATTGCAAATGGAGCAAGTAATAAAATACCACTAATAGATGGTATAGGGAAGGAAGGGGTTTATACATTAAGAGATCTTAATGATGCCCTGAACATTAAAAGTACTCTTAATGAAAGTAAGGATGTAATAGTAATTGGAGGAGGAATACAAGGATTAGAAACAGCTTGGATATTACATCAACATGGTATAAAAGTTATCGTTGCTGAATTACTACCAAAGCTTATGCCATATCAATTAGACGATAAGGCTTCGGAAATATTGAAGAATATAATAGAAAGTTATGGAATACAAATATTAAGCAATACAACTGTGAAAGATATATTAGGGGATGTTAAAGTTGAAGGAATTCTAATAGACGAAAAAAAACAATTAAAGTGTGATATGGTTATTTACTCCGTAGGGATTCAACCTAACATAGACTTAATAGGAAATACTAGTATTGAAACAGCTAGAGGAATATTAGTAAATGACAAGATGGAAACTAATATAAAAAATGTGTATGCAGCAGGGGATGTTGCAGAATTTAAGAACCATGTTTCTGGTCTATGGAATATTGCTATATCGCAGGGGAAAGTTGCTGGGTACAACATTGCTGGTAACGAAATAGTATATCAAAATATTACTCCAGTGACTACTTTAAATGCTTTTGGGATTTCTTTATTTTCTATGGGCTGTATAGAAGAAACAAAATCTACTATGATATTAGTAGATGAAGATATTAATTCAAAAGTATATAAAAAAATACTTATAAAAAATAATAACATAGTGGGAGCAATTATTATAGGAGATACAAAAAAATCACCATTACTCAAATCAGCAATAGAGAAAGAAATAAATTTAGACAAATTTGATTTATATAATATATCTGTTGATGAGTTATTAGAAAAATTAAAAAATAAATAATTGGAGGTATAAAAATGACTGAAGTAAAATTTTGTGAAAATAACTTTTCTTTTGGAACAGAAGATACTATGAGAAAGATTAAAGATGATTTTAGTAATGTGGATGTATCAGTAGAGGGATGTTTAGGATATTGTGGAGATTGTGCAGTGGGACCATTTGCCTTAGTAAATGATGAAATGATACAAGCGGATACAGCAGATGAATTATTTGAGAAAATAAAAAGTATGATATAAAATCTTAAATTAAAAACATGCTATTTTTTGGTAGCATGTTTTTATATTTTTGTAACAAATGTTACTGATAAAAGTTGACTAAAACAGTATAATTTGAACTGTAATAAAAAACAAGCGAAAATATCAAAAACGAATATAAATAATACAAGATAAATGGAGGAATTTATAATGAGTATGTTTTGTTATCAATGTCAAGAAGCAGCAGGGTGTAAAGGATGTACTGTAAGTGGAGTTTGTGGGAAGACACCAGATTTAGCAAGGTCACAAGATTTATTAATATATATATTAAAAGGAATATCAGTTTACAGTGTTAAAGGAAGAGAAGTAGGTGTTATTAATAAAGAAGTAAATAAATTTATAGTTGAGAGTTTATTTGCAACTATAACTAATGCTAACTTTGATAGAAATGTTTTCACAGAAAGAATTAAAAGAGGGTTAGAGTTAAGAGAAGAATTAAAAAATCAAATAAATAAAGCAGGAGTTAATTTAGGAAAATCTAAGACAGAAGAAACTTGGTTAAATAAAATGCTTTCATTTGTAGGATTTAAAAAAGAAGAAGAAATTAAACTTCCAGATGCAGCAACTTGGTTTGCTGATAATGCTGAATCATTTAGTGCAAAAGCAGAAACAGTTGGAGTACTATCAACTAAAGATGAAGATTTAAGATCATTAAGAGAACTTATAATATATGGTCTTAAAGGATTAGCTGCATATGTTAAGCATGCTAACCACTTAGGACATGACAATGATGAAATACATGGATTTATACAAAAAGCATTAGCAGCAACATTAGATGACACTCTAACAGTTGATGATTATGTAGCTTTAACTTTAGAAACTGGTAAATTTGGGGTAGATGGTATGGCATTATTAGATAAAGCTAATACTGATAGCTATGGACACCCTGAAATAACTAAGGTAAACATTGGAGTTAGAAAAAATCCAGGTATATTAATAAGTGGACATGACTTAAGAGATTTAGAGCAGTTATTAAAGCAAACAGAAGGAACTGGAGTAGACGTTTATACACACAGTGAAATGCTTCCAGCTCATTACTATCCAGCTTTCAAGAAATACTCTCACTTTGCAGGAAACTATGGAAATGCATGGTGGAAGCAGACAGAAGAATTTGAGAAATTCAATGGGCCAATATTAATGACAACAAACTGTTTAGTACCACCTGAAAAGTCATATAAAGCTAGAGTATATACAACAGGTGAAGTAGGATTTGAAGGTGTTAAACACATTGAAGTTAATAAAATAGGAGAAAAAGATTTTTCAGATTTAATCAAACATGCTAAGAAATGTAAGTCTCCTACTGAAATTGAAAAAGGTGAAATTATTGGTGGATTTGCTCATAATCAAGTATTTGCATTAGCAGATAAAGTTGTAGATGCTGTGAAGAGTGGAGCAATAAGAAGATTCTTTGTAATGGCGGGTTGTGATGGACGAGCTAAGAGCAGAAACTACTACACTGATTTTGCAAAGGCACTTCCAACCGATACAGTAATTTTAACAGCAGGTTGTGCTAAATATAAATATAACAAATTAGATTTAGGTGATATCGGTGGAATTCCAAGAGTATTAGATGCAGGTCAATGTAATGACTCATACTCATTAGTTTTAATAGCTTTAAAACTAAAAGAAGTATTTGGATTAGATGATGTAAATGAGCTACCTATATCATACAATATAGCTTGGTATGAGCAAAAGGCTGTTATAGTATTACTTTCATTATTACACCTTGGAGTTAAGAATATTCACTTAGGACCAACTCTTCCGGCATTCTTATCACCAAATGTAGTTAATGTTTTAGTAGAAAACTTCGGAATTGGTGGAATAACTAATGTAGAAGATGATATGAAAATGTTTTTACAATAATCAATCAAAAGAACATTCAGGTGAGGTCAGTACTCCATCTTAGCAAGTATTTTCATTGGAAAATACTAAAACCCCCAGGGGCAATGTCATAAAGCTAAGCTTGGATAAATTAGAAAATCGAATAATTAATATTCAAAAATAAGATTTCAAAGGAAATTCCTCTATAATCAATACTTCATTATTAAGTATTGACAGAGGAATTTTTTTATGGCTAAATTCAATAATTTAAAAGAAGGAATAAAAATTGCTTTGCTTCCTGGAGTGGAGGTAAAGATTCATGTCTTGCATTATATTATAAAGTAAAATTTAGTTACCAGTTCAACTTTTAATTTTTTTCAGACTTTGGAAATGAGACAGATATTGAAAATCGACCATTGAGATAGTAAGCATCAATTTTACCATCTAATTGTTTAACAATTTCTTTGGCTATTGACAATCCTAACCCTGTAGTTTTTTTATTTCTAGATTTATCTTTTGTATAAAAGCGATGAAAAATATAATTTAGATCATCTTTTGTCATGGGTTCACTAAGATTTGAAAAAGTGAATGTATAACAATTGGTTTCCTGTATTTCAAAACGAAAATCTCCATTTCCGTGTGTAATTGCATTAAAAAGAATATTTGAAAATATTCTTTTTAAGCCTTGTTCATCCCCTTTGATTATGCAAGGTGTATTCGGAAAAATAACAGTTGGCTCTTGTCCCTTCTTAAAGAAATCATCATAATACATGGCAAGGATATCTATAAAGATACTCTTAGCATCTATTGGAATACATTCATAAACAATTTCTCCAGATTCAATGCGTACATACTCAAATAATTGCTCAAGTAAGTTTTTAACTGTATTTTGTCGTTCCAGCACAATTGCTAAGTACTCTTGTCTTTCTTCTTCTGTAACATCTGATTGTAGCATTTGAACATATCCACCAGCAGTTGTCAAAGGCGTTCTTAAATCATGGGATATATTGGTTATACTATCTCTAAAGTTTTTATTTAGTCTTTTAATCTGTATACTAGAGAGTCTAGTATCATTTAGCTGATTGTTTAGCGTATTTACCAAACTTGTGATATCCTTTTGTCTTGCTAATACTGTTAATAATTGATTTGTATCTTTTATATTTATAATTTCCTCTAATTGATTTGTAATATGTTTGATATTCATACGATAGTACATATGGTAAAAAATAAATATTATCAAAACAAGTAACAATATCAAAGTAGCTATTATCCAAAAATTTTCCATTCTTTTCAATCCCTTATTTAAATTAATCTATATTCCTTATTGAAAATAATAAGCTAGATAAAATAATTGTAATTACCCCAAACACTAAAAATACTATTGAGCATTTAATAACATCTTCTGGACTTGAAGTAAAATCAAGTATAACACTACGCATATTTGAAAGAGAATATTTTATAAAAATATCATTCTTTGTTAGTAGATGAAGCAAGTATGCAAAAATATCCTTACTCATTATAACTAAGAAAGAAATCGCAGTTGCAACTACTTCGTTTTTAAATAGGTAAGATATAAAAGTACCAATCCCTGCAATTGCCCAAAACATACAAAGTATTCCTATATTCATACGAAGAAATGCAATTAAATCAACATCTCCTAATTGGTTAAACATTGTGCCTGATATTAAATTTAAAACACCGAATATTAATAAAATTAATGTGATAACAAAATACATAGCAATATATCTACCAAACAACAATTTCCATCTAGATATTCCACGACAAGCCATTTGACGTACAGTACCATTTGTATATTCAGCAGTAATTAAAGACGTTACAAATGTAATAATAATATAGTAAATAACATCTGCTGTATAAGAACCATTGTAATTAGAAATTCCTGTTAATAACTGTTGTGATTCTTCAATATAATAAATGTTAAATCCCAGTGATACTGTAAACATAAATAAAAGAATAGATGAAATAACAATAAAAATTTTACTTCTAAGTATTTTATAAAATTCACTAAAAACAATATTTATCATTATTGGTCGCCTCCCATCTTTTTTATGAAATATGCTTCTATATCATCACCCTCTAAACCAATGTGAGATACTAAAACACCATTTTCAACTAACTCTTTGTTAATTTCATCGGGTTTGTCCAAATAATCATAAATGTGTATTCTTCCTTCATTGAATACTTTATAATCAGTGATTTTTATATTATTTTTTATAATGTATGTTGCCTTATCTGTATCATTAACTCCTAATGAAATATACCTTTTACAGCGTGTTTCTAAATCTTTTGATGCAAATTGATCAATTAAATTCCCGTCCTTAATTATTCCATATTTTGTTGTAACTTTAGCAAGTTCACCTAAAATATGAGAAGAAATTAGAATAGTAATATCTCTTTCAGAATTAAGTTTTAAAAGTAATTCTCTAATTTCTATGATACCAGAAGGGTCTAATCCATTAATAGGCTCGTCCAAGATAAGAAAATCTGGATTTCCTATTAAAGAAATAGCAATTGATAGTCGTTGTTTCATACCAAGTGAAAAATTCTTAGTTTTCTTTTTGCCTGTATTTTCAAGGCCAACTAAATTAAGTAGTCCATCAATATTACTGTACTCTGAGATACCAAGTAACTTATTATAATAAATAAGATTTTGTTTAGCTGTCATTGAAGGATAAAGAGCTGGTTGTTCAATAACGCACCCAATTCTTTTCCTATTTTCATCTAAATTATTACTTTCAAAAAGTTTGACCTCTCCATGACTTGAATAAATCAAGCCACATATTATTTTCATAAGTGTAGTTTTACCTGCACCATTTTTACCGATTAAACCGTAAATATCACCTTTTTCAATGTTTATATTTACATTGTTTAAAGCTATTTGGTTTTTGTATTGTTTAGTTAAATTACTAGTCTGTAATACATAACTCATATTTTTTTACCTCTTACTTTCTATAAGACATCTTCAAAAAATAAATAAGTCAATCTCCTAGGCTATTTTGAGTGATACGTCGTCAGCAGAACCCTTAGATAGTTCTACTATCTGTGGAACCTGCTTCCTTGTCTAACTCAAAATATCCTTCGCATCTTTGACTTATTATTTATTTTCAGATGCCTAAATTAATTCTATATTTAAATCATAAATGAAAGATATCAAAATAGAATTTAGAAATTATCAAGAAAGTATCAAGTTTATAAATTAATTATCTTGCATTTTATATCCGATTCCCCAAACTGTTTTTATATATTTATCTCCATCATTTAATTTATTGCGTAGATTACTGACATGTACTGTAACAGCTCTTTCATCAACAATATATTCTTCAGACCATATGCTCTCAAATATGTTTTGTTTGGTAAACACCTTTTTAGGGCTAGTAATTAATAATTCTAATATAGAATATTCCTTTACTGTAAGCTCTATAGGTTTATCATTAATAGATACATTATGATTTTCACTATCTAAAATTAAATCTTTAAACTTAAAGACTTTAGTATTATTATTTGTTGAATCTTTATTTACCCTTCTTAATACTGCACCTATTCTTACGATTAATTCTTCATTACTAAATGGCTTCGTAATATAATCATCTGCACCACCTTGAATTAATTCAATTTTAGTATTTAAATTATCTTTTGCCGATACACATATAATAGGAGTTTCAAATTCTTCATTAATCTTTATTAATACTTCTTCACCGCTTAATCCTGGTAACATTAAGTCTAATAAAATTAAATCAAATGATTCTCTTTTTAACAACAATATAGCCTCTGTACCAGAAAATGCAGATTCTACTTCATAGTGATTTTTTGTTAATAAAGTTTGTAACATCTTGTTAATCTCAGGGTCATCTTCTACAATTAATATCTTAATCATTCATATACTCCTTATTTAATCTTATACATAAAGTTAACATTTATCGCTTAGATTTATTCTTCTACGTATACTTTATCATACTGTACGTTACTATTGTATTTTTGTTTTGTATCATCCCATTGTTTGATGATTATGAAGACGTATTTGTATCTAATATTAAATTATTTAAAGAACAAGATATAAATTAAGGATTTGAGTTACTCATTGATAAAAGATATTGAAGAGTATGGTGCAGATGCCTGTGGGGAAAATGGTGAATATCATACAGTGGTCTATGATGGCCCAATTTTTAAAAAGCCAGTTGATTTAAAATATGGAAATGAGATAATACCCGCTGGTGATAAGTGGGCTCAAATTGAAGTAAGTATATAGCATCAGCCTTTAATATAAGGCAAAAAGTTCACA
Source organism: Clostridium sp. (assembly GCF_036646415.1). Classification (GTDB taxonomy): domain Bacteria; phylum Bacillota; class Clostridia; order Clostridiales; family Clostridiaceae; genus Clostridium_J. The sequence goes on along the minus strand of NZ_JAVXMF010000007.1, from coordinate 51,223 downwards.
CTTACTTGACAAAATTGTAATAATTTTATAATATTTTACATAGTGAATTAAAATATTATAAAATTTGTTAACAATATGTTATTCCATAGATAAAGGCAAATCTATCGAAAGGTAGAGACGCAAAGCCACGGGCCTAAGGTTTACTAAACTATGGCAGCCAGGTTACCTAGATTATATAGTTTCATGTTTTTGCTAAATAAACTCACTGCATTAATAAGAGCAACCTATATCTATGGATTTGTTTGGAGGTGTATAGTACAGTTTCGAAAAAATGATATCTATAGATATTTTTGATTAATCTTTATTAATGAAAAGGGGAGTAAAGGATGAGAAAGAGATTTAGTAGAACCATTCTAGTTTTGCTTTTAGTTCAATTGATATTTGCAATGAATTTATCAAGGGAAGTTAAGGCAGCAGAAGATGATAATTCATCGGTGCCAGAATTCATGGATGTAAGAAAAGAGACTTTGGGATTTGCATATCAGTATAAAGATAAGACTATTGTTAATAACGCAGTTATTTTTGATAACAATATAAAATTTTTTGTTGAAGAAAATGGGGAAAAGCACATTATATCTGAGGATTTTGACCTTATAAGACACCTAAGATTTATAGGAATATATAATGAAAATGCTTATGTAATTTCAGAACAGAATCAACAAAAGTCTATATATAAGGTAGACTTGAATACATACAAAATGGAATTTGTAAAACCAGTTCCAACTTATGGAGATGGAAATGCATACATAACAAATTATACAATAGACTCAAATGGAGTATTTTGGTTTGAGGCAAAAGAAAACAATGTTCCAATCTATTCTCAAACAGGCATAATTACAGATTATAATACGAAATATATAATATACAATGATAATGGATTTTCACATGAAACTCTAAGGCTACAGGATAGTAATACAACCTATGACAGTTATGGACAACTTGAAAAGGGATTGGACGCAAGTTTGTGGTTTAGTAAATCATTCAAACTGGGTTCAGATAATAAAATTTATAGAATTTCAAAAGATAATAATATTAAAGAATATTCAATAAACACCAATGATCTAATAGAATGTGTATACCCTGGAGCAGATAATACATTATTTGTAGCAACTAGAGAGTTTGTAAAAACAGAAAGTGAATATCAACTAGGAAAGTCAACTATTAAGAAATATAAAATTAATAATGATGCCCTTGAACTAGTTAAAGAATTTGATTTTACAGGAGACTATTTTCACTCATCATTTGATTCTAATAGAAGTCTATGGATAAATGAGAGTGGTGTCATATCCAAATTGGAAGATAACGGATTTGTAAAAAAGTATATTGTTAATGATAGTATGAAGGCTCTTAAGGTTTATGACGATAAGCATCTTGTTGTATATGGTATCGTAGGAATTGGCTATACACCAATATCTATAGAAGAATTAAGTGAAAAACCAACAGATAATACTAATACTGAGACAAATAGTAATACTAACGATGGTAAAAACAATAATACCAACGATGGTACAAATAGTAATACCAATACAAATAATAATAATACTGGGACAAGTAGTAATACTAATGTAAATAAAGATACTAATACAAGTAATGACACTAACATTGATATAAATAGTAATCCTGTGCAACAAACTTCTGATTTGGAAAAATTCACTACAGTTATTAATAACAACGAGGAACCTTTGCCGACATTAAATTCAGACTCAATACTAAAGGACTCTGTGAAAGAAATAGTACCAACTTCATCTAATGATATACAAGATGTAGATACGAAAGATACTATAGATGAAGTAAATGATACAATTTCTGAGACAGATTCAACAATAAACTTTACTAGTATAATCTTTATAGCATTAGGGGTTATATTAATTAGTGCAGTAGGCTTCTGGTTGAAGAAAAATAAATAATTAATTATAAATGGGAGGAAAAGTTTATGAAAAAGAGAATTTTAGCATTACTTCTTGTAACTACAATGACAATTACAATGGTAGGATGCGGTTCAAAGAGTTCAGAAGATGGAGTTAAGGATGAAAAGAAAACAGAAAGTAACGGAGGAGAGATTTCTTCGGAAAAAAATCTGTTTGATGTAGAAGTAACATTGCCAGCAGCCTTTTTTGAAGGTAATGACATGTCCACTGTTGAGACAGAAGCAAAAGCAAAAGGTGTACATGAAGTGAAAGTCAATGAAGATGGTTCTGTAACATATATTATGGACAAGAAAACTCATAAAGAGTTATTGGCAAGCATGAAACAAGCAATTGATGAAGGTATTAAGGAGACTTTAGCAGATAAAGAAAATTATCCTTCTTTTACAGATATAACATATAATGATGATTTAACAGAATTTAATATTATGGTTGATAAAGCATCTTATGGAGGACTTCAATCTTTTGCAGCAATAGTATTTTATATGTCCGGAAATATGTATCAAGCTATGAATGGGCAATCTGTTGATACAGCAAAAACCATAGTAAACTTTAAAGACAAAGATACTCATGAAGTCATTGAAAGCGGTGATTCTTCAGCTTTGAGTGAAGCAGGACAATAAATAATAAAACAAACTCCAATCTACATATCCATAGATTGGAGTTTGTTTTATCTATTCCCTATAACATATTGCTTTATATCCACCACATCTTTTTTCACATCTTCTACTATGCTTAATTTATCTGTTATTTTTCCTATTATCTCTTGATAATTTTTTTCTCGTTCTTCTTGTTTTTCATCTCTTTTTTCTTGAGTTCTTAGTATATAGAACAGTAGTGATATACTCAGTACTGCCCATATACCTTGGGACATAGCTATTTTCATTACTTCACTTTCCATTTACTTGCCTCCTCGTAATTTAATTTAGATGGTTTTTAAGTCCTACATGTTAAATAAAATACCCTTCAATAACATATATGCATTTGACTTTATTAACGTAAAAACAAAGTGAACTTAGTTGGTTTTAAAGACTTATAAGTAAATAGCCATGAATTACGGAGATTCCATTCCGGTTTCATTGAAAATATAATCATAGTGAGGTCTAAGTGCTACAGCTACAAGGATGTTTACATACACATTAACTTTTTCTGTGGTAAAATCATAGATAAGAAAGGGGGAGGGGTAGAAGTAGAAAAACAGTATACATTTGTAGTATAATATTTAAATGGATATAAGCTTATTTGAATATTTTTTAGTGGAGGTATTTTATGGATAAAAAAAGGATTGAATGGATTGATATATTAAAGGGTATTGGCATAATTTTAGTTGTTATTGGACATGCGAATTTTAAATTTGCAGGGTCTACAGGAACAATGTTCATACAAAAATATATTTATTCATTCCATATGCCTCTGTTTTTTTTCTTATCAGGGTATTTATTCGTAAAGGAAAAACATCCCAACTTTAAAAAGTTTATTAAAACAAAAATAAAAACATTGCTAATACCATATTTCTTTTTTTCTATATTATCAGTATTAGTCAAGTTTAATGGATTTAAGACTATTATAGTTCAGATATTATATTTAGGAAATAAGGTTGTGTGGAATGAGCCTTTGTGGTTTCTTGTATGTTTATTTGTTGTAGAAATAATATTTTATTTCATTTCTCAAGTTAAAAGTAAAGCTAAAACACTATTTATTTTATTGATTTTTGGAATTGTAGGATATAGCCTTTATTTTATAAAAGACTATGTTGTGTTACCTTGGAGTATTGGTGTTTCATTTACGGCAATAGTATTTTATGGATTTGGTAATTTGATTAGAGGTACTGATATTGGTAGTAAAATTACATCACCAAATAGGAGAATACTCATTATTTGTTTTGCTACTAATCTTGTAATTGGTGGGATTCTAAATAGTATTGCTAGTATGTACGAAACTACATATGGTAAAATCTTTTATTTTTATATAGCAGCTTTTACTGGAGTAATTGCTTATATACAAATAGCTCAATATATAAAAAAGAATAATAAGATAACAAAGGTGCTTGAGTATTTTGGGAAAAATTCTATAGTAGTACTATGTACACATTATCTTGTTTTTTTTGTTATTAGAAAGATAGATATGTTAAATCCCATTTTAAAAAATTATATACATATAAAAGGTTATATATATGCTACTATTACATTGTTAATTTCTATACCTGTAATTTTTACAATTAATCGATTTTTCCCATGGGTTTTGGGAAAGAAAAAAGAGAAAAGCTATCTTTAGATTATTAATTTACTCTTTAAATGATATAAGTATTATTTTTATTCTTTTAGAAAGAAATTTTAGTAAAGGGTTACTTCTTTATCCCATCCAATATAAAAATAAGTAACCCTAAAATGTTTTAGGGTTACTTAAAAGGTGGGATTAATTTTTTTTAGAATCTAATATAAACTTTAATAAATCACTTACGCTTTCTTTATCATTAGTATCATTATAGAAGTGTAAAAGCTTAAATACTGGCGTTATGCTAGCATCAACAATATTTAATGAGATAAGCTCAAGAAGTTCATTTTTGAAACTATTTATTTCGGATAAGTTTTCTTCTTTTATAAGTATATCCAATAGCTGAGTTAGTGATTTAACTAGTATAACTACATTTCTATGATGTTTAGCAACCTTTATGGATTTTTTATAATATTCAATGGACAGGTCTATATTATTAATTAAATTATTAGACAGACCTATCTGGTTATAAACATTTGGGCAATGGAAGCTGTCCTCTACTTCACTGTAATTATTCATTAGATAAATCAGCTTATCGATATAAACTCTTATATTCTTCGTATCCTTTAACACAGTGTAAATATCGAGTATATTACCTGTAATTAATATGATATTCTCAGTGTCATTATAATCTAAAGAGCTAAGGATATATTCATTTAACTTAAAGGCATCACTATAAAATTTTTTATATCTAAGGCAGTTTACTTTTAATACATTGAGTTTAAAAATCTTTTCTTTAGGTAGGCTTTTAAAGGTTTTTTCAATGTGTTCAAGTTCAATTAAGGCTTTATCATATTCTTCAAGATGCACATAAGCTAAGATGTTGTTATGAAGTACTTTATATTTTAAATCTTCAGGTATAGTGTCGTTGTATACCAGAGCTAAATTATTAAAATCTATAGCTTCCTTATACTTACTTAGGTGGATACATACATTTCCTAATTTTTGAAGAAGTTTAAATAGTCTAATATCATTAAATAATCTGTTGTGGTTTTCAAAAGCTTTTATATAATACATATAACTTTTGTTGTACTTCTTTTGTTTCCTCAGTATATCCCCTAGCTTTTCATATATAATCATTTTCTTTTCAGGAACATCATATTTGATTAAAAACATTTCTATTTCTTCGATATCTTTAGTAAAATCCTTTGAAATATTATCTTCATTTATGGATAAAAAATCTATATACTGGCTAGCGATTTTATTTGTTTGAGAGTTTATGTCTTCTAGTAAGTATTCTGCATTCAAACTAAAGTCTATGCCTCTTTCTTTGCATATCCCATTTATGTTATCTGCAATTATATGTGCCACAGTTGGTGTAAGGTTGGATCTATCATTTTCAATTATGCTTATAAGCTCGCGGGTTATGTCGTCTCCTGCAATTTCCTTTTGGTTAATTTTCAGCTCTTTTCTAATCCTTCGAATTTTTTGGCCTGGTGATAAAATTTCCATATTATTAATCTCCTTGTTAGTGCTTAATGTTAAAAAACTTTATGTATCAAGTTATTCTTATATTCAGATGGAGCCTACTTAAGAGGAATACAAAACTACAGCTGAATGTTAGAAGAACTTATCTAGGGTCGTGCCCGCTGTTATCCCAGATTAAAAAAAGATGGAGTGTTACAGCGGCTAGACATCAGATAAACAAAATCAAAATATGCTTTTATATATTAATACTGTATTAATATAATTATTATACCATTCAAAATAGTGAAAGTAAAATAAAAGCTTTACAATAAATCCATAATATGGTATATTTTAAATGTAAAATAAAAATATTACATAAACATTGTGAGTTTACATTTTAATATTTAGTGTTTATGAAAAAAGGAGAAATTTAAAATGAGAAAAAAAATAATATCTTTATCAATGGCGGTAGCATTATGCCTATCATTAGGTTTATATTCAATGAATAAAGTTTTTGAAGGTGAGAATGGACTTAAATTACTAGCTATAAATTCTAATATTGAGTGTGTAAGAATTGTAGAGCCGGGAACAACGCTGCCGGAATAAAAAAATAGCCTTTCAATTAAAAATATAAAATCAAATTAATTATACGTAGCTAAAGAGCTATTAAAATGCTAAATCCAATATTGACTTAACCATTACTGCGTGGATGAAGTCACAATAAAAATATCTTATGAAATGTTATAAAAAGTAAAAATAGTAGTTTACATACAAAATTTACTATGATACAATTTATACGTAAACAAAAACACATCACATTATATTTTAATTAATTCATAATAATAAGATTGTTTAAACGTTTTTCAAATAGGGGGGAGGTGATTTCAAGTGAAAATATTAATGAATGGATTTTCAAACAATGCTGGAACTTATGGTTCACAATGTTCTTGTGATTGTAACTGTAATTGTCAATGTGTTGGGGATAATTTTTGGAACGGAATGATTGATGAGGCTCATTGTGCTCTTAAGCATGGTTATGATTATTCAGGGGTGTGTTCAAGGTATACGCCACAATAGTAATTACAAGATTTACAGAGAATAGAAGAAGATTTAACAATTCTTCTTCTATTGTTTAAATGTGATATTTATATGGATGAACATAATGTAATTATTTTAATATGGTTATATATATTCTGGTATTATAAAGTAAAACTGTCTGAGTGGTAAATTAATATATTGAATGCTGTAATTGGAAGGAAGTAGATAATATGAAATATAAAAAATCTTACTATAATATAGAATATGATAATAAAATTGATGGGAACGCATTAATATTTAATGCAGTTTCAGGTGCATTAGGGTTAATGGATGAAAATGATTATTCAACATATTGTGGAATAGAAGAATTGGAATATGATGATTGCGAGGAAAATGAAAATATTAAAGATATGTACAAAAATGGATATATCTTAAAAGAAGATATTGATGAAATAAAAAAAATTGAATTAGAACACAGACTTTTAAGATATAGTGTAAATGGTGCTTTACATATTACTATTGCACCTACAATGCGTTGCAATATGCAATGCCCGTATTGTTATGAACATAAAGAGAATAAAGATATGTCGCTGAGAGTTGAAAATGATTTGATAGAATATATAGAAAATTATTTATCTAAAAATAAAAAGATTAATACTTTGAGTGTAGCATGGTATGGTGGAGAACCATTACTAATGAAGGAGACAATTGTAAGAATTTCAGAGCGATTCATAGAATACTGTAAGAAAAACAATGTTACTTATACATCTAATATAGTAAGTAATGGAGTTTTATTAGATTTTGATACTGCTGTTACGTTAAAAGAAAAGTGTTTAGTAAGTCGTGCTCAAATTACTTTAGATGGAATCGAAGAAACAAATAATAAAACTAGAGTTCTAAAAAGTAGAGAAAATAGCTTTGAAATTATAACTAAAAATATAGAATCCATTAGAGATATTATAAAAGTATCTATAAGAATGAACGTATCAAAAGAAAATATTCAGGAGTGCGATAAACTTATTAATTATGTTAAAGATAAGAATTGGAATGAAAATGTGAATTTATATTTTGCACCAGTAATTGCTTATAATAATTCAAATAGCGAAACTAAAAATAGTTGTTTTGAAATAGAAGAGTTCAACAAAGAATGGTCAACGTTAGAAAATCATTTGGTTTCTGAGAATTTTAAAGGTAATATAACATATCCAGAAAATTTCTTTGGATGTTCAGCGTTAGGAGTGCATAGTTTAGTAATTGATCCAGAAGGTAACTTTTCAAAATGTTGGCATAGAATAAATTTACCACAGCATTTTATTGGTAATATTTACGATGGTATAGAGTTTAACAAAGAACATACGGATTGGTTAATGATGGATACTCCGGAAAAATGCAACAAGTGCAAAGTATTCCCTATATGTAGGGGGGGCTGCCCTGAGAAAAGAATAGAAGATAATATGCCTAATTGTGACTACAGTGAAGACGAAATAAAAGAAACAATATATAATTATTATAATAACATGAATATAAATAAGTATGTATAAGTTTGTTATTCAATATTTTAAAAAGCATATTGTGAAAGTAATAATGCTGGTGATTTTAAGTTTAATTATAAGCTCTATAAATATAATAAATCCATATATAATTAGTAAATATATGGATTTATTAATTTCAAATTCACAAAATTTAAATATTTCTAAATTTATTTTTATAGTAATTATTATATATTCTTTAGATATGGGAGTGAAATATATTAAAAATATTATTATGATTTCACTTTGTAATAAAACATCCTTTGATATGATATATAATATATTTGAACATATTAAACGAATACCTATTGAAAATTTAAGGAATATGGATATGGTATACTTAAATCAGAGAATTAGCACGGATACTAATGAAGTTATTATGTTTGTATTAGATAATATTTTAAATATAGTTTTAAATGCAATTTCAATAATTATAGTTTGCATTTATATTTTAAATATAAATTTAAAAGTGGGCTTGATATTATTTTCAACGATACCAATGTATTTTGCAATTTATTTTTGTAATAAGAATAAATTATTTTTATATAATAAAGAGGTTAAGGAAGCTCAAAGTATATACTTTTCACAACTAACTGATCAACTCAAAAATATAAGAATGATAAAACTAAATTCTTGTTTTAAATTTTTCTCGGAATTAATGAAGAATAGTTTTAATGAGTTTTATAAAATAAATTTCAAGTATTCGATATGTAATTCTAACTTTAATATTTTGGGTACTGTAATATCTAATATATCTAATTTACTTTTGTTTATATTAGGGTTTTATCAGATTATACAAGGGAATATGACGGTCGGAGGATTTTTGGCTATTAATAATTTATTTCCGCTATTAGTAGGAAAAATAGATTATTTTTTTAGCTTAGGGTCAAGTTATCAGAAGGCAAGTTCATCATTCTACAGAATTCGTGAAATATTAGTTTTAGATGAAGAATTAAATGGATTTAAAAATATTAAGAAAATAGAATTAATTGAATGTAAAAATGTTAGCTATAGTTTTGGTGAAAAAGTTATCATAAAAAATTTTAACAATAAATTCAAAAAAGGAAATATATATAAATTATGCGGTGAAAATGGTAAGGGTAAAACTACACTTATAAATATAATTTGCGGAATATATCAAAAATATAACGGAGAAATTTTTTACAATGAATTAAATACTAAAGAATTAAACATGTATAATGTTAGAAAACTATATATATCAGTTAGTGAGCAAGAGCCAGAATTACTTTCAGACACGATATTGAATAATATTGTTCTTGGAGATAAGAATGTAACCGAACAATGTATTTTTAAATATATGGATATTTTCAATGTAGATCACTCTAAGCTTGAATATATTGTAAGTAAGGATAATATTAATCTTTCTGGAGGAGAAAAGCAAAAGATTTCGATAATTAAGTGTTTATGCAAAAATAGTGATTTTATTATTTTTGATGAGCCTACATCTGCACTAGATACACAAAGTAGTAATATTTTGAAATCATTGTTAGTTGAGTTGAAAAAAGATAAAATTATTATTTTAATAGCGCATGGAGAATTTGGTTGTGATATAGCTGATGAACAGATTATAATATAATTTCTTAAAATTACTCAAAAATAGTATTTATACTTTATATTATTATAATGTAGGAGATGATTAAGTGAGACGGGTAAAAATTATAATTATACCGGTAATAATATTAATTGTAGGTTTGGGTTTGGTAGTTTATTTTAAGACTACTAATGAAAATAAATATGTCCTTAAAAACACGAGGGAATTAAATCTACAAAATTATGAGGATTCATCGGAATTAAGCTTTATAAAAAAAGATATAGAAAATAAAAAAATAGTTATGACATCTGAGGTTCATGGGGCAAATGAAAATGTGGATTTACGATATAAGTTTATAAACTACCTAATAGATAATTGGGATTTGAAATATATATTTTTAGAGATAGGATATGTAGAAGGGCAATTAACAAATAACTATATTCAAAGTGGTAATGAAAAATATTTAGATTGTTTAATAGAGGCATCGAATGTATATAAAAGTAATGAAGCGTATATATCTTTATTGAAACGACTTAATGAGAAAAATAAAAATTTGCCTGATGATAAAAAAATTCAGATAATAGGTGTAGAGTGTATTGAAGAAAGTGATACTGTTGCAAATTATATAAGCTGTATAATTAATGAAAATCCTAATTTAGATCAAGATAAAGTAACTGAATTAACTAATTTTGCAGATGAAATAAAAAAGTATTTATTACTAGATTCATTTGGTATAAATGAGGATAATGCACCTGAAAAAATAGTTAAAATTGTGGAGAAATTGGAAGGTCATATAAATGGGAATTATGATAGCTATGAAGCATCGTTAGGAGAAGAATTATTTGATTTAAAGTTTATATTAAATAATATAAAAAATTCTCAAAGTTTTAATAAAACATCATCCTACAAAACTGATTCAGATAAAGAATTTTATGAAGCTAGAGATAAATATACTTATAACAATTTTAAAACATTGAAAAAACATTTCAATGTAGATAAAGCTTATTTTCATTATGGAATAAAACACGTGTATCAAAAGCCTTTTAATGATGTGAAATTCTTAGGTGCTTACATGAATGAAGATGAGGAATTAAAAAACGATATTTACAGTGTTAACTTGTTATATGGAAATGGAGTTATTAATCATAGAAATGAAGGGAATATTCAATATTCAAGTTTAGGTAATGAAATGAAAGCAGTATTAAAAAATACTAACTTTGAGAATAAGGATATAATTATAGACTTAAATAATCGTAGAAGCCCATTTAAAAATAGTCTTACCCCAACTTGTTTCCAATTAACAGATACAAGTCCTGAAGTTGAAGAAAAATTTAATGGGAATGTTGGTGTAACCACAGATTATTTCCAGGCTGTAATTATAATTAATAAACCTACTCCACTTAAAGTTATAAAGGCAGGGGAATAAAAACTTCTACTATTAATGATAATCTTATTGAAGAAAATTTTTCTAGTCAATTAAATTACAATATAAAAAAGTTACAATAATATAAAGGAGTTAGAATTATGAAAAAGTATATATTAAAGCACAAGATGAGTTTTTTTACTACAACAGTTCTTATTACCTTATATGCCGCTTTTAATGTAGCTGTAGCATGGATGCTTCAATATGTAGTAGATGCAGCTATGGGCAGTTCACTGGAGCTTTTCTTTAGGAGTGTAATGTGGTTTGGAGCTTATATTATTTTAGCTTTCCTTGTTGAAATATTTCTAAAGGTTTCTAAGGCTACATATATTAAGAAGACAGTGGCTTTTATGAGAAAAGATCTAATGAATGGTGTATTAAATCAGGATATAGCTACTTTTACTAAGAATAATAGTGCAAAATATATATCCGTTTTAAATAATGATATTTCAGTAATAGAGCAGGATTATATATTAAGTATATTCAACATTATAAATAATATAGTTACATTTACATTAGCGTTTATATCGCTTTTATATATAAATGTTTATATTACGCTAGTTATTATAGTTATAAGTTTATTTGCATTTACAATACCGCAATTATTTTCTAAGAATCTATCTAATAAAAAACTTAAGTATTCAATGTCATTAGAGAAGTTTACTATAAAGATCAAGGATTTATTACTAGGGTTTGAGGTAATAAAGAACTTTAACATTGAAAATAGGGCAGAGAATGAGTTTATAGGTGTTAATAATGAACTAGAATTAACAAAAAAGAAATTTTCCATATATAGCGGGTTTGTAGATTCTTTTGCAGAATTGTTAGGAACAGTTATGTTTATGGCACCTATTTTAATTGGAGGATATCTAGTTATTACTGGTAAAGTAACCGTAGGTATTTTAATAGCTCTAATTCAACTTATGAATAATTTATCGGGACCACTAATTGCAAGTATCCAACATATTAATAAATTAAAATCTTCTAAAGAGATAGTAAAAAAAGTAAATGATTTAGTATATCATAATAATATAGAAGAATCTCAAATCTTAGAAAAAGTAAAAATATTTAGTAACTCTATAAAATTTAACGATGTTGTATTTAGTTATGATGAAAATAAGTTGGCATTAAATAAATTAAACATAGAATTTGAAAAGGGTAAAAAGTATGCGATTGTAGGAGAAAGTGGTAGTGGGAAATCCACAATCATTAGGCTTTTACAAAAATACTATAACAACTTCCAAGGAAATATAACTTTAGATAATGTTAATTTAAAAAATATTGGAACTGAAAACTTATATAATCTAACTTCAATAATTCATCAGAATGTCTTTATGTTTTCAGGCACAATAAAGGATAATATAACACTTTATAATGATTACAGTGATGAAGAAGTAATGGAAGTTGTAAAGACAGCTGGGCTTTATAAATTAGTAAGTAGCCTTCCGAAAGGTATTTATGAAGATGTAGGAGAGAATGGGAATAGGTTATCAGGTGGAGAAAAGCAGAGAGTATCTATATCAAGAGCACTAATTAAAAATTCCTCTATATTACTTTTAGATGAATCTACATCAGCGTTGGATAATAAAACTTCCTTTGAAATAGAGAAAGCTATTTTATCAATTAAGGATCTTACAGCTATAGTTATTACTCATAAATTAACACCAGAAGTATTAGAAAGTTATGATAAAATTTATGTTTTAAAAAATGGAAGATTAATAGAAGAGGGGAACTTTAACACTTTAGTAAACAATAAAGGATATTTCTATAGCATGTATACCTTAAGTGATAGCTTTGATGATGATAAATCAAAAAGTGAATCCGAATATCTGGATAGTGCTATTTAAGTTCTACATGTTAAATGAAATTGGATAAATCAGGCAGCTTTAGATTATTAATTCTTGACATATAATAATTAATAATCTAAAATCTAAGTGATAATATAATTATAAATTATGCACAATGAAGTGTATTAATAAGCAATGATGCTCCATGGGAAGTAATTCCTGTGGGGCTTTTTATTTTATTTCGTTGAAAGGAGAATATTAATGGAAAGTTTCAATGTTAAAACCCAGATATATTTTGGGGACGGTTCATTAAAAAGGTTAAGTGAGCTTAATTGCCATAAGGCATTTATAGTTACAGACCCTTTTATGGTAGAGTCTGGTGCTATAAATAAAATTACTGATGAGGTTTCAAAGGGAAATGTTCAGTATCAAGTATTTTCAGACATTGTACCAGATCCACCAATTGAAGTTGTTGTAAAAGGTATAGAGGTTATGATGAAATTCGATCCAGATGTAGTTATAGCTTTAGGTGGAGGTTCTGCTATTGATGCAGCAAAGGCTATAGGTTCTTTTAGTTCTAAGGTGCAAGCGGCTGCAGGTTGTGGCGTGAATAATAAGAAGATTAAATTTATAGCTATACCTACAACTAGTGGTACTGGTTCAGAGGTAACAAGTTTTGCTGTGATTACAGATAAAACCAAGAATATAAAATATCCTTTAATATCAGATGAACTACTACCTAATGAAGTTATATTAGATGCAGATCTTGTTGTAACTGTGCCAAACTTTATAACAGGAGATACAGGGATGGATGTACTAACTCATGCTATAGAAGCCTATGTTTCTACTAAGGCATCAGATTATACCGATGCTTTAGCAGAGAAAGCTATAAAACTGGTTTTTGAAAATTTAGTTAGTGCATATAAGAATGGTAATGATATAGAGGCAAGAAAGAAAATGCATAATGCTTCTTGTATAGCGGGGATAGCTTTTAATAATGCATCTTTAGGATTAAATCATGGAATGGCACATATTGTTGGTGGAAAATTTCATGTGTCTCATGGAAGAACTAATGCTATATTACTGCCATATGTAATAGAATATAATGCAGATTTAAAAGATTTTAATTCAAGCAATTATACAGATACCGCTAAAAAATATTCAGAAATAGCTAAGGTATTAGGATTGCCAGCGTCAAATACTAGACAAGGTGTGAAAAGTCTAATAGTAGCTATAAATAAGCTTTTAAAAGAATTAAATATGCCAACATCACTAAAAGAGACAGGTATAAAGCCAGAGGATTTTAAAAAGGAAGTTATTGAAATGGCTAAAATAGCTATGAAGGATAGATGTACTGAAACAAATCCTCGAGTACCTGAGCAGGGGGAAATAATAACTCTATTTGAAAAAGCCTTTTATAAGAATTCTTAATATTTAAAATGTTTGCCTTATATTGAATTTTCATATTGACAAGTTAAAGCAAAGAGTATAAAATTTAAACATAGATGCACAATGGCGTGCAAGTTTTAAAGAGAGCAATGAGGCTTCTTAAAAATATAATTATATTTTTAAGGAGCTATATTTTTACAAAAAATAAAAAAAATAAGAGATTTGTGGTGATACTATGGAAGACAAACAAAGAGTAATACAGGAATATGTTCCTGGAAAACAGGTTACCTTAGCTCATTTAATTGCAAATCCTAACAAAGATCTATATAAGAAACTTGGACTTACATCAGAGCATAAGGATGCCATAGGAATACTTACAATAACCCCTAGCGAGGCTTCTATTATAGCTGCAGATGTGGCAACAAAGTCAGCGGATGTATCTATTGGTTTTGTAGACAGATTTAGTGGCTCAGTTGTTATAGTTGGGGATGTAGGTAGTGTAGAGGCCGCACTTAATGAAGTTATAAAGCTTCTTACTAATGTACTTGATTTTTCTGAATGTAAGATAACTAGATCTTAGAGGTGTAATATGAAAATGTTAATGTTAATTGGAAAAACAGGTTGTGGTAAAACTACTTTGACTCAAGCTTTAAATGAAGAAGATATACATTATAAAAAAACTCAGACAGTTGAAATTATTGATGGAATAATAGATACTCCTGGTGAATATATTGAAAACAGAGCTTATTATAAAGCGCTTATAGTTACTTCTGTGGATAGTGATATAATAGCTATGGTTCAAGATTGTACTGAAGAAGATAGTATTTTTCCACCAAGTTTTGCTAGTATATTTGCAAAGCCGGTTATTGGAATTATTACAAAAACTGATTTATGCTGTGATGAAGATAAGTTAAAAGCAGCAGAAGAAGTTCTTTTAAGTGCAGGAGTAGAAAGAATTTTCAAAGTGAGTGCTTTGGACAAAGTTGGTACAGAAAATTTAAAAGATTATCTTATAAATTAAGCTTTTTAATAATCTATTTTTATTTTACGGGGTGAAGTTATGGATAAAAGAATAGTAATAGCCGATGATGAGCCTATTACAAGGATGGATTTAAGTGAAATATTAGAAGCGGCAGGATACGATGTTGTAGGTGAAGCTTCAGATGGATTTGATGCAGTAGAATTATGTAGAAAACATTCACCAGATTTAGTGCTTATGGATATAAAGATGCCTCTTCTTGATGGTTTAAATGCAGCTAAAATAATTCAAAATGAAAATTTAGCTAGTGGCATAGTATTGCTCACTGCTTATAGTGGGAAAGAGTTTGTAGAAAAAGCTACGAAAATTGGAGCTATAGGATACATAGTTAAACCTATAGACGAAAAATCGATTATTCCAACTTTAGAGGTGGCTATATCAAAAAGCGCAGAAATAAAAAAAATGAAAATGGATATTCAAAATGCTTGTGGTAAGCTAGAAGAAAGAAAAATCATTGAAAAAGCTAAAGGCTTATTAATGAAGATAGATAAAATTACTGAACAAGATGCTTATGACCATGTTAGAACACTTAGTATGAATAAAAGATGTTCAATGGGGGATATAGCTAAGGCTATAATAATGAGTTATGAATAGTAAAAATATATATGAATTATGTAGAATGTACACCAATTTAGATGAAGATGATATTTTAAAAATAGAACAAATGTCATTTTGTATTAAATCTTTAGCGGATGTTGTAAATGCTGATGTTTTTATAGACTGTCCAACTAGAGAAGCTGATGAAGCTATAGTAGTAGCTGAGGCAAAACCTGTTAATAGGCCTTCCATGTATCAAAATAGTGTAGTAGGTGAACTAGCCTTAAGAGATAATGAACCTGCTGTACTTAGAACACTGGATCTTGGTATAGTAACCAAAGACTTGAAGGCTGTAACTCAAGAACATATAAATGTACGACAAACGGTGTCACCTATAGAAAACAATGGTAAAGTTATAGGGGTTCTAATAGTAGAGAAGGACATAACAGAAAAAATGAATCAAAATAAACATATGGAGATGTTAGCAGAGGGCTATGAGCAGTTAGCTAATACTTTAGTATCTTTGACGGAAAATGAAAATAGCATAACAGATCACTTAGATGAAGCGGTTATTATCTTTGATGAAAACGGTGTAGTCAGATTTAAAAATCCTACAGCTGATTTGTTATACAAAAAGCTTGGTTACAAAGAAGATCTAATAGGTATGGATTATGATAATTTAGCTTTAGACAATACTAATTTTACGGAGGTAATGAGTTCCCCTAAGTGTGACGAATGTGAAGTTCATTTGGGAAAATTATTTTTTAAAGTTAAGAGAGTAATATTAACTGATAAAAATTTGAAACTTGTTATTATGATTAGGGACATAACAATTATGAAAGAAAAAGAGAAGGAATTAATTTTAAAATCTGTAGCTATTAAAGAAATTCATCATAGAGTAAAAAATAATTTGCAGACTATAGCAAGTTTGCTTAGACTTCAAGCAAGAAGAAGTGATAGCCAGCAGACTAAAGATGCATTAAATGAAAGTATGAATAGAATTTTAAGTATAGCAGCTACCCATGAGATATTATCTCAGGAAGGTTTGGATGAAGTAAGCATACAAGAAGTTATTACTAATATTAAAAATAATGCTATAAGATATTTTAATGTAGCTAACAAAAATGTTGAAGTCAATGTAATTGGAGATAATTTCAAAGTAAGTTCTGATAAAGCCACCTCAATAGCACTTGTAGTAAATGAATTACTTCAGAATTCTATGCAATATGCTTTTATGGATAAGGCTTCTGGAAACATAGACTTGATAATTGAAAAAAGCAAAATTTATTCTACCATTACAGTAGTTGACAATGGCATAGGCTTTGATGTCAATAATGTAAGAAAAAATAGCTTAGGAATTAGCATAGTTAATAGTATAGTTAAAGATAAGCTAAATGGAAATATTAATATAGCTTCAAGTTCAGAAGGAACTAAGGTGCTATTTGATTTTAAGAATTAGTAAGGTTTAGATGTTTTATAAATTAATATGGATAGTATGAACACAATGGCGTGTTTTTAAGAGAAGCAATGGAGCTTAAAGTTATTTTTAAATGACTTTGAGCTTTTTTTGTACCCTAAATTGTGTTTGTAAACATTTGAAAAGAGGAATTAGTATGAGAGAAGAAATTCTAAGTGTTGGTATAGATATTGGTACTTCCACAACACAGCTTGTATTTAGCAAGATAACTATAGAAAATTTAGCATCAAGTTTCTCTATACCAAGAATATCTATTGTGGATAAAGAGATTATATATAGAAGTGAAATATGCTTTACTCCACTTAAATCTCAAAGAGAGATAGATGGTGAAGCGGTTAGAGAAATAGTAGAGAGAGAGTATCATAAAGCGGGAATAGCTCCTTCAGATGTTAAAACTGGAGCTGTTATAATAACTGGCGAAACTGCCAGAAAGCAAAATGCTAATGATGTTCTACAAAAATTAAGTGGACTTGCAGGAGATTTTGTTGTGGCTACTGCAGGACCGGATTTAGAATCTATAATCTCAGCAAAGGGGGCTGGAGCAGATAAGATCTCAGAGGACGAAGACGCTACTGTAGTTAACTTGGATATTGGTGGAGGTACTACTAATATAGCAGTTTTCAAAGAGGGAAAACTTGTAGATACAGGTTGTTTAGATATCGGTGGAAGACTTATTAAAATTGATAAGTCATCTGGTAAAGTTCTATATATTGCTGAGAAGATAAAGGAAATAGCAAAGTTAAAGAATGTTTCACTAGAAGAGGGGAAGAAGCCTTCCTTGGAGGCTTTAAATATTATAGTCGATGAAATGGTTAAACTTTTAGAGGAAAGTGTGAATATAAGAGAAAAGGGTAGCTTCTATGAAAGAATATTGACCAATAAGGGAATTAAGAATGATATAGCAATAGACTATATCACATTCTCTGGAGGAGTTGCTGATTATGTTTATAATCTTGATACTGATGAAATGTTTAAGTATGGAGATATAGGTATATTACTCGGACAGGCTATTAATAAGTCGAATTTATGTACTAAACTTAAGGTTAAAAAATCTATAGAAACTATAAGGGCTACAGTGGTGGGAGCTGGTTCTCATACCACAGATATTAGCGGGAGTACAATAACATATACAGAAGATAAGTTTCCTATTAAAAATCTTCCAATATTAAAACTTTCACAGGATGATGAAAATTCAGGCTATGAAAATATGGTTAAGGTTATAAAGGAAAAACTTAAGTGGTTTACATTGGAAAATGAGCTTCAACCTGTGGCTATAGCCATAAAAGGAAAGTTAAATCCTAGCTTTACAGAAATACAAAAACTTGGAGAAGCTTTGATTGAAGGTATGGAAGACATTTTAAAAGAGGATTTTCCCACTATTTTAGTAGTGGAAAATGATATAGCCAAAGTATTAGGCCAAACTTTATATAGGCAGCTGGACTTCAGAAAGGAAGTTGTTTGCATTGACACTATAAAGGTTGAAAACGGTGATTACATAGACATTGGTAAACCTCTAGCAAATGGTAGAGTAGTACCGGTAATCATTAAAACACTAATATTTAATTCATAAAAAATAAGAGGGGTGAACTATCTTGAAATTAAAAACAAAGTTATTTGGAAAAGTGTATGATTTTAAATCAATAATGGAAGTTATGGCAAAAGCAAATGAAGAAAAGTCAGGAGATAAGCTTGCAGGGATTGCAGCAGAATCTTCAGAGGAGAGAGTAGCGGCTAAGGTAGTTTTAAGTAATTTGACTTTAGAGGATTTAAGAAATTGTCCAGCGGTGCCTTATGAAATAGATGAGGTAACAAGAATAATTCAAGATGATGTTAATGAAAAGATATACGCTGAAATTAAAAACTTAACAGTATCTGAATTTAGAGAGTGGATATTAGATGAAAACACTACTGGAGAAGATATTAAAAGGGCAAGCCGTGGACTTACTAGTGAGATGGTAGCTGCTGTAACTAAGATAATGTCAAATTTAGATTTAATTTATGGAGCAAAGAAGATAAGAATTACAGCACATTGTAATACAACAATAGGTTTAGATGGAACTTTATCTGCTAGACTTCAACCTAACCATACTACGGATAATCCACAGGGGATTTTAGCATCTCTTATGGAGGGATTAACTTTTGGTGTTGGTGATGCAGTTATAGGATTAAATCCAGTAGATGATTCCGTTGAAAGCGTAATGAGAGTTCTTAAAACCTTTGAGGACTTTAAGCAGAAGTGGGAAATACCAACTCAAAACTGTGTATTAGCTCACGTAACAACACAAATGGAAGCTATAAGACGTGGAGCTCCTGCAGATTTAATTTTCCAAAGTATAGCTGGTTCTCAAAAGGGAAATGAAGCCTTCGGAATAACTGGAGATATGTTAGAGGAAGCAAGACAATTAGCACTTAAAGAAGGTACAGGTTCTGGTCCTAATGTAATGTATTTTGAGACAGGACAGGGTTCAGAGTTATCTTCAGAAAGCCATAATGGTGTTGACCAATTAACTATGGAAGCAAGATGTTATGGATTTGCTAAGAGATTTAGTCCATTCCTAGTAAATACTGTTGTTGGATTTATAGGACCAGAGTATTTATATGATAGTAAGGAAGTTATAAGAGCAGGTCTTGAGGATCACTTCATGGGTAAATTAACAGGAATACCAATGGGTGTTGATGCTTGTTACACAAACCATATGAAGGCAGATCAAAATGATATAGAAAATTTATCTGTACTTCTTACAGCAGCAGGATGTAACTACTTTATGGGATTACCTCATGGTGATGATATAATGCTTAACTACCAGTCTACTGGATATCATGAAACAGCAACTCTAAGAGATTTATTAAGCTTAAAGCCAATAAAAGAGTTTGAAGTTTGGATGGAAAAAATGGGATTCACAGAAAATGGAAAAATGACTAAAAAAGCAGGAGATGCATCTGTATTTCTTAAATAGTGAGAGGGGGAAAAATAATGGTATCAGAAAATGATTTAAAAAGATTGGTTGAACAGGTGTTATTTGAAATGACAGCTAAAGGTACTTCAACTACAGCTAAGGTTGAAAATACTGTTGAAGTAGATATTGAAGATGGATTTATTGAGGATATTACAGCCGTTGATATTACAAAACAACTTTTAGTTCCAAATCCAGCAGATGCTAAGGGATATTTAAAAATGAAGGAATCTACTCCAGCTAGATTAGGTATTTGGAGAGCGGGGCCTAGATATAAAACAGAAACAGCTTTAAGAGTTAGAGCAGACCACGCAGCAGCTCAAGATTCAGTTTTCTCAGATGTTTCAGAAGAATTCTTAAAGGAAATGAATTTATTTTCTGTTAAAACAGAGTGTAAGGATAAAGATGAGTTTATAACAAGACCAGACCTTGGAAGAAGGATAACTGAAGAGGGTATAAAAACTATAAAAGATAATTGTAAAAAGAGACCACAGGTACAAATATATGTATCAGACGGATTAAGCTCAGCAGCTATAGAAGCCAATGTGCGTGACGTACTTCCAGCTATGATACAAGGATTGGAAGGTTACAGAATTTCTGTAGGAACTACCTTCTTTGTGAAAAATGGAAGGGTAGGAGCTATGGATGTAGTATCTGAAGCATTAGAAGCCGATGTTACTTGTGTACTTATAGGGGAAAGACCAGGACTAGTTACAGCAGAAAGTATGAGTGCTTATATAGCATACAAAGCTACTGTAAATATGCCAGAAGCTAGAAGAACAGTTGTATCTAACATCCATAAAGGTGGTACTCCTCCAGTAGAGGCAGGTGCTCACATAGCTGAAATAATAAAAATAATGCTTGAAAAGAAAGCAAGTGGAGTAGATTTAAAATTATAAAAAATAAATTTTAATTAGGAGGGAAAATACATGAAAAATGATGCTATTCGCGCAACGGTATTAGGGGTAAAAATAATATCAAATGTTAGTCCAGATATGGTAGAGTCTTTCAATTTACAACCACATCATAAGAGTTTAGGACTTATAACAGCAGACATAGATGATGTTACTTATACAGCTTTAGACGAAGCCACTAAAGCAGCAGAGGTAGATATAGTATATGCAAAATCAATGTATGCAGGTTCTGCAAATGCAAGTACAAAATTAGCAGGTGAAGTTATAGGAATAATGGCTGGTCCAAGTCCAGCAGAGGTTAGAAGTGGACTTAATGCTACTTTAGATTTTATAGAAAATGGAGCAAACTTTGTAAGTGCTAATGATGATGATTCAGTTCCATACTATGCTCATTGTATATCAAGAACAGGAAGTTTTCTTTCTCAAACAGCTAACATTAAAGAAGGAGAACCAATAGCTTATCTAATAGCACCTCCACTTGAAGCTATGTATGCATTAGATGCAGCTTTAAAAGCAGCAGATGTTAAATTAGCAGCTTTTTATGGACCACCATCAGAAACTAACTTTGGAGGAGCATTGCTTACCGGAAGCCAATCAGCTTGTAAAGCAGCTTGTGATGCTTTCGCAGCAGCGGTTCAATTTGTAGCTGAAAATCCTACAAATTTTTAAGTTAAGGAAATCATATGTATAGAGGAGCCTTAGGCCTAATTGAAGTATACGGTTATCTTGGCGCCATAGAAGCAGCAGATATAGCACTTAAGGCAGCTAATGTAAATCTCGTAGGTTGTGAAAAAGTTAAGGGTGGTTTGGTTACGGTAAAGATAAAGGGAGATGTTTCTGCAGTTAAAGCAGCTGTGGAGGCTGCTGAAGTTGCTGTAGCGAAGTTAAATGTCTTAGTAGGAACTCATGTAATTTCAAGACCAGATTTATCAGTTTGGGATATTGTTGAGGAAAGTATAGATAACAATAAAACTTGTAAAGACAAGGAAAACAATGAAGATTTATCGGTTGTTAAAAGGGAAAAAACTGATGATGAACCAAAAGAACCTAAGAATGTAAACCAAGAGGAGAAAATACAAGAGCCTGAAGAGATAAAGCTTGAAGAGCATATTCTAGAGAATAGTGAAAGCTTAAAAGATCAGTTAGAGAGTAAAAAGGTAGATGAGCTTAGAACTTTAGCAAGAAGTTTAAACTTAGATAACATGACTAGGAAGCAGATAAAGTTTGCTAAGAAGGATAATCTTATAGAAGAGATTATATTATTCTATCAAAGGAGGGATAAATAGTGGATAAGGATTTAATATCTATTCAAGAAGTTAGAGAACTTATAGCTAAAGCGAAGTTGGCACAAAAGAAATTAAGTGAAATGAGCCAAAGTGAAATCGATAAAATAGTTCAAGCTATAAGTGATTCTGCATACAATAGTGCTGAAAAATTGGCTAAAATGGCAGAAGCAGAAACTGGCTTTGGAAGATGGCAAGATAAGATTTTGAAAAATACCTTTGCTAGTAAAACCGTTTATGAGTATATAAAAGATTTAAAAACTGTAGGAATAATAAATGAAGATAAAGATAAGAAATTAGTTGAAGTTGCAGTTCCAGTGGGAGTTATTGCAGGACTTATTCCATCAACTAATCCTACTTCTACAGCTATATATAAGGCAATGATAGCCATAAAAGCAGGAAATTCTATAGTATTCTCACCACATCCAAATGCTAAAAAATGCATATTGGAAACTGTGAAAATAATATCTGAAGCAGCTGTGGCTGCAGGAGCACCAGAAGGTGCCATTGGATGTATGACTGTACCAACTATGGAAGGTACAGATCAGCTAATGAAGCATAATGATATTTCATTAATATTAGCAACGGGTGGTACACCTATGGTTAAAGCAGCTTATAGTTCAGGTAATCCAGCTATAGGAGTAGGACCAGGAAATGGACCAGCTTTCATAGAAAAATCTGCAGATATTTCTTTAGCAGTAAAGAGAATATTAGATAGTAAGACTTTTGATAATGGTACTATATGTGCTTCAGAGCAATCTATAGTAGTGGAAGCTTGTATAAAAGAAAAAGTAGTTGCTGAATTAAAAGCACAAGGAGCTTATTTCTTAAATAAAGAAGAAGCGGATAGACTATCAGGATTTATACTTAGAAGCAATGGGTCAATGAACCCTCAAATAGTAGGGAAAAGTGTTGAAGCAATAGCTAAAATGGCTAATTTAAATGTTCCGTCTGGAGCTAGAGTACTTATAGCAGAAGAAACTAATGTAGGACATAAGCATCCATATTCAAGAGAAAAGTTAGCACCGATTCTAGGCTTCTACTGTGAAGAAAACTGGGAAAAGGCTTGTGAAAAATGTATTGAAATATTAAACAATGAGGGAGCAGGACATACTCTTGTAATACATTCAAAGGATGAAGCTATAATTAGAGAGTTTGCACTTAAAAAGCCAGTATCAAGACTATTAGTTAATACTCCAGGCGCATTAGGTGGAATAGGAGCTACTACAAACTTAGTACCAGCTTTAACTTTAGGCTGTGGAGCAGTTGGGGGAAGTGCAACTTCTGATAATGTTGGACCTCTCAATTTATTGAATGTAAGAAGATTGGCTTATGGAGTTAAGGAAATAGAGGAGTTAGTGGATAAAAATGACACTAATAGTTCTAATCACAGTCAAGGAAATTTAAATGAAGCGTGTATAAATATTATAGTAGAACAAATTATAGAAAAATTAAGAAGTCAATTATAAAAATAATTAATATAAATAAAAAATATAAATAAAAAATAAAATTTTAGGAGGAATATAAAATGGCAAGTACAAACGCATTAGGAATGATTGAAACAAAAGGATTGGTAGGGGCAATAGAAGCAGCGGACGCAATGGTTAAAGCTGCAAATGTTACATTAGTAGGTAAAGAACATGTTGGTGGAGGATTAGTAACTGTAATGGTTAGAGGCGATGTTGGAGCTGTTAAAGCTGCTACAGATGCAGGAGCTGCTGCTGCAGAGAGAGTGGGACAATTAGTTTCTGTTCATGTAATTCCAAGACCACACACTGAAGTAGATGCAATACTTCCTATGGTAAAAGCAGAAGCTTAATATCTAAAACATACTATCCCTACAGTCCAAAAGCTTGTGGCGGATAGTATGTTTATATATAACCTTCTTAAGAGGATGTGAGTTATATGAGTTTGCTAACTGAATGTGAACTAAGAAAACAACTTAAAAATACAGATATTAAAGAGTATGAAGTAGAAAAGGGAGTTATTATTACACCATCTGCAAAGCAATATCTACAGGATAAAAACATTAAATTGATGATTGTTGATAAACTGGGTGCTAAGAAACAAGGAAATTCAAAAAACGAAAATGAAGATAAAGGAAAGATTTTTCCGAAATATATTTGTCTTCAGGGTGGTTATGTAGAGAAAAAACCAGAGCATATGACACAGTTATATGGAGAAAAATTAGTACCTAAAGACCATAGGAGAATAGAGTTTAGAGGAAGACTGGACAGTCTTCAATCTAAAATTTTAGAAGCTCAAGTTTTATCAGTAAAGCTTGAAAAGGAAAGTGTGGCAAAAGATTTAGAAGAGATTCTATGTTTTGTACGTAATGTATTAAGGGCAGAAGTATTAGAAGAACAACTTCCTGAATTCTCACTTTTAGGAATGAATGAGAATGACCTAAGAGAAATTTCACACAACCCTAAAAAGTACTTCAACATGGAACATTTTATACCAAATTATAAGATGGGTGAAATAGTTATTGCACTTAACTCCATAAGAAGTAATGTAAGGGAAGTTGAAGTGTGTGGTTTTAAGGCATTTAAAGACATTGACGGAGAGATAACAAGAAACGATATCATCAGATATTTAAATAGACTAAGTAGCTGTTTATATGTAATGATGCTTAAGTTTTTATCAGGAAAATATAAATAAAGGGGGTGTACTCATGACAGATATGAACACTGAATATATTGTAGAAGAAGTCATAAGAAGAGTAAGTGAAAAATTTCAAATTACAGTAGAAGCTTCAGGGAGACACCTTCACCTTTCAAGAAAACATATTGATATATTATTTGGTAAAGATTATGAATTAACAAAGGTAAAGGAATTATCACAACCGGGTCAATATAGCTGTAGCGAAAGAGTTAGCATAACTGGACCAAAGGGAACAATTAAAAATGTAGTTGTACTTGGACCAGAAAGAAGTGAAACACAAGTGGAAATTTCTAAAACCGATGCTCTTATTTTAGGAATAAAAGCCCCTGTTAGAGAATCAGGAAAGTTACAGGGAAGTGAAGGTATAACAATTGTCACAGAAAGAGCTTCTTTAACAATTAGAGAAGGATTAATAATTGCAAAACGTCATATACACTTATCACCAGAAGATGCAAAGTTATTTAAAGTTTGTGATAAAGATATAGTGAAGGTTAGAGTAAATGGAGAAAGACCACTAATCTTTGACGATGTTGTGATTAGAGTAAATAAAGAATATAGAACCTTTATGCACATAGATTATGATGAAGCAAATGCCTGTGGATATACTAAAGGCACTACTGCCAGAATTATAAAATAGAATTCTTGTTTCATAGAAATCTTAAAAATAAAAATATATACCTTATAAGGTAAGGTGTATTGAAAATTTCATTGCCACATAAAAGGAAGTGATTTAAATGGATATGGAAAAGTTAGTGGATATGATCACTCAGGAAGTTATGAAGAGAATTCCGAGGAGTACGAATAATACTGAAATGAATAAAGAAAAGGTATTAGTAATAAGTTACGGTGAGGAAGAATTAGCCAAGGTTAAAGAACTTATAGGACATGAATATGAGATTCATATTTATGATAAAGCAGATGCAAATTTGAGAAACTATGAGCATATTGTAGTTACAAATTTATGTAATAAGGGTTTATCATCAATGGCACTTGGATTATGTAATGATAGCGTGCAAGGATTTATAATAGACTCTCTTTTTAATGGCAAGAAGGTTTATGTGTTAAAAGAGGGAATACAATACAGGAAATATTCAAGTACTTCTAATGAAGCTCTATATAATCTTTATAGTAAATATGAATGTAAAATCATGTCTTATGGAGTTTCTGTAGTTGATGAGAAAAGTTTATTAAAAAGTATGAAATTGGGTGTAGCTTGTAATGATGAATTAAAGGGAAAATCCTGTTCAATGGAATCAAGTATAGTAAGCGGTGCCTGCATGATATCAAACAATGATATTCATAGTAAAGTTGAAGCACAAGCTAAAACTGAGGTTTCAGAGGATACTGTACAATCACATCAAATAGTAGAAATAAATAATAAAAAATTAATTACAGAATCAGATCTTAGAAAATTATATATGAATGGAATAAAGGAAGTAAATATAATTAAAAATGCTATATTAACCCCACTAGCTCAAGACTTTATAAGAATAAAACAATTAAAGATAAATAGAGTATAGGGGAGATTCGAAAACATCTCAACAGGGTTAAAGGGATATATGGAGTGGTTCACAAATAAGGGGGACGGCTAATGATTATTGGCAAAGTTATAGGCAATATTTGGGCTACAAGAAAAGACGAAAAATTAAATGGGTTAAAATTCTTGGTGGTAGAACCATCTAAATCTGCAGCTGGCAATGGAAGTGAAATTTTCGTTGCTGCAGATATAGTAGGCGCTGGCATAGGGGATAATGTGTTAGTTACTAAAGGTAGTTCTGCAAGAGCATCTCTGCATATAAAAGATGTGCCTGTGGATGCTGTTATAGTAGGTATAATAGATAGCTTAGAAGTTGATTCAGAATTTCTAAACTAAAGAGGATGGTTTTAGTATAAAAATCATATTTATGTTTAAAAAATTATTTATGGGGAAGGAGATAAAAATATGGGTATAAATGAAATTATTATATATATAATGGTTGCTTTTATGGTTTTGGGTGCACTAGATAAGTGCATAGGAAATAAATTTGGTTTAGGAGAACAATTTGAAGAGGGCTTTATGGCAATGGGTTCATTAACTATAGCAATGGTAGGTGTAGTTTCTTTAGCACCAGTACTTGCTACTGTATTAAAACCTATAATAGTTCCAATTTACACCGCATTAGGTGCAGATCCATCTATGTTTGCCACTACTTTACTTGCTTGTGATATGGGGGGGTATCCTCTTGCAAAAGAACTTGCACAATCAGCACAGGCAGCAAGTTTTTCAGGGGTAATCATAGGATCTATGATGGGACCAACTATTGTATTTACTATACCAGTTGCTCTTGGAATCATTAAAAAAGAAGATCATAAGTTTTTGGCAACAGGTGTACTTGCAGGGATGATAACAATTCCTATTGGGGCACTTATAGGAGGACTTACAGCTGGGTTTGGAGTAATAATGGTACTTAAAAATCTTGTACCAATAATAATAGTTGCTGCACTTCTTGCTATAGGATTATGGATAATTCCTGAAAAAATGATAAAAGGCTTTACTGTTTTTGGAAAAGGTGTAGTTGTAGTTATAACAATAGGTCTTGCAGCTATAATAATAGAAACTTTAACAGGCTTTGTTGTTATTCCTGGTATGGCACCAATATCCGAAGGTATTAGTATAGTAGGTTCTATTGCAATAGTACTTGCTGGAGCTTTCCCAATGGTTTATTTTATAACAAAAGTATTTAAAAAACCTCTTATGAAGCTTGGTTCATTACTAGGTATGAATGATATTGCAGCAGCAGGTATGGTGGCAAGTCTTGCAAATAGTATACCAATGTTCGGAATGATGAAGGATATGGATGATAGAGGTAAGATAATAAACGTTGCTTTTGCAGTTAGTGCAGCATTTGTGTTTGGAGATCATTTAGGTTTTGTTGCTGGAGTAGAAAAAGAAATGATATTCCCTATGATAGTTGGAAAATTAATTAGTGGAATTACAGCAGTTGCTTTAGCTTGTTTTATAGCTTCAAGAAATAAAAAAGATAAATCTATTAAAGCATAATATAATAAGGCACATTTGAATAAATGTAATAGCATATTTGCTTATTATTTATTTGAATGTGCTCAAATGGAGGAGTTAAAATGGAAAATATAGATGCAAAATTAATTGAAGATATGGTTAGAAAAATCATAGCAGAAAGTTTATTAAAGGAAAAATGTGAATTTGAAAAGCACGTAGATGCAAGCGGTATAATGTCAGTAAAATTAGACACTGTAAAATTAGACAAGTTCGACACTGGTAAACCGGAAGATAATGTACTTTTAAAGGATGTTGTAACTTTAGAAGAAAGTCCAAGACTTGGATGCGGTCTTATGGAAATGAAAGAGACTTGCTTTGATTGGACATTAAAATATGATGAAGTAGATTATATTATAGATGGAACTTTAGAAATAAACATTGATGGAAGAAAAGTTGTAGCCAATAAAGGAGAAATAATTTTTATTCCTAAGAACTCAACAATTCAATTCAGTGTTCCAAACTATGCAAAGTTTATGTATGTGACATATCCTGCTAATTGGGCGGATTTAGAGTAGGTATTTTTTAAAAAAGGTAGGTTTATTTGCATTGATAAGGTACAAATAAATGAAAGAGATTATATTGACATTGAAAAACTAATAGCTGGAGACTGTGTCTCTCATTGATTAGATTATTGTTTTTAATGTTTTATTGACTGGAGGCTATAGAATGTCAAATCATTTAATAGAGACGATTCGTACTAATGGAATAATCGGAGCAGGTGGGGCTGGTTTTCCTGCTCATGTTAAGTTTTCAGCTAAAGCTGAATATGTTATCTTAAACTGCGCAGAGTGTGAACCTCTTTTAAGAGTAGATCAACAATTGATTATTCTATATGCGGAAGAGATTATAGAAACATTGGAAGATATTACAAAACAGGTAGAGGCTAAAAAAGCATTCATTGGCATTAAAAGCAAACATAGAGCAGCTATTGATGTTCTTAAAGTGAAACTAAAGGGCCATGAAAATATTGAAATCTTTCCACTAAGAGATTTTTATCCAGCTGGAGATGAACAAAGTCTTGTAAATGAAGTAACAGGAAGAATTGTTCCAGAAGGAGGAATTCCTCTTAAAGTAGGATGTATTGTAACAAATACAGAAACAGTATTAAATTTATCAAATGGATTAAAGGATAAACCAGTAACCCATACTTATTTAACAATTGCTGGGGACGTGCCTAAGCATGTTACTTTAAGACTTCCTGTTGGAATTCCAGTTCGTGAAGTTCTAACTTTAGCAGGTATTCATGATATTTCTAATATCCAGGTAATTGATGGAGGCCCTATGATGGGAAAGATTCTTTCTGATATTAATTCCCCAATTACAAAAACTACAAAGGGGCTTGTTGTTCTTCCTAAGGACCATAGTTTAATTAGAAAGAAAAATATGACTCCCCAAATGGCCATTCATCAATCAAAAGCAGCATGTTTACAATGCAGAATGTGTACAGACCTTTGCCCAAGATATTTACTTGGACATAACCTTCAACCTCATTTGATGATGCGAAAATCAAACTATGACCGAGGAAACAATGTGGAAGGAGCTGAAATGGCATCTTTGTGTTGTGAATGTGGAGTATGTGAATTATTTGCATGTCCTGCAAGTTTATCTCCCCGCCTTATTAACATCAATTATAAGAAAAAGTTGGCAGAGAACAAGATAAAATATATTCCTTTAACAAATAATTATTCGGAACAGCCATCAAAGGAATATCGAAAAATTCCAGTTAAACGATTGATTGGAAAATTAGGACTTAAGGAATTTGATGTAGAAGCTCCCCTAGAAGAGATAAATTATGAACCTAAAAAAGTAAGAATACCACTGAAACAACATATTGGAAGTCCAAGTATTCCAGTTGTTCAGATAGGACAACTTGTTCATATTGGAGATTTACTAGGTGAAATACCAGAAAACGCATTAGGGGCAAGAGTTCATGCAAGCATTGATGGAAGAGTAACTGAAGTTGGAAATTTCATTGAAATTGAAAGTTTATAAGGGGGGATCACTATGTTAAGAGCAATTGGCTTAGTAGAATTTACAAGTATTGCAAAGGGAATTGAGGCTGCGGATGCCATGTTAAAAGCAGCTGATGTTGAAATATTATTTTCAACTCCTGTTTGTCCAGGAAAATATATTGTTTTAGTACATGGGGATGTATCAGCTGTTGAAAGTTCTGTTGAAGCAGGTACCAGAGTAGGAGCAAACTATGTAGTAGATGACTTTATACTTCCCAATGTTCATCCTGGAGTTTATCCAGCCATTACATCAACTTCTACTATCACAGACATTCAAGCCTTAGGAGTATTAGAATCCTTTTCAATTGCTTCTATGATTGTATGTGCAGATAACGCTCTAAAAGCTGCAGATGTAGATCCAATCGAATTAAGACTAGGAACAGGTATTGGGGGAAAATCCTTCTTCACCTTAACCGGTGATGTTGCCGCTGTAAATGCTGCTGTTGAGGCAGGTGCGAAAAACTCAATTGATAAGGGAATCCTCGTTGAAAAGGTAGTAATTCCATCTCCTAGTAAGAAATTACTTCAATCCTTATTATAGATAATTAATCTTTATCATGAACATATAGAACATAAAATCTTAGTGCTAATGATTTCTTGAGATAATAAGAAATTAAATAAAACTAAGTAATACAAGCCTTAGAGCAAATTATGCACTGGGGCTTTTTTTCATTATTATAGAAAAGAATAGAAAGTCATAATGGATTAGTTTTATTCTCTGTAAGTAATTAGATATTAACCAATGCCACCATATATTAATCCTAAAATTATTACAACAACAGTTGTTGGTACAAAAACGTATTTACCAAAATTCATAAACCACATTCCAAATTTACGGTTTGCTCCTAAATTTAACTGATCTAAAGTTTCTTTTGAATCAAGTATGTAGAAGAACACAATGGCAGTTATTAATGCCCCAATTGGAGATAGTACTATAGTGATGAAATTAGTGAATTTATCAAATAAAGAACCACTTAGGCTTAGTGGTATAGCTAGTATAAAAGTTAAAATAGCAGTAATATAAGTAGTTTTCTTTCTGTTCCATTTAGTTAAATTCATAACTGCTTCCACAGGTCCCTCTAACATAGCAATAGAAGATGAAATAGAGGCGAAAATTATGCTTAAGAAGAATAAAGTGCTTAATACTTGTCCTAGTTGCATAGTCTGAAATATGCTAGGAACAGTGACAAATAATAAAGCTGGTCCAGCTGTAGGACTAAGGCCTAAAGCAAATACTGCTGGCATAATCATAAATGCAGCCAGCATAGCAGCTAGAGTATCAAATAGTACTGTATTTATTGCACAATTAGGTATATCAAATTTTTCATCTGTGTAGCTACCACACATAACCATACAACATCCCGTTAAAGATACTGTAAAGAAAGCTTGACCTAGAGCCATAACCCAAGTATTTGGCTTTAAAAGATATGACCAATCAGGTGCAAGAAGATACTTTACACCTTCCATAGAACCGGGTAAACTCAGGGATTTTACAATTAAAAGTGCAAAGGTAATAAATAATAAAGGAATGATGATTTTGTTTATTTTTTCGATTCCTTTAGAAACTCCAAAGCTAACTATTATTAAAGTTATTAAAACAGCTAATCCATGCCAAAGCACTGCACTATTACTATTTGTAAAAGTGGAGAAGTAAGTTTTCGTATTTATAGTTAAAATTTCTCCAGTAAAGCTAATGATGAAGTATTTTAGTACCCATCCGATAACAACGGTATAGAACATAAATATACCAGTTAATCCCAAGGTGGGAATTGTTGATATAATAGAACTGTATTTTATATTTTTTTCCTTAAAAATTTTTTGAATAGCACCCATTGATCCTACTCTGAACTGTCTACCAAAAGCAAACTCAGATATTAAACCAACTGTTCCAAGTAGTAGTACGAAAATAAAATAGGGTATTAAGAATGCAGCACCACCGTTTTCACCTAATTTATAAGGGAACATCCATATGTTTCCTAAACCTACAGCGGCTCCAACACAGGAGAGGATGAAACCAAGTTTACCAGTAAATTTTTCTCTTTTTTCTATGTTTTCCAATTTTGTTACCTCCTAAATGTATAATATAAAATATTTATATATAAAAAAGGTCCCATAGTTTATGCTATGGGACCTTTCACCTAGGATATCGAAAAGCCCCATAGTATTACCTATGAGACTTCGTTTTATTGCAAAATAAAAACCTCAGCCATCATAGATACAAAACACATAATCTGTGTGGTTTGTATCTATGAAAGTGATTATATAGATACAAACCTATCTAAAAAAGCTAAAGAAAAAGTTATTATTTAGTTTTGAAATTGATAGATTTGTTTTTAAATTCATAATGTCATCTCCTAATATAGTAAAATATAAGTAGTATCATATCAACAAATGAAATAGATGTCAACAAAAAAAGATTATTACTAGAAAAAATTACTGGTAAAATAAAGATATAATAACAAAATATGTAGTATAATAAATATTAATGAAAAAAATACTTCCACTCATAGTGATTCAGCTTACTCATACAGGAAATGGATATATAAATGGAAGATATATAAATACTAATTCTTATGAAACAACTAAAGCGGGGATGTAAATATAAAGAATTTTGCAGATGATGAAATAATAAAACTTATAAAAGAAGCTATACAGAATATAAAATAATAATTTGAATAATTATTGTTTATACAAGAATAAAATGTTTTATTTCTATATACTTTAATGGAGGTTAGAAAATTGTAAATAATTAAGTGTCTTAACAATGCAATTGAATATATTGAAGATAATTTGGATTCAACTATAGAGATTGATGAAATAGCAAAGGTTGCCGTTACATCACGTTACCATTTTCAGAGAATATTTCATGCATTAACTGGATTTACTTTAGCAGAATATATTAGAAATTGAAGGCTCACCTTTGCTGGTGAAGAGTTAACGTCTAAAGAGGTAAAAGTTACGGATGTAGCTATAAAATATGGTTATGAAAGTCCAGATGCTTTTACTAAAGCTTTTCAAAGACTGCATGGGGTAGCACCTTCAAAGATAAAGAAGGGGATATAAAATATGAGTATTGAAATAAAAAATCCAACGGAAGATCAGTATGGTAATAGTAAAAATAATATTTTTTTAGCAATAAGTAATGATGGATGCTATTTGGGTAGTTCCTATGTATATCCAAATAGCAATCAACATCAGATAGATGAAATACCACACCTTATCTTTATAGATATTAATATAGAAGCAAATATGGACGAACTATTAAGGGATAAAGTTAAACAAGATTTATTTGATAAAGTCTTTTTTAGAGCTAAAGAGATTCGCATGGAAAGACCAGATTTAAAGACAAGAATATACTCTGGATTTGAATATAACATGGATAACATGGATTTTTATATTAGAAATGGTTTAGAGGAAGAGTACAGCATTATTATGGAAGCAAATATTAATGAAGATTTTAAATATGCACTTCCTGAAGAAATTGAAGTAGTTCAGATGAATTCAGAAGTGGAAGAAGAACTTATTGAATATAGACAGATGTATGATGAAATCTTTATATCACCATTAGATACAGATGGTCTTATAGAACAAAGTAAGGAAAAGTGTTTTAAGAGCTTATATTTTTTAATTCATGGCAAAAGATGTGGTGGTTGTACAATTTTTCAAAATGATGGTGTTGGCTATATTGAAACCATATATGTTCTACCAGAAGTACGTGGAAAAGGAATATCAAAAATTATACTTAATTATATATTTAATTATTTCTTAGTAAATGGATTAAACAAAACAAAACTTGAGGTATGGGAATTAAACAAACCTGCAGTAAAACTTTATAAATCTTTTGGCTATCAAGAAGTAGAAAAAAACTTAATGTTTCCAGGAATAAGTCTTTAAGTATTGAGAATGTAAAAGTCAAAAAAGAAAATCTCACTTTAAGTAGTTATGGATAGGGAAGAAAATAGAATAACTTTAGTAAAAATTTTAAGAAAAACGTGGGGGAATATTAATGTATAATCCAAGTGAAATTAGTAAGTTTTATGATAACTATGGTGTGAAGGAATGGCAAAGGCTAGATTTATCACCTTATGATAGAATTAATTATTATTTACATATGCATTTTCTTGAAAAGTATATAGGTAAGGGTAAGAAAGTCCTAGATGCTGGTTGTGGTGCAGGTAGGTTTAGTATAGAAGTTGCTAAAGCAGAGAGTAGGGTTACTTTATTTGATATATCTAAGGAACAATTAAGTATTGCAGAGAATAAATTAAATGAAGAAAATTTATCAGCTTATGTAGATGGAATTATAAATGGAGATTTAGCGGATTTATCAATGTTTGAGGACCATAGCTTTGATACGGTTATTTGTTATGGAGCACCTTTAAACTATCTTTTAGAGAATACTGAGAGAGCAATAAAAGAGTTAGTTAGAGTTACTAAAACTGGTGGAGAAATCTTAATTAGTGTAAATAGTAAATGGGGTGTAATAAGAACTCAACTAGGTAGAGAAGATTTTGATTATGTATCATTCTTTGGAAGACCGGACTATTGGTATATTCCACAGGTTGTTGAAACTGGCGATTTACCAAAACATGAGATGGTGTCACATCCTGCAAGACACTTCTTTGATGGAGAAGAGTTGGAAGCTATATTAAAGAAATGTGGAGTAGGGGATATTACATTGGGGGGAAGTCCTTGTGTATCCAGTGGATTTAGAAAGGCTGTTAATGATATAGAAAAAGATAATGTAGCTTGGGACACATTACTTAAGTTAGAGATGGATGCATATTGTAAAAGAACTTTAGTTGATAATGGTGAGTTTTTACTAGCTAGAGGCATTAAGTTATAGGAAGAGAATGGCTTTCATTTATAATAATTTATATTTTACGTAAGCGAATTAAAAATAATGACTTAGTTAAAGAATAGTGTTGATAATGTATTATTTTTAAAGGGAACTTGTAAAAAGTTCCCTTGATTTGTATTTTGAGAAGATTGTATCATAAATAACTACAAATTATGCTCATAATATCATAACGACAAATTGGAACTTGACCCTTTATGCAATATGTAAAACATTTATCGGTAAACCAGAAAATAGCCTATTGAAGATACAACGACAATGGTCATTATATAAATCAATTTATTATTTGCTTTTTTATAGAACCAACAGCCTAATATTATCAGACTCAAGAAATCAAAAATCAGTTGAAACAAAAAAGTATGGTTATTATACAAATATATACTTACACCGATTGTTTCCGCAACTAATCCGCTTACTGGTAATGCATACAAAAAGCTGCTTAGCTTATTCGCTTTATTCCGGTAGTAGAGTACAAAGCTGACTATGGCAAAAGCCAATGCTAAAGCGTTATACATATAGTTATCAAGGTATTTAGTTGCAACATCGTTTTCTTAAATCTTATCATACTAGATTATTTTTATTAATATTACAATTTTTGATATAAATATATATTATGGTAAGGTGAATTATTTATCAAATAATTCTATGGTGTGTAACGGATGTTACATCCAATATTAACCTTTTATAATATAATTTAAATAGTAAGTTAATCGAATAAGTGATATACATATAGCATTTGGTGGAATAATTTAAATGTTTAATAGTGTATAAAGTATAAGGAGAAATAAATATGAATTTAAATAATTATCAGAGACAACATAAAGATATAGAAGAGGTAATTGAAAAAATCTATGAAATTATAAATCAAAATGAAATTGAAGAGTGTTCTTCAGAACTAGCAATTAATATAAACAAGCTTGCTGGAAAATTACAAATTCATTTAAATAGTGAAGATAAATTTTTATATCCTAATTTACTAAAGGATGAAAAAACAAAGGATATAAGCCAAAAGTATATAGATGAAATGGGTGGAATGTTAGTAAAATTTACTAGTTATAAAGAGAAATTTAATACTACAAATAAAATTAAAACTAATAAAAATTACGTAGTAGTAGAAACAAAAGCAATTTTAGGTAGTATAGAAGAAAGAATGAAAAGAGAAGAAAATGAACTTTATAAATTAATATAATTTAAATAAGATAACCACCTACACTTTTAAACTGAGCTGCTCCTTGTCTACTTGACAGGGGGCAGTTCACAAGAGTAGGTGGTTAGTAATTTTATTATAGAAGCCTAGGGTACACTTAATTTTAATTAGTGATCTAGGCTTATAATTTAGATATTTACTATAGTTAATGACTAACATAGGCCACTAAGTGCATTATGAATTTGAAGTTAAAATTTAGAATAACTTCTTAAAGCAACTCTTACATATTAAACTTTTTCCTTTATTACAGGACATTATATTATTATCATCTACAGCCTTATTACAGATCTCACAGACTTGCTTGGAGTGATGAGTTTTTGAAATTTGTGTGTCTGCTATTGAAGTTTTAGAAGAAAGACATTTATTAGATACTATTTCCTCTAAAGAATTTATAGCTTTATTCTTCTTATTACTTGGAGGTTCATAATCTATAACAGGCTGCGTTTCTTCCAGCTTAATGATTTTATAATCCATAGAATAAGTGCTTTCTCCGTATAGTTCTAGCTCAAACCGAGGATTTTCTTTGTCATAGAACTCTTCAATAATAAGCCTTCTAACTTGGGCATCATTAATTATAAGTCCACTTTTTTCAACTCCATCTAGAATGCTTTTGGTTATGTTATTTGTATCTGGATGACGTTTTTCACTTTTATAATAAACCTTAAGTACAGCAATCAGAGCTTCTGTTAAGGTGATACTTGGATTTTGAATCATACATTCATAGGCAATTTCTTCTTCATATAATGCATATCTATCATGATACTTTCCAGAGTTATAGGGAAGTATTGCTCTTTTACTACTATTAAAAAGCTTAAAGTTGGATTTAGAAATGGGAGAACCCTTTACTACAACCTTAGCATAACTAACATTATTCATATTTTATCCTCTTTCTTTAATAATGATTTCAATAAATATTAAATACCTATATCCTTGAAAAATGTATTTTTAATAGGTATATTTCATACTAAATATTATACCATAGGAACTTATGTTTGAGGTGAATATAAAGTATTAACTATATACTAAAAAAGTTAATACCTAGTTGATTGTCCACGCAAATTTCAGTATAATTTTAAAGATAGAATCTTTGGTGGCTAAGTTATTCTTAAAAGTTACCAACAGATATATAAGGGGGAAATGTTAGATGATAAAATGGAAAGATGAGTATAATATCGGAGTTGACAAAATTGATGAACAGCATAAAAAGTTATTTGAAATAACAAATAGGGCTTATGCACTTTTAGAAAATGAATTTTGTATTGACAAATATGATAAGATTGTAGAAATATTAGAAGAGCTAAAAGACTATACAATATATCATTTTAAATCAGAGGAAGAATATATGTTGAGTATTAGTTATAGAAAGTTTTTATCTCAAAAAGTGGAGCATGATGAGTTTATTAAAAAGATAAACGATATTGATTTAAATATTATTGATGAGAATCAAGATAAATACATAATATCAGCATTAGAATTTATAGTAAACTGGATCACTGATCATATCTTAACAAAAGATAAATTAATAGCTTTAAATTAAAAATGAAGAATGACACAATCTTAATATGGTTGTGTCATTTTGGTTTTACTAAATAAGGATGTTGAATAATTATAGTTAAATTTACGTTAGAGCACAATTTTACTAGGAATTATAATAATTTTTAATGTGACAGTATAATTTAAGATAGAAAATATGTAATTAAAGCTTAAATAATGATAGAATAATATGAAGTAATAACATTTGTTGATATAACTATCTGAATGTGTGGATATATTATTTAAATATGTGGATAAACTCCCAATTTAATATAAGATGGGAGTGTTGAGGTAGATAGCTATTGGATAAGAATCATATTGTGAATTTGAGTTAAATGTATAATAAAATATTATATACAAAGTAAATTAAGATTTACATAGTTAATAAATTATTTTAAGTAGGTGAAGAGTGTGAAAGAAGCAAAGGAAATGAAAGAGAATTTTAAAATACT
The DNA here is from genome assembly GCF_036646415.1 of Clostridium sp. Taxonomy (GTDB): domain Bacteria; phylum Bacillota; class Clostridia; order Clostridiales; family Clostridiaceae; genus Clostridium_J. The sequence goes on along the minus strand of NZ_JAVXMF010000007.1, from coordinate 12,911 downwards.
TGCTATAGAGTCAAGTTGTGATGAGACTGCAGCATCAATAGTTGTAAATGGTAGAGAAGTTTTATCTAATGTTATAGCTTCTCAAATTGATATACATAAAAAGTTCGGTGGAGTTGTGCCAGAGGTGGCTTCAAGAATGCATATAGAAGCTATTGCTGCAGTGGTTGAAGAAGCTCTTAGAGAAGCTAATATGACTTTTAAAGATATAGATGCAGTAGGAGTTACCTATGGCCCTGGACTTGTGGGAGCTTTACTTGTAGGACTTCAATATGCAAAGTCTCTAGCTTATGGGCTTAATATTCCTTTAATAGGAGTTAACCATATAGAAGGGCACATAAGTGCAAACTTTATTCAGTATAAGGAGTTAGAACCACCTTTTGTAACTCTTGTAGTATCTGGAGGTCATACTTTTATTGTACATATGAAGGATTATGGTACCTTTGAAGTTCTAGGAGAAACTAGAGATGATGCAGCAGGAGAAGCTTATGATAAGGTGGCTAGAGCTATAGGGCTTGGATATCCAGGTGGACCTAAAATTGATAAGATCGCTAAGGAAGGTAATGAAGATGCTATTAAATTCCCAAGAGCAAACTTCCATGATAAAACCTTAGATTTCTCCTTTAGTGGAGTAAAATCAGCGGTGCTTAACTATCTAAACTCTCTTCAAATGAAGGGTGAAAGTTACAATCAAGCGGATGTGGCAGCTTCCTTCCAAAAAGCTGTGGTAGATGTACTTATAGACAATGCTATGAAGGCCTGTAAGGAAAAGCAGGTAGATAAAATAGCTATATCTGGTGGAGTTGCCTCAAACTCTTATCTTAGAGCAAAGCTTACTGAAAGAGGAGAAAAGGAAGGAATAAGAGTACTATTTCCAGCACCTATTCTTTGTACAGATAATGCTGCTATGATAGGAAGTGCTGCCTATTATGAATATAAAGCGGGAAGAATTGCAGACTTAACTTTAAATGCAGTGCCAAATTTAAAACTGGGGCAAAGATAATATTCATGCCAATTTTAATAGGTTATTAAAATATAGGGTAAAATATAAATTGAAGTAAAAGTCCTCTAGGAAAATTTCCTTAGAGGACTTTTGTTAATATTGGATACAATATTCGACGAAGTAATGTTAAATTCACTATTTTATCACTTTAACCTAGTGATAAAAATACCTCAAACTATTGTATTAATTTTCTGAATATGATACGGTTTTATTATGGATATTTATTGAAGGGGTGATATAGGGATGGGTAAAATTAATAATTTAAATATGATTAAAGAACTATCTTTAATTAATGATAATAATAAAAAAGAGTTAGTTTTCTTTAAGATAATGGGGAAAAAAATATATGATTTATGTTGCTTAGAGAAGCAATTAAATGATGAATATTTTAAAGGAAAGAGTTTCGAGGAATTATTAGAAGAAAATCATAAAATCTATAGTGATATAATAGGGGAAAATTATAGAACTAGTTATGGAAATCCAGATTATGCAGTTGGGGAGCTAGGAAAAGAATTCGGACAAGTAGCTACATATCTATATAATAGATTAAATGAAGTTATAGCTTTAGTTTATGAGCATAAAACAAAGAAAATAGACAAGTTAATAGAATTACTTGTTGGAGTATATGTTCATGTGGTGAAAAATTATAAGGATAAAGCTGGAATAATTAATATAATAAGAAATTTTGAAGTTTCAATGATAGATGTTGAAGGTGAAGACAAAATAAAGGGTTGGTCTGTAAATACAGAGAGCCTTTATAAATCTATAGTTGAAGAAGCTAGTGTTGAAGATTTAAGATATTTATTTAAATATGGAAAATATATTACGGATAATGAAATTAAAACAGCTAAATTCTTATCAACTTATAATGAAGTAAATAAAATTGCATATACCATGGTTAAAGGATATATGGATAGCTTTATAAGAGAGAAGAAGGATTATACTATTAAATCTACAGTGAGAGTATTATATTTAGTTGGACAAGAAGCTATTATGAAGGAAGTAATGAAGGAGTTTGGAAAGTATAACTTAACTACCGTCCTTACTATTGTAGAATCTACTGAGGCAAACAAACAATTTATATATGATCACAGATTTGATAATGCATTAGTATTTGATAAGAAAATGGCTGAGATTAAAGAAGAAAAGTATGTAGCCATTTTTGATAAGTATAAGGAAGCTTTATCTAAATACTCTGGTGGAGCATATTTTGATAGCTTTGGAGAGGTTCCATTTGCACCGGAAAGCAAGAGTACAGCTTTAAAATTAAGTGAAGAGCAAAGCAAGATATATCAGAACGCTACAGTAAGACTTAGAAATATTCAAGATACTTATATGCCGTCTAAAGAGAATACTTTTACAATAATAGCCTTCCCTACACCAGAGATTGGAGAAAAATTTGAAGAGATATTTGCGGATACTATGAAAATTAATACTCTAGATTCTGATAGATGGGAAAGAATTCAAAATAGTATAATTCAGGCTCTAGATAAGGGTGAATTTATTCATGTTAAGGGGTATAATGGCAATAAAACTGATATAAAGGTTAGAATGCATGAACTTAAGGATCCTGAAAAAGAGACTAACTTTGAAAATTGTGTTGCTACAGTTAATATTCCAGTAGGAGAAGTATTTACTTCCCCAGTGCTAAAGGATACTAATGGACTTCTTCATTTAGAAGAAATATTCTTAGATGGACTTAAGTATGTTAACTTAGAACTTTTATTTAAGAATGGATTTATAGAAAAATATAACTGTTCTAACTTTGATGATAAAGAGAAAAATAAAAAGTATATAGAAGAAAATTTATTATTCCCGAACAAGACTTTACCTCTTGGAGAGTTCGCAATAGGTACAAATACTCTTGCTTATGTAATAGCACAAAAGCATGGAATAGTTGATATTCTTCCAATTCTTATTGGCGAAAAAATGGGACCACATTTTGCAGTGGGAGATACTTGTTTCTCTTATAGTGAAGATGAAAGAGTATACAATCCATTTGATGGTAAAGAAATCATTGCTAAGGATAATGAAAAATCTATTTTAAGAAAAACTGATATAGAAAATGCTTATACTCAATGTCATACAGATATAACAATTCCTTATGATAAGTTAGCATTTATAAATGCTATTACTGAATCAGGTGAAGTTATTGAAGTAATAAAGGATGGAAGATTTATCTTAGCAGGTACTGAGGAATTAAATGAACCTTTTAATGAGGAAGTATAGTAGAGTATCAAGTTACTTTTAAAATAAAACCATGAAGATAAATATAATAGATGGGGTGAAATTTATGATTAATAACATTGATATTAAAAATAAGATGGTAATAAAGCTAGATGACAAGTTACCCGAAGTGCCTAAATTTCAAGAAGGAATTAGAAGAGCTCCAGATAGAGGGTTTAGTTTAACACCAGCACAAACAGAACTTGCTCTGAAAAATGCACTAAGATATATTCCAGAGGAGCTTCATGAGGCTGTTGCACCTGAATTTATGGAAGAGCTTATAACTAGGGGAAGAATTTATGGATATAGATTTAGACCAGAGGGGAAATTAAGTGGAAAATCAATTGATGAGTACAAAGGAAAGTGTTTAGAAGGTAAGGCTTTCCAAGTTATGATAGATAATAACTTAGATTTTGATGTTGCATTATATCCTTATGAACTTGTTACCTATGGTGAAACAGGACAGGTATGTCAAAACTGGATGCAATATAAATTAATGAAAAAGTATCTAGAAAATATGACTGATGAGCAAACTCTTGTTATGGAGAGTGGACATCCTCTTGGATTATTTAGAAGTTCTAAAACTGCTCCAAGAGTAATAACTACTAATGGACTTATGATTGGTATGTTTGATAACCCTGATGATTTCCATTTAGCAACTCAACTTGGAGTAGCTAACTATGGCCAAATGACTGCAGGTGGTTGGATGTATATAGGACCACAAGGAATAGTTCACGGAACCTTTAATACACTAGTTAATGCAGGAAGATTAAAACTTGGTGTTGCTGAGGATGGAGATTTAAGAGGTAAAATATTTGTAACTTCAGGACTTGGTGGAATGAGTGGAGCTCAACCTAAGGCTGTTGAAATTGCTAAAGGGGTAGGAATAGTAGCAGAGGTTGATTATTCAAGAATACAAACAAGACTTGATCAAGGTTGGGTGTCTATGGCATCTAGCGATTTAGCTGAAGTTGTAAGAGTTGCACAGGAAAAAGCTAAGAATAATGAGACTATATCTATAGCATATCATGGTAACATTGTAGACTTACTTCAGTACATCTTAGAAAATGATATCAAAATAGATTTATTATCAGACCAAACTTCTTGTCATGCTGCCTATGATGGTGGGTATGCTCCAGTTGGAATTTCTTTTGAAGAGAGAACAAGACTTTTAAAAGAAGATAGAGCTAAGTTTAAAGAACTTGTAGACATGACATTAATTAAGCATTATGAAATTATAAAAAAACTAGTTGCCAAAGGAGTTTATTTCTTTGATTATGGTAACTCCTTCATGAAGGCTATATATGATGCAGGAGCTAAAGATATAGCTAAAAATGGAACAGATGAAAAAGATGGATTCATATATCCTTCATATGTTGAAGATATCATGGGACCAATGCTGTTTGACTATGGATATGGACCATTTAGATGGGTTTGTTTAAGTCATAATCATGAAGATTTAATAAAAACTGATAAAGCAGCTATGGATTGTATCGATCCAAATAGAAGAGGTCAAGATAGAGATAACTATATATGGATTAAAGATGCAGAGAAAAATCAATTAGTTGTTGGGACAGAAGCAAGAATTCTATATCAAGATGCACAGGGGCGTATGGATATAGCACTTAAATTTAATGAATTAGTAAGAAATGGTGAAGTTGGACCAATAATGCTAGGAAGAGATCACCATGATGTAAGTGGTACAGATTCTCCATTCAGAGAAACTTCTAATATAAAAGATGGAAGTAATATGATGGCTGAAATGGCAATTCAATGCTTTGCGGGAAATGCAGCTAGAGGAATGAGTCTTATTGCTCTTCATAATGGGGGAGGAGTTGGAACCGGTAAATCAATCAATGGAGGTTTCGGACTAGTTCTTGATGGTAGTGAAAGAGTTGATAATATAATAAGATCATCTATGGCATGGGATGTTATGGGGGGAGTTGCAAGAAGAGCTTGGGCAAGAAACCCACACTCTATTGAAACTAGTATGGAATATAATGATAAAAATCAAGGAACAGACCATATAACTCTTCCTTATATACCAAATGAACAATTAGTAAAATCTGTTGTGAATAATGCTTTAAACAAATAAATATATAATATGGTGGAATACAGAGTCAACAATATAACATAAGTGAAAGATTATGAAGTTATCAGTAATATAAATATTGTATTAGTGAAACAATTTAGCCGAGGGAATAGTTGGTTTTTATGAAACGCTGTTCACTCGGTTTTTCCATGAAAGGATAATTTTATAATAGATATACAGTTATGAAAAAATTAATACATGAATTTTCATATTAGCATTGAGTCTTGAAGTCTAGTGAATTTAAAGAAAAAGTAGTGCTAATTTACTTTATAAGGTGGTGAATTATGAATAAAGTAAATATAAATAAAATTTATAGAATTATTATTATAGTTAAGTTCTAAGTGATATTTTGATTCGTATATTTTTATGTATGCACTTTTAATAGATAAGTAAAATTTTGAAATCGTAAACATTGTTGAAGAAACAAAGCTTATTCAAAAAGTGAAAAGCATATGTAGTTATTACGTGATAGTTAAAGATTTTAATCCATAGATATTTAAATAAAAAGTAACATAAAAATAATCTATGTACACTTAGTTATTATATTGAATAGAGGATTTTCAAGTAGTATAATGTATAAGGCATATCGAAAGTAAAGAGCAGGAGGAATAGTGATGGGATTTAAAAAGAACAAAATAAAAGAAACTAGAAAAATGTCATATATAATATTAATCACACTAATTCTCTTTGTGTTTATTTTATCTGGATGTAGCTTTATAGGGAAAAACAAAGCTAATAATGAGGAAAGTATTAACAATGATTACACTAGTGCACTTATAGAAAAAAACAATAATATATATATTTTTGATGAAGATGAAATGTACTTGGAGGGTATTGGAGATTTAACGAGATTCAAGGAATTTGCAGCGCTTAGTAATGACTGGAGAAATGTTGCATTTAAGTATATGGATGAAAAAAATAAGATAATTATATATAGTATGGATACTGAGGAATATAGAACTTTAGAGGTCGAAGATATAGGGAATGACCAAATATCTAATATATCATGGATGGATAATAATATAATTGTAGAGTTATATGTAAATCCAACTACAACAAGATATTTAATTTATGGGCTAGAAAAATTTGAAATTCTAAATACCTGCCAAGGAATTTTAATTGATGTTTTAGATAATGGAAAAACCTTGGTTTATGGAGTAAATAAACAAGGTATAACTTCTATATTTATTAATGAAGCAAAAATATATACTTTAGAAACTAAAGGTGAGGTACTTCTAAGAGGTAAAGTTTCACCAGACAAGAAAGAGATTGGGTTTATAACATTTAATTATGATAGGGAAAAAGGGGAACAAAGTGAGTATTTGTATACTGGGAAAATTAATGATAAAGAATTACAGGGTATTTCACAAGTTATAAAGCCTTATGAAATAACTGGGAATATAGTTTATCAAGGGAAGAGATTACTATTGGCTGGTAATGATGGAGTGTATATAGTAGAGGATAATAAGTTTATAAAAGATGATAGTGAATTGAATGAAAAATTAATTAACAATTCATTAACACTTAAAGGTCTTTTAAAGAATACTTTTAAGGACGAAAATATAAGGGAAAACTTATCATGGCAAGAACTTGGAATCTACAATATAACTTGGTTTACAAGATAGTGGAGTGAAGGGAAATATACCCTATACTTAAGTCGTTGACAGTTCATAGTTCCTTCAATATAATAATCCGTGGAAACAAAATGTTCACATATAAAAATATTGTTCACATATAAAATATGGGGAGGAAACCTTAAATGGATAAAAAAATGCTTTCACCTGATGAGATTACGACATACGTAGAACAAGTTGGAGTAAAAAAAGCAAACAATAAAAGTATACAAACTTTAGTTTTAGGAATTTTAGCCGGGGTATTTATAGCTTTAGGTGCATATACATCATCCGTTGCATCACATGGAATTGGTGATCCAGGATTACAAAAATTTGTAGCTGGAATAGTATTTCCGGTAGGGCTAATATTAGTATTAATTTGTGGGGCGGAGTTATTTACAGGAAACTCACTACTTAGTATAGCTTGGGCTCAGAAAAAAATCACAACAGGACAAATGTTTAAAAATTGGGGATTAGTTTGGGTTGGAAACTTTATAGGATCAGCTTTCGTAGCAGTTTTAGTTTTTGAATCAGGACTTTTATCGACGGGAACAGTTGGTGGCTATGCTATTAAAGTAGCAGCTACCAAAGCAAATATAGGATTTGGACCAGCATTGGCAAGTGGAATACTTTGCAATATTATAGTTTGTTTAAGTGTATGGGGTACCTATGCATCTAAAGATGTTACTGGTAAAATTTTTATGGGATTCTTCCCAGTATTTGCATTTGTTATAGGCGGATTTGAACACTGTGTAGCTAATATGTATTATTTTACAATTGGATTACTTGCAAAAACAAATCCAGCATTTGTTGAAGCTTCACATATATCTGCCGAAAAATTGGACAACTTAAATATTGGTAGGATATTTAGTGAGTTACTACCGGTAACAATAGGAAATATTATTGGTGGAGCTCTTTGTATAGGATTAGTTTATTGGTTTATATATAGAAAATGTAATGAAAAAAAAGAAATAATTTCAATGAGAGATAAATTGTCAGTATAATTCATAAAACCATGTTAAAGTATTTAATTTAACATGGTTTTTTATTTTTAGACTTATAGAAAATGTAAAAAACAATATTAAATTGTAGAATATATTTAATATTGCGTCTATATGATATAATATAGAAGTATATATAAATTATAGATTAATTTGGAGGGTTTTATGAAAAAGGGAATAAAGGTTATAGGTATTGCAATTTCTACATTATGTGTTTTTGGTGCAGTATCCTTTTTAAATAATTATAATGTTGAGGCGGATGCTGTAAGGACAAGGTTAGGCGGTACAACTAGGTATGATACTGGTGTTGAAGTATCTAAGAATGGATGGAAAAAAGGTAGTGGAACTATTGTACTAGTTTGTGGTGGTGATTACCCGGATGCATTAAGTGCGGCACCTTTAGCAAAGAAGTATAATGCTCCTATATTATTAACTGAAAGTACCACATTGCCAACAAGTGTATTAACTGAAATAAATAGATTAAAGCCAACAAAAGCTTTTATAGTTGGAGGTACTGGAGTAGTATCTTCAGGTGTTGAAAATCAACTAAAAGGTAAAGGTATTTCTGTGGAGAGATTAGGTGGTATAAGTAGATATGAAACTGCAGTTAAAGTTGCAAATAAAGTAGGAACAGCTAATGGCGTTGTGGTTGCATCTAGTGCGGGTTTTTCAGATGCATTATCAATAGCACCTGTTGCTGCAAATCTTGGTATGCCAATACTTTTAAGTGAAAGAGACAACTATGATAGCTACAATAAAACCTTTGTTCAAAGCAATACCATATCGAAAACATACGTAATTGGTGGATATGGAGTAATTTCAAATGCTAATATGAATAATTATAAAAATCCAGTGAGGATTGGCGGAATTAATAGATATGAAACTAACGTGAATGTTTTAAATGCATTCAAAGATAACATTGATTTAAGTAAAATATATATAGCTACAGGAGTAAATTTCCCGGATGGGTTAGTTGGAGCTCCAATTGCAGCATTAACTTCATCACCTATAGTACTTATAGAAGAGTCAGGATCTTACAATACTGTAACCTTAGAAAAATTAAAAGGTATGAAATCAAATGAAGTATTGATGCTAGGTGGAACTGGCGTAATTAGTAATTCTATTGTTGACAAAATTATAGAATCCGTTAATTATGAAGAAATTTTTAATGTAATTAGCATAGAGTAGATAAATGCAGATATTTGGAGGAATGGGGTAGTGGGATATATAGAAGATACAATTGTAAAATTGCCACTAGGAGTGTCCGCCTTAATTGAAAAACAAATTAAAAATAAGCATATAACTCTTGTTGTTATAAAAGACGATTTTAAAGATTTCATTTATGAATTAAATGAAAACCAATTTGAATTTAAGGCAGCGATAGTAAAAAGTAACAATATAATTTCAGGTCATATAATATTAGGTATTGAGGATAATTTAGATAAAAAATACTATCCCTTCCATTTTAACTATTACAATAAAGACTCTTTGGCCTTAAGTGTTAATTTAGGGAGGCAAAAAAAGATATGTGTAATTCTTATTAATAAAAATAATCAATACAAGGAGATTATTTTTCAAAATAATCTCAAGTTATTCTTTAGAAAATATTTACGAAACTGTATAACTCATAACTATAAATGGAATGAAGAAGAATATAAAGGTTCAATAGTTAAGATGGTAGCTTCTTTTCCTACAATGAAATCCTTGTGGAATAGTATGGGAGAATCAGTTTCTATGTTTATTACAGGTAAAGAAAATGGGGAATAATTAAATAATATGTAGAATGTTTTTTGTTTTTTATAGGAGAACTTAAAAAAAATCAAAATATTTTAAAAAACATATTGCAATTATAAAAGGTTAGATTTATAATAATCCTATAATAAATAATTTATTGAATTAATATAAAGTTTAAAAAACGAAACATAAGTAGAGGCGCTTGTAAATTGGTAACTTCAAATGATAAGGGGATACCCTCCGATGTTGTAGTGAATTATTTATGGGCCGAAAGGATACATAGGTATTATGTATTGCTTGGGGATAAAACACAAAGTTTTATCACTGCCATGTTTAATGGTGAGCTATTTATGTAATGAAGTATATTCATTGCATTAATAGCAGGTATTATTTAGTAAGCTAGTGGTGTTGAATATATTTCAGCGCCACTTTTGTTTTAACAGTAAATTTATTACATAATAACAAGTTATGAGGAGGAATTTTAAAATGGAATCATTAATTAGATTAAGAATGAGTTCACACGACGCTCACTATGGTGGAAACCTTGTAGATGGAGCAAGAATGTTACAATTATTTGGGGATGTTGCTACAGAGTTACTTATCCTAAATGATGGAGATGAAGGTTTATTCAAAGCTTATGACAGCGTTGAATTCTTAGCACCAGTATATGCTGGAGACTACATAGAAGCAGTTGGTACAATCACTAACGTTGGAAATACTTCAAGAAAAATGACTTTTGAAGCTAGAAAAGTTATAGTTCCAAGACCTGACATCAACGATTCAGCTTGTGACTTACTAGAAGAGCCAATAGTAGTTTGTAGAGCTACTGGAACATGTGTAGTACCAAAGGATAAGAAGAGAAAATAATAATGCAAGTAATATTGCAGAATTATTGTTAATTTTTTAACTGAGTTAGGAGGGTTTAAAATGGAAAAGTTGATAATAGCAGCAGCTATCTGTGGAGCAGAGGTTACTAAAGAGCAAAATTCTGGTGTACCTTATACTGTAGCAGAAATTGGTGAAGAATCTGAAAAGGCTTACAAAGCTGGAGCGAGTATAATACATCTTCACGTTAGAGAAGACGATGGTAAACCGACTCAAGATAAAGCTAGATTCGAAGCATGTATTGCAGAAATCAGAAGAAGATGTCCAGACGTTATAATCCAACCATCAACTGGTGGAGCAGTAGGAATGAGCAACGCAGAAAGACTTCAACCAGTAGATCTAGCACCAGAAATGGCAACACTAGATTGTGGAACTTGTAACTTTGGTGGAGATGAGGTTTTCACAAACACAGAAAACACTATCAAAGAATTTGGAACTAAAATGATAGAGAAAAACGTTAAGCCAGAAATCGAAGTTTTCGATAAGGGAATGATAGATATGGCTATAAGACTTAATAAAAAAGGTTTTATAAAATCACCAATGCATTTTAACTTTGTAATGGGTGTAAACGGTGGAATAAGCGCTAACATGAGAGATTTTGTTTTCATGAAAGAAAGTATTCCAGCAGGAAGCACATACACTGTATCAGGAATTGGCAGAAATGAATTTCCATTAGCTGCAATGTCAATGATCGAAGGTGGACATGTAAGAGTTGGATTCGAAGATAACGTTTATCTTTCTAAAGGTGTTATGGCTGAAACAAATGCTCAACTAGTTGAAAAAGCTGTAAGAATAGCTAAAGAACTAGGAAGAGAAATAGCAACACCAGCAGAAGCAAGAGAAATACTAGGACTTAAAGGACTTTAAGAATAATTGTTCGAAGTCTTGGAAAATATAAATAAGAATATACAAGGAGCGTGTAAATTATGAAAAAAGGATGTAAATACGGAACTCACAGAGTAATATCACCACTAGGAGTATTACCACAACCAGCAGTAAAAATAGATAACAATATGGATATATATGATAATGAAATACTTATCGACGTTCAAGCTTTAAACGTTGACTCAGCAAGCTTTACACAAATTGAAGAAGAAGCTGGACATGACGTAGAAAAAATAAAAGCTAAAATACTTGAAATCGTTTCAGAAAAAGGTAAAATGCAAAACCCTGTAACTGGTTCAGGCGGAATGCTTATCGGAAGAATAGCTAAAATAGGATCAGCATTAGAAGGAAAAACTGATCTTAAAGTTGGAGATAAAATATCTACACTAGTTTCTCTTTCATTAACTCCACTTAAAATTGATGAAATAATCGACATCAAACCTGATATCGATAGAGTAGAAATTAAAGGTCAAGCTATATTATTCGAAAGCGGATTATATGCTAAATTACCAGAAGATATGGAAGAAACTTTAGCACTAGCAGCATTAGACGTTGCAGGAGCTCCAGCTCAAGTTGCTAAATTAGTTAGACCAGGACAATCAGTTCTTTTATTAGGAGCAGCTGGAAAATCAGGAATGTTATGTTGCTACGAAGCAGTTAAAAGAGTTGGACCAACAGGAAACGTTATTGGTTTAGTTAGAAACGAAGAAGAAGCAGCTAGATTAAGACAATTAAACTTAAGAATGAAAATAGTTATCGGAGATGCTACTAAAGCTATCGACGTAATGAACACAACTTTAGAGAACAACAATGGTGAGGAAGTTGATGTATCTATCAACATAGTTAACGTTCAAAACACTGAAATGTCAACTATATTACCAGTTAAAGATGATGGTATAGTTTACTTCTTCTCAATGGCTACAAGCTTTACAAAAGCAGCTTTAGGAGCTGAGGGTGTTGGTAAAGACGTTACTATGATAGTAGGAAACGGATACACTAAAGGCCATGCTGAAATAACTTTAGAAGAGTTAAGAGAAAATGAAACATTAAAGAACATATTCCAAGAGTTATACGTTTAATATCTAGCAATATATATCAAAAATTACAAAATTATATAAATGTGAAATTTAAGGGGGACCTGAAAATGATTAATCGTAGAAAAGAATTATTTCCAAATGTAACAGATGAGCAATGGAACGACTGGACTTGGCAGACTAAAAACAGAATAGAAACTTTAGAAGATTTAAAGAAGTATATGCCATTAACTGCTGAAGAAGAAGAAGGAGCACAAAAGTGCCTAGAGACTTTAAGAATGGCTATAACTCCATACTACCTAAGCTTAATCGATCCTAACAACGACAATGATCCAGTAAGATTACAAGCTATACCAACTGGACTTGAAGCTCACAGAGCTGCTGCTGATTTAGAGGATCCACTACACGAAGATACAGATTCTCCAGTACCAGGATTAACTC
>NZ_JAVXMF010000006.1:0-152886 GCF_036646415.1 Clostridium sp. | reverse complement strand
ACATTGATGGAATAAGAACAGAAAAAACAGTTAATAGGATATATATGGAAACTCCTTTTCATATACATTCAAATGAGTAAGTTCAACTAACTAAATCAGAGATTTAGAGTGTCACTTAAATACACATTAGAAGGAAACACCGTAGTTCATGAAGAAATAACTAATGGAAGTACAGGAGATTAACAGAATTCTTAGCTTGTGTGAGAGTGTTTTTTTCTCACAGAAGGTTAGAAATCGTTATCTAGGGGCGTAGTAACCCTTAGTGAAGCTTAGGGATACTAGCCATCAGATAAAATTTTATATAACTATGGAGATAGTGGTCTTGTAGGATTTAGACTAAATGACACTGAAGAATATTTCTACATTAGAAATGCTCAAAGTGACATTATAGGAATATTAGATTCCGATTGTAATCAAGTTGTTACTCCTTTTCACTCAGTTCAAATAGGAAACTCCGCCTCATATTCATTTGGTGGAGTAAGTTCCACTGACTAAATCAGAGATTTAGAGTGTCACTTATGACACTTGGGGTAAGTTAGTAGATATAACAGGAGATAAAGTATTAGGAGAAAAGAATCCGTATAGATATAGAGGATATAGATACGATAATGAGACTGGATATTACTATTTACAATCAAGATATTATAATCCTGAGATTGGAAGGTTTTTAAATTCGGATGGGTTGGTATCTACAGGGCAAGGGATGTTATCCCATAATATGTTTGCATATTGTGCTAATAATCCTGTAGTTTTTAAAGATCCATTAGGGTTTGCACATTGTATGTCAAATGAATATGGTGGCGGAGGTGGTTTTGGTGCCGCTTCTATTGGAGGTAGTGGAGCGTTAGCAGACACTGTAAAAGGTAAAGAGCATGGACCAATACCACGTTCTAACGTTAAGGAGCCTAAATTTAATGTAAATCCCAAAACGGGTGAAAGATTTCAAAATGGGTATAGTGTAAGACCAGCTACAGCTGAGGAAATAATAAAATGGGATAAGAGGTGAAAAGGTGGAATTATTTGAAGATAAAATAATTGAGGAATATATTATATGGAAGAATGCTAATCCTAAAAATTTTTCATGGTGGAATTATGTAAATATGAAGTCAGATATTCAAGTTGCACTGGGATTTGCTAAGTTTTTCTATCCTGAAATAATTGAAATTGATAACTGTATTTTTATGAAGGATGGCTTTTCAATCGAAAGGTACGAGCAATGGAAAGTTATGTGTAATGACAAAAAAACTTTAGAAAAGGCTATAAATTCATATGAAATTAAAGATTTTTTTCATATAAATACAGATTTTGAGGATACAAATATAAATGAACAAATACAAGCACTAGGAAATATATTAAAAAAATTTTGGACTCTAAGTTTTAATGAAAGATTCCCTGATATGAATATAATCGTAGACATAATTGAAGATGATGAATCATTATATATTACTGTATTTCAAGACATTTAATTTATAGTATAGAATTAGATAACTCTAGTATTTAGATATTCAAAATTTAATAGTATTTATACATTAATTGGTGAAAACTACTAAATTGTATGCGCAAAGTTCATGCCTTTTAGTAGTTTTTTATGTTGAAAATTATTAACATAGATACTAAAAATAGTAATTTATAGTATCTATGTAGAGTATGAATATATATGATACCTATGGTGGAAAGATAGTCTTTAAAATTCTATGAAAATAAGAAAGTGGTTTATAAAATGTAAAGAAGCAAATGTAAAGAAAGTGGCAACTGGAACTGTAGTTGTTGGAGGTTCATACCTTGCTTATCGAGTAGTTAGAGTCATTCCTTCTTTAACACCACCACTTTGGTGGACAATACCAGGAAAATTAGCAATTCCATAAGGAAAGAGAGGAAATAAACATGAAGTACTTTAAGTCAGAACTCTGGAGAGGATACAATAGCAATATCAAAGAAGAATTTGAGGAAACTAAAGTACAGTGGGAAAAGAACAATAAAGAATATGCAAGTATATTTGAAAAAGTTAAACAAAGACTTCCAAAAGCGTTTCTTAAAATATACATGAGAGAATATGGATTCCATGATTTTCATCTTAAGAACTTGAAAGTAATTCATTGTCTGATTGAAGCTAATAGTAAAATGTCAACAGGTTTTTATACCCGTTGACGTTTCTTTTTAGACGTAACAAAATAAATATGAAATATTTAGTCTAATAGTAGTAACAATCGTATAAATATAACATTTATGATACCAGTGAAATAAAATATACCTATGATGACTTAGGAAGAATTCAAACTATAGATAATGGTAAGGTAATAAAATACTATTACGATAGTTTAGGACAAGTTGTAAGAGAAGACAATGGAGAGCTTAATAAAACTATGGCTTATACTTATGATAAAGGAGAATATGCAGGTGTATTAATTGATATAGCATCTGCTGGGGTTGGTGTAGGAGCTGGTATAGGAATTGGTGCAGCGGCTACAGCAATAGGTGCTGCAGCACCAGCACTAGTTGTAGGAGGCATAGCCTTTGGTGCGACAGTTGGTGCTGGAATACTAATAGATTGGGGTGCAAACCAATTTAAGGATTATATTTATAAGAGGTGATATATATGAAAAAAAACTTTTTTCAATCTGGGAAGTTCGGGGCGCTAAGTGGGTTATTTGCGATATGGCTAAGTAGAACCGTATACTCTAAATATGGAGATAGCGGACAAGTTATGGTAATGTATTTAGTATTATTAGGGTTTTCAGCTGTAATATTATATGGAATATTTGTGAAAAATTACGTGCTTTCAATTGGTGTATTTTTACTTGCAATACCTTTGATAATTGGTACTATAGGTATTTATATGGATAATCTTATATGTGCTATGGTGGGATTAATATTATTATTTGTTGTTTTAGGTGCAATGGTTATAGCCGCTAAAAAATATGAACAGAATAAAAAATAAATAGCTTTTATAAGTGATAGTGATTCAAGTTATTGAGTTTCTATCACTTTTTTACATGTATAAATAGTTAAAATATTAGAAGGAAACACCGTAGTTCATGAAGAAATAACTAATTAGATTCAAGGTGTTATGACACATGGAGTAAGCTTGTGGGGGATAGTATAGATAAATTGAAAAATTAAATTATATATTGAACTTAAAAGGGGGTAAAAAATGATGAGTATTTTAGGGGTGATAAAATGAGTAATGGAATTTCAGCAGCGATTTTTGGAGTAATAATCTTTTTAGTTGTTGTAAGGAAAACTAATATGATTAAGAAATAAATAATATATAACATAAAAGTAAAGCTCATAGAAAATTCTATAAGCTTTGCTTTTATAAAGTAGTTCTTATTTCCATAAGTTTATTCAAGAGTTCAAAGAAGTTTTTAAGATAGACATTATATTCTTCTTTATCTAAAAGTTCATAATCATCAGAAGCATATCTTCGGCTGAAGTAAAAGTCTTTTAAATCTCTACATAAGCTTTTGTATTCTTTAAGATTAGAATAGTCACTAAGATATAGGAATTCAAGGAGTTTTACTAGATTATATTCTCTGTTAATTTTACCATATTACCAACTCCTTAAATTCATTAAAAGAAGTTTAAAATACTTTTTATTGAATTGTTACATTATAGGTGGTAAAGTATATTATAGTTAAGATTATAGGATAATTAGTTGACTTACTATATTTAAGCTTAAATAGAAAGTTTAAGTAAAGGGTAAGTTTAATTTAGGTTATAACTTTATTATGAGATAAATCATTGAAAGACTAGTAAGTGTTTTTATGACTTAACTTTAATAAATATGTTAATTATAAAAGACAAAATAGTTATTAAGATAGGTGATAAAATAATGCATGAATATATAAAAGGTATTTTTAAGTCAAT
This sequence comes from Clostridium sp., assembly GCF_036646415.1. Taxonomy (GTDB): domain Bacteria; phylum Bacillota; class Clostridia; order Clostridiales; family Clostridiaceae; genus Clostridium_J. The sequence goes on along the minus strand of NZ_JAVXMF010000006.1, from coordinate 149,019 downwards.
AGAGAAGGAATATATAGTTGTTGAGTGTGGAAATATTGGATATAAAATTTTTACTTCAGGAAGCACTATTTCCAATATGCCAGTTAAGGATGAGCCAGTACAAATTTTCACTCATCAAATTGTAAGAGAAGATTTCATTGGATTATATGGATTTTTGACTAAAGAGGAGAGAGCTATGTTTAATCTTCTTATTTCAACAAATGGAGTGGGTCCGAAGGCGGCACTATCTTTAATGTCTATATCTAGTGTTTCAACATTAAAGTATGCTATAATTACCGACGATGAAAAGTTAATTACTAAGGCTCCAGGAATCGGAAAGAAGACAGCTCAAAGAATTATCTTGGAACTTAAAGATAAGATAACTGTGGGAGAATCTATACCAATAATGGGCGTAGAGAATCCAGGAGATATACATAATGAGAAGTTATCAGAAGCAGTAGGAGCACTTATTGCTTTAGGATATTCTGATAAAGAGGCTGAAAAGGCTATGGAAAAAGTTGATAGAACCAAGAGCGTAGAAGAGATTATTAAATACTGTTTAAAGGTATTAATGGGATAGAGAAAGTTTAATGGAGGGGTATTATGGAAGATAGATTCATCACATCTAATATTGTAGAGGAAGATATTGAAGTAGAATATTCCTTGAGACCCCAACGACTTAAGGAGTATATAGGGCAGGAGAAGGTAAAAGGAAAGCTAGATATATTTTTAAAGGCTGCAAAAATGAGAAATGAAGCTTTGGATCATGTGCTTTTATATGGTCCACCAGGACTTGGAAAGACAACTCTTGCAAATATTGTGGCTAAGGAAATGGGTGGAAATTTAAAGGTTACATCAGGACCTGCTATAGAAAGAGCTGGGGATTTAGCTGCATTACTTACTAATCTTAATACTAATGATGTATTATTTATTGACGAGATTCATAGGCTGAATAGGTCTGTAGAGGAGATACTATATCCAGCTATGGAAGATTATGCATTAGATATCATTATAGGTAAGGGAGCTTCGGCAAAGTCTATAAGACTTGACCTTCCGAAATTTACATTAATAGGAGCAACCACTAGAGTTGGACTTTTAACAGCTCCACTTAGAGATAGATTTGGAGTATTATGTTCTATGGAATATTACACCAATGATGAGTTAAAGGAGATTATTTTAAGATCTTCAGAAATTCTAGGAGTTAATATTGATAAAGAAGGAGCTCAAAGTCTTGGTATGAGATCCCGTGGAACCCCAAGAATAGCTAATAGGCTACTTAAAAGGGTTAGGGACTACTCCATGGTTAAGGGAGTGGAGATTATTGATGGGGTTATGGTAGAGCAGGCAGCAGAACTTTTAGAAGTTGATTGTGAAGGCTTTGATAGATTAGATAACAAAATATTAGAAGCTATAATAGATAACTTTGGTGGTGGACCTGTAGGGGTTGAAACTCTTTCTTATTTTATAGGGGAAGAGGTAAATACCATAGAGGATGTTTACGAACCTTATTTAATACAAAGAGGGTTTATTATTAGAACACCAAGGGGACGAATGGCAGCTAAGAAAGCTTATAATCATTTGGGAAGAGTTATTCCGGAACATATGTTATAAGGTGAAAATTTATATTGAAATAGAGAAAGGGTGTAGGTTTTGAAAGTAAAGGATTTTTATTTTGACTTACCAAAAGAATTAATAGCACAACATCCTTTAGAAAAAAGAGATGAATCCAAGCTTATGGTTTTAAATAAAGAAACCGGGGATATAGAACATAGGGTGTTTAGAAATATAATAGAATATTTAAATCCAGGGGATTGTGTTGTATTAAATGATACAAGAGTTATGCCTGCTAGGCTTTATGGAGCTAAAGAAGGATCTGGTGGTAAAATGGAGTTTTTACTACTGAGAAGATATGATGATGACATATGGGAAACTCTAGTTAAGCCAGGAAAGAGAGGAAAGGTTGGCGCAACCTTTGTCTTTGGAAATGGAGAATTAAGAGGGGAAATAGTAGAAGTTTTAGAAAATGGAAATAGAAAAATAAAATTCTACTATGAAGGAATTTTTGAAGAGGTGTTAGACTCTTTAGGAGAAATGCCGTTACCACCATACATAGAAGAAAAGTTAGAAGACCGTGAGCGTTATCAAACTGTATATTCTAGAGAAGTTGGGTCTGCAGCAGCTCCAACAGCAGGGTTACATTTTACTAAAGAATTATTAGAAGAAATAAAGGCAAAAGGAATAAAGATAGCCTTTGTAACTCTTCATGTAGGACTAGGAACATTTAGACCTGTTAAGGCAGAAGATATACAGGATCATGAAATGCATTCTGAGTACTACATTTTAGATGGTAAAAATGCAGAAATTATAAATGCAGCTAAGAAGAATGGTAATAGAGTTATAGCGGTAGGAACTACATCAAACAGAACATTAGAAAGTATTGCTACTGAAAATGGCGAGGTTAAAGAGCAATCTGGATATACAAGTATATTTATATATCCAGGATATAAATTTAAAATAGTAGATGCAATAATAACTAATTTTCATCTACCAGAATCTACTCTGATCATGTTAATAAGTGCATTTTCAACTAGAGATATAGTAATGAATGCTTATAAGGTTGCAGTAGACAAGGAATATAGATTCTTTAGTTTTGGAGATGCTATGTTTATACAATAGAGAATATAGTCAATACTAAAGAGATGAAGTGAGTGAAGCAGACTATTAAAGTTTAGCAATCTATATGTTGTCTTTAATAATAGAGGGTTTCGCTTTATTCATTAACAAGGAAGGACGATGAATACGTGTATAAATTATTAAAAAAGAGTGGAAAAGTTAGACGTGGAGAGTTTACAACTCCTCATGGAACGATACAGACACCAGTATTTATGAATGTTGGTACTTTAGCGGCTATAAAGGGTGCAGTATCATCAATGGATTTAAAAGAAATTGGATGCCAAGTAGAATTATCTAATACATATCATCTTCATTTAAGACCAAGTGATGAAGTTGTTAATAAAATGGGTGGTATTCATGAATTTATGAATTGGGATAGACCAATTCTAACAGATTCTGGTGGATTTCAGGTATTTTCTTTAGCAAGTATGAGAAAGATAAAAGAAGAGGGAGTTTACTTTAGTTCACATATTGATGGTAGAAAGATATTTATGGGACCAGAAGAAAGTATGAGAATTCAAAGTAACCTAGCATCAACTATAGCTATGGCTTTTGATGAATGTATTCCAAACCCATCAACCAGAGATTATGTAGAAAAATCAGTAGCTAGAACTACTAGATGGCTTGAAAGATGTAAAGTTGAGATGGATAAACTAAATGCGGATCCAAATACAATTAACCAGAAACAAATGTTGTTTGGAATAAACCAAGGTGGAGTTTATGAGGATATTAGAATAGAGCATGCTAAAACTATTACTAAGATGGATCTTGATGGATATGCTATTGGAGGATTAGCAGTAGGTGAAACTCATGAAGAAATGTATAAAACAATAGATGCGGTAGTACCACATCTTCCACAGGATAAACCAATTTACCTTATGGGTGTAGGAACTCCTACAAATATATTAGAAGCAGTTTCAAGAGGGGTAGACTTCTTTGACTGTGTTTTACCAGCCAGAAATGGAAGGCATGGACATGTGTTTACTAAGTATGGTAAAATAAACATTATGAATGCAAAATTCGAACTTGATAAAAGTCCTATAGATGAGGGGTGCGATTGTCCTACATGTAGTAATTACTCAAGAGCCTATATAAGACATTTATTTAAAGCAAAAGAAATGCTTGCAATGAGGCTATGTGTCCTTCATAATTTATACTTCTATAATAAGCTTATGGAAGATATAAGAAATGCAATTGATGGAGACTACTTTGAAGAATTTAAAGAACAAAAACTTTCAGAGTGGAATCAAAAAAATTAGGTATCTATTTTAAAGAATATATACATAAGTGATATTCTAAATCTTTGATTTAGCAAATAGAACTTACTCATTCGAAGGAATAAGAGAACGAGTTTGATTAATAGTGAAAGGAGTGATATTATGCAAAACTTAATGGCGTTTGTTCCAATGATACTTGTATTCGTATTATTTTATCTTATGATTTTCATGCCAGAAAAGAAAAGAAAAAAGCAATATAATGATATGATTAATTCTTTATCAGTAAATGATAAAATCATGACTAAAGGCGGAATCAGAGGGAAGATAATAAACATCCAAGAGGATTATGTTATTTTAGAAAGTGGTCCGGACAGAGCGAGAATTGAAATGAGTAAACTTGGTATAGCTTCAGTTACTGAATCAGTTAACCAGCCAGTAGAAATCAAGGAATAATCATCATAAATCCCCTTGTAGAAACATATTTATTAATATAAGGGGGTTTATAAAATGTATAAAAAATTTAATTATTCAGCTATTGGTTTTGGGGTGCTTAGAGCATCGATTTTAACTATAATATGCGTTCTGGTATATTCACTGGTAACCTCATATTTTCCAGCTAGCGATGCTGTTACTTCGGTATTTTTAGTAGTAGCTACCCTTGCAAGCGTTGTTTACGGTTCAATATATGCTACATTAAAAATGGGAAACAAAGGTTGGCTTGTAGGATTATTAGTAGGACTATTTTATATGTTAATATTATATATAGTATCTTTATGTTTTGGTAAAGATCTATCACTTGGTACAAAAGACATAGTTAGATTAATCCTTGCACTAGCGGCAGGTTCACTGTCAGGAATGTTAGGAGTAAATTTATAAATTTAGTAAGACATAGGGAGGGAATAGAGATGAAACACATTAAAACAATCAACAAATCTAATATCAAAGAAAGTTTAAAGAAGCCAGGTTGCAAAGAGTGCGCTAACTCATGCCAATCAGCTTGTAAAACTTCTTGTACAGTAGCTAATTTAGAGTGTGAAAACTAATCATTTTAAAGGCAGTAACAAAAGGTTACTGCTTTATGTTTAGTTAGGAGGAAAAAATAATGGAATTAATTCATAAGTTTAAACAAGGTAATGATTTTTATGTTATAGATGTAAATTCAGGAGCAGTTCATGAAGTGGACGAGCTAGTATATGATATGCTAGATTCTGATAAATTAAAAAGTAAAGAAGAATTGAAGACAATATACAAAGACAGATATTCAAGTGAAGAAATTGATGAAGTATATGAAGAGTTAAAATATTTAGTAGATGAAGAAATGCTATATTCTAAGGATTTATATGAAAATATAGCCATGTTGAGTGAGAAGGCAGAAGTAGCTATTAAGGCTCTTTGTCTTAATATAATTCATGATTGTAATTTAAAATGCAAATATTGCTTTGCAGATGAGGGTGAATACAAGGGTTGTAGAAAGACCATGAGCGCACAAGTAGGTAAAGACGCTATAGATTTTGTTATTAAAAATTCTGGAAAAAGAAGAAATATTGAAGTTGATTTATTTGGTGGAGAGCCATTGATGGCCTTTGATATTATAAAAGAAATTGTTGACTATGGTAGAACACAAGAAAAAATCCATAATAAAAATATAAGATTTACAATGACTACTAATTCAACACTTTTAAATGATGAAATAATGGATTATCTTGATAAAAACATGGGAAATATCATTTTAAGCATAGATGGTAGAAAAGAAGTCAATGATAAAGTAAGAGTAAGATTTGATGGAACAGGTTCTTACGATTCTATACTTCCTAAAATTAAAAAGATGGTAGAAATTAGAGACAAATCTAAAACTTACTATGTAAGGGGTACTTTCACAAGAGAAAATACAGATTTCTTTGAAGATGTTAAACATATGGTGGATGAAGGATTTGATGAAATATCTATAGAACCAGTAGTACTTCCAGATAATCATGAACTTTCATTAAGAGCGGAAGATCTTCCTATAATTTTTGATCAATATGATAAGCTATATGAGTATATGATTAAAAAAAGTGAGGAAGGAAATCCATTTAAGTTCTATCACTTCAACATAGACCTTCAAGGTGGACCATGCATCTACAAGAGAATTTCAGGTTGTGGAGCAGGACATGAATATGTTGCAGTTACTCCAGATGGAGAAATTTATCCTTGTCACCAATTTGTAGGGAATAAAGATTTCCTTATGGGAGATATCTATGAAGGGGTTAAGGACTACTCTATAGTTCAAAACCTTAAAGATGCACACATATATAACAAGCCTACCTGTAAAAAATGCTGGGCAAGATTCTACTGTAGTGGAGGATGCCAAGCTAATAACTTTAACTTTAATGGCGATGTTCATATACCTTATGAATTAGGATGTGAAATGCAGAAGAAGAGAATAGAATGTGCCATAGCTTTAAAAGCTAAAACCACAAAATAATAATGCAAGTTTATTAAAATTTAAGAGTGAAAAAATTAATCTAAAATAAAGATTGCAAAGCTGAGAATACTTAAAATAAATGGATAAGATGGGGTATATAGAGGGTAATTGTAGTAAAAAAAATAAATATTTATGAATTTAACTTTATATACTTGATTTTATCCATAAAATACCTGTAAAATAAATAATTAATAAGGTGCTTAGAAAAATAATTTTTAAATAACAGGAAGGGGATAACCATGAAGAAGAAAAATGGGAAAAGTGGAATTATACTTGTGATTTCAGTATTACTAATTGGGATTCTTGCATACGCTGGACTTTATGGGTTAAATTTGGGGAGTTATAAAATTAATACATTTGGTAATAGTATTGACAAAGGGCTTGATTTAGTTGGAGGAACGTCACTTTTAATGGAGATAAAAGATGAGAACGTAGATGCAGATATAATCGATAGAACTATAGAACTTATTTCCATGAGAGTCAATAAAGACGGAGTAAGTGAAATTCCGATAACTCAAGAAGGGGACAATAGAATTAGAATTGAAATTCCAGGGGAATTCAATACGGATAAAGTTTTAGAAACTATTGGTAAAACTGGAGAGTTAACCTTTGAAGATCCAGATAGTAATGTGCTTTTAACAGGAAAAGAAGTTAAAGAAGCAAAAGCATATATTTCTCAGGAAAATAAAGCTTTAGTTAGCCTTGAGTTAAATGAAGAAGGTACAAAGAAATTTGCTGAGGCTACAAAAACATTTTTAAATAAAAATATAGCTATTAAAATGGATGGTGAAACTTTAACTAATCCAGTAGTTAACGCGGTTATAAGTGATGGTAAGGCTGTTATTGAAGGAATGAGTTCTTTAGAGGAAGCTAACTCAATAGCAAACATTATCACATCAGGAGCACTTCCTGTAAGTTTAGAACCGAGTTCCGTTAAAACCGTAGGACCAACTATTGGAGCAGAAGCACTATCTCTTAGTAAGCAAGCAGGAATGATAGGGATTATATGTGTAATATTATTTATGATTGCATACTATAGACTTCCAGGGGTTGTTGCATCTGTGTCACTAGTCCTTTATATATGTATACTTCTTATAATCTTTGGAGAATTTGGAGTTGTGCTAAGCTTGGCTGGTATTGCAGGTGTTTTGTTAACAATTGGTATGGCTGTAGATGCCAATGTACTTATATTTGAGAGAACTAAAGAAGAGTTAAAGGCAGGAAAATCTATTAAGAGTTCTGTGGAAGCGGGGTATAATAGAGCTTTATCATCTATCCTTGACTCAAATATAACTACGATTATAGCAGCTCTAGTGCTTTATTTCTTAGGCTCAGGTACGGTAAAAGGATTTGCAGTAACATTACTAATTGGTATAATTGTAAGTATATTTACTGCTCTTTTTGTTACTAAGTTCCTACTTAACAATGCTGTAAATGCGGGATGGATAAATAAACCATCACACTTTGGTGTTAAAGGAGGGAAAAGCCATGAATAAAATAGTTGAGAAAAGTAAAATTTGGTTTTCTATATCCTTTGCCATAATTATTATTGGAATGGGATTCTTAGCAGTCAAAGGTCTAAACTTTGGTATTGATTTTAAAGGTGGAACTTTAATTACTTTAGAAATAAACCAAGAGTTTGAGAAAAATGATATTAATGCTATTATAGATAAATATGCTAAGGGTAAATATTCTACAAAGATAGCAAATGAGGGAAAAGAAATACAGATAATAGTTCAAGAAGGAATATTAACTGAAGACAAAACTAATGCTCTTGTAAATAGTATTAAAGAAAAATATTCATTAGAGGATAGTGCTTTAATTGGAAAAGAAACTATTGGGGCTACTGTAGGTAATGAATTAAAGCAGAAGTCATTAATGGCGTTAGGTATTGCATCTCTTGCTATGTTAATATATATTACAGCTAGATTTGAACTTAATTTTGCAGTAGCAGCTATACTTGCACTTGCACATGATGTATTAATAACTGTTGCTTTTTATGCAATTCTTGGTATTCAAGTTAACACACCATTTATAGCAGCTATTTTAACAATAGTTGGGTATTCTATAAATGATACAATTGTTATCTTTGATAGAATAAGAGAAAATTATAAGAAGAACAGAAGAATGACTGCAATAGAAGTTGCAGATATAAGTATAAAAGAAACTTTAACTAGAAGTATAAATACATCGCTGACAACACTTATAACTATAGTTGCAGTTTATGTGTTTGTACCATCTATTAGAGAATTTACTCTTCCACTTATTATAGGAGTTACTAGTGGAGCATATTCATCAATATTTATAGCTTCTCCAATATGGGTTATGCTAAAAAATAGGAAGAGTAAGAAAAAAGCTACTTCAGTGGCTTAATATAGACAAATTTCAATGGCGAAAAACATTTTATGCGGTTTTTCGCCATTTTTATAAGAATTTATTTGTAATATTGGTAGTTTTAAATTATAATATATGTGTTTTCTATTAATTTGGAGGAGAGCATATGGAGTATAATTTAAATGGAAAAGTGAACAATCCACTTTTTTTAAGAAATATGAAAATTGCATTAAATAGAATTGTTAAAGCTATCAATGAAAGAGAAAAGATAGTTATATATGGCTATCATGATTTTGATAGTGTATGTGCCATATCTCTTCTAAGATTAGTATTAAGATATGTAAACAGTGATGTAGAATATTTTATACCAAGCATATACAGAGACGATAGAAACTTAAACAAAGAAGACATAGAAAATAATTTATTATGTCTTGGAGCAAGTTTAATCATAACTGTTGGATGTGGAATTAATTCTAAAGAGGAATTAGATATTTGCAAAGATAATTATATAGATATAATCGTAATTGATTATCATGACTATATAATGGACGATGGCAGTTGTATAACTATAAATACATGCCAACCAAACTGTAACTATCCTTTCAAGGCTTTCACTGCTTGTTCACTTACTTATAAATTTATACAGGTTATAGCATCTTATTATAAAATAAGTTGCACTCAAAAGTATTTAGATCTAGTGATGATGGGCATAATTACAACAGGAATAGAAATAAAGAATGAAAATAGATATTTTGTTGAAGAGGGTTGTGAGAAGTTATCATGTACAAACAATTATGGTGTTATAGCCCTTTTAGAAGAGCATGAAAATAATTATGGTGGGGTCATGGATTTTTATGATGAAGGAATAAAAACCTTACTTCCTAAAATGGTTTCAAAAAACAAGTTAGATAATGCAAGAATAATTGTAGAACTTTTCACTACAAATAACAGTTATAGGGCGAAACAAATTGCAAAGTATTTATACAAAGAAATAATGAGAAATTTAGAATGAAGATTACAAAAATAAAATAGAAGCACACATACCACATAAGTATTGAATAACAGATTAAAATTAATATATAATTTAATTAGCATAAAATATGTTAATGTAGTGGGTGTAGGAGGAATAATAATGAATTTAAAGGATAAAGTAAGAGTAATTGAAGATTTTCCGAAGGCAGGTATAAGTTTTAAGGATGTGACAACTTTATTACAAGATGGAGCTGCATTAAGAGCATCTATAGATATATTTGCAGAACACTTAAAGGATAAAAATATAGATATAATTATAGGACCAGAAGCAAGAGGGTTTTTATTTGGAGTACCTGTTGCATATGCACTAGGTGTAGGTTTTGTACCAGTTAGAAAACCAGGTAAGCTTCCATATGAAACTATACAAACGTCATATGACTTAGAGTATGGTAGCGATGTGTTAGAGATTCATAAAGATTCCATAAAAAAAGGCCAAAGAGTTGCAATAATTGATGATTTACTTGCCACAGGAGGAACTGTAGCAGCAGTTGCTAAGCTTGTTGAACAGTCAGGTGGAGAAGTTGTAGCTATAGATTTTTTAATAGAACTTACAGAACTTAAGGGAAGAGAAAAGATAACAGGATATGACATTATGTCGGTTATAGATTACCCTTTTTAAACTTAAAGAAAAATTGCAATAATTTGGAGCGTAGTATATAATATTATTGAGTTTAAATAGCTGGCTGGTTCATTAACCAGCCTTTAATTTTAGGAGTGTATTCTAATGATTGATAAATTGATAGAAAGAATTAACAGTAATTGTAACAATGTGGATATCAATTTTGTAAATAAGGCCTATGAATTTTCTGTAAGTGCCCATAAAGAACAGAAAAGAGAATCGGGAGAGCCTTATATTATTCATCCATTTGAAGTTGCATGTATTCTTGCGGAACTTGGACTTGATACATCAACAATAGTGGCAGGGCTATTACATGATGTAATTGAAGATACAGAATATACATATGAAGATGTTTGTAAGATTTTCTCAGTAGAGGTAGCAGACCTTGTAGAAGGTGTATCTAAGCTTGAGAAAATTAAATATAAAACTAAAGAAGAACAACAAGCGGACAATGTAAGAAAGATGTTACTTGCCATGGCAAAGGATATAAGAGTAATACTTATAAAACTTGCAGATAGATTACATAATATGAGGACTTTAAAATATATGTCTGAGAGTAAGCAAAGAGAAAAAGCTAAAGAAACCTTAGATATATATGCACCACTTGCACATAGGCTTGGAATATCAAAGATTAAATGGGAACTTGAGGATCTTGCTTTAAGATATTTAAATCCAACGGAATATTATGACTTAGTAAAGTTAATTTCGGATAAGAGAAATGAGAGGGAAGAACAAATAAATCATATTATCTCTCAACTTAAGCTAAATCTTAATATTGTGGGAATTAAAGCTGATATAGAAGGCAGACCCAAGCACTTCTACAGTATATATAGAAAAATGATTAAGAGCCATAAAACTATAGATCAAATATTTGACCTTACAGCAGTGAGACTTCTAGTAGGTGATATAGGAAACTGCTATGCTGCACTAGGAATAGTACATACTATGTATAAGCCTATACCAGGTAGATTTAAGGACTATATTGCAATGCCTAAACCAAACATGTATCAATCACTTCATTCTACTGTTATAGGGCCTTTCGGAAAACCTTTTGAAATTCAAATTAGAACTGTAGATATGCACAAGACAGCTGAGTATGGTATTGCTGCCCACTGGAAGTATAAAGAAAATTCTCAAGATGTAGAGAAGGACAAATCTTTAGATTCTAAGCTTTCTTGGCTTAGAGAAATGCTTGAGTGGCAGGTGGAAACTTCAGATGCTGAAGAGTTTATGGAAGGTTTTAAAATAGATTTATTTTCAGATGAGGTATTTGTATTCACTCCAAAGGGAGATGTTATAAGCTTACCTAATGATTCAACACCTATAGACTTTGCCTATTATATTCATACGGCAGTAGGTCACAAATGTAGTGGAGGTAAGGTTAACGGTAAAATAGTGCCTCTTGACTATAAGTTGAAAACTGGAGAAATTGTTGAGGTTATTACTTCTGCAAATTCAAAAGGACCAAGTATTGATTGGATTAATATAGTAAAGAGTAACCAAGCTAAAAGCAAGATTAAGCTATGGTTTAAGAAGGCTAATAGAGAAGAAGCAATTGCAAAGGGAAAAGAATTAGTTGATAAAGAGTGTAAAAGACAAAATTATACTTTTTCTCAGATCATCAATGAAGATATATTGGAAAAGACAATTAGAAGGTATAATTTAAAAAATATTGAGGATCTATATCAGGGCGTAGGTGTTGGAGAGATTAATCCTACCAATATGATTACAAAGTTAAAGGATGCCTATGATAAGGAAAATTCAAAACTTCTTAAGATAACAGATGTAAATATTATTAAAGAAGAAAAACCAAGAAAGCAGATAAACAATAACTATTCTGGAATTACAGTTAAGGATATGTCTAATATACAAGTTAGATTTGCAAAATGTTGTAGTCCTGTATACGGAGACAAAATTACTGGGTATATCACAAGAGGTAAGGGTGTTTCAATCCATAGAAGTGATTGTAAGAATATAATTACTTTAGAGGAAAATGAAAGCCACAAGATTGTAGAAGTTTCTTGGGGAAATGGAAATAAAGAAAACTACACTGCAGATATAGAGATAAAGGCTGAGGACAGATTGGGCCTACTTACAGATATAATAGAGGTTTTGTCAGGACTGAAGGCTAATATTTTATATATAAGTGCTATAACTAACAAGCATAATATAGCAGTGGTTAGTTTAAAGGTGAATATTTCTGGAATAGATCATCTAAAGGATATTCAAGCAAAACTTAAAAAAATAAAAGATGTTAAGGACGTTTATAGGAAGAAGAATTAAAACTAAGGGGTGTTAATGATGAGAGCTGTTGTTCAAAGAGTTAAATCTTCAAAGGTTGAAGTTGATAATAAAGTTATAGCAGAGATAGGAAAGGGTATTAATTTACTTGTTGGAATAAGTAAAGAGGATACTAAAGAAGATATAGAATATATAGTTAGAAAAGTTCTTGGAATGAGAATTTTTGAAGATGAAAACGAAAGAATGAATTTTTCACTTGAAGATATAAAAGGAGAATTACTTTTAATTTCTCAATTTACTCTTTATGGAGATTGTAGAAAGGGTAAAAGACCAGACTTCATGAAAGCTCAAGGTGGAGAAGCTGCTAAGGATTTATATAATGAGCTAGTAGAAGCTTTCAAGAAGGAAGTACCAAATCTTCAAACTGGAGAATTTGGGGCTGACATGAAGGTTGAGATTATAAATGATGGGCCTGTAACCTTACTATTAGAAAGTAAAAAAGATTTCTAAATTAAGTTTATAGTGTGGATGTTTAATGTTTTAAATATGGAATAAGTGTTGAGGTGTAACAATGATTATAAAAAAAATGATGGCAGGTACTTATGCAGCAAATTGTTATATATTATTTGATGAATCTACTAAAGAAGCAGTAGTTCTAGATCCAGGCGGAGATATAGATGATATATGTAGATCACTTAAAGAATTATCTGCAAAGGCTAAATATATAATACTAACCCATGGGCATTTTGATCATACTACAGGAGTGGAAGGCTTAAAAGCTAAGACAGGAGCACTTGTAGCTATGTCAAAAGAAGATAATGATATGATTTTGAATAAGGCAATGTATTATGGACCACTAATTAAAGGTGGAGCAAATATGATATTAAAACATGGAGATATAATAAAGTTTGGTAACTGCAAAATAGAGGTTATAGCAACACCAGGACATACACCAGGTGGAATATGCCTTTTGACTGAGGCAGATGTATTTACAGGAGATACTTTATTTAAGCAATCTATTGGAAGAAGTGATTTAACAGGTGGAAATCATAACACTCTTATAAATAGTGTTAAAGAGAGATTAATGTCACTTTCTGATAATATTGCAGTCCATCCAGGTCATGGACCAAGTAGTACTATTGGTCAAGAAAGAGCAGAAAATCCATTTCTGTAAGTGACACTCCAAATTTTATATTTGGTTAGTTGAACTTACTCATTCGAATGAAATGAGAAGGAGTGTCTTTGAGAGCAAAGCGAAAAAATAAATCTGTGATTTGGCTAGTAAAGCATACTCATTCCAATGAATATGGGAAGAAGTTACTGCTAAAGATAATTTTAAATAAGGATTTGATATAAATGATGGAAGATATAAAATCTATTAAGATAAAACTTAATAATATGGACTTTAGGTATGATGTTTTCCTAATGGTAAGTCTATTCTTTAGTTTTATTGATATAGAATTTGTGGATGAAGATGAGGGATTATTTATAAATATAGATGAAGATACCATTTTAATTCATGGAGAAAATGGTAGTACTAGTTATAAAGTGAATAAAGAGTATAGACTTTCTGAAGAAGTTAAAAAAGCCGTATTTGTATATCTAAGAGAAGTTACTGGGAAATTACTTCCTTGGGGGACGCTAGTAGGCATAAGACCTTCTAAAAAGGCATTGGATCTTTTAGAAAAAGGATATACTGAAGAGCAGGTTATAAGTGAGTTTAAGGATAGACATGAAACTCAAGAGGAGAAGTCAAAGCTTTGCATGGATGTAGCTAGATATGAAAAAAACATAGTTAATAAGGACAAAAATACCATTAGCGTATATGTGGGAATGCCATTTTGTCCAACTAGATGTGTATATTGTTCTTTTACTTCAAATCCAATAGGTTCATGCAAGCCTATAGTTAAGGATTACCTATATTCCCTTACCAAGGAAATAACATCTATAAGTAAGTACATAGAAGAAAAAGGATTAACTATAGAAAGTGTTTATTTTGGTGGAGGTACGCCAACATCTATAAATGAAGAAGAATTTGAAGATATAATGAATAAAATTTATAGAAGTTTTGTTCAAGGGAAAGATGTAAAGGAATTTACAGTAGAATGTGGAAGAGCTGATAGTATAACCGAAAGTAAACTATTATCTATGAAAAAATATAATGTAAACAGAATTAGTATTAATCCACAAACAATGAATGATGAAACTCTAAAAATTATTGGAAGAAATCATAATAGTGATGATGTGGAGAAATGTTTTAAACTAGCAAGGAAGTTAGGCTTTGATAATATCAATATGGATATGATAATAGGACTTCCAAGTGAAAATCTAACACATATAAATAATAGTTGCAAGAAAATATTTCAGTTACAACCAGACAATATAACAATCCATGGGATGTCTATTAAAAGAGGTTCTAAACTATATGAAAATATGGTTAACAATAAAAAGTATAGAGTGCCAGAGCAGCAAGAGCTAAATAATATGTATGGAGCTACAAAACAGTTATCCCAAGATTTAAATATGAAACCATATTATATGTATAGACAGAAGAATATGGTAGGTAGCATGGAAAATGTGGGATACTGCACTGATGAAAAGATATGTATTTATAATATCCAAATGATTGAAGAAAAACAGACTATCATAGCATTAGGAGCAGATGGAGTTTCAAAAGTTGTGTTTTTAGATGAAAACAGGATAGAACGTTTTGCAAATGTTAAGGATGTTAGAGAGTATAACAAGAGGATAGATGAAATGATATCTAAGAAAATAGCATTACTTGATACCTTATATTAAAGGTTATCTATTTTATATTCATGGATAATATTTATTATAAAGTAAATTTAATTATATAATTTAAACAGGAGGAATTGACATGGGTGAATCACTTAATGGTCTAAAAAGAACCATCATGTGTGGTGAAGTAAGAGAATCAAATATCTCTGAAAAAATCACTGTTATGGGATGGGTTCAAAGAAAAAGAAACTTAGGAGGCCTAGTTTTTGTAGACTTAAGAGACAGAACAGGACTTTTACAACTTGTATTTGGTGAGGAAATAAATAAAGAAGCTTTTGAAAAGGCTGACTTAGTTAAATCAGAGTACTGTATTGCAGTTACAGGAGAAGTTATAAAAAGACAATCTCCAAACAATAATCTACCAACAGGAATGGTTGAGCTTAAGGGTGAAAGCATTAAAATACTTTCAGAATCAGAAACTCCACCAATATACATTAAAGAAGATTTAGATGCTGGCGAAAACATAAGATTAAAATATAGATATTTAGATCTTAGAAGACCAGATATGCAAAAGATTTTAATGATTAGACATAGAGCTTCAAAGGTAGTAAGAGATTACCTAGATGAGAATGGATTCTTAGAGATGGAAACTCCAATGTTAACTAAGAGTACTCCAGAGGGTGCTAGAGATTATTTAGTTCCAAGTAGAAACTATCCTGGAATGTTCTATGCACTTCCACAATCTCCACAAATATTTAAACAGTTATTAATGGTATCTGGATACGATAAGTATTTTCAAATTGTTAAATGTTTTAGAGATGAAGATTTAAGATCTAATAGACAACCAGAATTTACTCAAATCGATATGGAGATGAGCTTCATAGAGATGGAAGACATCATAGCTTTAAATGAAGGACTACTTAAAAAAGTATTCAAAGAAGTTATTGATGTAGATGTTCAGCTTCCAATAAGAAGAATGCCATACGTTGAAGCAATGAATAAATATGGTAGTGATAAGCCAGATTTAAGATTTGGAATGGAAATTCAAGATATCACAGAAACAGTGAAAGGTACAGAGTTTGCTGTATTTAAAGGAGCTATAGAAAATGGTGGTTCAGTAAGAGCTATCGTAGCTAAAAACTGTGGTGATATGGGAAGAAAGAAAATTGATAAATTAGGAGAATTCGTTAAGACTTATAGAGCTAAAGGCCTTGCATGGATAGCTTATAAAGAAGGAGAAATAAAATCTCCTATAGCTAAGTTCTTCTCAGAAGAAGAAATGCAAAATATCTTAAATGCATCAGGCGCAGAGGTTGGAGATTTAGTTCTAATAGTTGCTGATGTTGATAGTGTAGTACTTCAATCTTTAGGAGCATTAAGACTAGAGCTTGCGAAAGAACTTGGGATTCTTGAAAATAATAAAGAGTTTAACTTTGTTTGGGTTACAGAGTTCCCAATGTTTGAATATGATGATGAAGAGAAGAGATTTGTAGCGCTTCACCATCCGTTCACAGCACCAATGGATGAAGATATGCATCTTTTAGAAACTGATCCAGGAAAAGCTCGTGCAAAAGCTTATGATATAGTATTAAATGGAGAAGAACTTGGTGGAGGAAGTATAAGAATACATGATACTAAACTTCAACAAAGAATATTTAATCTTCTAGGCTTTACCGACGAAAGTGCATGGGAGAGATTTGGATTCTTATTAGAAGCATTCAAATATGGACCACCACCACACGGCGGACTTGCATATGGTCTTGATAGAATGGTAATGTTCCTTGCAGGAACTGATAATATTAAAGATGTTATCACATTCCCTAAAAATCAAAATGCTTACTGTCCAATGAGTGAAGCTCCAAATGTTGTAGATGATAAACAATTAAGAGAGCTTGGAGTAGGAATAAGTAAAACAGAAAAATAATAAAGAATAAATTATGCCCTTAAGTTATTATACTTAAGGGCATAAACTATTTTAAGATAATATGATGTCATAATCAACACTGATTTAAAATATAGCAATTAATTAAAGCAAGGAATAATTCAAAAAAATAAGGGCATAATAACTTTATAAACCTATTGATATACCTTAATTTATTTTTTAATTGTAATTGCAATTTAAATTAAATTGCTATATAATAATATTAAACAATATTCTGCTGTGTGCGTTGAAATGGTTTATGTTGAGCCAACATTTTAACATTGTGGTTGATGTTCTTATTATGGAGTGTTGACTGGCTATTTATAGCTGGTACCAGATGTAATGAGGCGATTCCACCCCTGGTAGACAGGGTTCGAATAGCCCATGGAAACGGCATGGTGGTATATCAATAAGTTTTAACATTAAGAAGTAAGTACTTTGTATTTACTTCTTTTTTCAGTGCGCCTAGCATGGGTGCAATCTAACGGGTGAAAGTCCTGAGCACGGGTTAATAGTGCCAAGTGCATAGCTTAAGACAAGGGTGTCCATGGTGACGTGGAATATGAAGGAAGTCGGCGGCAAAACTCTGGTCTGACGGACAGAAAATACATGTAAGGTATATGCTTTGTGGGTAAGAGTGCCTAATAAGCAAAACCCCTAAGCTATTCGAAATAAGTGATGTAAATGTAGCATATAGATGGAGTGAAAGATTACGTTCTTTAATGATTATATTTTTTTATCATCATTAAAGACATCACAGCTCATTAGGTGCTCTTACGTCCTTTGAAAAGAGGGATTCATAAAATTAATCGAACTAAGTGTTACAATTTTACTTGACCAGGTAAGCTCATTACTGTTTTATATTGCTTGAAAAAGTCATAAGTATATGCTACACTATAAATAATAAATAATAATAATACTTTGTTTTGCTACCGAGTAAAACAGTTTAAGTGTTCAAACACATTCCGTTAGGTCTTGGAAGGAGTGTGCGTTTGGACACTTTTTTTTTGGGAGGAAATATGAAAAATAATACTGTACTGAAAAACTTTATGAAATATGTGAGTCTTAATGTACTTGGAATGATTGGGCTGTCCTGCTATATACTTGCGGATACATTTTTTGTCTCAGGTGCTCTTGGTGCAACAGGACTTGCGGCGCTAAATTTCTCAATATCAATTTACTGCTTCATTCAAGGTGCGGGGCTAATGGTAGGCATTGGCGGCGCAACCAAATATACTATCTTCAAGTCACAAAATGAGCATCAAAAAGCAAATGCTGTTTTTGTGCATACAATATTATTTGGAATAGTTATCGGAATTTTTTTGCTTTTTTCCGGAGTAGTTTTATCAAATCCGATTGCAAAACTACTTGGTGCAGATGATAGTACGCTTCCACTAACGGTCACATATTTGACCACCATTCTTTGTTTCTCACCGTGCTTTATTATTAACAATATTCTGCTTGCTTTTATTCGCAATGATGGTAATCCCAGATTATCAATGTCCGCAATGCTTCTTGGCAGTTTCTCAAATATAATTCTTGATTATATTTTCATGTTTCCGCTTTCGATGGGGATGTTTGGTGCCGCATTCGCCACAGGACTTGCGCCCATAATCAGCATAGGACTATTATCAATCCACTTCGTAAAGCATAAAAATAACTTTTGGCTTACTCGCTGTAAAGTCAAGATAAAATATATTGCAGATATTGTAAATCTTGGCTTATCCGCATTCGTCACGGAAATGTCATCGGGTATTGTACTGATTATATTTAATCTTGTGATTTTAAAGTTGGAGGGCAATGTCGGTGTTGCAGCTTATGGAATCGTTGCAAATTTAGCTCTTGTGGTAATCGCAATTTTTACGGGGATTGCGCAAGGGATACAGCCACTTGCGAGCAAAGGATATGGGACAAGCGATACTTGTATGTTACGTCAAATTTTGCGACATGCTGTCATTTTGTCTTTTGCGGTTGCTACTATAATCTATATTGTCACGATTCTTTGTTCAAATAATATCATTGAGGCTTTCAACAGTGAAAATAACAAGGATTTAATTCCAATTGCAACAAACGGATTTCGACTATACTTCATCGGCTTTTTCTTTGCAGGCTTCAATATAATCAGTGCTGCATATTTAAGTGCAACTGCAAAGGCAAAAAGTGCATTTGTTATTTCTGTTACAAGAGGTTGTGTAGCCATCATTCCACTTGTATTTGTTCTAACCTTATTATTTTCAATGAATGGTGTTTGGCTTTCATTCACTTTTTCTGAAATGATTACTTCTATAATTGCGATAATATATCTTGCAAAAATAAGGCGAACATCAATTTAGGATGCAGATTATGAGCAATTTACTTGTCATTAGGCAAATTTACAATTTTGGCATAGTGGTAAAGTAGTCCATCAATTTCAATATAATCTAAGTCTAAAATATCAATAAATGGCCTCCTAATAAGAATAATTTACAATTTATAGGTGTTGTTTCGATTGTATGACTAACAATCAAGTTTTTGTAAATACCCTTATCAAGGAGACCGCTTTAGATATCAGTTTTGTTATTAATTTATTTTTAAATATGTTGATATAGAATATTGAGGATATGAACTTTTAACATGATAAAAGTTCATTATTCCTCTATCTTTTGAAGCTTACGATTTTTTCTTCTCATCATTAGTTTTTGTATTAGTCTACTTAAAGTAGATACTAGAATTATTCCCACTGCAATAACCCCTGCTAAGGAGAGCGTTTTAATACCATAGTTTAAGGATTCAAAAACATTTCCTTGAACAGCGTATAGTACAGTGTAATACATGCCACTACCAGGCGCTAAAGGAATAAGAGCACATATTAAAAAGAGTGTTACAGGATTTTTTAAAACCCTTGAAAAAATTTCAGAGTATATACTTATTACTATGGAGGCTACTAGCATTGCTTCTATATCAGAACCGTATAGTCTTAAGGTAAGGCTATAGAAAAACCATCCAAAAGCACCACCTAATGCCGCGAAAAATAAATTTTTGTCTCTAACATTAAATAGTATACCAAATCCTAGGGTAGCCATAAAGGCATATATAATTTCAAAAAACATTTTACACACCTCCTACTAAAGCAATCCATAGCTTAAAGCTGAAGGCTGTTCCAATAGCAATAGCACCAGCAATCATAATGGCTTCTAGACTTCGTGCAAGTCCAGATAATAAATCACCAGATATGGTATCCCGTATTGCATTAGTTATAACAAGTCCAGGAACTAAAAGCATAATAGAACCTATGATGATTTTATCTTGATGAAACACAGGATTAATAGAAGAAAATACAAGACCTATTATACCAGCTAAAGAACCACCTGCTACATTTATGAAAAAGTCATTAACGCTTAATCTTGAAAGCATGGATGTAAGTAAATTAATTAATATTCCAGCAAAAAATGCAATTATAAAATCGAAAATATTTCCACCAAATAGTAAAGTAAAGGTTCCAGTATTTACACCAGCAAAGAATGTCTTTATTCTATTACTGTATTTGGGATAATTTCTAATATCCTCAAGCTCCTTCGATAATTGATTTAGATTTATAGGTGTTACTTGTATTTTTCTTGAAAGATTATTAATTAAAGCAACCTTTTGAAGATCTATAGATCTGGAAGTAATTCTTTTAATTATAGTACTACTTCTTCCATTTTCGTTTGTAGTAGAGGTTATTATTGCAGTAGGAGAGACAAAACTCTCTGCATTTTTTATATTATATGAACTACAAATCATACTTATAGTTTGTTCAACTCTATAAGTTTCACCGCCATTTTGAAGCATTATTTTTCCAGCTTCAGCAGCAAGATTTACTATATTATCATTAATCATAATAGTACTCCTTTATATATAACTATACCTATCTATATTATAGATTAAAATCATAAAAAATATTATAAAATTACAATTGTTAGAATAATGAATTTATAATATTACGATATTGTGGTAAATTTATTATATAGTTAATTATAATGAGTTTACAATTAGTTAAAGAAAAATTTTTTAGGATAAGGTTTACATATTTATGGGATAACAATAATATAGGAGTTTAAATGTTTGGGGGAATATTTATGGAAAATGTTAATGTGCTATTAGAAACCTTAATTAGTAATTTAAAAGAAGGAATACATATAGTAGATAGTCAAGGAAAAACAATCTATTATAATGATGCCATGGAAAACATCGAGGGTGTAAAAAAGGAAGATGTTATGGGAAAGGAAATTCATGAATATCTTAAGGGCATGGAAGAAGATTCAACAATTATAAATTGTTTGCAAAGTGGAAATATATTTAAGGATAGTGTTCAAAATTATAGTAATGATAAGGGGAAGGTTATTACAAGTATAAACTCAACAATACCAGTTAGAGTTGGAGAAAAAATTGAAGCAGTAATAGAAATAGCTAGAGATATGACCCAGATAAAAAAGCTTAATGAAACTATCTGTGTATTGGAAAACAAGACAAAATCAAAAAAACACTTTTATACCTTTAAGGATATCATAGGAAAAAGCAAGACCTTGATGGATGAAATAGTAAAGGGGAAAAGAGCTAGTATATCAAATTCTTCAGTGCTCATATATGGGGAAACTGGATGTGGAAAGGAGATATTTGCCCAAAGTATACATTATGAAGGCGTAAGAAGAGACAAGCCATTTATAGCTATTAACTGCGCTGCAATACCTAGTGCTCTTTTAGAGGGAATGTTATTTGGAACTGTTAAAGGTAGTTTTACAGGGGCTGAAAATAAGAAGGGTCTCTTTGAAGAGGCTAATAGAGGAACTATTTTACTTGATGAGATTAATTCTATGGAACCATATCTTCAGTCAAAGCTTTTAAGGGTGCTTCAAGATGGATACATAAGGCCTTTAGGAAGCAATAAAACCATCGATGTGGATGTAAGAATAATAGCTACAATAAACGAAGAGGCTGATAAACTTATAAAAGAAGGTAAGTTAAGAAAAGATTTTTATTATAGGCTTAGTGTAATAAAAATTGTGGTACCACCCCTTAGAGAAAGAGTGGAAGATATTCCTTTACTATGTGAATTTTTTACAAACTACTATAATGAAATTTTATTTAAGAATATTAAGGGGATTTCCGAAGATGTAATTCAGGGATTTCTACACCATAGTTGGCCTGGCAATGTGAGAGAGCTAAAAAATGCTATTGAAAGTGCTATGAATATGGTAGAGGGCGGAGAAATTTTAACTAAGGAGTATTTTGGCACTAAGATTAACTGCATTGTTGAAAGTTCAAATGAATTGGGATATAAGGGAGAAGTATCATTAAATGAATATATAGATACTGTGGAGAAAAATATAATAGAGAAGATTTATTTAAAAAATAGTAATAATGTAAGTAAAACTTCTGAGGAATTAAAGATATCAAGGCAAAATCTTCAATATAAACTGAAGAAATATAAATTAATTTAGCTATAAGATAAGTCTATTGTAAAAGTTAATTTCAAATATGCCCAATAATCAGCAATGCCTATGCAAATAATTTTGCATAGGCATTTTTGCTGTATTAAGCAAGGGTGTTTGCGAAAAAAATTTTGCAGTAAAGGGAAAAATTATTGCATTATTATCTGAATTTACAGAAAAATAAGATAATAACATGAAGAATAATAGGTAAAAGTTGGCATACGAATTGCTATAGTAAAAGCATATGAAATAAATTAAAACCATGAGGGGGATTTAAAATGGAAAACGTAAAGGTAGCGATATGGGGATTTGGAGCTATGGGAAGTGGAATGGCTAAGATGCTTTTAACTAAAACTGGTGTAGATATAGTGGGTGTTTGTGATATGCATCCAGCTAGAGCAGGAAAAAGTATTTTTGAAGTTTTAGGTGTGGAAAAAGGAGATAGACAAGAGGTAATAATAAACTCTAACATAGATGAAGTTTTAACAGAAAAATGTTGTGATGTATGTTTATGTGCAACAGATTCTTTCACTAAAAATGCATTTCCAAGATTAAAATCTGTTTTAGAAAAGAAAATTAATGTTATATCCACAGCTGAGGAAATGTCTTATCCACAAGCAAAGAATCCTGACCTTGCAGCTGAATTAAATAGAATTGCTAAGGAAAATGGAGTTACAATACTTGGAACAGGAATAAACCCAGGTTTAATAATGGATTTACTTGTAGTTTGTTTAACAGGCTGCATGACAGAAGTAACTCATGTTGAAGCTAAGAGAGTAAACAGCTTATCACCATTTGGACCAGCAGTTATGGAAGAACAAGGTGTTGGTATGAAGGTTGATGACTTTAATGCTGGAGTTGCAGATGGAAGCTTAGCAGGACATGTTGGATTCATAGAATCTGTAAATATGATAGCTGATTCAATGGGATGGAAGGTTGATAAGTTTGAGCAACAAATGGCACCGATAGTAACTAATGTAGATAGAAAATCACCTTATGGTTTTGCAGCTGCTGGAGATGTGGCTGGTGTTAATATGACTGGACAAGGATATGTTAATGGAGAACTTAAAATAGATATGATTCACCCACAACAAATCGAGCCAGAGATGGAAGGAACATTCACAGGAGATTATATAACAATAAAAGGAACTCCAGAAGTTAATATGGCTATAAAACCAGAAGTTGATGGAGGACTTGGAACAATAGCAATGGTTGTAAATATGATTCCTCACGTAATCAATGCAAGAGCTGGCTTAAAAACTATGATAGATTTACCAGTTCCAAGAGCTATAATGGGAGACTTTAGAAACTTTATTGAAAGATAGTATGTTTTAAATTAGTGTTGATTAAGACATCATATTATACCCGCTCAGATAATATTGATGTCAATTTCAACAATCTAATAAAATGTAACTGTAATGAATATTTTACTTAAAGATAATCATATTATTTTAAGTGTGTTTAGGATAAGGTATTAGATTTATTTGGAGGTGAATAAGTTGATTAAAAAAGGTACATTTATTGAAATAGAAACAGTTGTGCTAGAGTGTGAGGATAGATCATCAGCAATTCCTGAGGATACAAAACAAACTCCATTAAGAATGTGGGTTAGAGGATTTGCAAATTCTGATTGTGAGTTAGAAGAGAGTGTAGAGATTACTACTCCCATTGGTAGAACTATGAAGGGAATAGTTAAAATAGTGGAGCCAGGATATTCACATGGATTTGGTAGATATGTAAGTGAGATAGCATACGTTGGCAAACAGGCAAAGGAAATGCTTTTTCAATAAGTAGTTATTAAGGAAAGTGGGTGATTTACATGAATAAGTATGAAAAAGTAATGAGCAGAAAAAATGAAATAATGATTAAATCCGTTGGAATGGATTTTGATAAATATGAGAATGGTAATATCGCTTTTGACTATGAAGGAATGATGAGAGATATAGGATATTCATTAAGTGATATTATGAAAATTCAAAGTGATGTAGGAGTCGGAAACACACCACTTCTAGAACTTAGAAATATTACAGCCCTTGCAAGAAAGGTTTCTAAGACTGGAAAGGCTGCAAGAATCTTTGTAAAGGATGAGGGGTGTAATCCATCAGGAAGCTTTAAGGATAGAAGAGCATCAGTATCTGTTTATGATGCAAAGCAAAGAGGATATAAGGGAGTAGCATCAGCAACTTCTGGAAATTATGGTGCAGCAGTGGCATCTCAAGCTGCAATCCATGGATTAAAATGTACAATTGTTCAAGAGTGCTATGATTCTAAGAAAGTTGGACAACCGGAAATAATTGAAAAGGGAAGAAAATGTGAATACTTAGGAGCAGAAGTTTTGCAACTAACTGTAGGACCGGAATTATTTTACACTTATCTAGAGACTTTGGAGGAAACAGGATTTTATAATGCATCACTATACTCAGCTTATGGAATAGCTGGAGTTGAAACTCTGGGTTATGAAATAGCTACAGAGTGTAGAGAGAAGTTTGGAAAGGATCCAGATGCAGTAGTAATTACTCATGCAGGTGGTGGAAATGTCACTGGTACTGGAAGAGGACTTATAAAAGCTGGAGCTACAAATACTAAGGTAATTGGTGCTTCTGTAAATCTACAAGGACTTCATATGGCAAGTAATGAAGCATTTAATAAAAAATCATTTACTACGGGACATACTGGTTTTGGTATTCCATTTATGGTTTGGCCAGATAGAAGTGATGTTCCAAGAAGTGCTGCAAGGCCTCTAAGATATTTGGATAGATATGTGACTCTAGCTCAAGGACAAGTATTTTATATGACAGAGCTTTTAGCACAGTTAGAAGGATTAGAAAGAGGACCAGCAGGTAATACATCTTTAGCGGCAGCCTTTGTTATAGCTCAAGAGATGGATGATGATGCAATTATTGTAGTTCAAGAAACTGAATATACAGGAGCTGGAAAACATATTGTCCCACAGCTTACCTTTGCAAAGGATAATGGAATTAAAATATTAAAGGGAAATCCTGTAGAGGAGATTCCAGGAGAAAATATCATACTGCCAGAACATCCATCTTATCTTCAAGTTGATAATAAGGATTTAAATGATTATAGAAAATCTCTTATAAAAAATACTGTGAAATTGTTGAAGGAAAATGAAGTTTCAGACATAGATGTTAAGTTCCTTTCTGATGAAACAAAACTTCAGGAAAATCAAGTTATAGAAATATTAAAGGAATTTGGGATTTGTGTGAAATAAATCAGATTTATAACTTTAGTGGATGAGTTGTTGACCATGGAAGTTAAAGAGGTCGTAAAGATTGAAATAATAACAATTAATAGGGTTGTGTGAAATAAATAATAAAAAACTATTAGGGGGAGATAAATAGTGAAAAGAGAAGATGATTTCAATAAAAGAAGAGAACATTTAGCTAATTTAAATGATGAGGAGCTATATGAAAGATTTTGGAAACTAACTGAAGAAATAGTAACGCCAATGGTGGATTTAGCATATGGAAATACTTCATCATCAATAGAAAGATCAGTACTTCTTAGAATGGGATTCTCAAGTATTGAGTCTCAAGCAATAGTTCAAGAGGGACTAAAAGCTGGACTTCTTGGAAAGGGTATGGGAAATGTAGTATTAAAATATGGAGAACTTAAGGGAATGCCATATTTAGAAGCTGGTAAAGAACTAGGAGAAGGTAAGGGCTGGAATGAAGTTACTAACTTGTTTAGGGGGGATAAATAATGCTAGATATAAATAAGAAAATTGATGTAGCAGAAATACTTAAGGATTTAGATAAGTATGAACCAAAGAGGAGAGGCTGGCATTGGAGAGAAGAATATAATGAACCAATGGGTGAGTTTGAATATAAGGAAATCTCAAAACCCCTAAAAAATAGTAAGGCACTTCCATCAGCTACAAGCTTTGCAAATATAGATCCTCAACCAAGAGCTGTAATAACTTCAGAAGTAGCTTCAGGAAGATTTGAAGATGATATTAGAAGAATGAGAATGGCAGCTTGGCATGGTGCAGATCATATAATGGTTATAAGAACATCAGGTCAAAGTCATTATGATAGTTTAATTGAAGGAAGTCCAGAAGGAACTGGTGGAGTTCCAATAACAAGAAAAGAAGTTAGAGCTACAAGAAAAGCTCTTGATTTAATAGAAGAAGAAGTTGGAAGAGAAATAAACTTCCACTCTTACGTTTCAGGTGTTGCAGGTCCAGATATCGCTGTAATGTTTGCAGAAGAAGGAATAAATGGAGCACACCAAGATCCACAATATAATGTACTTTATAGAAATATAAATATGGTTAGATCTTTTGTAGATGCAGCGGTTGCAAAACATATAATGGCTTGGGCTGATATTCTTCAAATAGATGGAGCACATAATGCAAATGCAACAGCTATGAAGGGCTATAAGGTAATGCCAGAACTTATGGTTCAACATGCTATAAACTCTAAATTCTCTGAAATGGTTGGTATGAAACAAAGTAATATATCATTATCTACAGTGCCACCAACAGCACCACCGGCTCCATGTATGCGTTATGACTTACCTTATGCAGTAGCACTTAGAGATTTATTTAGAAACTATAAAATGAGAGCTCAAATGAATACAAAATATATGGCTTCATGTACTAGAGAAGCTACAGTAACTCATTCATTAAACCTTTTAATCTCTGAGCTTACTTCAGCGGATATTCAAAGTACAATTACTCCTGATGAAGGAAGAAACGTACCATGGCATTATAATAATATACACGCTGTGAATACTGCAAAACAAGCTTTAATTGGTATGGATGGATTAATGGATATGATAGAGCTTAAAAAAGATGGTTATCTTCCAGAGAAGGTTAGAGAACTTAAAGAAAGAGCTGTATTATTCCTTGAAGAAATGATTGAAGGCGGCGGATACTTTAAGGCTGTTCAGGATGGATTCTTTGTAGATTCAGGAGAATATCCAGAAAGAAATAGTGATGGTATCGTAAGAAAAATAGATGCTGGTATTGCTGTAGATACAGTTGTTCCAAGAGATAAGGATTACTTTGCACCTGTATGTGCACACTTTGGATACAACAATGTACCTGAAAAATATAATAAACCATGTGATGCTATAAATGAATGTACATTATGTGATCATAGCAAAATAGTTTATATAGATGAGCTTGACGAAGAGGATAATGTTAATGTAAGAATGGAAAAGGCTAGTAAAAATGAAGGAACTATAATTCCAGAAGTTGAGTGGAAAAATGATGGATACGTATCTGTAACTTTATTTATTACAGAAGAAGAGCGTATCGCAGAAGCAGCTGCTCTTGAAATGGGTAGAAACATGAATTTAACAGATGTTGAGGTTATTCATAAACAAATCATGCAAGATGCTGAAGGTACTTTAGTGGAAATCAAAGGTAAGGTAAACTTTGCAATTAAAAAGGCTGAGCTTAAGGTTCCAGAAAAACAAGAGCTTTTAGCTGATGATGTAATGAGAGATTATGTTAGAAATAATCCACTTAAGGTTGTAGCTGCTACAGTTGGTGAGGATGAACACTCTGTTGGTCTTAGAGAAATAATTGATATTAAGCATGGGGGAATAGAGAGATACGGAATAGATGTTGTATATCTTGGGACTTCATGTCCAGTAGAGAAATTAATAGATGCAGCTATAGAAACTAAAGCTCAAGCTATTATAATGAGTACTATTATTACTCACAATGATATTCATACTAAGAATATGAAAAAAATTCATGATCTTTGCATAGAAAAAGGGGTAAGAGATAAATTCATTATTTGCTGCGGTGGAACTCAAGTAACTAATGAAGTTGCAGTAGCTAATGGAATGAATGCAGGGTTTGGAAGAGGAACTCACGGAAACAATGTAGCATCATTCATAATTGAAACATTGATGAATAAATAGAATTCAACAAATAATAAAGAGGCTGTCTCATAATAATTGAACTATGTTTTATCTGAATGTTGAAAGTGGCAATAATATAAGTCTACTTTCAACACGGGTTTTAATATACTTAATTTTGAGACAGCCCTTTGAACTAGGAGGGAAGCTATGAGAGTTGAGTATTTAATAGCTGAAATCGGAAGTACAACTACGGTAGTAACAGCTTTTAATTTTAAAAATGGAGTAGAAGTTGTTGGACAAGGAAAAGCCTTCACTTCTGTTTTACAAGGTGACGTAACTATTGGACTTAAAAATGCAGTGAAGGAAATGGAAGATATCTTAGGTGAAACTATAGAGTACGACAGAATGATAGGTACTAGTAGTGCTGCAGGGGGACTTAAAATAACAGTTCATGGACTTGTTCAGGATATGACAGTTAAGGCTGCAAAGGAAGCAGCCCTTGGTGCTGGTGGAATTATCAAGATGGTTACAGCAGGAAGACTTAGAAGAACTGATATTAAGAAGATAAAAGAAATAAGTCCTAATCTTATAATGATTGCTGGAGGTACAGATTATGGTGAAAGAGAAACTGCCCTTGATAATGCAGAAATAATTAAAGGAGCAAATTTAAATATTCCTGTGGTGTACTGTGGAAATATAGCTAATCAGGAGGAGATAAAAGAAATCTTTGAAGGTGATGAACTATACGTAATTGACAATGTATATCCAAGAGTGGATGACCTTAACGTTGAGCCAGCAAGGGGAATAATTCAAGATGCCTTTGAAGCTAACATAGTTAAGGCTGGTGGAATGGATAAGATTAAGGAAATGTTAGATGGAACTATAATGCCAACGCCAGGAGCTGTAATGGAAGCTACAAAATTACTTTATGAAGTAATTGGAGACGTTATAGTTATAGACGTGGGAGGGGCCACCACAGATGTTCATTCAGTTACGGAAGGAAGTCTTGATGTTTTAGATATTTTAGTAACTCCAGAGCCAAAGGCAAAGCGTACTGTTGAGGGGGACTTAGGGGTATATGTAAATAGAGAAAATGTATTAGAACTTTTACATGACCATGAGTTAGAGGGAAAAACTAAGGACGAAATAGAAGAGTTTATAAAACCTATTCCAGCCACAGAAGAAGAACGTCATTGGAGTAGAGTTCTTACAAGAAAAGCCGTGAATACTGCTATTGATAGGCATGTGGGATATATAAAAAGAGTCTATGGATCTGGAAGAAAGTTTAGTGCCTATGGCAAAGATTTATCTATGGTTAAGTACATCATAGGAACTGGAGGGGCACTTACAAGACTTGGCCAAGGTGAAGAAATTTTAGAAAGTATTAAGGATGTTAAGGGTGATATTACCATGCGTCCAACCAAGGAGTCAAAGGTATTACTTGATAGTATGTATATTATGGCTTGTGCTGGAGTTTTAAGTAGAGAAAATAAAGAGGCAGCAACGCAGCTATTAAAAGCTAGTTTAAAGTAAATGTTAGTCATGGCTATAAATGGTATCCGCTCAGATAATATTGATGTGAATTTCGACAGTCTTTTAAAACATAGCCAAATATAATAAAGAAATTATCGGCAATAGAAAGATAATTTAGAAGTTAATAGATAAAAGTGAGTTTGTACTTAAAGGAGAGTTTTTAATATGGTGAATAATAATTCAGGTATAGAATTCGACGATAAAAAGTTAACTTATAATACTCAACTAGAATTAGATATTTGGACAGATGAAGATATTACAACAAATTATCCACGAATAGATGTAGATTTAAAAAAGCTAACACATAATGCTAAGTTTGCATTAAATATCTGTAGAAGAAGTAATGTTGATATTTCAGTGGTTACCAAAGTGTTTTGCTCTCATCCAGAAATTGTAGAGGGCATTTTAGAAGCTGGAGTGAAGACCATTGGAGATTCAAGAGTATCCAATTTGAAAAAACTACAGCACTTAGACTGTGAGAAGTTACTTCTCAGAATACCTGCAATTAGTGAAGCTAGAAAGGTAGTTAGATACTGTGATATTTCTTTAAATTCAGAGATAGAAACAATTAAGAGTTTGTCACAGGAATCTATGAAGTCAAATAAAACTCATAAAATAATTTTAATGGTAGACTTAGGAGATTTAAGAGAAGGAGTTTTGGAAAAGGATGTTTTGAATATTTCAAGGGAAATAATTAACCTACCTAATATAAAATTTCTTGGATTAGGAACAAATCTAACCTGCTATGGCGGAGTAATTCCTGATGATGTAAACTTAGGAAGACTTATAGAAATTAAAAATCAAGTAGAATGTGAGCTAAATATTCAATTGCCAGTGGTATCAGGAGGTAACTCCAGTAGCTTATACATGGTTCTTAATAAAAACCTACCTAAAGGAGTAACTAATCTAAGACTTGGAGAGGCTGTAGTCTTAGGTAGAGAAACTGCATATGGAAGAGATATACCTGGAATGTTTAAGGATATATTTACTTTAAAGGGTGAAATAATTGAGATTAAAGATAAGCCGTCTATGCCAATAGGAAATATAGGCATGGATGCCTTTGGAGAAGTACCAACTTTTGAGGATAGAGGTATAATTAGAAGAGCTATAATTTCCATGGGAAGACAGGATGTGAAAATAGATGGAATAACTCCAAAGGATGAGAAAATAACTATTCTAGGGGGAAGCAGCGATCATCTTCTAATGGATGTAACCCAAAGTGAAAAAGTTTATAAAGTAGGGGACATAGTTGATTTTAGTCTAGACTATGGAGCTTTACTATCTGCTATGACATCTGGATATATAAATAAAAATATTATATAGAAAATATTAATATAAATAATTAACGTATATATTTTTATATGCGGTAATTATAGTTTCTACCATAAAATATGTTTTTAATTATTACATCATTATACAAAAGGCTGTATAATAAAATAAGTAAAAAATAAAGTATTCATTGAAAAAAATAATATGGGAGATGATTTTAATGGTAGATTTTAAAGAATTTACATCGAATTTAAATGAAGCAGTGAGAAACTTACATGAAAAGGGAGCATTCCTAACAGTAAAGTCTGGAGATGAAGTAAATACTATGACTATAGGCTGGGGAAATGTTGGCTTTCAATGGGGGAAATCAATATTTACAGTTCTAGTAAGAAAACAAAGACATACATTTTCATTGATAGAGAGTGCAGATAACTTTACAGTAACGATTCCTCTAGATGATAGTTTAGCAGATGCAGTTAAATTCTGTGGAACTAAGTCAGGAAGAGAGTATGATAAGTTTAAAGAATGTAACTTAGACCTTATACCAGCAAAAACTGTAGACACTCCAGTAATAAATAAAAACAATGTATTAACTTATGAATGTAAAATAGTTTATAAGCAAGAAATGAACCCAGAGTTTTTATCAGAGGAAATAAAAAAATCAGCTTATGCAGGAGAAGATTATCACGTAATGTATTATGGACAAGTGGAAGCTTGTTATAAATTGTAGAATAAATAAAAAATATAACCCTAAGGTAGCAATTAACTACCTTAGGGTTAATATTATTTATTCAATATATATTTTTGATATGTGGCTAAATAATATAGATGGTATTTTGTTAATTTAAAATAAAAGCTCTATATAATTCATTTATTATATAGTTATCTTCACCAATGAATAAAAATAAAAGTACTATCTGAACTATAAATATAACGGGTATACCTATAGTGAATTTTTTATGCTTAGTTTTATGTCTAAAAGTATTCATTCCAGCAAGCATCCCTAGGGAACCACCAATTATAGAAACACCAATAAGTGCTTTTTCACTAATTCTCCATTGTTTTTTTATAGCACGTTTCTTATCAATTAACATTATAAAAAAGCCAACAATGTTTATAAAGGCTAAGTAATAGATAAAAATATTATTCATAAATCCTCCTTGTAAATAAGTTCTTTATTTTATATTAAGTCATGTTTAAAGAAAAAGAAAGTATTACATAGAGATATAAATCCAACATATAGGTTACAATACATGGGTTATAAAAAAATAAGCACTGTAATTAGAATTTGCGTATAAATTTAAATTAAACTTAGAAAATATGCGAAACTAGAATTAAATTGAGAAAAATGTTAAAATTTAAGGAGAAAGTAGTATAATTAGTAGAGAATATAATTATATAAATATAAGGGGGACTTATAATGGACGCAATAAACCAGGTGTTAATTTTATCTTTGATGATGTTGGTTGGAATTTATGCTAGAAAGAAAAACTACATCGATGATAGGGTAGAGAAGGGATTAAGTACTTTAGTGATTAACATAACATTACCATTACTAATAGTAAATAGCTTTATACTGGAATTTGATAAAGCTATTATGGGTAACGCCATAAAAATTCTTTTATACTCATTAATAATACATATTGTATTATTTATAGCTACTAAGTACATTTACTATAAGGCTGATGATAGAAAACAACCAATGCTTAGGTTTACAACGGCATTTTCTAACTGTGCTTTTATGGGATATCCAATTTTAAGTAGTGTTTTTGGAGACATAGGTGTATTTTATGGATCAATTTTTACAATGATGTTTACTGTATTCGTATGGACATTAGGCGTATCATTGTTTACAGGTAAAATATCCATTAAGGAAGCATTTAAAAGTATTATGAAGAATCCATCTATATGGGCAGTTATAATAGGAGGTTTAATATTTATAACTCAAATTAAACTTCCATATGCAGTTGATTTAACTATAAAAAATTTAGGAGGATTAACTACTCCACTTGCTATGATGATCATTGGGTCAATGCTATATGGGTCTAATGTAAAAGAGATGTTAGGCGATTTTAGCCTTTATTATGTATCATTAATGACATTAATAATAACTCCGCTAATATTATTCTTTGTGATGAAATTATTTAACCTAGATCCAATGCTTACAGCCATATGTACCTTACTTGTAGCTATGCCAGGTGCTGTAGTAGGTCCAGTAATTGCTGCAGAATCAGGTGGAGACGGAAAATATGGTTCTCAATGTATATTTATTACAACGTTATTATCTATAATAACAATTCCTATGATTATATTTATAGTGAAATAAGATTATTATAAAGAGTTCTTAAAAGTTATATCCTTAAAGCGAATTTTAATTGAGCTTTGGGATTGGTTTAGAAGGTGATTTTGTAGTAGATTTAAAAATATTGAAAAATATAGTTTATTTGTATAATAAATTTCTATAGAATGGCTATAATAAAATAGGTTCTTGTATATACTAATGCAAAAATATATAATAGAATTGAGTTTTATATAGGATGAAAATGTTTATTAACAAGGTTATGAAGGAGATTAAGATGAGAACAGTTTATAAAAACCCAAAGGAATTAGGTGCATGTCTAAGAGATATTATAGATTTATATAGAGATGACCTGCTGACTTATGAAAAGTTATCAGAAAAGGTAATTAAAATTATAGAAGCTAATGAAAATAGAGTTTTTAAAAATGGAATGGTAGAAATTAAGATTGCTAATGTATTAACTGAAGAAAGAGTAGCAATAGTTAATGACATAGTAAAAAGATGATGGCAATAAGTTCAATAGTATGCATAGGTGGAGAAATATTTATTAGTAAAAAAAAAAGGGTGCGTAATAAAAACAGTGCATTAATAGTATGATGGCTAAATACCATTGTAGGGTTTAGCCATCATACTATAATGAAATAACTAATAGTTATTTCAAATATAAACTTCTATTTAAGATGAGTTTCAATCCAAGCTAAAGCACCAGGGTGAATAGAACCTGAATTATCAGAAGTAATTTGTGAAACAAAGAAAGTTTCATTATCTTCTTTTACTTCATCTAAAGCTAGTTTTATATCATTAGCATTCATTTCAGTGTGTAAAAGAAATGTTGTTGGCATAATGTTAGCCCATGTACCCAAAGATTTAATCTTTCTAGGTAGATTGCTGTGGTGGTGATGTTCATGTTCATGATCATGATTACAGTTTTCATCATGGTCGTGATCGTGTTCACACTCATGATGGTTATGAACTTCAGCTTTATAGTAAGTTATCTGATATACTGACATAGTTGTTACCTCCTCTTGGTAAATTTATGATAGTAATTAATATTTATTATACAGTAATTGAAATTGAATTGCAATTAATAATTAAATTTATATTACTATAGTATAATAGCCTTATTATAAATAAAAATATTCATATATAAATAATTTTACTACATATAAATAAATTTATTTTAAATAGCAAAATAAGATATTGACTGTAAGTAATTTTGATGATAAAATAAAAAATTACAAAAAATATCCTTATGTGGTATACTGTAAGTAAAGAGTGTAGAAGGAGGTAATTTTTTGTTTAATGTAGGGGATAAGATTGTTTATCCAAATCAAGGGGTTGGAATAGTAGACTTTATAGAAGAAAGAGAGTTTAAAGGCAAGGTTCAAAGTTACTATAAAATACACTTATTAAATGATACTATGCAGTTGATGTTACCATTTAGTAGAGTAGAGAAAAGCAATATTAGATTAGTAAGCGATGAGGAAATTATAGATTATAAATTAAAGCATATTAATGAATTTACTATGGATATGGATGAATTAAATAGTTATAACTTTAAGGAACGAGCTATTATAAATTCAGAAAAATTAAAGTCAGGAACATTAATGGACTATATTGAGGTTGTATCTAACCTTACTAAACTTAAAGATTATAATAAGTTAAATACTAACGAAAAGCAAATATTAGATAGTACAAAGAAAGTTTTAATAGAAGAAATAAGTCAATCTAAGGATATATCTAATAGTGAAGCAACTAGTTTATTAGATGATTCTATGAATAGTTAGTATAGATTATAATATAAACCTTATAGATACCAACGGGTTTATTTAAACTTAAATAGAATAGGGCACTGAGTAGATAAATTTACATTATTTGCTCAGTACCTTATTTATTTTATTGATATATCTTTAATAGGTATTTATTAGATATAATATTAATTATGAGTTTCAATATTATATCTAAATATTAATTTTGGATATTAAGATATAATATTGATTTAGTTTATTAAGAACAAAAGAAATGTTAATTTTGGGTTAAAAAATCTAATGTTTTAACAAAATATTAATCATTAGGTATATAACATATGTGTAGAGAATAATTTTAAGAAAAGTGATATAAGGGCATATATATTTATTTAGTTTTCTTAGATTAATTTTAAATATGATTTTGGAGTGGTTTTATGAATGGAATAGGGAATAAAAAAGTTTATAGGCTTAGTGAAGTGCAAATTTTAGCATTAGGATTTGCTATTCTAATTTTTGTTGGAGCATGTTTACTAACATTACCTATGTCATCATCAATTGGAGAAGGAACTAATTTTTTAGATGCACTATTTACATCAACCTCAGCAACTTGTGTTACGGGTCTAGTTACATTAGATACGGGCACACATTGGAGTGTATTTGGACAGATTATAATAATTACGCTTATTGAAATTGGTGGGCTTGGATTTATGTCTTTTGCAACATTTATATCAGTGCTAGTAGGAAGAAAGATTACACTTAAAAGCAGACTTTTAGTTCAAGAAGCTATGAATACATTTAGTATACAAGGTCTTGTTAAGATGGTTAAGAAGGTAATGCTTTTTACATTTGTTATACAACTAGTTGGAGCATTAATTCTATCAACTCAGTTTATACCAGAATTTGGTGTTGCTAAAGGTATATATTACAGCGTGTTTAGTTCTATATCTACATTTTGTAATGCTGGGTTTGATATATTTGGTAATTTTAAAAGTTATACAGGATATTATAATAATTCAATTATTTTATTAACTGTAAGTTCTCTAATTGCAATTGGGGGATTAGGGTTTACTGTATTACTTGAGCTCTACTATTATAAAAGAGAGAAAAAATTATCATTGCACACAAAGGTAGTGTTATTAATTACTACGATACTAATTGTAGGCGGAACAATTGGAATTCTAATATTAGAATATGACAATGCTGCGACACTGGCAGATATGAATTTTAAGGATAAAGTAGTGAATTCAATTGTAGCAGCTATAAGTCCAAGAACAGCGGGTATAAATAGTATATCTACTGGTGAAATGACAACAGCAGGAATATTCTTAACTATAATACTTATGTTTATTGGTGGTTCTCCAGGTTCCACAGCAGGAGGATTAAAAACATCAACACTGGGAATAATTATATGTACGGTTTTTAGTGTTATTAGAGGAAGAGAAGATGTAGAGATTTTTGGTAGAAGACTTCCAAAGGGATTAGTATATAAAGCAATTACATTATTAATAATAGGTATGAGCCTAGTAATTATAGTAACAATTATTTTAACTATAACTGAGCCAGATGAAGGGTTCTTAGATCTTTTATATGAGGCAACATCTGCATTTGGAACTGTTGGGTTATCTACAGGGGTAACACAACGTCTAAGTAGTCCAGGTAAAGTAGTGATAATTACATTAATGTATTTGGGTAGGGTTGGACCGCTTACAGTAGTGCTAGCTTTATTAAATAATAAAAAACCATCACCATATAAATATCCAGAGGGGAAAATTCTTATAGGATAAATAAAACTATATTATAAGAATATAGATACAAAGAAAGAGAATCTCAGTAATTTAATAATAATATAACATAGTCTATCATCTGAAATTTTGGGTGATAGACTTATATTTTTTCTTTAAAACTAGGCGTAAATTAAAAAATATGGTAGTGTGATAGGTGATATTGTGTAAATTAAACAGAAATAGAGAGAGGATTAAGAAATATGGAAAAAAGTAAGTTCTATACAAATAGAAAGAATATTATATTATTAGCAATTTTATGTTGTGCTTTATGGGGGAGTGCATATCCTGCAATAAAGGGCGGATACTCGTTATTTAACATAGCATCAAATGATATACCATCTAAGTTAGTTTTTGCAGGATATAGATTTATGTTAGCTGGTATTTTTGTATTAATACTTCAGTTAATTTCAAAGAAAGATATATTTAATTTTTCAAAGAAACAAGTTGGACAAGTAGCTTTGCTAGGAATAACGCAGACTACACTTCAATATATATTTTTTTATGTGGGTCTAGCATATACCACTGGAGTAAGTGGAGCAATAATTAATGGAACAGGAACTTTTTTTAGCATTGTAATTGCACATTTTATTTATAAAAATGATAGATTGAATTTTAATAAAATATTAGGATGCATAATAGGATTTTTGGGTGTAGTTATTGTAAATTTAAATGGAGGATCATTAGCGGGAAGTTCATTTACTATCCGAGGTGAAGGTCTTGTAATGCTAGCAGCATTTACTCTTTCGGCATCATCCATATATGGTAAAAAGATTACGCAAAGTCAAGATGCTGCCATAGTTACAGGATATCAACTGCTTATAGGTGGGATTGTTTTAACAATACTAGGGCTTGGATTTGGAGGAAGTCTAAGTGGATTTACCATTAAATCAACTTCCCTTCTAATTTATATGGCACTATTATCATCAGTATCATTTGTAGTTTGGTCAGAGCTACTTAAATATAATAAAGTAGGAATAATAGCAATGTTTAATTTTTCTATACCTATATTTGGAAGCTTGTTATCAGCAATTTTCCTTGGAGAAAACATATTTGATATTAAAATACTAGTCGCATTAGTACTTGTATGTTTAGGGATATTCTTGGTTTATAGAGTAAAAGAGGATGATTATGAAGAGGTTGATAAGGTATGAATATTACTATATAGTTATATTTTATAGAGAACAAATTAAAAAAATATGTAAAAATTAATATCCCTAAGTTTTAAAACTTAGGGATATTAATTTTTACATATATATATCAGAAAACTCTATTTGTATTTTTTCTACAGTTCTTTGTTCGTAATCATCTATTATTTCAGTATTATTCTTTTCATCTACAACTTTAACAGGTAATTCTATAATGAATTCCGAACCCTCTCCTAATTTACTTTTCACCAATATATTACCAGAGTGCATTTCAACTAAAGATTTTACAATAGATAATCCTATTCCACTTCCCTCACACCTTCTACTTAGTAGAGGATCAACTTGCTTAAACCTCTCAAATATATTTTTCTGTTTGTCTTCAGGAATGCCCATTCCAGTATCCTTTATAAAGATTAAAATATTATCACCTTTATCATAAATACTCACTTCTATTTTATCTCCTGGATTAGTAAATTTAATTGCATTAGAAATGAGATTCAATATTACTCTTTCCATTTTTTCAGAATCAAAAGCTAAAATTTTTTCTTCTGTATCTGTATCAAATATGATAGTTCTTGATTTGCTTTGTGCATATTCAACTGTTGATAAAGTTATGTTTTCAATAACTTCTATAATATTTTGATTTTTTAAATTTAATTCCATAAATCCTGAATCTATTTTAGTGATATCAATTAAATTGTTAACTAATTTTATTAACCTATAACAATTTTGTTTAATAATGTCTGTATATTTATTTAATTTTTCGTTGCAAATTTTATCATTACTTTTATTTAAAGAAAATAACTGTGCTGTAGAAAATATTATATTCAAAGGTGTTTTTAATTCGTGGGATATATTGGCAATAAATTCCGTTTTTAATTTGTCATATTGAACGGCTTCTTCTAGTAGCCTCTTATTTTCTTTTATCATTTTATTAAAACTATCTGATAGAACTCCTATTTCATCTTTTGTGTTTATATCAGAATGAACTGTTAAATCTCCTTTTCCAGCTATCTCCATTAAATTTTTTAATTTATTAATAGGTCTTACTAAATTATTTGCCATAAATAAAGCTATTCCCACTCCTAATATAAAAATAACAATTCCAGCTATAAATGTTAAATTTATTATTTCTCGTGAGGATGAATTTAAATCATCATAATTTGCAGTTGTTACAATATACCAATCCCATGGTTCAAAATATCTATAGGATGCTAATTTGTGTACTCCGTTAAACTCATAGTCTATTAAACCGTTTTTATTATTAATAATTTTTTTTGAAAAATCAAATTCTCCTATGTTTTGACCTTTTATATGGGGGTGAATGATTACATCTCCTTTTGAATTCATTATATAAACATATCCTGTTTGTCCAATTTGAATATCATCTAATGCTTTTTCTAAATAATTATTAAATTCCTTATCCCCTAGACCTATTGCACCTATTACTTTTTTATTTTCATCTAATATAGGTTTATATCCAGCTATATAGGAATTATGTTCAATTAAAAATCTACCATAACAGGGCTCATTATTAATTATTTTTTTATATACTGAAGAATCACTATCTATGTAAGTTCCGACTACTCTTTTTCCATCTTGAATAATATTGGTACTCACTCTTATAAGTTTATCTTCTTTTAATAAGAATATTGATGATATCTGTCCAGTAGAATTTTTTATATCATCTACGAGAGAATTGCTTAAATTTAGGTTATCATTACCAGCATATAAAGTTGGTACCGCTTCATTACCAACTTTAATAGGGTTGCTTTTGTCTATTTTTATTCTACCCAAATTATTTAATAACTCCTCTGCAAAATGCAAATCAGTTTTAATTTTTTCTGAAAGTAAATCATTTCTTACACTAACTGTAGTTTCAATTAATTCCGTTATACGTTGACTTTCTTGAGTTACTTCATTAAAAACTATGTCTCTGGATTTATTAACAATAAAAAATGATAAAACGCTTACTGTAAAAATAATTAACAATAAGTAATTTATTAACAATTTAAACTTTATGCCCATACATTACACCCTCTCGCTATTCTTTTTAATAGTCCTAATTAAAATTGTATAATTATAAAATGTTTTATTGAAGCTTGTTGTATTATTTTGTTATTGATTCTACATTATTGTAAAAAATCCTTTTATATTAGAAAAAAACTCGTTCATTATGAAAATAGAATGCTATTAGAAATTAGTACTAAAAACCATAAAATAAATTAAACTATATGTAAAAAACATTTATAGAGAATTAGATAATCAATTTTAAAGTAGGAATAATATTTATGAAAGGTTTAGAGGATACAATAAATTAGATAAGCTAAAAATATTATTAAATAACTATATTTAATAATATAAATAAGATTTGAGGGTAAAATAATCGTGAGTTTATTTTCACATTAATAATACCTGAAAATATAAACAACTTAAGGAGGTAAAGAATATGGATGAAATCTTAGAAAGAAAAAGTATAAGAAAATATACAGAAAAATCAATTTCAGATGAACAAATGGAGGAAATACTAAGGGCAGCCATGGCATCACCATCTGCAGGAAATCAACAACCATGGGATTTTATTGTGGTAAGAAGTAAAGAAACTATGAATGATATTATGAAAGTAAGTCAACATGCAGCTCCATTGAAATCTGCTCCAGTGGCTATAGTTGTTTGTGGAGATGAGGCAAAGGAAAAATATAAAGGATATTGGGTACAAGACTGTTCAGCCGCAGTAGAAAATATTCTACTTAAAGTCACAGAAATGGGTTTAGGAGCAGTGTGGATAGGTGTATATCCAG
The DNA here is from genome assembly GCF_036646415.1 of Clostridium sp. Lineage (GTDB taxonomy): Bacteria > Bacillota > Clostridia > Clostridiales > Clostridiaceae > Clostridium_J. Next base: position 107,933 of record NZ_JAVXMF010000006.1, on the reverse strand, counting down.
AGCAAGATAGAGTAGATGGATTAAAAAGAATATTTAACTTACCAGATACAGTAATACCACTTGCAGTTGTTCCAGTAGGTTATGCAGCTGAAGATAAAGCTGATGTTGATAGATTTAATAAGGATAGAATACATTATGAAATATGGAATGGAAAAGTAGAAAAATAATAATCGTAAATGTTACAATTCATTTCAAATAATTTAAGAGATATGCCCAGTACAATTTTAAATTAGTACTGGGTTATTTTATTTATTATAACTATATCTATTAAATAAAAGTTTTAAAGTTTACTATTATAGGATATGATATAAGTAAAATAAAGAATAATTAGAACTTAGTGAGGAGAATAATTTATGTCAAAAGTTATAGTAGTTGGGGGCGGACCTGCGGGTATTATGGCAGCTCTTAGCTCAGCAAAAACTAATGAAGTAATATTAATAGAGAGAAATGAAGAAATTGGTAAGAAACTAAAACTTACTGGTGGGGGCAGATGTAACATTACAAATAATAGAGCTATTGAAGAGTTATTTGATAAGATTATAAGTAATAAAAAATTTTTATATAGTGCCTTTTATACATTTTCAAATGAAGATTTACTAAACTACTTTTCTAGAAATAACTTAGGATATAAGGTTGAGTATGATGAGAAGGTGTACACAAAGAGTGATAAAGCTGATGATGTTATTGAGGTTTTAAAAAATGACCTTATAAAACATAATGTAAAAATAAAATATAACACTAAAGTAGAAGATTTAATAGTAGAAGATAATGAGATAAAGGGAATTATAACCGCTGGTGGAGAGAATATATATAGTGATAAGGTTATAATTGCAACTGGAGGAAAGAGTTATCCAGCTACAGGATCTGATGGGAATATGTATAGCATATTAAGCAAGTATGGACATACTATAAAGCCGTTATATCCAGCTCTAATACCTTTAGTTATAAAAGAAGAGTTCGTAAAAAACCTCCAAGGTGTAGCTATGAAGGAAGTTGTTCTTAGCACTAAACTAAAAAAGAAAAAAATAGAGATTGAAGGAGATATGATATTTACTCACTTTGGAATATCAGGGCCAGGAGTCTTAAAATTATCTTCCTATATTAATAAGGCGTTAGTTAATGGTGAAGTTGAAATAAGTTTAGATTTTTTAGTTGATAAATCTAGGGATGAAATAGCAAATGCAATTAGAAACAATCCTAATAAAAGCATATTAAATAATCTAAAGGGAATTCTTCCTCAAAACTTTATAAAGGAAATTCTAAGCTTACTGAATTTAACTGAAACTAAAATTCACGATCTAAAGAAGGAAGATGAAAGAAAGCTGATAGATTATATAAAAGAAATGAAGTTGACAGTTAGAGAAACTTTAACTATAAAGGCTGCAATGGTAACAAGTGGCGGAGTTGATGTTAAGGAAATAAATGCGTCAACTATGGAATCTAAGGTTATAAAAAATCTTTTCTTCGGTGGTGAGTTAATGGACGTAGATGCAGAAACAGGGGGATATAATCTTCAAATAGCCTTTTCTACGGGATATTTAGCAGGCAGTGATTTTTAAGTATTGAGCTATGTTTTAGTATAATGTTAAAATTGGATTTTAATATTATTGAAGTTTTTAATATTTATAGGTTAAATATATATATAAGATGTGTTAATGTAATTTTACTATAATATATAGTGAAGAAAAAATGGATTATAACTGTATAAAGTAAAAATAGCTATCTCAAAATTTTTATTTTGAGATAGCTATTTTCTTATTATAAATTCATGGGAAAATGTAATATACAAATTAAAGTGCAAAAATATCAAAAGTCCAACATTCAACGATTGATAAAATTTTACATTTATTTCAGTATGGTAAAGTGAAAAAGCACAATAAATTTATATATTATTTAAAAAATATATAAATTGTTCTTATTTAATATATTTTTATGTTGATTTTATTCTATATTAATATTAATATAGATTTGTAGTAATAAGTTTATTTTAATAAAACATTTCGTATATAAGTAATAAATTGTTTTATTTATGAAGAATGTAGTAAATGGAGGGGTTTTTGTGTCTGTATTAAAAGGATTAAATCCAGAAAAGGTTTTTGCTTATTTTGAGGAATTGACTAAAATACCGCATGGTTCAGGTAATGAAAAGGATATCAGTGATTATTTAGTTAATTTTGCAAAGGAAAGACAACTTAAAGTAATACAAGATCAAGAGTTAAACGTAATCATAAAGAAGCCTGCAACAAAGGGGTATGAAGATGCACCAACGGTAATAATTCAAGGACATATGGATATGGTTTGTGAAAAAAACAAAGATACAAATCATAACTTTGAGCAAGATCCATTAGAACTTAAGATTGATGGTGATTATATATATGCTAATGGAACTACTCTAGGAGCTGACAATGGAATAGCAGTAGCTTATGGGTTAGCAGTGATAGATTCTTGTGATTTACAACATCCAGCTATAGAATTATTTGTTACAACAGGCGAAGAAACAGGTATGTATGGAGCTATTGCAGTAGATCCTAAAAATTTAGATGGAAAAATATTATTGAATATTGATTCAGAAGAAGAAGGCGTATTTCTAGTGAGCTGCGCTGGTGGAGTTACTAATTATGTAAATATAAGAGCTCAGTGGGAGAAAGCCCAGAATGAAGCCTTAAAATTAGAAATTAAAGGTCTAAAAGGTGGACATTCCGGTATGGAAATAATAAAGCAAAGAGGAAATGCCAATAAGCTTATGGGAAGATTATTAAATACTATAAAAAAAGAAGTAGATTTTAATATTTGCCATATAAGTGGTGGAGCTAAGAATAATGCTATTCCACGTGAATCAGAAGTAACAATAACAGTGGAAACTAAAGATATTGAAAAAGTTAAAGAAATTTCATCAAAAGCATTGAAGATATTTAAGACTGAATTAAGAATCCAAGATCCAGATATTAATGTGACAGTTGAAAAAACTGAAATGGATAAGCAGTTAACTAAAGATGTAACTGGGAAAATAGTTACATATTTATCATTAGCTCCAAATGGTATTCAAACCATGAGTGAAGATATTAAAGGATTAGTTGAAAGCAGCCTTAATTTAGGAGTAATAGTATTTGATGAAGAAAAGATTACATTTGTTTCAGCAATAAGAAGTTCAATAAAAACATTGAAAAATGAAATTATGGACAGAGTTGATTCTTTAGCAAATTTAGTTGGAGCAGAAGTAGTTAATGACTCAAATTATCCAGAATGGCAATATGAACCAAATTCTAAAATAAGAGATTTATGTGTAGCAACTTATAAAGAAATAAATGGAGTTGAACCTAAAATAGATGCTATACATGCAGGACTTGAATGTGGACTTTTAAAAGAAAAAATGACAGATGTAGATATGATAAGTTTCGGTCCTAATCTATATGATGTACACACTCCAAATGAACATATGAGTATATCATCTGTTGAAAGAATGTGGAATTTCACAAAACAACTATTAGAAAATATAAAATAGTTGTTTAAGTAAAATAAAGTCACTTAATACAATCTAAATAATATTAGGCTTATTATAGAAATTAATAGTTTAATTTAGGCACATTGGGAAATAGCTAGTTAGTATGATTGAATACTTTGTTTAGAGTAGTTTATGCGATGTCTACAGGCTCTAAGCTTCTACAAATGGGAGTTATGAGACACTGAACTGGACGCGTGCCCTTGAGTAGAAGTTAGAGCTTAACTTTAAGTGGGAGATTAAACACACTCTAAAGTTAAGTTCTACTTTAGAGGAAATATACTAAAGATATAAATTATTTTTGGAATAAAATATCTTAACATATTTAATTAGAAATTTGTACATAGTGCTTTTTAAAAAAATAGAAAAAGGGGGCAATATTTATGAGTCAAGAGAAAAGAAAATTATCTCAAAATGCCTATGGCGTATGTAAAGGCGAAGACTATGTTCCATTTATACCAACATCAGTAGCAATGCCAGAAGCTACAGGGTATTCAATTATCTTAGGAATTATATTAGCATGTCTTTTTGCAGCAGCTAATACATACCTTGGATTAAAAGTTGGTATGACAATATCAGCTGGTATACCAGGTGCAATTATAGCAACAGGTGTATTAAAAGGAGTTTTTAGAAGAAATAATATTCTAGAAGCTAACATGGTAGCTTCATTAGCAGCTATGGGAGAATCTATAGCTGGAGGTATTATATTTATATTACCAGCACTAATTTTATGGGGTCTTGAATTAAGTACTTTTACAGTTGTTATAGTAACTGTAGTTGGTGGTATTATGGGAGTATTCTTTATTACACCACTTAGAAGATACTTAATAGTTGAAGAACATGGAGAATTAATTTATCCAGAAGGAATGGCAGCAGCAGAAGTTCTTGTATCAGGAAGTGAAGGTGGACAAGGCTTCAAAACAGTTGCAACTGGATTAGGAGTAGGAGCAGGATACAAACTATTCTCAGGTGGATTTGCACTTTGGGGAGAACAAGCAACTTATGTATTTAAAAGCTATCAAGGTACAATGATTGGAATAGACACCTTAGCATCATTACTAGGAGTTGGATTCATAGTTGGTACTAGAGCATCAGCACTTATGCTTGGAGGTTCTTTAATAGCATGGTTTACATTAATACCATTAATTAAATTCTTAGGAGCAGGGTTAGTTGATCCAGTATTCCCAGCAACAGTACTTATTTCAGAAATGGATGCTATGGCTATATGGTCTAAATACATTAGATATATAGGTGCAGGTGCAGTTGCAATGGGAGGATTTGTTTCTCTTGCAAAAGCAATTCCAACAATTATAACAAGCTTTAAACAAGCTATGAGTGGAATTGGAACTAAAGGAACAGAAAAAGTTAGTAGAATAGACTTAGAAGCACCACTTACTTGGGTTATCTTAGCAGCAGCTTTTGGCTTTGCATTAGTTTGGTTAGTACCATCTATAAATGGAGGCTTCTTAGGCGGTCTAATGGCAGTTATATTCAGTTTCTTCTTTGCTGTTGTTTCAGCAAGAATGGTTGGTATAATTGGAGCATCTAACAATCCAGTTTCAGGAATGACTATAGCAACATTACTATTTGTAACCACTGTAATTAAGGTTACAGGGGGAACAAGTCAAGTATATATGAATAAAGCAATATTAATAGGTGGAGTTGTATGTGTGGCTATAGCAGTTGCTGGAGGAGTTGCACAAAGTTTAAAAACTACATTTATTATAGGTGGTACACCTAAAAAAGTTCAATTAGGAATGTTTTTAGCATTGGCAGTAGCTGCTGTATTCTCAGCTTTTGTAATTAATATGTTAAACACTGCTTATGGTATAGGTTCAGATGCGGTACCAGCACCACAAGCAACATTAATGAGTATGATAGTTGAGGGAATAATGACAGCTAAGCTTCCATGGACATTAGTTGGATCAGGAGCTGCAATAGCATTATTCTGTGAGTTAGCAGGACTTTCAATATTACCAGTTGCATTAGGTATATATCTTCCAATAACTCTAAATGCTACTATATTTATAGGTGGATGCATAAGAGAGATTGTAGAAAGAAAATTTGCAAAAGAAAAAGAAAGAAAAGCAGAAGTTGTGGAAAAGGGAACTCTTCTTGCATCAGGTTTAGTTGCAGGAGACGCTCTAATGGGTATAGTAGTAGCTGGATTTGCTACATTAAACATAAACATTGCCTTTGGTAAAAACTTCTTAACAGGAATAACTCAAAGTAATCTATTTGCTTGTGTAATGTTCTTATTACTAGGATTATGGATTTACATGTTCGCTTGTAAGAAAGATAAAATAGTTAAGTAAAAAAATATTAAATAGAATTATCTATTATGAGTTAGGTAAATTCGCTTGTTTGCAGATCATACTTATCTGTGAACAAGCGATTTACTATATTTTAAGAACATTTATTATATATACACAATATAATTATTAATTTTAGTGGAATGTATTATGAATATTAATTAGTTATAAGTTAGGAGGAGGAGTTTTACATGAGAGAAAAAAAATCTCAAAAAGAAAAACTAGAAAGTAAACAACAAGATACAAAACATAACTTTGCACTTTATGTACCAGAAATTAAGGATATAGAATGGAAAGAGGAAGCTGGAAAAGTTATACTATGTATAAAAATAACTGATCCAGTAAAGAAGTTTTTAGCATGGATGGTTAAAAGAACTCCACAAACTAATTTACAGTTAGATGAAAGATGTTCTACAGTGTGGAAATATATTGATGGAAAAAGAACTGTCTATGACATTTCTAAGCTTATGGCAGAAATATATAAAGATGATGTAGATGCAGAATTATATAGGTTAGTTACATATTTAAAGTATATATCTAAAAGAGGTTGGATAAGGTTTAAAGAATATGAGAGTGAAGTAAAAATTTAATAACTGTAATTTAGTTCAGATCTATATAAATGTAGATTTGAACTTTTTTATTTTTTTTGTTAAATTTTATAAGATTTACTAAATTGATATTAATAAAAGTTATTTATATATAAAAATATGTAAAAAACTTCTAAAAATGTTATATAGCTATATATTTATAGTGTAAAAGTTTTTAGGGGGGATAATTAAAAATGAGAAAGAGAAATCATAAAGTGTTAAGCTTTATGACTGCATTGTTATTTTTAGTAACTTACATTGCTTTACCTAGTGTAAATGCATTTGCTGCTGACACATTATTAGAAGTTGCTTTAAGTGGTGATGAAAGTGAAGTTGTAATATTTTCAGAGGGATTTACAGGAACTAAAAATGAGGTAAAACCGGTAGGTGAGGGATGGACAATTGTACGAAAAGGAGCTGAAGCTACTAGCTTTCAAGGATATGACAGTAAAGATAATTTTGGAGTAGCACCTCCATCTGTTGGTTTTGGAAAAAGCATAAAAGCAAATGAAGAGGAGTCATTAGAAACACCAGAATTTACTTTATCTTCAGTGGGTAAATTAAGTTTTTGGTACAAAGGACAAAGTATCAGTACAGATAAATTATCAATATTAAAGGTTGAACTTAAAGTGAATGGAGAGTGGCAAGGGATAACGGTGCCAGATATTACAAAGGCAGGTATCTTTGAAGCTGAAATTCCAAAGGATACAACAAGAGTAAAACTTACCTATAATAAGAATTCAGGAAATCTTGCAATTGATGACATAAAGGTTACCTGCGAAAAAGTGGCAGAGCCAGATACAGAGGCACCTGCCATAGAGCATACAGCAATTCTAAAGGCTCCTATTGACGTTGATTTAGTAATAGAATCAAAGGTTATGGACAATAAAAAAGTAGAAGCTGTAACTTTGAACTATAGAGTTAAGGGAACAGAAGATTTTAAAACTTTAAATATGAGTAAATTAGAAGAATCAAAATATACTGCTTCAATAGTTAAGGAAGACTTAGATATTAAGGGAGTAGAGTATTATATAGTAGCTACAGATGGTACGAATAGTACAAGAACACCTAATGAGGGTTCATACTCAGTAGAAATAATAGATGAAGATATGGTTGGACCAGAGATATATGATTTAGCTCCTGCAGAAGGGAATAGTGTTGGAGAAGAATTAAGACCACAAATTAAAGCATCAATGAAAGATAAAACTGGTGTTGATGCAACTACTGTTAAAGTGTTCTTTAATGGAACAGAGGTAACTAAAAAGGCAACAATTACAAAATCTTCAGTAGCATACATTCCAACTGAAGACTTAGCCGATGGAACTCATAAAGTTAAAATCGAAGTAAAGGATACTTTGGGAAACCAATCTGTTAAGGAATGGTCTTTTAGAAAAGGTAAACTAAGCCATTATTTTGGACAACTTCACGCACATACTAATATTTCAGATGGTACAGGTACACTAGATGAAGCTTATAATTGGGCTATAAAAAATGGAGCAGATTATCTAGCAGTTACAGATCATTCAAATTGGTTTGATAATGATACAGCGGGCAATTTAGGTAATGGTTCAGCTAGTAAAGCTTGGACTAGTGCTCAAACAATATCTAATAAGTATAATAAAAACGGTGATTTTACAGCAATATATGGTTATGAAATGACTTGGTCTGGTTCAACAGGTGGTTGGGGTCACATGAATACCTTTAACACACCAGGATTTGAAACTAGAACTAATAAGTCAATGGATCTTCAAACCTACTACAATACATTACAAACACAACCACAATCAGTATCACAATTAAATCACCCAGGAAAAACCTTTGGTGACTTTGCTGACTTTGGATTCTATAGCCAAGGGGCTGACAAAGTTGTTAACTTGATAGAGGTTGGAAATGGAGAAGGACCAATAAGAGGTTCTGGATACTTCCCAAGCTATGAGTATTATACAAGAGCTTTAGATAAGGGATGGCATGTTGCACCAACAAATAATCAAGACAATCATAAAGGTAAATGGTTTACTGCCAATACAGCTAGAACAGTAATAGTTGCAGGTGACAATTCAAGGGATTCATTATATGAAGCTATGAGTGATAAACAAGTTTATGCTTCAGAAGATTCCAACATGACAATTGATTACACTGTAAATGGTGCAATAATGGGAAGCTCATTAGGCGAAGATGTAGATAAGTTATCATTTAAAGTTGATATAGCAGATGACGATGCTATAAGCAAGGTTTCAGTTATAGCTAATGGTGGAGTTGAAGTTACATCTAAAGAAATTAATTCAAACAATGCAAACTGGGAATTTGAATTGAGTCCAGAATACACTTACTACTATATTAAAGTAGTTCAAGCAGATAAGGATATAGCAGTAACAGCTCCAGTTTGGATTGGAGATAGTAGTAATGTGGGATTAACTGAGGTTAAAGTTGATAATGAGTTAGCCTTGGAAAATGAGAATGTAGAAGTTTCAGTTGGAGTTTATAACAATGAAACAAAAGCTTTAAATAATCTAAAGGTTGAATTCTTTACAAATGAAATCTCAGAAGAAAATAAAATCGGTGAAAAAGTTATACCTATAGTGGAAGCAAATAAGACAGAAAATGTTGTATTAAACTGGGTACCAACTAAACAAGGTGAATATACAATCTATGCCAAAACTACACTACCAGTTAGTGGAAACGAAAAAGTATTTACTAAGAGTGTGAAAGTTAAGGTTGTAAATCCAGAAAACACTTATAAGGTTTTACTAGATGGTGCTCATTACAATCAATATGTAACTGGAAATTATGCAGGAAAATATACAGCAATTAAGAGCTTATTAGATGGCAGAAACGCAATAACTAAGATAAATAAAGAGCCTATAACCGATGATATCCTTAAAGGTGTAAATATATTAGTTATTACAGATCCTCAAAGTGTTGATGATACTGAGTATGGATTATCTAAGAGCAAATTTCAGACTAGTGAAATAGAAGCTATTAAGAAATATGTAGACAATGGTGGAAATATAATAGTAACTACTAAAGCAGATTACAAGGATGGAGAAGGTGAATATAGCAACGGAGCTCAAGTGAATCCTATTTTAGAAGCTATAGGAACTGAGTTGAGAGTAAATGATGACCAGGTTGTTGATGATGCTACAAATGGAGGTCAAGCATATAGATTATACCTTAAGGAATATGCTTCTCCAAAATATAATTTAGTGGATGGAATAGAAAATGGAGTTGAACAGTATAGTTTCTATAGTGGTGCTTCAATAATCCTTACAGAAGGTACAAAAGGAGAAAAGGTTGATTTCTTAGTAAAAGGACATGAAACAACAACTGCTAATGATGCTGATGGAAAGAAAGATAATGTACCAGCAAAAATGGGCGATGTATCGGTAATTGGTGCAGAGGAGTTAACTAGTGGCGGTAAAGTTATAGTTGCTGGTAATACCTTTTTCTCAGATTTTGAAATAGATGGAACCAGTGGTGACACTTATTCAAATAAAAAACTTACAAATAATATTATGGATTGGATGATGCCAAAGAAGGTAGCCCAAACAGTAAACATTGCAGACATTAGATTAGATGAAGATAATGATAATGTTCCAGATTTAAAGGGACAAGAATTCACAATTGAAGGTACAGTTACCTCTCAATCAGAAGCAGTATCTCCAAAGAATTCATTCTTTGAGGTAATTTATGTGGAAGATGAAACAGGCGGAATATGTGTGTTTGGTGTTTCTAATACTCAATTACAAGTTGGACAAAAGGTTAGAATTACTGGAGTAGTTGATGAGTATCAAGGCGAGTTTGAAATTGCAATTACAGATGAGGATGCACAGCTGAAGATAATAGATGAAACTATTAATAAATTAAATCCTTTTAAAGTATCAACAGGAGACAGTATGGTTAAGGCTAACGGTGGAAAACTTGTGAGTGTAGAAGGTAAAGTTGTAGATATGGATGAATCAAATCTTTATATCAATGATGGTAGTGGAATCTCAAGAGCCTATGTAGAAGGTTATATTTGGGATGGTATTAATGAAACTATGAAGGGTAAATGGAATTCAGAAATTGAAATTGGAGATACTGTAAAAGTAGTTGGACTTGCATCTATGGATCCAGAGGGTGCTAGATTAAGAGTAAGAAATACTTCTGAAATTGAATTAGTAAAAAAAGCAGATCCGGTAGATCCACCAGTAGATCCGGTAGATCCAGTAGATCCGCCAGTAGATCCAGTGAACCCAACAGATCCAGGCAAAGAGAAACCAGATTCAGTTAAGCCTGACACTGGAGATAATAAACCAAATAAACCAAGCAAACCAAGTCTTCCTAAAACAGGCGGATCAAGTACTGCAATGGTAATTGGTGTTGTAGGAGTAATAGCTGTTGCAGGAGGAGTATTCTTAATAAGAAAGAAGAAAGAAGACTAGTAGGAACAAGTTATTCTTAGATTCAGAGAGACAGTTAGAATAGCTATACATGGGATAAAATCAGTAGTATAACAAAGAGGGCATTTTAGTTGTAAATTCAACTTCTAAGGTGCCCTTAGATTAAAAATAATAAATCAGAAGAGGAGAATTTTCTATGAATACAAAAATGTACAAGCATCATATTATACCATTATTAGTTACAATCATTTTAGGAGTAATAATTATAATTTCATCAAATTTAATATTTGATAGTGGATTTTTAAAAGATAAACAAAACAAGGGAGTAGAATACTATGAAGCAGAAGTAAAAGATATATTAAGGGAAAATCTTCAAGATGATAAATATATAGATGATGTAGAACTTGGGTATCAGGAAGTAAGATTAAAAATACTAGATGGCCCTTATAGTGAGCAAGAATATGAAATAACCAATACTGTAAGCCGATTATATAATATGAAAGTTAAGGAAGGTAGTAAGGTAATAATAGGTATGTATTTCATAGATGGAGTAATAAAGGATGTTACAATATCTAGCTTTAAAAGAAGCAGTATACTATGGGTTATGGCTATGCTATTCTTTTTAGTAATACTATTAGTGGGTGGACTTAAGGGGTTAAAATCAATTGTATCATTAGTATTTACCATGATTTGTGTAGTATTTTTAATGTTACCTTTAATGTTACGAGGAGTAAGTCCAATAATATCAGCAATTATAATAGCTATAGTAAGTATAACAGCTACCTTAACACTAGTTTCAGGAATAAATAGAAAAAGCTTTTCCGCAATACTTGGAACTCTAACAGGAGTACTAATAGCTGGAATTCTTGCTTATATATTTGGAGAACTCACAAATCTTTCGGGAATAAATATGTCAGATTCAGAGAGCATTATGTATATAGCAGAAACAACTGGACTTAAAGTAAAAGGAATAATGTTTGCAGGAATATTAGTTTCAGCTTTAGGAGCTGTAATGGACGTGTCAATGTCAATATCTTCATCGATATTTGAAATATCAGTATTAAATAAAGATATCAGTATAAAGGGATTATTTAAAAGTGGAATGAATATAGGAAGAGATGTCATAGGAACCATGTCAAATACATTAATCCTAGCCTTTGCGGGAGGATCACTAAATACATTAATTCTAATATACTCTTCAAGTATGACTGCAAATCAATTATTTAATTTAGATGTATTAGGAACAGAATTAATTCAAGGGTTAGCAGGAAGTATAGGAATAATATTAACAGTTCCCATAACTGCTATAATTTCAGCTTACTTATGTAAGAAAAAATTAAATTCATAAGTCTATTTTAGTTCAAATCTATATAAGTGTAGATTTGAACTTTTTTTATCTTTTGATTGTTAAATTAAGAGCTGTTTATTAAATATATAGTATATCTAATATTCGATCTGAAGTTAAGTTTAAACTCATATATGTAAGGGGTAAATATTTGTTCTAAACATGTGGTTTTGAATAAATATTATATGTAAGACATTCGAAAATGATATATAATAATATCAGCAGGTTGTAAGGAGTGTGTACAGATGAAGAAGAGTTTTAATATAGATGAATTTTTGTTGAAGTATCCATATGTAAGGGAAGAAATTGAAAAAAATAATATCAATGATAAAAATCTTAAGGAAATATACGATGACTATATATCATCTAAAGATTCCTATGAGAATCAAGCAAGCTTTATAGCTAATATATTACGTTCTCATGGCATGGTACATTCCGTTAAATCAAGGATTAAGGAACCAGATAGATTAATAGAGAAGGTAATAAGAAAAACTGAGGATAGAAAAGGTAAGTACCACAAGGGGTTTCACTTTACTGTAGATAATTATAAAGATGAAATAAATGACTTAATAGGAATAAGAGTTATACATATATTGAAGGATCAGTGGCAAGATATACACGATTTTATTATAAATACTTGGAATGTTATTGAGATAACTGCAAATGTAAGGGATGGAGATAACACTAAGATTTTTGATGATTTAAACATAGAGGTAAGACCGAGAATATCAGGATATCGCTCTGTGCATTATTTAGTAGAGTTTTATCCAACAAACCAAAGAGTTATTGCAGAGATACAGGTTAGGACAATTTTTGAAGAAGGCTATGGAGAAATAGATCATAGACTTAGGTATTCACACAAAGAAATTCCTGAAATACTAAAGTCAAATCTTCTATTATTTAATAGAATTATAGGAAGTGCAGATGAAATGGCGTCTTTAATTAATGGTCTTAGTAAGGAATGGTGTGAAAAGGAATTAGATTATAAGAGGATTATAGAGGAGCAAAGAGCAGAGATAGAGAGATTAAATAGTGAGAATTAGAGTGAGGAAAATATGAAGAAATTTTTTATATAGATATGAATTCACTTAATCTATATAAATTCAAATAAATATTAATAATAAAGTAAAAGCAAGGGAATTTGAAATTCCCTTGCTTTTACTTTATTTGTATGAGTACTAAATAACAAAATAAGATTTTATTGAAAAATTTATTCCAATTTGATTTAAAGTTAAAATTAAAGTATAGATCAATAATAAGTTAGTTAAAAAAAGAGTAAATGAAAAATATTATCATTGACAAATGATAATCGATATCGTATTATATGAATAGTTAGATGATGATAGTGATTATCATTATCTTCAAATTAAATTATAATAAGATGGAGGTATTTAAAAAATGGCTTTTAATAAAAAATCTATAACATCATTAGTAGGAATAGCAGTTCTTACAACAGGAATTTTAACAGGGTGCGCTTCAAGCTCTTCTAATAAACCAACAGAAAATCAAGGTGAAGAAGTAGTTAATATATATTCGGCTAGACATTATGATGTAGACAAAGAGTTATACAAAGCATTTGAGGAAGAAACAGGAATCAAAGTTAATGTAGTGGAAGGCAAAGAGGCTGAACTACTTGAAAGATTAAAAAGAGAAGACAAAGATACGGAGGCGGATATATTTGCAAGTGCTGATATAGCAAATCTTTATCAAGCAGTAGAGGCTGACTTAGTTCAACCTATTGTATCAGAAGCAATAGATAAAAACATACCAGAAAACTTAAGAGGAGAAGATAATAAATGGGTAGCACTTACAACAAGAGCTAGAATAATAGCCTATGATAAAGAAAAAGTAAGCCCTGATGAGTTATCTACATATGAAGATTTAACAAGTGATAAGTGGAAAAATGAAATATTAGTAAGATCTTCAGATTCAACCTATAATCAGTCATTATTAGCATCTTTCATAGAGCTAAATGGTGAAGATAAAGCAAAAGAGTGGGCTGAAGGTATAGTTAATAATATGGCTAGACAACCACAAGGAAATGATAGAGACCAAGTAAAAGCTATTGCCTCAGGAGAGGGCAAACTTGCTATAATAAACACTTACTATATAGGTAAACTGTTAAATTCAGAGGATAGCGAGGAAGTAAAAGCAGGAGAGAAAGTTGGAGTTTTCTTCCCAGAGAACACTAATGTTAATATAAGTGGTGTAGTTATGAGTAAACATTCTAAAAACAAAGATAATGCTACTAAATTTATAGAATTTATGACTGAAGAAAAAGCTCAAAAGGCTATGACAGACAGCAATTATGAATACCCAGCAAATCCAAGTGTAGAAGCTAGTGAATTATTAAGATCTTGGGGAGAGTTTAAACCACAAGATATAGATATAACAAAAATTGGAGAATACAACAAGAAAGCAGTTGAAATATTTAACCAAATAGGTTGGAAATAATAATTTTTAGGGGGGATTTACAATGAATAAAAAAGTTATAGCTTTATTAGGAATGGTTATTTTAACTTCAGGAATGTTAGTCGGGTGTGGTTCAAAAGGAATGAAAGACGGAAGTTACAATGCTGAATTTAATGAATTTGACGACCTTGGATGGAAAGCTCAGGTTGCAATTACAGTTGCTGATGGTAAAATTGAGGAGTCTACTTTTGATTATGTAAATGAAGCTGGAGATTTAAAAAGTAAAGATGCTAAATACCAAGAGAAAATGACTTCAGTTTCTGGAATAGGGCCTGTAGAATTTTCATCTCAATATCCTGCTGAACTTGTAAAGAAACAAGACCCAACAACAATTGATACTATAACCGGCGCAACTAATTCTGCGGGTGATTTTAAGACTTTAGCAGAGGCGGCAATTCAATATGCTAAAGAGGGAAAAACTGAAACTGCAGTAGTTGAAGTAGCTAAGTAATAATTAAAAGTATTTGTACTTTAAAATAGGACTTTAGGATTTTCCTAGAGTCCTATTTTAATTCTAGGCTATAGTTAAAGTATGAAAAATACCCTATCTAATATAGGTTATTAGTTATAGGAAGGGAGAGAATATGAAAAAAATAAGATTTAATGGATGGGCTATACTAAGTACAATTTTTATGCTTATGATAGTAATTCCGAATATAGATGTAGTATTACATTTGTTTCAAAAGCCAAATGAAACTTGGTATCATATAAAAGAATATTTATTAAGGGATTATGTAATTAACACAGTTATAATATGTACATCTACAGCGATGCTTACAATGATAATAGGCACAAGTTTAGCGTGGTTAGTATCAGCTTATGATTTTCCAATGAGAAAATTCTTTAGATGGGCATTAATATTACCCCTTGCAATACCACCATATATAGCAGCATATACTTATTCAGGTATTCTTGATTATACAGGAACTGTACAATCATTTTTAAGAAATAGTTTAGGTCTAGAATTAAGCCAAAAGTACTTTGATATAATGAGTATTCCTGGTGCAATATTTATATTTACCATATTTTTACTTCCATATGTATACATGGTGGTAAGAGCTTATTTAGAAAAACAATCAGCATCACTAATAGAAAATGCAAGATTACTTGGAGAAAATTCTCTTGGAGTATTTTTTAGAGTAGTAGTACCAATAAGTAGAGGAGTTATAGTAGCTGGAGTTACGCTAGTAGTATTAGAAATACTTAGTGATTATGGAGTAGTCTCTTATTTGGGAATACAGACATTTTCAACGGCTATATTTAAAAGTTGGTTTTCTATGGGAGATATAGATTCTGCTATAAGACTTGCATCTATACTTTTACTTACAGTATTTATTATAATGACTAGTGAAAAATTTTTAAGAGGAAGAAAAAAGTATAGTTCCACAAATACTAAAATAAGACCTTTAAGTAGGAAAAAATTTAATAAATTTTATGGAACTTTAGCATTTTTATACTGCGGCATAATATTTGCCCTAGGATTTATAATTCCTACAGCACAACTTTTTAAATGGGGATTTATGAGTTATAGAAAGATACTGAATGTAGAGTTCTTTACACTTATATATAACTCATTATGGATAGCTCTGTTAGCTAGTTTGTTAGTAGTAGTTATTGCTATTATAATAGCTAATTATACTAGGATAAATGATAATTTCTTATCTAAATTATATTCTAAGCTAACTTTAATAGGATATTCTATACCCGGTGCTGTTATAGCTATAACTATGGTTTTATTCTTTGTAGACTTAGATAAAAAACTGGGATGGCTTTATAAAATATTTGATCCTAATGCTCCAACTTTAATTCTAAGTATGAGTTTGGTTATGCTTATATTTGCATATATGGTAAGATTTTTAGCGGTAGGATATCAAAGTATAGAAGGTGGATTTGATAAAATTGGTAAGAAGTTTTATGAAGCGTCTAGAACCCTGGGGTTTTCAAAAACTAAAACATTTTTCTTAGTGGATTTACCCATGATAAAGCCAGCAATACTTAGTGCAGTGTCTCTAGTATTTGTAGATATAATAAAAGAACTTCCGTTAGCTCTTTTACTTAGACCATTTAACTTTAATACATTAGCCACAAAAGTATTTGAATATGCTAATGATGAGATGATGGTTGAAGCTTCTGTACCATCGTTGATAATAATATTTGTAAGTTTTATTGCTATCTTCATTTTGTACAAAGTAGTAGATAAGGAGGATGAACATGCTTAGAATAAATAAATTACATTTTAAATATAAAAATTCAAAAGTTGATAATATAGATGATTTTAATTTAGATATAAAAAAAGGTGAGATAGTTGCTATTTTAGGTGAGAGTGGCAGTGGGAAAAGCACTATGCTAAGAATTATAGCAGGCCTTGAACAACCATATAAAGGAAGTATAACAATTGGGGGAAATGAAGTTTTTAATGAATATAAATTTGTGGAGCCAGAAAAAAGAGGTATAGGAATGGTATTTCAAGATTATGCACTGTTCCCTCATATGACGGTAGACAAGAATATAATGTTTGGACTTAAGGATATGAATAGAAATCAAAGAGAAAAAAGAATGTTAGAAATGCTGAGATTAGTTAATTTAGAAGAACATAAGAATAAGTATCCACATGAGTTAAGTGGTGGGCAACAACAAAGAATAGCTATAGCTAGAGCATTAGCACCAAGTCCATCAATTCTGTTGTTAGATGAGCCATTTAGCAACTTAGATGCTCATTTAAAGTCAAAGCTTAGAACTGAATTAAAGGATATAATTCAAAAGGCTAATATAACGTCTATATTTGTTACTCATGATAAAGAAGATGCAAAAGCACTTGCAAATAAAATAGTTACACTTGAACATGGAAAAACTATAGATAATAAGGTGTTATAGTTAGAAATTAGTTTAGCAAGCTAACAATGAATTTAAAGTGATTTAATATATTTATATTAGTTCAAATCTATAGTTTCATAGATTTGAACTTTTTAATATGAAAAAGTTATTGACATTAACGCTACGTAAAGCTGTATAGTTAATATTGTAAGGAAGTGAGAGCATGGAATATACAGTGCAAAAGCTAGGAGAACTAGCAGGAGTTAGTACCAGAACCCTTAGATATTATGATGAAATAAAAATTCTTAAGCCGGCAAGGATTAATTCATCAGGATATCGTATTTATGGGGAAGCAGAAGTTAATAGATTACAACAGATATTATTTTATAGGGAGCTTGGAGTAAGCTTAATGGAGATAAAAGAAATAATAACTGAATCTTCCTTTGATGGGTTCAATGCATTAGTAGAGCATCGCAGGAAACTTCTTGAAAAAAGACAGCAACTAGATTTGTTGATAGCTAATGTTGATAAAACAATAGCTTCCCAAGAAGGAGGAATTAAAATGAGTAATAAAGAAAAATTTGAAGGGTTTAAACAGAAGATGATAGATGATAATGAAAAGAAATATGGTAAGGAAATTCGTGAAAAATACGGTGATGAACAGATTAATAAATCCAATGAAAAAGTTAAAGGTATGACAGAAGAAAAGTATGAAGAAGTTACAAAACTTGCAAATGAAATTATGGAAAACCTGGAGGAAGCATTTAAAACAGGAGATCCAGCAGGGGAACAGGCTCAAAAGGTTGCAGATTTACACCGTCAGTGGATATGCTGCTACTGGAGTAGTTACAGTAAAGAAGCTCATGCAGGACTTGGTCAGATGTATGTAGATGATGAAAGATTTACAGCTTACTATGATGTAAAACAACCTGGAATGGCAGCCTTTTTAAGAGATGCAATCTTTATTTACACAGGCACTGAAAAGTAGTATATAAGTATTTATATTAGGCTCTGTTTTTAATAAATAAAATTATTCCAAATTAGAGGATAGATTAATCTATCCTCTAATTGTATATTTAAGAAGTTCAACACTAATTTTAGGGTGTTTATTAATTAAATGACTTATAGAAACTTCCGTTTTTATTTATAAGTGGGTCGATTTCTTCAAAAGGTATTTTAAAAGTAACAAAGCCAGAAGAGTAAGGCGCAATATCATATGGACTAAAATAGATATATAAATTATCTGCATCTACGTAAAAACCTTGGTCTTCTGAAATACCTTTAAAACCATTCTCATATACACCACTGTACTGTGAATCAGTCTTTATCATTTCTTCTATAATTTTATTTAGTTCATTTGTCCAGTAAATTCCACCTTTAAATAAATCATTAAGAGTGTAGAATTCTCCTGTGACTAAATTAATATTTGGAGTACTTCTGGTAGTCAATCCGTGAGCAGCACCAAAGGGATAATTGTAGGTATTTATTTCTAGAACTAATAGATTTTCTTTAAAGAATAGGATTTCGAAGTTTCCATACAAGTTGTAATTTAAGACTTGATTTTCACAAACCCTTTTAAGATTAGATAAATCTTTTAGTTTTGAATTTATACTCTCTTCTACTAAAGGGTATTTAATTCCCTGAATTTGAGGGTAATAAACTAAATAATCTACATTGGGCTTATATTTAAATTTAATTAATGTGTATTGGCTATTTAAAGGGATTTTATTATTAGGTTTGTATATAATATCCCCAGATTTAGAAAGATAATATGGATTAAAATCTATATTTGCATAAATTAAGTTGCACTTAATACTTAAAGTTCCACTGCCTGTAACAACAGGTAAATTACTTATTATACTACCTCTCATGTCTATAAAAAATGTATTTATACGGTCATAGGCAGAAGCTATATTATTTTCGTATTTTTCCACATTTAGATAAAGAAAATCAGTGAGTGTAGCACCTTTACCAGTTCCAATTGCATAAACACTATTCATGAAGTTATCAGGGGTTCCTCTAGATAAACCTAGTGCAAACCTGTTATTTCCTAGGTAATTTATATCATTATAAATAAAAGGGTATATAATGTGGTTTGTCATGTTTATGACTCCATAATCACCAATATAATTCGGGGAAGTGCTAACTATCATATATCCATCCTGCATAGCTAGAGCAGAGGTGAATTTAGGTTTAATAACTACACGCCCATCTATGGACACATAGCCAAGGAGACCACCAATTTCTTCAGAAAAGGTAAATAGTTCTTCACCATAATTACCAACATATTTATAAGGGAAGCTAGTAGAAATATTTCCAGACTTATCAATAACTTGATATATTCCACTTTTATTCTTAACTAAGGCATGGTGGTCTTGAAAGTCATTTCCATTAATAAAAATTGGAGGAATAACTTCAACTCCATCTTTATTAATATAACCATATAAATACTCACCTGAGGAATTTGAAATACCTACTAAAGCCAAGGAATCACTATAGTTAGATATGAAATTATAAGGCTTATTAGTAATTACTTGTCCTATTTCGTTAATTACACCCATAGTATTATCTTTTACAAATACTGCTCTTTTTTCTACAAAGGGTTGTAGTGAGTCATATATAGGAGGAATAATATATTCTCCTCTTAAGTTAATAGCACCACAATGATTATTTTCACATACAACAGCAATGCCATCTTCATTAAAGTCGTAAACCATAGAAAATTTAGGATTTATAATAAATTTTCCACTAGAATTAATGTATCCATAAAACCTACCATCTCTAGTGTTAACCATGGCGGGATATAGATTTATATTACATTTATTTAAGTTACTCATAATTATACTCCATGTTATTGTTTACTATTAGTGTATTAAAGTTTACTCAATATGGTTCAAGGGTGGTAAAGATATATCTAGGTGTGTTTAAATAAATAACTATATTTTTTAATTTAAACAATTTTTTTAGTATGATATAATAACTTTTAAGGAATATGTAAAATTATATAGAAAAATGATGGTTTATAGGACATAAGATGAAGAAATTTAATATAAAAATCAAGGCATAATAAGGAGCTTAAATATGGAAAACTATATAACAAAAGAATATGATTTTTATAGTGATATAGATAGAGAAAAGAAACTGAAGGAGTATAAAATTCAAATTGATAATGCTATTAAAGATATAATTTCTAAAGGTAGCAGATTAGTTTTTGCAAGTGTGGTTAAAGTAGGAGATGTAAGCAACATTACAGTGTTTAAGTATCCAGAGTTAAGAGAATATATTCTAATTAGTATTAAGTATACAAAAGAAATTCAGGTGATAAATCAAAGAATAGATAGGGCTATAGCAAGGATGATTAAAGGAAATAAAAGAATTACTTTTATAAGTTTAATGAATAGCTGTAGGTTTAATTCAGATGATGTTTATAAAAATACATATATAAAAGAAAGAATTAGAATGATTGTTATTGAAAATAGCAAGGGTTTCTATGTTAAGTAAAGTAGCATTCATATTTAAGTTGAATTTTTGAATAGGCAATAGAAATAGTTAGGATGAGATTAACTACTTTTGAAATAAAACAGTATTAAAGCTATATTTAAAGCAAAAGAATGTATTAATAAAATTATATAAAAGGTTTACAAAGGACAATTAAATTAGGGTATAATAGTAAATAGGAAAAACTTAACAATAGATAGATTAATATGGAGGTGCAGATATGGCGAAGTTAGAAAAATTAAAAACAAGAGATCAAGTGGAAGAAAAGTATAAGTGGAAAGTAGAGAAGATGTATTCTTCAGATGAGAAATGGGAAGAAGATTTTAAGTGGTTAAAAGAAAATGTTAGTAGTCTATTAAAATTTAAAGGTCAACTTTCCCAGGGAGAAAAATTTTTAGGATATTTAACTAATAGTGAGAAATTAACAAGTTTATATGAAGATTTAATTGTATATGCTCACTTGAGAAGTGATGAAGATACAGCAAATTCAAAGTATCAAGTTATGATGGATAAGATATCTACATTTGGAGCAGAATTCAGTGGAATTACATCGTTCTTCCTACCAGAGTTATTATCTATGGATGAAAAAAAAGTTGAGGAATTAATTAAAAGCACTGATGGTCTAAAGCATTATGAAATATATATAAAGAAGGTTTTTCATGGTAAGCCACATATTCTAAGTGAAGCAGAGGAAAATATTTTAGCTACAGTTAGTGATTGTCTAGGAGCTCCAAGCAGCATCTTTACTATGCTTACCAATGCTGATATGACATTCCCAACCATTAAAGATGAGGAAGGCAATGATGTAGAACTTACGGCTTCAAATTATTCTTTATTTATAACAAATAAGAATAGACAGATTAGGGAGGCTGCATTTAAGGCACTTTTTGGAACATATAAGAAATTTGAAAACACAATTTCAACTTCCTATACGGCTTCAGTGAAGAATTTTATTTTTCAAACTAAGATTAGAAAATACAATTCATGTGTAGAAGCATCTTTAAAGCCAAATCAAATACCAGCGAAGGTATATCATAATGTGGTTGATACTGTTAATAACAGAATTAAATCACTTCATAAATATGTAGATTTAAAGAAAAGATTACTTGGAGTAGATGAAATTCACATGTATGATCTATATGTGCCAATCATTGATGCTCCAAAGTTTGATATTTCCTTTGAAGAAGGCTTAAAGTTATGTGAAAGTGCGCTACAGCCAATGGGTAAGGAGTATTTAGATATATTCAATGAAGGTGTTAATGATGATTGGATTGATGTATATGAGAACAAAGGTAAAAGAGGAGGAGCTTACTCTAGTGGAAGCTACACTTCCATGCCTTATGTTTTATTAAACTATAAAAATCAAGTTAATGATGTATCAACTTTAATTCATGAAATGGGTCATAGTATTCATTCTTATTATTCAAAAAAGAATCAACCATATACCTATGCAGATTATGAATTATTCTGTGCAGAGGTGGCGTCTACTACCAATGAATGTTTATTAATTGATTATATGATAAAGAATGAAACAGATAAAATGAAGAGATTATTCTTAATAAATCAACAACTTGAGGGCATTAGAACAACTGTGTTTAGACAAACAATGTTTGCAGAGTTTGAGCTAATTGTCCATGAAAAAATGGAGCAAGGAGAAGCTCTATCTAGTGATGATTTATGTGGAATTTATCATGACTTAAATGTAAAATACTTTGGAGAAACAATGGTAGTTGATAGTGAAATAGATATTGAGTGGGCAAGAATACCTCACTTCTATAGAGATTTCTATGTATATCAATATGTAACAGGTTTTGCCGCAGCGAACTCTTTCTATGAAAAAATTCTAACAGAAGGTGAAGAAGCAGTAGAAAAATATAAAGGATTCCTAAAAGCTGGATCAAGTAATTATCCAATAGAAATCCTTAAAAATGCTGGTGTTGATATGACTACACCTAAGCCACTAGAAGATACTATCAACAGATTTGATGAACTTCTAGCTATGCTTGAAGCTGAATTATAAAAATTAATTAACAGTAAAAGGGGGGACTGTCTCAAAATAATATGAGACAGTCCCCCTTTTGCTAAAATCCTACTATAGTTAAGTCTTTAAGAATATAATAGGATTTATTATATTCGTTTATTTTCCACTTGCCATTTTCATTAGATAATCTTAATTGTAAGTCCATTTTTTCTTGTGAAATGATTTCTTTATAATGGTACATATATGTATCCTTATCATTATAGATATCAACATCATTAGTTGTTATAGTATAGTGTTGAGTTACAAAACTTTCAACGGTTTTAAGGGATTATCTCTTAGGAATAAATAACCTATCACAAAAATAATTGATATTATTACTGTGATAATTATGACTTTTGATTTAAGGAATTTGTTCACTGTAAAACCTCTTAATTCAATATATTTACATAATATAAATTATTTGTTAATATGATTATAGCATATATAAATGCTATAAAAAGTACTAAATAAGTAATAAGTGATATTGATAAATTTATAAAATAATATTTGAGAGGTGTTTATAATGGAAATTAAACAATACAAGGCAACTTCCTTTGCTATACTAGCGGCGGCATTATATGCTATTAGTTCACCTGTGTCTAAATTATTGTTAAATGAAATTCCACCGACACTAATGGCATCTTTTCTTTATCTTGGAGCAGGATTAGGAATGTCCATTGTTGGATTTATTAAACATAAGAAATATAAAGAGAAAACTGAAGCAAAGCTTTCTAAAGAAGAACTTCCATTCACAATTGGAATGGTGGTATTAGATATTGCGGCACCTATATTTCTAATGATTGGGCTTAATATGACCACTTCCGCTAATGCATCACTTCTTAATAATTTTGAAATTGTTGCAACATCTTTAATTGCTCTATTAATATTCAAGGAATCTATTAGTAAGCGATTATGGGGTGCAATTTCTTTAATCACTCTATCAAGTATCATTTTATCAGTAGAAGACATAAGTAGTTTTTCATTTTCATTTGGTTCAATTTTTGTATTGTTAGCATGTATATGTTGGGGTCTTGAAAATAACTGTACAAGAAAATTATCTGCAAAAGATCCGTTAGAAGTTGTAGTAATTAAGGGATTTGGTTCAGGAATTGGGGCACTAATAATTGCTCTTATAATAGGGGAGAGAATCACCAATATACCTTACATGATAGCAGCTCTTTTACTTGGATTTGTTGCTTATGGATTAAGTATATTTTTCTATATTTATGCTCAAAGAGATTTAGGAGCAGCAAAGACAAGTACCTATTATGCAATAGCACCATTTATAGGAGTTGGATTATCACTAATAATTTTTAGAGAAATCCCAATATTGTCCTTTGTTATTGCTTTAGTCATTATGATTATAGGAACATACTTTGCTTCCACAGAAAAACACAATCATCAGCATAGGCATATGGTGGTAACTCATGAACATAGTCATAGCCATGATGATGGTCATCATAACCATATTCATGATAAAGCTATTATCGGAACTCATAATCATATTCATAATCATAAAGAATGTATTCATTCACACAAACACACACAAGATATTCATCATAGTCACTCACATTAAAATTTTAATATCGGATCTTTGAATTAAGCGATAATGGGTTTAATAATTTAATATTAAAGTGAATGTTAGAATAATTATATATTAGAAATTTCTAAGATTTATTGAAAAATATTTATAGCATGGGGGGAAGACGTTAAATGGAAGATAAAAACTTTAAAGATAGCGAAAGAAGAATAATTAAATGGTTATCTGTAATAATTGCCATATTAATCTTATTTAACTTTTGGAACTATGCAATAATAAAAAATACACAACAAAGTGTAGAAGATATAAAGAATCAACTTTATAATGTTGAAAGCAGAATTAATGAGGGAATGAATAATATTGAAGAAAGTTTAGAAAAGAAGGCTAGTATTCTTAGTGATTTTAACTATTCTGTTGAAGTCTTTGATATTGAAAATAAATTTTTTCACACCATTCAACGCTTCTCTTAGCATTACTCCTAAGTAATTCAATAATATCCTCTTTTGGTGCAGCTATTATTAATGAAGGTGATGGATATTTATTTAGAAGAGCTAATGAAGCCTTAGAGTTTGAATCTCTAAATATACTACTATAGTTTGGTAATATAACTCTTAAGTCAGCAGATAGTCGTTTCTTATATTGAGAACAATCATCTCTAAGTTTATAATATTCTCTAATTAGTGATTTAAGTAAATAGTAATCTGAATCAATATCAGAAGAATATTTAATATTTATAAATTTGATGGGATTGATACAAAAGGAGAAGTTATAATATTATCTAAATACCAACAGAACTATATTTAAATATATGTTATAATATGGATAAACAAAAGAGTGGGAAAAATATTAAAGGAATATAGATATATAAAGGTGATTTAAACTGAACAAAAAAGAACTTGGAATCATAGGTAGAGAAGAAATATTAGTTTTGAGAATAGGAGACAGTGAAAATGAATATGGAAAAATTAATTGAATTTATAAATCCATATTATGAAAATAAGGATATTATGCATAATATGTGGCATATTGAACTTATGCTTAAATGGGTTGATAAAATAATTAGTATAGGAGAGTATCAAATTGATTATGAAGCATTAGTATTAGGAACATATTTTCATGGTTTTATATACTCGGATGAGAAACAAATTCGTGAGTGGCTGAAATTGCAAAAATACAATGAAGATAGAATTGAAAAAATTATAGCTATTGCATGGGAATCACAGAGACCTGAAATTCCAACGTCACTTGAAAGTAAAATTTTGCACGATGCTCATGTACTAGAAGGTGGAAAAAACTACTTAATTACAAAGTCATTGATTACAGGATCAGTACGGGGTCAGACACTTAAAGAAACAATTAAATACATGGAAGAAAATATACTTGATTGTAACCATTGTTATTTGACAGAAACAATTCCGTTGTGTAAAGCAATGAATGATTATGCAAGAGAGTTTATTGAAGAATTGAAAATTGGGATTCTATAAAACATTTGTATGGAGGTATTAACCTATTTAGATATTTAATGATATAATCATTTTAAATAAACCTTAACAAGGAGGGGTACCTTGAAAGAGCTAGTGAGTAAGATTGAAGAATTTTTAGTATTAGTAGATAAAGAATATAGAGTAAAATTTGCATATTTGTTTGGATCTCAAGCTAGAGGTGAAGCAAATGATGATAGTGATATTGATATAGGAATATATTTTGAGAATAAGTATGATAGTTTTAATGAGGCTCTAATAAGAGGTAATATAATGGAAATGGGTAAAGAATTTTTTCATAAGGATGTAGATATAGTTTCCTTAAATAATTCATCTCTTTTAATGAAGTATCAAGTAATAACAGATGGAATTGTAGTATTTGATAGAGTGGAAAGAGCTGAGTTTGAATCATTGTCTTTAAGGATGTATTTTGATTTTAAATATTACACTGATATATATGATAAGGCAATTATAGATAGTATAAAAAGTGGAGAATATTTTGGAGGGTAACTATGGTTAAACGAGAATTAGTTATAAGTAGAGTGGATAAATTAAAGGAATACATTGGATTTTTAAAAGATGTTAAAAAATACACTGAAGAAGAGTATATTAACAGTCCTTTAATATATGGATCAAGTGAAAGATTTTTACACTTATCTATTGAGTGTGTTATGGATATAGGAAATCATTTAATATCAGATTTAAGATTAAGAAGACCCGAGAGCAATAGGGATATTTTTATTATATTAAATGAAAATGGAATAATAGATGAAAACTTAAAAGGAAATTTAAGCAATATGGCTGGTTTTAGAAATATTTTAGTCCATGATTATATGAAGTTAGATAGAGGGATTGTATATGATATCATAAACAATAATCTAAAGGATATAGAAGAATTTATTATAGTAGCTGCAGATTATATTTAAATTGGTCATAATCTTAATTATAATTATAATTTGAGAATAATTTTAATAATTAAAAGGTAAAAGGATGTAAAAGGTGACATCCTTTTTATTTTTCATTATTTATAGAGAAATTGAAGTATATATTAACTAAGGCATCTTCAAAAAACAAATAAGTCAGTATGTTCGACTATTTTGTGTTATACTGCGTCAACAGAACCCTTAGATAGCTATGCTATCAGCGGAATTAGTTTCCTTGTCTAACTCAAAATATCCTTCACATCTTTGACTTATTATTTATTTTCAGATGCCTAAGCTATGATTTAAACTAAAATTGGTAATAATAAATTAATCAGGTATATAATAGTGTTAAGGTAATAATTTATGTTTTTAATTTTGCTTATAATATTAAAGATTGAGTTAAAGCAAGGATTAAATTTAAGGAGATAAATATGGAAAATAAACATGTTAAAAAATCAAGAGAAGAGCTAAAAGCGATATTAACGAAGGAGCAATATAGTGTAACACAAGAAAATGGAACAGAACGTCCATATAGCAATGAGTATTGTGACCTTTATGAGGAGGGTATATATGTTGATATTACAACAGGTAAACCCTTATTTGCATCAACTTCAAAGTTTAATTCAGGGTGTGGCTGGCCAGCATTCTCAAAACCTATAAGCAGAGAATTTATAAAAGAGAAGGTTGATAAAACCTATGATATGATTAGAACTGAGGTTAGAAGTGAAACTGGAGATGCTCATTTAGGACATGTGTTTTGTGATGGTCCACAGGAAATGGGTGGACTTAGATATTGCATAAACTCAGCAGCTTTAAAGTTTATCCCTAAGAATGAAATGAAGAAGAAGGGGTATGAGGAATTCTTAGATATATAGAAGTAAGAATTGAAACATATAAAAAAGGATTAAGGTTATGGAATAATAATGTAAAAATTATATTATTTGGTTCTTTTAATAGGTAAATTTAATAACAAAGTATGTTAAAATATAGGTAAGAATAAAAGAATATCAGTGTTAAGAATTATTAGAGGGGGGATGGAGATGTTTTGGTTTTCAGAAGATAAAAAGAAGAATCCTGTGAGGGAATTCACAAAGTATGATGAGTTAGAGACTTTAGTGTGGGATTTTTTTAAGGGGAAGATTCCAAGGCTAGGCTTTGAGCAAAGAGAAGGACAAGAAGACATGGCTCTTGATATATGCAATTCCATAGGAGATAGACAGCATACTATAGTTGAGGCTGGTGTAGGAATTGGAAAGTCCTATGCATACATAGTTCCACTACTCTATTATAATAAACTTTTTAATAAGCCAGTAATAATTGCAACATCTACAATAGCTCTTCAGGAGCAGCTTATTCAAGATGTAAGAAGGATATCATCCTACATAAACCATAGACCTGAGATAGTTCTTGCTAAGGGTATGACTCACTTTGCTTGTAAAAGTAAAGCTGATAAATATTTAAAACCTAAGGTTAATAAGGGTCTTGATGAGGATGCAGAGACTCTTTATAGATACATATATGGTGGGAAAATAGATAGAAAAAATATAAACATGGATATAGATGAAGAGCTTTGGAGTGACGTAAATGTAGAAATCACAGACCATAGTAAATGCAAATACTTTAAAAGTTGTAGGTTCATGGAGCTTAGACAGGACATGCTAAATACTGAGGGAGTAATACTTTGTAATCAGGATTTACTTACAGTACATTTGCAGAAGCTTAGAAGAGGGCAAAAGGGACTTTTAAATCCAGAGGTAGATTTGATTGTGGTAGATGAGGCTCACAATTTAGAAGAAAAGGTTAGAAGTTCTTTGATAGAAAGCTATAATAAGAATAAAATAAGAGCTATTCTTATGGAGGCTAAGGATGGTATTAAAGATAAAGAGTTGAGAGAGGATGTTTTTCAGCAAATTAAAAGTCTAACGAATATGTTAAATCAGATCTTTAATAATCTAGATAAACAAATTAAATATCAGTTAGAAAATAATTATATGTCAGAGGATATTCAGAAGTTTTTTATAAATCTTTATGATATTAGAGACTTAGTAGGAAAATCAGCAGATGTGATTAAGAGCATATATAATATTATTATGAGATGTAGTGATAGCAGTATTTCAGATGATATTATAGATGAAATAGAAAATATCAAGGAATTCTTTAGAGAAATGGAATCTTCAAGGAGTAACAATTTATTTTGGCTAGAGAAAGGGAGACACATAGAAATATTTGGTTGCCCTAAGGATATGAATAGTGAAATAAAATCATTATATTTTGATAAGATGAAGACAACAATACTAACCTCAGCAACTATTGCAGATAAGAATTATGGCACAGAAGAGGAAAGATATGAGTACTTTATTAAAAGTACAGGATTCCCTGTGAAGGAGGGATTTCTTTCACCACAAAAATATTCACCATTTCCCTATGATGAAAATGCTATTATATATTATAAAGAAAATATGCCTCACCCAACTGAGGATAGAGAAAATTTTATAAAGCGTGGTTCCGAAGAGATTGTGAGTCTTTTAGACATTACAAAGGGAAAAGCATTAATATTATTTACCTCTAAAAAAGATTTAAATGAAGTTTATAAAATACTAAAAGATAAAAACTTACCCTATAAACTATTGAGGCAGAAGGCTACCTCTTCCCAAGATGAAATTCTTGATGAATTTAAAAAGGATGAGGATTCAGTATTATTAGCTACGGGAACGTTTTGGGAAGGAATAGATGTACCAGGCAAAGCTTTATCTAACTTGATTATATTTAAACTGCCATTCCCAGTGCCAGATCCAATAATTGAGTATAAGAGAAATAACTCAAAGGATTTTCTAATGGAGGTAAGTGTACCTCTTATGGTGGTTAAACTTAGACAAGGGGTAGGTAGATTAATTAGAAAGCATGAGGACAAAGGTATTGTAGCAATACTTGATTCAAGGATTGGAGATTTTTCAAGAAGCAGATATAAATATGTAGTATTTAACTCGCTTCCAATAAAAAATAAAAGTAATGACATTAACAAGATAAAAGAATTTTGGAGTAGGGTTAATTAATGGTATTATATATAACTTAACAAAATATACTTAATGTAATGAGAGGTATTACATTAAGTATATTTTGCTATATAAATTTATTTTATTTCTTTTGTTTTTAGTATTAAATGAGTTTATAATATAATTTGTAAAGTATTAACTATACAAGGTTTAAATGCTATATTTAGTATTTATGTACAAGGGTGATTACAAAATATATATTAAACGGGTTAGATATGGGGGGGAGAACTTTGAAGGCAGGAATTGATGTGGGTTCAACAACGATTAAAGCTGTAGTTTTGAATAATTATGGAGATGTTGTATATGAATCCTATGAACGTCACTACTGTAGGATAACAGAAAAAACATCCGAGGTACTGAAGAAGATTATTAAAAAATTCCCTAGAGAAAGATTTATGGAGATTAGTATTTCAGGGTCTGCTGCAATGAAGATGGCAGAGATATGTAAGATACCATTTGTGCAGGAAGTGTATGCTACAAGAATTGCAGCCACTCACTGTGAGTGTGATATAGATGTGATTATTGAACTAGGGGGAGAAGATGCTAAAATACTATTTTTAAATGATGGTATGGAGGTTAGGATGAATGGGTCATGTGCTGGGGGCACGGGTTCCTTCATTGATCAGATGGCAACACTACTAAACATGTCCCCAGAGGAAATGAATGAAGAAGCAAAGGATTATAATAAAATCTATACCATTGCTTCTCGTTGTGGAGTTTTCGCTAAGTCGGATATTCAGCCGCTACTAAATCAGGGGGTAATAAAAAGTGATTTATCAGCTAGTATTTTCTTTGCAGTTGTAAATCAAACAATTGCAGGTCTTGCACAAGGAAGAATGATTAAGGGGAATGTTCTATATTTAGGTGGACCATTAACTTTTAACTCAGAGCTTAGAAAAGCCTTTGATACTACCTTGAAATTAAAAGGGGTATGTCCAAGTAAGGCCTTATACTATGTTGCCTTAGGCGCTGCTTATTATGCAAGTGAAGAAATAGATATAAATAAAGTAATTAATATATTAGATAATTATAAGGTTGAGGATAACTACACCATGGCTCCTCCACTATTTAAAAATCAGGTGGAGTATGAAGAATTTAAGGAAAGGCATGAAAAAAATAAAATAAATTGTGATGGAGATATAGATATAAACTACCCAGTTACCTTAGGCATAGATTCTGGATCTACTACCATAAAAATTGTGGCAATTAACGAGAAAAAGGAAATAGTATCTTCTCTTTATAAACCTAACAGTGGAAATGCAGTAGAAGTTGTAAAAGCGTATTTAACAGATTTATACGCTAAATATCCAGGATTAAAAATAGATGGAGCTGCAGTAACTGGATATGGAGAAACTTTGATAAAAAATGCTTTCCAAATTGACTATGGCATTGTTGAAACAGTGGCACATTTTACAGCGGCTAAATATTTTATGCCTAGTGTAGATTTTATTATTGATATAGGTGGACAAGATATAAAGTGCTTTAAAATACATAATGGAGCAATAGATAATATATTTCTAAACGAAGCTTGTTCTTCCGGTTGTGGATCTTTCTTGCAGACCTTCGCAAATGCTCTTGGTTACTCCATGGTGGAGTTTTCACGCCTTGGGTTATTTTCTAAAAATCCTGTTGATTTGGGTTCAAGATGTACTGTGTTTATGAATTCTTCAGTAAAGCAAGTACAAAAGGATGGAGCAACCATGGAAGATATTTCAGCAGGATTATCCGTTAGTGTTGTTAAAAATGCTCTTTATAAGGTTATACGTGCAAGTAGCACAGAATCCTTAGGAAAAAACATTGTGGTTCAAGGAGGAACTTTCTTAAATGATGCAGTATTACGTGCCTTTGAACAAGAGTTAAAGGTGGATGTTCTTAGACCAACAATTTCTGGGCTTATGGGTGCCTATGGAGCTGCTTTATTTGCCAAAAGTAAGGGTCAAAAACAGAGTTCTATTATTAAAGAAAAGGAATTGAAAGAGTTTCACCAGAATGTAAAAGTTATGAACTGTGGTTTATGTAGTAATCACTGTAGATTAACTGTGAATGAATTTGGTATTAATCGTAGATATATTGGTGGAAATCGTTGTGAAAGACCTACAAATAAAAAGGAAAATAAAAAATCTTTAAATATTTATGAGTATAAGAGAGAATTATTAGATAGTTATGTGGGAGCTCCCGGTAATCGTGGAAGAATTGGCATACCTATGGGGCTTAATATCTATGAACTATATCCATTTTGGTATAAATTCTTTACAGCTTTAAAGTTCCAAGTTGAAAGATCGGATATTTCTTCAAGAGAATTGTACCTTAATGGTCAAAATACAATACCTTCAGATACAGTATGTTTTCCAGCAAAGTTGGTCCATGGACATGTACAATCCTTAATTGATAAAGGTATAGAAACAATTTTCTATCCATGTATGACCTATAATATTAAGGAAGAGTCTTGTGAAAATTGCTATAACTGTCCAGTAGTAGCCTATTATCCTGAAGTTATTGAGGGTAATATGGCTGATATCTCAAAGGTGACCTATATCTATGATTATGTAGGAATTCATAGACCAAAGGATTTACCAGTGAAGCTCCATGAAATGTTATCAAAATATTTTAAAGATATATCTCTCAGCCAGGTTAAAAAGGCTACTAAACTTGCCTATGAGGAATATGATAAATATTTAGCTTTAATAAAAGTGAAAGGAAATGAAATTATAGCTGAGGCAGAGAAGGAAAATAGAGATATCATTGTTTTAGCTGGTAGACCATATCATATAGATAGTGAAATTAATCATGGCATTGATAAGCTGATTAGTAGCTATGGTGCTGCAATTATATCTGAGGATGTTATTTGTGACAGAGTTCCTAAAGTAAAACTTAATGTTCTAGATCAATGGACATACCATTCTAGATTATACAAGGCTGCACAGTATATCACAGAGAAACCTAACATGAATTTAGTTCAGCTAGTATCCTTTGGCTGTGGCGTTGATGCAATAACTACTGATGAAGTAAGGGATATTTTAGAAGAATCAAATAAAATATATACCCAAATAAAAATAGATGAAATTACTAATCTTGGAGCAGTAAAGATTAGGCTTCGTAGTTTATTTTCAGCAATACATCAAGAAGGGGATGACCATTGTAATGAATAAAGATGTTAAAGTCACATTTACTAAGGAAATGAGCAAGGATTATACTATACTGATGCCTATGATGGCTCCAATTCACTTTGAACTCATTAAAAATGTATTTGCAAATAGTAAATATCATGTAGAACTATTAACTAATAAAGGGGAGTCGGTAGTACAAGCAGGCTTAAAGTATGTTCATAATGATACTTGTTATCCAGCCTTACTTGTTATTGGTCAAATGATTGATGCTTTGAATAGTGGTAAATATGATGTAAACAAAACGGCATTAATTATCACACAAACTGGAGGCGGATGTAGGGCTTCAAACTATATATTTCTCTTAAGAAAGGCTTTGAAAAAGGCAGGATATGGACAGGTACCTGTAATATCACTAAATCTTTCTGGAATGGAAAGAGGAAGTGGCTTTAAAATTACCTTGCCAATGATACACAAAATTCTTGCAGCTGTTATATATGGAGATGTTCTAATGCATTTAAGCAATCAAGTGAAACCTTATGAAATAAATAAAGGTGAAAGCAATGACACAATAAATAAATGGATAGAGGAATTAACAGCACAGTTCAAGGATAACAAAGGATATTCACTTAAGAAAATTAAAAGTAACATGGAGGAAATAACTCAAGATTTCGCTAATGTTTCAATTAATAAAACACCTAAAGTAAAGGTGGGAATTGTAGGAGAAATATATATTAAATATGCAAGTCTAGGAAATAACGATCTTGAAGCATTTTTAGAATCTCAAGGTTGCGAAGTTATGATTCCAGGAATTCTAGGATTTATATTTTATTGTACCTATGAGAGGATTGATAATATAGACCGTTATGGAGGCAGTAAAGTAAATAAATTCTTGGTTAAGAAGTTTATGAATTATTTACTTAAAATTGAAGCTTTAACCATAGCAGCCGTGGAGGAAAACTCCACCTTAATACCAATTCCATCATTCTTAAAAACAAAGGATTTAGTTAAAGATGTGGTATCATTAGGAAACAACATGGGTGAAGGATGGCTACTTACCGCGGAAATGATAGAATTAAATGAATTAGGCTATAAGAATATTATTTGCGCCCAACCCTTTGGATGTTTACCAAATCACATTGTAGGTAAAGGCATGGTAAGAAAAATAAAGAATCTTCATCATGAGGTAAATATTGTACCAATAGATTATGATCCAAGTGCCACAAGAGTAAATCAAGAAAATAGGATTAAATTAATGCTAGCCATTGCAAGAGAAAATCTTGAGGGTGGAGAAAATAGCATTCAGCATAAGGACATAGAGACGGAGAAGGTAGTTCTTTCGGTGTAAGAAATTATAAAACGTCAACAGCTTAACGAAAATGTAATGCTGTTGGCGTTTTGTTTTTGGGGTAAGTAAACCCTCGTCTTCATTATTGCAATATAAGAACTATAACTAGTATTTATATTAGAAAATTATACCAATTTTTATTTTGATGATTAGATTGATTAGTAATTATTTAAATGATATAATTACGCTAATAAAATAAGACAGTTCGAAATCCATCCTGTCTATAAACAAAACCAGGGCATACTACTTTGGATTATTATGTCTAAAAGTAGCTTTTTTTCGTTTATAGGGCAGGTACGCCCTTTTTTTCGTGGAAAAATAAGATGCATGAAAAATACAGAGAATAAGAAATGAAATACTTGATATAGATGATTTATTTAAATTTATTAACTGAGAGGAGTTAAAAATGAGAAAAATAGGTTTGACTACAACAGTACCCATAGAAGTGTTATTAGCAGCAGGATATACTCCTATTGATCTTAATAACATATTTGTAACTTCTGAAAATTATTTAAAATATATTGATATAGCTGAAAAAGATGGATTTCCTAAAAGTATGTGTGCTTGGATAAAAGGCATTTACGGAGCATGCATAGAGAATAATATTAGTGAAATAGTTGGGGTAATGGAGGGAGATTGTTCTAATACAAAGGTATTGGTAGAAATTTTAAAAAATAGAGGCATTAAGACTTATCCATTTTCATTCCCTCATAGTCATACAAAGGAAGATGTAACGAAAGAAATAAAAAAGTTTATGAGATCCTTTGATATAAGTGAAGAAAAAGTTGAAGAAGTAAGACAAAAAATAAATAAAATAAGACAAAAGGCAAAAGAACTTGATGAATTAACTTATATTGATTATAAAGCTACAGGATTTGAAAATCATTTATTTCAGCTTTGTGTAAGTGATTTTGATGGAGATGTAGAAAATTATAAATCATTATTAGAAAAAAAAGTTGATGAAATAAAAAATAGAAAATCTGATAGAAAAAAAATAAGACTTGGATATATTGGAGTTCCTCCAATGACAGGGGATATATTTGACTTTGTAGAAAACTTTGATTCAAGATTTATTTATAATGAAGTTCAAAGAGAGTTTGCGTTTCCAAGGGCTGGTAAAGCTAAAAATATTTATGATCAATATTATGATTATACTTATCCATATGACATTAATTTCAGAATTGGTGAGATACAAAAACAAATAAAGGAAAGAAAAATAGATGCAATTATCCACTATACACAAGCTTTTTGTCATAAAGCTGCTGAGGATATTATATTAAAACAAAAAATAGATGTACCTATTTTAAATATTGAGGGAGATAAGTTAAACACCCTTGATGCTAGGACAAAGTTAAGAATAGAAGCGTTTTTAGATATGATTTATGACTTACAAGGAGGTTTCTAATGAGAGTACTCGGAATAGATCTTGGTAGTAGAGAAGTTAAAATCGTTTTAATGGAAGATTTACAAGTCATATATAAGAAAAAAATAGGAACTATGACTTTCTATAGAGATTATTGTAAATACGATGGAAAGGTAGTTGTAGATTTAGATAAACTAGAGTTAGGTGAAGTTGATAAAGCTATTTCAACAGGCTATGGTAAAAATAACACTTACTTAAATGAATTTGAAGCTATTAACGAAATAAAAGCACATGTATATGGTGCTATTTTTCAAACAGAATTAAGGGATTTTATATTATTAGATATTGGTGGACAAGACGTTAAAGTTGTTAAAGTTGAAAAAGGATTGACTACGGATTTGGAGTTAAATGAAAAGTGTGCATCATCATGTGGGAGATACTTAGAAAATATGGCAAATGTTTTAGAGGTTCCTTTAGATGAACTTTCAAAACATATTAATAATCCCGTTGAACTTAATTCAACATGCTCAGTATTTTCAGAGTCTGAACTAATAGGCAAGATAGCAGAAGGTATAGATATGGACAGATTATGTGCAGGTGTAAATTATTCATTGTATAAAAGATTAAAACCTATGTTAACAAAGTTTAATGGCAATAAGCTAGTTTTAACTGGTGGAGTTGCTCATAATCATGCAATAAAAGAATATTTAACTAATGATTATAAAGAGATTATATCGGTTAAAGAACCACAGTTTAATGGAGCAATAGGATGTTGTTATTATGGAAGTAGATATTAAGGAGGATGTTAGATGTTTATATTAAAAGCAGAGCAAAGTTTTGACAGTGCTCATTTTTTAAGTGGATATAATGGGAAATGTTCTAATATTCATGGTCATAGATGGAGAGTCATAGTTGAGATAAAGTCAGATAACCTTATAGAAGGTGGACAACAAGATGGAATGATCGTAGATTTTGGAGATTTAAAGAAAGATCTAAAAGAGATAATAGATTTTCATGATCATGCACTTATTATTCAGAAAGATACTATGAGAAAAGAAACATTAAAGTGCTTATTAGAAGATGAATATAAGGTTATAGAAGTTGATTTCAGACCAACAGCAGAAAACTTTTCTTACTATTTTTACAATCTAGTGAAAAATAAAGGGCATAAAGTAAAAACAGTTTCTGTTTATGAAACACCAACTAATTGTGCCACATATGAAGAGTAAGGAGCAGAGTAGATGAATTTTAAAGTTGTAGAGAAGTTCGTAAGTGTTAATGGGGAAGGATTAAAGTCTGGAGAACTAAGTATATTTATTAGATTTGCTGGATGTAATTTAAGATGTAGTTACTGTGATACAATGTGGGCAAATAAAGATAATGTGAAATTCACATTAATGAATGAAAATGAAATACACGATTATATTAAGGATACAGGGGTTAAAAATGTAACTTTAACAGGTGGGGAACCATTATTACAAAATAACTTAGAAGCACTGATTGATATACTTTGTGAAGATGATGATATAGAAGTTGAAATCGAAACAAATGGTAGTATAAGTTTGAAGGAATATAATAAAAATAGACATGAATCATTAAGTTTTACAATGGATTATAAATTAGATTCAAGTAATATGGAAGATAAAATGTGCCTTGATAACTTTAATCATTTAACTTCTAATGATACAGTTAAGTTTGTTGTTGGAAGTACTATTGATTTAAATAAGACAAAAACCTTAATAGATAAATATGAGTTGATTAATAAATGTCACGTATATTTAAGTCCTGTATATAATCAAATAGATATGGAAGAAATTGTAGAGTTTATGAAAAAAAATAAAATGAATAAAGTTAGGTTACAAATGCAACTTCATAAGATTATATGGGATAAAGATGAAAGAGGTGTTTAAAATGCCAATAGATAAGGAAAAAATAGAAGAACATATAAGAGGAATACTTTTGGCAATAGGTGAAAATCCAGATAGACAAGGGTTAAAGGATACGCCAAAGCGTGTAGCTAATATGTATGAAGAAGTATTTGAAGGTATTAAATATTCAAATGATGAAATAGCTAATATGTTCAACGTAACATTTGAAGAGGATATATTTTTTGATGAAAAAAGAAAAGATATGGTTTTAGTGAAAGATATAGATATATTTTCTTATTGCGAACATCATTTAGCGTTAATGTACAACATGAAAGTTGCAGTTGCATATTTGCCTAATAAAAAAATTATTGGACTAAGTAAGATAGCAAGAATAGCAGAGATGGTTGGAAAGAGACTTCAACTACAAGAAAAAATAGGTAATGATATTGCAGAAATTGTGCAAAATATAACTGATAGTCAAGATGTTGCAGTAATAATCGAAGGTGAACATGGTTGTATGACTACTAGAGGAATAAAGAAACCAGGGACTAAAACTATTACAACAACATTAAGAGGGAAATTCGAAGAAGAAGATAAACTTTATAATAAATTAATACAACTATACAAATAATAACTTATGGAGGAAATAGGATATGAAACAAGCAATAAATAAAGATAAAGCAATAGTAGTATTTAGTGGCGGTCAAGATAGTACAACTTGTTTATTTTGGGCAAAAAAAAGATATAAGGAAGTAATAGCCGTATCTTTTGATTATGGGCAAAAGCATAGTAAAGAATTAGAATGTGCAAAGGAAATATGTAAAAATCATAATGTAGAATATTATAATATGGATTTAAACTTATTAAATCAACTTGCCCCAAATTCATTAACAAGATCGGATATAGAGGTAGACAAAGAACAGCCTGAAGGCGGTGTTCCTAATTCTTGTGTAGATGGTAGAAATATGCTGTTTTTAACATTTGTAGCTGTTTTTGCAAAACAAAAAGAAATTAGTAATATTGTTACAGGAGTTTCACAAAGTGATTTTAGTGGTTATCCAGATTGCAGAGATGTATTTATTAAATCTTTAAATGTAACGTTAAATCTTTCTATGGATTATAATTTTGTAATTCATACACCACTTATGTGGATAGATAAAGCAGAAACTTGGAAATTAGCTTATGACCTTGGAGTATTAGATGTTGTAAAAAATGAAACATTAACTTGTTATAATGGAATAGTCGGTAATGGTTGCGGAGAATGTCCATCATGTAAACTTCGTAAAAATGGATATTTACAATTTAAAAAGATGATACAAAATTAATTTTTGACAAATTGCAATAACAAATTAAAACTTTCATAATTAATTAGAAGATCTTAGGGGGTAGTACTAATAGTTACAACTCACTCCAATTATCAAACTTTCGACAATATAGAGATGTGTTGTCGAGGGTTTTTCTATTGAATTCTACAATCATATTTAAAGGAAGCATATTTAGTTTTTACAACTTTGTTACATATATATAGTATTTAATATAAAATAGTAGTATATAATTAGAGTTATAAAGTAAAGATATTTTTGAAAGGACGAGTTTAATGAATTATTTTAACAGAAGAAGAAAACAAACAAAGAGAGTATTAGTGACAGTTATAGGAGGAATGCTAATAGTTTTATCACTTATAATAGTTTATAGGATTTCTAATATTGAAACAAATGAAATTAGCTATAAAAGTGAAGATAAAGATTTGAGTAGTCAAATGAGTACTTCAGATAAACTGAATGAAATTTTATCTAATAAGGATATATATCCTGAGAGTCTTATTGAACTAGCTGAAAAGAAAAGTGAAACAATAGATTTCGTTTATAATTATGCTACAAGGGATAATGGTGAAAGTACTAAACAGACAGGAAATTTTGAAAATAAAAAGGGGAAGTTTCCTTTATTTATACAATGGGATGAAAGGTGGGGCTATGAAAAGTATGGAGATAATTTTATAGCTATTAATGGGTGTGGACCCACATCACTCGCTATGGTTGCTGTTGGATTAACTGGTAATACTGATATTAATCCTAAATCTGTGGCAGATTTTAGTTATGAAAATAGCTATTATGTTAATGGGATAGGATCTAGTTGGGAACTTATGAGTGAAGGAGCAAAACAATTTGGGTTAAAAAGTAAGGAGTTACCATTAGATGAATCAGTTATTTTATCAACCTTAAGAAATGGAGAACCAATAATTGCGACTATGGGACCAGGAGAATTTACAGATTCAGGGCATTATATACTATTAACAGGAATCACTGATGATGGTAAAATAATAGTAAATGACTCAGATAGTAAAATTCGAAGTGAGAAAAAGTGGGATATAGATATCTTTATGAAAGAGACAAAAAATCTATGGAAGTTTTCCCTTTAGTAAGTGCTGAAGTTAATGCAATACATATTCTAGAAAGTCAAGAGGTGCTTTTTAGTAGGATTTAAACATAGATATAAAACATAGAAATTATGATTAGTAAATGATGTAACTATCTTTGAAATAAAGAGATGTAATGAATTCAAAAGGGTATGATTCGCACCACCATGAAATCCACGACAATTGTCGTGGATTATTTTTTTGAACAAAAACCACGGGAAGAAGTTTTTATCATTTACCTAAAATTCTTTTAATCTGAATAAATGTACCTTGAATACAGGGTGCCACATATCTATCCTTAACTTTAGTATCTTCAACAGCCTTTATATATTCATTAATAATGGAATTAGTGTTTTCAGTCTCATTTAATTGAAAGTATCTAAATTGCTTTTTTTCAAGAGAATCAATATTTGACCCAAAATAGGAGCCTTTTCTCATCCAAGTAAATTGCTTTGATATATTCTTTTGATTAAATCCAGTTGCATAAGCTCCAGGTTCTATAATAGTTACATCTATATCTGCAGATTTTAACTCTCTCAATTCTTTCTTTAAAGATATAGCAATTGATTCAATAGCAAACTTAGTAGCTGTATAAGGTGAAAGAAAGGGTAAAGTTACTCTTCCAGATAAGGAAGATATAAAAATAATACGACCAGAGCCTTTTCTAATCATATTCTTAAGAACTCTTTGAGTTAATTCAATACTAGAAAATACATTAGTTTCAAAAGTTTGTCTATATGTATCAACATTTATTTCACATACAGAACCAGAGTCACCAATGGCTGCATTATTTATTAACACATCGATAGGTAAATTATCAACTAAAGATCTTTCGCTAGCAGATAAAATGTCTAACTTAAAACTTTCAAGTGGAAGATGATTTTCTTTAGATATTTTATTTAACTCATCGGCTTCCTCTAAAGTATGAGTAGTTGCATATACATAATGACCTCTAGAACTTAATGAAATAGCAGCATCTTTTCCAAGACCTGTACCAGAACCAGTAATTAAAACTCTTTTCATATATTATTACCACCTTATATTGATATAAAATTTATAATAATAGTAGTATATCTATATTTCTGTAATGTATGTAGCAAGTTCAGCGAAAGCTTTTAACTAAAGTTTATAGGTCATGGAGTAATAATATTCAGGTTTTAAACAAGTAAATTATGAAATATATAGAATCAATATAAATAGGTACTAGTTTTATTTATTTAAGAAATAGTGTAGAATGTTAATAGTAATTTTATAATACATAGGAGGCAATCATGAATAATTTAGTTGTAGTAGCATTATTAGCAATAGTAGGGGGATTAATTGGTTGGGTAACAAACATATTAGCTATAAAGCTTATGTTTAGACCAATAAACCCAATTAGAATTCCAGTAATAAATTTTGAAATAGTAGGGTTAATTCCAAAGAGAAAAAATGAAATAGCAAAAAATATTGGTGAGGTAGTGGCAAAGGAATTATTATCAATTGATGATATAATTAACAATGCAATTACAGATGATGACAAGCTTATGTTTAGTGCATTAGTTAAAAACAAAATAAGAACTTTAGTGGCTGGAAAGATGGATTTTGTGCCAGCACCATTTAGAATGATGGTACAAGGCCCCATTGATAGCATCATAGAGCAAGAGGTTGATGGAGCTTTAAATGAAGTGGAGAATGGAGCTATTGCTCATATTAAGGATAAAGTAGATATTCAAAAGATGGTTGAAGAAAAAATAAATGAATTAGATTTGCAAGAGCTTGAAAGAATAATTATAGATGTAGCTAAAAAGGAATTAAAGCATATTGAAGTTTTAGGTTTTATCTTGGGAGCTGCAATTGGTATAGTTCAAGGTTTAGCAGTTATGATGATTAAATAAAGTATAGTTATAATTATAGAAAAGTAGTTGGTAAAAAGTTTACTAGCTACTTTTTTTGTAAGTTTAAATATTGAATAAATAACTAAACATGGTATTGTTATTGTAGGTGTTACAAAAGAAAGAGGGGTTATGATGAAAGATAATTTTAGACAAAAACTTGATAAATATATGATGTTACTAGCCACTATATTTTGGGCAGGTGCATTTGTAGCTGGTAAGTTTTCAATTGAAGAATTCCCAGTATTCTCTTTAGTGTTTTTCAGATTTTTAATAGCAACAGTAATAATATTTTCAATAATGATTAAAGTGGAAGAAAATTGGAAAATAACTAAAAAAGATTTAAAAATGTTTTTAATTTTAGGAGTTGTAGGAATGATAGGCTATCATGTGTTTTTCTTTTTATCATTAAAATATACAACAGCTACAAATTCATCATTAATAGGTGCAACAAATCCTATAGTAACTACAGTGCTAGCATGTATATTTTTAAAAGAAAATATAAGTTACAAAAACATAATTGGTATAATAATATCTTTGTTTGGAGTTATGCTTATAATTACTAATGGAAACATAGATGTATTACTTAATTTTAAATTTAATATAGGGGATATATTAATGATGATAGCTGTTGTGTGTTGGGCAGTATATGGTATTCTCTCTAAAAAAGCACTTGAAATATATTCACCTATAAAAATAACTAGTTATGCATTTTTAACTTGTGTAATAATGTTATTGCCTTTAGTTATAATGGAAAAGCCATGGGTATACATTCCTAAAACAACTATTAATGGTTGGATGTCTGTAATTTATATGGCGATTTTCCCATCTATATTTGGATATTTAATTCAACAAATGTCTATTAAAAAAATTGGTCCCACTAAAACTTCTTTATATATAAATTTAGTGCCTGTATTTTCTATGATATTAGCATTTTTTATGTTAGGTGAGTCTATATCTGTTATAAAAATATTGGCAGGTTTACTTGTTGTTATTGGAATATATGTAAATATAATAAGTAAAAATGTAAAATAAACTAGAAGCTTTGAAAAAGGAGTATAAAGGAGGAAAAATGAAAAGGAATAGGTATATATATTTTATTTTTACCCTAGTAGTTATGGGTTTGGGATTGCTTTCAAGAAAATTGAATAACTTGCCAATATTTATTTCAACCTATTTAGGGGATGTACTATGGGCTCTCATGGTTTTTCTAGTAATAGCTTTTATTTTTAATAAAAAATCAACTATTTTTATTGCTGTTTGCTCTATAGTATTTTCATATGGGATTGAATTAAGTCAACTGTATCATTCTCCTTGGATTGATAATATAAGAAGTACTATCCTTGGAGGATTAGTCTTGGGGTTTGGATTTTTATGGAGTGATATCTTATGTTATACAGTTGGAATATTGATGGGAATGATTTTGGATAAGTATATGTTAAGTAGTAAATAATATATTGAGCTATATAATTTATAAGCGATACTATAGCTATATCAAATGAAGAATATATCAGTGTAGGTGTTGTTGATTCAGATTTATTAAGAAAATTTAATAGAAGCTATGAGCTAGATCATGGTACAATGATTCCTTTATATTTTGTAAATAGATACTATTTTGAAGTTATAAGGTACAAGGAAGGTGAATAATCTTGAACCATAAAGTGGTGTGAATAATAATACTTACTGTCCTAAGTACCATGAATTACTTATAAGAAGAGATGGGTATGGGGTAGAGGTTTTTATGAAAAATGAGTTATGTGGAAGCTACTTAGAAAAGGGGAATGTCATTTTGTAATTGGTCCTGGTTGGGAGGAAATAGGTGGGCATCAGAAATGGTGTCTATTTTTGTGCGCTGAAAACTGAAAAATCTTATGGGTAAAAGAATTCATTTGGAATGTTAATCCAAAGAAATTAAAAACTCATTGACTTTATATATCAATTGAGATATATTATAAATATGGTAATGATAATCATTATCAAAATATAAAAAGAGGGAAGTTTACCTCTTAAATCAGTAAAGAATAGAGGAGTAAATGATGGTAAAGAAGTTAAGTAGCTTTTATAAATTATTAAATCAATTAGAAAATAGAGAGTACCTTGAAACATTTATATCTTATAATATTGCTTTAATAAGTGCAAAACTAAAACCATCAATTACTTTAAACATAAAAAAAGATGATAAAAAGAAAACATACTATTTATGGAACACTTATGGAGACGGTTGTTTAGATGAATTAGGATTAAAATATATAGAATTAAGGGAAACACACAATTCTTTAATATTATTCATATATGATGAGTACTTATTACAGAGGGTATTAGGTAAGCCAAAGAATTTAAGTTTTTTAACATCGATAGGGTATAAAGAAGAGTCTACATTAGAAGAAATAGTGATGAAATTAAAAGATAGATATAGGGTACATAATTGTCCTCATGAATTAGGTGTATTTCTTGGATATCCTATTGATGATGTTAAGGCTTTTATTGATTGTACAGAAGAGAAGTGTTTAGGCTGTGGATATTGGAAGGTATATAACGAATATCATAAAGCAAAAACTATTTTTGATCTTTATGATAATGTAAGATCTCAAACAGTTGATAATATTTTAATTGGAAATATACATGTAAAATTGTCCAGTATATTAAGACATAAATTTGAAAGAAATCAAGGGATGATAATTTAGAGCTCTTTAAGAAAATTATTGAAAAATATATAAAATATGTATAATTTGCACTATAATATATAATATAAAGTATATAAAGAAGAGGGCGATTATATATGTTAGTCATAGGAATAATTTTAGGGTTTGTAGGGTTGATTTTTATAATTTCAATCTATGTGAATAATAACAGTGTAGCTAAAGCTAAAAATGATATTTTGATTGGTATAACCCTTCCCTATTCAGAACTTAAAAATGAAGAAGTATTGGTAATTGTAGATTCATATAAACGAGAAAATATAAAATTTGTGGTAATTGGTAGTATAGCTTTTATACCTACATTTTTCATAACATATAATTCATTTCAATTTTTATATTTATTTTTATGGATTATAGTTCTAATCTATGGTAGTAATAAAGTTTTCATTAAGTACA
Organism: Clostridium sp.; assembly: GCF_036646415.1. Lineage (GTDB taxonomy): Bacteria > Bacillota > Clostridia > Clostridiales > Clostridiaceae > Clostridium_J. Next base: position 62,942 of record NZ_JAVXMF010000006.1, on the reverse strand, counting down.
ATAGAAAACTTATGGATTTAAAGAGAGAGAAGGAATGGTTTAGAGGTATATATAAAGACAATGATGAGTATTGGAAGAATAATGTTTATAATAATCCAAATGATCAAAGGACAATGGTAGAAAAGCGAGTTGGATATGGCTTTGAATATAATCTAGCTACTAAAAAAGGAAAGATAATGACCTATGGTTCATACGCAATTGCTATAATTATTCCTGCAGTTTTGCTATTCATGTTCTTTATCTTTGATTTTAGTAAGTTTAATTTATCTATAGAAGATGAAGTAGTTAAAATATCTGCTCCAGTATATGGCACATCCTTTGAAATAAAGGATATTCAGGATATAGAACTTGTAGACAATATTTCAATAATGGTGAGAACAAATGGAATTGGAACTGCAAGATATAGTTTAGGAAATTATAATATAAAAGATTATGGTAAGTCTAAGTTATATGTATACACAGGAAATTCTCCATACATTGCTATTAAGGTGGAAGATAAATATGTTTTTATTAATGGTGAAAGCAAGGAAGAAACAGATAAATATTATAAAGAATTAATAGGTGAGTGGGAAGAATAAACCCATTACAAACATAGATAAGATATATAGAAAAATTTAGAACCTGATACATGATTTTAGTGTATCAGGTTTTTTATTGCCATTAGATTTGTGACTATTTAATGGAAGTGAATTTACAAAGATTAGTAAATTTATCAATAAAGCTATTGACTTAACATATCAATTGAGATATAGTATACATATAGTAATGATAATCATTATCATAAGAAAGGTTTAAAGTAAGGAATAAATTTAAAAGAAAGCAAAACAAGATATTTAGAATTTAAAATAATAATTCATAAATAAAATAAGCTTAGCTTAGGTTGAAAATAAAGGGAGGGATTTAAATGCCACTTACCATGGTAGGAATAGGTGAAACCACTGTTATAAAGAGGATTAAAGGTACAGATGAAACACGTAAATTTCTGAAAAGTCTCGGATTTGTAATGGGGGCATATGTTACTGTTATTTCAGATATAGCTGGAAATATGATTTTAAAGATAAAAGATACTCGTATTGCACTGGATAAGAGTATGGTTAATAGAATTTTAGTATAGGAGGAAAAGATGTATGAATACATTAAAAATGATTAAATGCGGGGATACAGTTACAGTTGTAAAGCTTCATGGTGAAGGTGCTATAAAGCGTAGAATTATGGATATGGGAATCACAAGAGGTGTAGAAGTTTTAGTTCGTAAGGTGGCACCATTAGGTGATCCTATTGAAGTGAATGTTCGTGGATATGAGTTAAGTCTTAGAAAAGCAGATGCCGAAATGATTGAGGTAAAATAGATTTTTACCAGCTATTAAGAGAAGAATATTTTAGAAGAGTAAGTTAGTAAAAGCTAAATAATTGAAGGGGGAAACAATACATGAATATAAAAATTGCGCTTGTTGGAAATCCAAACTGCGGTAAGACAACTATGTTTAATGAACTGACAGGAAGCTCACAGTATGTTGGAAATTGGCCAGGAGTTACAGTAGAGAAAAAGAGTGGTAAGCTTAAAGGAAATAAGGAGGTTGAAATTATAGATCTACCAGGTATCTATTCTCTTTCGCCTTATACATTGGAAGAAGTAATATCTAGAAACTATCTTTTAAATGATAAACCAGATGTTATTATTAATATTGTAGATAGTACAAATATAGAGCGTAATCTATATTTGACCACACAGATTATGGAAATTGGTATTCCTGTTGTTATTGCCCTAAATATGACGGATATATTGCACAAGAATGGGGATGTTATTGATATTGAAAAGCTTTCTAAAGCACTTGGATGTAAGGTTGTAGAAACTTCTGCACTTAAAGGTGAAGGATGTAAGGAAGTGGTGGAAAAAGCCATTGCCCTAGGGGAAAATAAAGTGAAAACTGTGCCACAGCATACTTTTTCAAGGGATGTTGAGAAAGCACTTGAGAATATTGAAATAATTTTATCAGAGGATAATAAAATTGATAATCTTCGTTGGTACGGCATCAAGGTATTTGAGGGTGATGAGAAGGTTATGGAGCAGTTAAAGGTTTTGAATAATGGTATTGAAGAAATAATAAAAGAGTGTGAAGACAAGTTAGATGATGATGGTGAGAGTATTGTAACAAATGAGCGTTACACATATATAACTGGAGTTATCAAAATGTGTGTTAAAAAGAAGAATAAGTCCAAAACAACCACTTCTGATAAAATTGACCATGTAGTAACTAATCGCTTTTTAGCACTCCCAATTTTTGCAGCAGTTATGTTTTTAGTCTATTTTATTTCCGTTTCTACTGTAGGCACATGGGTAACAGACTGGACAAATGATGTGCTGTTTGGCGATATTATTCCTCCAGCTATAGAGACATTCTTGGTATCAGTAGGCACTGCTGAATGGCTAAATTCACTTATCCTTGATGGAATTGTAGGAGGGGTTGGTGCAGTAATTGGATTCGTGCCACAGATGCTTGTACTATTCCTTTTCCTTGCTATCCTCGAGGATTGCGGATATATGGCACGTGTTGCATTTATCATGGACAGGATTTTTAGAAAGTTTGGACTTTCTGGTAAGTCATTTATACCTATGTTGATTGGGACAGGTTGTAGTGTGCCTGGTATTATGGCTTCACGTACTATTGAAAATGAAAAAGATCGTAAAATGACAATAATAACTACAAGTTTTATACCTTGTGGAGCAAAACTTCCAATAATTGCACTTATTGCAGGGGCGTTATTTAATGGCTCATGGTGGGTAGGGCCATCAGCTTATTTTATTGGTATTGCTGCAGTTATTGTTTCAGGAATTATCCTAAAGAAAACAAAAGGCTTTGCAGGTGATCCGGCTCCTTTTGTAATGGAACTTCCAACATATCATATTCCTGGCGCAAAAGGTGTGCTAATTCATATGTGGGACAGAGGAAAATCTTTCATAATGAAAGCCGGTACTATTATTTTCCTATCATGTGGGGTGATTTGGTTCTTGAGCACTTTCAATGCTAGTATGCAGATGGTAGAGACGTCAGAATCAATGCTTGCGGCTATTGGTAAGTTAATCGCTCCAATTTTTGCCCCATTAGGGTTCGGAACATGGGAATCAGCCGTTGCAACAATTACTGGTCTTATTGCAAAGGAAAATGTAGTTGGTACATTTGGTGTATTATTTGGATTTGCAGAAGTAGCAGAAAATGGTACGGAAATTTGGCCAGCACTTGCACAGTCATTTACAGTAATCTCTGCTTACTCATTCCTTATATTTAATCTGCTTTGTGCACCTTGTTTTGCAGCAATCGGTGCAATTAGACGTGAAATGGGAAATGCTAAATGGACACTTATAGCAGTAGGTTATCAGACAGGTTTTGCTTATGCAGTTTCACTTATAGTATATCAGTTTGGTATATTATTTACAGGAAAAGGATTCAGCATGGGTACAGCAGTTGCAATTGTGGTGTTAGCTGGACTTCTATATATGGTGATTAGACCTTATAAAAATCAATACAGTAGTCAAAGGGTTCTAAAAAGAACTACAGAGGCTTAGAAAATTGAAAAATATTCATATGGCAGAACATGTACATGATATTGGGAAGATTGGCATACAAGATAGTATACACTAATAAGGAGGGGAGCGTTATGGCAACAGCAATTATTGGAACTATAGTAATTGGATTATTTTCAGGTGTTGCATACTACACATATACACAAAAGAAAAAAGGTGGCTCTTGTTGCAGCGGGTGCAAAGGTTGTTTAAGTCAGGGTCAATGCAATAAGTAGAACATTACGATACCTATAGATTAGACTCTTATAAAAAGTGTTTGATCTATAGGTATTTTTGTATAATTGAATTGGATTTACTTAATAGTAAGTCCTTTTTTATTGCCCTAAAGTATAAAGAAAATGAGAAATAAAAAAGCATAAAACCTAAAAATAAAGAAATTTAAAAGCCTTAGATAAACTAAAAATCAAATATATTGAAATTAACTATTGACTCTATACTAAGAAGAGAGTTTATCATAGAAAAGGTGACATAAAAGAACAGCAACATAAAAGAAAAAAGGATAATGAAGGAGAATAAAATATGAAAAAAGAAAGTATGTTAAAAGAATTTTTCAAGTATGCAGTACCATCTGCGCTTGCAATGTTTATATCGTCTTTATATACAGTAATAGATGGAATATTTGTTGGACAAGGTGTAGGCGATTTAGCATTAGCGGCAGTAAATATTGTACTTCCATTTACAGTTATGTTATTTGGGCTAGCTTCAATGTTTGCAATAGGTGGAGGAGCTTTAGTATCTAAAAACATAGGTGCAAAAAATATAGATAAAGCAGTAAGTAGTTTTAGACAAGTGTTTAAGTTTCTTTTAATAGTCAGTGGTATTATAAGTATCGTATGTATCATATTCACAGAGGAAATAGTAACTATACTAGGTGCAACAGCAAATCTAAAGGGATTAGCAGTAGATTATTTAAGATTTTATGCAATGTTTTGTATTCCTAACTTGATAGGGATAGTACTAAGTAGCTTTGCTAGAAATGATGGGAAACCAAAACTTGCAATGATATCAACAATTGCAGGAGCAATAACTAATATTATATTAGATTATGTATTTATATTTAAATTGGGATTAGGCATTAAGGGAGCTGCAATAGCTACAGGGCTAGGTCAAATAGTTACAGTATCTGTGTTACTTCCACATTTCATAATGAAGAAAGGCAACTTAACATTTGGCAATGTAAAAATAAATAAAAACGATTTAAAAGAATTTTGTCTCATAGGATTTCCATCGTTTTTTGCACAAGGAAGCTATTCAATAATAGTATTACTTCATAATATTGTTTTAGTTAAATTTATTGGAGAAACAGGAGTTTCAGCTTATAGCATACTTAACTACATAACAACCAATACATATATGGTGCTTTATGGCTTAACGTTAGGTGTACAACCTCTTATTAGTTATAATTTTGGGAAAAGGGATGGAGAAAAGATGTTAGGATTCTTTAGAATAACATGTATATCATCTCTAGCAATCAGTGGATTATTTGTTGTAATAAGTTTTCTATTTGGACCAACCCTTATAGGTATATTTACAGTAGATGCTGAAATTGCAAAACTTGCATATACAGCACTTAGAATAGGAAGTGTAAGTTACTTTGTAATTGGAATAAACTTAAACACATTAGTTTACTTCCAAGCTCTAGAAACACCAAAGTATTCAAATTTAAGTTGTCTTTTAAGATCTGTTATATACTTACCTATATGTTTAATTGTACTTTATAAAGTATTTGGAGTAAATGGAATTTGGGCAGGTACAATATTATCAGAGAGCCTTACATTTATAACCATAAGTATAATGGCTAATATAAAAGTATCTACCAGAGAAGTATTAAGTGCATAAGTTACACTCTAAATTTTATATTTGGTAACTGGAACTTAATCTACCGAACACCGTTGAGGTGGAGTTTTCATTATTATATATAACACACGCCTTCTCATATACATTATATTGTTTGTGAGAGGGGGTTTCAGTTTGAAATTTAGGGTATAATAATAGTGGGGTGAGATAATATGTATACACGTTTTTCAATTGGAGAAGTATCTAAGCTACATAATATTTCTATACAGACATTGAGGCATTATGACAAAATTGGCTTATTAAAGCCAGCATATATAAATGAAAAAAGCAAATATAGATATTATTCAGTAAAACACTTTATAATTTTAGATTTGATAAAACAATGTAAAGCTATGGGGGTGTCCTTAAATGAGATAAAAATATTAGTAAATAATTATACTTCTATTAACTCTATTTTAGACATCATAACAAAACAAAAAGAAATAGTTGAAGAGAAAATAAAAGAGTTAGATAACATAAAAAGTAACATATATTTTTTAGAAAATAGAATTCAAACTCTATTAGAAGAGGGTATAAACAAAGTTTTTGTAAAATATTGCAGTGAGAGAAAATTTATAAAATATAATAATACTCAGAGATATACAGAGGAATTTCAGATAAACTTATGCAAAACATTAGGAGATATAGATAAAAAGTATGGAAACACTAATAAAGAGTTAGTTTTTTCTACCTCCTATGAGGATTTTAAAAAACACAATCAGTTAACATATAATAATATGATAATAAGCATAAGTGATACTATGGCAATAGATGAAAAAAAAATAATTACATTAAAACCTGGATATTATATTACAATAAATTTTGATGATGATTATAAAGACACAAGTAAGTATTATGGAAAACTAGTTGATTATATTGAAAAAAATAATATAAAGGTTAGTGAAACTTTTTATGAGATATACATAATGACAAGAGGCGGAATAGACAATGAAGAAAAATCTTTAGGACAAATTCAAATTTTAATAGATACAATTATGTAAAGAAAATGGTTCATTATTAGATAACTTCAATTGTTATTTATTCTTTATATAGGGACTTTGTACACAAAAATGCCCAATAGGTAGACTTTTTATTGTCTGCACTATTGGGTATTTTTTATTAAATCAAGTTAAATTTATTTTAATATTACATTGCAAAATTGGGTTTGAAGAAAGTCATTTTTAAAATTCCACGGAGTTTCATTATAGTTATCATGATCAGGGTTAATATTAAGCTTATCGTCTTTATATAAAGGACTACAAGTGCTATTACAGTAGAAATCAGAGTCCTTAGTAGGATTACAACAATCTATACTTAATATATCATCATCACAATTACAATTACAAGAATTACATTTGATTGCTACAAGTAAACACACTGCGATGGAATTATGAACCCAAATAGAGTTGCCTCCACAAACATTTGCATCACAATAGCAAATTTCAACAGATACGTCTAGTATATCAGTACACAAATCTAAAGAGATTAACTCAAAAAAAGGACATATAAATTTATCATTTATTATTTTATCGGAGCAGTCACATGATTCGTAATCAATTTTTATTACTTTACAACCTTTAATACATAATTTAAACCCAGTGCAAGTATCTATGATTTTTTTTTCTACAATTAAAACCTTCACAGAAACATCTAAAATTTTCTTAATAGGAGGCTTACATTTTGCTATGCATAATTCGTTAGTATAATTAAACTCTTTAATAATCCTTTGTGTTTTATCACAGTGTACGTAATTTATGCTCACTTATTTCACCTCAATATGGAAATGTCGTTACAATATAGAGTATGTTTTTAATATAAAGTGGTGCAATTTTTGAAATAAATAAATTAATAAATAAAGTGTCAAGTTATATAGACAAGCATATTGTAATAATGGGGGTGATAAAGTTGAGTGTTTATCCAACCTATTACAATGAATTTCCAAGTAGTGGAGAAAATGTAAATTTAAATAGTACGAATATATCTGGAGGTGCCCCTTATTATACACCGCCAGTTAGTTATATAATGCCGTCTCAAGGACAACCTGGACCTCAAGGTTCCAAGGGAGACCCAGGATGTCCAGGTCCACCAGGATATCCTGGCACACAAGGACCAAAGGGAGATCCCGGATGTCCAGGTCCATCAGGATATCAGGGTCCACAAGGACAAGCAGGTTGTCCAGGGTGGCCAGGACCTCCAGGACCAGCAGGGTATCCAGGGTGGCCAGGTCCCCAAGGACCAAAGGGAGATCCAGGATGTCCAGGACAAAAAGGTGATCCAGGACCTCCAGGACAAATAATGCCAGTTCAAATGTGTCAACCATATGGTTGCGGATGTGGATGTAATAATGGATGTTGTAATTGTTGTAAAGGAGCAACAGGAGCAACAGGTATAGGGATTAAAGGAGATACTGGTGCAACAGGAGCAACAGGAGCAACAGGTATAGGAATTAAAGGAGATACTGGAGCAACAGGTGCAACAGGACCAGGATGCTTAAAATGTAATCATGTTTGTGATTGGAGTTTTGAATATTTTCCACAAGGATGTAGTATTTTTGATAGTTGTTATCAGCCTAGAAGCTGGACAGCCAGCAATGGCGTTTTAAGAACAAATGAAGTACTAATACCAACAGGGACTATAATTCCAATTGGAGATCCAGCTGGCACTCCAACTACAGAGTCATACTATTCATCTATTAGTCTAGTAAATATTGTAGGAACTATACCAGCATTAATTCCAGTTACAATACCAATTAATACAGGTAAATTTTTCAATGTAGCTCATAGTGGAAATCAATCTTTAATATTGCAGCCAACTTATAATAATATTTTAGGGTTTTTACCATCATATTTTATAAGAGTTGTAGATATTGATCCAGATTGTTCTTATGAATTGAAATTTTGGGCAGCTAAATATGATTATAATTATGAATTAAATTATGATGAAGGCGAGTTATTAGAAGTTAATAGAGAAAATTATAATTTAATTGCAGGAGCTTATTTATATTGGGGAGACGTATTAAATACAGGATCTTGTTGCAGTATAAGAGATTTTATATTAAACCCAATTAATTGGCCTATAGCAGATAATATTTGTAATTTCAGTGGTGAATTAGTTGCTGCAATGAAACTTCCAAGAGGAGGAGCACAGCAGATAGATATAGATTTAAATTTAGATGAAGAAGATCCTACAATTCCAGTTTTAAACAATTATGATTTTGAATCATATAGCTTAGTTCCATCATGTAGTAGAATCAAAGGACCATGCTGTGAAAAAGTAACAATTCCAGCAGGAATTTCAAAAGCTACAATAGTGTTTGTAGCAGAACCAAGCAGAGTAATTAATAATATAAATAAACCATCAGGTTTCTGGTTAATTGATGATGTAATACTATCATAAAATTCAGGAGGATTTTTATAAATGGATAATATAAATACAACATGTGGTTGTGATAAATCACATCAAAATATAGCATGCGATTGTAATAAAAAGAATGATAACAATATGCCTTGTAGTGGCTATAGGCCTATGACGACCCCGTGTCAAAAAAAATTAGTTTCAAGTTGTAAATGTAATGCTAATCATTGTAGTAAAGATAAGTGTAACTACTGTATTGATGAGGAAAGTATATTTTTCCCGGATTTTGAAAGTAAAGTAGCAAGCTTCGAATTAAAAGACGTATGGACAGAATTAAGTGTAAATGGTTCAGTGGGAGTGCCATTACAAAAACCATCAATTGAACAAATAGATTCTGTAAATGCTACAGTTCAAATCATTAGTAAAAAAGTAATAGTAGCTCCAGCAGTTTATGATGAGTCCAGTATTGTTACTGATACAGTAACTAACGAAGAAGGGAAAATAACCACTGGAAGGAAGCTTGTAATAGAAGGTTTAATTTGTGGAACAGTTTCTTATGTTTCTTTAAATATAGACCAAAGTGTTCATAGCTTCCATGGACAAATTCCTTTCTCAGCATTCATAGTACTACCTGAGGATGCAGATCTAGAGGCAAATTATGAAGTTTATTCATTGATTGAAGAAATTTGTGTTAAAAGAGTTTGTGATAGAAGTGTTAATTTAACATTTGCAATCATATTGACAGCAGAAAGAACTTCTAACACCGATTGTAATAAATCATATTATGATAATTCAGGTATAGACTGTATATCTTCAACTAGCTCTTGTGGCCCAACTGAATGCTTTACAGAACAACCTATTATAAAAGGGACTTGTACTAGAGTTCAAATTGAAAATTTAATAATAGATGATACAGAAACTCTCTGGACAGAGATATCAGTACCAGAGTTATTAACAATACCATCTTGTAAACCGGATGTAATGCAAATTCTTACGATTACGTCTAATGTTAAGGTTATATGCCAAAAGATTATTATAACTCCAGAAGTAGCTGAAAATTATGAGGGATTACAATTAACAGGATTAAAATTATTAATTCATGCAGTTTTAAGACAAAGAATCACTTATGTTTCTAATACAGATTGTAGGTCAGTTCATTCAGCTCATTTTGATGTTCCAGTATCAGCTTATATAGTTCTTCCAGAAGGGGCTTCTACGCTCAGCAAGTATAGAATTAGAACTTGTATTGAAGACTTATATGCATGTGCTCTTAATGAAAGACAAATCTTTAAGAACACCACATTATTTATAAAAGCAGAGCCTATAGCTTGCTTGTAGAAGGGGGATTAAACTATGTATTGTAAATGTAACCACGGATATAATTATCAAGTAGTGGGACTATGTGATGACCCATCAAGATTTGACACACAAGAACAAGAGCCATGGACACAAATCATAGTTCCAGAAATTTTACAACTTCCAGATTGCTACCCTGATATTGAAGATTTAGAAAGAATTTATATTAATGTAAAAATAGAATCTGCTAGAGTTATAGAAACACCTAGCAAGGTCGATAGTAGTGGTGTATTAGTAGAAAATGCAGAAGGTACAACATTAACAGGAAGAAAGCTTTTAGTTGATGGGATTATATGCCAAACAATAGTATACACAGCAGATACCTGTGTTCAATCTCTTCATTCAGTTAATTTCCAACACCCTTTCTGCACCTATATAGTTATACCAGATGATGAAACGCCAATAGAATTAACTAAATATTGTGTTGATGTATGTGTAGAAGATGTATTTGCAAAGGTTTTAAATAGTAGAATTATATTCAAGAGTGTAGCATTATTCCTAAAGGCTACTATTGCTGAAACAACTTGCTGTGAAGAAGAAGATGCAACAGCAATAGTTGCAGGAGTAATTAACTATGGTGGCATTGATCCTGCATTAGTTTTAACAGTTAAATTATATAGAGGATCTAATGTATTTGTAGAAAAGACTACTTTAGCAGTAGCAACAGGTGTGCAAAACTCATATGCATTTAGAAATCTTTGCCCAGGAACCTATACTGTTGTATTTGATGTTGATGAAAGTAAATATACCATTGGAACAACACCTGGAAATGCAACTGTTACAGTTGATTCAGGTGAAATAGGTAGTGTAGATGTTACAATTAGTGATTTACCATAGAAAATAATATACCCTTATGTAGTATAGAAAATAATATACCATTATTTAGTATAATATGGTATTTATAATAGATAGATTTATGTTTAATTAACAAATTGAAGGGAGTACTTAATTAATAGGTATTCCCTTTACCTTATATATGTAGAATAGTGAAGTGCAGAGAGGGGTAGAGTATTATGAATAAAATTTCCATAACCTTATGCATTATTGTAAAAGATGAAGAAGCTGTTATTGAAAGATGTATAACATCTATAAAGGAGGCTGTTGATGAAGTAATAATAGTTGATACAGGATCAACTGATAACACTAAGAAAATTGCAGAAGCATTAGGTTGTAAGATTTATGATTTTCAATGGATAGATAATTTTGCAGCAGCGAGAAATTATGGATTTAGTAAAGCAACTAAGGATTATATAATGTGGCTTGATGCAGATGATATAGTTGAAAATGAAAGTGTTAAAAAATTAATAGCTTTAAAGAATGATTTTGATATAACAATAAAGTCTGTAACTATGAATTACATTTTAGGACAAGATTCTGATGGAAATACAACAAGTTCATTAAGAAGAAATAGATTAGTTAAAAGAAATTGTGGATTTAAATGGATTGGGGCAGTACATGAATACTTATCTGTGGAAGAACCTACTATTAATGCTGATATAGATATAATCCATAAAAAAGATAAGCATTACACTGATAGAAATCTAAAAATATTTAAAAATCTTATTTCAAAGGGAGAAGCTCTATCTGTAAGAGATATGTTCTATTATAGTAATGAATTATATCACAACGGGCTATGTGATGAAGCTATAAAAGAATATAATAAGTTTTTAGAGCTAAATGAAGGTTGGGTAGAAGATAGAAAAATAGCTTGTAAAAATTTGGCTGACTGTTATGTGATTATGGGTGATATAGATGGTGCTTTGAAGGCTCTTTTTAGAAGCTTTGAGTTTGATGTTCCAAGAGCAGATTTTTGCTGTAGCATTGGGGATATACTTTTAGAAAGAAATTTAATTGATGCAGCTATATTTTGGTATGAAGTAGCAGCAAAGTGTATACCACCACAGGGATATTTAGCACTAATGAACAAAGGTTACTATACTTGGATTCCACATCTTCAGTTATGTGTTGCTTACTTTAAAAAAGGTGATATAAATAAATCGATATATTATAACGAGGAAGCAGCTAAGTATATACCAGATAACCCTAAAATAGAGTATAATAGAAATTTATTTAATAGGATACAGAGAAGAGAATAACAGGAGTATAGAGAGAGAAAAAAGAGGCTGACTTAGAATGATTTTAGAAATCATTTTTAAATGGAACCTATAGAGTTGACACCTTGAAAAAGTGTATATTTCTATGGGTTCTTATTTTTATAATTTAATTAATATTTAAGCTTATAGTTCCAATATTTAAATCAAATAAATAGATATCTTTCTCTGAAGTTTTAATACTTATATTATTACTTCATATATCAGATTTAGTATTCATGTTCACAGAAGAGCTAAGGGGTATATATTTCTTTGTTTATCATATAATGATTATTTTTTCTTAATATTTTTTAATAGAGTAACATTTTTATGAAAAAATAGTGATTTAATGATTTAAATATGGAGAAATATTATGTATAATGTAGCTAAATGGAATAGTATTTCATATAAAAAGGAGGAAGGTGATTATTATTAGAAATAAAGGAATATATACTTTAATTATAATTATGGTTGCAACAATGATTTGCTTAACTACTTATAGTGAAAACATAATAATGGCTAAGGCGGAAGATAATGAATTAATTAGTAATAACCTTAAAGCACCTTTTTATCCATGGGATTATGAATTACCGAATATAGAGACACCGAAGGGATTTAATTGGAGAGAATTTGAGGGTACTACCCTTAATTTTGTAGTAGAGAATAATATAAATGCTAATATTCTTTCTAGAGAATGTAGAAAGTTTACAGAGAAAACAGGTATTAGAGTAAACATTAGACCAATGGATTATACTACAATGATAGAAAAGATAAACACTGATTTCATATCACAAAGGGGAAAGTTCCAACTTGTTTATGTAGATCCATATCAAACTATTAACAGGTTTTATAACAGTCTAGAGGATTTGAATTTATATAATAATGATCCTAAGATGCCTCATATACCAGGTGGAATTGATGATTTCTTTGATGACCAGGTAAATATTTTATCTTATTTTAGTGATAAAAATAAGTTATGTGCGATACCTTTTGATACTACAACTATGATTTTCTTCTATAGAAAAGATATTTTTGAAAAATATAGGGAACAGTTTATAGCGGAGAATGGATTTGATTGGACTCCAGGAGAAAAGGATTTCACTTGGGAAAGGTATTGTATTGTTTCTAAGTGGATTGATGAAAATGTTCCAGATGAAGAAGTTAAATATGGAAGCGCACAAATGGCTCAATTACATAATTCAGTATATTGCGATTTTTCAAATGTTCTTGCATCCTATGGAGGAAATTATTTTGATGATCCTTATGTTAATACATTAGGCATAGAAAAACCTAAGATGATTTCAGTACAAAATGATAAATTTGAAGATGGATTAAATATGTACAAGCAGATGGTGGAAGTGGGAGCACCAGATAGCCTTAATTGGAATTGGACAGATACTGCAGAGGCATTTAAAAATGGTGAAGTTGCAATGATGGCAAACTGGGATGAGAATGCGGCTGTAGCGGAAAATCCTAATATATCTAAGGTGGCAGGCAAGGTAGGCTATAGCATCTTGCCTTATGGCACTGAGAAAAGTGCAAATATATATGGAGGGGCAGGCATAGGAATTAATAGCAATGCTACAGAAATTGAAAAGAAGGCTGCCTGGTTATTCATAGTTTGGGCTACAGCACCTCAGACACAAATTATGGTTTTAGGGGAACCAGAGGGTGGAAGTATGCCCCCGAGAAAATCTGTGTACAATAGTATGGAGGTACAAAACATCATAGAAAGTGTAAAAAATAATACAAATGAAATAAGTAATTTAAATCATTTACCTACATTGCTAGAGGTTTGGAAAGCGGATAATGTATATTTTAGATCTAAGATAAGTAACTTCTATTTTGTAGAACAAATAATTATTAATAATGTAAGAGATATGGTAAATAATGATTTAGATCCTAAGGTAGTAGCAGATAAAATCTTCGAAGAGTTGAGTTTACTACAATGAATAGTGGGTATAAAATGAAAGCTTTATGGATTAGAAAGAGTTTTAGAAATAAGTTGTTAATTACTTTTATTTTATTAGTATTTATACCTATTGGATTTATATATATTATTTATAACAATGTGATGAAATCTATTATTACTGCAAAGTATAGTGAATCTGCAAAGCAATCCGTATACGAAGCAGGGAGTAATATTGATTTTATAATTGATAGCATTGCAGACCTATCAGATATGGTTATTACTAATAGAGATTTTATAGAAAACTTAAAAGATTCATCATTGCAAAGTAATGAGGAATTAAATAATATACTTAGAAATTTTTGTACTACAAATGAGCAGGTAGACAGTATATCCCTCATAGCTAAAGATCAGATTTATGATGTGGGAACTATTAAAACTTGTGTGCAAGAAGGAATGGATATTAATGATATTAATAAAACCCATGGAGAGTTAGTGTGGATTGATACAATACCTGTTAAGGTTAAAATATTGTCGGGAGAAATTACTAAGAATTATTTTTCGTTGGGAAGAAAGATAATAGATTTAAATAGCTTAAGGGAAATGGGGATAATATTTATAGATGTAGATGAAACCATATTAGAGGATTCTTACAAGAGTCTCATTACAGAGGAAAGTAGCGAATTATTTATTTGTAATTCCGAGGGTCAGATTATTAGTCATTCTAATAAGGAAATCATAGGAAAAAATATAGAAGATAAAAATTATGCAGTAGAAGTTCTATCCTCAAATAAAGATGTAGGGTCAATTGAGTTTAAGGATGATGAAGTTGAAAAGGTATGCATATATTCTAATATTACATTGCCTAATTGGAAAATTGTAAAGATTGTATCTAAGGAATATCTATACAAAGAAATTACAAATATGCAGAGATATATGTTTATAGGTGGAATAATTTATGTAATTATAACCATACTAATTTGTTTATTCTTTTCATCACAGATTTCAAGACCTATGGTAAGTATGAAAAATATGATGAAGAAAGCTGAAGATGGAGATTTAGGTGTGCGTATAAATGTGGAGCGAATTGATGAGATTGGGGAACTAGGAAATAGCTTTAATAATATGATTGGAAAGATGAATGAAGTTGTTGATAAGCTAGTTGAAGAGGAAAGAATTAAAAAAGAGTTAGAACTTGAGACATTGCATGCACAGATTAATCCACACTTTTTATATAACACCTTAAATACTATAAAATGGATGGCTAAGATACAAGGTGATAAATCCGTAAGTAATGCAGTAACTTCACTTATAAAGCTCCTTAGGGTAAGTATAAACTTAGGAAAGGAAATGATTACTCTAGAGGATGAGATAGACTATGTTAAAAATTATATTAATATACAAAACTTAAGGTTTAATGAAAAAGTTAACATAGTTTATAACATTGATGAAGGGTGCTTTAAGTGCACAATACCTAAATTAATTTTACAGCCCATTGTAGAAAATTCCTTGATATATGGGATTAGGGAAGAGGAAGAAGATGACCCATTGAAGATATCTATAAAGGCATGTATTGAGGGGGAAAAATTAATTATCATTGTAAAAGATAATGGACCTGGCATTAGTGATGAAGATATAGAAAAAATCTTTAGTAAAGAAAAGGATGTAAATAAGTTTAGTAAAGTTGGATTAAATAATGTAAATCAAAGAATAAAGCTTCATTGTGGGGAAGAATATGGAATTAACATAGGTAATAGAAGTAAACTAGGTACATACGTTAAGGTGGAGGTTCCTAGGATTATAATGAGTAAACCTACTGGTGACTTTTTAGTAGATAAAGAGGGTGATGAAAGTATATAAGGTTTTAATTGTAGATGATGAGGTTCTTGTAAGAATAGGGTTAAAATCAACAATAGATTGGAATAGCATAGGATTTGAAGTTATAGGTGAGGCTCCAAATGGTGAGAAGGCTTATGAAATGTATAAGTTATATAACCCAGATGTGATTATAACAGATATAAAAATGCCTAAGAAGGATGGTTTATGGTTAACTAAAGAAGTAAGGAAAGAAGATAATTTAACTCAAATACTTGTGTTAACCTGCTATGATGATTTTACAAATGTAAGACAAGCATTAAAGTACGGAGCTAATAATTATATTCTTAAATCAGAGGTAGAGGATGAGGAACTTGTAAATACTATGCTAGATTTAAAAAGAAATTTAAATGCTATGGATAAGGTGGGTTTAGGTAGGGATAAGGCAAGTGAAACCTTGATGAAGACTAAAGAGCAGCTTATTGAGTATCTTATAGATGGTTCGAGTTCCTTTGAGAGTGTAGACCTTAAGGATTTTAAACAGGTGGATTTTAATATTGATGAAGGAAAATATTCTATTTTAGGTTTCTTTCCTGAAGCCAAGAATATGACTATTTCTACTGAAGGAAAAGAAAGTAAAAATGTTAAAAATGCTATGTTGGAACTCATAACATGGGTATTTTCTAAGGAAAAAATACAATGTATTGTAAAGGAACAGGGAGAGGGGTTTTTATATCTTATATCCAAGGAAGATATAAAAAATAGCCAGGTTCAGGAGGTAATTAAGTATATAAAAACCACTGTAATTCAATACTTTAATATTAAGTTAGATATAATCTATACACCTATATTTTGTGACCTTAGGGAATTTCCAAGTAGATTTAAGGAATGGGTGGATAGAACTAAAGATATATTCTATTTGCCATTAAGTTCCACAGTAGAAACAAGGGAAAAAAGAGAACTAAATGATATAAATATGTTAAAGTTTGAAAAACATTCAAAAGGTGTTTTAATAAACTTTATAGAAGAATGCAACCTGGAGGAAGGCAAAAGTTATGTACAGAGTATAGAGAAGGAAATAAAAAATTGTAAAATATCAGAGTTATCATGTAAACTTATGTACTGCAATATTGTTGCTAGTATATTAGAAAAGTATGAAGAGTACTTTGAAGGAAGTGATTATGTGACTTTATATCAGGGGTATTATAATAAGATTATGGATTCTACTAGAATTATATTTATATCAGAGCTAATGTGTAAATTTATAGAGGAGATATCTCAGCTAGTTTTACGAATAAGGGATCAGAATTCTAAATATATAATAAATAAAGTTGTGGAATATATTGAAAAAAATTATTCAAATAAAGTTACACTAGAAGATATATCATCTCATATTAATCTATCTAAACAATATGTATCATTTTTATTTAAAAAGGAGACTGGGATAAATATTTCTTCTCATATTATTAAACTTCGTATAGATAAGGCAAAGGAAATGATTATTAAAGGGGAAGATAGTATGAAAGTTATCTATCAAAGAGTAGGATTTACTGACCAACAGTATTTTTATAAAACTTTTAAAAAGGTCACAGGATTAACCGTAGGTCAATACAAGTACAGTATACAACAATAAATAAAGTGTAGCACATAAATACTATTCAACTATGTTGAGTAGTGTTTTTTTTATAAAGTATGAGGTTTAATGAACAAAATGTAAAAAATCATATTAATATATTACACAAAAATATTAATATATTACATAAAAAAGTTTGTGAAAAATTAGGTGAGAATAATTTACACAAAACCACAGTTATTTTCCATTATGGGTTAATAACTTTTTTATTATAATTAAGCCATCAAGTGAAATTAAAAGTTTATAAGGGGGGATAAAGGTGGAGAGTAATATACCAAAGCTAGAATTAAAAGGCATACAGAAGTTTTTTCCAGGGGTAACTGCATTATCTAATGTAAGTTTTTCTGTTAAAAAGGGAACAGTTCATGTGCTTTGTGGTGAAAATGGAGCAGGTAAATCTACACTTATGAAGATAATAAATGGGATATACCAACCTGATGGTGGAAGCATTCATATAGATGGTAAAGAAGTTAAGATACAGAATCCTATTGAAGCTCGTAAGCATGGTATATCTATGATATTTCAAGAGTTAAATTATATACCTGAAATCACCATAGAGGAAAATATATTTTTGGGAAGAGAGCCAGTAAATAAGTTAGGGAAAATCAACTGGAATAAGATTAGAAAGGATACGGAAGAGCTTTTAAAGCAAGAAAATTTACCTTATTTGCCAACAACTCAGTTTAAAGATCTTACAGTATCAGATATACAGATGCTAGAAATACTAAAGGCTATGTCTTATAATTCAGAGGTTATTATCATGGATGAGCCTACATCTGCAATAACTAGAAAAGAGGTAGGAGTTCTATTTGAAAAAATCGCTGAACTAAAAAGTAAGGGTGTAAGTATAATATACATATCCCACAAGATGGAAGAAATCTTTAAAATAGCTGATGAAATAACAGTTATAAGAGATGGAGTTGTTATTGATACTAAGCCAGCCAGTGAGTTAGATATAGACAAGGTTATTTCACTTATGGTAGGACGTAAAATTACGAATGCCTATCCTAAGGAAGATGTTAAAATCGGAGAAACCATGTTAGAGGTTAAGGAATTAACTGATGGAAAGCACTTTGAGGATATCAATTTCCATGTAAAAAGAGGAGAAATTGTAGGTTTAGCAGGTCTTATGGGAGCGGGTAGAAGCGAAGTAGCCAGAACAATATTTGGACTAGATCCATATCTGTCAGGTGAGATTAAAGTTAAGGGTAAGGAAGTTAAAATAAAAAATGTAGAAGATAGCATTAATAACGGCGTAGTTATGCTGTCAGAAGATCGTAAGAGATATGGAATTGTAGGAATTAGAAGTATAACTGAAAATGTATCCATGTCTAATTTAGAGAAATTCTTTTATAAGGGTCATCTCCATAGTAAAAAAGAAATTAGCAGTGTATCTAAGATATGTAAACGAATGAATGTTAAAACTCCTAGTTTAGAAACATCAATTG
This sequence comes from Clostridium sp., assembly GCF_036646415.1. Lineage (GTDB taxonomy): Bacteria > Bacillota > Clostridia > Clostridiales > Clostridiaceae > Clostridium_J. The sequence continues at coordinate 43,918 of NZ_JAVXMF010000006.1, read as the reverse complement.
ATTCTCTAAGTGGAGGAAATCAGCAGAAAGTAGTATTTGCAAAGTGGATGCTTAGAAATCCAGATGTTCTTATACTTGATGAACCAACAAGAGGAATAGATGTAGGAGCAAAGTACGAAATATATAAACTTATAACAGAACTTGCAAAAGAAAATAGAGCAGTGCTAATAATTAGTTCGGAATTACCAGAGCTCATAGGTATGTGCGATAGAATCTATGTTATGGCATCGGGAAAAATTACTGGAGAAATAGATAGAGAAAACGCTACACAAGAAGCTATTATGAAATTAGCTACAAGGGGGGAATAGAAGAATGAAGATGATAGATATTAGACATAAATGGTCAAGGACCTCAAGTAAATACAGTATTTACATTGTATTACTTGCTATGTTTATGGCCTGTTCTGTAATCAGTCCTGTGTTTTTATCAACAGAAAACTTAACAAATATATCAAGACAAATATCTATAACAACTATTATTGCTTTTGGTGAAACAATTCTAATTATATGTGGTCTTATAGATTTATCCGCAGGTTCAGTTCTGGCTTTGTCAGGTCTGCTTTCCGTTGCTGCTTATAAGGCTACAGGTTCTTTAGAATTAGCAATATTAACGGGAGTACTTGTAGGTGTTATTTGTAACTTTATCAATGGAATAATGATAACTAAGTTTAAAGCGCCTCCATTTATCGCAACTTTAGCTATGCAAACTGTAGCAAGAGGTGCAGCTCTATTATTTACTAATGGGCAAAATATTTATCAAATAGGAGATTTTATTGTATTAGGACAAAGTTCTATAGGATTTATTCCTATCCCTGTAATATTCATGTCTGGAATTACTCTTTTAACTTGGTACATTTTAAAACACACAAAGCTAGGAAGATGTGTTTACGCTGTAGGTGGTAGTGAAGAGGCTTCAAGAGCTTCAGGTATAGACGTAAATAAAACTAAGATGAAGGCTTATCTTATAAATGGTGTATTTGTTGGAATCGCAGGTGTGCTGTTTATGTCTCGTGTTAACGCTGGACTTCCCAATGCAGGTATAGCAGCAGAATTTGAAGGAATGACAGCTGCAATAATCGGTGGAACAAGTTTCACTGGTGGAATAGGAACTGCTGGTGGAACACTTGCGGGAGCATTCATTATGGGATTCTTAAACAATATAATGAACCTAGTAGGAATACAATCTTATATGCAACAAGTAGTAAAGGGAGTAATTATTGCACTTGCAGTAATTTACGATATAAAATCTAAAAACAAAAGAGAAAACAGGAAATTAGGCAATAGTGCTGAGAAAACTAAGGTGAAAACCGTAGTAGAAAGTAGTGGAGGTTCTGTTTAATTTAGATTAAGTCAAAAACAAAAATTAAAAATTAAAAATAATATTATTAGGGGGAGACAATTATTATGAAAATAAAGAAAATACTAGCCTTGGCAATGTCATCAATATTGGCATTATCACTTACCGTAGGATGTTCTAATGCTTCAAAAGAGGATTCGGCTGTAGAGGGTGAAAAGACTTATAAAGTTGCATATATTGCAAGAGCCCAAGGAGATTCTTTTGCTGCTTGGCTTGCAAATGCAGTAAAAGATGAAGTGTCTGAAAACTATAAAGATGTAGAGGTAGATATATTTGATGGAGATAGTAAGAATGAAGTTATAGCAGCTCATATCGAGAATGCAGTTACAAAGAAATATGATGCAATTCTTCTTCAACCATTTGACTCTGAAGCACAAGTAGCACCAGCAATGGCAGCTATGGACAAAGGTGTTAAAGTTATTACAGTAAATAATCGTATTAATGATAATGATAGAGCAGCAGCAGTAGATGCAGATCCAGTTGATCAAGCTGCTAAAAATGCAAAACTTGCTTTAGATCAAATTCCTCAAAATGGAAAAGTTGTAGTTTTAATGGGGCCAGCAGGTAACATGCACTCTGATAAGAGACGTGAAGGATGGCAACAAGAGTTCTTTGCAAAGAGACCAGACGTTAAAATCTTAGATGAACAAATTGCAAATTGGAACAAAGATGAAGCAATGAGATTCATGGAAGACTGGATTCAAACTTATGGAGAAATTGATGCCATAATTGCTATGAATGATAACATGTGTGTAGGAGCGCTTGAAGCAGCTAAAGCAGCTGGAAAGACAAATATGTTAGCTTATGGTGTTGATGGAACAGCAGAAGCTTGCCTATCTATAAAAAATGGTGAAATGACATCAACAACTCTTCAAAGTGCTTACGAGCTTGCAGAAAAAGCTGTTAAGTTAACATATGATGTTATGACTGGTAAAGTAGAGCGTGATACTATAATGGTAGATTGTCCATTAATCACAAAAGATAATGCTGATGAGTATATAGAAATTCATAAAAAAGCAGGTAATATAGACTAATAAAAAAATATAGGCCTTGCACGACTTTGTGCAAGGTTCTTCTATAATTGAAGTTAATTTAGGGGGAATAAAGATGATAAACAAGGCAGTATATATGTGTGGAACTCATAATATGGAAACAAGAGATATTGAAGTTTCAGCTCCAAAGGATAAGGAAGTACTTATAAAATTAGAATATGTAGGAATTTGTGGTTCAGATGTACATTACTATGAACATGGTAGAATAGGAGATTTCATAGTAGGTGGAGATTTTATTTTAGGTCATGAATGTGCGGGAGAAATAGTTCAGATAGGCTCAGCAGTTAAGGATTTAAAAGTTGGAGATAGAGTTGCATTAGAGCCAGGTCAAACTTGTGGTCAATGTGAATTTTGCAAGAGTGGTAAATATAATTTATGCCCAGATGTAGAGTTCCTAGCAACACCACCATATCATGGTTCTTTGATGAACTATATAACATACCCAGAAAATATGTGCTTTAAACTACCAGAGAATGTATCAACTAAGGAGGGCGCTTTAGTTGAACCTTTAGCAGTAGGACTACATGCTGTATCACAAGGAAACGTAAAATTAGGGGATACAGTTGTGATTTTAGGTGCAGGTTGTATAGGTCTAGTAACTTTATTAGCTTGTAAGGCATATGGGGCTACAAATGTTATTGTTATAGATGTTATAGACAAGAGATTAGACTATGCCTTAAAGTTAGGTGCTACGGAGGTTATAAATGCCAAAAATCAAGATGTATTATCTGTAATAAATGAGATTACAAATAATGCTGGTGTTAATGTGGTTATCGAAACAGCAGGATCAGAGCACACAATAAAGCAGACACCTTACTTAGTAAAAAGAGGTGGAACTATTGTATTAGTAGGACTTGCACCAAAGGACATAATTGAGTTTGATTTCATGCAAATAATGACTAAAGAAGTTGAAATAAAAAGTGTGTTTAGATATAGAAATATATATCCAGCAGCTATAGGAGCAATTTCAGATGGGAAAATAGATGTTAATGGAATAGTTACTCATGAATTTGATTTTAGTGATACCAAGGAAGCTTTTGACTATGTTATAGAAAATAAAAATGATGTAGTAAAGGCAGTTATTAAGCTTTTGTAATTTTGATTGGAGTTGGCTAGAATATGAAGTATTTATTAGGTATAGATATTGGAACCTCGGGTACTAAAACAGTGCTCTTTGATAGGGGAGGAAATCCTATTTCCTCTTCCACAGCAGAATATCCATTATATCAGCCAGAGATTGGATGGGCAGAGCAAGATCCTCTAGATTGGTGGAAGGCAGTATGCACAACAATTAATGCTGTTATAAAAGATAGTAATATAAATCCAGAATCAATTAGTGGTATTGGCTTATCAGGTCAAATGCATGGTTTAGTTATGCTAGACAGTGATAGCAATGTATTAAGAAAGTCTATTATCTGGTGTGATCAGCGTACAGCCAAGGAATGTGTTGAGATTACAGAAAAAGTTGGAGAAAAAAGATTAATAGATATTACAGCAAACCCTGCACTTACAGGCTTTACAGCATCAAAAATACTTTGGGTTCGAAATAATGAGCCCGAAATCTATGAAAAATGTAGGAAGATATTATTACCTAAGGATTATATAAGATACATGCTGACAGGTGAATTTGCAACGGAGGTATCTGATGCATCAGGAATGCAGCTTTTAGATATTAAAAATAGGTGCTGGTCTAAGGAAGTTCTTAATGCCTTAGATATTCCTATAGAGTACTTAGGAGATGTTTATGAATCAATTGTAGTCAGTGGAAAGGTTCATAAAAAAGCCGCTGAGCTTACTGGTCTTAAAGAGAATACCCCAGTTGTAGGTGGAGCAGGAGATCAAGCAGCAGGTGCGATAGGAAATGGTATTATAAAAAGTGGACAAATATCTTCAACTATAGGTACTTCAGGAGTAGTATTTGCACATTTAGATCACCCTGTAATTGATAAAAAGGGAAGAGTGCACACCTTTTGTCATGCAGTACCAGGTGCATGGCACATGATGGGAGTAACTCAAGGAGCAGGACTTTCTTTAAAGTGGTTTAGAGATAACTTTTGCCCAAATGAAATTGAAGTGGCAAAAAATATGGGAATCGATCCATATGTACTTATGACTAAAGAAGCAGAAAAAGTACCCGCAGCTTCAAGAGGAGTAATATATCTTCCATATATAATGGGTGAACGTACACCTCACTTGAATCCTAAAGCAAAAGGTGTATTTTTTGGAATTTCAGCTGCTCATACAAAAAATGATATGTTAAGAGCTGTAATTGAAGGAGTATCCTATTCTCTTTTAGATTGTATGGAAATCATTAAAGAAACAGGAATGAATCCTACTAATGTTATGGTATCAGGTGGAGGCGGAAAAAGTGAACTATGGCGCCAAATACTATCAGATATGTTTAACTGCAAGGTATCTACAAATAAGTCATCAGAAGGACCAGCATTAGGGGTGGCATTACTTGCAGGGGTTGGAACTGGTGTATACAAGGACATAAATGAGGCTTGTAGCATAGCAATTTCTGAAAATAGCATACAATATCCAAAGGAAGAAAATTCACTGATATATAAAAGATATTATGAGATTTATAAGAAGATATATAATGATCTCAAGGGAACTTTTGAATTATTATAATAGGTTAATTCTCTTATATTCTATGGATTTAAAAAGGGGCACCTCTTAGGGGTGCTCCTTCTTAATTTTATGATGATTCAGAAGATGGTTAAGTCGTGTTAACTACTAAAGCGTTAACTTTAGAAACAGAAGATTCAGAGTAAATAGTAAGTGGAACTAGCAAAATGTTTTGAAAAAGAATTTTCTTAGGGGATGATATAAAATTATAGTTCAACTTTAAAAGAAAATACAGGTGTATTAGAATTGTTTTTTAAATGACTCTAATACACATTTTTTACGAACTAAAACAGAATAAAATTAAAAAATGTTTGACTTTAACTTGAAAACTTGATAAAATAAACACGAACAAAGTCGAAAGGTTCGGTAAAATTATTCGTGAGCTTTATATATTAGGTTTGATGGAGGAGTAAGTATTATGAAGAAAAGATGGACATATATATTATTTGTTCCATGTTTAGTTTTGGTTTTATATTTCTTAATAGTTCCGCTTATAAGCACTGTAATTCCAACATTTAGTATCGAGGGAAGTTTCGGATTAGGAAATTATATAAACTTTTTTAAAGATGAATATATGATGAGAATATTTTCAAGAACTTTAAAGGTATCATTAATATCTGCACTAATTTGTATGATAGTGGGGGTGCCAACAGCTTACTACATATCAAGAACTTCTAAAAAACTTAGGGGATTATGTATGGCTATGATTATTTTCCCTATACTTACAAACTCAGTTGTAAGATCCTTTGCATGGATGAGTATACTTGGGAAAAATGGAGTAATAAATAATCTGCTATTAAAATTAAACATAATTAGTGAACCATTATCGTTATTATATACAGAGGGTGCAATAATAGTTGGTACGGTGTACATATTTTTACCATTAATGATAACTTCCCTTGTGGGGGTCATGGAAAACATAGACAAGGATTTATTAGAAGCGGCAGAGAGTTTAGGTGCCAATAGATTTAAAGCGTTTTTGGAGGTTGTATTTCCTTTAAGTGTGCCTGGATTAATAGTTGGAACAGTTCTTGTATTTACAGGTTCTTTAACAGCTTATACTACACCACAATTATTAGGTGGGAATAAGAATACTGTACTAGCAACTCTTATATATCAGAAGACTATGACTTTAGGTGATTGGCAAGGAGCTGCGGTGGTATCTACTATAATGATAGTTACTACATTAATAGTTATAAAAGGTATAAACTATCTAGCTGGAAAGTTAGATAAGAGAGGTGTTTAATATGAAAAAAAATAAAGCTTTAACAGCCTTTGTGTTTTTAGTATATATATTTTTATTTGCTCCACTCATAATAATAGCTCTTACTAGTATAGGGACAGAGAGCTATATAGCGTTTCCTCCTAAGGGATTTAGCTTACAGTGGTTTGCAAATATTTTTAAATCCAAATCTTTTATGAGTACTATGGGTACAAGCTTTATTATATCAATAGTGGCAACATTCACGGCATTATTAATTGGGATGCCTGCTGCTTATGGTTTAAGCCGGATGAATTTTAAGGGAAAGAATATTCTTAAAAATTTCTTCTTTTCACCCCTTATAATACCGGGAATAGTAGTTGGATTTTCACTGTTTCAATTCTTAATAGTAAAATTACAATTATCAATATATATAAGTTTGTTTATAGGACATACACTAGTAATTATTCCTTATATAATTAGAGTTGTTGGGTCAAGCTTGGAGGTTTTTGATTATTCCATAGAGGAAGCTGCCATTAGTTTAGGATGTACTAAGTTTAAAACATTCTTTATGGTGGTTATGCCAAATATTACTTCGGGAATAATAGCCGCATTTATGCTTGCTTTTATAAATTCATTTAACAATGTACCTGTATCAATATTTTTAACGGGTCCTGGAGTTAGTACTTTACCAATAACCATGATGAGCTATGTGGAATATAACTATGATCCAACGGTTTCAGCATTATCAGTATTATTGATGTTAATAACTGTAGGAATAATGTTTATAGTAGAAAAAACTTTGGGATTAAACAATTTTTCAGCTTAAATATTTTGATAATACTGGAGGGACACAAATATGGATTTAATTAATTTAAAAGATATAACAGTATCCTATGATGGAAAAATGAATATATTAGAAAATTTAAACTTGAAGGTAAAAAAAGGTGAGTTGGTTTCATTGCTAGGTCCAAGTGGATGTGGTAAAACTACGACTTTGAGAGTAGTTGCTGGATTTATAGAACCTGTTAAGGGTAGTTTTAATTTAGATAATAAGGATTACACTAACATTTCAGTACATAATAGAAATTTCGGATTAGTATTTCAAAGTTATGCATTATTTCCACACTTAAACGTAGCTGAAAATGTAGCATTTGGATTAAAGATGAAAAAGGTTCCTAAAGCTGAGATTAAGGAGAAGGTAGCTAATATATTAGAACTTGTAGATATGTCACACCTAGCAAAAAGATTTCCAAAGGAGCTATCTGGTGGTCAAAGGCAAAGGGTTGCTATAGCAAGAGCTTTAGTTATAGAACCGAGTTTATTGCTCTTAGATGAACCACTAAGTAACCTAGATGCTAAGCTAAGGCTTAAGATGCGAGTTGAGATAAGAAAAATTCAACAAAAATTAGGGATAACAACCTTATTCGTAACTCATGATCAAGAGGAATGTTTTTCAATATCTGATAGAGTTGCAGTAATGAATAAAGGGTTAATTGAACAGTTTGACACTCCAGAAAATATATACTCTAATCCAGCTACAGAGTTTGTAGCAAGGTTTGTAGGTTTTGAGAATTTTATAGATTTAGAGAAAATATCAAAGGATGTTTATAAAACTTCATTAGGACATAAGTTCGAAATTCATAGCCTTAATGAAAGTGTTAATGTGAAAGCAACTATAAGACCGGAGGATATTAAAATTGTTGAGGAACGTAAAGAGAACACTGTAGAAGGAAAAGTTGAAATAAGAACTTTTTTAGGGAAATCATATCAGTATAACGTAAATACAGAAGTAGGTTCATTAATAGTAAATAGTGAGAATGATATAATTTATAAACAGGGAGATATCATAAAGCTACAACTTCCTAAAAATAAAATAGTTTTAGTCTAAAATGTATTTTAAAAAATTAAAATAAACAAAAGCAGGGGGAATTATTTATGTTAAAAAAATCGTTGGCAGTAGTACTATCATTAACTTTATCAATGGTTGGATTAGTAGGGTGTGGATCTAAGGACAGTGGTTCTGATGAAGGAGCTTCTAATAGTGGAGAGAAGAAAGAACTTGTAATATCAACCTTCGGACTAAATGAAGATAAAATGTGGGAAAATTTATTTACTCCTTTTGAAAATGAATATGGAGTAAAAGTTGTTTTAGAAACAGGAAATAACTCTGAAAGATTAACTAAGCTTAAAAATAATCCAAACTCTAATGTGGATTTAATTGTTTTGGCTCAGTCATTCTCACAAGAGGGGATAGATGCAGGATTATTTGAACAGTTAGATTATAGCAAAATTCCTAATAGTGAAAAGTTAAATCAAAAGGCACAAGTAAGTGTAGAATCAGGCTTTGGACCAGCTCAATCACAAAACAGCATAGCACTTATAGTTAATACAACAGCAGGTATTGAAGTGAATACATGGGAAGATTTATGGAAACCAGAGTTAAAAGGTAAAATAGCTATACCAGATATAGCTACAACTAATGGACCAGCTATGGTTCAAATAGCAGCTAAAAAAGCTGGAGTAGATATTAGCACAGATAAGGGTGAAGCTGCCTTCAAAGAATTAGAAGCATTAAAGCCTAACATAGTTAAAACTTATTCAAAATCATCAGATTTAGCTAATATGTTTGCTAGTGGAGAGATTTTAGTTGCAGTAGGTCCTGATTTTGCTTATGGGAATATAGTGAAAGCATGTCCAGATGCTAAATATATAGTGCCAGAATCAGGAACGTATTTAAATTTTAATACTATAAATATGAATAAAGATTCTAAAAATAAAGATGCTGCTTATGACTTTTTAAACTTTGCATTAAGTGAAGAAACACAAACAAGAACAGCTAAAGGTTATTCAGAGGCTCCAACTAATGGAGATGTAAAATTAAGTGACGAAGAAGCTAAGAACTTAACTTATGGACCAATGGTTGATAGTGCACATACAATAGATTTTAAAGTTGTTAATCCTTTGATGACTGAGTGGATTGATAAGTGGAATAGATTAATGAACTAATGTTTAAAATGTGGAAGATGATATTAAGTTATTATTACCAGTTTTATATGTAGGTTAATGAACTAATGTTTAAAGAGTGAGGTATTGTATTCATGGTAGTTGATTATATTATAAGAGATGTTCAGGTGTATAATAGTTATTTTAAGAAATTTACCCATGGTGATGTAGCTATTAAAGAGGGTAACTTTGTATATATAGGTAAGAACTATGAAGCTCAATTATTTACAGATAGAATAATTGAGGGTAAAGGTAAGTTTATGGTTCCAGGTCTTGTAGATATACACATGCACATAGAAAGCTCCATGACTACTCCGAGTGAATTTTCTAAATGGGCAATAAAACATGGGGTCACCACTGTAGTGGCTGATCCCCATGAAATAGCTAATGTATTTGGAGTAGAGGGCATAAAGGAATTTATAAAGCATGATGAAAAATTAGATATTTTTTATGGTATACCTAGCTCGGTGCCATCAACATCACAACACCTTGAAACTACAGGTGGAATTATAAGTGATGAAGAGGTAGATGAGCTTTTGTGTTATGAAAAAGTATTATGCCTTGGGGAAGTGATGAACTTTAAGGATTTAATTGAGGATGAAACTTCACAGATAAACAGAATAATTAAATCTGTGAGAGAAAAAAGAAAAAACATTCCTTTAGAAGGTCATTGCCCAAGGATTGATGGCGTTGACTTAGCTTTATATATTTATAGAGGTGTAGATGGAGATCATACCCAGCAAAGTGTGGAATCTATAAAAGAGAAGATAATGAACGGAATGTTTATGGAAATACAACATAAATCTATGTCTGAAGATAATATAAAGTTTTTGATAGACAATAATCTATATGAACACTTCTGTTTAGTTACTGATGATGTAATGGCAGATAGACTAAAGGAAGGACATTTGAATCTTCTACTTAAAAAGGCTGTTGAACTTGGTATGAAGTTAGAGGATGCTATTTATGTCAGCACATTTACTCCAGCTAGGAGAATGGGACTTTTAGACAGAGGGGCTATAGCACCAGGAAAAGTGGCAGATTTTCTTTTGATAGAAGACCTTGAGGAGTTTGAAATAAACGCTGTTTATAAAGGTGGAGACCTTGTTTATGAAAGTAATAAGAGCTGGAAGGAAGAATATTTTAATAACATTTCTACCTTTCCTAGTAAATTTTTTAATAGTGTGCAATTAGATTCTATCACAGAAGAACAGTTAAGGCTAAGACATGAAGGTAATAAATCTAAAGTGAAATGTAGGACTATGGAAGTTACTAGAACCACTACATTTACAAAAGAAGGGGAAATAACACTTCAAGTTAAGGATGGACAGGTTGCATGGCAAAATGAAGATTGTGCTTTAATAGCTGTCTTTGAAAGATACGGTAAAAATGGGGGAAGTGCATTTGGGATAGTTACTGGGGATATAATAAAATGCGGTGCAGTTGCAACTACTTGGGCTCATGATCACCACAATCTAATGGTTATGGGACGAAATATTCAAGATATGGTTGAAGCCGCAAATAAGGTAATAGAAATGCAAGGTGGATATGCCGTAAGTAATAATGAGAAAATTATAGCTTCAGCATCACTTCCTATTGGAGGAATAATAAGTAATGCTCCAATAGAAGAATTAGGAGAAGACCTTAAGAGTGTAAGAAGTGCCATGAAAGAGTTGGAATATAATCATAACAATGAGATAATGTCCTTTAGTACCTTATCATTGCCAGTAAGTCCAGAACTCAAGATAACGGATAAAGGACTAATAGATGTTAAGAAGCAAAAAGTGGTTTCTTTATACAAGTAGAGGTTTATAATAAGTAGGATTTTTCATATATATAAAGTTCCTAATGGAAGTGGAACTTTATATATATGAAAATCCTATTTACATATGTAGAGCTTTTGGAAGTTTGAGTTTAATTCACATGGTTAAAGGAGATAAAAGATGAGTAATTTTAAATTAATACATAATATAACACTTATTACTATGAATGAAAATAAGGATATTATAGAAAATGCAGCGGTAGTTATTGAAGGTGATACAATTATTTATATTGGTTCTGTGGAACTTTATGAAAAGTACAAGGTAAAAGAAGATATTGAAATTATTGATGGAGAAGAGGGTATTTTAATGCCGGGAATGATTAATTGTCACACCCATGGGTCAATGATTCCTTTTAGAAGTTTAGCAGATGATTATCCTGATAGATTAAAGAGATATCTATTTCCATTAGAAAAAAAATGTATGAATAAGGAACTTGTTTATATTGGTGCTAGATATGCAATAAGTGAAATGCTATTAGGTGGAGTTACTACTTTTTGTGATATGTATTACTATGAAGATGAAGTAGCAAAGGCTTGCAAGTCTATGGGAATGAGAGGAATTCTATGTGAGACTATCTTAAACTTTCCTTCACCAGATTCTGAGAAGCCTTATGGTGGAATAGATTATGCTGTAGGTTTTATAGAAAAGTGGAAAGAGGATAGTTTAGTAACTCCAGGGATAGCTCCTCATGCACCATATACTAATAGTACAGAAAAATTGAAGCTTGCTTATGAAATCTCAAAAAAATACCAAGTACCATTTACTATGCACGTGGCAGAAATGGATTATGAGGTAGAGCAATATAAAAAAGATTATGGATTAACACCTGTACAGTATTTAGAAAGTATAGGCGTCTTGAATGACGGATTTATATCAGCTCATACTGTTTTAGTGAATGATAAGGATATAGAGATACTTAAGGCTCATAATGTAGGCATATCACACAATATAGGTGCTAACTCAAAGGGCGCTAAAGGTGTTATGCCTTTAATGAAAATGAAGAGTAAAGGCATAAATATAGGGCTGGGTAGCGATGGACCTATGAGTGGAAACACTATTGATATTATGACACAAATGAGTCAAGTAGGAAAAATTCATAAACTAATAAATAATGATAGGTCTTTATTGCCAGCTACTGAACTTATGGAAATGGCTACTATAAATGGAGCTAAGGTATTAGGGATAAGTGATAAGGTTGGTTCTATAGAAATCAGCAAGAAGGCAGATTTAGTGATTATTGAAACAGAGTCAGTTAATATGCAGCCTATATATGATTACTTCTCAGCTGTGGTTTACTCAGCTAATCCATCTAATATTAGACATGTAATTATTAATGGAGAAATAGTTGTGAAAAATAGAGAAATCCAATCGGCAGATTTTAATGAAATAAGAACTGCTTTAATAAAGCAAACAGATAGGATTAAAAATATAGCAATGACTTTGTAAAAGGCCAAAGACTTTAACCAGATGTTAGAGGCCAAAGTTAAAGTAGATAAAAAATCAGTTGGAATATAGGGAAGTTATAAATACAAAGGAAAGCATCTTAAGGTAAAGAGTCTTAAGATGTTTTTATATTTCGTAGAATTATATATTTGTGAAAATTCTAAAGATAACATAAATTAATATCTTTATAAATTGTATAATGTTGTATATACTATTTATAGAAACTTATTTAGGCATCTGAAAGAATAATTAATCAAAGATGAAACAGATATTTTTTCAAGATGCATTGAGTGAAATGGAGTTAATATTAATGGTTGAATTGCTAAGAAATCTTACTAATAATTTAGGTTATGTAATTCTTATTGCTTTCTTTGTTTCAAGGATGGGAAGCTTTAAGAAGATTGTACAAAAAGATAAATTTAAAAAGAGAGATTTAATTATGCTTTCAATAATTTTTGGAGCATTTGGAATTTTGGGAACCTACACAGGAACAGAGGTTAATGGAGCCATCGCTAATACTAGAATTATAGGAGTAATGTCAGGGGGAATACTATGTGGTCCTTTTGTAGGGGTAATGGCAGGGTTTATAGCTGGAACTCACAGATTACTGGTAGATATAGGGGGAATTACATCAATACCATGTACAATAACAACTATAATTTCAGGAATAGTTGCAAGCCTAATACATAAGAAATCAAGTGAAAATAACAAGTGGTTTTATGGGTTAGTTGGTGGGCTTTTAGTTGAAATTTTAGAAATGATTTTAATCCTTACAATGGCGCATCCTTTTAGCAGTACTTTAACCATTGTAAAAAATATATATTTTCCTATGAGTTTTACTAATGCTATTGGAATTGCAATCTTAATATTAATAATTCAAAAGATACTTAAAGAAAAAGAAGAGATTGCAGCAAAACAAGCACAAATTGCTTTAGAGATAGCAAATAAGACCTTACCTTATTTTAGAGAAATGGATGAAAATTCCTTAGAACAGATATGTGGAATAATAAAAGAATCAATTAATGCAGATGCTGTATCTATAACAAATAAAGAGTATATATTAGCTCATGTAGGAGTAGGAGCTGAGCACCATATAAAAGGGCAGAGGATTGTAACAGAAGCTACAAAAAAAGTTATTAAAGAAGGTAATTTACTTTCTTTAATAAATGCAAAGCAGATAGATTGTCCTAATTTGAATTGCCATTTGAAATCCGCAATTATTGCTCCTTTGAAGGAAGGAGATGAAACCATAGGTACATTAAAAATATATTATTGCACCGAGAATGCAATTTCCTTCAGAAATATAAATTTAGCTGTAGGCTTATCCCAACTTATTTCTACGCAACTAGAAATAAGTAAACTTGGAGAGTTAAAGCATATGGCAAATAAGGCTGAAATAAAGGCACTACAAGCTCAGATAAATCCTCATTTTTTATTTAATGCTTTAAATACTATAATCTCATTTATTAGACTTAATCCTAATAGAGCAAGAGAGTTAATTATAAATTTATCCACTTACTTAAGATATAATTTAGAGATAGGAGAAAATCCTGTAGATATTTATCGAGAATTAGAGCAGGTTAAAGCATATGTGGAGATAGAAAAAGCAAGGTTTGGAGAAAAACTTCATATAATTTATAATATTGAAGATGATTTAGATATTAAAATTCCAAGTCTCATCATTCAGCCAATAGTTGAAAATTCCATAAAACATGGTATTTTAAAAGGTAAAGGCGAAGGTGCAGTGACAATTGAAATCAAAAAAATTCAAGGAGACAATATTATGATTTCAATTGAAGATGATGGAGTTGGAATTTCAAAAGAGATTATAGAAAAAGTCTATGAAGGTAAAATGGAAGAAAATAAAATAGGCATCTCAAATGTTCATAATAGATTAAAATATATTTATGGTGAAGGGTTAAAAATAGAAAGATTACAAAAGGGTACTAGAATCAATTTCAATGTAAGTAAACTAAGGGAGTGATGATGTGAACTGTATTATTGTTGATGATGAATCTCCTTCAAGAGAAGAATTAAAATATTTTATAGACAATTTTAGTAATATTAAAATTGTGGATGAGTTTGATGATTCCATTAAAGCTTTAGAGTACATTGAACATAATAAACCGGACATTATTTTTCTAGATATTAATATGCCCAAACTAGATGGTATTGCATTAGGCAAAATTATTAATCACTTTCCCAAACACCCCCTTATCATTTTCATTACCGCTCACAAAGATTACGCTGTAGATGCCTTTGAAATTCAGGCTTATGATTATATATTAAAGCCTTATTCAGAAGAACGTATAGTTAGTACATTAAAAAAAATTGGAAAACTTTCAGATAAAAAAAGTATAAATAATAAAATAACTCTTTGGAAAAACAATAAGATGATAGTAAAGAGTATAATTGATATTTCTTATTGTGAAGCAAGAGAACGAGAAACATTAATTTATATTAATGGAGTTCAATACAATGTAAGTTGTAGCATTTCAGAATTTTACAAAAAACTTCCAAAAGAATTCTTTTATAGAAGTCATAGATCATATATTATTAATACTGATAAAATTACGGAGATAATTCCATGGTTTAACAACACCTTTATGCTAAAGATACAAGGTGAGGAAGTAGATATACCGGTAAGTAGAAACAATATAATTGAGTTTAAACAAATAATGGGCATATAAAAGCACTTGATGTGCTTTTTTTGTTTCTTCATGTATGGAAGCGTATTCAATCATTAAAAATATATTATAATTTTATCAATAAATAATTAATTAGGAGGGGTTCAAATGGTATCATTTATTTTAGCAATTATTGCTCTTATTGTAGGTTATTTTATTTATGGTGAAATTGTAGAGAAAGCTTTTGGGGCAGATGAAAAAATTAAAACTCCAGCTGTGAGGCTAGAGGATGGTGTAGATTTTGTTAAAATGCCTGGCTATAAGATTTTCTTAATTCAATTTCTTAACATAGCAGGTTTAGGTCCTATATTTGGTGCAATTGCAGGGGCAATGTGGGGTCCAGCAGCATTTTTGTGGATTGTCTTTGGATGTATCTTCGCAGGTGGAGTTCACGATTATTTTTCTGGTATGCTTTCAGTAAGGCATGATGGAGCAAGTATTCCTGAAGTTGTAGGTCAATATCTTGGTAAAGGTTTTAAAAACTTTATGAGAGTGTTTTCAGTAATACTTTTAGTTCTTGTAGGAGTTGTATTTGTAACTGGACCAGCAAGTATCTTAAAAGGTTTAACAGGGTTAAATATTACAGTATTAATATATGCTATATTCGCCTATTACTTATTAGCAACAATGGTTCCGATAGACAAGCTTATTGGAAAGATATATCCTATTTTTGGAATTTGTTTATTGGTTATGGCTGTTGGTGTTGGTGGTGCCTTGATTTTTGGAGGATATAACATTCCAGAAATAACACCAGCTAATTTGATAAATATGCATTCAAACCCAGGTAAAAACCCAATATTCCCAATGTTATTCATAACTATTGCTTGTGGAGCTATTTCAGGGTTCCATGCAACACAGTCACCTTTAATGGCAAGATGTATAACTAGTGAAAAGCAAGGTAGAAAAATATTCTATGGTTCAATGATAGCAGAAGGTGTAGTTGCATTAATTTGGGCAGCTGCAGCAATGAGCTTCTTTGGTGGAGTAGAGCAGTTAAATGCTACTATGGCAATAGATGGTCATACATCAGCGTGGGTAGTAAATGAAATTTGTGGAAGCTTACTTGGAAAAGTTGGTGGATTGCTAGCTATACTTGGAGTTGTGGCATGTCCTATAACTTCTGGTGATACAGCATTCAGAAGCGCAAGATTAACAATAGCTGATGCATTTAAATTTAATCAAGGTCCTATTAAAAATAGATTTGTAATTACTATTCCTTTATTTGTGGTAGGGTTCATATTAACTAAGATGGACTTTGCAATAATATGGAGATATTTTGGATGGTCTAACCAAACTTTAGCTACTATAGTATTATGGACATCAGGTATGTACTTGGTTACTAAAGGTAAAAATCACTGGATTGCGACGATACCAGCTACATTTATGACAGCTGTATGTACGTCTTACATTTTAATTGCACCAGAGGGATTTAAGCTTTCTCAAAGTATTTCATATCCAATAGGGATTATAGGTGCAATTGTAGCAATGGTAATTTTCTTAATGGCATCAAAAAAGGTGGAAACAAAAACTAACGTTAAAATGTAAAATCCCTTATAAAATAAAAATTTTGCTAATATAGTAAATTGGTATCTATAGATTAGACACATAAAAAGTGTTTAGCATATAGGTACTTTTTTATAATTAAATTCATTGTAGGGGGAGGTGATTATAAAAAAATTTGTTTTTAGAAGCGAGTACCATTAAAACGTACAAACTCCAATCCATCTTTCGTTTTCTGTAAAACTATCTTATTCTCTTGAAAAAATAAATCATAGGTTTTGTCAGACAGGAATTTTCTGTTTTTCAAACAATCATACCATTTACACAGGTCATAAAAATTCGTTACTATTGCTCCGGCTCCAATGCTTTTGTATAAATTATAAGCTACTATATTTCCCTCAACTATACTTAAATATATAGTATTTACCCTATATTTTTTAAAAACTATATCAATGAGATTTTTCATTGCAATTTTTCCAAATTCTTTGCCATGATATTTTTTGTCTACCATTTTTATATGCATATTATAACATATTTTCAAATAATGTGCTATTCAATTTCATGTATTTTATATGAACCACATATACAAAAAAATATATTAATTCAAAAACTCTAATTATTTACTAAATAGCAAAAGCAAAGTATAATAGAATTATGTTAAATTATATCAAATTATATTAATATATGTTAAAAATATGAAACAGAAAGTCAAAAGATTACGAATAAAATAAATCATTTTGCAATGTGGAGATGGATAAAATATGAAAAGTTTAAAGGAAAAATTTATGTTTCCAGTAATTTTAGTAGCTAGTATAGGATTATTATCTTTAGCAATAATAGCATATACTTTTTCTAAAGAAATAATTATTAATCATATTGAAACAATAGCTGAAGAGAAAGTGGAGAAATTAGTAGTAAATGTTGAAAATAAATTTGAACACTGGAAAGAAGAAATAGAAATAATATCCACAATGCATCTTGCACAAGCGTTAGATTATAATGCGATATTCAAATATGTAGAGGAGAATAAGAAGTTTTTTAAGGACTATGAAGTAGTTTTAATATCAGATATAAATGGTAACTATAGTGCAACAAATGGAGTATCAGGTAATATTAATGATAGAGAGTATTTTCATAAAACTATTAAAGGACAAACTATGATATCAGAGCCTATGATATCTAAATCTACAGGAAATCCTATTATTATAGTTTCAGCACCTATAAAAGATAATGAGGGTAAGGTTATAGGATTAGTAGCAGGAACAATAAATTTATTTGTTATCACAGATATTATCAATGATGAAAAATTTGGAAATTATGGATATGCCTATATGTTTGATTCACATGGAGCAACAGTAGCACATCCCAATGAGGAATATTTATTTAAAAATTCCAATAAAGATTTAAAAAATATTATTACTAGAATGACAATGGGTGAAGACGGAACTGAATATTATTACTATAATGGTGAGAAAAAATTAGTTTCATTTAAGCCCGTTAAATCTACGGGATGGTCTATAGGTATGTCTGCTAATTATCATGAGGTGACTAAAAGTTTAGAAATATTAAAATTATACGTTTTAATTACGTCTATTATAATAGTAATTTTAATAGGTGGAGTATTATATTTTCTAACAAATGCATGTGTTAAACCTATTAATAAATTAAAACAGTATATGGAAGTAGCTGCAAAAGGAGATCTTGCAGTTCAATCTGATATAAAGTGTAATGATGAAATAGGAGTTTTATCAAATAGTTTTAATATCCTTATAAAAGAAAATAAAAGATTATTAGAAGAAGCCCTTGAATATGATAAATTAAAAACTGAATTTTTTTCAAATATATCTCATGAATTAAAAACCCCTTTAAATATTATTTTTTCTACAATGCAGTTATTGTCTTTACACAGTAATAATCATGATTTAGACACTGAGAAATTAAATAAATATATAAATTTAGTAAATCAAAATTCTTATAGATTATTAAGGCTAGTAAATAATTTAATTGATATTACAAAGATTGATTCAGGATTTAAAGATTTAAATTTGCAAAATAAAAATATTGTAGAAGTTATTGAGAATATAACATTATCAACTGTTGATTATGTGAAAAGTAAATCAAGAGAAATTATATTTGATACAGAAATAGAAGAAAAAATTATGGCATTTGACCCAGAACAAATGGAAAGAATTGTATTGAATCTTATTTCAAATGCAGTTAAGTTTACAAATCCAAATGATAAAATAGAAGTTAAGATACAGGATAAAAAAGAAAGTATTTTAATATCCGTAAAAGATACAGGTATAGGAATTTCAGAAGACAAACAGCAAATAATATTTGAAAGATTTAGGCAAGTAGATCAATTATACATTAGAAGAAATGAGGGAAGTGGAATAGGTTTATCACTGGTTAAGTCTTTAGTTGAAATGCATAATGGTAACATTTATGTTATAAGTAAATGTGGTGAAGGAACAGAATTTATCATTGAAATACCTGTTAAACTGGTTTCAAAAGAGGAGAATCAATCGTTCATAGAAGAATTCATACCACAATGTAATGTAGATAAAATTCATATTGAATTTTCAGATATATATTCATAGAATATAGAAAGCACCATTCAACCTTCATAAACTCAGGTTGGTGACATTTCACCCTGGGAAAATAAGATTTTCTATTAACATTACTTCACTATTATCATAAAAACCTATATAATAATCCTAATAATAATTTTAGATAGGTGGAGATCATAATGGCAGAGATTAAATATGAAATAGAAAAAGAATTTGGAACTATAGCAGAATCATCTAAAGGCTGGAAGAAGGAATTAAATCTAATAAGTTGGAATGATAAAGAACCTAAGTATGATTTAAGAGAGTGGGCACCGAACCATGAGAAAATGGGTAAGGGTGTTACTTTAAGTGTAGATGAGTTGAAAAAACTTAAAGAGATTCTTAATGACATGGATATATAATAAGTTTATACTGGAGAATGACACAATTTTAAAGGGGGGGTCATTTTTTATATTAGCAAAGTTAAATTAAATATCAATAAAGAGCAATAGAAAAGGAGCTATTCTGAAATAAGTTCCTCTATGAATACAGGACCTTTACCTCAGTAACTCCTTTTCAGTTATAATATTATGAAATTGGCTAGTTGCTTGCAGCCTTTTCCATTGCATCTTTACCATTCTTTTGGGCATCTTTTAAAGCATCTTCAATAGACTTTTCTCCACTAAATACTAAGTCTAATTGCTTTCCTAATTCATCTAATGCATTGATACCACCAATGTTTCTAGTTCCTTGGAAACCTTTGTCCATGCAATCGAATGAAAGTTGTTTTATTGGTTTTTTTGCTAATATTTCTTTAAACACAGGATCTTCTTGTGCTGATTTTCTTACTGGAATGTAACCTGTTTGAGAAGCAAAGTAAGCTGTGTTTTCTGTGCTTGTTAAGAATTTTATGTACTCCCAAGCTGCTTGTTTTTGCATGTCAGTAGATGTATTAAATACTGCAACGTTTGTACCATAGTATAATTGATCATCAGTAAGATTTCCTGGTAAAGCTGCTGCATCAATTGTAATACCTTCAATAGTACTCTCTTCTATATAAGGAAGTGCTGATGTAGATGCTACGCACATTGCTGCACGGCCATCTTGTAATGGTACGTTTGCATTAGAGTCATCTCCAGCTAAACGAGCTGTTTTATCTTTCATCATACCATTTAAGAATTCAACTGCACTCTTTGTTTCTTTTGTGTCAAAGTATAGTTCATTTGTCTCTTCATTCATTGTTGCTCCACCAGCTTGTTTTAACCATGGTGCAATATCTGTAGAAAGATTGTTTGCAAATACACAACCATATACTTCTGGTTCACCATTACCATCTTCATCTACAGTAAGTTTCTTAGCTGCCGCTGCCCATTCGTCCCAAGTAGTTGGGATTTCAATACCTGCTGCTTTAAACATTTCTACATTATAGTAAAGTACCATTTGGCTCTTGTTGAAAGGCATAGCAAATTGCTTTTCATTCCAAATACCATCAGCTAAGAACATTTCAGGAATATCTGAGTAATCCTTATCTGTAAAACCTATTTCTGAATCTTTCATATATGGTGTTAAGTCTGTTACTAAATCTTTAGAAACGTACCATGAAAGACGATTCGAATAAACCTGTGAAATTGTAGGCATTTGTTCAGCTTTTGCTGATGCCATTAACTTGTCAAATAAATCTAGATATTTCCCTTGATTTTCTAACTTTACAGTAACATTTTCGTTTTGCTTCATGAAGTCAGCTGTGATTTTTTTTATTGCCTCTTCATTGGGACCACTCATTGCATGCCAGAATGTAATTTCTACCGGTTCTGTTACCTTTGTTGCAACTGATGTTGTCTCCTGCTTAGTTCCTGTTGATTCTTCTGAAGTATCTTCTGTCTTTTTCCCACATCCTACCATTGCAGTAGCCATAATTGACATGGCTAATAGTAATGATAATATTTTTTTCTTTTTCATTGTTTAATCCCCCTATTATTCTAAAAATATATATTATAAAAACAAATTAATTTTAAAATCAATCTATCTTTAAAATCAAAGTTTTTTACTAGAAAATATTTATTAATCCCTATATTTACTTATTAATATTTAAATTATCCTTTTAGTCCCGATTTACTAACACCTTTTATAATATACTTTTGTGTAAATAAGTATAAAATGATAATAGGTGCAATCATAAGAACAGAGAAAGCCATCAATATGTTGTACCTTGTCCCAGCTTCAGTTGAAAAAGCTGCTAAAGCAACTGGTAAAGTACGCATTTCACTGGTATTGGTTGTAATCAATGGCCACATATAAGAGTTCCAACTATTAATAAATTTTAATATGGCAATAGACACTAAGGTTGGCATAGATACTGGAACCAATATTGTAAAAAGGTAACGAAAATCAGAGCAACCGTCAATCTTTGCTGATTTATAATATGAATATGGAACAGTTGAAAACTGTTGTCTAAGTAAAAATATTGAGAAAATACTAGCACACCATGGTAAAATCAATGCTTTATAACTATTAATCCAACCCAAATTACTTAATGTAACATAGTTTGGAATCATTAAGATTTCGCTAGGCACCATCATAGTTGCTACTAAAATAATAAATAATATATTTTTAAAGCGAAATGGTATATATACAAAAGCATATGCTGCTAATATTGTGGTAAATAATTCTCCTAAAGTAACACAAACAGCTACAAAAATACTATTAAATAAATATTTTTGAAATGGTACTGTTTTTAAAGCTTCTTTAAAGTTTTGCCACATAATCTTGGAAGGAATCCATTTTGGTGGCATAGATAGCACTTCATTAGATGGTTTTACCGAAGTTAATAGCATCCATATAAAGGGCAACAATACCCATATGGCACCAATAATCAAAATAAAATAGGATAAGATATGTACAACTGAAACTTTTTTATTTTGTAACTTGCTAGTTTTCATATCTAATCCTCCTTAAATGCTCTTGAAAATACAAACTGAATAACAGTTAGTATTAATATCACAAGAAATAAAATAAATGCTGCTGCTGATGCCGTTGAAAATTCCCAATGTCGATAAAATTTATCAAAAATATAATAAACTATTGTCAAACCGCTTTGTAGAGGTCCAGGCTTCTGGCTATATAAAATGTACACCTCATCAAATAACTTAAAGGCACCAATAGTAGATGTAATAGATAGAAATGCTATAGTAGGCTTTAAAATTGGAATAGTTATATTCCATATTCTGCGTAACTTAGATGCTCCATCCATTCTGCCTGCTAGTTCATAACGATTGTCCACACCTTGAAGACCAGCTAAAATAATAATAATTTTATAACCAAGACCCTTCCATATACTTAAGGCTACTAAAATAGGTATAGTCATTCTGGGATCTGTAAGCCAACTCATCTTAGCCATTCCAAATACCCCTAAGAAAGCATTTGTCAGTCCATAATCCTTATTAAGCATCCATCTCCATACAATAGATACAGCTGTCGTTGAAGTAACAAATGGTAAGAAATACACACTTCGAAAGAATTTCTGAAATCTAATACTTGAATTTAATATCAAAGCAATTATTAAAGCTACAACAATTCCAAGTGGTGCAGCAAAAAATGCAAAAATACAAGTGTTTTTAAGTGCCAAAAGAAATTCTCCATCCTTTAGTACATAAATGAAATTATCTAACCCGGTTTCATATACTGTATCTGTTAAATAATCAAACTTTGTGTAAAACCCCATCATAAAGGACTTAAAAATAGGATAAAACTGAAACACCCCAATTATAACCAATGCAGGCATAAGATACAGAATTGCTCTCATATTATTATTTTTCAATTCAAATCTTTTCATATGCAGAATTCTCCTTAAATCTATCTGAATACATGTATACGCCTAATTGCAAAATCTACATGGTCTCCAATATCATAATTGTGATCCCAACTTACACAGGCTGTTAAGGTTATATTCCCCACTGAAAATTTAATATAAACCTCTTTCCCAAGAGTTTGAATACTTGTAATTATTCCTGCTAAATTGCTTTTACTCTCAGACAAAATTAAATCCTCTGGGCGAATTCCTAATACTAGGTTGTCACCCTGATGTTTTTCCAAATTATAAATGTGCTCTCCATGTATTGGTATCTTTTTATCAGCTGGTTTTATAAAAAGATTTTCATTCTCTAAAGTGCCATCTATAAAATTCATTGGTGGATTGCCTAAGAATCCTGCCACAAATTTATTTCTTGGCTCTGTATACATTTCCTTAGGTGAAGAATACTGTTGTAAATTACCGTTATTTAGTAATAATATCTTATCTGAAATGCTAAGGGCTTCTTCTTGGTCATGGGTAACAAAAATAGTTGTAATCTGTAGCTTCCTTTGCAAATTTCTAATTTCATCTCTAAGCTCAATACGAAGTCTAGCATCTAGATTAGATAGTGGTTCATCTAGCAACAATATTTTAGGATCTTTTACTAATGCCCTAGCAATTGCCACACGTTGTTGTTGTCCCCCTGATAATTTAGAAGGCTTACGATTTAATAACTCTTCAATCTGCAAAATATTCGCTACTTCCCTTACCTTTTCTTCTCGTTGTTTTTTCTTCCACTTACGCATCTTTAAGGGGAATTCAATATTTTCACTAACAGACATATGTGGATAAAGTGCATAGTCTTGGAATACCATTCCAATATCCCGATGTTCTGCTTTAACATCATTTACATTTACACCATTAAAATATATATTGCCATTTGTTGGTTTATCTAGACCTGCAATCATGGACAATGTTGTACTTTTCCCACAACCACTTGGTCCTAATAGGCATACTAAGCTTCCATCCTCAATTTCAACGTTTAGCTTATTAACTGCCAATACCTCTTTATACTGCTTTGACATATTTTCTAATTGTATTTTCATGGCTTCATACCTCTAATCAATTTCAATAGTACCAAGAACTTCGAATATATCAGTCTCACTCATATATTCCTTTATTTATAATCTCTTTTTTATTATAATAAACAACTTTTGAAGCTGTATTTGATATATAATGACTTAAAAAACAAATTTCTTTCTATTTATAATTCCCATACTGAATATACTAACTGCCAGTTTATTTCCTTACAGTAATTTTCAATATAACATATATTTTTAAAAACTGGAAATTCAAAATAATTATAATTATAGAGTCATCTATAGAAAATTCCTATAATGCCTATGATTTTATAGTAATCCATTGGAGGTGGATACTTACGTATTAGACTATATGACAAGTGGATATTATGAAAAGTTTTATAAGTGGGAAGTCTATAAGGTGGATTGCTACCTAAATTAAATTTATAGACAGTAATCCATCTTTACTTCTATTGAGTTATTTTTTAGTATTGAAAGGTGGAAAATAAAATGAATTTAAGAAACATACACACAGATAGGTTAATGTTAGTACCTGTAACATTGGAAATAACTAAATCTTTATTAGCTGGAAATAGTAAAGAAGTTGAGAAACTTGGAATTAAAACAGATAAAAAATGGCCTAGAAAAGATACAATGGATATTTTACCTATTATAAATAATTCATTAGAAAGGGATAAGATACCAAGTGGATTTGAATTTTGGATGATTGTAAAAAAAGATAATATGCAAGTAATTGGCGATATAGGTTTTCATGGAAAACCTAATGAAAAAGGCGAAGTTGAAGTTGGATTTGGATTAGTAGAACATGAAAGAGCAAAAGGTTTTGGTTTTGAATCTTTAAATGCTATTATGGATTGGTTAAGTTTTAAAGAAAGTGTTAAAGTTATCAAAGCGGATTGTTTAATTAATAACAAACCTTCTGCCCGCATATTAGAAAAGGCTGGCATGAGAGAAATTAATAGAGACCGCTATTTAATTTACTGGGAATTCATTAAACCAGTATCCCAATAATTAAATTTTGTTAAATATAACTTTTGAAAATTATACTCATAAATGTAATGATTATTATTTAGAATCACATAATCATAAATTGGTTGTGTGATTTCTTATATTACAAAGTTAAGTTTATAGAGGAATAATGAATACTTTGGTTGAATATATTACAATGAGTTAAATTATTACATTTGAAGGATGAGGTTATGAAAAGCATTTATAAATTCAGTATTGGTATTATTATGTGTGCAATGATAATTTTAGTAGCTTGTAGAAATGAAGCACCGACTCAAGAAGGAGATAAGATATTTACATATACATCTACTCCTAGTGACGAAGATAATTTTTCTTATGGACAGTTTTCCATTTGGTGTCCTGAAAATATAAAAACCTATAAGGGTATATTATACTTGGGAGCTGGTTATGAATATAGCAGTATACCTATGATGGACGAAGCGAAGTGGCAGGATATTGCAAGAGAAAATGAGTTTATTTTATTGACTTCACATATGAAAAGCCGAACAGAAGCGGATTCTGACATAGCATACTGGCAGGCAGAATATGGATCAGGTCAAGAAATGCTGAATGCTCTAGGATATTTTGCAAAGGAATCAAATCATCCTGAAATAGAGCATGCACCATTAGCCATGTGGGGTTTTTCTGCTGGGGCACAGTTTAACTATCATTTTGCTTGTTGGAACCCTGAGAGGGTCATTACATTCATTGCTGTAAAAGGTGGATATTATTTTTCAGAACCCAGTAATGAAACATTAAAAATACCTGCATTGTGGTTTACTGGAGAATATGATTTGCAACGGAGGATAGATGCAGTTAATGAATTGTTTGATAAAAATATAAAAAATGAACCACTATGGTGTTTAGCAAATGAACCAGACTCTGAGCATGAAATCGGGAAAACAGATGAGTTAGCCATTCCATGGTTAAATGAAGTTATTAAACAAAGATTACCCGAAAAAGTAAATGCAACAAAGGGACCTATTATATTAAAAGATATAAATCAATCATCTGTTTGGCTAGGAGATAGAACGGATGGCTATATAGCTCCTATTTTAGAACATAAAGGGGATAAAAAAAGTTCTTCATGGATTCCTAATGGAGATCTAGCAAAAATATGGACGGAGTTTCATTTGCATAAGTAACATCTATAGCAAAAACCCTTGGACTTTTGTAAGTTCAGGTGGTGTCATTTTCCACTGTGGATATAGTGAATGCCAGGGTCAAGCACTTTCTACAAGGAGTGTGAAAAACATAAGCTTAATAATATCCAATTGGGAAAAGAGAAATTTTCTAGTAATATATTTAGTAATTAAACTGTGATAAAGTTAAAAACTTTATTGCAGTTTTTTGTTGTATTAGGGGTTGCTATATAAGAGCAAGTGATTTCAACCTTGGTGAACTCAAGTTGGATATAGTTCTCGGGGGTGGTAGTCATTGTAAGTGGGAAGCATTGGACCGTTTATCAATGGTTAAAGAAGCTTGATTATGAATTGTGGGGGTTATAGAAATTTGCTATAGACGGGTTTAGTACCATCAGTATTTTTAATTTCAAAACTTTTACAATGTGTGTTATATTTAAAAAAGATGCAAGATAATAGAGTGTTATCTATACAAGGAGGTTAATTGTGGAGAAAAAGAAAATTGTTTTTGTAAGTCATTGCGTGTTAAATACAGCTTCAAAAGTTGTTTATAATGTAAAAAAGGGGATTACTGAAGAGGAGATAGCAAGAAAGAATTTTTTATGTGAAGCAATTAAAGAAGATATACATATTATTCAACTACCTTGTCCCGAATTTAACTTATATGGATCTAATCGTTGGGGACATACAAAGGAGCAATTTGATAATCCATTTTTCAGAGATAGCTGTAGAAAAATGTTAGAACCTTATATACTACAAATTAAGGAGTATGTAAATTCATCGGATAAATTTGAAGTCCTTGGTATTATTGGTATTGATGGAAGTCCGAGCTGTGGTGTAAATGTTACATGTTGCGGTGAATGGGGTGGAGAATTTTCGAGCCACGATGATATTAATGGGGTAATACAAAGAGTTCATGTAAAGAAAGAAAAAGGTGTTTTTATAGAAGTGTTAGAAAGCCTGCTTCAGGAAAACGGAATAGATATGATAATGGTTGGGTTAACGGAAGGAGTGCATAAAATAATTATATAAATATAGGGAGGCTTATATATTTATATGGTGGTCTTACAGGAACTATATCTGATGTTGCAGTAATGTGGATAAAACAAAGTGGAGCAAGTATTTTTACCGCTTCTTTTATTCCTAAAGTATTTAACAATCTTATTGATAAGATTGGAACTTGTGTAATTCTTTATTTTGTTATTTCAGCGTTGCCTGCAACTTTTAAACCACAGAATTTTATGGAGTTCAATGTGACTAAATCTATAGACAGTTAGTAAAGTGTAGTAACTCCTCACAAATACCATGAAACCCACGACAAATTATCGTGGGTTTTCTTATAGAAATAAATCGAAGACAATCTAGTCATATTATAATATATTTGATATAATAGAAAAAATATCTGAATTTTCAAACAGATAAGAACGGGTATAGAATAATGCTAAAAACACTCTTACCCAATGAAAAATAAAAGCCAATACTGAGATGATTAACAGCATAAAACAAGTATTTGCAAGAAGAAGAGGAGGGTTATTATGAAAGTTCAATTCTATGGAGCCGCAAAAACTGTTACAGGTTCATGTCACATTTTACACATAAATGGAAAGACTGTTTTGCTTGATTGTGGTTTATACCAGGGCAGAGATGAAAAGGAATTTGGAAATGAGGAATTTGATTTTAATCCTAAAGATGTAGATTATGTTATTTTATCACACGCACATATAGATCATAGTGGAAGAATACCGCTACTCTATAAACACGGCTTTAAGGGGGATATTTTCTCAACTGAAGCAACAAGGGATTTATGCAGCATTATGCTTCCTGATAGTGGACATATTCATGAATCTGAGGTTGAGTGGAAAAATAGAAAAAGAGCACGTCAAGGGTTAAACCCTATAGAACCACTTTATACAGCGAAGTTGGCTGAGTTGTCTATTTATCTTTTTAGAGAATTTCCCTATGATGAGATGATAGAGGTTTTTGATGGGTTAAAAATAAGATTTAGAGATGCGGGGCATCTTTTGGGATCTGCTATTGTTGAATTATATATTACAGAAAAATATCAAGAAGAAGTAAAACTTGTGTACAGTGGTGATTTGGGCAATATAAATAAGCCAATTATAAAAGATCCAACTATCATCAATTATGCAGATTACTTGATAATAGAAACCACTTACGGAAATAGGGTTCATCCTGAGATGAAAGAAAATTTAAAGGAGTTATTGAAAATAATTAAAGAGACCTTTGCAAGAGGTGGAAATGTTGTTATACCTTCATTTGCAGTGGGTAGGACTCAGGAGATTTTATATGAGTTAAATAAATATGTAGAAAGTGAAGAGTTGAAGGATATTCAAGTTTATATCGATAGTCCTTTAGCTATTGAAGCAACAAGGATATTTGAAAGCTGCAATGAGGGTTATGATGAAGAGGCTAAAGCATTTTTAATGAAGGGAGATTATCCGTTTAGATTTGATGGTTTGAGATTCTCAATTTCTGCACATGATTCATCTGCTATAAATAAAATTCAAAGCGGGGCAATAATTATTTCTGCAAGTGGTATGTGTGAAGCAGGTAGAATAAAACATCATCTTAAGCATAATTTGTGGAGAAAAGAATCATCAATTGTTTTTGTAGGATATCAAGCACAAGGTACATTGGGTAGAAATATATTGCAGGGTGCAAAACAAGTTAAGATATTTGGAGAACCCATTACTGTTAATGCTCATATTTATAACCTAGAGGGATTATCAGGACACGCTGATAAAAATGGATTATTCAATTGGATAGATAGCTTTATGGAAAAGCCAAAGGAAATTCTACTTGTTCATGGAGATGAAGAAGCGCAGGAAAACTTTCAACAGTTATTGGATTCAAAGGGTTACAACTCTAGAATAGTTGAAAGTGGAGAGGAATTTTATATCAATGAAAGAAATGATAAAAATAGTAAAAATCTAAGGACCAGATTAATAAAACACATTAAATCAATAAAAAATATTGAAAGATTAGAAAAAGAAAAATTACTTGATATTATAAAAGATTTTATTTGCGATGAAGAGGAATCTAAATAATATTATACTATAAAAAGAGTAGATATAAAACCAACCTCATTAAGGGGTTGGTTTTTGTAGTGGGATACTTTAAGATTTCATAGAAAATTTGATTTCCTGCAAATGGTAGGGTACAGATGGAAAAGGGTATTTATAATAAAATTCTATGTGATATAATTATTATGAAAAGTTAGATAATTCATGGGGTGGGGGGAAAAAAGTGAATAATAAAATATCGTTAAAAGAAGCCGAAAATACAAACAATAGAAACAATGTAATAAGTAGTTTTGAAGAAATATTAGATCAGTTACCTGCATTATTTGAGGATGAAATTTCTTTTACATTGACAGATAATGAGCGTTTTGTTAAGTTTGTTGAAAGTAAAAATATGCCTGCATATTCTGAAGTTGGAAAAGTAATTCCTAAGGGTGAAGCATTAAGGGAAGTTATGGAAAGTGGTAAAATAAAAGCTTTCACAGTTGATAATTATAATAATATGAGTATTAGAGTAGTTGCAATCCCAATAAGGGATAATCATGGTAACATAGTAGGTGCAATATCCTATGGTAAAAATTTAGAAAACAGTATTAAGGTATCTAAAATGTCTGCGGACCTATCAAATGCAACTGCATCTATACTAAAAGTGGCAAATGAAATTAACAGTGATATACAGAATATTAGAGAAATAAACACTAAGGTTGTAGAAGAAGTAAAAATCACTTCAAATCAATGCAACAATACAGATAATATAATTGACTTTATTAAGGGAGTAGCAAACCAAACCAATCTTCTAGGGTTAAATGCAGCAATAGAGGCTGCTAGAGCAGGTGAATTTGGAAGAGGATTTGGGGTTGTAGCATCTGAAATAAGAAAGTTGTCTGGATCTAGTACCCAGTCTATAACTGAAATTAATACTATACTGAAAAGTATTAAGGATTCAGTAAAAGTAGTAGAAACCAGTATTGCTATTTCTATGATTTCAGCTGAAAAACAAGAAAAAGCTTTGACTGAAATAGTACATTCTGTAAAAGAGTTGAATAGAAGTGCAGAAATTTTAGCAAAAATGGCAAGTAAATTATAGAAAGTAAATTATTGAGCAATTTTCACCATACTTTATTATTGATATAAAAACCTATATAATTAGTTGATATTGGATAATGACACAATCATAAATTGGTTGTGTCATTTTTTTTATACTAATAAAGCAAAATTCAATAGAAGAATAATGGATAGATTGACTGAATATATGGAGTCACTGGTACAACTGTACCTTGGGAATTTTCAGGAAATAAGGGATGAAATGGAAGTTGTGAGTTTGTAACAAATGGTGATGACAATAATATTGAGGATGGAATTTTGTTATTACAAGAGATGAGTGAAATCAATTGCTTTGACAAGTTTCCATTGTTTTATATGCATAAATATTTAAAAACAATGAATAAAAATAAGAAAAAAGTGTTGCGTTATTATAAAAACCAATATATAATAAGTAAAAACAAGCTAGTTAAATCAACAATATACACTAAAAAATAATTAAAAAACAAGGAAAAGACGGAAATGAACATTGTGTATAACAATGTATAAATATTCATACATATACTATAAATGAGGAGTGGTACAAATGAAAAAAATCATGTCAATTATATTAATAGTTACTATGGTGGGGACATTACTTGTAGGATGTGGCCCAAAACAGAAAAAATTAAATTCTCTAGAAGCAGTTCAACAGGCGGGTAAATTAACTATAGGATTAGATGATTCTTATCCTCCAATGGAATTTAGAGATTCTAAAAATAATTTAGTAGGTTTCGATGTGGATTTAGGAAATGAAATAGGGAAAAAATTAGGTGTTGAAACAGAGTATACTACTACAGATTTTAATGGAATAATTTTAGCTCTTACCTCATCAAAATTTAATATTATACTTTCAGGTATGAGTATTACAGATAAGAGAAAGGAAAATATAGATTTTTCAGATACTTATGCAATGGGCGGACAAGTTGTTGCTATAAAACGAGGGAATACATCAATAAAAAATTTGGAGGATTTAAAGGGGAAGGTTGTAGCTTGTCAGCTAGGATCTACAGGAGATAGTGCAGCGACGGCAATGGAAGGATTAAAAGAGGTTAAAAAGTATGACAAGATTACAGAGTCATTCCAAGAGTTATCATCTGAAAGAGTAGATGCAGTTATTATGGATGCTCAAGTTGGTGGATACTATGTAGCAAAGAAACCAGGTGAGTATGAGGTTTTAGATGGCATGATTAGTGAAGAACCTATGGGAATTGGATTTAAGAAAGAAGATAAGGAATTAAAATCAGCAATACAAAAGGCTCTTGATGAACTTGAATCAGATGGAACTCTATCTAAGCTTTCAGAAAAATGGTTTGGATTTGATGCATATAAGAATAACAAGTAGCCAACAATTAATAATTATTAGTTATAAAAGACAAACATTAGGGGGATAACAATTAATATTTGTTATCTATCCCAGAGGAATACTAGGGGGAACAAAAATGGATATAAATATTTTAAAGGAGATGTTCCCGGTGTTATTAAAAGGAAGTTTAATAACTATGGAGCTAACTCTTATATCAGTAGTACTTGGAAGTTTAATAGGGATGGTTACAGCTTTACTAAAACTTTCTAAAAATAAATTAATGGTTACTATAGCAGGTTTTTATACCTGGCTATTTAGAGGAACACCTATGCTACTTCAATTATTTGTTTTCTATTATGGGTTGCCATATATAGGTATTAAATTTACACCTTTTCAAGCAGCCGTAATAGGACTTAGTTTAAATTCAGGAGCTTACATGGGAGAAATAATAAGAGGTGGAATACTTTCAGTAGACAAAGGGCAGTTTGAAGCTTGTAAGTCATTAGGTTTCACTTATTTTGATACTATGAAAAAAGTAATATTACCTCAAACCTTCAAAATAATTATTCCATCTGTAGGTAATGAGTTTATAACAATGCTTAAGGATACCTCTTTAGTGTCTACTATAGCTATGGTAGAAATTATGAGATCAGCACAGCTTCTATATGCCTCAAGCTTTAGACCTATGGAAGCTTTCTTTATAACAGGATGCTTGTATCTTTTTATGACAACAATTTTTACTACAGTATTTTCATACTATGAAAAAAGACTGTCAGTATATTAAGTAGAGGTGAGATGGAATGTATATGATAGAGACTAAAAATTTAACTAAGAAATTCGGCTGCCTAACGGTATTTGAAGGTTTAAATGTAACAGTTGAAAAAGGAGAAGTATTAGTTGTAATAGGACCTTCTGGTTCAGGAAAAAGTACATTTTTAAGATGTCTAAATCACCTTGAAGAGCCTGATATGGGAGAGGTTTTTATTGAAGGCGAAAGGCTGAATGTTAAAAATAAAAAGCATATGAGAAATATTATTGAAAAAGTAGGAATGGTATTTCAAAACTTTAATCTTTTTTCTAATATGACTGTGCTCCAGAATGTAATGGAGGCTCCAATTACAGTTAAGCATGAAGCCAAAGCTGAGGTGTTAAAGAGAGCAGAAGTAATTATTGAGAAGGTAGGTCTTAAAGAAAAATTAGAGAGTTATCCATCAAAATTATCAGGAGGGCAAAAGCAAAGGGTAGCCATAGCAAGAGCACTGGCTATGAGACCTGACATAATGCTCTTTGATGAACCTACTTCTGCCTTAGATCCAGAGTTAGTTGGAGAGGTTTTAGGAGTAATGAAGAATCTTGCAAAAGAAGGAATGACTATGGTGGTTGTAACCCATGAAATGGGATTTGCTAAAGAAGTGGCAGATAGAGTAATTTTCATGGATGGAGGGAAAATAGTAGAAGAGGGAACTCCAAAAGAATTTTTTACTGCTCCTAAAGAGCAACGTACTAAAGAGTTTTTAAATAAAATACTTTAGATAGAAGCTATGGGATGACGAATACTTAGTTTCAAATTAATAAACATGATTATTTAGCAAAAATTAGTGATTCACTAATGATATTAAAATATAAAAACAAATGTGGAAGGGGATAAAAAAATGAAAGAAAAAGTAGTCTTAGCGTATTCAGGGGGATTAGATACCTCTATAATAATAACTTGGCTTAAGGAAAACTATGATGTGGATGTTATAGCAGCTTGTATTAATGTTGGTCAAGAAGACGATATGAAGGAAATTGAAAAGAAGGCTTTAAAAGCAGGGGTAGAAAAAATTTATATTGAAAACGTGACAGCTGAATTCATAAAAGATTACGTATTCAAAGGAGTTAAAGCAAATGCTTTATATGAAGGTAAGTATTTATTAGGTACATCTTTTGCAAGACCTTTAATAGCTAAAAAGCTTGTGGAAATTGCTCATAAAGAAGGGGCAAAATATATATGCCACGGATGTACTGGTAAGGGAAATGACCAAGTTAGATTTGAAGTTGGCATAGCAGCTATAGATCCTTCTATAAAGATTATTGCTCCTTGGAGAATTTGGGATATAAAATCAAGAGAAGATGCTATAGATTATGCTAATGCTAAAGGTATAGAAATATCAGTTACTAAGGAAAAGATATATTCAAGAGATCAAAATTTATGGCATATAAGTCATGAAGGTGGGGATATTGAAGATCTAAAAAATGAACATAAACAAGATATGTATCTTATGGTTACACCTCCAGAAAAAGCTAAAGATGAACCGTCTTATGTAGAAATATATTTTGAAAATGGAATTGCGAAGAAAATAGATGGTAAAGAGTTAGAGCCAATAGATATTGTTACAGTATTAAACAAAATTGGTGGGGAAAATGGAATAGGTGTTATAGATTTAGTAGAGAATAGACTTGTGGGAATGAAATCAAGAGGAATATACGAAACCCCTGGTGGTACTGTACTTTACGCAGCACACAAAGAACTAGAGGAAATAACTTTAGATAAGGATACATTGCACTTTAAATACTTAGTATCACAAAAATATGGACAGTTAGTTTATGATGGACTTTGGTTTACTACTATGAGAGAAGCACTTGATGCATTTGTAGATAAGACTCAAGAAACTGTAACAGGTACTATTAAACTAAAGCTTTATAAGGGAAACATCATGGTAGCAGGTAAAGAATCACCTAATGCTCTTTATGATGAGAGTGTATCTTCGTTTGGTGCAAGTGACCTATATGATCATAAGGATGCAGAAGGATTTATAAATTTATTTTCATTGCCAAGTAAAATTAAAGCATACAAAAATTTAAATAACATTTAAGAGATTATAAAATCTATATAATATTAAGCGGGGAGTTGTATATATGAAACTTTGGGGTGGAAGATTTAAAGAAAAGGAAAGCAAACTTATGGAGGACTTTAATAGCTCTTTAAGCTTTGATAAAACATTGTATTATGAAGATGTTGTGGGCAGTATAGCTCATGTTAAAATGCTTGCTAAATGTAGTATTTTAACTGATGAAGAATTTAAAACTATAGTTAATGGACTCAATTCTATTCTTTCAGATATTGAAGGGGGTAAATTAATAATTGAAGGTAACTATGAAGATATTCACAGTTTCATGGAAATACAACTCACAAAACGTATAGGTGAGGTAGGTAAAAAACTTCATACAGCAAGAAGTCGAAATGATCAGGTTGCAGTGGATATGAGATTATATTCAAAATATAAGGCTAAAGAAGTTATTGGAAATTTAGATATTGTTTTAGGTACTATTGAAAAATTAGGCAATGAAAATGCTGTTATAATGCCAGGTTATACACATCTACAAAGAGCCCAACCGGTAACCTTCAAACAACATATTATGGCATATTATAATATGCTAAGTAGAGATAGAAAAAGACTTATGAGCGCTATTGATATTATGGATGAAAATCCCCTTGGATGCTGTGCTTTGGCAGGAACAACCTATGATACAGATAGAGGTGTTACTACAAGAGAACTTGGGTTTAAAAAACCAGTAGATAATTTTATGGATGGAGTAAGTGATAGAGATTATTTATTAGAACTTTTATCTGCCTTTTCTATAATAATGATGCATCTTAGTAGATTAAGTGAGGAACTGATTTTATGGAGTACTAAAGAGTTTGATTTTATTGAAATTAGTGATGAATTTTCTACTGGTAGCAGTATAATGCCACAAAAAAGAAATCCAGATGCAGCAGAGTTAATAAGAGGGAAAACCGGAAGAGTCTATGGAGATTTAATAAGTTTACTTACCACTATGAAAGGGATTCCATTGGCCTATAATAAAGATATGCAGGAAGATAAGGAGCCCTTCTTTGATGCAGTTGATACAGTTTTAAAATGCTTAAAAGTAATGAATGGGATGATAAGTACTTTAAAAATTAAAAAAGATAATATGTATAATGCAGTTAAAAGAGGCTTTTTAAATGCTACGGAAGCTGCGGATTATCTTGTAAATAAGGGAATGGCATTTAGAGATGCCCATGAAGTTATAGGGTCTATTGTTATATATTGTGAACAAAATCATAAGGCTATAGAAGATTTAAATTTAGAAAAGCTTAAGAGTTTTAGTGCTTTATTCCAAGAAGATGTATATGAATTTATAGATTTAAGATTTATTTAATAAAAGTTCATGAATTTAAAGTAGAAAATTATAATATGAAGGTGAAGATTATGAGTAAAGCTACTAGAAGAGGATATGTTCCAACAGATGAAAAGGAATTTGGAGATAAGTATAGTGAAAAATTATATAAAGCAGGAGAAAATTTATTGTATCTTTTAAATGAAGGTTACAAGATAAAGGGAGCTTCCACTTTTGTAGGAAATCACTATCTTTTATCTGAAAGGCAGAGACTTGCGTTAGTAAGAGGAATATCTAAGAGTGAAGATATTAGAAGAAGAAAATCTAAAGAAGTTACTGATTCTTTAGTCGGAAAAATAATACATATAGATGGTTTCAATACAATAATAACTCTAGAAGTTGCTTTATCTAATTCATTAATTATAAAATCTATGGATGGGACTATAAGAGATTTAGCAGGACTTAGAGGTACATATTCAGTTATAGATAAAACGGAGATTGCAATTAAGCTAATAGGTGAAAGGTTAGCAGAATATAAAGTTGATAAAGCTATATTTTATTTGGATTTGCCAGTTTCAAATTCAGGTAGATTGAAGATGAAAATCTTAGAAGTATTGGAGAACTTGCAATTTGAAATAAACGTAGAAAATATTAATAATGTAGATAGTGCATTAGAAACAAAAGAGAATGTGGTATCTAGTGATGCAATTATCCTTGATAAATGTAAGAGTTGGATTAATATGAATAGATATATTATAGATGATAAGATATTATATGCTAATTATGTAGATTTTAACGAATTAAATGTGAAATAGAAAAAGAATGGTGGTATAAGCTTTGAAGTGTTTATACCACCATTTAAAGTTTTAGGCTTCCTTTGTGCGAACATCTTTTTTTATTATAAGTATAGAGAAAACTATATTTTCTCCAAGTGAACAATTATTATTAGGTAACTTTTGTTGAATTAAGTACAACCTATCTGTAAGCGACATATATTGCTAATAGGAGGGGACGTTATGTATAGTTTTAAAAATATTACACCGACAAATGGATTCGATTTTGATAATTTAAATAATGCAAGACAAAATAATTATGCATGGTCTATGGCAGAATTAGATGATTATATTTATGTAGGTACTGGTCGTAATATTCCACTACTAGTTCTTCAATCTATTGAAGGTAGTATCAATCCACCTTCTTTATTAGAACCAACTCCACAGGATAATCTAGCTGAAATTTGGAGGTATAAGAAAGATGGAAGTCGTCCATGGAAGAGAGTTTATAAAGCTGAAATAGGTTCAGGAATTACAGGCTTCAGATTTATGATATCCCATAGACCAGCAGGTGGTGCTCCTTGTATTTTTGCGGCTACCTTTGGAACTCAAGTTAAAATATTGAAATCAACTAATGGATGCAATTGGTTTGAAATGCCGTATGCAACTTTAGAAGGAACTTCTTCAAGAACTATGGTTGTTGTTAAGGGTAAATTATATGTATCTACTGTAGATGATATAAATTCAAGTGATACACCGTTGCTTTATAGTAGTAAAGATCCGGAATATTATCCTTGGAAAGATGTAATAGATGCTAGTAATCCATCTTTTGATCCGGATAAAAATCCTAAGGGTGCTATAACCAATATGGCTGTATTCAATAATAAACTTTATGTTGCAACAAGTTCTTCTGATGGTGCTCAGGTATGGAGAAGTGAAGGTGAAGAGCCAAGATTAAATGAGTGGATACTTGTAGTAGATAAAGGGTTTGGTGATTCTGCAAATAAATATGTTCTAAGTATAGGCGTGTTTAAAAATTATCTTTATGTAAGTGGAACTAAACCATTGCCATTAGCGTGGGCTATACCTCTTGGTTGCGACATCATTAGAATTAATAAAAATGATAATTGGGAATTAGTTGTTGGAGGAAAACCTTTAATTCCATCTATTCCGTCTAAGGGAAGTAGAGGAGAAAGCATATCAGGTCTTGGATCAGGTTTTAACAATCCGTTTAATGTATATGCATGGCAAATACAGGAGTATAAAGGTGAATTATTAATATCAACCTTTGATGATTCAAGTAATATGGAGGTTATATTAGATACTATTCTTGGAAATAGAATTGCTATCGAATCACTAATTGGGGTGGATGCTACTAAACTAATAATTAAATCTTATGAAGGTGTTGTTAGAATATTAGCTAGAGTTAGGTATCCAATTGGTTTTGATTTGTATGTTTCCCAAAATGGAAAGACATTTGAGCCAGTATTAAAAAAAGGCTTAGATAATCCTAATAACTATGGTGGAAGAATATTATTTGTAGATTGCGAAAATAAATTATATCTTGGTACGGCAAACCCATTCCAAGGTTGTGAAGTTTGGGATGTTAAATATAAAGAAGAAGATTGTTGCTGTAATAATAGAATGCCTAAAGTTTATTACAGTGAATTAAATGCAAGTGAACTAAACGAATTAAACGAATTAAATGTAAATGAATTAAATGTAAGTGAAGAAATAAGAAAGCATTTTAAATTTTTACAAGAGAATTTATTGGAAATTGTTAAACTTTTTCCAAGTGAAACCTATCATAATTTTGTTAAATAATATTATTATGATAAGCATTTCTTATAGTCTTAATAAAATATAAAAAGACTAAAAAATTCAAGTTAAAACAATTAGCCAGGAGTAATCCTGGCTTTATCAATTGCAATCCTGGTGATTTATTGATAGTTTTTTTAGAGATAATATAGATGTGAATTTTGTTTTTGAAGATGAAAAAGAGTCAACGGGAATGGCTATTATTTCCAGCTCCAGCTAAGGCTATTAAAGAAGAACTTTTAAAAGTTACAGATATAATAGTTCCAAATGAAACAGAAGCAGAACTTATAACAGGAATTAAGGTAGAGAGCATAGAGGATGCTGAAAGAGCAGGGAAAGTTTTCTTAGAAAAAGGGGTGAAATTTGCAATAATAACTTTAGGATCTAGAGGAACAGCGGTAATAGGAGCAGATTTCTGTGAATTAGTTCCAGCTTACAAAGTAAATGCAATAGATGCTATCGAAAAAGGTGAAATGAAAGCAACTGTAGCACAACAACCAGATTTAATTGGAGCTTTAGGTGTTGAAATTACAGAAAAAATATACAATGGTGAAGCAATTGAAAAATTAATAGCTGCAGACTTAAAGATAATAAGTAAATAACTTCAAGGGACTGTCTAAAGTTGAGTATGTTTTAAACCTATGTTAAAATTAGACTTATATTACTGTAGGTAGTAGTTTTAACATTTACATAAAACGAAGTAGTAACCTTAATGCCTTACTTAGTAGAGCGAAAAACAGTGAAATAGATATTTACAAATTCTAATTGGAATTAATAAAATCAATTAGAATTTTTTTATCCTAAATAAAGTGAAATTTAATAAATATTGTGTTACTATTTGGATTAAATAGAAATGAAGTTTTAAAATTAAGGGGGAAATATATTTTGAAAAAGGGTAGTTGCTGTGAAATGTGTGCAAGTCGGTTATATGCTAAAGAGGTACCTATATTTGAGTCCCTTTCACAAGGTGAGCTAAATAGAATAATAGATATAAGAGAACACATGAGTTTTAAAAAAGGCGAGATCTTATTTCTAGAGGGGGAACTAGTTTCTAAACTTTTTATAATAAATGATGGTATAGTAAAAATAACCAAAAACACAGTGGAGGGTAAAGAGCAAATAATTAATATATTAACTGTTGGAGACTTTTTTGGAGAAAGTAATATATTGGGGAATACAGCCGAAAGTAATGTATCTGCAATAGCAGTCAGGGATACTGAGTTATGTACTATATCTAGAAAAGATTTAGAAGTTATTTTATATGATAATCCAACTATATGCTTAAAATTATTAGCGGAATTAAATAAAAGATTAGTGGATATAGAAAATTTAACTAAGTATTTGTCTAGTAATAATCCTGAGGCTGGAATATGTTGTATGATTCTAGAATTTGCAGATAAGTATGGCATAGAGATTAACGGAGAATTAGAGGTAGCATTACCATTAAATAGAGAAGAGATGGCTAATTACTGTGGGATAGCACGAGAAACCTTAAGTAGGAAGCTGACATCTTTAGATAAGCAAGGAATAATTAAACTTGTTGGAACTAAGAAAATTATAATTAAAAATATAAAGGAATTAGAGGAATTAATAATATAAATATTAGAGATTTTTAATTTATAGGTTTTAAATTTGATTTAAATCACATAATAAAGTTAGTATTTAAAGTATCATGAGGATATAAAGATTAGATACAAAAATAAGTGATATAAAGGAGAGTTTAATTATGCAAGAATTAATAAAAAATATCGAGAAGGCAAAAAATATAGATTTTGATAGTTTAGTAAGTTGTAAAGAGGGCCAAATAGAAACTGTGACTTTAGCTCAAAAAAAGGGTATAGGTTTAACTGCTTTAGCATTTGGTAAAGGTGAAGGTGTAGGTCCTCATGCAGCTAAGGGAGATGCTCTAATTTATATACATCAAGGTGTGGCAACAGTAAAAATAGGTGATGAAACAATGGAAGCATCTAAAGGTCAAATTGTAGTAATGCCAGCAAATGTTCCTCATCAAGTTACAGCTAAGGAAGATATGAAAATGCTACTTATAGTTGTTAAAGAGGAGGTAGGCCATGAAATATTTAAGAAACATTAAGCCTTTTGATCCAGTTGCCATGAATGCTATGGTACAAC
Source organism: Clostridium sp. (assembly GCF_036646415.1). Lineage (GTDB taxonomy): Bacteria > Bacillota > Clostridia > Clostridiales > Clostridiaceae > Clostridium_J. The sequence goes on along the minus strand of NZ_JAVXMF010000006.1, from coordinate 3,339 downwards.
ATACAGGGAATAAAATAGCAAGTAAAGCATTAATAGATAATGAAAATACAGAGATAAGATTTTTCTCCTTTGCAAAAGGTGAGAGCATAGATAAGGAATTTTATGAAATGGAAACATTATTTATTATGATTGAAGGTAGTGCCAAGGTTTTGTATAAAGAAGATGAAGAAGTAATAATGAATGCAGGAGACATGGTAGCAATGGAATCAGATATAAACTATGGTATAGAAGCACTAACGGATGTAAAGTTATTTAATATATTAGTAAAGTGATTTATGTTCTAAACCCCCAAAAGAGCCTCTGTGGGCTCTTTTTTCTTTTTATCCATAATCCATAAAATAATTATTTATTCTTCTACTAAAGGTGTATATTTTAAAAGGTGATATTGGGAGCGGAGAAAAATATCCTCCTCAATAACAATACATTATTTGCTATCTACCTAAAAAAATGTATAATAAGTCTAATAAATATGTTAATATAATTTAAAATGAGATAAGGAGAGGAAAAGTTATGATATATTTGATGATATTTGTGGCAAAATTGATAGAGGTTGCATTAGGAACTCTTAGGATGGTATTTATAACAAAGGGTGAAAGAGTAAAGGGAGCTTTAATATCATTTGTAGAGATTTGCATATGGATAATAGTTGCAGGTAATGTGCTAAATGGTATATCAGAGGATATTTTCAAAGGTGTTGCATATGCGTTGGGATTCTCAGTAGGATGCTACTTGGGTAGCTGGCTTGAAGAGAAAATTGCTCTTGGAACAGTTACTTTGAACATAATATTAGGAGAAAGCAGTAGTCAGGTTGTTGCCGATAAGTTAAGAGATATAGGCGTTGGATATACTATGGTAGATGCTCATGGGCAAGTAGATAATAACATACTAATTATTGCATATATACCTAGAAATCGTAAGGTGGAAGTGGTATCATCCTTAGAGGAATTAGATGTTAAGTTCTTTGTTTCTGCAGCTGAAACAGGTAGCATTCAAGGTGGCTATGGATTTAAAAGAAGATAAAAATTTGGCTTCAATATAGAGAGTGAATATATTTGGTTTATTATACAAATATATTTACTCTCATTTAGTTTGTAATAGCTATCATTAAAGATTTGACATTGAGGCATCTTCACAGATTGGAGACCTACATTTTTTTTTGACGGTAATATAAATTAAATATTTTTCTGATAATTTCCAGCCAATTAATTTGCAAGAATTACATAGTGAATTAATGCAAGAAAAATTAGAGTATATTACACTGTTTATAGAGGTATGAACCGCATAGTCATTAGGACAAGTGGATGTGTCATTACATGGATAGGATATAAGACATTGGAATGGGGTATTATAGCACTTAACAACATGATGTAAATTTCCACCGTATTTATCTACTGAATCATATATTATTTTATTATATATTACTCCTGATATTAAAATCTTATCACAAAGTACTTTTTCAGCCCAAACATCAGTATATCTTTTTATAGAATAAGATGAATTAAGGAGTATGGGTGGATATAGTTTTGTTTCACCATTTAGAAGTAGATCATGAGAGATTTGGGGAGCAAAAGGTGTATTATCATATTCACATAATTTTGTGAAGTTTTCATCAGATGTATTATTCAAATATTCCATAAAGTGTTAACTCCTTTAATTATAATTAAACTTACATAGTTTTAGAATATAGCTTTAAAATATAGTTTTAAAATGTGGTTTTAAAATATAGTTTTAAGATATAGTTATTGATATTATATGAGTTTAAACTTTAGCTGGTGCAAAGGAAGTAAGGTATAGGGTAATAATTAAGGTGATTATAAAAAGGGACTCGGAATTTATCCAAGTCCCAAGGATACTACTAGTTAAATTTTATCTAAAAGATTTTATTACTTCTTAGACTGGTATAAGCCTATGGGCAAGTTCCAGCGCAACCAGCTTTTTTAACTGTAACTTTAATTACTTCTTTCTCAACATATTTCCATCCAACAAGTTGCCCAGTACTATGGTGTTTTCCAAAACACGCTACTCTTGAATAAACTACATCTTCAATAGCTGCATTTATTTCATAAGGAGCATTTGGAGAACAACAATTTTCACAAGGTATATCTATAAAGCAACTAAAAGGAACATCATCACATCTTACAACACCTTGTAATGGATTTCCACAGTCATCTACAGAATTATAGGTTATCTTTTTATGAAGAACTCCACAAATTAGAATTTTTTCTGCAATAACTTTTTCAATTCTTACATCAAGCTTTCTAGTAACTACAGGAACAGAAGTCATTAAAGCTGGAGGTACAAGTTGAGTTTCATGCTTTAGAACTACCTGACAAGAAAGTTGAGGATTAGCCTCTGGGCAGCAGCATTGTTTACATCCACTACAAGCAAAGTCAATTAGATTTAAAGCAAATAAAATAGCAGCAAAAGGTCCAAAGATTACATGGAAGGCAAAGTCATGTCCTGTAACAATTATATTACCATTACCATATTGTGCTAAAATAGTTGCTGGTTGTGCAGCGGGATTAGTGGTTATAGTTTTAAAGGCAGGATCAATTGGACCAAATACAGCATGAATAGAGTTATTCCAGCCACTCATGGTTGCATTTGTTAAATTATTCATAAGAGGACTAGTAGGGTCGGTAATAATAACTGTATTAGTATCATTAGTATTAAGATTATTAACGCTTAGTGGTAAATATCCATAAGGGTTTGTAGCATTATTAGTAGATTGTGAAATTATAGTTCCACCACAATTTATCCATCTTGCTATAATATCCTTATAAACTGTAAGTCCAGTTACTATATTTTGATTAACTTGCCAATCTACTATTATAACAGAATAATCATCTATATTATTTATAAAAGGTGATAGTGTCTGCGCAAATGGTGTAGCTCCGATTGGAAAAACTATATCGTAGTTTAAATTAGGATTGTAGAAAGTTTTGAGTATAGCTAAAGCTGCTGGTAAATAAAAAGCTGGACCTTGAGATACAGCTAAAATTTTACAGGTGCTTAGTGCAGGTGATTGTCTTAGCTCTGGAGAGTTACGTTGATTTGGTTTCTCTTCTAACAAGGCTACTAGCTCAGGGGTGTTTTCTAGTAACTTTCTAAATTTATCAATGTCACAAGTGCTTGTATCATTCATCTCTTCGAGATTGGTTTCTAATATTTTAATGATATGATCTATCATATAAATTACTCCTTAAAATTTTATATTACCAATAGAATATCCATCGACAATATCATAATATGAAAATTATTATAAATAGTTCATATTATAGGTGATCCTGAATTATTCACCGAATTTATTTTAAGAGGATTTTTGAAGAATATTTCCTC
>NZ_JAVXMF010000005.1:0-231128 GCF_036646415.1 Clostridium sp. | reverse complement strand
TCTCTTTTTCTATATTTTTTATCACTTTTTAGGTGAAAATTAAAACATTAATGAATCTAGACATCAAGCCATGCTACGCATGGTTTTTATTTTCCTATGAATAATTCAGGTTAATTTCAACAATCGCTTTAAACATAGTCTTATGTTAAAACAATCTGAGAAATGTAATATTAAACACGAATTAACTTAATATTGAAACTGTTACAAAAGGTGTCTTAACTGATATTGAATTAGGATATGCTTTAACAGACTCTTTTGTTGCTGTAAATTTACCATAATAGATTACTTTATATTTAGATAATTACTTAGGACACAGGTCTTGTAATACATCATATATTTACATGGACAAAATTGGCGAAGAGAGATATGCCATGATTACTTGTGCTTATCATTATATTTTTATATAATATAAGGCAATAGGAGTGATAAACAATGAAGATATTAGAAAATTTATTAGAAAAACTAGTAACATGGGCTGCAACTAATGGAATTAAGTTGATAGTTGGACTTATTGCTTTATGGATAGGGTGGAAACTAATATCAAAAGTTGTAGAAATTATGAATGCTTTCTTAGAGAAAAAGAATGTAGACCTTACTTTAAGAACCTTTTTAGATGGATTTGTGAGCATTGCTTTGAAAATATTATTAGTAATAGTAATTATGACTTCTGTAGGAATAGAAACTTCAGGATTTGCAGCTTTAATAGCATCAGCAGGATTAGCTGTTGGATTAGCTCTTCAGGGAAGTCTTTCAAATTTTGCAGGTGGGGTAATTATTTTACTCATAAGACCCTTTAACGTAGGAGATTTTATTGAGGGTGCAGGACAGGCAGGTACTGTAGAGAAAATAGGAATATTTTATACTTACTTGTTAACCCCTGATAATAAGCAAATACTTGTTCCAAATGGAAACCTATCAAATAATAGTGTAGTAAATTATTCTTCTAAGGAAACTAGAAGAGTAGATCTGAAATTCTCAATTGCCTACGAAGAGGATGTAATTCAGGTTAAGAAAATACTTCAGGGAATAATTGCTACGGAGACATTAATTTTACAAGACCCAGCACCATTTATAGCTCTATCCGAGCATGCAAATAGTTCTATAAATTTTGTAGTTAGAGTTTGGTGTAAAACAGGAGATTATTGGACAATTTATTTTAACCTGTTAGAGAAGGTTAAGGTAAAATTTGATGAAGAGAAAATTAGCATTCCATATCCACAAATGGATGTACATTTACAACAAAAATAAGAGTTATGTAAAATAGCGAGAAGAAATTCTTGCTATTTTTTTATTCATGAGAAATTATATTTTTAAGTTGAAGATTAAAGGATTTAATGGAATAAAAAAATATTAAGCTATATATGCCATAAAAAAGCTGATAGATTGCAGTTCATTTATTCAATAATACTATAACCTAATATATAGTAATTTATCAAATAATATGTTATTATTAACGAGTAGCAAGGGACAAGTGATTTTCGTTAATAAGGCCTGTTGGTCAAGTGGTTAAGACATCACCCTCTCACGGTGGAATCAGGGGTTCGATCCCCCTACAGGCTACCATATAAGTATAGAAAACGGCTTAAACTTAAGGGTTTAAGCCTCTTTTGCGTAAAAGGAATTGAACGGAGAAGAATATTTATAATCAAAATAATAAATTTAAAAAGTCAGACTATATGTAATTTTTATAGTTATTAATTAAATGAAAGAATATGGCTTTAAGGGCATGTGGATTTAAAACCATATTAGTAGTAAAATAGTAATATGGTTAGAGGAATGACATTAATTAAAACTATAGAGAGTTAGGTAAATGAAATTTGAGCTTAAATTCTTTTTTGTAATTCAGGGTATACTTAATATAAAGTAAGGTGTTATATTAAATTAATATAACTAAATCAAGTGAAACTCTGCCTTAACTAGGTTTGGTGGAGTAATTTCTAAGAGTCAAATATAAAATTTGGAGTGTCACTTAAAGGAGAAACAATGAAAAATATAACAGAAAAAATTAAAAAAAATTACCTTTTTAAAGGGCTGAGCAGTGAAGATTTAGTTAAGATATTCGCTTCGATTAAATATCACATAAATTCCTACAATAAGGGAGAAATAATTGCCCATGAGGAGGATCCATGTAATAGTATAGGGCTTCTAATTAGTGGTAATGTTGAAATTCAAAGAATATATTCTAGTGGAAAGTATATTGTTTTAAGTAAATTAAATGAGGGTGATGTATTTGGAGAAGCCATAATATTTTCAAAGCAAAAGAATTATCCCGCTACAGTGATAGCTTTAAATAAGTGTGAAATACTTTATGTAAATAAGAATGAGATACTAGAATTATTTTCAAGGGAGGAGAAAATTCTAGAAAATTTCCTTGAACTTCTTAGTAATAAGATTTTAATGATGAATTCTAAGATTAAAAACCTCTCTCTAAAGAGTATAAAGCATAGAGTTATAAATTATATTTTAATTAAGATGAAAAATCAGCAAAGTAAGATTATTAAACTAGATGAAAGTAAGGAAAATATTGCAGCAGCTATTGGAATTCCAAGACCATCCTTATCCAGAGAACTTATAAATCTTAGAGATTTAGGATATATAGAATTTGATAGAACATCTATAAAGATTTTGGATTTAGATGGACTAGAGGATGCCATGTTTGAATAAAAATATTTAAGTATAGAATTTCGTAACGTAGGTTACGGACTTCTATACTTTTCTTTTATATAATAAGCTCATAGGTTGAGATAAACAATATGAAGGTTTAAGAGAAAAATAATAAAATTAAACTCAAAGTATTGAAGAGAACAAGTAATAAATCTTAACGAAAGATATAAATATAAATATAATAATTTAATTATAAAGGAGAGATAAATATGGATAACAAAATGTTTTGTTTTCAATGCCAAGAAGCTGCAGGATGTGCAGGATGTACAGTAAGAGGGGTTTGTGGTAAAACACCTGATCTTGCAAAGGTTCAAGACTTATTAATATATACTACAAGAGGATTATCAGAGGTTGCAACTGCAGCTAGAGCTAAGGGATTAGAAGTTTCACAAATCATCAATAGAGCAGTAACAATGAATCTTTTCACAACTATTACAAATGCTAACTTTGATGATGCAGTATTCTATAAAATGGTAGAAGAAACTTTAAGTCTTAAAGCAGAATTACTTGGGAAATTAGATACTACAGAATGCTTAAGTGAAGCGGCAATATGGACAGCTTCAACTAAGGAAGAAATGGACAAGAAGGCTCCAACTGTAGGAGTTCTAGCTACTGACAATGAAGACATCAGAAGTTTAAGAGAAATGATTACTTATGGACTTAAAGGTTTATCTGCGTATGTTAAACATGCAAATGCTTTAGGTTATGAGAGTGAAGAAGTTTGTGCTTTCATGCAAAGAGCATTAGCAGCAACTGCTGATGATAAGATGACAGCTGATGAATATGTAGCTTTAACTTTAGAAACAGGTAAATTCGGAGTAGATGGAATGGCATTACTAGACACAGCTAACACTGAAAGCTATGGACACCCTGAAGTTACAAAGGTTAATATAGGAGTAAGCAATAAGCCAGGAATTCTTGTATCTGGACATGATTTAAAAGATTTAGAGCAATTATTAATTCAAACAGAGGGAACAGGCATAGATGTTTATACTCACTCTGAAATGTTACCAGCTCACTACTATCCAGCGTTTAAAAAGTTCTCACACTTTGTAGGTAACTATGGAAATGCATGGTGGAAGCAAACAGAAGAGTTTGAAAGCTTTAATGGACCAATTCTTATGACTACAAACTGTATAGTACCACCAAAGGATAGCTATAAAGGTAGAATATTTACTACAGGAGCAGCTGGATACACAGGATGCCCACACATTGTTGCAAATGAAGAAGGTGTTAAAGACTTCTCTGTAATGATAGAACTTGCTAAAACTTGTGCAGCGCCAATTGAAATAGAACAGGGAGAAATCATTGGAGGATTTGCTCATAACCAAGTACTATCTCTTGCAGATAAGATTGTAGATGCAGTAAAAACTGGAGCTATAAAGAAGTTCTTCGTTATGGCAGGCTGTGACGGAAGACAGAAGAAGAGAGAATACTACACAGACTTTGCAAAGGCACTTCCAAAGGATGCAGTTATATTAACAGCAGGATGTGCGAAATATAAATATAATAAATTGAACCTAGGAGATATTGGTGGAATTCCAAGAGTTCTTGATGCAGGACAATGTAATGATTCATACTCATTAGCATTAATTGCTTTAAAATTGAAAGAAGTATTTGAACTTGAAGATATAAATGAATTACCAATAGCCTACAACATCGCATGGTACGAGCAAAAGGCAGTAATAGTTCTTCTAGCTCTATTACACTTAGGAGTTAAGAACATTCACCTTGGACCAACATTACCAGCATTCCTATCACCAAATGTAGCTAATGTTTTAGTTGAAAGCTTTGGAATAGGTGGAATCACAAATGTAGAAGACGACATGAAAATGTTCATGGGAGAGTAAAATTCCATAGAAGAAATTAAGTACAACAATAATAATTAAAGTAAACTTAATACAAAAATGGACATTGGATACCGTATATTCATAAATGAATATGCGGTATTTTTATGTGGAAACTAATAGTGTTTACTGAAAATTAGCATCAGAGGATAACTTGGTCAAGGAAAATTGCAAGTTAATTTTGTTGAATTATACTATGCGAGTTATTCATATTTAAATATTGAATTTTTCACCATATTATGTAAGAATATTTAAAATATGGTACAATAATACAAAAGAATACGGGGGGCAAAATTTATGTTATCAAAAGAAATAGTTAATCAAGTATTAGGAAGAGCATTATCTACTGGAGGAGACTATGCTGAAATTTTTGTTGATGATACAATAAATAACAACATATCTTTGGCAGATGGGAAAGTAGAAGATGTAGTAGGGGGGAAATCCTATGGTGTAGGTATTAGAATATTTAAAAACTTAAAAAGTGTTTATGCTTATACAAATAATGCTTCATTAGAATCTTTACTTGAAACTGCAAAAAAGGCAGCATTAGCATTAGGGGATTTAAAGGCTGATATTGATATTAATGTAACAGAAAGAATATGCACAAATATAAATCCAATAATATATGTGCCTTCTTCAATTTCTCCAGGAAAGAAAATTCAAGTTATGAAAGCCGCATATAATTCGGCTAAAAGTTATAGTAATGAAATTGTACAATCTACTGTAGATTATATAGATAAAGATCAAAGGGTATTGATTGCAAATAGTGATGGGTTATATGTAGAGGATAGAAGGATATTAACAAGGCTATTGGTTAAGTCTATTGCTAGTAATGGAGTAGAAAATCAAATGGGTTATGAAGGGCCAGGTAGAAGAATGGGCTTTGAAATGTTTGATGTTGTAAATCCAGAACGCTGTGGAATAGAAGCTAGTAGAACAGCAATAACAATGCTACACGCTAAGAATTGTCCAGCAGGTAGAATGCCAGTAGCTATTGAAAATGGTTTTGGTGGAGTTATATTCCACGAAGCTTGTGGTCACTCACTAGAAGCCACTTCAGTTGCAAAAGGTAACTCAGTATTTTGTGGTAAATTAGGTCAACAAATAGCCTCTACAAAGGTTACAGCTATAGATGATGGAACTATGCCAAATCTATGGGGTACATTAAATATAGATGATGAGGGATCACCAACAAGAAGAAATGTTTTAATTGAAAATGGTATATTGAAAAGCTACTTAGTTGATAAATTAAATGGTAGAAGAATGAACATGGAACCAACAGGAAGTTCAAGAAGACAATCTTATAAATTTGCACCAACTTCTAGAATGACTAACACATATATAGCTCCAGGAAATGATGAAAATGAAGCTATAATAGCATCCGTGGAAAATGGATTATATGCAAAGAAGATGGGCGGAGGATCTGTTAATCCAGTAACAGGTGAGTTTAACTTTGCAGTAATAGAAGGGTATTTAGTTAAAAATGGTAAGATAGGTGAACCAGTTCGAGGGGCTACTTTAATTGGTAAGGGATCAGAAATACTAATGAATATTGATATGGTAGGAAAAGATCTTGATCATGGTCAAGGTATGTGTGGTTCTATGAGTGGAAGTATTCCAACCAATCTAGGACAACCTCTTTTAAGAGTTTCAGAAATAACAGTAGGTGGAAGATAAGAAGGGGGTAATTTATCATGGATATTAAAATGTTTAAGGAAATTGTTTTTAATAAAGCTAAAGAATTACAATTGAAAGAATTTGAGGTTTATTACAGTAGTAATTCTTCATTATCTATAAATGTTTTTAAGAGTGATGTTGATAAGTACTCATTAGAAAGTGACACTGGAGTTAGCTTTAGATGTATTGATAATGGTAAGATGGGATATTCTTATACAGAAAAACTAACAGAAGAAGAGGCGATTGCATTAGTAGAAAGAGCTAAAGAAAGCGCTATCTATACAGAAAGTACAGAAAAACAATTTATATATGGTGGAAAAGATGACTATGTGAAAGTTAATTGTTTTAATGAAGAACTAGAGAATGCAAAGGTAGAAAATAAAACAAGTAAAATCCTAGAGTTAGAAGCAGAAACTTTTAAGGCTAGTGACAAAGTTTCTCATATTGCTCACTGTGAATATAAAGAAAGAACTTCAGAGGTAGGAATAATAAATTCTAAGGGCTTGGATTTATATCATAAAGCTAATAATCTACTTAGTTATGTAGCACCAATAGTTAAAGATGGCAATTTAAGCTATAATGGGATAGGTTTTGTTCAAGGAAATGATTTAGGACAACTTAATATAAGTAAACTGTCTAAGGAAGCAATTGAAGATTCACTATCGAGAGTTGGGGGCAAATCAATAAAATCAGGGAGATATAAAGGGATAATTGAAAATAGAGCAATGGCTCTGTTACTTAAAACCTTTGCTGCGGTTTTTAGTGGGGAAAATGCACAAAAGGGACTTTCTTTGCTAAATGGAAAAGAGGGAGAAGTTATTGCAAGTAGCAACATTAATTTAATAGATAATCCTCATTTAGAAGGGGGGATATGTACATCACCTTTTGATAGTGAAGGGGTAGCTACTTATTGTAAGAATATAATTAAGAATGGAGAATTAGTAACACTATTGCATAATTTAAAAACTGCAAATAATGACAATAAGAAAAGCACAGGAAATGGAGTTAAACAATCCTATAATTCACCGGTTTCAGTAACACCATCAAATTTATATATAGAAAATGGAGATAAGAATTTTGAAGAGTTATTGTCAGTGGCTAAGAATGGAGTAATTATTACAGAATTAGCTGGTACACATGCTGGGGCTAATGCAATAACAGGAGATTTTTCCCTTGCAGCTAAAGGATTTTTAATTGAAGATGGTAAAAAATCCAGAGCTATAGAGCAAATAACTATTTCAAGTAACTTCTTTGAATTATTAAAAAGTATTGAGATAGTAGGTAGTGATTTGAAATTTGGAATGTCAAGTGGCAGTGGTTATTTCGGAAGTCCAAGTGTTATCCTAAGTGAAATATATATTGCGGGAGAATAGAATTGTTAATAAATCTAATTAAGTAATAACCTTTAGTTTTAGAAAGAATATGTTAATGCTATACTGAAATTTAGGGAGATGATACTTAATATGTTAAAGGTGTTAGCTGTAAATTCAAGTAATAGAAAAATGAATACTTATGGACTTATTTTAGAGGTTAAAGAAATATTGAAAAAGAATGATATTGAGGTAGAAATAATAAATTTATTTGATTATGATATAAAAACTTGCGTTGGTTGCGAGCATTGTCTTATAAAGGGTAACTGTGTACTAAAGGATCAAGTTTTCGATATTATGGATAAAATAAAATTAAGTGATGGAATAATTTTAACTTCACCAGTTTATTTAGAAAATGTATCAGGAAAGCTAAAAACATTTATTGATAGAACCTGTAGTTGGTTTCATCGACCAGAGATATATGGCAAACCAGTTTTAGTTATAGCCACAACCCAAGGCTCGGGACTTAAATCTACTCTAAAATATCTAGAGCGAGTGGTAATTCAATGGGGTGGTTTTAATGCGGGTAAAATTAGTAGAAATGTTAGAACTAGAGATGATAAAGTTACAGAAAATGAATGTGAGAATTTTATTAAACATATTAAAAAAAAGAAGGAAGACTATAAACCTAGGTTAAATATGCTTATAAACTTTCAAGTTCAAAAGGTTCTTGCATATAAATTAATAGGCTTAGATAGCGAGTATTGGGAAGAAAAAGGCTGGAATGGTGATATATATTATTTTAAATGTAGAATAAACATTTTCAATAGGTTAGTAGGAACAAGCTTTGGTAAATTTTTAAATAAAGTTGTGAATAAGTAATGGAGATATGGCAGTTGATATAAGGAGATGACAAAATGGCAGTTTTAAAGGTTGACCAGTTAACAAAAGATTACGGTAATAATAAAGGTGTATTCAATGTGAATTTTGAAATTGAAAAAGGTGAAGTTTTTGGATTTTTAGGACCAAATGGAGCAGGAAAAACAACTACTATTAGACATATTTTAGGATTTTCAAAACCTCAAAAGGGAAGTGTATCAGTTGGTGGGCTTAATAGTTGGAACAATCCTGATATTATTCAAAAGGATTTAGGATATCTACCTGGAGAGATTGCATTTCCTAATGATATGACAGGTACTGCATTTATCCAGATGATAGCTAAAATGCGTGGAATCACTGATATGTCTAGAGCAGAAGAACTTATGAAAATTTTTCAGTTAGATCCAAGTGGTAATTTGAAGAGAATGTCAAAAGGTATGAAACAAAAGATTGGTATTGTATGTGCGTTTATGCATGATCCTAAAATACTAATTTTAGACGAACCTACAAGTGGACTTGATCCATTAATGCAAAGTAAGTTTGTAGATTTAATAGCCAGTGAAAAAGCAAAAGGTAAAACTGTACTTATGTCTTCTCACATATTTGAAGAGATTGAAAAAACTTGTGATAAAGTTGCAATTATAAAGCAAGGAAAAATCATAGCAACATTAGATTCAGATGACCTAAGTTATACAAAACAAAAAGTATTTAAAATTAAATTTGAAACTAAGGATCAATGTGACAAATTCAGTAAAGAATGCCTTGACTTTGTAAATATAAACTTTGATAAAAATCAAGTAGAAATAAATGTGCATGATGACAAAATTAATGAGTTAATTCAGATATTATCAACATATAGACTTAAGTATTTAAAAGAAATTAAGCATACATTGGAAGACTATTTTATGCGTTTCTACGGAGGTGAAAACAATGATAAGTAAACCATTATTAAAACAAACAACAAAATCTAATTATAAAATAATGTTACTTTTCTCAGGAGTTTTATGTGTATTCCTAACTGTAATGACAATAGTATTTACACCTTCAACTATAGAAGGCATAGAAAATATTGCAGGAAATAGTGCTATTGGAAAAATGCTTGGAGGAGCTAATACTCTTATAGGATTCATGGCAAATTCATTCTATGAAATAATGGCTATAATATTTCCCATGGTATACTCCATAATAGTAGGAAATAAATTAATTTGTAGCCAAGTAGATAGAGGTTCTATGTCATACTTATTATCAACACCAACAAAAAGAAATCAAGTTACAATTACATCTGCAATATATTTTATCTTTTCTTTAGCCACTATGTGGGTAATAGCTACAGTTTTTGGTATTACAGCAGGTGCAATATTCCAACCTGATGCCTTAGATATAGAAAAATTTATCGTGTTAAATATTGGATGTTTTTTATATCACTTTGCTATTAGTGGAATTTGTTTTGCATCCTCTTGTATATTTAATTTATCAAAGAATTCTTTAGCATTTGGTGCTGGTATACCTTTAGGATTTTTCATACTCAATTTAATGTGTACTCTTTCTGAAGATTTAAGCTTTTTGAAATATTTCACATTAAACACTCTATTTGATAAGAGTGCAATCATGAGTGGAGAAGGTTATGGTATACAATTTGTTATGTTATTCATTATTGGAATTACATTATATGCGATAGGAGTCAAAGTATTTAAGGAGAAAGACTTGCCTTTATAAAGTTTATTATAAAACCATAAATTAAGGAAGAATGATTTTATTAATGTAACATAGGATTTTTTTAATTAATCTTGATAAAGGGTGCAGTTTAAGGCTATTTGAAATGTAGAATAAATATTTTCAAGAGATTAGTAGGAACAAGTTTCGATAAATGTTAAAATGAAATTGTTGAAAAATACTGAAAAAGAGTTAGATGTAATTAGAAGTTAAGAGGTGATTGAATTTATGAATGGTAAAATTTTCATTATAGAGGATGAGGAAAAGATTAGAGCGGAACTTTGTACTTTTTTAAGTAGATATGGGTATGAGGCTAAATATTCTACAGATTTTGAAAATATTGTAGAGAAAGCATTGAAAGAGGAACCACATATAATTTTGTTGGATATTAATCTTCCTTATTTTGATGGATATTATATTTGCAGGGAAATAAGAAAAAAATCTAATGTTCCAGTTATAGTTGTGACAAGTAGAGATAGTGAGATAGATGAGCTTATGAGTATGAATTTAGGAGCTGATGATTTTATAACAAAGCCCTATAATACACAAATACTTTTAGCTAGAATTTCTTCAATTATAAGGAGAACTTATCATAATAATGATATGGAAATTTTACAACATAGAGAGCTTAAGTATAATATTTCAACTAGTGAGGTAGAATTCAAAGGTGAAAAGCAAGAATTGACTAAGAATGAAAGTAAAATTTTATATACATTAATTAAGAATAAGGAAAAGATAGTTTCAAGAGACGAAATAATAAAAGCATTGTGGCAGTCCGATGAGTTTATAGACGATAATACTTTAACAGTAAATATTAATAGGCTAAGAAAAAAGATTGAGGAAATTGGAGGAGTAGGATATCTACAAACTAAAAGAGGTCAGGGGTACATGCTAATATGAGGTTTAATGATTATCTTAAAGAGCGGATAGTTTTTGTTTTAATTAATATAGGAATACTTATGGTTACCTCAGCGCTATTGAAGGTTTTAAAAGTAGATGACTATGCCATAATTTTTATTGGGATATTAAACTTTTCAGGTATTTTAGTATTTTATGGCTATGAGTATTTTAATAAAAAGAAGTACTATGATCAGGTTTTAAGAAATCTACATAATCTAGATAAGAAATATTTAATTTCTGAGGTTATGGAGGAGCCAAGCTTCCTAGATGGTAAGATTTTATATGAAATAATAAGGGAAGCTAATAAATCTATGAATGATCAGGTTGCATTCTTCAATATCAATAATAAGGAGTACAAGGAGTATATTGAACTATGGGTTCATGAAATTAAAACTCCTATAGCTGCTTGCAAACTTTTGGTGGAAAATAACCATTCTAAGATTACCAATAGTATAGATGAGGAACTTGATAGAGTAGAAGATTATATAGAACAAGCTTTGTTTTATACGAGAAGTAATAGTTTAGAAAAGGACTATCTAATTAAAGAAATTAATATAAAACAGTGTATTAATTCTATCATAAAAAGAAATGCTAACATACTGATACAAAGAGGGGTCAAAATTCAAATAGAGAATGTGGATAAGTTGGTGTATTCAGATAATAAGTGGGTAGAGTTCATGGTTCATCAGATTATATCTAATTCACTTAAATATATGGGAAAGAAGGATGGGGTTCTTAAGATATATTGTGAGGAGAATAAGGGCGAGGTAATTCTTAATATTGAGGATAATGGGATAGGAATTAGTAAAAAATCCTTAAGCAAGGTATTCGAGAAGGGCTATACAGGAGAGAATGGGAGAATCTTTGGAAAATCCACAGGCATGGGGCTTTATTTATGTAAGAAATTATGTAGAAAGCTAGGTCTTAGTATAAGGATTAGATCAGAAGTTCAAGTTGGAACATTAGTATCCATACTATTTCCAGCCAACACTATGATTAAACTAGGTGAGAGTCAAAATCTATGATTTTGACTATCGAATTTAAGTAAAATTCCAAATGTTTCATTTGGCAAATTGAACTTACTCATCAGAGCGAAGTGAAGAGGAATTTCCTATTATAAGAATGCATATGAGAATGAATGTCCTTGAAAGCAAGGCGAAAAATCAAATCTGTGATTTAGTAAATAAGAACAAAATAAAAAAGCCTTAAAGGTTAAATTGTTACTTAAAAATAAGAATTTAACCTTTAAGGCTAAGGAAGATATACAGTTACTTTTACATATACCGTTATCTTATTTATATTATATGTTTATATATATAACATTATTCCATTTGTTCTAAGTTTTATAAATTTTAATCCAGGATTTAAAATGTGTAACTTACTTCTTTAAAATAATAAAGGATTTTTAATAACAAACCTAACAAAAATGTAAGTTTTCTGTTAGGTTTTTCAATGGATAGCACACCCCTAGAGTTGTAATATAGAGGTATAGAAGGAAGGGGAGGAAAAATCATGAATAAAGAAGTTTTAAAAGTAAGTAATATAGAAAAATATTATGGTAATAAGGGGAATGTGACTAAGGCAATTGATAATATTAATTTTTCTGTGGAAGAGGGAGAATTCATTGGAATAATGGGAGCCTCAGGTAGTGGGAAAACCACTCTACTAAATTGTATATCTACTATTGATAGGGTAACAAGTGGATATATTCATATAGAGGATAAAGAGGTAACAGGAATTAATTCTAAGGGATTAGCTAAGTTTAGAAGAGAAAAACTTGGATTTATATTTCAAGATTTTAATTTATTAGATACTTTAACTGCATATGAAAACATTGCGCTAGCATTGACAATATCTAAAGTGAATCATAAGGAAATCCATAAAAGGGTTGAAGAAGTTGCAGGTAAGCTAAATATCATGGATGTGTTAAATAAATATCCCTATGAGATGTCAGGTGGACAAAAGCAAAGGGTGGCATCTGCTAGAGCTATTATTACAAAGCCATCTCTAGTATTAGCTGATGAGCCAACGGGAGCCTTAGACTCTAAATCAGCAAAGATGTTACTTGAAAGTTTAGAGGATTTAAATAATAAGATGGGTGCTACAATTATGATGGTAACTCATGATGCATTCACAGCTAGTTATGCCAGCAGAATTTTATTCATAAAGGATGGAAAAATATTCAATGAATTAATTCGTGGAAATGATTCTAGGAAGGAGTTCTTCAATAAAATAATTGAGGTTGTAACTCTTCTTGGAGGTGACCAAAGAGATGTATTTTAAGCTAGCTATTAGAAATTTAAGAAGAAGTCTCAAGGATTACACAATTTATTTCTTAACTTTAATATTTGGAGTATGTATATTTTACACCTTTAACTCTATAGAATCCCAAAGTATTCTTATGGAGATAAATGAAATGCAAAAATCTCTCTTTGAGATGATAAGCAATATTATGGGAGTGGCTTCTATATTTATTTCCTTCATATTAGGATTTTTAATAGTTTATGCAAATAACTATTTGATTAAGAGAAGGAAGAAGGAGTTTGGAGTTTATATGACTCTAGGTATGGAAAATTCTAGACTTTCTTTAGTATTATTTATAGAAACTATGATGATAGGAATAATATCCCTTGTTATAGGAATTATACTAGGTGTATTTTTATCACAAGGATTATCAGTTGTAACTGCAAGGCTCTTTAAGGTAGATATGAATAGCTTTAAGTTTATATTTTCCATGGATGCCTTTACAAAAACTATGGGATGCTTTGGAGTTATCTATCTTATAATTCTTATTTTTAACTCTTTTACAATCAGAAGAGTAAAATTGGTAGACCTACTTACTTCATCTAAAAAGAATGAAAAGGTAAAAATCAAGAATATATGGGTTTCTGTTATAGTGTTTATCATTAGTGTTGTAACTATTGGTTGTGCTTATTATATTGTGTTAGAAAAAGGAATAGCAACCTTTGATAAGGGAATCCTTGTAGCAATTGCATTAGGAGCTATAGGTACATTTCTATTTTTCTTTTCCCTTGCAGGATTTTTACTTAAGATGGTGCAAAGCAATAAAAAGATGTATCTAAAAAATTTGAATATGTTTGTGTTAAGGCAAATTAATAGTAAGATTAATACTACGTTTATATCCATGACCTTCATATGTTTAATGTTATTTGTAGCTATATGTACACTTTCAGGTGGTCTTGGTATTAACACTGCTATGAATTCTGAGATTGAGGATTTAACACCCTTTGATATGAGCTTTTGGAATAAAGAAGGGGCATATGTAGATGATGTATTGAAAAAATATAATGTAGATATTTCTGACTATGAAAATAATTATGTAAGCTATAAGGAATATGATAATGATTTTACCTTTTCAGATTTTCTTAGCGAAAAAGGATTAAAAGCTGGAAGTAGCTATTATCCAGTATCAATTAATATCAATATTCCTGTAATGAAAGTGTCTGATTTTAATAAGATAATGAAGATGTTAAATGAAGAAGAAGTAAAACTTAATCAGGGTGAATATGCAGTCTTTGGAGATATAAGTGATATGACAGAAAGTTTACAGGAGTCTTTAGACAATAACACTGAAATTATTGTAGGCGGTGAAAAGCTTACACCTTATGAGGGAAAAGCTCTAGAAGTGGTAATTTACGATGGCATGATGAAGCATAATATTTGTGTATTTCTAGTAGAGGATTCTCTAGTAGAGGGCTTAACTCCAACTATGGGATATATGAATTTGAACTATAGTGGAGATGGTGGTCAAATAAGAGAAGCTTTAGATGTTAATATTAGAGAGTATAATGGAAATGATGATTTAAATACTCGATATATTACTAGGGAAGAAATTAAGGATCAATCAACTGGCATAGGAGCTCTAGCATCCTACCTTGCAATATACTTGGGAATTATATTCTTAATTACTTCAGCAGCAGTATTAGCACTTCAACAATTATCAGAATCAGCGGATAATATTGAAAGATACAAGCTTTTAAGGAAGGTTGGAGTAGAGGAGTCTATGATAAATAGCTCTATACTAACTCAAGTATCAATCTACTTTATGATGCCACTATCCCTTGCAATAATACATTCAATTGTAGGACTAAAGCTAGCATCTGATGTGGTGGCAATATTTGGTGGAGCAAGCATGGTAAATCATATTATCATTGCAGCAGTGGTACTAGTAGTTGTTTATGGCGGATACTTCCTAGCAACTTACTTAGGAAGCAAGAAGATGATTAAGTAAAGGGAGTTTTTGTTTGAAGCCCTTTTAGATTAAATTTGTGGATTTATAGCATTGAAATAGGCAGTCCAAGTGGGCTGCCTATTTGTGAATCTATTAATTTAAATTTACTCTGATTTTATTATCTTCATTTATATTTAAGTCCAATATCATTGGTAGAGCAATAGTATACTTCTTTGATTTATCTAGTGCGGGCAGTGTTACACTTACTTCTTTCTCACCTGAATTTTCTACCACTGCTCCAAAACTATTACCTTCGTATCTGTATACATTAAAATCTTCATCAATTATCTCAATAAAACCTAGAAATCTAAGATCATAATATTCTCTAATATTTATGGTTACCTTAGTATAACGATCTGTAGCTTCAATATCTTTTATTTCTACGGTTTCTGTATTATTAACTTCAATTATTTTACCCTTTAGTTCATCAATACTCAAAAATGAATTTTCTATATCCATATTATAGTATTGATTATCTATAGTTATTTTCTCGAACTTACTTTGTGCAGAATTAGATATACATTGATTTATGATATTCCCATTCTCATCGAAGTAGGACATCTCTGCTTTTCCCATTAAAACTGGTATTACATCAATATACTCAGAATATGAGATGTCACCTAAGATTTCATCTTGATTATCACCTTCCATAGTATTTTGGTTGGCTGTATCTTCTATATCTTTAGATAATAATATATTTCCTAAAGAATCCTTAAATATATATCCAATTGTAAAAAGAAGATTTGAGTCATTATTAATATTCGTTTCACTTTTATTTGAGAAATCATAATTATCAAGGCTACATCTAATTTTTACATTAGTGCCTAAAGAAGAGGTTATAAATTTATTTATACTAAACCTAAAATCTTCTATATTGACTTCATCAGTAGATTTTATTTCCTTTGATGGAATTAATATTTCATCTTTATTAACAGTAGTTGAAAAGCTCCAATCACCGTTTATTTCTTTGCCATCTATTAATACACCACCAATATAAAACTCTAAATTTACTTTCTCAGTTATATTCATATCTGATAGATTTGCTTCAAATAATATTACAACTGTAGTATCATCAATTCTTTTAATTGTACTATTAGAGCTAGTTACACCGCCACCATTAACGCGCCCTCTAACTTCTACATCAACTCTATCAGCATTTAAACATTTGCCTTCAACTTTAAGAGTGGCAATTAACTTTGAATTATACATACTAGCGTCCTCTAGTGTAACAGTTATACCCCTATCTCTTACAGTCATTCCAATTGGTAAAGAGGAGTTTTTTAAATTATTTACTGATTCTCCTGAGAAGAAGTCGAATATTTTTCCAACTACAGGCATTGCTCTTACAAATGTAGGGTTAACAATACTAGTAACTATAGTTATACTTAAAGCTATCATGGCTACCATAGCTACTTTACTTAAAATTCTATTTCTTTTTTTATGATTTTTTTCATTGATACCTTTATTAAGATCTCTAAGCACAGCATCAATACCAATAGATATTTCTTTAGGTACTTTAATATTATCATTTTCCTTAAGTAATTCTTTAATTTGAAAATCATCTTTTTCAATGTCAGATTTATATATATCTTTATTCATTCTATAACACCTCACTATATTCTTCATCTAGCATAGACTTAAGTTGTCCTCTTGCTCTAGACAATCTAGATTTTATAGTTCCCTTGGGAATATGCAAGCTTTCAGAAATTTCTTTAATACTCATATCTTCATAATAATATAAAGTAATTAGTAGCTTTAAGGTATCATCTAACTTATCTATAACTTCTTGAATTTCAACTTGATCAAAATTATCACTATAGGAAGGTTCACTATTAGCATGAAATAAAGAAATAAATCTTTTGTTTTTTGAAATAATATCATTACACTTGTTAATGAGAATTTTAATAATCCAGGTTTTAAAATAATTTTCATGATTTAGTTTATCAATATTTTCATAAGCTTTTAGGATTGTATCCTGAATGCAATCTAATGCATCATCATCATTTTTGACCATGGCAATAGCCACTCTATACAAATCCTTTTCATAGATTTTTATGAGCTTTGAAAATGCATCTGAATCTCCGGTTTTGCTTTTATGAACTAATTCTATATCAACCATATCAACACTCCTACCATACATTATATTACATTAGACTATGTATAGTAGCAAATGGTTCTTTATAATTTTAAGAAGTTAAATTATATTAAAATTTAATAATTTATGGTATTTTAATCCAAAATTATATATAATTAACTATATAGATTAATTCATTATTGATAAAAGTAGATTAAGAATTATCTATAAAATCTATGAAATCTATGAAATCTATGAAAGTGGGTGAACTCATAGTGGGAATAAAGCGAATTAACTACTCGGTGCAGTTAATGTAATCTGATCGTAGATTGTATCGAGGTAAAAATAAATTTACTGTCAGTTAACTGCACTACTTTTCTTATAAATTAAA
This sequence comes from Clostridium sp., assembly GCF_036646415.1. Taxonomy (GTDB): domain Bacteria; phylum Bacillota; class Clostridia; order Clostridiales; family Clostridiaceae; genus Clostridium_J. The sequence goes on along the minus strand of NZ_JAVXMF010000005.1, from coordinate 213,421 downwards.
TAATAATATGAAAAGGAGAACAGTTATGGATTGTAATGAATTAAAAGAATTATGGAAAAAAGATGAAGATATGAGCTTTAAAGGATGGGATTTTTCTTATTTAGATAATAGGTGGGAAGATGAAAAATTACCTTGGGAGTATGAAGATATATTGAAAAAATATATAAATTGCGATTATAAGTTACTTGATATGGGTACAGGTGGTGGAGAATTTTTATTGTCATTAAACCATCCTCATGAAAAAACTTCTGTTACTGAATCATGGGAGCCTAATGCTAAACTATGTAAAGAAAAACTATCACCATTAGGTATTTGTGTATGCCAAGTGTATGATGATAACCAATTGCAATTTGATGATAATTCCTTTGATATAATAATAAACAGGCATGAATCCTATAGTATAAAGGAAATAAAAAGGATTTTAAAACCTAATGGTATATTTATTACGCAACAAGTAGGTGGAAAGAATAATGAAATTCTTTCTAAAAGATTAATCGAAAATTTTGTATCTGAATACTCACATATTACCTTAAATAATGCATTAGAAGAATTTAAAACAAACTCATTTGAGATTTTATATAAAAATGAATACTTCCCTTATTTGCATTTTTATGATGTGGGAGCAGTTGTATATTTTGCTAAAATCATTGAATGGGAGTTCTCGGGATTTTCAGTAGATGGATGTTTTGAGGAATTATGTAAAATGCATGAAGAGTTAAAACAAAAACCTTACATTGAAAGTTATGAACATCGATTTATTGTTGTATTTAGAAATATAAAAAAATAACCCAAACACTTCAAATCCACATGGTTATAGGAACTATTTATATATTTAAGTAGTTCTATAGATAACTATTTAAATGTCGCGTCAATACTATTGTAGCATATTAAAATTCACTTCGTTAAAGTTAACGAGGTGAATTTATTATTCTTAAAGATATGATCAATCCTCAATAGATGTTAAGCAACTGTATCTAACTTCATATATGGTGAATTCATTGGAATTCATGCTTCTTCCAATGATTCGATTAAAGCCGATTTAACTACTGTTTCATCATCTTATCCTCAACTTGTAATACATTGCCAACAATCTCCATCACTTCTATGGAATATAACATATTTTATTCCTTTACTGCCTTTATAATAAAGAAATACTAAAACTTTATATGGTGCTTTCATATTTATACTTACTTTCTTAATTATAGTTACTGTCAATATTCCTTGAATTGCGAAACAAAAATACCGCATATTCACTTTGAATAATACGGTATCTGCTTCGAAATCATTTAAATTCGCCAATTTAAAATTTTATCTGTTTCATAAAAACAATATTATATTCACTAAATTAATCCTTGTATTTCATGAAATATATTTTCTGAAATAGTATTTCTATTTTCGTTATTTATTGAATAAATTTTAATTCCAGGAAGCTTTTTCATCTCATCTATATCAGGATGTTTATCATAAAAAATTGTTCCTATAACACAATTAGTACCACTTAGAATATTACCTATTTGCTGTTTGAATTTTGTTGATAACAATTGAATAGGACCTATTTCATCAATAATGATTATTTTATTTCTACTAGAATAATTACTAATAGTTTGTAATGCAAAATCCTCAAATGCTTTTATATTGATCCCATATCTGCCTATTCTAACATCACTTTGCAAATCAACATCCGCTATTCTTTGTCGTTTACCATCTAAACTTACGCAATCAAATCCAATCCTATCAAAACCATTTCTTACTTCCTCAGTATAAAAACCTATGCAATTGCATTCTCCTATCATTTGAACAATCTTCTTTAATATTGTAGTTTTTCCAATTCTAGGATAACCTGAAAATAATACTTTATTCCCCATTTTATTCTCCTTATTATTAAAAATAATAGTACTCAAATGGTTTACTGTAATTCGGTTAATTATCAGCTTTACAGCTAAGCGTAAATACTCCATTTCTACTTTTTTATATTATATTTTTTAATATAAAAGTTAACTCTTAGTTTAATACCATTATTGATTTATTATAACATATTTTGTGAATACCGTACTATTCAATTTTCAAAGATCAATTTTACTAATTGCTTCGCTTTATATACAAGTTATTCTATATACATTATAAGCCAAGATGGTATAAAAATAGAGCGTTGCCTAACTAAGACAAAAGTTTTTAATTTAATATGTTATAGTATTTAAAAATGGTTTTCTATATAATTATATTATATAGAAAATAGTGTAATAATTTCAATTGTAAAGTGTCTAGCAAAAGGGGGATAATCTCATGTATAAAATTCGTTATGCTGATATTTATGATGCAAAATACTAGGTGAGATTCATGCTAATTAATGGAAAGTAGCATATAAAGGCACAGTACCTAATGGAATATTAAAATAAAAAATGCTCTAGATGCAGTTTAATGCACCAGGGCATTTTTTTATGGCTATATTTAAGAATAGTGTAAGTTTTTGTTGGAAACATATTACAAAATATCTATTGACTTCAGTGTAATACTACTGTACTATTTAAGTAGAACAGTATTACAGTGGAGGTGACATATTAAAGTTGAATATAAATGATTTTGAATTTAATAATAATGAACCAATATATTTCCAAATAATTGAATTTATAAGAAGAACTATTGCAACGGGGGATCTAAAGCCAGGAGATAAACTACCGTCTGTTAGGGAAATGTCCTCTTCTCTGGGAGTTAATCCAAATACTCTTCAACGGGCTTACGGAGAGTTAGAAAGGTTAGGGATAACCTACACAAAAAGAGGAATGGGATCCTTTGTAAATGAGGGAAAGGAAAATCCAGATGAACTTCAAGATAAAATGGGAAAAGAAATAGCAGCTAAGTTTCTTAAGGATATGAATGCTATAGGGATATCAAAGAAAGAAGCATTGAAAATTATTGAAATTATGGAGGAAGAATAGATTATGAAAATAGGGTTGAAAAAATCTTCAATTTTAAGTGGTTGTAATAGAGGGATGTTAGGTGTATTTGGAATCTTTGGAATTTCTACATTGATACTTTATATTGCATACTTAAATGGATTAGTAGGTATTCAAAATGAAGTTCATTTTGTGTTAATAGAAAATATATTTATATATAAATTAGTTGTTCCATTTTATTTTATTAGCAAGACGCTATTAGCATTGTTACCAGAGATTCTAGGTATTATATTTTTAATTAGTTACTTTAAAATATTTTCATATAAGGCTATAAGAATAAATATAATTCCTCTTGGCAATAGGGAAAAAATAATTAAGTTATTTTTAATTTATGGCATATATTCCTTGATATATGTGATTTCTATTGGAGTTATTGGTGAGATTGGTTATATATATGGATTAGGACATAGGTGGATAATTGAATTAGTAATAATTGGTATTGATAAAATATCAAGTGTAGGATTTTTCATGTTAATGGTTATGATTGTAGATATAAATTGTAAAATAAAATTATCGGATAGAGATGTTGAGATATTTTGGATAGTTACATCAGTATTTGTATGGCAAATAGAAATTCATAGTATTGAATTTTTATTTAATAAATTAGGTATGTGGCAATATGCAATTGTTGTAGTACTTTTAATAGCAAGTATTATTGAAGGCCTTTATATTTTCAAGAAAATAGATGAAGTTAAAATAGTATAGGGGGAATTGGTAGTGATTAAATTAGTTAATATGAATAAGGTATATGGTAATAAAGTTATTCTTGATAATGTGAATCTAGAAATAAATAAAGGGGAAATAATAGGGCTTTTAGCACCTAATGCAGAGGGTAAAAGTACTTTTCTTAAAATTTTAGGGGGGCAGATAACTTTTGATAGTGGAGAATATTATTTCCAGGGAAAGAAGTTTAATTATATGGATAAAGGATTAATTGGCTATATGAATGATACGTCAATAATGCCAGATAGCTGGAAGGTAAGGGATTGCGTAGATTATTATGAGGAATACTTTGAAACCTTTAATGTTGAAAAATCATTTAATATGCTAAAAAGCTTCAATGTAGATTTAAATAGTAAGGTTAAGGCTTTATCAAAAGGTGAAAATGAGAAGTTACATCTAGCTTTAGCTTTGGGAATAGATGGAGTTTTATATATTATGGATGAACCTTTTGCAGCTATCGATCTAATAGCAAGAGAAGAGGTTATAGGTATAATTTTGGAGAATTATAGCACTGAAAGTACCATGATAATATCTAGCCATTTAGTAGGAGATATAGAGAAAATGCTAGATAGAGTTATACTATTAAAGGATGGAAAGATAGAGAAAAATCTACTAGTTGAAGATTTAAGAATGGAGGGGAAATCGGTGGTTAAGCTCTATAAGGAGGTGTACACAAGTGGTGAAAATTAAAAAGAATTGGTTAGAGGATATAAATACATTCATAATAGTTTTTATTGGTGTAGAAGTGATTATTGGTGTGATGTCATTACTTTTTATAAATATTAAGCCTAGAACTAAAGAGGCGTTTCAATCTATAGAAGCTGTATATAATCAAATATTTACTATGTCATTAATTGCTTTATCAATGTATCCTTTATTTGCGTTTAAAGCTATATGTCCACAAATTGGAAAAGAAAAGCTATACTTGAGTACTTCCAATTTACCTTTAAATAAGAAACAATTATTTTGGAAGGGAATTAAGGTATGGCTGATGATTTTTCCAACATATCTTTTGGTGGGAGTGTTGGTGTACTTATTATTTAGTTTTAAAACTGAAATCTCGGGACTAATTTATTTGGATTCTCTTTTACAACCAATAGCTATTATTATTTTGGGATTTGTATTACAAATGCAAATAATTTCAGGAATTATATTAGCAAAATCTAAAAATATTAAGTTATATAAGATTGTGATAGGTGCAATTTTAGGAAATGTGCTATTAGTAGGAGGATGTTTACTGGCAATAGAGGTATTTAATATTGATACTCTCACTAATGGTAATTGGATGTTTGGAATTTTGGGAATATTTATTGTGGTAAGTTTAGCATTAGTATTAACTTTATGGAAAGATGTAGAGAATATGCATAGATAGGAAATAAGACTCATTCTATTGAAATAATAGAGTGGGTTTTTATTTTTGCACGGTTTTAAAGAAGTGTTAGTTATGTCATCAGATAACATTGATTTTAATTTTAACAGTATTTTTGAACAGAGACTATTTTTTATATAATCACTTTCAATTATTTTATTGAGAATTAATAGGCAGATATGTAATTAGTGATGAAATTTACGTTATAATGTATGAAGGTAAATAGTAAAGCTATTAGCTAAAAAGGAGAGAATATGAAAAAGATAGATTTGGCAGATTATGTGAAAATAACGAAAGAATTAAATGTGCTTAGTATTATAGTGTTACAAAATGGTATGAAGGTTGGGGAGTACCATAAAGAGCCTGCAAGAGTAAGAGATCAGTATTCAGTTTCAAAGAGTTTTGCGTCAACAGCTGTTGGTATTGCAATTGATGAAGGAATTTTATCTTTAGATGATAAGGTTATAGAGTTTTTTCCAGAAGATGCTCCAAAGTCACCTTGTGAAAGATTACAAAATCTTAAGTTAAGAGATTTACTTAAGATGGCAGTAGGACACTGCAATGGATATCTAATGGCAGATGGAAGTTTTGGAACTTGCCCAAGAGGAGAATTAACTGAAAATAATTGGGTTAAGTATTGTTTAGAACAGGATTTTTCATACAATCCTGGGGAGAAGTTTGTTTATAACAATGCTGCAGCTTATCTTGCTGGAGTCATGGTTCAAAAGGCTAGTGGAGAGTCTCTTGTAGATTATTTAATGCCAAGACTTTTTCAGCCATTGGGTATAAATAGACCTAAGTGGGAAACTTGTCCTAAGGGATATACCTTCGGTGCAGGTGGACTACAATTAACAATTACGGATTTAAGTAAGTTTGGACAATTATATCTTCAAAGAGGAAGATGGGAAGGAAAACAACTTTTATCTGAAGAATGGGTAAAGGAAGCAACCACAAAACAAATTGATACTAATAGAAGTGGAGATTGGGGACAAGGTTACGGCTACCAATTTTGGAGAGGTGAGCATAATTCTTATAGAGCAGATGGAAAGTATGGGCAATATTGTATTGTTCTAGAGAAGGAAAATGCAGTAATAGCAATTAATTCTCATGCTGATAAAGTAAGAGGAATTATGGAAAACGTATGGACTGAAATTTGGCCACAGCTTTTAAGCTAGATAACTTAGTATGTAAATGATTTTAAATCTAAGAAACATTTCCTGAGATAAATTTGTATATCATTGACAAGCTGTATACTAGTGTTATAGTTAGTGTATATATAAATGTATATACACTAATAAGGATGTAATCGGGAGTGTGTAAATGATGGATTTAAAGACGGAAATATTAAGACTGAAGAAAGAAAAAAATGCTTTAATTTTATCTCATCTTTATGAGATAGATGAGATACAAGATGTAGCAGATATAGTTGGGGATTCATATTTTTTAAGCAAAAAAGCAATGGAGAGTTCTAAGGAATTAATAGTATTTTGTGGAGTTAAGTTTATGGCAGAAAGTGCAAAGATACTGTCACCTAATAAAAAAGTATTAATTCCAGTTAATGATACCACATGTCCCATGGCCGATATGGCTACGGTAGAGAAGCTAAAGGATATGAAGAAACAATACCCAAATGCCAAGGTAGTTACTTATATAAATTCGAATGGAGATATTAAGGCACTATCGGATGTTTGTGTAACATCCTCTTCAGCTAAAGATATTTTAAACAATATAGATGAAGAAGAGATTATATTTCTTCCAGATAGAAACTTAGGTAGTTATTTACAGGAAAATATACCAGGTAAGAAATTTATACTTTATGATGGATTTTGTCCAGTTCATGAGAGGATTGAAGTGGAAGAGGTTCTAGAATTAAAGGCAGAGTACCCTGCGTTTCAGGTGTTAGTTCATCCAGAATGTTCAAAGGGAGTTAGAGATCTTGGCGACTTTGTAGGTAGTACATCTGAAATTATAGATTATAGCGCTACATCTGAGGCTGTTGGATTTATAGTAGTCACTGAAGAAGGGGTATTCTACAAGATGAGAGAGAACAGTCCTAATAAAGTATTTATCCCTATGAAAAATAGAATGATTTGTCCTAATATGAAAAAAATATCTCTTAAGGATTTATATAATTGTCTAAAGAATGAGGAGTTTGAAGTACATATTGATAAGGATTTAAGAGCAAAAGCTTATAAATCTTTAGAAAATATGCATCTTCTATCTAAAAAGTAATATGTGCATTAATTATGATGTATTGATTATAGGCACAGGGGTAGGTGGACTTTATACCGGTTGTAATCTAAGAGATGATATTAAAACTTTAATTATAACTAAGGATAAGTTACGACATTGCAATAGCTATCTAGCCCAGGGCGGAATATCTACCTTAAGAAATATTAATGATACAGAGGAATTTATAAGTGATACTCTTAAAGCTGGAAATTATAAAAATAATGTAGACGCTGTTAAAGAAGTGGTAAAAAACTCAACAGAAAATATTGAAAAGCTTATAGAGCTATGTGTAAATTTTGATAGAAATATAGATGAGTTAAATTACACTAGAGAGGGTGGGCATAGTAAATTTAGAATAGTCCACTCCAAAGATGAGACAGGTAAGGAAGTTGTTGAGAAGCTTATAAAATATATTTATACTAAGAAAAACATAACTGTATTAGAAGAAGCTACTTTATTGGATATAGTTGAGTATGAAAATAAATGTATAGGTGGAGTTATAAAATATAATGATGAAGTTATAACTGTTAATTCTAAGGTTACAGTTATTGCAACTGGTGGTATTGGAGGAATTTTTAATTCTACTACTAATATAGAAAACATTACTGGGGATGGCCTTTGTATTGCATTAAATCATAATATTAGTATGAAAGATATGGAATATCTTCAGCTTCATCCTACTGTACTCTATGAAAAAAATGTTAAGGGAAGAAAGTTACTTTTATCAGAGTCCCTCCGTGGTGAAGGCGGGGTTATTAGAAATATAGCTGGGGTTAAATTTGTAAATCCCCTACTTCCTAGAGATGTAGTATCAACAGAAATTTTAAATGAAATTGCAAAAACTCCAAGTACACCATATGTATATCTAGATATGACCTTAAAATCTAAGGAATTTTTAGTTAACAGATTTCCCTATATTTACAGTGAATGTTTAAGTCGAGGTTATAGAATGGAAGTTGATTTATTACCCATTGCACCGGCCCATCATTACTGTATGGGCGGAATTAATGTAGATTTACTTTCAAGGACATCTATGAAGAATCTTTATGCAGTAGGAGAGGTTAGTTGTACAGGGGTTCATGGAAGTAATAGATTAGCAAGTAATTCGCTTTTAGAAGGGTTAGTATTTAGTAAAAATGCAGCAGAAAATATTAATCTTTTAATGGAGGAAAACATGGAATCAGTAAGTAATGATTTAATTGAAACCCTTGACAATAAAGCAAGAGTCTTTGTAGAAGATAGAAATATATGCTATAAAAATAGGTTTGTCAGTTATTTGAAGGGAAAGGTGGATAATAGATATGTTAAACTTTTTAATTGTTGATGAAATCATTAAGAGTGCACTAAAAGAGGATGCTCCCTATGGTGATATTACAGTATCATCAATTGTTTCTGAAGGAGAGAGAGCAAAGGTAAACCTAATATCTAAAGAAAATGGAGTAATTTGTGGATTGAAGGTTTTTAAAAGAGTTTTTGAAATACTAGGAAAAGTTGAAGTTGAATTACTTGTTAAAGATGGAGATTTGGTAACTAAAGGGATGATTATTGGACATGTAATTGGAGATGCTAGTAACATTTTAATTGGTGAGAGAATAGCTCTTAATTTACTTCAAAGAATGAGTGGTATTGCTACTCTAACAAATAAGTATGTAAAAAAATTAGATGGATTTAACACACAAGTTTTAGATACAAGAAAAACAACACCTAATTTAAGAATTCTTGAGAAGTATGCAGTGAGGGTTGGCGGAGGAGTAAACCATCGTTTTTCGTTATCAGATGGAATTCTTATTAAGGATAATCACATAGGTTATGCTGGAGGAATAAAGAAAGCCATTGAGCTTGCAAAAATAAATTCACCCTTCATAAGGAAAATAGAGGTTGAAACTGAAACAAGAGAGGATGTATTACAGGCTTTAGAAGCAGGGGCTGATATAATTATGCTTGATAATATGACTCCAAGTTTTGCTAAAGAAATGGTTGAATTAATAGATGGTAAAGCTATTACAGAGTGTTCTGGAAATATAACTTTAGATACAATAGTAGAGTATGGAAAATCAGGAGTAGATTATATTTCATCAGGAGAATTAACTCATTCAGTAAAAGCTTTTGATATATCTTTAAAAAACTTTAGAAGAATATAAAGGCAATTCAAAAAAAGAATGATATAATTATTTTAAATATGATTAGGGCTGTCTCAAAATTAAGAATGTTTTAATCTTGTGTTGATAATATGAAGTCCAATTTCAACAGTCAGGTAAAACATGCTTCAGTTATTTTGAGATAGTACCTTTGTTTTTTTGAAGACAATAATAAGGAAATAACCATTATAAACTGAAAGGATAAGTAGAATATGAGAATAAATAAGCTTCTTAGTAATTTAGGGGTTTGTTCAAGGAGAGAGACAAATAGACTTATTGAAGATAAAAGAGTAAAGATAAATGGAATACTTTGTAAACCGGGACAATGGGTGGAGCTTGAAGATGATATTTTAATTGATGATGCTCCTATTCCTGTGAAGAAGAAGGTTTATATTGCTCTTAACAAGCCTGTAGGAATTACTTGTACTGCGGCAAGTGAGGTTAAAGATAATATAATTAAGTTTATGAATTATAATGAGTACATATTTCCTGTAGGAAGACTTGATAAAGCCTCTCAAGGTTTAATTATAATGACTAATGATGGAGAACTAGCCAATAGAATATTGGAAGCTGAAAATCATCATGAAAAGGAGTATATAGTTACTTTAGATAAAGACTTTGATGATAAGTTCATGGAAGGAATGTCTCAAGGTGTGGAAATACTAGGGGAGAAAACAAGGCCTTGTGTTGTAACTAGAATAAATGAGGATACCTTTAGAATAATTCTTACTCAGGGATTAAATAAACAAATTAGAAGGATGAGTAAGGTTTTTGGATATAATGTGGTGAAATTAGAACGTATTAGAATTCTTAATGTAGAAATTCACGGGATAGAACTTGGAATGTGGCGATATTTAACACCAGAAGAGGTAGAAATACTCAAAGACATGTATAATTAATGAATTCAACAAATTTATTTACTAATAATAGAGTAGGAGCTGTCTCAAAAAAGATAATCGATTTTGAAACAGCTCCTTTTGTGTAGATTATTTTTAATAAGTTCTATAAATAATATCTAAACTAATCCTCTATACAACGACAAATTGGTTCAATACCTTGTTTATCAATAAAATCAACTATATTTCCATATGAAGATAATATGATTTTATCATCTTCAGTTAATTCCCCAGGTTTCTTATGTGCTATGAATTTTTTTAACATTCCCATCATTTGTTTATGTATGAACCCCATCTTAGAGTAATCTAATCCTCCTCTTAAATGGAAAATATGAATTTTATTTTTCATTTCTTCTGTAAATGCATTTTCTATAGTGGGTTTTAGTCCTTCAATATTTAAAGGAGAGCAAATACCAACGGTAAAAACTACGATGGTTTTCTCTTTTATAGTTTCAAAGTTTTTTGTTATGAGAGAAATACCTTCAATGTGACTTGCATAAATTCCCCCACCATAAACAATAGTATCATAATTTAAAAGGTCATTAGCATTAACCTTAGAAGATTCAAATAAATCAGCACCTACCTCGGCAGCAATCCACTGAGCATACTTTAGCGTGTTACCATATCTAGATTTATATACTACAACTGCTGTTTTATTCATAAATTAATCACCTCCAATTACAAAAAATATATTTGATTTATCACATATATTCATCACATATATGTGATGAAGTTTTTCTTATGTTTTTATTAAATCCTATGGAATATATTATCTTCATATGTATTATATTACACGGACAAGTTTATTACAATAAGGTCTCTATATATAGTATATGATTTAAGGTATAAAAGGGAAGAGTATATGATATATAAGGAAAATATAGAATTTTTAATTTATTCAGGAATACAAGAAGAAGAGTGGCAAATAATAAATAGTATTAATGTTCGTAAATTGTTTTATCAGTTCATATATACTTTAGGAGAAAGGGTGGGAAGGTTGCTGGATAAGTTAATAAAGAGATTTAATATAAACATATATTCCATGTTAAAGCATGGATCAGTGGCAGTTATAACATTGTTTGGGGTTGGTATTTTATTTGGGATGAAGAATGTTATGATAGCATTTCCTATAGCACTTACATCTACAGTGTTAGGTAGACAGAACTTTCAAGTTAAGACCTTTAGTAAGGCTTCTAGAATAGTTTTAATAGATTTAATTATTGTTTTAACATCACATATATCATCTATAAATATTATTTTAGGAATTCCAATAAATTTTATAGCAATATTTTTAATAATGTATACCATGGTTTCACCTTATGATTTAACTTTCTATAAACCATTCATAATGCTCTATGTATTTACCCAATATGCTAAAGTTCCAGTTGGAGAGCTTTACTTGAGACTTTTAGCAGTGATATTTGGAGTTTTAATAGTAGTTTTTGCAAGCTTTATAAATAAAGTTAATGAAAAATCTGTATTAGGAAAAAATATCACACGTTCATTTGAAATTATTAAGAAGCAACTAGGAAATATATTAGAGGGAGCATATGACTTAAAAGTTGAGGAAAATTGCTCTAAGATAATGAGGGATATTGCATATAAGATATATGTAACTCGTTATAGACGGTATCTTACTACTAACTTAGGAAGGATTCAATTTAAGCTATTTATTAATATAGAACATTTCAACCTATATATTAGAGAAATACATAATAAATTAATTAAAAAAGAAATAGGTATAGTAGAAATAGAAGAACTTAGTGAAGTTATAGAAAATATTATAGACTTCTCTAAGGATATAATGACTTTAGAAGAATTAGAAAAAAATGTTGAAAGGTATGTATATAGATACAAAGGTAAATCTCACTATGGCAATGAAATTATAGATATATTAGAAAGGATACTAAAAAATATTAAGGATTTAGCGTATATAGGAAGTAAAGAGATAAATAAGGTCTACAAGAAATGGGAGAAATCAGATATAGATAAATATAGGGTTACATTTAAGGAATACTTTAAACCTAATACCATAAGATTTAAATTTGCAATGAGAATGGCGATAACTTTAACAGCAGCACTTTTAGTAGCAGAACTTTTAGGATTTTATAAAGTTATATGGGCAGTTATAACCATAATGTCAATAATGCAACCCTATTATGAAGATACTATAACTAAGACGAAGGAAAGAGTAGTTGGTAATGTTATTGCTATTGCATTTACTACAGTGGTGATTAATATTGTAAATATAAGGTGGGTTACTATAACAATTTTAGTAGCATCACTTTATCTAATTTATGCTTTTAAAGAGTACTATAGAATATCCTTATTTGCAGCAGTTGCTTCCATATGTATAGCTTCATTAACTGAAAATATAAATGTGTTAATTTTTTATAGAGTGATCTACGTTATTATAGGGGCTATAATTGTTATTATAGTTAATAAATTAATTTTACCTTATAGATTAAAGGATGGAATAGAACAATTGGTTGCGAAAATTTCAAAATTAAATAAAAGGCTTATAGATGCTAGTATGGATTTCTTAGATGGAAATAATGATATTCATGAAATAAGGGATATTATAATTCATTCTACTCTTCTTGGACAAAAGCTTTATCTTAGAAATCTTCAGTATAATGATGAAGGGATTAATAGATTCATAAATATTAACAATAACTATGTTATAGAAGTAGGGTATAAGGTTCTCATTTATAAAGGGAAGAATGATGAAATAAAAGATGAAAATATTGAGGAAATAGGAAGACTTTATAAGGCGTTTAGTGAAGGGGTAAAAACCTTATAGATTAATATTTCCAATGATGTGGATTTCATAGTCAAGAAGTATTAAAATAAATAATATGGTGATTTAATGAAATTGATTAGGAATAAAGTGGAGGGTAATACATATGAAAAGAATAGTTTTAGCCGGTGGTTGTTTTTGGGGAGTTGAGGAATTTTTCAGTAGAATTTCTGGAGTAGTTTCAACAGAGGTAGGCTATGCCAATGGAACAACGGAGAATCCTACCTATGAGGATGTATGTTATAAGAATACATCTTTCGCAGAAGTATGTTTAGTCGATTATGATGAAAAGATAATTTCATTGGAGGAGATTCTAAATAAATTTTGGTCAATTATTAATCCCACTCATTTAAATAGACAAGGAAACGATGTAGGTAGTCAATATAGGTCAGGAATTTATTATATAGATGAAGCAGATTTAGAAATTATTAAAGAAAGCAAAGAAAAAGTACAGGGTAGTTATGATGAAAAAGTAGTTACTGAGGTTAAGATTCTTCAAAACTATTATAAGGCAGAAGCGTATCATCAAAGATATCTCAAGGGGAATCCTAATGGATATTGTCATATAAAAATTTAATTTTTAATTAAGGGTGTTGTCTAAGTGTGAATATATTTTAACCAGTATTAAAATATTGTTCACCTATTTTAGACGACTCTTTTTTATTTAATATACATAGTATAATATTATTATAAAACAGTCATGAAACTGTAAATGGTATGCTTAAATATATAAAATAGAAAGGATGAGGAAAATAGTGGAGTGAAATGGCTTCCAATAGACAAGCTTCATGAATATAGTAATGAGCCTGATGTGGTAGAATTATACAATAAGTTTAATGAGAAAATTAGAAAGAAAATAATATAAGTTAAAAGAATAATATGTTGCAAATTATGGATTAATATGTTAAATAAAAGAAGTAGGTAATTATAGAACATTTACGAATTATGACAATAAGGATATTTAAGAAAGAAGGCATATTATGAAAAAAATATTTAGAATTGGAACATGTATGTTACTTAGTGGAATTTTGTTGGTAGGATGTGGGAAAAACTCATCTGAAGTAGATGAAAAAGGTGATTCTGCTAAGTCTACGCCACCACCAGTTGAGGAAAAGATTGATATTAATATAGGTTCATTAAAGGGGCCAACTACTATGGGGATGGTTAAGTTAATGAGTGATTCAGAAGAAGGAACTACAGCAAATAATTATAAGGTATCAATGACTGGTACTGCAGATGAAATTGTAGCGAAAATTGTTAAGGGAGAGATTGACGTTGCAGCAGTTCCATGTAACTTAGCTTCAGTTTTATATAATAAAACTCAAGGAGGAATAAGTATTGCAGCTGTAAATACTTTAGGAGTGATTTATATTGTTGAAAATGGAAACCAAATTAAATCTATTGAGGATTTAAAAGGTAAAACTATATATAGCACAGGAAAAGGTACAACTCCTGAGTATGTTTTAAACTATGTATTAGCTGAGAATGGTATAGATGCTACAAAGGATCTTACAATTGAGTATAAATCAGAATCTACTGAGGTGGCGGCTATTTTAGCAGAAGATAGTAATTCAATTGCCATGTTGCCACAACCATTTGTAACAACAGCTCAAAGTAAAAATGAAAATTTACGAATTGCTCTTGATATGACAGAGGAGTGGAATAAAGTTCAAGGTGAGAATGGCAGTGCTTTAGTTACTGGAGTAGTTATTGCACGTAATGAGTTTATTGAAGATAATAAGACGGCTTTTAATTATTTCCTTGATGATTATAAAAAATCTACAGATTATGTGAATGCAAATGTGGAAGAAGCAGCCACACTTATTGAAAAGTATGGTATTGTTCCTGCAGCAGTAGCTAAAAAAGCTGTTCCTCTTTGCAATATTACCTATGTTGAGGGAATTGAGATGAAGACAAAGGTTAGTGGATATTTAGAAGTATTATTTAATCAAAACCCACAGTCTGTAGGAGGAAAACTTCCAGCAGATAAGTTTTATTATCAAAAATAAAATTAAAGATTATAATTAATTTAAATCACAGGGGATAGGAGGAATAATTCTATATGAAAAATTTTAATATAAAAAGTAATTGGAGAAGGATTTTTTCTATTCTGTTCTGGATTTTGTTGTGGCAGGGAATAAGTAGTTTTATAGGGAGAGATATTTTAGTCGTCTCCCCTATTACTGTCATGGAGATCTTATCTTTATTAGTTAAGGATATAACATTCTGGAGTTCTTTATACTTTTCTTTTATAAGAATCGCAATTGGATTCTTATTGGCAATTACAATAGGGGGATTACTTGCTAGTATATCTTCTCAAAATCTTTTGATTAGGGAACTGCTTTATCCACCCACAACAATAATTAAGTCAACTCCTGTAGTATCCTTTATAATTATTGCTTTAATATGGATAGAATCAGAGAATTTATCAATTTTTATTTCATTTTTAATGGTATTACCAATTATTTATACTAATACTTTAAAGGGAATTGAAAATGTAGATAGAAAATTACTTGAGATGGCACAGGTGTTTAAGGTAGGTTTAACAAAAAAGATTAGATATATTTATATACCAGAAATAATGCCATTTTTTATATCAGCTTGCTCAGTTTCATTAGGACTTTGTTGGAAGTCAGGAATTGCAGCTGAGGTCATAGGATTACCAACCGGTTCTATAGGTGAAAAACTTTATCAGGCAAAGATTTTTTTGAATACAGGAGATCTTTTTGCTTGGACTTTAGTTATAATTATCATCAGTATTGTTTTTGAAAAATTATTTTTAAGTTTATTAAAAATATTACAAGGAAAGATTTTAGGAAATAACATATTATAAGAAAGATAATGTTAAGTTTATAACAAAGTGAGAGTATCATTGATATAGTTCTTAGATAAATTGAATGGATAATGAGTAGGATAGATTAAATAGTAAGGGGTGTGATTTTTTGAATATTGAAGTCACAGCATTATCAAAGAGTTTCGGAAGTACTCAGGTATTAAAGGACTTTAATGGGGTATTTAAGGATGGTACCATTACTTGTATTATGGGTAGTTCAGGATGTGGAAAGACCACCCTTTTAAATATTCTAATGGGTCTTATGAAAGCAGATAAAGGAACCATAAAGGGTATAGAAAATAAAGATATAAGTGTAGTATTCCAAGAAAATCGTTTATGTGAGGGGTTCACTTCTCTTGATAATATTTTGTTAGTCTGTGACAAAGGAATAGATAGAGAAGTAATAGAAGATAACTTTAATAGAGTTGGACTTGGAGATGTAATTAATAAACCTGTTTCTAAATTAAGTGGTGGTATGAAGCGAAGAGTAGCAATCGTGAGGGCTATTTTGGTAAATTCAGAAATTTTGATAATGGATGAACCCTTTAAGGGCTTAGATTATGAAACTAAAATTAATGTGATAGATTACATAAGACATAATGTTTTAGGAAAGACAGTTATAATAACTACGCATAATAAAGATGAAGTGGAAATGTTAAAAGCTACATTAATGGTAATGTAGCTTTTTTTCCTATGATTTTGTTATGTATTATACTTAAAATTATATTAGTTATAAAACTAATACCCAAGCATATTACGATGGAGTGACGGCAACGATTTTATGGTTGTTACTTGGAAGGTTAAATAGGAGAGATAAATAGTGCCGATCATAATATGCAGTTGGGTTATGATAATAGAATATTGCAAATTGAAATTTAAAAAGTTTTCATTAAGTATACTATGAAAATAAGAATAAAATTATTAGGTTGAATATATGAATAAGATTAATCTCAATATACATAGTAATAGCTAAATTAGCTGTAATTTTTGATAAATATAGACCTTTAGTATTTTTATGACTAAGTCTAATATTCCAATATATTATTATTGTTGACACAAAACAGACTTTTAAAACACGAGATAATGGGATATTATAAATAATACTATTGACATTTATTCCATATACGGATAATATAATAAGAAAAATATATATAAGTTAATTCGTTGATGAGGAATAGTAGTTTAATTTAGCTTCGATAAAGAGAGCTGGGGATGGTGGAATCCTAGCACGAAGGAATTGAGTGAATGGACCTTTGAGGAATAAAGGGAAATCAAATTTTGAGAGTACCGGATATGGTGAGCTGCACCTTATAGCGGATAGAGTATGTTAGTACTTGAAATTGAGGGGCATGTTGTAGATATAGGGAAACTTTATATTTATATAATGCAATCTAGGTGGCACCACGGAATTATCTCCGTCCTAATATTTATATTAGGGCGGATTTTTTTTATCTTTATAATTCATTCAACTATTACAACTACATTATACAAGGAGGTGATTGGTATGACGTGAAATATTTGTTCTGATAAAGATAGCATAGAAGATTGGTCAAAGAATAAAATATCAAATAAATTTAGGGGGATTCATATTATGAATACAAGAAAATTAACAATGAATGCAATACTCTTAGCTATAGGTGCAATACTTCATCAAATCACACCTATCTTGGGATTGCCAATGCAACCGGATTTTGCGCTAGTTATGTTATTTATAATAATGGTATTAAATAAAGAGGATTATAAAACTTCAATGGTAGTTGCCTTAGTTACAGGAATATTTACTGCTATGACAACAAAATTCCCAGGAGGACAAATACCTAATATTATAGATAAATTGATTACAGCTAATTGCATATATATATTAATGCTTATGATTTATAGAATAAAAGCTTTCAATAAAATAGATGAATCGAAGAAAAATAATATAGTAGCATTGGTAATATTGCCTATCGGAACTTTGATTAGTGGTACAATATTTTTATTGTCAGCACAAGTACTAGTAGAATTACCAGCATCTTTTTTAACACTGTTTTTAGTAGTAGTATTACCATCTGTAGTAATAAATTTATTAGCTGGTATGTTTTTATATAAAACTGTGAATCTATCATTGAGAAGAACTGCCTACTCAACAAAAATGTAGCTTAGTAAAATAGTTGATATTAAAAAAATCTTTCAGAAAGGAATTTACAATTGTACGATTTACTTAATCAAATTGAGATATAAATATTTTAAATGAAATCTTTGTGAATAAAGTTACTTTAATGTTTAGTTATTTTAATTTAAGTATAATTAAATTAGTAATGTGATATTATTAGTAATAATAATTAAATTAAAGGAGAATTCTATGGAATATTTAATACTATTTATGGAGGGAATTATTACTTTTATATCTCCATGTATATTGCCAATGTTACCAATTTATATATCTTATTTTGCTGGAGATAGTGAATTATATCCAGAGAGTAAGTATAGAACTTTTATAAATTCATTGGGGTTTGTGTTAGGATTTACAGCTATTTTTACTCTTCTTGGGACTTTAGCAGGAACCTTTGGAAGATTTATAAAGGAGTACTACACATTATTTAATATAATTGGAGGAGGAATACTGGTTATATTTGGTCTTAATTATATGGGAGTACTCAAAATTTCATTTCTTGAGAAAACAAAGAAACTTAATGTTGATGTAAAGCCCTTTAGATTTGTATCTTCAGTTTTGTTTGGAATAATATTTGCTATTGGATGGACACCATGTATTGGAACCTTCCTAGGTTCAGCACTTATGATTGCGGCTAGTTCTACACAGGTTATGAAAGGCACAATAATGCTGCTTATATATAGTTTGGGGCTAGGCATTCCATTTGTAATATCGGCTCTTTTGATTAACACTTTAAAAGAAAGCTTAGATTTTATAAAGAAAAACTATAACTCAATTAATAAAATTTCAGGAGTTTTTCTTATAGTTATAGGAATAGCAATGATGACTGGGTATCTAAATAAAATTTTATCGATATTAACTTTTTAAAATTACAAATTTGTGTATATAAAATTATGCATAATATAAAGAATAATTGTTTAAATAAGGCAGTTCAGAAATAAAATTTTAAATAAAGGAAGAGATGAATATATGAAGAATAGAAAGTTGATTTTAGGGATAATCGGATTTGTTGCATTTTTAGTAGTAGTATACTTTGGATATAATAAGCTTTCAGCAGAATACTATGAAGAACAAAAATCTCAACAAAATGGTGGAGTTTCCATAGATGAGACCAATGATGCTGCAATAGATGGTGATAAGAACAATGAAGATGAAAATGTAGAAAAAATATTAGCTGAAAACTTTACTATATATGATAAGGATGGAAATACTGTTACCATTGATGATTTTAAAGGAAAGCCTTTGGTAATTAATATATTTGCTAGCTGGTGTGGTCCGTGTAAATTTGAAATGCCATATTTTCAATCTGTATATGATAAATATAAAAATGAAGATGTGATGATTCTTATGGTAAATATGACTGATGGACAAAGGGAAACTAAGGAAAGTGCAGAAAAGTTCATGAAGGATAATGGTTACACCATGCCTATATATTTTGATATGGATATGGATTTAGCAATGAAGTATAGAGTTACGGGCATACCAAGAACTATATTCATCGATAAAGATGGATATGTATCATTTGACCATACGGGTGTAATAGAGGAAGAGATATTAAAAACTGAAATAGATAAAATAAAGCAATAGCTAGAGATGGTATTTATTGAGATGACTTTATGGATAAAATGTATGTATTTGCTTCGGATTTTACAATATAAAAAGTAGTTTTTAAAAAAGGGGCTTTTGCAAAATAGATAACTCTATTTTGTGATTGTCCTATCAAAAAAACTGAAATCAAAATTTGATTTCAGTTTTTTTATTGAAAATATTTCTGAAAATATAATCTCTTACTTAAATAAAAAATGCAGATCCCAAAGAACCTGCATTTTAGTTATAATTTTAATATGCAAAAACAAAATATAACCAATAAGAATTATACTAGATTTAACGATGCTTATCAACTGTCATTACCATTAAGTTGTGATGCACTTATTCCAGAGAGTTATTCGGTTAGACTGCTTAGCCATATACTGGAGGGATTAGATTACACAAAATTATACATGGCATATTCCAAAAGAGGAAGAAAACCTGCGGTTGAACCCAAAATCATGTTTAAAATAATAGCTTACGCATATATGAATAATATATATTCTACTCATAAAATAGAAACTGCATGTAATAGAGATATTAACTTCATGTGGCTTCTTGAAGGATATAAGGCTCCAGATCACGCCACTATCGGGCGATTCCGCCAAAAGTACTTAGTCAATGCTGCTGAAGATTTGTTTTATCAACTTGTCATGGCACTTGAAAATATCGATGAGATAAACTTTGATAATGTCTTTATTGATGGAACTAAAATTGAAGCAAATGCTAATCGCTATTCCTTTGTATGGCGTAAATCTATAAATAAAAATGAAGAAAAAATGTTTGAAAAGATTATAGCCCTCGTAGAGGAAATAAATAAAATGGAACTTCAAAATTTTATTGTAAGTAAAGAATCTAAACTAATTGATATCAATAAAGTTCTTGAATTTCTTAATATAAAAAAAACTGAAAGTGGCTTAGAATTTGTGCACGGTATAGGAAAAAGAAAAAGTAAGCTTCAAAAATTTATAGAACAGCTTACCGAGTTTAGAGATAGACAACTAAAATATGATGAAAGCAATAGAAATTTTAACGGTAGAAATAGTTACTCTAAAACAGATATTCATGCTACTTTTATGCATATGAAAGATGACCACATGCGTAATGCACAACTAAAGCCAGGGTATAATGCTCAAATAGCTGTAAACAGTGAATATATAGTAGGTGTTGGAATCTTTTCAGACAGAAATGATATTGGAACACTTAAACCTATGCTTGAAAATATGAAGGAGTGTTTAGGAAAAAAGTTTAAAAATATCGTAGCCGATTCAGGCTATGAAAGTGAAGAAAACTATGTATACTTACTATCAAATGAGATGACAGCTTTTATTAAGCCACAGACTTATGAAAAATGGAAAAAGAAGAGCTTTAAAAAAGATATTAGTAAAAGAGAAAATATGAAATATGACGATTTAAATGATCAATATACATGTCATAATGGTAAGATTTTAAAAAACATAGGCACTACAACTAAAACTTCTAAAACTGGCTATGAATCTATAGTTACCAACTATGAATGTGAGGATTGTAGTGACTGTATACATAAAACTAAATGCACAAAAGCTAAGGGAAATAGGAAAATGCAAGTTTCTAAAAACTTCATCGCTAAAAGAGAAATCTCCTATAAAAATATCTTATCGGATGAAGGTGCTCTTTTAAGAATGAATAGGTCAATTCAAGTTGAAGGTGCTTTTGGAGTGTTAAAAAGTGACTATAATTTCACTCGTTTTTTTACACGTGGAAAAAATAACGTTAAAACTGAATTTATTATGCTATGTTTTGGATATAACATAAATAAATTGCACGCAAAAGTTCAATCTGAAAGATGTGCTACGCACCTACATGAGATGAAAAAAGTGGCATAAAAAGGCCTTAAATCTGTAGGCTTATTAAAGTGCACCTAAAAATAAACAACCGAAGGTTTGGTATGTTAAAACTCAACAAAACCTTCGGTTATTTTTATTTGGAATAGGAAAAGGAGCATCGCTCCATAACTTAATCAGTTATTTTGCGACACCCCCCTTTACATTTAAATTAATTATATTTTCCTACCATTTCTTTAACTAGATATACTCCATCCGCCATTCCATTTAATTTAACTGGATAATATGCATCTACCCATTTCTCACTGATTAATACACCGTCTCTATTATAATCATAGAAAGTTCCCCATACATTATCCATATTAGGTGCAAATTCTAACCACTTCGAAGTATTGGGAGATACAGTCATCTTTACGCTATACTCTGTACTTGCAGAAGTTGATAAGCTCATTCCTGTCGAAGCTGTTATAGCTGATGTTATAGAACTTGTTATACTTACATTTCCTGTAACAGTAAATGTTCCTGAGCATGAAAAACTTAAATCTGAAGGAGTAGTGCCTCCATTGTACAGCGGTTGGCAAACTCTTTTTTGGAATCGGTACTGAATTGATCTAGATTTTCCTGATACCTTAAAGTTAGTTATTGCACCACGCATCTGCACTCCTTTGTTATTTTCATCTGCTCTTTTTAGTAATTCATCACGTTTCAAATCTTGAAAATACATGTTATATTCAAGTTCTGCTGCATTAGGGTCAAGTTCGGTCACTTTTCCATTTTCTACTCTAAAAGCACCTACTATTTTTTCTTCATTGTCATTTTGTAATTTCTCCATAGCTAAATTTTTTTGTGTATTATTACTTTCATTTGTTAGATTATCATTAACATCTGCAAATGCTAATGATTGTGACACCAATAATGTACACAGTGTCATTGCAACAATACTTTTTATTCTTTTCATTTCCTTCCCCCCTAATTTAAATATTTGAATACATTTACATAATACCATATGTTTATATATTTTACATTATAACAATAAACTGTTATAATATTGTAAATAACGTTTTATTATTTTAAGGAGTGATTAAATGAATAATCGCATTATTGGAGTAATTTTCTGCTTCATTTCTTCATTTTTATTTGCTACAAACTATATTTGTGCCTCTATACTCAGTATTAACTTCCCTTGGGAAATGTCAAAGCAACTTATAGGTAAAAACTTAATTATTTTAAGTGTTATCAGCTTAATTATAGGAATAATTTATTTAATTGATCCTAAATTTAAAAAGAGTAAATAAAAAAATATAATCCATGTTTAAATATTATATTTTTATCTATAATCTAAATGCATCTTAAACAAGGGGCTGTCTCAGAATGAGACAGTCCCTTTTTGACAAAATAAAAAAAGTGGATTCCTAAAAATCCACTTTTCAGTGTATAATTTTATTATGCAAAAAACAAAATTAACACAAAAGCATTATATCAATAATTATGGTAATTATCAATTGGCTTTTCCAATTGACACAGGAATATTAATTCCAGAAGATGATTCAGTAAGACTTTTAGGCCAAATAATGGAGGATTTAGATTATACAGTTTTGATGCAGGCATACTCCTCAAAAGGGAGAAATCCAGAAGTTTCACCGAAAAATCTATTTATTGATGGGACTAAAATAGAAGCCAATGCAAATAAATATACATTTGTGTGGAAAAAATCAACAAATAAGTTTGAACTGAAACTTCAGGAGAAAATACATAAATTCATCGAAGATTTTAATATAACATATGGAAGTAACTATAGTACTTCAGATGAAAAAATTGAAGTTGATTATCTTCAACAGCTGTTAGATTTTCTGAACCAAAGGAAAAATGAAGAAAATATAATATTTGTGACTGGTAAAGGAAAAAGAAAAGCTAGAATCCAACGAGATGTCGAAAGTTTGGAAGAATTCATTGATAAACAGACTAAGTATGATTCTTACAACAATACCTTCGATGGTAGAAATAGTTTTTCTAAGACTGACAAAGATGCTACTTTTATGCATATGAAAGAAGATCATATGAGAAATTCTCAGCTTAAACCGGGATATAATATTCAAATTGGAGTTGAGGGTGAATATATTGTGGGGGTAGATATTTCAAGTGAGCGTTCAGATCAACTAACTTTGATTCCGTTCTTAGATAAGTTAAATGAAAACTTACCTGAAAAATTTTCTAACGTAGTGGCTGACGCCGGTTATGAAAGTGAAGAGAATTATCTATATCTTGAAGAAAATAACCAGAATTCGTACATAAAGCCACAGGCTTATGAAGGCATGAAAAAACGAAGTTTCAAGAAAAATATAGGTAAACGTGAAAATATGGAATATGATGAATTTAATGATGAGTATACTTGTTACAACAATGTAAAACTAAGGCCTATCGGCACTACAACTAGAAAATCAAAGTCGGGCTATAAAAGTGAAGTAACAATATATGAAGCAGATGACTGTACCAATTGTGAATATAAGTCAAGGTGTACAAGAGCTAATGGAAACCGAAAAATGCAGGCATCTAAGGTGTTCTTAAATAAACGACTAACTTCTCTAGGAAACATAACAAGTCCCGAAGGGATTCTACTTAGAATGAACAGATCAATTCAAGTTGAAGGTGCCTTTGGTGTTCTAAAGGAAGACTATGGATTCAATAGATTTTTAACTCGAGGTAAAAAGAATGTAAAAATTGAATTTACCCTATTAAGTTTTGGATTTAATATTAATAAACTACATAACAAGATTCAAAATAATAGGTGCGGACAAGCACTTCACAGTATAAAAGCTGCTTAATGTTCATAACTCTAATATTTTTTAAAAGGGATTTCCATCTCTCTTTTTGTCATACTCAAAATAATAAATAAGTACAAACTCACTTGATTAATAAAGTGAGTTTGTACTTATTTTCTTGTGTAAAATGAAAAAAGAGGCTATGCCTCAAAGTGATTTTAGAAATCATTTTGAGACACCCCCTTTTTATATTAAACTGTAGGGTTAATCATATTTGTTAACCCTTATATATCAAGGCTTGTAAAAGCCTTGATTTTATTATCACTCAAATTTTTGCGTATCATTTTTTACCTTTGGATAATACTAACTTTGTAAGCACACACTAATAAGTTATATAACCGGAGGTTTTACAAATGATAGCAAGACAAGAAATTTTAAACATCGTCGATTTATTTACATCACAACCAATAATAAACTTTTATGAAAATTTATTTGATAATATTGATTTTTCCTCAATTCCAGAATTTATGCAATCTAAATTGGGCCCGAAGGGATATTCTCAACATGCACTTATTCGTGCTTTTATTGTCATGAACTGTGAACATTTTAGAGAAATAACTTTATTAAGAGACTTCTTAACCACCAATTTAAAAATCGCTCAACTTTGTGGATTCAACATTACCCACACACTTCCTTCGTATAGTGTTTTTCAACGTTTTTTAAAGAATTTCCAAAATACTACGCTCAAAGAAATTATGAAAAATCAAGTGAATCTACTTGTTAATTTAAACATAATTAGCAATTCTATAGTGTCTATCGACTCTACCCCTATTAAAGCAAATACAAAGTATAATAATGTTAAATGCTTCTCTAAGAATAAATTTTCTAAGGATCACCAACCTAAATCAGATAAGGATTGTAGATTAGGTGTACATACTGCAAACAATGAAGATACTAAGAAGAACTACAAGTTTTACTGGGGTTATAAAAATCTAATAATTTGTGATGCTAAATCAGGATTGCCAATATATGAAGAAACCCTTCCTGGCAACAAAGCAGACATTTCAAGTTTTATAGACTTCCTAGAAAAAACAAATTCTTGGTTTTCCTTAGAGTCTTCTAAGGTTCTAGCAGATAAAGGCTTCGATTCTAAAGCAAACTACAATTAC
Source organism: Clostridium sp. (assembly GCF_036646415.1). Classification (GTDB taxonomy): domain Bacteria; phylum Bacillota; class Clostridia; order Clostridiales; family Clostridiaceae; genus Clostridium_J. Next base: position 187,983 of record NZ_JAVXMF010000005.1, on the reverse strand, counting down.
ATAAAAGACTCTTTATATGCTCACGCATTTATAGCAAAAAACAAGCGTAATTGTAAAAATGAAAAAAAGCTTTCCTCAGGCAATCCAATCTGCGACGCAGGTTTAGCTATGCATAAGGATGGTAAACAATATCTGAAAGATTCTATTAAACAAAAATTTTGTTGTCCATTTAGAACATCTAATGATGATTCAAAGTGTACTTGTAATCATCCTAAATACAATAATGGACATAAAAACAGAGGATGTATAAAATATAAATCCACCAGCGTAGATTATCGATCAAGTGTCGATGAAACATCAGATTACTTCAAGAAGTACTATGCTATGAGAATTGAATCTGAGCGATATAACTCTAGATTCAAGAATCTCAATATCGAAAATGCTTCCGTAAGGAACTCTAAATCGGTATCAAACCTAAATACCATTGCCCATATCTGCCTTTTATTAGTTGCAACTGCCGCAACTGTTAATAAAAAGATAGATAAAGTTCAATCTCTTAGTAAACTAAAAAGAGCGAGCTAGCTCCTTGAAAATCTAATATTTTACATTTTATTATCCTCATAGGGGTAGTCTGCCCTTTTTGAGGATATTTTATAATTAATATCCTAAGTTATCCAAAATTAATTCTCTGAATCAATATTCACTTTTTAAATATCAATTATGCTCATCCCTATATTAAACTGTCTAAATCACCTTTGTATTTATTTGTATAATAATCTCTGTTCTTTATGATTTTATTTATGGCATATAGGAATTTGTTTATTTCTTCTATTGTGTTATAGAGTCCAAAGCTAACTCTGATCATACCAGGTTGACGAGATTTGGGAAGTAATGTGAATTTTTCTATCATAGAGGATGGAATTTTCAAAAGTCTTTGCATGTAAGGTTGAGCGCAGAAACATCCGCTTCTTACTGCAATTCCAAATTCATAGGATAGTATTTTTGCAACTAGGGTATGATGCATACCGTATATATTAAAGGGAATAATGCTAACTTTGTCTTTGAAATTATTATAATCACCATACAAGATTACATTATCCATGGTGAGAAGATTTCGTGTAGTGTAGATGGTCAAATATCTTTCATATTCATCTATATTATTCATACCAATATTGTTGAGTTCATTTATAGAAGAACTTAAGGCTATTGATCCAATAACATTTGGAGAGCCAGCTTCATCTTTATCAGGAGAAGGTGCCCAAATTATTTTATCGTGAGATACAAAGGAAATAGTGCCACCACCAACATGATCAGGGTCATATTCGTTAAAAAAGGCCTTTGGTCCCAAAAGTACGCCACATCCGAAAGGTGCATACATTTTGTGACCAGAGAATGATACAAAGTCAATAGGACCTAAAGGAAGGCCAGTTCCTATAGTAAACTTACTGTGGGGAATTAACTGAGCACCATCTACTAGTATCTTTGCTCCATAGCTATGAGCTAGATTTGCTATAGTATATATAGCAGTTTTACTTCCGGTTACATTAGAAGCACCAGTTATAGCAACTAAAGAGATTTTACCTTCATACATTTCAAGTTTATTTTTTAAGTCATCAATATCTAAGCAACCTTGATGATCTATATCTATATATTTTACAGTGAAGTCTTTTCGCCAGGGCAAATCATTTGAGTGATGCTCCATAAAAGTGGATAAAACTATGGAACCCTTTTTTTTACTAGATAGTATTCCAGCTAATTTATTTATTGCTTCTGTACAGTTTTTAACATATATAACATCCATAAGGTTATCATGGTCATCTAAAAAATTTTTAACAATAAGTCTTGAGTTTTCATACATTGAAGTTGAAAATTGTGATTTATATCCATCACCACGGTGTATTGATGAATAGTATGGAGAAAACTTTATAACTTCTTCAATTACAGATTTAAATGGAGGTGTAGTAGCAGCGTTATCAAAGTTAATTCCAATACAGCTTGACTTATCCCATAATGGAATTTTAATATCTGCACCGTAAATTAAATTCCTATAGGGGTTATCCTTAAAGTTACTCATTTTTTACCTCCTTAAAAGTTGTTATTATACATAATATTAAGTAGGTATTTCATTGGTGCAAATATTTAAAAGAATAGTTGACAAGAACACTCTGATTTGATAATATTAATCCATAGTAAAGTAGTCAACATTAAGGAATGATTTTTATGAAATTATCAACAAAGGGAAGATATGGAGTTAAGGCTATGGTTGACCTTGCGGTTAACTATGGTAAAGAACCAATATCAATTAAGAGCATTTCGGGTAGACAGAATATTTCAGAATATTATCTTGAACAATTATTTTCGGTTCTAAGAAAAGCTAATCTAATTAAGAGTATACGGGGATCAGGTGGAGGATATATACTTTGTAAGGATCCTAAGGATATAACTGTATATGAAATATTAGAAGTTCTTGAAGGACCTATAGAAATATCCACATGTCTTGATAGTGACGCGTGCAATAATATTGATTGCTGTGCTACAAGAATTGTCTGGAGGAAAATAAAAGATAGTATAGATTCAGTTACATTATCAATAACACTACAAGATATTGTAGATGATTATACCAACATAGTGAAAATAAAAGGAGTGAAACCAAATGAATAAACCCGTTTATATGGATTATGCAGCAACAACATATACAAAACCTGAAGTGGTAGAAGAGATGTTACCTTATTTTACAGAGTTTTATGGTAATCCATCTTCAATATATTCAATTTCAAGGGAAACTAAAAAAGCAATAGACAAATCTAGAGATAAAGTAGCAAAAGCGATTAACGCAGACCCAACTGAAATATATTTTACTGGTGGTGGATCGGAAGCTGATAACTGGGCAATAAAAGGTATTGCCTTTGCACATAAAAACAAGGGGAATCATATAATAACTACTAAAATAGAGCATCATGCAGTACTTCATACTTGTGAGTATCTTGAAAAAAATGGTTTTGAAGTTACTTACTTAGACGTAGATGCAGAGGGACTTATAAATTTAGAAGACTTAAAAAAGGCAATAAAACCAACTACAATATTAGTTAGTATAATGACTGCAAATAATGAAATAGGAACTATAGAGCCTGTTAAAGAAATAGGAAATATTTGTAGAGAACATAAAGTCTTATTCCATACTGATGCAGTTCAAGCAGTTGGACATATAGAAATGGATGTTAAGGATATGAATATTGATTTATTATCTTTATCTGGTCACAAAATATATGGACCTAAAGGTGTTGGAGTATTATACATTAAAAGGGGCATAAGAATTAAAAACCTAGTTCATGGTGGAGCACAAGAGAAAAATAGAAGAGCCGGAACTGAAAACGTTGCAGGTATCGTAGGGCTTGGAAAAGCTATAGAACTTGCTGTAGAAAACTTAACAAAAGAAAAAGAAAGATTAACTTATCTAAGAGACAAGCTAATCAAAGGATTATTAGAAATTCCACATTCTAAATTAAACGGAGCTACTGGAGAAAAAAGACTTCCAGGTAATTCAAACATCAGTTTTGAGTTTATTGAAGGAGAATCAGTACTTTTAATGCTTGACGCTAAGGGAATATGTGCATCAAGTGGAAGTGCGTGTACATCGGGATCACTTGATCCATCCCATGTATTACTTTCAATAGGACTTCCACATGAAGTTGCTCATGGATCTTTAAGATTAACAATTGGAGATAGAACTACAGAAGAAGAAGTTGACTATGTAATTGAAACTGTACCGGCAATAGTACAAAGACTTAGAGATATGTCACCACTATATGATAGTTTTATAAATGGTAAATGTGATAGTTTTTTTAAATAAATAAGATAGTTTTAAATAAGGAGGAGAAATAATTATGATATATAGTGAAAAAGTAATGGATCATTTTACAAACCCAAGAAATGTAGGAGAAATCAAAGAAGCTAGTGGTGTTGGAGAAGTTGGGAATGCAAAATGTGGAGATATAATGAGAGTTTATTTAAAAGTTGAAGATGATATAATTGTAGATGCTAAGTTTAAGACTTTTGGATGTGGTTCTGCTATAGCATCATCAAGTATGGCTACAGAATTAATAAAAGGTAAAAAAGTAGATGAAGCTTGGACTCTTACAAATAAAGCAGTAGCAGAAGCTTTAGATGGGCTTCCACCAGTTAAAATGCACTGTTCAGTACTTGCTGAGGAAGCTATTCACAAAGCTATAAATGACTATAGAGAGAAAAAAGGCTTAGATATTTGGGATTACGAAGAGCATGACGATATTCATGATCATGTTCATGGAGAAGAATAGGTGAGATAATTATATGAAGAAAAAAGTTGTAATAGGAATGAGTGGAGGAGTAGATAGTTCTGTAGCCGCCTATCTTCTAAAGGAACAGGGCTATGATGTTACAGGAATAATGATGAAACTATCCCCAGATAATCCAGATTATGCAGAAAATGAAGGCGGATGTTGTTCTCTTTCGGCAGTAAATGATGCTAGAAGAGTTGCGGACACTCTTGAAATACCATTTTATGTTATGAATTTCAAAGAGCCATTTAAAAAGCATGTAGTAGACACCTTTGTAGAGGAGTACTTTAATGGAAGAACTCCAAATCCTTGCATTGAGTGCAATAAAAAAATAAAGTTTGAAGAGCTTTTAAGAAAGGTGCAGGGTCTTGGAGCTGATTATATTGCTACAGGACACTATGCTAATATTGATTTTGAAGATGGTAGATATAGATTAAAAAAAGCGGAAGATGATAAAAAAGATCAAACTTATGCACTATATAGCTTGACTCAAGACCAATTAGCTCATACATTAATGCCTTGTGGAGATTACTCAAAGACTGAAATAAGAGCTATTGCAGAGAAAATAGGACTTGAAGTTTTTAGAAAGAAAGATTCTCAGGAGATTTGCTTCATACCAGATAATGATCATGGAAACTATATAAGTAAATATAGTGGTAGAGAAGTAAAACCAGGAAATTTTGTAGATAAAGATGGCAAGGTTTTAGGAAAACATAAAGGTATAGTTTACTACACTATAGGACAAAGAAAAGGTCTTGGAATTGCCCTTGGAAAGCCTAGATTTGTAACGGAAATTATTCCTGAAAGAAATGAAGTAGTACTAGGAGATGAGGAAGAAATCTTTAATACTACGCTAATAGCTAAGGATATAAATCTAATTGCTATGGATAAAATAGAGGGAGATTTGCAAGTTACTGCAAAGGTTAGATACTCAGCAAAACCTGCTATAGCAAAGCTTACCCAACTTGATGAAAATCATATAAAGCTCGAGTTTGAAACCCCACAACGTGCAATAACTAAAGGTCAATCTGTAGTTTGCTACAAGGATAATTTAGTTGTTGGTGGAGGAATCATCGAAAAGATTTTAAAGTAGAGTTAAATAACTGAAATACAGTTTTAAAAAGGTAAAAGCAATTTATTATAGTTTAACCTAAAGGACAGTATTAATTTAGTAAATAGCATTTATTAGGATATTTAGGTGAATCTAAATATCCTAATTCTATTTTTGGAGGTATTTTTATGGATTACAGTGATAAAGTTTTAGAACATTTTTATTCGCCAAGGAATGTAGGAACCTTGCCAAATGCAAATGGAGTAGGGGAATGTGGTGATGTTAAATGTGGTGATGTTATGAAGATTTATTTAGTAATTGAGGACAATATAATAAAAACTGCTAAATTTATGACCTTTGGCTGTGGCTCTGCTATAGCATCTTCTAGTATTGCTACAGAACTTATTATTGGGAAGACTATTGAAGAAGCCTGGGGCCTTACAAATAAATCAGTTATAGAAGCTTTAGATGGATTACCGACCTCTAAGATACATTGTTCTGTACTGGCGGAAGAAACTATACATAAAGCTATTAATAACTATAGAGAATCCTGTGGTCTTGAAAAATGGCAAGATAAGTATGGTGGGCATTAGGTAAATAATAGATTTAGAGTATAAAATGAAGCTCCTTTTTACTTCGTACAAATGAGTAAGTTCAATTTGCTAAATAATAGATTTAGAATTTCGCTTAAGTATAAACTCTCTTTAAATAGGCAAGGATAGAAATATCATTTCCTATGAAGGGAGTTTATTTTTATGGCTAAAAGTAGGGATTATATTTACATGGATGTGATGAATATTCGTGGAAATAAGATAGGATATATAAAGGATTTATTGGTTGATTTTAATAAGGGGAAAGTTATAGGGTTTAAAATTAATCCTTATAAACTACTTGGAAAGGATTTTAATGTTCTTAAAGAAGATATAGTATACTATAAGTCCCAATTAGTAATAAGCAATGTTATAAGAGATAAATATCTAGAGTTTTCAACAATTATGAATATGCATGTAGTAGATAAAAATTCTAACATATTAGGACTTGTTAGTGAAATTATATTTTGTGAAGATAATTTTGAAATGAAAGGATTAGCAGTAAGAGATTACAATATATTTAGTATGTTTAAAAATAGAGAAATATTTTTGATAAAAGATTTAATTATTGGTGAAGGGTATATATTTTATAGTGGAGAAAATAATAACATTAAATTGGAATGTATTTCATCTATAGAAAGCAGAAAAAATAATAGTAGAGATTTATATTATGAGAAAGTTTAATTGTAAGTCTACCTTTATATACAAGGTATTATTAACACTACTATTTATAGGGCTAGTAATATTTCTTCTGTGGAAATATCCAATTTTTAAACAGCTTATAGGGGTTATTATTACCTCTTTTATAATTTCATATAGTATAAGGCCCTTTCATAAATTTTTTACTCAAAGGGGTGTAAACAGAAAGTTAAGTGCATTAATAGTTATATTATCTATTTTAGCTTTTGTGGGTATACTTATATATATTTTAATACCTTGGATATACAATGAAAGTTCTAATTTTGCAAATGTTATTGTGAATATGAAAGAATATTATACAAATGTTACAAAAAATATGGAGTATGTTACTGAAAGTCCATTTATTCAAGAAGTTATTTACACCACTTATGGGAAGTTTAAAACTATAATAACCAATTTTGCCACAGGCCTTATATCTGAAGTGGTTTCAATGGCAGAGAATGTTATTTTACTATTTATAGTACCAACATTAGTATATTTCTTTTTAAGTGACGGAGAATACATTTCTGAGGGAATAATGAAATATATTCCTTTTAATAACAAATATGCAATAAGAAGGGCTTTAGCGCATATGGATAAGGTTATGGAGAGGTATATAATAACCCAATTAGAACTATGTGGAATAATCGGGATTTTAACCTTTATAGCGTTGACTATAAGTGGAATTAAATATGCGCTAGTGTTGTCATTTGTTAATGCAATATTTAATATAATACCTTACTTTGGACCTTTAATTGGTGCAATTCCAATAGTGCTTATAGCAGTACTGATTTCAACCAAAAAAGCAGTTATGGTTATATTTTGGTTATTTATAATTCAACAGCTAGAAGGGGATATAATATGTCCAAAGATTTTGGGAGAAACAGTAGATTCTCATCCTGTAACAATATTGCTACTGCTTATAATTGGAGGTAGTGTTGGAGGAATAATAGGAATGATAATGGTAATACCTGTATGGGTAATGATCAAAATCATGGTAGAAGAAGTGGAATATTATTTATTTTAGTATAGAATTATTGACATTTTTTTAAATGATACATATAATTTATCATATAAAAGAATATTAAGTTATGATGAGAATTAGTAGATGTGAGAAACCTATAGAGAGAAAGTGGTTAGTGAAAACTTTTGGTGAAACATATTGAAGCTGTCTTGGAGCTATATTTAATTAAGAGATACTAGGTTGCTAGTATAATTAGGGTGGTAACGCGGATAAACTTTCGTCCCTTTGTTTTAAAGGGGTGAAGGTTTTTTTTGTGCTTTTTTATAAAAGCTAACTTTTTAAAATGTAATTGAATAAAAATCGCAGATATTAGAAAGAATTAGGAGGAGTATACATATGGAAAATATGAGTTTAAATGAAATTAGAGAAAGCTTCTTAAAGTTTTTTGAAGGAAAGGAACACTTAAGACTTAATAGCTTTTCTTTAGTTCCTAAAAATGATAAGAGTTTATTATTAATTAATGCTGGTATGGCACCATTAAAGCCATACTTTACAGGAATTCAGACACCACCTAGCAAGAGGGTTACAACTTGTCAAAAGTGTATTAGAACTGGTGATATTGAAAATGTAGGAAAAACTTCAAGACATGGTACTTTCTTTGAGATGCTAGGAAACTTCTCATTTGGTGATTATTTTAAAGAAGAGATTATAATATGGGCTTGGGAGTATATAACAGAGGTTTTAAAAATATCTAAGGATAAGTTATATGTAACTATTTATCTTGAAGATGATGAGGCTTTTGATATATGGACTAAGAAAACTGATATAAATCCAAATAGAATTTTTAGACTTGGTAAAGAGGATAACTTCTGGGAGCATGGTGCTGGTCCTTGTGGTCCTTGTACAGAAATTCATTATGATAGACAATCCGAATTAGAGGAAATTAAAGATGCAGAAGAATTTGTAAAAGCAAGTGACGAAGATAGAATAATAGAGTTTTGGAACCTAGTATTTACACAATTTGATGGAGATGGAAAGGGTGGCTATGAAAAATTAGCAAATCCTAACATAGATACAGGAATGGGACTTGAGAGAATATCAACTATAATGCAAGGTGTTGATAATATTTTTGAAGTTGATACGATTAAAAATGTTTTAGAACACATTTGTAAGTTATCTGGAACAGCTTATGGGAAAGATAAGGAGTTAGATGTATCAATAAGAATAATTACTGACCATGTAAGAAGTGTTACTTTCATGATAGGTGATGGAATTATGCCTTCAAATGAGGGAAGAGGATATGTGCTAAGAAGACTTCTAAGAAGAGCTGCAAGACATGGAAGAATTTTAGGAGTTAAAGGAACATTCCTACATGAACTATGTGATGTGGTTATTGAAAGTTCAAAGAGTGCATATGGTGAAATCGAAGATAAAAAAGATTATATTAAGAAAGTTATAAGCCTTGAAGAGGAAAGATTTGCAGAAACTATAGATCAAGGTATGGATATATTAAAAGGATATATAGAAGGATTAAAAAATGACAATGAGAATACACTAAGTGGAGAAAAGGCATTTAAACTTTATGATACCTTTGGATTCCCTGTGGAACTTACTGAAGAAATACTTGAAGAAAAGGGTATGAATATTGACTTTGATGGGTTCAATAAGGAAATGGAAAATCAAAGAAACACTGCAAGGGCGGCAAGAGGAACTTCTAACTATATGGGTAGCGACGAGGGAGCTTTAAATAGTATTCCTATGGAAATAACTACTGAGTTTTTAGGCTATGAAACTACTAAGAGTAAATCTAGGATATTAAGCATAATATGTGAAGACAAATTTGTAGATATGGTTTCAGTTGGACAAAAGTGTGTAGTTGTAACTGATAAAACACCTTTCTATGCAGAAATGGGAGGTCAAGTTGGAGATGTTGGAGCAATAAAGACTTCATATTGTCAAGGAAAAGTTTATGACTGTAAGAAAAGCACAAGAGGTAATATTCTTCACTTTGTAGAGATTACAAAAGGGGAGCTTAAACTTAATGAAGAAATACAATTAGAAGTAGAAACTAGTGTGAGAAATAACATATGTAAAAACCATACTGCAACTCATATGCTTCATGAAGCTTTAAAAGAAGTTTTAGGAGAACATGTAAATCAAGCAGGTTCTTATGTGGATAGTGAAAGACTTAGATTTGATTTCACTCATTTCTCAGCATTAACGCAAGAACAACTTAAGCAGGTGGAGCAAAACTTAAATAATGAGATTCTTAAGGTTTATAATGTTAATACTGATGTTATGACCATTGAGGAAGCTAAGGAAAAGGGTGCAGTAGCTCTATTTGATGATAAGTATAAGGACGATGTTAGAGTTGTATCTGTGGGAGATTACAGCAAGGAGCTTTGTGGTGGAATTCATGTTAGAAATTCTGGAGAAATAGGATTATTTAAGGTTCTTAGTGAAACTGGAGTAGCAGCAGGAATAAGAAGAATTGAAGCAGTAACAGGAGTAAAAGCAGAAAGCTATGTTAATGAAAAAGAGGAACTAATAAAAGCAATGTCTGCTACGCTTAAATGTGGTGAAAAAGACTTACTAAACAAGTTAAACAGTTTGCTTTCTACAATTAAAGAAAAAGAAAAAGAGATTCAAGGTTTAAAAGAAAAGTTGACAAGTGGCGTTGAGGATGAAATTCTTGAAAAAATCATAAATATTAAAGGGGTTAATGTAATTGCAGCTGCACTAAATGACATCGAGGGCGATGCACTTAGAAACCTTTGTGACAAACTTAAAAACAAGATTTCAGATGGGATTGTTGTGCTTGGAAGTAGAGTTTCAGGAAAGGTACAATTTGTAGTAATGGCTAGCAAAGAAGCCATTACTAAAGGGGCTCATGCAGGTAAGATTGTTAAAGAGGTAGCAACTATCACAGGCGGTGGTGGTGGCGGAAGACCAGACATGGCACAAGCTGGAGGAAAGTTACCAGAAAAACTAGATGAAGCAATTTCAAAGGTAAGTGAAATAATAGAAACTTTAGTAAAATAGTATACTTTTTGGTTCTATTAATGTTATAATATTAAATAAAGTAAGGTTAAGAAGGTGATATAGTGGATAAACAGCATACAGTTCAGTTTGACGTAATGAAGGACAAAAAAGATATGACAAAAGTTATATTAACTGATGTATATGATGCGCTAATAGAGAAGGGATACAATCCAGTAAACCAGTTAGTGGGATATCTTATATCTGGTGACCCGACTTATATAACCAACTATAACGGAGCAAGAGCATTAGTAAGCAAACTAGAGAGAGACGATATATTAGAAGAAGTTTTAAAATCTTATCTAGATATAAAATAAAAATGCCTTTATAGGCATTTTTATTTTAAAGTTACACATAACAAATAATGATAAGCAATATATAAGATAATTAAATTATAATATATAAGATTATGTAATTTATTCGATGGCTGCCAATTATAGTACATCTATATTTAAAGTTAGTGTAAAGGTTGGTAAGAGCCTTCGGTAATTACCTTTTGGGTATAAGAGTAGAGTGGTTAATAACTCGTTTAAAATATAAAAGCTTTTGTTTATTCAGTAATACACATTAAGGAGAAAATAATGAGAATACTTGGATTAGATGTGGGAGATAGAACTATAGGAGTAGCAATAAGCGATCCATTAGGATTTACAGCTCAAGGGATAACTACAATAAGACGTAAAAAGGAAGATTTCGACATTAATGAAATTGTTAAAATATGCGATGAATATCAAGTCGAGACCATAATTTCTGGGTTGCCAAAGCATATGAATGGAACTATAGGAGAACAAGCAGAAAAAGTTCAAAAATTTTGTGAAGCTTTAAGTGAACATGTTACAGTAGAAATTAAGTTTTGGGATGAAAGACTTACAACTAGAGCTGCTCATATGGCTATGCTAGAGGCTGATATGTCTAGAAAAAAAAGAAAAGGCTTAGTGGATAAAATAGCTGCTACATATATTTTACAAGGATATCTTGATAGTCTTAGTAAATAATATTAATTATTGAGTACACTTATTAAAGAATATTAATGAATTTAAATATAAATGTTTTAAGATTAATAATAGTAATTTAAGAAAAAATAATATTATTTAATGTAAAAGGAGGAAATTATGGATAATTTTTTAGAAAACATAACATTAACAGATGAAGAGGGAAATGATGTTGAGTTTAAAGTAGTAACAAAACTTGAGGTAGAAGAGACAGAGTATTTTATAGTAGCACCAGTTGATAATGATGAAGATGATGCTATAGCATTAAAAGTTATTAAGGATGAAGATGGAGAAGAATACTTTGCTACAGTTGAGGATGAGGAAGAATTTAATATAGTTAATGATGCATTTGAAACTTTATTTGAAGAAGGTATTATAGAGTAATATATTTCACCTATGTGGTGAGAGGAGTTGGGTTAATTTATGTCTAATGAAAAAGTTGAAAATTTAAAACAGACATTAAAAGAAAAAGGCTATAAATTGACACCTCAAAGAAGATCAATATTAGATGAAATTATTAAAAATGAAGGTAGTCACCTTACAACAGAGGAAATATATGACTTGGTAAAAGTTAATTGCCCGGAAATTGGACTTGCGACTGTTTACAGAACGGTACAGTTACTAGAGGAAATGGGTGTAGTGTATAAACTTGATTTAGATGATGGATGTAGCAGGTATGAGCTTTGTGATGATGATGAAAATCATCAGCATCATCATTTGATTTGCCAAAATTGTGGTAAGGTCATTGAGGTAGAAGTGGATCTTCTAGAGGAGTTAGAACAGGTGATTGAAAAAAAATATAATTTCAACATAAAAAATCATAGTTTGAAATTTTATGGAATTTGCGATAATTGTTCCCTTCAATAATTGTAGGGATGTTATATAAAAATAAGTCTATCATTTAAGTATTTAAATTTAAAAGGTAAAATTGAAAAATTAAATCTTAATGAATAGCGATAGTATTAAATAGTTAAAAGCTTTATATTGATTATTAGTATTTAATATGAAAATGATAAAGCGAAATATGAAAGGAAAAAGGAGGGTAGAATTTTGAAAAAAGAGAAAGAAAAAATTAAAATAATTCCATTAGGTGGATTAAACGAGATAGGAAAAAACTTAACTGCTATAGAATATAAGAATGATATAGTTGTTATTGATTGTGGACTGAAATTCCCAGATGATGAGATGTTAGGAATTGACGTAGTTATACCAGATGTAACCTATCTTGTTAAGAATGTTGATAGAGTAAGAGGAATATATCTAACACATGGACATGAAGATCATATTGGAGCTTTACCATATGTTTTAAAGCAAATCAACGTTCCAATCTATGGAACTAAACTTACATTAGGAATTGTGGGAAGTAAATTAAAGGAACATGCATTACTAGGAGTAGTTGAACTGAATGAAGTTAAACCTAAAGATATTATAAAACTTAATGATGTATCTGTAGAGTTTATAAAAACTAACCATAGTATTGCTGATTCTGTAGCAATTGCTATACACACACCACTAGGCGTGGTGCTTCATACTGGAGATTTCAAAATTGACTTTACACCTATTGATGGTAAAGTAACAGACTTGGCTAGATTTGCTGAACTTGGGAAAAGAGGTGTAACAGTACTTCTTGCAGATAGTACAAATGTTGAAAGACCTGGATATACTATGTCTGAGAGTATAGTTGGTGAAAGTTTTGAGAGAATTTTCCATGGTGCCCAAGGAAGAGTAATTGTTGCTAGCTTTGCATCTAATATTCATAGAGTTCAACAAATCATCACAGCTGCTAGGAAGTACGGCAGAAAGGTTGCACTTTCTGGTAGAAGTATGGAAAATATAATAGCTATAGCTATAGATCTTGGTTATGTTACCATAGAAGAAGATGCTCTTATTAGCATAGATTCTATAGGTAAATATCCAGATAATGAAATAGTTATGATAACTACTGGAAGCCAAGGTGAGCCAATGGCGGCCCTTTCAAGAATGGCAGCGTCAGAGCATAAGAAAGTTAATATACAAAAGGGTGACCTAGTTATCTTATCTGCAACTCCAATACCAGGTAATGAAAAGTTGGTTTCAAAGGTTATAAACCAACTTTTTAAAAAGGGTGCAGAAGTAATATATGAATCTCTAGCAGAGGTTCACGTATCAGGTCATGCTTGCCAAGAAGAGTTAAAGCTTATGCATGCTTTAGTAAAACCAAGATTCTTTATACCGGTACATGGAGAGTATAGACATTTAAAACAACATGGAGAACTAGCTGTTAAACTTGGACTTCCTGAGAAAAATGTTTATATAGGAGATAATGGTGATGTTATTGAAGTTAGCAGAACATCTATAAGAAAAGCTGGAACTGTAATTTCAGGTCAAGTATTTGTAGATGGACTTGGTGTTGGTGATGTTGGGAATATCGTACTTCGAGACAGAAAACACTTATCTCAAGATGGTATCTTGACTGTTGTGGTTACAATGGGCAAGGGCACTGGAACTGTAATTGCAGGTCCAGATATAATATCTAGAGGATTTGTTTATGTTAGAGAATCAGAAGATTTAATGGATAGGGCTCGAGATGTTGTAAAAGATGCACTTACACAATGTGAGGAAAAGCATATTACAGAGTGGCCTAGTATAAAAGCAAGTATTAGAGAATCTCTTAGAGTGTATTTATATGAAAAAACTAAGAGACGTCCAATGATATTACCTATAATCATGGAAGTTTAAACAAATAGAATTGTTGATTTCAGTAGAAATTTATTTTAGCTGAAATCAACAACTTATTATCCTATGTTCAGTAGTTGTTATCTAACTTTTAATAAATATAAGGTGGATAATGGAATAAGGATAAAATGTTCTTGTATTCAAGAAATATGAATTAATGGCAGATCTATTCTATGTTGGTATTTAATAATGTTTTAATAACATTGACTTTTTATTAACATAATATTAGAATTGAAATAGTTGATTTAAATTGGATACTTAAGTATCCAATTTTATTTTGTAATTTATTAAGTAAAATAAATGTTTTGGAGGAAAAATATGAATTTATATACAAGAGAAGATATTAGAAACATAGCAATTATAGCCCACGTTGACCACGGTAAGACAACTTTGGTGGATGCACTTTTAAAACAAAGTAAGGTTTTTAGAGAAAATGAAGTAATGCAAGAGAGAGTTATGGACTCAAATGACTTAGAAAGAGAAAGAGGAATAACTATTCTTTCAAAAAATACTGCAGTAATGTATAATGATGTAAAAATAAACATTATAGATACTCCAGGACATGCTGACTTCGGTGGAGAGGTTGAACGTGTACTTAAGATGGTTGACTGTGTTCTACTTGTAGTAGATGCCTATGAAGGTGCTATGCCACAAACTAAGTTTGTTCTTAAAAAAGCTTTAGAGCTTGGATTAGAGCCAATGGTTGTTATCAATAAGATTGATAGAAAAGATGCAAGACCAGAAGCAGTTATAGATGAAATATTTGACTTATTTGTAGAGTTGGGTGCTAATGATGAGCAACTAGACTTTAAAGTTATCTATGCATCAGCTAGAAATGGTGTTGCCACTGCAGAATTAGAAGATGAAGCAGTAGACATGGTACCATTATTTGAAGCTATAATTGACACTGTACATCCACCAAAAGGGTACATAGACGAGCCATTACAAATGCTTGTAACATCAATAGATTACAATGAATATGTAGGTAAAATAGGAATAGGTAAGATCGAAAGAGGAGTTATTAAGAAAAATCAAACAGTAGCTCAAATCGCAAAAGATGGAAGTACGAAAACTGTAAAAGTATCTAATGTATATACTTATGATGGATTAAAAAGAGTTGAAGTAGAAGAAGCAAAACTTGGTGATATTATAGCTATATCAGGAATTGCAGCTATAAACATAGGAGAAACTATAGCAGATTCTGTAAATCCAGAAGCTCTACCATTCGTAGAAATTGATGAGCCAACTCTTAACATGAACTTTATAGTTAATAACTCACCTTTTGCAGGATTAGATGGAGAGTTTGTTACATCTAGACATTTAAGAGATAGACTTATGAAAGAACTTGAGACTAACGTAAGTTTAAGAGTTGAAGAAACAGATTCAGCAGATTCATTCAAGGTTAGTGGAAGAGGAGAACTTCACCTTTCAATTCTTATAGAAACTATGAGAAGAGAAGGATATGAGTTCCAAGTTTCTAAGCCATCTGTTATATACAAACATGAAAATGGTGAGCTTTTAGAGCCAATCGAAAACTTAACAATGGACGTACCAGAAGAGTACATGGGAGTTGTTATGGAGAAAATGGGACCTAGAAAAGCAGAGATGGTTAACATGACTAGTGCAGTTAATGGATACACAAGACTTGAATTTAGAGTTCCATCAAGAGGATTAATTGGACTAAGAAATGAATTCATGACTGAAACTAGAGGAAATGGGATAATGAACCATGTTTTAGATGGTTATGAGAAATATAGAGGAGATATAGTTGAAAGAAGTAGAGGTTCTCTAATTGTATTTGAAGCTGGAGAATCTATAGGTTACGGATTATTTAATGCACAAGAAAGAGGTAAATTATTCATAGGAGCTGGAGTTCCAGTGTACCCAGGAATGGTTTGTGGAGAATGTGCTAGAAGTGGTGATATTGAAGTTAACGTATGTAAGAAAAAACATCTTTCAAACACAAGATCTTCAGGAGCAGATGATGCACTGAAATTAATACCAGTATCTCCAATGTCATTAGAGCAATGTATAGAATTTATAGCGTCTGATGAACTTGTAGAGGTTACGCCTAAAACTATAAGAATTAGAAAGAAAATTTTAGACCCAACTCTAAGAAAAAGAGCATCATTAAAAAAATAAATAGTTGAAAGTATCATGGGGGTGTAATATGAAAAAGGTTATAGGTATAATTGTAATAGCTCTAGCACTGATATTAGTATCAGGGGGGGGGTATTATAGATATGCAACAAAATCTCCGCTAAAAGGAGAGGAAGTAACTGTAGCTGTAAATGAGGGGGATTCTCTTTACAACGTATTTAATACACTTGACAGCCAGGGAGTAGTAAAAAACAAGACATTATCAAAAGTATTTATAAAACTTAATAATATTTCTGCAAAGTTGGTTCCGGGAACATTCAAAGTGCCTGGGGGGGCAACTATGGAAGAAATAGTCTCTATTTTAGAGAATGGTAGTAATGAAGATGCTGTAGTAGTGACTATACCAGAGGGGTTTAATATAGAATCAATAGCAGCGTTATTTGATGAAAAAGGGTTATTTACTAAAGATGAATTTATTGGTGCTATAAATGATTATCCTGTTCCAGATTATATTCCAAAATCTGAGGATAGAAGATATGATTTAGAAGGTTTTTTATTTCCGGATACATATTCATTTGTAAAGGGAGTTAAACCTGCGGAAGTTATATCAACTATGAATAATGCTTTTTATAAAGAAATTAGTAGCATTGTTAAAAATGATTCAGATATCTATAAAGTAGCAACGATAGCTTCTATTATAGAGGGTGAAACAAGGGTTGATAGTGAGAGAAGTACTGTTTCATCTGTAATATATAATCGACTTGAAAAGGAAATGAAGTTGCAAATTGATGCAACAGTTATTTATGCGTTGGGAAAGCATGTTGATACTGTCTTATACAAACACTTAGAGATAGATTCACCCTATAATACCTATAAAAATTATGGGTTACCAGTAGGTCCTATATGTAGCTCAGGATTAGCATCAATTTCAGCAGCAATTAATCCAGAGAATACTAATTATTTATTTTATGTTTTAATAAAAGGTACGGATAATCATTATTTTACAGATAATGATGTTGACTTCTTAAACAAACAAAAGGAATTAGGATATTAAATTTATATGAACCAAAAAAGGTTTTAACCTAGAACTGTTTTTAGAGAAGACTACAATATATTTTTTAAAAATAAAAGAAGAAACTCAAGGGTTTTGAATAAGAAAGTTATAAGCTCAATAGTTTTGGGCTTATAATTTTATGTAATAAAATTATTTAAGAATTAAATGGAGGGAAATATGAGCGGCATTACATATGATTATATGGAAAAATATCTAAGAGATCTCATAGGGGAGTCAAAAGGTATATTAAAAGAATTAGAAGATTATGCAGAAGAAAATGCAGTACCAATAGTTCAAAAGGAAACTGCTAGATTAATTGAATTTATGGTTAATGTTAAAAAACCTAAAAAAATATTAGAACTTGGTACAGCAATAGGATATTCCTCCATATTAATGGCATTAGCATCAGAAAATAATGTTAGGATAACTACCATTGAAAGAGATGAAAAAATGGTAGAAGTTGCAACTAAAAATATAGAGGAAGCAGGCTTAAGTGATAGCATATCTATAATAAAAGGCGATTGCTTAGAAGTTCTTGAAATTTTAAATGATGAATATGACATGATTTTTATGGATGCAGGAAAAGGGCATTATAGCCACTTTTTACCTCATTGTATAAGAATGCTAGCAAAAGACGGTATGATTATAGCAGATAATGTTTTATTTAGAGGAATGGTTGCTTGTAAAGATTTAATGATTAAGAGAAAGATAACAATAGTTAAAAGAATGAAGAACTATATGGAAACTGTCTCACAGGACGAGAACTTACTTACAACAGTAATACCTATGGGAGATGGAATAGCTTTAACAGTTAGGAGGAACAAAAATGAAAAGACCGGAGTTACTAGCACCAGCGGGGAACTTGGAGAAGCTTAAAGCTGCAATAAATTTTGGGGCAGATGCAGTATATTTAGGGGGAAGTAAACTAAATCTTAGAGCTTTTGCTGATAATTTTAGTAATGAACAGTTAATGGAAGGAATAGAGTTTGCACACTCAAGAGGAAAAAAGGTCTATGTAACCTTAAATGTATTTCCACATAATGAGGATTTAGAGGGTATTGAAGACTATTTTATAGAACTTTATGAATCTGGGGTTGATGCAGTCATAGTTTCAGATCCAGGAATAATAATGATAGCTAAAGAAACTGTGCCAAATTTAGAGATACACCTTAGTACTCAGGCTAACACTGTAAACTGGAAGACTTGTGAATTCTGGCATAAAATGGGCGTTAAGAGAGTTGTTTTAGCTAGAGAATTATCTTTAGAAGAAGTAACAAAGGTCCAAGAAAAAATTCCTAAAACCATGGACTTAGAGATATTTGTTCATGGTTCTATGTGTATGGCTTATTCAGGAAGATGTCTAATTTCAAATTATATGGTAGGAAGAGATTCTAATAGAGGTTCTTGCGCTCAACCATGTAGGTATAAGTATCATCTTGTAGAAGAAAAGCGTGAAGGTGAGTATTATCCTATAACAGAGGATGAAAATGGAACATATATAATGAACTCTAAGGATTTATGTATGATAGAGCATATTCCAGAACTTATGGAAACTGGAGCATTATCATTTAAAATTGAAGGTAGAATGAAGAGTACTTACTATGTAGCAAGCGTAGTTAAAGCTTATAGAGAAGCTATAGATGAGTATATGAAGTCACCAGAAAATTATAAATTTAACCCAAAATGGTTAGAAGACTTAAATAAACCAAGCCATAGAGAATATTATACAGGATTTTATTTAAATGAAGAAAATAAGCAAGTACAAAAATCTTCTGCATATATCAGAAATTATGATATTATAGGTGTGGTTAAATACTATGATAAGTCAACTAAGACAGTTACTATTGAACATAGAAACAAAGTAATAGAGGGAGCATGTGTAGAAGTTTTAAGACCCGTTGGTAAGAATGTAGAGGTTATACTTAATGACTTACATGATGAAAAAGGAAATAAGATTGACTGTGCACCTAGTTCTAAGATGATTTACACTGCTAAGGTAGATATAGATTTAGAAGAAAATGATATTATAATCAAGGCTAAGGAGGAACTTTAATGAAACGTCCAGTTATAATAGGTATAACAGGTGGTACTGGTTCAGGAAAGAGTACTATTGCAAAGGAGATATGTTCAAGTTTTGATAAAAACTGTATAACCATGATAGAGCAAGACTGTTATTATAAAGATCAAAGCCACTTAACTATAGAAAACAGAGTAAAGACAAACTATGACCATCCACATGCTTTTGATACAAAATTATTAGTTAGTCATTTAAAGAGTTTAATTAATGGGGAAACTATTGAAAAGCCTCAGTATGATTTTGAGGTTCATAATAGAAAAGTGGAAACTATAACTGTAGAGCCAAGAGAAATAATAATCGTAGAGGGAATTCTTGTACTAGAAGATGAATCTCTTAGAGATATGTTAGATATTAAAATATATGTAGATACAGATGCAGATGTAAGATTTATCAGAAGAATGGTTAGGGATATAAAGGAAAGAGGAAGAACTGTGGATTCAGTTATAAATCAATATCTAACTGTGGTTAAACAAATGCATGAACAATTTACTGAAAATACCAAGAAGTATGCAGATATTATTATTCCAGAGGGCGGACATAATAAGGTAGCTATTGAGGTAATTAAAGGTAATATACAACAAATTTTAGCAAGATAACAATAACATAATATGGTATGAAACACCTTTCTTTAGTCAAAGATTATACTAAGGGAGGTGTTTTTATTGTTACTTAAAAACAATAAAAAGCAGGTTAAAGTAAGAACTTGTATATTATCAACCATGATGACCATAACTTTTGGATTTTTGATAGTAAGATTAGCGTACATACAATTAACAGAGGGACCTACTTTAGAAGTATCAGCGAATCAACAATATTATTATGAAGAATATACAGATAATTTAAATTTTAAATTATTAGATAGAAATAATGAAAGCTTATTTAAGCATACAGTAAAATATTATGCAGTTATAGATCCCATGACTTTTTTTACTCTAAATGAAGATAATGCCTTTCTTTTAATGAAGAACGTTTCATATATACTCAGAGGTTGTGATAAGGATTATGATGTGTCACTGCTTCAGTATGAGATGGAACAAGGAAATCATAGTTATGAAATTGATAAGGATAGCTATGAAAAGCTAAAGAAAATAAAGGATGTAAGAGGGATTTATGTATATGAATATGAGGATTATAATAAGAATAGTGATTGGAATATAAGAAATTTATTATCTACGGGGGTAAAGTATTCGGATAATTCCAAACTCAAAGATGAAGGAACATTAGAGCGAGAAATATATGAATATGTTAAGAATAATGAACAGGATAAAGTGAGATTTGAGAAGGATGTTAGTGGCAATATAATTGCAGAGACATTTATAGAGAATAAAGAAAATAAGAATGTTGTTACTACCTTGGACTCTAGAATTCAAGATAAGGTGGAGGAAGTTTTAAGAAGTAAGAATTATGAGGAATATAAGCAAGTTGGTGCTATTATAATGGAAAGTGATACAGGAGATATCCTAGCTATGGCACAGAAGAATGATAATTTATCCAATGTTAACATAGGTGTGCCTAGTGGTAGTGGTTTTTTAATGGGGTCAACCTTCAAAACTATACTCTATGAGACTGCATTAGAAAAGGAATTAATAGGTCAAGATGAAAAATTTTATCTTCTTAAGAATATTTTACCTAAAAGTATTGAGAAGCTTGTTTCATATAATTTACAAGAGGCCTATATAGCATCATCTAATCATACTTTCGCACAAGTAGGTTGGAAGGTTGGTATGGATAATATTTATGAATTAGCAAGTAAACAGGGATTATTTGATAAGATTTTAGGTCTACAAGATGAGAGAAATGGAACTATTGAGGGATATAAGGAGGAAAGTAATTTAGATGTTATAACTAATACATCCATAGGGCAGACTGTTAGATCTACACCAGTGGCTGCTCTGACTATTCCCAATACTGTTATTAATAATGGCATATATATAAAACCTAGAATTATAAAGGAAATTGTAAGCGATGTAAATGAAGTTGTAAAAAAATACGAATCAGAATCAACTAGGGTATTTAGTGAATATACGGCTGGAGTAATTAAAGCTGGAATGATTGGAGTGGTTAATGATGATCTTGGAACTGGTAGCAATGCTAGAATAGATAACTTAGAAGTGGGAGGGAAAACAGGTACTACAGAATATTTCCAGGGTGAAAAAAAATCCTCGGATGGATGGTTTACAGGATTTTTTAGATATAATAATAAATATTACTCTATGGTTATTTACCTTCCACAAATTGAAGATAAAAGTGGAGATAGTAAAACAGCATGTTTAGTATTTAAAGATATTGTAGAAACTTTAATTAAAGACGATTATCTTAATTAAAGAAGATTTATAGATCTAAATATTCAATTACAACAATATGCATAAAAATTTAAACGCAAATAAATATTTTAATATATGCACTTTTCACTATTAACAAACATATTATATTAATAAGCATTATTAGGGGGAACATAAATGTTTTGCTTGAGTTGGTTATTAAATATAATTAGTGAATACACCTTACTAACAGGGTATGTTTCGGGTAATAACTCTTTTTTACAACCATTGGCAGAAGTTGAGGAAAAAGAGTATTTACAAAAGCTAAAAGATGGTCATCCAGAGGCTAAGGGAGTCCTTGTAGAGCACAATTTAAGATTGGTAGCTCATATAGTAAAAAAATATTCATTTTCTGGCAAGGAAGTTGATGATTTAATATCTATAGGTACAGTGGGATTAATTAAAGCTATAGATTCATTTGACATGAATAAGGGAACCAGACTTGCAACCTACGCAGCAAGATGTATAGAAAATGAAATTCTTATGCTTATTAGGAATAATAAGAAAACAAAGAGTGAAGTTTACTTACAAGACCCTATAGGTTTAGATAAAGAAGGCAATGAAATATCTCTTATGGACATATTAAGTAGCGATAAGGATTCTATATTAGAAGTAGTAGAAAATAAGATTCAGGTTAAAAGGCTTTATATTATTTTAGGAACAGCACTAGAGGAACGAGAAAAAAAGATAATAGAGATGAGATATGGATTGATTGAGGGCAACCCAAAGACTCAGAGAGAAATAGCGGTAATACTTGGGATTTCAAGATCTTATGTATCTAGGATAGAAAAACGAGCTCTTAAGAAATTACTTAAGGAGTTAAATAACGGTGAGAGTCCTTAAGATAACATAATTATATATTTACTAATATATGGTAAGATTATGAGGGTAAAAAATTTATACTATAAAATGTGATATGGATTAATTCATGAGTATATTCATAAATTAATCCATATCACATTTTAATTTAAATTTAATCTTAAATTATAAACTATTAAGGGGTATAGAAATTGTTATAGCATTTAAATCATATTATTATTTTTAGAATTTTAGAAGAAAGTAAGTTAAGATGACGAAATTAGTCAGAATATATAAAAAATATAGGTTCTAAGATTGATAAGTGGATAGATAATATAGTAAACTATAACCATGGAAAATAAGTTTTAAAAGGAGAATAGGAAATGAAGCTAGAGGAACTTTTGAAGCACGTAGTAGAAAAAGGCGGATCAGATTTACATCTATCTGTAGGTGCACCAGCTATTCAAAGAATAAATGGAGAATTAGTAAATATAAATGAAGAAGTTCTAACAGATGAGGTTATGAGTGAATATAGTAAGGAGATTCTCCAAGAAGAATATTCAACATATTTAGAAATAGGTGAGTTAGATAAATTATATAGTTTAAATGGTGTAGGAAGATATAGAGTTAATATTTATAAAGATAGAGGTTTTGATACTATTGCAATTAGAGTTGTTCCTTTTAGCATACCTACTTTAAAGGAACTAAAATTGCCACCTATAATAAAGGAGTTCACCAATAAGAAAGATGGATTAATTCTTATAACAGGTCCTACAGGTAGTGGTAAAAGCACTACCATGGCTGCAATGATAAATGAAATAAATACAAATAAAAAGACTCATATTGTAACTTTAGAGGATCCAATTGAATATCTACATAGTCATAAAAAATCTCTCATAAATCAAAGAGAAATAGGAAGAGATACTCATAGTTATTATAGTGGATTAAGATCCATATTAAGAGAAGATCCTGATGTTATATTAGTAGGCGAGATAAGAGATCTTGAAACCATGTCAGCAGTTCTCTTGGCTGCAGAAACAGGACATTTAGTAGTTTCTACATTGCATACTATAAGTGCATATAAAACAATTGATAGAATTATTAATTACTTTCCAGCAGAGCAACAGCTAAGGGTGAGAAATCAATTATCTACAGTTTTGCAAGGAATTGTATGTCAAAGGTTGTTTAAGACAGTTGATGGAAATGGAAGAATGGCTGCTCTTGAAGTAATGGTAAACACTCCAGCGGTACAAAATCTAATTAGAGAAGGAAAGATACACCAGATACCATCAACAATGGAGACTTCAGCAAAGCATGGAATGCAAACTATGGATATGGCTATCAATAAAATTAGTAGGCTTATAGAAAATGATAATGTGTAAGCAGTTGTAAAAAGTTGTAAATTTATTAAATTATTTTATTGAAATGTAGTGTATATAGTAAATAGGAGAATCTAACTATTGTGTTTTTAACTATTAAGTTTTATACTATAATTAGAAAATTAAATGATTTAATGGTATATCTATAAGTTGTTGGTAAATATTTCATAATTTACTCTATACTTATTGTGGAATTATTCTAATTTTTGAAGGAATTTAAGATTTTATGTTGAATATACCTTTGTACACGGTAAACTTCCCAGGAAGTAAGATGTGGGGGGAAAAGAGAAATGAAAGATTATATTGTTGGAATAGATATTAGTTCTTCAAAGATATGTGGGGTAGTTGGTAAGCTAGATAAAGAAAATAAGATACAAATTACAGGTATTACTACTTCAGAATATGGAGAAGGTAACGATAATGTAATAGAGAATAAAAAAGACATTTCCGATATAATACGCAGTGTAGTAAATCGACTGGAAGACATAGTTGACTCACAATTAGAAGATGTATACTTATCTGTACCAATTTCATTATGTGAAGTTGTAAAAACTAAGGGAGTTGTATCATTTCCTACAATTAAAGAAATAACTGAGGAAGATATAATAAATGTAGGTGAGGTTGCAAGTTTTGGTGTTAGTAAAAACCAAGAAATTGTCCAAGTTGACATAGAAGAGTACATAGTGGGTGGAATGAAGAACATAAGTAATCCGCTTGGGATGAAGACTAAAGTTTTTGAGGCAGAAGGAAATGCATTTATATTAGATAGCAAATATGTTAATGAATACAAAAAATGTTTATATGATGCTGGAATTAACATAAAGGGATGGGTAGTTAATTCTATAGGAATAGCTAAAGATGTTGTAGAGAATGATGAACTTGATAAGGGTGTAGCTATTATAGATATAGGAAATTCTAATATGGAAGTTACAGTATTTAATAAAAATAAATTTTTAGACTTTTTTTCAGTGCCATTAGGTGGTAATAGTATTACTAATGATATTTCAATCTGCCTTAAATTGTCACGAGAGGATAGTGAAAGATTAAAATTTAAGTGCAATACTTTATTGAAAGAAAACTCCATGGAAAATTATAGAATTAAAGTTAACATTAATGAAAATAAAGTTATAGAAGTTAATTATACAATGTTAGTGGATATAATATGTGAGAGAGTAAAGGAGCTACTTGAGATAATCAATAAGCACATAGAAAAAAAACAACTTAATAATCAAATTGGCAGTTTTGTAATTGTTGGAGGAGGAATATCCTTATTTAGAGATATTACTGTAATAGCTTCTGACTTACTAGGAAAGCCAGTTAGAATAGGTGTTCCAAGTTATGTTGGAGCAGCCAATCCAATATATTCGACAGCTACAGGGATTATAAGAGACGTCTTAAAAAAACAACAGGATTTTATTAAAGATTCAAGATTAAATGATAATGTAGAAGTAAATGATGATAGCAATGGTAAAAGCGAAAGTAAGATTATAGCAAAGCTAAAGGGAATTCTTAAGAATTTTTCTAATGAGGAGGTAATAAAGTGATTGATTTCGATGTACAAAATGAAGATTTATGTAAAATTAAGGTTGTAGGATGCGGTGGCGGTGGAAACAACGCTGTAAATAGAATGATTGAAGAAGGATTAAAAAATGTTGAGTTTATAGGTATTAATACAGATAAACAAGCATTAGCTTTATCAAAGGCTGAATTTAAAATTCAATTAGGAGACAAGCTTACTAGAGGTCTAGGTGCAGGCGCTAATCCTGAAATTGGAAGAAAAGCAGCAGAAGAAAGCAAAGAAGAAATAGTTGAAGCTTTAAAAGGTTCAGATATGGTGTTTATTACTTGTGGAATGGGTGGCGGAACTGGTACTGGAGCAGCACCAGTTGTAGCTGAAATAGCAAAATCTATGGGAATTTTAACTGTAGGTGTAGTAACAAAGCCTTTCCCATTTGAAGGAAGAAAAAGAATGATTCATGCTGAAGCGGGAATTAAGGCTTTAAAGGAATCTGTTGATACTTTAGTTACTATTCCAAATGAAAGATTATTATCTGTAGTGGATAAAAAGACCACATTAATTGAGTCTTTTAGAAAAGCTGATGATGTTTTAAGACAAGGTGTACAAGGTATATCTGACCTTATAACTATACCAGGATTAATAAACCTTGACTTCGCAGATATTAGCACCATTATGGTAAATAAAGGTCTTGCTCATATGGGAGTAGGAATAGGTACTGGAGATAATAGAGCTCAAGAAGCAGCTAGAGAAGCAATAGCAAGTCCACTTCTTGAAACTTCAATTATAGGTGCAACAGGAGTACTTCTAAATGTTACAGGTGGATCAGATTTATCATTATTGGAAATTAATGAAGCTGCACAAATAGTTCAAGAAGAAGCTGATCCAGATGCAAATATTATATTTGGAGCAGTAATTGATGAAAGCTTAAAGGATGAAATAAGAATAACTGTTATTGCAACTGGTTTTGAAAGTGAAAAAAATCAGTTAGATAGCAATATAGGATTTGATCCTGTTAAGAAACAAAGTGCAAAATCAGAAGTAGCAGCAACTCAAACTGTAGATACATCAAATAGTAATGAGGATAGTGAAGATTTCACAGTGCCTACTTGGCTTAGAAAGAATATGAGATAATTAGATTTTTGAATTAAATAAGATTTAAAAGAGTACATCAAGAGGTGTACTCTTTTTTTTGCTTAATTTCTTTATGATTATGACAATAATATTAAGTTTCGTCAAAAATGTTCTCAAAAACTAGTAGGTTAGAATTTGAATAAATAATTACTATAGTAGGTTAACCGTTGCGGTTGTAAGATGAATACAAATATTATAAAAACATCATATAAAAAAAAAATCGTAAAATGGCATAAATTTATTGGAATAATATGTAAAGTGACAATAGGATTTTACAAATTTTACTGTACATAATCTATATAATGAGGATAGGGGGGAATACCAATGGTAGTATACTTAGATGTACTTTTAATAGAGAACTTTTTTGTGAATTTATTTTTACTTACAATAACCATGAAAACAATAAAAAAAAGAGTTACAACGAAGAGACTAGTATTATGTTCAGTAATTGGAAGTATGTATGTTATATCAATCATAGTGCCTCGTTTACATGTTTTTACGACAACTCCTTTCAAAATACTAGTGGCATTAATTATAGTAGCTATTAGTATTAATGAAAAAGACCTTATGACAATATTAAAGGGAACAGGGATTTTTATTTTATATTCTGTAGTTCTTGCAGGAATGGCTTTTTATTTAGCTATTAAAGATAACCCAACATTATCTCCAAGTGCAATGATATATAATTTTTCCTACAAAGGTCTTATTTTATCACTAATGGTTATTTACATATTATTTAATAGATTAGTGATTTATGTAAAGGAAAGAAAAGCACTTATCAGTTATGTGTATACCACAGAAATATGCATAGATAATCTGAAATTTTCTGTTAAAGCATTTCTAGATACTGGTAATGAACTTAGAGAACCTGCAACAAACTTGCCAGTGATGATTGTGGAAAAAGAGTTTTTTAAAAATTTAAACTTAAGTGAGCATAGTATATACAATATTCCTTATTCTGTGGTTAGTGGATATACTGACAAGCTTATTGGTATAAAGCCAGATAGTATAAAGATAAATATTGATGGAAAGATGAAAGATGAAAATTTAATATTAGCATTCTGTGACAAAAAGCTTAGTAAGCATAGTGATTATAACGGACTTTTACCAAGGGGGATTATAGAATAGGGGGAGTTTTAAATGAATAAAGTATTAAAAACATTTGCAAATATAAAGAATAAGGTTCAAAGTATGTTAAGCAGGATATTAAGTAGATTTGGTATGTTTTCAAAATCTATTTATTACATAGGGGGAAATGATGCCCTACCACCGCCATTGACAAAGGAGGAAGAAGAAGTTTTAGTTGAAAACTTGGAGATGGGTGATGAAAGTATAAGATCTATTCTAATTGAAAGAAATTTAAGGCTTGTAGTATATATTGCAAGAAAGTTTGAAAATACAGGAGTAAATGTTGAGGATTTAATTTCAGTAGGAACTATAGGCCTAATTAAAGCCGTAAATACTTTTGCACCAGAGCGAAAAATAAAACTAGCAACTTATTCTTCTAGGTGTATAGAAAATGAAATTCTTATGTATTTGAGAAGGAATAATAAAATTAAAACTGAAATATCATTTTATGAACCATTAAATATAGATTGGGACGGCAATGAACTTTTATTATCAGACATATTAGGAACAGATAGTAACGTGGTGTATAACTATATAGAAGAAGAGGTAGATAGACAACTTCTTGGAATAGCTATGAATAAATTAAATAGTAGAGAAAAAGAAATTATTGAACTTAGATTTGGATTAAATGGAATTCAGGAAAAGACTCAGAAAGAAGTGGCTGACATGCTTGGTATATCTCAATCATATATCTCTAGATTAGAAAAAAGAATAATTAAAAGGCTACAAAAAGAAATTAATAAAATGTTATAAGGTTGTCTGTAGTATAAAAAAAACTACTTCAGGAGATAATTTTAATGTAATTATTCTGAAGGGAATGAGACCTTATGATGATTAATAAAGTGGAAATTTGTGGAGTTAATACTTCGAAACTACCTGTATTAAAAGAAAAACAAATGAGAGAGCTACTAATCAAAATAAAGCAGGGTGATAAAACCTGCAGAGAGGACTTTATAAGAGGAAACCTGAGATTAGTATTAAGTGTAATTCAAAGATTTAATAACAGAGGGGAAAATGTAGATGACTTATTTCAAGTAGGCTGCATAGGACTTATGAAGGCTATAGATAATTTTGATTTGAGTCAGAATGTGAGATTTTCCACTTATGCAGTACCGATGATAATTGGAGAAATTAGACGGTACCTTCGGGATAATAACTCTATTAGAGTAAGCAGATCATTAAGAGATATTGCATATAAAGCTTTGCAGGTGAGAGATAAACTTGTTAATAAAGATAATAAGGAACCAACCATATCTCAAATTGCAAAAGAATTAGAGATACCTAAGGAAGAAGTGGTATTTGCCCTTGATGCAATTCAAGATCCTATTTCACTGTTTGAACCTATATACCATGATGGTGGAGATGCCATATTTGTAATGGATCAAATTAGTGATAGTAAAAATTTAGATGATGGATGGCTTGAAAACATCTCTATAAAAGAGGGAATGAAAAAACTTACGGATAGAGAAAAATTAATTTTGAATTTAAGATTCTTTCAGGGAAGAACCCAAATGGAAGTAGCTGATGAGATTGGAATATCTCAGGCTCAGGTTTCAAGATTAGAAAAGACAGCATTAAAACATATGAGAAAACACGTATAAGATGAATAAGTACAGGTAGAAAATTCTTAATAGTTTTAAAGATACAATTTACAATAATTTTACTATAAAAATTTATTGTGTAGTTGATATCATAAAGAGCTAGTTTAATCTAAATTTTATATGAATATAATTTCATAATGTGTGCAAAAAAGAGCCTAGGCTCTTTTTTGTTCTATAATCAATTAAATTGAATATAAATTAATTGATATTAAAAAGAGGAGGCGTTTTTATGGAGACTTCAATGTTTGCTGTAAATAGTTTGAAGACAATGGAAATTATAGATATTAATACAGGAACAAAGTTAGGCTATATAAAGGATTTTAAGGTAAATTGTGAGGAATATAAACTAGAATCGATAATTATTCCAACTCAAAAAGTAGGATGGTTTTCTAAAAATGAGGATATAGAATTGCCATGGGATAGAATTAAAAAGGTAGGAATAGATGTAATACTTGTAGATGGAGAAGGAATAATTGAAAATAGTTAGGAAAATAATTAATTATATACAAATAGTAAATACTTTGTGTATAATTATAATATAAGATAGGTTACTAAACTTCATATATAGATATAATTAAAATTAAATATGAAAATATTATTTAAAAGTATTAACCATTACATGAATAGAATAAGGCAAATACAGTGATCAATAAAAAACTAAAAGGATGTGAGTATTATGAAGTGTCCTTATTGTAGTGGAGAAGAAAGTAAGGTTGTGGACTCCAGATCAACAGAAGATGAGGTTGCAATAAGACGAAGACGTGAATGTCTTGGGTGCAATAAAAGGTATACTACTTATGAAAAAATAGAAGATATTCAAGTATTTGTTATTAAAAGAAATTTAACTAGAGAGGTTTTTAATCGAGATAAGATTATAAATGGTGTAATTAGAGCTTGTGAAAAGCGTCCTATATCAAGAATAGAGGTAGAGAACTTAGTGAATTCTATTGAAAAGAAACTTAATAATACAATGACTAGTGAGATAAGTTCTGAGGCTATTGGGGAATTAATACTAAATAATCTCAAAGATATGGATGAGGTTGCTTATATAAGATTTGCATCAGTATATAGAAAATTTGATGATATTAATAGTTTTATTGAAGAGATAAAAAGGTTAAGTGGTGATAAACAATATGAAACTGTATAATGTTGATGGTTATGAATTTATAATCTATTCTTTAAAAAATAACATAACTGTGGGATTTTCTACAGGTAAGAAGAATCTAAATTTTAATAAAAATATTGAAGTAGGTAAGGAAAGCTTAGAAAATCTTAAAGAATGGTTTAATGTTAAAGAAGTGATTTATTTAAATCAAGTTCATGGAACTATTGTTCATGAATATAAAAGGAATAGAAATATAATAAATTTAGATGGTGATGGTTTAGTGACCTCTGAAGAAGATACTATAATAGGTGTTTTCACTGCTGATTGCGTACCTATAATTTTAGTGGATGAAGAACAAAAAGTTATAGTAGCTCTCCACAGTGGTTGGAAAGGAACACTGAATAATATAGTTACAGAGGGAATTAGAACCATGAAAAATAGTTATGGTTGTACTGAAAACAATATTAAGGCGTTTATAGGTCCACACAATAAAAGTTGTTGTTATCAGGTTAGTGAAGAGCTAATTAATACATTTAAGAGTTGTGATGTATTCAAAAATGAAATCATTAACTATGGTAGAAACTTAGATTTACAGAAATGTGTAGAAGTACAATTAATTAAGCAAGGAATAAAAACTGATAATATAATATGCTTAAATTTATGCACATACTGCAGTGATAATATAAAACTATATTCATATAGAAAGCAAGAAGAGTCTCATGGGAGATTATTTTCATTTGTATTTACCCATGGGTTGGAGGTAAAATAATTATGGAAAAAACAGTATTAGTAGTTGATGATGAGGTACATATTCAAGAACTTATTAAGTTCAATTTGATGAAAAGTGGATTTAAGGTTTTAACAGCTGATAATGGGAATGATGCATTGAAAATGGCTGAGAATGACAAGCCAGATTTAATATTTCTAGACCTTATGTTACCTGGAAAAGATGGACTAGAAGTATGCAAAGAAATTCGTAAAAACCCATTTACAGAGACTATACCAATAATTATGATTACTGCTAAAGGTGAGGAACTAGATAAAATATTAGGATTAGAACTTGGTGCTGATGATTATATAACTAAACCATTTTCAGTAAGAGAATTAGTTGCAAGAGCCAAGGCTATTTTAAGAAGAGCAGGATTTAAGCAAACGGACAATAGTTTTAAATTTGGGGATATAAGTATAGATTTTCAAAAACATGAGGTTTGTAAAAATGGTGAAAAAGTAGATCTCACTTTGAAGGAATTTGAACTTCTGGAAATACTTATGAAAAATAAGGGGAGAGTAATGACTAGGGATTTTTTACTTGATAAAATATGGGGATATGAATATATTGGAGAAACAAGAACAGTTGATGTTCATGTTAGACATTTAAGACAAAAGATAGAAGAAAATGATAAGAATCCAATGTATATACAAACTATTAGAGGTATTGGATATAAATTTAATTATGGAGAAAGCTATGAAAGATAAATTAAATGGAACTATGAAAAGAAGACTAATGCTAAGTGTATTCGGAGCATTAGTTTTTATGTTAGTATTCACAATAGTGTTGTTTTATGCCATATACACCCATGAGAGAGAATATAATGCAAAAAAAGAATTAAGTAGATATAGTTATTTATTGAGTCAGTATATGGACGGTGAAAATTATAATAATGCTGCTAATATAATAGCTAGATTTAGTAATCTAGGAATTAGAGTATCTGTTATAAGTGGTGAGGGAGAGGTTATATTTGACTCTGTTACGGATGAAGAGGTATTAACTAATCATAACAATAGAGAAGAAATAATTATGGCAAGGAAAAATGGTGAGGGATCCATTACAAGGTACAGTTCAACGGAGAAAAAATCTGTTATTTATTATGCTATAGCTATGGAGGATGGATCAGTCATTAGAATTTCAAAAGGAGTAAAAACTATAAATAGATTACAAAGTACATATATGGTATGGTATGGAATTGCAATTATAATGATAATTTTTATATCTCTTTGGATTTCAAATAAGTTATCATATATAATAGTTAAACCTATTCGTGATTTGGATTCTATAACATCTATGATTACAAACGGAGAGTTAAGTAGAAGAGTTAAGGTTACTACTAATGATGAGCTTGGTCAACTAGCTTTGAACTTTAATCATATGGCGGATGAACTTGAACTTAGCTTACATGAACTTAGTGAAAAGCAAAATAGACTTTCAGCTATACTTCAGAGCATGGAAAATGGAGTAATTGCTATTGATAATAATCATAATATTATAACCATTAATAACTATGCAAAAAATATATTTAATATTAAAGATGACGTGGTTGGAAGGCCGGTTCAACAGGTATGCAATGATATAGACTTTAAAGACATATTTTCAATGAGAGACAGAGAGACACAGGAGTTTAGATTGATTGATCCTATAAGTAAAGTACTGAGAGTTAAAACTGCAGATATAATAATTAACAACCATCAACATATTGGTGCAGTTGCAGTTATACAGGACATTACCGATTTAAAGAAGTTGGAAAATATGAGAACAGAGTTTGTTGCAAATGTATCTCATGAACTTAAAACACCACTTACATCTATTAGAGGATTTGCAGAAACATTAAAGGATGTAGATGATGATGAAACTAAAAATAAATTTTTGAATATAATAAATGAAGAAGCTGAAAGACTTACAAGACTTATATCTGATATTTTACTTTTATCTCACATTGAACATAAACAAGAGTTTAAGAAAGAAGTATTTGATATAAATCAGGTTATAGATGACGTATTTTATCTTATGAAAAATACAGGAGACAAAAAACAAATTCACATGAATGTAGTAGGTGACCATATACCTAATATACTAGGTGATAGAGACAAGTTTAAGCAAATGCTTATTAATCTAGTGGATAACGGCATAAAGTATAGTGAGAACTTTGATAAGGTAACAATCACAAAGATTGCAAAGGATAGGGATTTCACAATAATTGTTCAAGATACCGGAATGGGAATAGATACAGCAGTTATTCCTAGACTCTTTGAGAGGTTTTACAGAGTTGATAAGGCTAGATCTAGAGCTAAAGGAGGAACTGGATTAGGTCTTGCAATAGTAAAACATATACTTATCGGGTTTAATGGTAGTATAAAGGTGGAAAGCACTTTAGGCGTTGGAACTAAATTTATAATAACAATACCTTATAGTTTTGATAATTAGAATTAAAAAAATTGACATTTGAGTATAAAACCATAAAACCATAAATGTGCAAACTACGGTTATCATTGGTGGAGTTATTTTGTTTAATTACAATAAATATATTTTGAGTTGATTTAATTAGCACAACAGGTATAAAAATATATTTTGAGAAAAGACTATAAACTATAAGTGGTTTATAGTCTTTTTTTAATTACAAAAGGACGTGGTGTAGGAGTGAAAACTAGATAAGTTACAATTTAGTTTCTACATTAAATTTATGTTGAAATCTATATATTATAAGATCTACTCTATGTTAAGTTTTCTTAATATAAGTAAACTATTCTTAATATACGTATAATAATCACTTAACTAACTTAGTATAAAATAAGTTTTGTAAGGGAAATTAAAAAACAATTTGGAGGAGGATTTAAAATGAAAAATAAATCAATGAAAATGATAATTATGACATTAGTTGCAACAATGACTACGGGATTACTTGTAGGATGTGGTGGTAAAAATGAAGGAACAAATGTAGCTCCAAATGATACGGCAAAAACGGTTACAATTAAAATTTCTGGATCAACATCAGTTGGACCATTAATGGAAAAACAAGCTGAAGCATATAAAACAGAAAATTCAAATGTTACTATAGAAGTACAACAAATTGGTTCTTCTGCAGGAATTAAAAATGCAATAGAAGGTGTTAGTGAAATAGGAATGGCATCTCGTGAGCTTAAGGATGAAGAAAAGTCTTCATTAAGTGAAACAGCAATAGCATATGATGGAATAGGAATTGTAACTCATCCATCAAATGAAGTAACTAACTTAACTATAGAACAAATAAAAGGAATATACAAAGGAGCAATAAAAAACTGGAAAGAAGTTGGGGGAAAGGATGCTCCTATAGTAGTTGTATCTAGAGATGAGAGTTCAGGAACTAGAGATGCATTCCAAGAAATAGTTGGATTCAAATCAGGAGAATTAGAACCATCAGCAACAATAGCAGATGGAAATGGAAATGTTAAAACTACAGTTGCAAACAATGAAAATGCAATAGGATATATCTCTTTTGAACAGTTTGATGATTCTGTAAAAGCTTTAAAAGTTGAAGAAGTGGAAGCAACACCAGAAAATGTTGTAAGTAAAACATATAAATTATCAAGACCATTCTTAGTAGTTTATACAGAAAAGGGTTTAACAGAAGAAGGACAGAAATTTATAGATTATATACTAAGCGATGCTGGACAAGAAATTGTTGGAAAATCAGGTGGAATAAAAGTTAAATAGGTAGCTTAGATACCTTGCAATGAAATGGGCATTTGGGAAGAGACATATTTCTCAAATGCCTATTGAACTTGAATCGGAGGTTAATTATATGGCAATTAAGTCAAGGGAGACAGGTAAGGAAAGTAATCAAAAGAGAATGAAGGGAACAAAGTATGTTTTAGATGCTTTTTCTGAAAATATATTCAAGGTTTGTGCTTTAGTAGCTGTTATAAGTTTGTTAATAATAATAGGATTTGTATTTTATAAAGGATTAACCCCATTTGTATCTAAGGGATATTCCTTTACTAATTTCATATTTGGAACAGAATGGGTACCTACCGAGGATAAGTTTGGTATTTTACCTATGATACTAGCTTCAATTTATGGAACTCTAGGATCCCTTGTTATAGGTGTGCCAATAGGAATATTAACGGCTGTGTTTATTGCAGAAATAGCACCAAAGTCAGTATCTAAAATAATGTCTCAGGGAGTAGAGCTTTTAGCTGGAATTCCTTCAGTGCTATTTGGGGTATTTGCTCTTGGAGTAATTGTTCCAGCAGTTCAACAAAGACTTAATTTACCTAAAGGTCAGAGTTTACTTGCAGTTATAACAGTGCTTTCTATAATGATGTTACCTACAATAATTTCAGTGGCTGAAACTGCAATTAAGTCAGTACCAAAGTATTATAAAGAAGCATCTCTTGCTTTAGGGGCATCACAGATAGAAACTATATTTAAAGTAGTTTTACCAGCTAGTAAGTCTGGAATATTAACAGCAGTTGTCCTTGGCATGGGTAGAGCAATAGGAGAAACCATGGCAGTTATACTAGTAGCAGGAAATAGTCCCATTATACCAACAAGCATAACAGATGGGGTTAGACCATTAACTACCAATATAGCATTAGAGATGGGATATGCCTTTGGAACACATCAAGAAATGTTATTTGCATCAGGCGTAGTGTTATTCTCATTTATATTACTACTAAATTTTGTACTAGCAAAAATCTCAGAAAGAGCAGGTAATTAGAATGAGAAAAGTAAAAGATAATATCTTAAAAACAATTCTGTGGTTATCTGCATCCTTAACAATAGCAGTGATTTTAGTTATTATTGGGTATATATTTAAGCAAGGATTTAGCCTTGTAGACTTTGAATTTATATTTGGAGATTATTCACCTACAAGTGGTGGAGGAATATTTCCAATGATAGTTACAACAATATTAACTGTGGTAGTTTCACTTGCAATATCAATACCAATAGGAATTGGAGGAGCAATTTATCTACAAGAATATGCAAAACAAGGTAGAATAGTAAAATTGATCAGGTTTGCTACAGAAAGTCTTGCAGGAATACCATCAATTATATATGGATTATTTGGAACTGTATTCTTTGTATCTGCATTGAAATTACAATTCTCAATACTTTCAGGATCATTAACTCTTGCAATTATTGTTTTACCAGTAATTATTAGAACGACAGAGGAAGCGTTAAAAACAGTACCGTCAAGTTATAGAGAAGGTGCAATAGCTTTAGGCTCTACTAGATTTGAAGTATTATATAAAATTATAGTTCCAAGTTCTATGCCAGGAATATTATCAGGAGTTATTTTATCTATTGGAAGAATTATAGGAGAGTCTGCGGCAATACTTTTGACAGCGGGTACAGTAGCTTCAATGCCAAAAGGTATTATGGCTAGTGGTAGAACACTTACTGTTCATGCATACTTAGTAACTAAAGAAACTGGAAATATACAACTGGCAGCGGCAATTGGAGTTGTATTGATTTTTATAATTTTAATACTAGGTTTTATTGCAAAGGGAATTACAAAGACTATAAATAAAGAAAAAATTTAATGGTATATACAGTGGAAAAGCTTATAGAATGGAATATCATATATATCTAAATATTTAGATGGTAAATAGGAGGAAAATAAATGTCAATAATATCTACAAAAGACCTTAATTTATATTATGGAACCAATCATGCATTAAAGAAGATAGATATAGATATAGAAAAAAATAGTGTAACAGCATTAATAGGGCCATCGGGGTGCGGTAAATCTACATTTCTTAGAACTTTAAATAGGATGAATGATTTAATTGACGGCGTTACAATAGAAGGTGATGTATTCTTCGAAGGTAAAAATGTTTATAAGGATTTAAATGAGATAGAACTAAGAAAAAGAGTAGGAATGGTGTTTCAAAAACCAAACCCATTTCCCATGTCAATCTATGATAATATTGCATACGGACCAAGAATACATGGAATAAAGGATAAGAAAAAATTAGATGAAATAGTTGAAAGATCACTTGAAGGGGCAGCTCTTTGGAAAGAAGTAAAGGATAGACTAAAGAAAAGTGCTATGGGGCTTTCCGGTGGACAACAGCAAAGACTCTGTATTGCTAGAACTATAGCGATAGAGCCAGAGGTTATTTTAATGGACGAGCCGACTTCAGCACTAGATCCTATTTCAACTTTAAAGGTAGAAGAGTTAATGGATGTACTTAAAGAAAAGTACACAATAGTTATAGTAACTCACAATATGCAACAAGCAGGGCGTATTTCAGATAAAACAGCTTTCTTCTTAAATGGAGAGATTATTGAATATGGTAAGACAGAAGATATGTTTCATAAACCTCAAGATAAAAGAACAGAAGATTATATAACAGGAAGATTCGGCTAAGCAATACTCAAAGGTTTATATTTATAAATCAGAAGTTATTTATTGGATTTAATAATAAAATATAGATAAGGTTTCAGATACTATTAAAATTGAGAGGTGATAATTTATGACAAGAAATAGCTTTGACTCTAAACTTGAACAATTACATCAAGAACTGCTTAAAATGGGTGATGAAGTAGAAAAACAAATAGAAGATAGTATAGAAGCGTTAAAAAATCAAGATGAAAAGTTAGCTAAGAGTGTGATTGAAAAAGATGATATAATAAATAAATATGAAGAAGAAATAGAAAATACGTGTATAAAACTTCTAGCTACAGAACAGCCTTTAGCAACTGATTTAAGGAGAATATTTATAACCACTAAAATAATAACAGATTTAGAGAGAATGGGAGACCATGCGGTAGATATAGCGAAGGTTGCAATGAGGCTTACAAAGGAACAATATATTAAAGAACTTATAGACATACCTAAAATGGCTAAAATGGTTCAGCGGATGATTAAAGATGCCCTAGAAGTGTATGTAGTTGGAGATGTAACTAGAGCTTATGAAGTATGTAAAATGGATGATCAAGTAGATATATTATTCAAAGATATATTTAATGAGCTATTACTTATAATGAGAAGTGATTCTAGTACTATCCATCAAGCTAGTCAATTCTTATTTGTATGTAAATTCTTAGAGAGAATGGCTGACCACACTACTAATATTTGTGAATGGACAGTGTATTTAGAAACTGGAGAAAAATTAAATTTAAATTAGGAATAGGTTCCATCTATTAAGACATTAGTTGACTGCAATATTTAGTAGTCAACTTTTTTACTGTGCAAGTTTTTATTTTAACATGTCTTAATAGTTTTTGGTGGGAAAATAGGTATCTTTAGTATAATTTTAAAAGAGTAACATTGACTAGTAATGTTAATTGATATAATATAACATAAGCAGGTATAATCATACTGAATATAAGTACTATTGCTTAGGATAGAATAAGTATTACAAATAGTTTTAATATAGGAATAAATACTTATATAATAAAGGAGATAGAATATGAAAAATGAAATAAGTAAGATTATTCCCGATTCTATAGCTGAAGAAGTAGAAATTGAAGTTGGGGATAGGCTGCTTAGTATAAATGAAAATGAAGTTAAAGATATAATTGATTATAAATATTTAATAACAGATGAAGAGTTAGTTTTAGAAATAGAAAAGGCTGATGGCGAAATCTGGGAAATTGAAATAGAAAAAGATTATGATGAGGACTTAGGTATAGTATTTAGAGAAGGAATATTAGATAAACCTATGAGTTGTCATAATGATTGTATTTTTTGCTTTATAGACCAACTTCCAAAGGGAATGAGAGAAACTCTTTACTTTAAAGATGATGATTCACGATTATCATTTCTTCAAGGAAACTTCTTAACATTAACAAATATGAAGGAAGAAGATATTGAAAGAATAATAAAGTATAAAATAAGTCCAATTAATGTGTCTGTTCATACAACAAATCCAGAATTAAGAGTTAGAATGCTTAATAATAGGTTTGCAGGTGGAATATATGATATACTAAAGAGGTTGGCTTATGCAGGAATAAAAATCAACACTCAAATAGTTTGTTGTCCAGGAATTAATGATGATAAAGAATTAATTAGAACAGTGGAAGATTTATATAAGTTGTATCCAAATGTTAATAATGTTGCAGTAGTGCCTTTAGGAATTACAAAACATAGACAGGGACTAAGGGAGCTTAAGCTATTTACAAAGGAAACATCTTTAGAACAAGTTAAGTTAATTCAAAAGCTTCAAGAAAAATATTATGCTGAGGTAGGTACATCTTTTGTAAAATTATCTGATGAATTTTATATAGTATCTGAAGAGCCATTACCAAGTGGCGATCATTATGAAGGGTTTGGTCAAATTGAAGATGGAATTGGAATGGTAACATTATTACACCAAACCATTGATGCAACAATTAAGGACCTAAAAACAAGTGGAAGTGGATCCTTTACAATGATAACAGGTGCTTTAGTTTATCCTCAAATAGAAGAGATAAAAAGAAAAATACAAAAGGTAAATAAAGATATAAATATTTCAGTTGAAAAGATATTAAATAGATTTTTTGGAGAAACTATTACAGTAACAGGGCTTTTAACTGGTGCTGATATAATAAATACATTAAAGGATAGAGAAGTTGGAGAGTACGTAATAGTTCCTAATAATATTATTAGAAAAGGATATGAGCTTTCAGATTCTGATGAGTTAATATTGTTAGATGATTACACTGTAGAGAACTTAGCCAAAGAATTAAATAGAAAAGTTATTGTTTGTGATTTTACAGGAGATGATTTAATCTCTATAATCAACGAACACTTAAGGGAGGATTAATATGGGAAAACCAGTAGTTGCAATTGTTGGAAGACCAAATGTAGGTAAATCTACACTTTTTAATAAGCTAGCAGGAAAGAGAATTGCTATAGTAGAAGATACACCAGGAGTTACTAGAGACAGAATTTATGCAGAGGCAGAGTGGCTTAGACATAACTTCACAATCATAGATACAGGTGGGATAGAACCTGCTAATGAAGATATAATTATGGTTCAGATGAGAAGACAAGCAAACATTGCTATTGAAACAGCTGATGTTATTGTATTTATAGTTGATGGAAAAGCAGGATTACATCCAGCAGATCATGAAGTAGCTCAAATGCTAAGAAAATCTGGGAAACAGGTAGTATTAGTTGTAAATAAAATAGACAGAAGAGAACTTGAAGATAATTCTTATGAGTTCTATAATTTAGGGATAGGAAATCCGGTTACTATTTCTGCAACTCAAGGATTAGGTCTTGGAGATATGCTTGATGAAGTAGTATCTCATTTTGATGAGATTGTAGGTAATGAAGAAGATGAAGAATACATAAAAATTGCTATGGTTGGAAAACCAAACGTAGGAAAATCATCTCTAATCAATAAGCTTCTAGGAGAGACTAGAAACATAGTTAGTGACATTCCAGGTACAACAAGAGATGCAATAGATAGTAAGCTTGAAACTGATGAAGGAAAATTCATTTTAATAGATACAGCAGGTCTAAGAAGAAAAAGTAAAATTAAAGAAGAGATAGAAAGATATAGTGTTATCAGAACTTTAACTGCAATTGAAAGATCTGATGTAACTATACTAGTTCTTGATGCTACAGAAGAATTAAGTGATCAAGATGAAAAGATAATTGGATATGCACATGAACTTAACAAAGCTATAATAATTGTTGTTAATAAGTGGGATCTTATTGAAAAAGATGATAAAACCATGAAGGAATATAAAGATAGAATAGGTAGAGGATTATCATTTATGCCATATGCTTCTTACATATTTATATCTGCACTAACGGGTCAAAGAGTAAACAAGGTTCTTTCAATGGCTAAGGAATGTTATAATAACTACACTAAGAGAATTTCTACAGGAATATTGAATGATGTAGTGAGTAAAGCTGTACTTATGAATGAGCCACCAATAGTTGCTTTAAAAAGAATGAAGATATACTATGTAACTCAGGTTGATATAAAACCACCTACATTTATTTTCTTCGTAAATGATGAAAATCTCCTACATTTCTCTTATAAAAGGTATCTTGAAAATAGATTAAGAGAAAGTTTTGAGTTTAAGGGAACGGGAATAAGAACAATATTTAGAAAAAGAAAAGAAGATTAATAATTAAATTTAAAGAATGAGAATAAATAATATATTTATTCTCATTCTTATTAATAAGATTAAATTAAAAAAATAGGGAAGAAGGGGTAATATGAGTAAGGTTTCATTTATTGGAGGAGGAAGTTTTGGGACAGCATTAGCTGTACTTCTTTCTAAAAACGGATTAGAATGTTC
The DNA here is from genome assembly GCF_036646415.1 of Clostridium sp. Taxonomy (GTDB): domain Bacteria; phylum Bacillota; class Clostridia; order Clostridiales; family Clostridiaceae; genus Clostridium_J. The sequence goes on along the minus strand of NZ_JAVXMF010000005.1, from coordinate 146,483 downwards.
TATTTGGTGTCATAGAGAAAGTGCTGTTAGTGAGATTAATAATGAAAGAGAGAACTCAAAATATCTTGAAGGAATAACTATACCTGATAATGTTACTGCCTATAGCGATTTAAAGGAAGCTCTTGTAGATAGTGAAGTAGTGGTTCTTGCAGTGCCATCAAAGGCTATTAGAGAGCTATCAAAAAAAATAGCTCCACTTCTTAAGGGGAATGAAATAATTGTAACTGTAGCTAAAGGAATAGAAAAGCACACATTGAAAAGAATGTCAGAAATTATAGAAGATGAGATCAAAAATCATCCTATAGTAATTTTATCAGGACCCAGTCATGCGGAAGAGGTAGCAAGAGATATACCTACAACAGTAACTGCTGCATCTAATGATAGGATAGCATCTAAAAAGATACAAGATATATTTAGTAATACTACATTTAGGGTATATACAAATAATGACCTGATTGGTGTAGAAATTGGTGGTGCTTTTAAAAATATAATTGCACTAGCAGCAGGAATATCCGATGGAATAGGATATGGAGACAATACTAAGGCTGCGCTTATGACTCGTGGTATGAGCGAGATAATAAGAGTTGGTACTAAGCTTTCAGGAAAGGCAGAAACCTTCTATGGGCTTACTGGTATGGGAGATTTAATAGTTACATGTACTAGTATGCATAGTAGAAATAGAAGAGCAGGTATTTTAATTGGAAATGGTAAAACCGCAGAGCAAGCTGTAGAAGAGATAGGTATGGTAGTAGAGGGAATTGAAGCAGTTAAAGCCTTCTATGAATTGAAATCAAGAACAGATGTTGATATGCCAATAACTACAGCTTTATACCAAGTATTGTTTGAAGGTAAGAATCCTAATAGTGCTGTAACTGAACTTATGGGTAGACGACATAAAGAAGAAAACCATGAAATGTAAAACTTTATTAAATAAAGCTATTCTTGAAATATTTTATTTTGAGAATAGCTTTATTTTTGATATAATGTTAAGAAATAAGATTAAATGAGAATAAATATTATCTTGAGTAAAAAATTTTTTAGATATAAGTTGATATAGGAGGATACAAATTATATGTTAAATTATAAATGGAAAAATAATAGCCATAAAAGTGGGAAAAATGCATTTTACAAGAAAAAGGATGCTTTTTATAGAAAGAAGTCAGGGTTTAATACAGGGGCTGCAATAATTATAGGATTGCTGTTTTTATTAGGAATAATGGTAGGTCTTATATTAGATGGCTATAAAGGAAATTTAAAATACTATGGATTATTTAATGATAATCAGGATAAGTTAGATATAAATAAAGAAATTCAAGTAAGCAATAGGGATAAAGAGAAGGATACAAATAAAATAGATGAAGTACCAAAAATAAGTATATCTACGTTAACCGATGCTGAGATTGTAGAAGTAAAACAAATTATTGATAATGATACAACGGGTTTGTTTAAATTGGCAAATAAAGAGAATTTGGTAGATGAATATTATATTCCTAATAATTTGGTTACACCTAATATTAGTTTAGTTACAGCTAGAGAGAGTGAAAGGAATTTAGTTAGAGCAGATGTTGTAGAGGATTTAGAACAAATGTTTTATGATGCACAGCAAGAAGGTATAAATTTATTCTTAAGTAATGGCTTTAGAGGATTTAATGAGCAAGAATATCTTCATTCAGAGGAGACTACAGAAAAAGGAAGTGAAGATAGTGAGTATGTGGCGAAACCGGGAGCCAGTGAACACCAGCTTGGACTTGCTATAGACATAACTAGTAAGAGTATGCAGTTTGAACTTAATGAATCTTTTGAGGATACAAAGGAAGGTGCGTGGGCTTTGAAAAATGCATATAAATATGGATTTATTTTAAGGTATACAAAAACTAAGGAGAATATAACTGGATATAGTTATGAGCCATGGCACTATAGGTATATAGGAAATAGAACAATTAGTAAGCTATGTAATGATAAGGACTTAACATTGGAAGAACTTATTGATTATGTTAATGATGATAATTAATATAATCAATAAGAAAAATACTAAATAATTATAAGTAAAATAACTACACTAATAACATTAGTGTAGTTATTTTACTGTAAAGAAAACTTTTTTAAAGCTATAAGGCATAATATAGAATTAGTATCAATATATATATAATGTTAATAAGTAGTTGCGGGAGGGTAGCCTTGGAAAATTTTGATATATATAAAGATATAGCAGAAAGAACTCAAGGGGATATATATGTAGGGGTAGTAGGACCAGTGAGAACAGGAAAGTCTACTTTTATTAAAAAGTTTATGGAACTAATGGTTATACCTAACATAGAAAATCCTCACAAGAAGGAAAGAGCAAAAGATGAACTTCCACAAAGTGGATCTGGAAAGTCTATTCATACCACAGAACCAAAATTTGTTCCTAATGAAGCTGTTGAAATTCAATTCGAAGATGGAGTAAAGTTTAAGGTTAGAATGGTTGATTGCGTGGGTTATATAGTAAAAAATGCTCTTGGGTATACGGAAGATGAAGTACCTAAAATGGTTTCTACACCATGGCATGATTATGAAATTCCATTTGAGCAAGCAGCAGAAATAGGTACAAAAAAAGTTATCACAGATCACTCTACAATTGGTGTAGTTGTAACCACTGATGGTAGTATTACTGGGCTAAATAGAGATGATTATGTAGAGGCTGAAGAGCGAGTTATAAATGAATTAAAAGAGATAAATAAACCATTTATAATGATTCTTAATACTGTGAATCCAGATTCTGAGGGAAGTAAGGAACTACAAAGGGAACTTCAAGAAAAGTATGATGTCCCTGTTAAGGTTATGGATGTAATGAATATTGGTCAAGGTGAAATTGCACAAATATTTGATACTGTACTAAGAGAATTCCCAGTAAAAGAAATAAATATAGATATGCCACAATGGATGGAAAGTTTAAATTCATCACATTGGTTAAAAGTCAACATAATGACTATTTTAAAGGCAATGTGTAAGGATATCTATAGGGTTAGAGATGTGAAAAGATGCTTAGATGCCTTTAAGGGAATAGAATTCTTATCAGACATAAAGGTTAAAGAAATGAATATGGGTGAAGGCACCTCATGGGTTAATATAAATCCTAAGCATGAATTGTTCTATAAAATTCTTGGAGAGATTTGTAACACTGATATAAAAAATGAAAATGATTTGTTAAGTATCATGGAAAGCTTCTACAAAGCTAAAATTGAGTATGATAAAATAGCAGATGCTCTAAAAGAAGTTAATGAAACTGGATATGGTCTTGTGGCTCCTCAACTTACAGAGATGAAACTTGAGGAACCTGAGATTGTTAAAAAAGGAAATCAGTATGGTGTAAAATTAAAAGCTTCGGCACCATCATTACATTTAATTAAGGCGGATATTGAAACTGAAATTCAGCCAATTATGGGTAGTGAAAAACAAAGTGAAGAATTTTACAAATCAATCCTAGAACAATTTGAGAATGATCCATCACAAATTTGGCAAAGTAATATGTTTGGTAAGTCCTTAGAGGAGTTAGTCAAGGAAGGTCTTCAAAATAAACTTTATAAAATGCCAGAAGATGTTCAAGTTAAACTTCAAAAAACCCTTCAAAAAATAATAAATGAAGGAAATGGTGGGCTTATTTGTATAATTATCTAATGTGAAATGGAATATTTTTCATGAGCATACAACAATATAGTTTTGAGATTGCAATGATTTCAAAACTATATTGTTGTTTTTATTTTTTAAAAGTGTATTGTATAATCATATACATTATAATATATTTATTTATGTAAAAGGCTTAAATAAGTGTAAATTTGAACTTTGAAAGTTTTATCTTACAATATAGGAAGTAAAGATATATAATTAAATACGGGATAAAGAGATAATCAAAATAAGGTTATTATCTTTTGCTTTATAATTAGAGATAATAAATATTTGGGAGGTACATAAATTATGAGTAAAGTTGTTGTTATATTTAACGGTGGAACAATATCAATGAAGGTTGATGAAAAGATAAAAGCGGCAGTACCTAATTTAACGGGAGAAGAAATAATGTCTATGGTAACTGGAATTGAGTCTTATGCAGAAGTGGAATCGTATACATTTTCAAGTCTGCCAAGCCCTCATATAACACCGAACATTATGCTTGAACTTTCAAACTATGTTAAAACTTTTCTAGATAGAGATGATGTAGATGGTGTAGTTGTTACTCATGGTACTGACTCTTTAGAGGAAACAGCCTATTTTCTTCAGTTAACTATTAAAAGTGAAAAGCCAGTAGTTGTGACAGGATCCATGAGAAATAGTTCGGAATTAGGATATGATGGACCAGCTAACCTAGCAGCTTCTATTTGTACGGCTACATCTATGGCTGCAAGAAGTAGGGGAGTAATGGTATGTCTTAATAATGAGCTTAATTGTGCAAGTGAGGTTACTAAGTCTCACTCAATGCATTTAAACACTTTCCAAAGTCCTGAGTTTGGACCAATAGGAATTGTAGACAGCAATGAAGTTAGGTTTTATAGAGAAAGTATAGCTAAAGAATATATTGATACAAATAGAATAGAGAATAATGTTTATTTAATTAAATCTTGTGCGGGAATGGATGGAACCCTTATAGACTTTTGTGTAGATAAAGGAGTAAGGGGGATCGTAATTGAAGCTATGGGAAGAGGAAATATTCCTCCATTAATGGCTAAATCAGTAGAGAAAGCTATTAGTAAAGGAGTTGCAATAGTTATAGTATCTAGATGTTACAAGGGGAGAGTTCTTGATAGCTATGGATATGAAGGTGGCGGAAAACAATTAAGAAATATGGGAGTTATACTTGGAGAGAGTATGCCAGGTCAGAAGGCTAGAATAAAGCTTATTTTAGCCCTTGGAAAAACTGACAATCTAGAAGAAATAAGACACATATTTGAAAATGGTCACTATTAAAATACGAACAATAAAAAATAAATAAACAAAAATATACGTAAAATTGTTGACATGGAAGTGGAAAATTGATATTATATTCTTGTAAAAAGAATATAATATCAATTTTCATATATATCTAATGATATGGATTAGATGTTTCTACGGGATGCCGATAAAATCCCACTATGAGAATTCCTATGTTAAACAAAGCTAACCACTGGAATTCTCAAACCAGTGGTTATTATTTTTTTTGAAATTATATTTTTATATCATAATTTAAGGGGGACAAGGTTTATGGAAAAGTTTTTCAAGTTGAAAGAGAATGGCACAGATGTTAAAAGAGAAGTTGTTGGAGGATTAATAACTTTTTTAACTATGGCATATATAATTGCAGTTAATGCAAATATGCTAGGAGATCCAGGAGTGGGTATGAACCCAGGAGCAGTAGTAACAGCTACTTGTTTATCAGCCGGTGTTACAACTATTTTAATGGGAATTTATGCAAATCTACCACTTGGACTAGCTTCAGGAATGGGACTTAATGCATTCTTTGCTTATACAGTAGTGATGGAAATGGGAATTTCATGGCAGGTAGCACTTACAGCAGTATTTGTAGAAGGTATCATATTTATTATATTATCATTAACAAGTGTAAGAGAAGCTATTGTAAACTGTATTCCAACTAACCTAAAATATGCAGTTACAGCGGGTATCGGATTATTTATAGCATTTATCGGATTTGGAAATGCGGGAATTGTAGTTGGAAGTGCAGCTACAAAGGTAACCATGGGGAGTTTGATAAGCCCAACAGTATTAATCACAGTATTAGGAATTATTATAATAGTAATTTTATCAAAGAAGAATGTTAAGGGAGCTATTCTTTGGGGAATGCTTGCTAGTGCAGTAGCGGCATGGATATATGCAGCTGTAGCTCCAGAAGTAGCAGCAGGGTTAGGTATATACTTACCACAGGGAATATTCAAATTTGAATCTATAGCACCAATTGCAGGAAAATTAGATTTCTCAGTGTTTTTAGATTCAGCGTCTATAAAAGATTTCATTTCAGTAGTATTTGTATTTTTATTCATAGATTTCTTTGATACAGCAGGAACTTTAGTTGGAGTGGCATCTAAAATTGGAATGCTTGATGAAGATGGAAAGGTTAAGAATGCCGGTAAAGCTCTATTGGTAGATGCAATAGGAACAACTTTTGGGGCTCTAGTAGGAACATCTACAGTAACAACTTATGTTGAGAGTTCAGCAGGGGTTGCATCAGGAGCTAGAACTGGTCTTTCAGCAGTAGTAACAGGCGTACTATTCTTACTTGCTATGTTCTTGTCACCATTATTTATAGCTATACCAGGTTGTGCAACAGCACCAGCGTTAATTATAGTAGGATTCTTTATGATAGACTCAGTTAGACAAATTGACTTCACAGATTTCACCGAAGGTGTACCAGCCTTCTTAACTATAGCTTTAATGCCAATGACTTATAGTATAGGTGATGGATTAATGTTAGGTATGTTATCATATGCTATACTAAACTTTTTAAGTAATATTACAACAAAAAAAGAAAATAGAAAACCTGTTTCTGTTGTAGTATATATTCTTGGATTAGTATTTTTAGCAAAGATAATATTTTCATAAATGATACTTTGAATTTATGATTTAGTTAATGAATTTACTCATTTGAATTATATATAAATAGGTTCCCTAATAAATATTTATTAAATGGAAACTTGTAAAATTTCAGAAAAATCAAAAGTCTGTGAAGCTTAGCATTCACAGACTTTTATTTTTGGCTATTATTTGGAATTATCATGGTTTTTCTGCGTTTTTCTAAGAAATATTTCGATTTTCTTTAAAATTCTTTTGTATATGGGTTGAAATAAGTGATAAACTTTATGTATAATGAATAAAGAATTTATCAAGGACTAGAAGGGTGAGTTGTATATGATAAAAAGTATGACTGGATTTGGTAGAGGTACATCGGGAGGGGATGTGTCAAGTTTTATAGTTGAAATAAAAACAGTTAATCATAGATATTTTGAACTTAATGTTAGAATGCCTAGAGCTTTAATCTCCCTTGAAGATAACATAAGAAAATATGTTAATGAAAAAATTAAAAGAGGTAAAGTTGATATATTTGTTACCCAAAGTCAATTGGCTAAGGAAGATATGGAAGTAGTAGTAAACGAAAGTTTGGCAGATAGTTATATAGAGGCACTACAAAACCTTAAGAATAAGTATAATCTAAGAGATGATGTTTCAGCTACTACACTAGCAAGATTTCCAGAGGTTCTTACATTAAAGCAAAAGGAAGAGGATTTAGATACAGCGTGGAAAACATTGCTTCCAGCAGTAGAAGGTGCGGTAAGCAACCTTTTTGATATGAGAGAACAAGAGGGAGGAAAACTTTTAATAGATATTACTAAAAGGTGTGAATGCATTTCTAGTAATGTTGACATAATAAATAGCAGAGTTCCAGAAGTTTCGGAAGAGTATAGAAGAAGACTTCTAAAGAAGGTGGAAGAAATTATCACAGAGAGAAATATAGATGAGAATCGTATTGCTATGGAAGTAGTTCTTCAGGCCGATAAAAGTTGTATTGATGAAGAAATAGTTAGACTTAAAAGCCATTTAGAGCAAGTAATTAATACATTTAAGTTAAGTGAACCAATAGGAAGAAAATTAGACTTTATTATTCAAGAAATGAATAGGGAAGCAAACACAATTGCTTCAAAAGTTAATGATTTAGAGTTAACAAATATAGCACTTAATATAAAAAGTGAGATAGAAAAAATTAGAGAACAGGTTCAAAACGTAGAATAAACTAGGAGGTATGGCATGGGTATAAAACTTATAAATATTGGATTTGGGAATATTGTTTCTGCAAATAGATTAGTAGCTATTGTTAGTCCAGAATCAGCGCCAATAAAAAGAATAATTCAAGAAGCTAGAGATAGAGGTATGTTAATTGATGCTACCTATGGAAGACGAACAAGAGCGGTTATAATTACTGATAGTGATCATGTAATATTATCTGCAGTTCAACCAGAAACAGTAGCACATAGACTAGCAGCAAAAGAGGATGAGAGTATAGAAGAGGTTGATGAATAATATGAATAGCAAAGGGCAACTATTAGTTGTATCTGGCCCATCGGGAGCTGGAAAAGGAACGGTATGTAAGGCGTTAATTGAGAAAAATCCCATATGGATATCAACATCATGTACAACACGTAAGCCTAGAGACGGAGAAGTTGAAGGCTTAAATTACTTTTTTACTGAAAGAGAAGATTTTTTAAAAAGAATTGATAAAGATGACTTTTTAGAGTATGCTGAGGTGTACGGTAATTTTTATGGCACACCTAGATCAGAAGTTTTAAGAATGTTAGATGAAGGTAAAGATGTAATACTTGAAATAGACATACAAGGAGCACTTAAGATTAAGTCAGCGTATCCTGAAGGTATATTTATATTTATTATGCCACCATCTATGGAAGAATTACGAAATAGAATTACAAACAGAGGAAGTGAAACTCCTGAGTCATTAAAAACTAGGATGGAAGCTGCTTATGATGAAATAAGTTTTGCATCTAAATATGACTATGCTGTTGTAAATGATGAAGTTGAATATGCCGTAAAGAAAATCGAAAGCATAATAATTGCAGAAAAATGTAGAGTATTTAAGATCAAAAATGAACTATTAGGGAGGTTCTAACAATATGAATGATTCAATGATAAACCCATCTATTATAAAGTTATTAGAGAAAGTGGATAACAGATATTCACTAGTGGTAGCTACTTCAAGAAGAGCAAGACAACTAATTGAGGGAGCAGAGCCATTAATACCTGGTACTGAAGGCAAACCTTTAACAATTGCTATCCAGGAAGTTGAAGAAGGCATTATTAAAGTTCGAGAAAAATCAGATATAATTAATAGCGCTGAGGAAACTGAAATAACAGATTCACAAGAGGCGGAAGAAGGATCTAACTAAGATGAATGAGAAGAATGTAGTAATAGGAGTAACTGGTGGAATTGCAGTCTATAAGGCGTTAGATGTAATAAGTAAGTTAAAAAAAGAAAATGTAAATGTTCATGTTATTATGACTAAGTCTGCATGTGAATTTGTTACTACCTTAAGTTTTCAATCTTTGAGTCAAAATATGGTTGTGAAGGATATGTTTGATGAACCAAAGGCTTTTGAGATTCAACATATATCCTTAGCTAAGAAGGCAGATTTATTAGTGGTAGTTCCAGCTACTGCAAACATTATTGGTAAGGTTGCAAATGGTATAGCAGATGATATGTTATCTACTACTATTATGGCAACGAGAGCAAAGGTTATTTTTGCTCCAGCTATGAATACTAATATGTATAATAATCCTATGGTTCAAGAAAACATTAGCAAGTTAAAGGATCATGGATATGAGTTTATTAATCCTGGTAGTGGTAGACTTGCTTGTGGTGATGTTGGTGATGGAAAGCTTGCAGATACAGAAGAAATTGTAGAAGTAATTATGTCACAGCTTCATGAGCCAAAGGATTTATTAGGTAAAAAGGTACTTGTAACTGCAGGTCCAACTAGAGCAAATCTAGATCCTGTAAGATTCATAACAAATAAATCTACAGGTAAGATGGGATATGCTATTGCTAAAGAAGCAAGGGATAGAGGAGCTCAGGTAGTACTAGTTAGTGGACCAACTAATATAAAACCACCAAGTGGTATAAAGGTAGTTAACATTGAAACTAATGAAGAGATGCTAAGTGCAGTAATGGCAGAATTTCAGACTAGTGATATAGTAGTTAAATCTGCGGCAGTAGCTGATTATAAACCTAAAGATTATTCAAATGAAAAAATAAAAAAAGGTCCTGAAGATTTAAATTTAGAATTAGTAAGAGATAATGATATACTTAAAACGTTGGGAACTTTAAAGCAACATCAGATTTTAGTGGGTTTTGCAGCTGAGAGCAATAATGTAATAAAAAATGCTCATAAAAAATTAGAAGGTAAAAATCTTGATTATATTGTGGCTAATGATATAACTGAAAGTAATGCAGGCTTTGGAGCTGATACTAATAAGGTTACAATTATAAAAAGAGATGGAAAAGAAATATCTCTTGATAATATGAGTAAAAGATTAGTTGGTTATGAGCTTTTTAATATGATTTTAGGATATAAATAATAAAAAAGCGACTAAGTCGCTTTTTTTATTATTCATTTATCATTGTGAGGTGAGAAACTTATGGATATGTATCTTGGAATTATTGTAAATAATGAAGCTGTAAAGGTGGATAGAATATTTACATACAAGGTGCCGGAGAAATTATATGATAAGGTTAAAAAGGGCAGAATGGTTACAGTACCCTTTGGTAATGGAAATAAGAAAATATATGGATTTATAGTAGATATATTTTATAACATAGATGACAATACTAAATTAAAAGAGATTTTAGATATAGATGACAAAATTGAGTTTCTTACAGAGGAAAATATAAAGCTTATAAAAGTGATGAGGGAGAAGTATTTATGCACATATCTAGAGTGCATAAAAGTTATGATTCCCAATGGAATTACTAAGGGGGCAACCTTTAAAACTAAAAATACTATAGTTATAGGAAAACCTATAACGGAAAAATACAATAAAGAAAATTATATAAATATTATAAACTTTATAAAAGAGTACAGTGGTACTTACAATAAAGCAGAACTAGTAAATGAGTTTAATATGTCTTTGTCTATGATAAATACTCTAATTAAATATGAGTTTCTAGCTGTGGAAAAATCTATAGTTAACAGATATAATGAGACTATATATAAAGACTATGAGGAAAAGGTATTAAATTCAGTTCAACAAAAGTGTGTTGACAAAATATTAATACATAGCATCAACAATAAATTTCTTATACATGGAATAACAGGTAGTGGAAAAACTGAAATATATATGAATTTAGTTAAAAATATGATGAAAAACAATAAGGATTCTATAATATTAATACCAGAGATAGCCCTTACACCTCAAATGGTAGAGAGGTTTAAAGGAAGATTTGGACGTAATGTAGCTATATTTCATAGTAGACTTTCTAATGGAGAAAGATTTGACGAATGGATGAGAGTTAAGATGGGTAATGTTAAAGTTGCTATAGGAGCAAGATCTGCAATATTTTTACCATTCTCAAATTTAGGACTTATTGTCATAGATGAAGAACATGAAACAAGTTATAAATCCGACAGCGACCCTAAATATAATGCCCGGGAAATAGCAGTTTTAAAGGCTGATATTGAGGGTTGTAAAGCTGTACTTGGGTCAGCTACCCCCTCTGTTGAAACTTATTATAAGGCAACACAGGGAGAATATGATATTATAACTTTAGATAGCAGAGCGGATGGAGCAAAGCTTCCAACTATAGAAGTTATAGATATGAGGGAAGAACTTAAACAAGGAAATAAATCTATGTTTAGTAGAAGACTTCAGGAAGAAATGTGTGGAACATTACAAAGAAAAGAACAAGCAATAATGTTTTTAAATAGAAGAGGGTTTTCAACCTTTGTATCTTGTAGAGAATGTGGTTATGTTTTTAAATGTAGTAACTGCGATATTTCTTTGACATATCACAAGGATAATAATCTTACATGTCATTATTGTGGCATGCAGCAAAAGGCCATGAATACTTGTCCTAAATGTAAAAGCAAATATGTGAAATACTTTGGAGTAGGAACTGAGCAGTTAGAGCATAGTGTAAGGAAAACCTTTTTAGATAGCAAACCACTAAGAATGGACTTTGATACAACTCGTGGAAAGAACTCCTATGAACAAATTTATAACGATTTTGCTTCAAAACGATATAATGTTTTAATAGGAACCCAAATGATTGCAAAGGGGTTAGATTTTAAAGATGTAACCTTAGTTGGAATTATAGCAGCAGATTTATCTTTAAATTTGCCTGATTATAGAGCTGGAGAGAAAACCTTTCAGCTTATTACTCAGGTGGCAGGAAGAGCTGGAAGAGGAAGTAAAGAGGGAAAGGTAATACTGCAAACATATAGTCCGGAAAACTATAGTATTATTTATGCATCAGAAAATAATTACAAAGGCTTTTATGAAGAGGAAATAGCTATAAGAAAACTTAGAGATTATCCACCCTTTACAAAGATATTATGTATTAATTTAAGTAGTGAAAATGAAGAAAATTTAATAAAAAGTATACAAACTTTAGCCGATAAAATAAGGATGAAAATAGATAAAAGTGATAAAATTGAATTATTAGGACCCTGTCCATGCGGTGTTTCTAAGATGAAAAACCTATATAGATGGCAAATAATAATTAAAGGTAAATTTAGTGATGCATTTGCAATGGAAATTAAGAATATAATTTATGAGGGATTGAATTATAAGAATATAAGAATAGGGATTGATATAAATCCTAATAGTTTATTATAAAGGAGAAGAAAAATGGCAATAAGAAATATAAGGACACAAGAAGACTCAGTACTAAGGAAAATAAGTAAGGTTGTTACTAAGCTGGATGATAGAACTCAAACTTTAATTGATGATATGTTAGATACTATGTATAAAGCAAATGGAGTTGGCCTTGCTGCATCTCAAGTTGGTATTCTAAAAAGAATAGCAATTATAGATATTGGGGATGGACCAATAATACTTATAAATCCTGAGGTTATTAAAACCAGAGGACAGGTTAATGATAAAGAGGGGTGCCTAAGTGTGCCTGGTCAAGATGGAAATGTTATAAGACCTAAATATGTAAAGGTTAAAGCACAAAATAGAAAAGGTGAGTCTATAGAAATAGAAGGAGAAGATTTATTAGCAAGAGCTCTTTGTCATGAGATAGATCACTTAGATGGAATATTATATACGGATAAAATAGTAAGGTAAGGAGTGGGTTTAAAATGAATATAGTATTTATGGGAACACCGGATTTTGCAGTACCATCCTTAGAAGCTATAATTGAAAAATATGGAGTTAAGGCGGTATTAACACAACCAGATAGACCTAAGGGAAGAGGAAAATCTGTTACTATGTCACCAGTTAAGCAGGTGGCACTTAAACATGATATAAAAGTATATCAACCAGAGAAATTAAGAAATGAAAGGCAGCTAATAGAAGAATTAAAATCTATGAATTTAGATTTTATAATTGTGGTGGCTTTTGGACAGATTTTATCTAAAGAGGTACTAGACATACCTAAATATGGTTGTATTAATCTTCATGGATCTTTATTACCTAAGTATAGAGGAGCAGCACCAATACATTATGCAATTATGAAAGGTGAAAAAGAAAGTGGAAATACAACAATGCTAATGGATGTTGGACTTGATACAGGAGATATGCTTTTAAAAAATAAGTTTGAAATAACAGAAAATATGAATACTGGAGAGCTACATGATATATTGATGGATAGTGGTGCAGAACTTTTAATTGAAACTATTGATAGTCTTTGTAACGAAGAAATAACCCCAATAAAGCAAGGTGAAAGTGAAAGCTGCTATGCAAGTATGTTAAATAAAGATATGGCAAGAATTGAATGGAATCAAGGAGCACAGGATATTCACAACTTTGTAAGAGGGTTAAATCCATTCCCAATGGCATACACTTACTACAATGAAGCTTCAATGAAGGTTATTGAAACAAGGCTGACATCAGACAAATCTACAAAGAAGCCGGGTACTATTGTAAGAGTAAATAAAGAGGGAATTCTAGTTTCAACAAAGGATAATAATATTCTAATAACTAAAGTGCAATTTCCAAATAAGAAACCACTAAGAGTGGAAGAATATATAAGAGGAAATTCAATAGAAGAGAATGTGTTGCTTAAAAGATAATGATAGTAAGTGCTTTAAATTATAAAGTAAAGGAGAAATTTATATGGGATTTTATGGAATGTATTATGATCCAACAATGATAATTCTTATACCAGCATTAATAATTTCAGTTTGGGCACAGATGAAGATAAAAAGTAGCTATGCTAAGTATTCAAAGGTTTATAGTAGGAATGGATATACTGGTGGGCAAGTAGCAAGAATGATATTAGATAGCTATGGACTTTTTGATATACCTGTATTAGTTATAAGTGGAAACCTAACTGATCATTATGATCCTACCAAAAGAGTAGTTAAGTTATCAAGTGATGTATATAATAGTACATCATTAGCTTCTATTGGAGTAGCTGCACATGAAATAGGCCATGCCATTCAACATAAAGAAGGATATGTACCAATTAAGATAAGAACTGCTTTAGTTCCCATTGCAAATATTGGATCTCAAGGATCTTGGATATTGTTTTTTCTTGGAATAGTATTTTCATTTACCCCTTTAATTAACTTTGGAATTATACTATTCTTAGCAGCTGTACTTTTTCAATTGGTTACATTACCTGTAGAATTTAATGCATCGAGTAGAGCTATAGTAATATTACAAGCTAAAAGTATACTTTATGAAGATGAAATAAAGGGTGCTAAAAATGTATTAACATCTGCGGCTTTAACTTATGTAGCAGCAGCAGTTACAGCTATAGCACAACTTTTAAGACTTTTAGCTATTAGAGATAGAAATAATAGTTAAAAACTAAAAATGGGCTACATTAAAGTTCGCAATAAATAAATTACAATCCGTTTAGCCTATGCTATGCGAGATATATATAAGATAGGATGATATAAATGACAAGTGCTAGAGAAGTAGCAATAAATACCATAATGCAAGTATTTGAAAATAAGGCGTATTCCAACATTGCCTTAAACAAAAATCTTAATGAATGTAATCTCATAGATAAGGATAAAGCTTTAGTTACAGAACTTGTATATGGAACTATTAAATATAAATATACTATTGACAAAATTCTTAAGACATTTCTTGAGAAGAAATTTGATAATACAGATAAATATATATTAAATCTTTTAAGAGTATGTATATATCAGCTTATATATTTAGATAAAATTCCTGAGTTTGCAGCAGTAAATGAAGGGGTGAATTTAGCTAAAGAAAATGTATCTGTGGGAGCTTCAAAATTAGTTAATGGAGTTTTGAGAAATTATTTAAGAAACAGAGATAAAAAGTATTATGATGAAAAAAATGTTAATGAAGAATTAGCCTTTACATATTCTTATCCACAATGGATGGTAAAATTATTTATTGCCCAGTATGGTAAGGAACAAGGCGTAAAAATATTAGAAGGCCTTAATAAACGACCTTCAGTTACAGTTAGGGTTAATACCACCAAGGGTGACTTCGAGAGCGTTTCACAGGAACTTGAAGATAATGGTTATAATATAGAAGAGGGAGTAATATGTCCTGAAGCTATAAGAATTATTAGAGGTAAGAGTGTTGAGGATAACCCTATGTTTAGAAAGGGAGTTATTACGGTTCAAGATGAGAGTGCTATGTTGGTTGCTCCAAGTATGGACTTGGAAGAGAATATGACTGTTCTTGACCTATGTAGTGCACCAGGGGGGAAAACTACTCATATAGCAGAAATAATGAATAACACAGGAAGAGTAATAGGTTTTGATATATATGATCATAAACTAGAATTAATTAAGAGCAATAGTGAAAGATTAGGATTAGATAATATAGAACTAGAACTATTAGATGCAACTATAGAAAATGAAAGACTTATAGAACTTGGTGATAGGGTATTAATTGACGTACCATGTTCTGGCCTTGGAATAATAAGAAAGAAACCAGAAATAAAATATACTAAGAGAGAAAAGGAATTAAAATCTTTGATTTCAATTCAGAGAGAGATAATGAAGAATGCAGCAAAGTACGTTAATGATAATGGAATTTTGCTATACTCAACTTGTACACTTAACAAAGATGAGAATGAAGGAAATATTAAGTGGTTTCTGAAAAACTTTAAGGAGTTTAAAGTTGAACCTTTAAATTTTGGTAAGGTTGATAACATTATTTATCATGATAATGGATGTGTAAGTGTTTTGCCAAATGAAAATATGGATGGATTTTTTATCGCTAAAATTCGTAGAAATAAATAGGAGAAAAAATGAATAATATACTAGACTTAGACATAGAACAATTAAAAAAATGGATGAAGGAAAATGGAGATAAAGAATTTAGAGCAAAACAGGTGTTTTCATGGATTTATAAAGATGTTTGGAATTTTAATGATATGAAGAATATACCTAAGTCTACATTAGAAAAATTAGAAAAAAATTTTTATATAGGAATACCTAGAATCGTTGAAACATATAGTTCTAAAAACAGTGACACAAGAAAGCATTTGTTTCTTTTAGCCGATGGAAATGTAGTTGAAGGTGTAGTAATGCAATATAGCCATGGGAACTCTATCTGTGTTTCAACACAGGTAGGATGCAACATGGGATGCAAGTTCTGTGCATCTACAATTGGTGGTGCTGTTAGAAGTTTAACTAGTGGTGAAATTCTTGGTCAGGTTATGGCTTCGCAAAAGGAACTTAATGAAAGAATATCTAATATTGTACTTATGGGAAGTGGGGAACCTTTAGATAATTATGATAATGTGATAAAATTTATTAAGGATGTAAATTCAGACTATGGACTTAATATAGGTCAAAGGCATATAACTCTTTCAACTTGCGGAATTGTACCTAAGATTATAAGTCTTGCAGATTTGAATCTTCAAATAACTTTAGCCATATCTCTACATGCGCCAACTGATGAATTACGTGTTCAAACTATGCCAATTGCTAAGGTGTACTCTATAGATGAATTAATGAAGAGCTGTAATTACTATATAAATAAAACAGGTAGGAGAATTACATTTGAATATGCTCTAGTTAAAGGAATTAATGACTCCAGGGAACATGGAGAAAAACTTGCTAAATTAATAAAGAACATGTTATGTCATGTGAATTTAATTCCAATTAATGAAATAAGTGGAAATGATCTAAAAAAATCTAGTTCAGATGAGGTTAAGTCATTTAAAGATATATTAATGAAAAACGGAATTGAGACTACAGTAAGGAAAGAAATGGGACTAGATATAAATGCAGCTTGTGGACAGTTAAGAAAAAGTTATATTGAAAAAAGGGAGTTGTAATTTTATATGGGGAGATTAGTGGGAATAGCAACTGATGTTGGTAATAGGCGAACCTTTAATGAAGATTCGGTTGGTTACTATGAAGATGATGATTTTGGAATATATATAGTAGCTGATGGAATGGGTGGACATAATGCAGGAGAAGTTGCAAGTAAACTTGCTAAAGATATTATAATTGAATATGTAATTAACCATAAAGATGAAGAAACACAAGAAGAAATATTAAATGATGCTATATTAAATGCAAATAGAAAGATATATAGGGAAGGTCTCTTAAATGAAGATTGTAATGGTATGGGAACCACTATAACTGGGGCATTCTTGAGAGGTAATCAGCTTACCATGGTGAATGTAGGAGATAGTAGAGGTTACGTATTAAAAGGAAAAGAACTTATTAAAGTAACAAAGGATCATTCTTTGGTACAAGAGCTTTTAGATAATGGAACAATTACTAAGGAAGAAGCAAAAGAGCATCCTAATAAAAATGTGATAACAAGGGCTGTAGGAACTAATCCGGTAGTAAAAGCAGATTATTATACCTTAGATATAAGAGAACTATCTAAGGTGCTCCTTTGCAGTGATGGACTTACTAATGAGGTAAGTGAAAGAGAAATTCTTAAAGTATTGAAAGAGGATAATAAGGAACCGTGTTTACAGCTAATAAATATGAGTAAGGAAAATGGTGGAAGAGATAATATTTCTATTATCATTTTTAAGGGAGAGTGGGAGTGCAAATGATAGGTAGGATATTAGGTAATAGATATCAGTTAGTAGAAAAAATAGGTGAAGGCGGAATGGCTGTAGTATATAAAGCAAAGTGCGCTATTTTAAATAGATTTGTAGCAGTTAAAATACTTAAGCCAGAGTATTCTCATAATGCAGATTTTATGGATAAGTTTAAGCGTGAAGCATTAGCTACAGCAAGTTTTTCTCATAATAATATAGTTGGTATCTATGATGTAGGAAGCGAAGAAAATATTAATTATATTGTTATGGAGCTGGTTAATGGGAAAACTCTTAAAGAGTACATAAGAGAAAATACACCTCTTCCGACAGATACAACTTTAAAAATTGCTATACAGATAGCTAAAGCTTTAGAATGTGCACATAAGAATAGAATTATTCATAGAGATATAAAACCTCATAATATTTTAATTACGGAGGAGAATGTTATTAAGGTCACTGATTTTGGTATTGCAAAGGCAACTTCTTCGGATACAATTACTCACACTAACAAGGTAATTGGTTCTGCACATTACTTTTCTCCAGAACAAGCAAAGGGTAAAATTGTAGATAATAGAACAGATATATATTCTTTTGGGATAGTAATATATGAAATGGTAACAGGCACAGTTCCTTTTGATGGTGATAGTGCTGTAGCAGTAGCCCTTAAACATATTCAAGATCCTATTATTTCACCTAAAACTTTAGTTGCAACCATTCCAGAGAGTTTAAACAATCTGATTATAAAGGCTACTCAAAAGGAAGTTGTAAAAAGATATAATAACATTACAGAAATGTTAATAGATTTGATAAGAATAGAAAATAATAATTCATATAACATTACACCAGCAAATATGGATAATGAGTTTACAACTATAATGGATGTAACACAAATACAAAATAACATAAAAAATACTAAAAATGAAAAAAAACTTGTTGATGAAGATGACTATGAAGCTGAAGATTATGAAGAAGATGATGAAGAAGAAGATGATGATAATGATAATGAGAAAACTAGCACATGGAAAAAGGTTTTAATAATAGCAGGAGCAGTATTATTGGTAATTCTGTTAGGAATATCTGCAGGAAATCTTATATATAATAGGGGCGATGAAAATTCAATTAAAGATGAATTAAAGGTACCTAAAATCACTGGACTTACTGTAGAAGAGGCAAAGTCAGCTGTAGAAAAGTTAGAATTATCCTTTGTGGTATTAGGTGAAGAGGAAAGTGATAAGCCGGCAGGAACTATAATTGATGTATTCCCAGCTGAGGATACCGTGGTGAAGAAGAAAAGTGAAGTAAGGGTAAGGGTAAGCTTAGGACCTAAAGAATTAGGAGTGCCGGATGTAGTTAAGCTTGGTAAGAGTGTAGCTCAAGACTATATAGTTAACTTAGGACTTAAGGTTGGTGCAATTACTGAAGAGTATTCTGAAGAAATAGCAGAAGGAGCAGTAATGAAAACAAATCCAATAGGTGGTACAAAAGTTAAAAAAGGTGACGTAGTTGATATTGTAATTAGCAAGGGATCTAAAATAAAGTATGCTAAGGTTCCAAATCTTATAAATATTACTGTGAAAGAAGCAGAGCAAGTGTTAGCGGTTTCAAACCTTAAACTAGGAACTACTAATGCGGTAATAACAGATGATAAATCTAAGGATGGCAAGATATTTAATCAAAGTATAAATGAGGGTACAAAGGTTCAAGAAAATGAAGCAATAAATATTAATTATTATCAATATCAAGATCCAGATGCAGGTAAAGTAGAGGTTCCTAATTTTATAGGAAATACTGTGAAGCAAGCTGAAGCTGATGCTAAAACAGCTGAATTAAGTATAAGAATTAATGGAGACAAAAATGGAATAGTAATAACTCAGGGAGTACCTGCTGGTCAAAAGGTAGAAAAAGGTACTATTATTGATATAACATCTCAATCTGAAAAACCAGAAGAACCAGATGGAGATAAAGAACAACCTTAACAAATTAAGTAAACTAATCCTTGGGTCAGTCTATGACTTAAGGATTAGTTAAAATTATTTAGGAGGAATATATGCAGGGAGTAATAGTTAAAGGCATTGGTGGATTATACTATGTAGATATTGATGAAAAAGTTGTTAAGTGTAAAGCGAGAGGAAAGTTCAGACATAAAGGTCTTACACCAATGATTGGCGATGAGGTTATCGTTGAAGAAGAGGATAATGAAAATGGTATTATAACAGAAATACTTGAAAGAAGAAATGAACTACTAAGACCAGCAGTTTCAAATGTTACTCAGGCTTTTGTGGTAGTAAGTAGTAAAAATCCAGATTTAAACTTAAACTTGCTTTATAAATTTTTACTTCTTTGTGAGTATAACAAAGTATTACCAATAGTATGCTTTAACAAAATGGATATAGAGAGTGAAAATAGTATGAATGTTGGAGAAATGCTTAAAGTAGTAGGGTATGAAGTACTATATATACAAGGAAAACATGGAATAGGAATGGAAGGTTTAAAAGAAAAAATAACAGATAATATTACAGTGTTTTGTGGACCTTCAGGAGTAGGTAAATCTACTATACTAAATAAAATACTTGGTAGAGAAGCTATGAAAACGGGAGATATTAGTGAGAGACTTAAAAGAGGAAAACACACTACAAGACATAGTGAGTTGGTAAGAGTTCAAGGTGGATTTTTAGTAGATACACCAGGATTCTCGTCTTTAGAGCTAGATTTTATAGAGAAAGAGGAATTGCAGGAATTATTTCCAGAATTTACAGAATACAATGGTCAATGTAAATTTAATAACTGTGTTCATTATAAGGAACCAGGATGTGCTATAAAAGAAAAAGTTGAATCAGGGGAAATAAATAAAAGTAGATATGAATTTTACATAAAAACCATAGAAGAAATTATAAGCAGGGGGAATAGAAAATGATTAAATTGTCACCATCAATACTATCAGCAGATTTTTCAAGATTAGGGGAGCATGTATTAGAAATAGAGAAGTATGGAGCAGACTGGGTCCATATAGATGTTATGGATGGAATGTTTGTACCCAACATATCCTTTGGTGTACCTGTAATTAAGGCTATAAGAGGTTTAACATCTTTAGTTTTTGATGTGCATCTAATGATTGAAGATCCATCAAGGTATGTTAAAGATTTTGTAGATGCAGGGGCAGATATTATAACAGTTCATTATGAGGCTGACAGACATATTGATAGAACTATAAAGTATATCAAAAGTTTGGGAGCGAAGGCGGGTATAGCATTGAATCCAGGAACTCCAGTTTCAGTTATTGAAAATTTAATTCCAGATTTAGATATGGTGCTTATTATGTCTGTAAATCCAGGCTTTGGTGGTCAAAAATACATAGGATACTGTGGTGAGAAAATAGCAAGAGTTAAAGAGCTTAAAGATAAGTATAATAAAGACTTATATATTCAAGTAGATGGCGGTATAGATGCAAACAATATTCACAAGGTTGTGGAGTGTGGAGCAAATTCTATAGTAGCAGGTTCTGCAGTGTTTAAGAATAATGAAATAGAGAAAAATATAGCAAGTTTAAAAAAAGGATTTTAATATGAGGGCTATTATAGTTGGTGGAGGTGACTCTCCAAGTAAAGAACTTGTAGAGAAATATATGAAGGATGCCTTCATAATTATCGCAGCAGATGGAGGAGCTAATATTTTATATGAATATGGAATATTTCCTACATATCTTCTAGGAGATTTTGATTCCATTGATGAGGAAATCTATGAGAAATTAAGTAACAATACTGAAACTAAAAGATTTCCAAGGGAAAAAGATTTTACAGATAGTTCTATAGCTTTTAATAAAGCCGTAGAACTTGGAGCTAATGAAGTAGTATTTCTAGGATGTACTGGTAAGCGAATTGACCACTTCATTGCAAATCTTTGTATTCTTTATGAGGGGTTAAAAAAATCTATACCATGCTATATTGTAGATGATATTAATGAAATATTTTTAATTGATAAACCTACAACTATTACAGGTAAAGTAGGTGAAGTATTTTCTTTATTTAGTTATGGTGAGGATACTATGAACTTAACTATAAAGGGAGCGAAGTATTTAGTAGAGAACTATAAACTATGTCAGGTGGATAATTTAACTGTTTCAAATGAATTTCAAAATGAGATAGTTGAGATAAAGTTTACAAAGGGATGTCTTTTAATAATTAGAATATTTTAGTATTGCATAAGAAGAACTAAATAAAAATAGAGGAATGCATTATAGCATTCCTCTATTTTTATTTAGTTCTAGTTTGTTATTAAGGTATTCTATATGTACCAATTTTAAGATTGGTACATATAATAATACTAAAAGGCTTATGGGGGGGATAGTGAATATGAGAAATAGGACAACAAAGAAGCTCGGACTTATTGTTAGTTCTATAGGGGTGGGAATAGTATTATCTATGTTAATTCCATTTTGGGGATGGATGATAGTCGTTGGATGTGCAGTTATAGCTTTAGGATGGTTTATAATGGAGAAATTTTGTTAGTGAATAGGTAAAGGAGGCTGAAGTGTGACAATAAGAGTAATTAAGTTACCAAAGTTTTTATCTAAGATAGTTAAAATATTCATGAGAAAAAAACATAAATACTAATTTTACACATAAAAAAATGCAACCATTATAGTTGCATTTTTTTTACGATCTAAACGGCACGTTGTACCTTACCAGAACGTAAGCATCTAGTACAAGCGTGTACGGTTTTAGGTGAACCGTTAACGATAGCTTTAACTTTTTTTAAGTTTGGAGCCCATTTTCTTTTAGATTGACGGTGAGAGTGAGAGAATTGTACTCCTGAAACTACACCTTTATCACATATTTCACATCTTCTTGACATATATTACACCTCCTCAAAATTCCAACATACTGCTATGAATCAAACATAAGTTATTTTAACACAATTACTATGATTGTTGCAAGTATTAAGAAAAATAAACACATACCTCTATTATTATACATATAATTCTGATAAAATTCAATAATATATGTTATTATATTAGTTGAATTAAAGCTTAAGTTAATATAAAATATTTATAAGGTATAATTAAGGAGGAATTGATTATGAAAGCTAATATAACAACTGAAATAGGAAATGTGTATTATTCTGAAGATGTAGTAGCTAATATAGCAGGAGTATCAACAATGGAATGTTATGGAGTTGTTGGCATGGCTTTGAAAAATGCTAAGGATGGATTATGGGAATTATTAAAAGCTGAAAACTTAGCAAAAGGTGTTAAAATAGTTCAAAAAGAAAACTCTGTAGCTATTGAATTATATATAATTGTAGAATATGGAACTAAAATCGCTGTAATAGCTAATAATATAATACAAACAGTTAGATACAATTTAGAAAATCTTACAGGTGTTAAGATTTCACAAGTTACAGTTAATATTCAAGGCATTAGAGTCTAAGGGGGAACATAAAGTGACGTATACAACAATAAACGGACGTGATTTTTCTAATATGATTAGAAGTGCTTCAAATGCACTGGAAAAGCAAAAGGAATATGTAAACTCATTAAATGTTTTTCCAGTTCCAGATGGAGATACAGGAACTAATATGTCGCTAACATTTAAGGCAGCAGCTAAAGAAATTGAAGGACTTGAGAATAAATCAATAGGTGAAGTTTCAAAAAGATTAGCAAAAGGTGCTTTAATGGGAGCTAGAGGAAATTCTGGAGTTATACTTTCTCAAATTCTTAGAGGAATTGCAAAGGGACTTGAGAATAGAGAAGAGGCAAATGTAGATGAGGTTAAGAACTCTTTTGTAGAAGGCTCAAATTTTGCTTATAAGGCAGTAATGAGACCAACAGAGGGAACTATACTTACAATCATAAGAGCAGCAGGAGAAGGGGCTATATGTAGCGAGGCTGAGGATATGATTGAGTTATTTAAGGAAGTTTGTGAAGAAAGTAAAATAATGCTTGATAAAACTCCAGATATGTTACCACAGTTAAAACAAGCAAAGGTAGTGGATGCAGGAGGAATGGGTCTGTTAATCATATTAAAAGGAATGATGGAAGCCTTGAAGCAAGAAGGCCATATATCTCTTCTTAAAGATGGAGAAGCAGAAGAAGTAGAAAATCAGTATGATTCTCCAGAGGTAAATATAGATCCATCAGATATTAAATTTGGGTATTGTACTGAATTTATAATATTAAACGAAGTAAAAGATACGGCTTCATTTAAAGAATTTTTAGAAGGACATGGAGATTCTCTAGTTCTTGTAGGTCTAGAAGATATAACAAAGGTTCATGTTCATACAAATGATCCTGGTGCAGTTCTATCTAAAGCAGTAACATTTGGACCTCTTTCTAAAATTAAGATTGATAATATGAGAGAACAACATAGATCTTTAATAGAAATAGATGAAGCTAAGAATAATGCTTCAATTGAAAAAGTTAAAGAAGAGGCAAAGCCTTATGGATTTGTAACAGTAGCTAGAGGAAATGGAATATCTTCAATATTTAAGGATCTTGGAGTAGATGAGGTTATTGAAGGTGGTCAAACCATGAATCCTAGTACTGAAGATATTGTTAGGAGTATTAACAATGTAAATGCAGAAGTTGTTTTTGTACTTCCAAATAATAAAAACATAATAATGTCAGCAACTCAGGCTATAGATTTAGTTGAAGATAAAAAGGTTATAGTTGTCCCAACAAAAACAATTCCACAAGGAATTACTGCTATAACTATGTTTAATCAAAATGGCTCTTCAGAAGAAAATGAAGAATTAATGAATGAAGTTATTGAGAATGTTACTTCTGGATCAGTAACCTATGCAGTGAAGGATACTGAAGATGATGGTAGGGTTATTAAAGAAGGAAATATTTTAGGCTTATTAGAAGGAAAAATTAATGAAATTGGTAGCGATGTATATGATGTTTGCAAAACTCTCATTGGGAATATGGTAAATGAAGATAGCGAGCTTATTACTATATTCTATGGTGAAGACTGCGAAGGTGATAAGGTTGATCAGTTAGTAGCAGATTTAGAGGAAGCATACCCAGATATGGATGTTCAATGTTTTAGTGGAGAACAACCACTATACTATTTCATTACATCAGTAGAATAAAAGCCTTAGGGCTTTTTTTCTATATTGAAAATGTGGAGTGATAAAGTGAATATTTACAGTAGCGTTACGACAATAAAAGGTGTTGGGCCTAAAATGGCTGATAAATTAAGTAAATGTGGTATATATAGCATATTAGATCTACTATTATATTTCCCAAGGGACTACGAAAGTATTTTCATAGTTGATGATTTACAGGATATAGATTCTAAAGGAAAGATAATATTAGAAGTAGATGTTGAAAGGATTCTACCGGATATTAGAACTAAAACGGGAAAGATCCTTACAACTATTAGATTCATTCATAAAGGTGTTCGAGTAAAGGGTATATGGTTTAATCAACCCTACATTAAAATTGGATTTAAAGTTGGTAGCAAATATGTTATAAATGGAACTGTAGAAAAGCAGGGTAAGGAATTTATAATAAAAAATGCAACTATAATGAGAAATACAACTACGGACAGTACTGATATTATGGCAAGGTACCCATTAAGGGATGATATCTCAAATACCTTTTTAAATAAGATAATCACAGAGGCTTTAAATTTGGTTAAGATTCAAGAAAATTTACCAAGCTGGCTAATGGATAATTATAAATTTATGTCACTAGATGAAGCTATAAGGAATATACATAATCCTAAAAGTTTGAAAGAGTTAGAGGCTGCAAGAAAGAGATTAAAATTTCAAGAGCTATTTACATATTCATTAAAAATAATGGCTCTTAAAAATAGAAATATAAGTTCAAAGGGGATTTCTTTTAAGATATCTAAGGAATTAACTTCTTTTAAAGAGAAATTGCCATTTCAGTTAACTGATGCTCAAACAAGGACAGTGCGAGAAATACTTAGAGATCAAAAAATGACAACTCCTATGAATAGATTAGTTCAAGGAGATGTTGGCAGTGGTAAGACAATAGTTGCACTTATAGCACTTTTTAATGTGGTAATGAATGG
Source organism: Clostridium sp. (assembly GCF_036646415.1). Lineage (GTDB taxonomy): Bacteria > Bacillota > Clostridia > Clostridiales > Clostridiaceae > Clostridium_J. Next base: position 120,749 of record NZ_JAVXMF010000005.1, on the reverse strand, counting down.
CTACCAGTGTGCTATGATGGCTCCTACAGAAATTCTAGCAAAGCAACACTATTATGAAGCCGAGAAGCTTTATGATAGTTTTAATATACGTGTAGAGCTTCTAACAGGAAGTACTACAGAAAAAAATAAAAGTATTATAAAGGAAAAGCTTTTTAGAGGAGAAATAGATTTAATAATTGGAACTCATGCATTAATAGAAGATAATGTTCAGTTTAATAATCTAGGACTAATAGTAACTGATGAGCAGCATAGATTTGGAGTTGGGCAAAGAACTAAGTTTGGAAACAAAAGAGAAGATATTGATGTTTTAGTTATGAGTGCTACACCTATTCCAAGGACTTTATGTCTATACCTTTATGGAGACCTAGATGTATCTATAATTGACACACTACCACCAGGACGAAAACCTATAGATACCTATTATTTATCCACTCAAGAAAAACAAAGAGTGTATAGCTTTGCACTAGAGGAGATAGCAAAGGGAAGGCAAGTTTATATAGTTTGCCCTCTGGTAGAGGAAAATGAAGACATGAAATTAAGTTCTGTGACAAATTTATACGAAGAACTTAAAAAAACTTACTTTAAAAGTGTGGAAATCGCTATTCTTCATGGTAAAATGAGTAATAAAGACAAAAATTTAATTATGAATGAATTTAAGCAAGATAATATTAAAGTGTTAATATCAACTACAGTTATTGAGGTAGGAGTAAATGTACCTAATGCAACAATGATGATTATAGAAAATGCTGAGAGGTTTGGATTATCCCAACTACATCAGTTAAGGGGAAGAGTTGGTAGAGGAGCACACAAATCTTACTGTGTACTTGTAGCTAATATAAAAAGCGAAACTACAAAAAAGAGAATGGAAATAATGAAAAATAGCAGTGACGGTTTTTATATTGCAGAACAAGACCTTAAGTTAAGGGGTAGTGGAGAAATGTTTGGATTAAGACAATCAGGTGAAAATGGATTGATTCTTAGCGATTTCAATGAGGATTTTCCATTATTTAAAATTGCAAATGATGAAGCTAAGAAGTTCCTTAATAAGAAGGATGAAGAAAATAAAAGAATACTTGAAGAAATAATGATGAACTTAGAGAAAAGCACAAAATATATTTGCTTTAACTAAGAAAATAAGGAGACTTACAATGAGAATAATTTCAGGAAAAGCTAGAGGTAAAAAGATACTATCACCAGAGGGCATGGGAACAAGACCTACCCTTGATAGAGTAAAAGAATCAATTTTTAGTATAATACAAAATAAGATTAGAGGAAGTATAGTTCTAGATCAGTTTGCGGGAACAGGAAGTTTAGGACTTGAAGCAGCTAGTAGAGGAGCAACGGAATGTCATCTTATAGACATGGGGGATGTTACTTATAAATGTCTAAAGCAAAATATTATTGATTTAAAGTTTCAAGACATTTGCAAATCTTATAAAGGTGATTGTTATAAATATCTAGAGGAATTCGGAAGAATGGGTAAGGTATTTGATCTTATATTCATTGACCCACCTTATGCAAAAGATATGATACCACCAGCATTAGATCTTATAAAAAGGAATAAATTGCTTCAAAGAGATGGATTAATTGTTACAAAAATTGATTCAGGAGAAGAAATTTGTCAGGGACATGAGGATATTGTATTGATAGACCAAAGAAAATATGGAAACACTACAGTGTGTTTTTATGAGTTTAAGGAGTAAAAGATGATTAAGGCAGTTTATCCAGGAAGTTTTGACCCAATTACAAATGGACACTTAGATATAATAAAGAGGTGCTCATTTGTTTTTGATGAAGTAATAGTAGCAGTATTAGTTAACCCTGATAAGAATGGATGGTTTAGTCCTGAAGAGAGGGTTGAACAAATAGAAAGGGTAATTAAGCCTCTACAGAACGTAAAAGTTAAAAGATTTACTGGGCTTCTAGTAGACTTTATGGAAGAGGAAAATATTGAGGTTATTGTAAAAGGATTAAGATCTATGTCAGACTTCGACTATGAATTTCAAATGGCATTAATGAACAAAAAGCTGAATAAAACAAAAGAAACCATGTTTATGATGACTAACTCAAAATATTCATATCTTAGTTCAACAGCTATAAAGCAAGTAGCTTTATTTAAAGGCCATTTAGAGGGTTTAATACCTAGCGAATTAGAAGAAGAAATAAGAGAAAGAGCTAAAAAGTTCAAGGGGGAATAGTAAGTGAAGGTATTAGAGTTATTAGATTATTTACAACAAACCATAGATATGTCACCAAAAAATTTAGTTGGAAAGGTATCTATAAATAAAAAAGAAGTTACAAAGATGTTGAATGAAATGAGAAGGTTACTACCAGATGAGTTTGAAGAAGCTAAAAACATAATGAAACGTAAAGATTCTATTTTGGGTGAAGCAAAGAGAGAAGAAGAAAGCATTATAGAAAGTAGCAGAAAAAGAGCCCAGGATGAATATGATAATTGTGATATCTTATTAGAAGCTAGAAAAGAAGCACAAGAAATATTAGATAATGCAAATAGCGAGGCTAAGAAGATTAAAGCTGAGGCTACTAAACAAGCAAAAGAATTAAAGTTTGGCGTTATGAATTATGCAGATAGCACTTTAAGTAATTTGCAAAAGGATATCGATATTATAGGTGAAGAATCATTGAAAACTATGCAAAATGAAATGGAAGAAATGCTTGTAAAAATGTACAAACAAATCTCTTCCACTACAGCAAAGGTGAGAGATAATATTAAGGAATTAGGAGATATTTAAGAAGATTTCCTTTAACTTTTTTAACAGGACTGGCAAGGCGAATAGAAATATAAGTATTACTAAAAAGCTTGTTTTGGATGATAATATACTATACTTGTTTAAAAAGGTCTCTTGTTCTATCATTGTAAAGGGGAGCTTTAAGAATATAAAGGTTATGAAAGAACAGATAGCTCCTTGAATAATTTTAATTGATATATATTTTTTCATAGAAATTTTATATTTATATAGAAATGAGTATACCTGTGAAGTTATAGATAATCCGCTAAATCCTATCAAGAAGCTACATAGAACAACCTTAGTGTTTATACTAAGTGTACTTACAGAGAGAATGTTGCATCCGTTGGTGATTTCTAGGAACCCTAGGAAAAGTCCATCTATAAGATCATATGGTATGAGTCCAGATATACATAAGGTTGCAAGAGCAGTGCGATATAAAGCACTGCTTTTTATTATATTTATTAATAGCGAAAAAATAACTACAAAGCTACCAATTGAAAGACAAGATTTAGTGGCATCCTCAAGAGAATCTTTAAGAACTACTCCAAAGTTAATAGAATTATTTTCGAGTTTTGTAGCAGCTACTAAAGATTTCGAGGTAGAATATGGTTTGAATTTTGTTCTGCCAGGAAGTATTAGTCCCATGATAATGCAGGATAATAAATTTGATATAAGAAGAATGTAACCTAAAAAAGTACTATGAAGCATGGCTGTACCAACAGTACCGATTATAAATAATGGACTTCCGTTAGTTGCAATATTTATAAGTCGTTGGAAGGTTGGTTTATCAATTCTTTTTAATTCGTATAATTCGGAAGCATATCTAGCACCTAAAGGATAGCCACAAAATATGCTAGCTAGAAGAACTACACTGCATTCTTTAGGAAGACCTAAAGGGGTACAAATAATTTTTCCAAGAAATTTAGAGTATATTTCTATGCCACCAAAGGCAAAAATCAAGTTAACAATAACTAAAAATGGGAACAATGAAGGAAATACAGAGTAAAAAAATAGTTTGGTTCCAGATATAGTAAAAGCAATACAGTTTTTAGGATTAAGTATGATATAAAAAATTAAAAGTGAAAGAATGGCAGTGAATAGGAAACTTTTTGATGTTTTTTTAAATAAAAAATATATCAATATAACAATTAGTGCAAATACAATTAATAATAAGATTCTCATTAATACATTCCTTCTTAAGTGATATACTTAAATATATTTTTTATTTCATGAATATATGATAATAAAATTATTTTAAATAAAATCCTCGAGATTATCTGCAGAAAACATAAAATAATCTCGAAGAGCAATTAAAGGATAATAGGGCTTGTAAGGAAGTCTTCATTTGGTCTAATAGATGGATTAAGAATGCTATATCCTTTAGTACACTGTAAATCAAGTTTTAACCATGGATTTAGCTCTTTAGGGAGTTTAGAGTATAAAGGTATATTAGCATTGTTCTTCATTGATTTAAGAGCCGAGGCTCCATGGTTAGTAAATCCTAAGATGCGAGCATAAGGACAGGGGGAATTGCGCATGGCTAAGGTATCGTACTCATAAAATCCTAAGAAATACTGGCAGAGTATCCTACTAATTCTAGTGTAGGTATAACGCTTGCTTTTTATCATTGAGATGCATTCTCCATAGCTTGTGGAGTTTTCAAGGCTCCTAAGTATTTTATTATGAAGACCTTCAGAGGCATCTGGTATAAGTTCGAAATAATTCTTAGAACTGGTTGAAGCTTTATACTTTATATAGGGATATATCATGTCATCAAATGGGAAATTATAATTATTTCTCTTTAAATTTATAAATTCCTCATATACGGTTTGTGGAATATGATTTATTAAGCTTTCAATAGAAGTGGCGGATTTTAAAGATTTTCTTATTGATGTAGCACTTGAAAAAATATTATCAAGGTTTGTGCTATTATATAAACCACCCTCTCGTTTTAGCGTATATGGGGTTATATTGCTATTAAGCTTTTTTAAACTTTTAATATATTCAATACCAAGAATGTTATTAGAAGAGTTTAAGTAATGAGCTAAGTCTTCTTCACTGTAGGAAGTTTTATCAGTTAGGTAATGAATTAATGCAGTGGAACGTGCCTTAGGAAAGAGAAGACCTTTGCTAAGCTCTAGTTTTAACATATCTTGAAATGTACTTGGTTCATCTACAAGTAATGTAGACACTTGATCAAGCAAATCAATATCTCCAATCTCACTTCCAAAACAGATAGAATCCACTATACCCAAACTATTAAGAAGGCTTACAGCTCCAAATGAGAAAAATTCAGCTGAGGATAAGCTATATACTGCAGGAAGCTCTAAGACTATATCAACACCATTATTCAAAGCCATTCTAGTTTTACTCCACTTATCTATTATAGAAGGAATACCTCGTTGATTAAAGTTTCCACTCATAACCCCTATGACTAAATCGCTATCAGTAAGTTCTTTTGTTTTATTTATATGAAATAGATGTCCATTATGAAGAGGATTATATTCTACGATAATTCCAGATACCTTCATTTAATTTACCTCCTAACATTGATACAATTATAAATTATATTAAAAAACTATATCTATTTATTGTTTAATAGCAATTATTATACACTAAATAAAAAAAATTCACTATAAAGGTTGAAAAATATATACGAAAAGGGGTATATTAATAAGGGATATTTAGGATTTTTTGACTGAAAGGAGTTATATAAAATGAATTTTACACAAAAAGTATGGAAAATAGCACAACAGAATGTGAAAACAATAGTACTACCAGAAGGTGAAGAAGAAAGAAATTTAAGAGCTTCAGAAATCATTCATAGCAATAATATTGCCAATGTTATATTAGTTGGAAATGAGGCTAAAGTAAGAGAGAATGCTAAGAGCTTTGGGGTGAATATTGATGGGATTGAAGTAATAGACCCAGAAGTTTCGACAAAAACAGCAGAATATGCAAAAGCATTCTATGAATTAAGAAAAAGTAAAGGTGTTACAGAGGAAAAAGCATTACAAACAGTTAAAGACCCTGTTTATTTTGGAACTATGATGGTTAAAATGGAAGATGCAGATGGTTTAGTTTCAGGGGCAGTACATAGTACAGGAGATTTATTACGTCCAGGTCTTCAAATTATAAAAACAGCACCAGGAACAAAGGTTGTTTCAAGCTTCTTTGTTATGGAAGTACCAAATTCACCATATGGAGATAATGGAACATTACTATTTGGAGATTGTGCAGTAAATCCAAACCCAACAGCAGATGAACTTGCATCAATAGCTATAAGTACAGCAGAAAATGCAAAAGTACTATGTGGAATAGATCCAAAAGTTGCAATGCTATCATTCTCAACAATGGGAAGTGCAAAGCATGAAAATGTAGATAAAGTTGTTGCAGCTACTAAACTTGCAAAAGAAACAAGACCAGATCTTGCAATAGATGGAGAATTACAACTTGATGCTGCAATCGTAGGAAAAGTTGCAAGTCTTAAAGCGCCAAATAGCACAGTTGCAGGAAATGCAAATGTTCTAATATTCCCAGATCTACAAGCAGGAAATATTGGTTATAAGTTAGTTCAGAGATTTGCAGGAGCAGAAGCTATAGGACCTGTATGTCAAGGATTTGCAAAACCAATAAATGACCTTTCAAGAGGATGTAGTGTGGATGATATAGTAAATGTTGTAGCAATTACAGCAGTACAAGCACAAAATAATAAATAAATACCATTAAATGGGTTGTTGATTTAATTATAAATATAAGTTAATCTTATATAATAGTATATTACAATAGCATAGGAGGAATTAAAAATGAAAGTATTAGTAATAAATTGCGGAAGTTCTTCATTAAAATACCAATTAATTAATATGGAGACTGAAGAAAGTTTAGCACAAGGATTAGTAGAAAGAATAGGAATTGAGGGGTCAATCTTAACTCAAAAGGCTCCAGGAAAAGATAAATATATAATTGAAGAGCCAATGGTTGATCACAAAGATGCAATAAAATTAGTTTTAGGTGCATTAGTTGATGGAACACATGGTGTTATTGCTTCTATGGATGAGATATCAGCAGTAGGACACAGAGTTGTTCACGGCGGAGAAAAATATTCTGAATCAGTAGTAATCGATGACGAAGTTATGGTTAGCTTAGAAGAGTGTGTAAAACTTGCACCACTTCACAATCCAGCAAACATAATCGGAATTAACGCTTGCAAGAGTTTAATGCCAACTACTCCTATGGTTGCAGTATTTGATACAGCATTCCACCAAACTATGCCAGAAACAGCTTATATGTACCCACTGCCATATGAATTATACACAAAATATGGTATAAGAAAATATGGTTTCCACGGGACATCACACAAATTTGTATCAGCTGAATGTGCTAAAATGTTGAAAAAAGACATTAAAGATGTTAAAATAATCACTTGCCACCTTGGAAATGGAGCTAGTTTAGCTGCAATAAAAGATGGTCACTGTGTAGACACAAGTATGGGATTCACTCCACTTGAAGGAATAGCTATGGGAACTAGATGTGGAAACATTGACCCTGCTATAGCTACATTCTTAATTAATGAGTGCAACATGAACGCTAAAGAAGTTGATAACCTAATGAACAAAGAATCAGGAGTTCTTGGATTATCAGGAGTAAGCAGCGATTTCAGAGATATTGAAGATGCAGCGGGTGAAGGAAATAAAAGAGCTATACTTGCTTTAGACGTATATAACTACAGAGTAAGAGAAATGATAGGTGCTTATGCAGCAGGTATGGGCGGAGTAGATGCAGTAGTATTTACAGCTGGTCTTGGCGAAAATGCTATAGGAACTAGAGTAGACATCTGTAAAGGCTTAGAATTCTTAGGAATTGAAATTGATGAAGCTAAGAACAATGTAAGAGGAAAAACTACAGAGATAAGCAAAGATGGAGCTAAGGTAAAAGTATTTGTTATACCTACTAATGAAGAGTTAGTAATAGCTAGAGATACTAAAACACTTACTTCAAAATAATTGTAAATTCACAAATAATACAATAATTTCAATGTCTCTCCATAAGGAAAAAATATACATGAGTAAATTATCTTGACTTTTACCTGTATAATTTATATAATAACTTGTGTTTGAATGATACATTTAATTAACTTAAGGAGGGACGTTGGAGCTTTGCTCAAGCTATGCATTTTGCATTATATATGACTACTTTAGTTGTATGAGGAAAAACATAGGTTGAATGTTTTTTCAGAGTAATTATTATGATTATAGATATAAATGAATTAAATGAAAAAAACTATGAAAAAAAAGATATCAATATACAAATTGAAAAAGATAACTTTTTCGATGGCGTTGAGATAGTTGAGTACTCCAAACCTATTAAGTTTGATGGTTTTTTACGTCGTAGAAAAGGAGTACTAGAACTTATTGGCGATGTAAATACTGAGGTATTATTAAACTGTTCTAGATGTATGAAAGTTTTTCCTTTTGAGGTTAATATTCATATTGAGGAAGAATTATCAAACACTGAAGATTGTGAGATTATCTCAATCAAAGCTGATAATATAGATATGTATGAAATTATTGAAAACAGTATTATGCTTGAATTGCCTATAAAAAGGTTATGCAAGGATGATTGCAAAGGCTTATGCCAGACTTGTGGGAAAGATTTAAATCTTGGACAATGTTCTTGTTCAGATTTTTATGTAGACCCTAGACTTGAAAAGCTAACACAAATGTTTTCTGACTATAAGGAGGTGTAATAATGGGAAATCCAGCTAGAAAATTTTCAAAAGGCAGAAGAGATAGAAGAAGAGCTTCAACTTTTAAACTTGGTTTACCAGGAATAGTTGAATGCCCTCAGTGTCATGATATGAAACTTGCTCATAGAGTTTGTAAGAACTGTGGTTACTACAAAAATAGAGAAGTTATTTCAACTGAGAAATAAAAAAGAAAGTCATTAGACTTTCTTTTATTTTTTTGTGTGGAATTTTTTCAAAAAAAAATATATAATATACTTAAATATTTTAGAAAAAGTTAAGTATGAATATTTAAGTGGGATTTAGCCTGAATATGAGTATTGAAGTGATTAGGGATCTGAATAATAATTATATCTCTGATGAGTATAGAATGATCCTATGAAGCTAAGAGCTCTGTTTATATTAATTGTAAATGATAGTGAGAGGGTTTAATATGAAAGTTGTAGTAGATGGAATGGGTGGAGATCATTCTCCACAAACTATAGTTGAAGGGTGCGTTTTAGCACAAAAAGAATATGACATAAATATAATAATAACAGGTAAAGAAGAACTTATAAAAGCGGAGTTAGAAAAATATGAATATAATAAAGAAAAGATAACAGTTGTAGATGCTAGAGAGGTAATTTCAACTAATGAAAGTCCAGTTAAAGCATTGAAAACTAAAAAGGATTCATCTCTTGTTAAAGCTCTAGAATTAGTTAAAAACAATGAAGCTGATGCAATTGTATCAGCAGGAAGTACAGGTGCATTTTTAGCAGGATGTACACTTATTGTAAAAAGAATTAAGGGAATAAGTAGACCAGCATTAGCACCTGTAATGCCGGGTAAGAATGGTCCTTTTATGATAATAGATGTAGGTGCAAATGCTGACTGTAAACCTCATTACTTAACTCAATTTGCACAGATGGGTAAGGTGTACTTTGAAAATGTACTAGGTGTTAATAATCCTACTGTAGGACTTATTAATATAGGTGCAGAAGAAGAAAAGGGTAATGAACTTACTAAAGAGGCTCATAAACTTTTAAAAGAAGAAGATATTAACTTTGTTGGTAATGTAGAACCAAGAGAAATTCCCAAAGGGGAAGTAAATGTTCTTGTTTGTGATGGATTTGTTGGTAATACAGTACTAAAAATGTATGAAGGTGTTGCAAGTACTATTTTAAATGAATTAAAAGATGAAATAATGAGTTCTACAAGAACTAAAATAGGTGGACTTCTATTAAAACCAGTTTTTGGTAGGTTTAAAAAGCAGTATGATTACAAAGAATATGGGGGAGCTGCATTTTTAGGTGTAAATGGTATATGCATAAAAGCTCATGGTAGCTCCGATGGTAAGGCAATTAAAAATGCAATTAGACTTTCAAAAACATATTATGATACCAAGGTATTAGATAAAGTTAAAATAGCTTTCCAAGAAGAAAAAGAAAGTTTGTAAATTAATGAATAAAAGTTAATAAAATTAGTATATTATATTATTATTATTATTTATAAATAAACAGTTGATTATTATGTAATATGATATTATATTAGATAGTGATATTATATTCAAATTTTAGGAGGTAAATGAAATGTTTGAAAAAGTAAAATCAAAAATAGCAGAACAACTAAGCATAGATGAAAAAGAGATAACTATGGAAGCAAGCTTTGTTGATGATTTAGGTGCAGATTCATTAGACATAGTGGAACTTATCATGGCCCTTGAAGAGGAATTTGATATAGAAATTCCAGATGAAGATGCAGAAAAGATAGCTACTGTAGGCGATGTAGTTGACTACATAAAAGCAAGAGTAGAAGATTAATAACCAGGTTCCGTAGCAATGCGGAACCTTATTTTTAGGTTTATTCTTGAATCTATTTGTACAGGAAATACCTGTGTTTTGTAACTCTAATACTTACTAATTTCAGATTGAAAAGAGGAAATGCTAGAGCGACTAGTCATCGGATAAATTGAAGAATAAACCTCTATGAAAGAGGTAAAAGGATGAAAATATTAAAGAACACTATAGAAGTAAAAGAAAAATTAGGAATTGAGTTTAATGAGTTATCATTATTACAAACAGCCATAACTCACAGTTCATATGCTAATGAAAGAAATGTAGCATTTAATGAAAGATTAGAATTTTTAGGTGATACTGTACTTGAACTTATTATATCTGAATATTTATTCATAAATCACAAAAATGAAACTGAGGGATACTTAACAAAAATAAGATCACTTATTGTATGTGAAAATTCATTATTTGAAATAGCTAAGTCATGGGATTTGGGTAAATATTTATATATGAGTAAGGGGGAAGAGTTGACAGGTGGAAGAGCTAGAGTATCTATTTTAGCTGATGCGGTAGAAGCGATAATTGCTGCTATATATTTAGATCAAGGACTTAAGGTTATTAAAGAGTTTGTATTAAGAAACTTTAATACTATAATTCAAAAAGCGGTTAAAAATCAAATAATTTTAGATTATAAAACTAAACTTCAGGAAATACTTCAGAAGAACGGTGATGTGGATATTTGTTATAATCTAACTAGATTTGAAGGTCCACCTCATAGAAGAGAATTTTTCGTTGAGGTTTTAATTAATGATGAGGTCGAAGGTGATGGATCTGGTTATAGCAAAAAAGAAGCTGAGCAGATGGCGGCGAAAAAAGTATTGGCAAGTAGAGGTGATATTAATGAGTAATAAGCATTATATAATACCAATATTTGTACCACATATAGGATGTCCGCATACTTGTGTGTTTTGTAATCAAGATAGTATTACAGGAGATGCGGGAATTGTAGGTAGTACAGGAAACGTTGATGGAAACTTTGTAAAGAAAACTATAGATGAGTACCTTAATACTATTAATAACAGGGAAGCTATAATCGAAGTATCTTTCTTTGGTGGAACCTTCACGGGGATTGATATGTGTAAGCAAAGAGAATTACTAAATGTGGCGCAAAATTATAAAAATGCTGGAACTATTAATTTTATTAGATTGTCTACAAGGCCTGATTATATAGATAATGAAATTTTAAATCATCTTAAAAGTTTTGATGTAGATATTATAGAACTAGGAGTACAATCACTAGATGATGATGTGTTAAATAAATCAGGCAGAGGGCATACTGTCCAAGATGTGGAGAGGGCTTCTAAGTTAATAAAAGAATATGGATTTACCTTAGGGCATCAAATAATGCTAGGATTGCCTGGAGACACAAAAGAGAAAGATATAGCCACTACAACGAAAAGTATAGCTATGGGACCTTCTATATGCAGAATTTATCCATCCTTAGTAATAAAGGATACACCAATGGAGAAACTTTTATTAGCTGGAAAATATAAACCTTATAGTTTAAAACAGTCTGTAGATATAAGTAAGGTAATTTATGGTATGCTAGAAAGTAGTGGGGTAAAGGTTATACGTATAGGACTTCAACCTACAGAGGAAATTAATGAAGGTGGAGATATTATAGACGGTCCATTCCACCCTGCATACAGAGAGTTAGTAGAGGGTAGCATTTATTGTGATATAATTTATGATTATGTAAATAAGAAAAAAGAAATTCCTTCTAGCATTTATATAAATCCTAAGGATATATCAAAGCTATATGCTAACAAAAAGGAGTATTTTAATGAGCTACTTAAAAAAATGAAAGTTAAAAAATTAAGTATACTTCAAAGTAGTGATTTAGAAAATGGAAGTCTAGGGTTTTATAATAATGGTAAATTAAATATAATAAAAAAACAAGAATATTTAAAGGATATTTATGGAACAAAATAGAAAGACTTTAGCAACATAATGATATTACAATGAATTTCATTTAACTAACAAGCTAAATCTAAGATTTAGCTTGTATAATTTACAAGAATTATTTTAAATTAGGAGTGATTTTATGAGAATGAGTAAGAAAAAAAGAGAAAAATATACTAGGGTGATGATGATAGGTGTATGCTTAATCATGGTATTAATGTTTGTTTTGCCGATTATTTTAGGTTATTAGGAGAGTGAATAGATGTTCTTAAAATCTATTGAGATAAGAGGGTTTAAATCCTTTGCAGATAAGACAGAGTTAACTTTTAAACAAGGGGTAACAGTAGTAGTAGGACCAAATGGAAGTGGAAAAAGCAATATTTCGGATGCTGTAAGATGGGTTTTGGGAGAGCAGAGCATTAGAAATCTTAGAGGAGATAAGATGGAAGATGTTATCTTCGCAGGCACTCAGTATAGAAAACCTGTGGGACTTGCGCAAGTATCATTGACTTTAGATAATAGTGATTCAGATTTAGATATAGCATATTCTCAAGTAACTGTATCTAGAAGGTTGTATAGATCTGGAGATAGTGAGTATTTAATTAATAACACCGTATGTAGATTAAAAGATGTACAAGCTTTATTCATGGATACAGGTATTGGTAAAGAAGGATATTCAATTATTGGACAGGGGAAAATTGATGCAATTTTAAGTGCTAAATCTGAAGATCGAAGAAAATTGCTTGAAGAAGCAGCGGGAATTGTAAAATATAAGACAAGAAAAGAAGAAGCGGAGAGAAGACTTGAAAATACAGAGCAAAACCTTATTAGAATAAATGATATTATTTCAACCTATGAAGAAAGATTACCGGCTTTAGAAATGGATTGTGAAAAAGCTAAAGTTTTCTTGAAGACATCAGAGGAAATAAAGATAAAAGAAGTTAACATAATAACAGATTTTTTAGAAAAAACAAAGTTTACTATAGATAAAATTAATAATGATATTAAAAGGATGACTTTATCACAAGAAAATCTACAAAGTGAAAAACAACAATTAAAGTTTAGCCTTGAAGAAAAGAACCAAGAATTAGAGTCTTTTAATAAGGTTGTAGATGAAAAGAAGACAATTTATTATGAAAATCAAAGTAAGCATCAGAATGTTCTTGGAGAAGTTAAGCTCTTTGAAGAAAAGATAGGATATTTGAAGGAGACTATAAATAGACTGCAGAAAGAAATTTTACAAAAAAGTAATTCTATAGAAGCGGAAGAATTAAAGATTAATAGTAGAGTAAAGAATATTGTTTTACTAAAAGATGAAGAAAAGGAAATTGAAGAGAAGATTAGCCTTAAAGATAAAGAAGTAGCTACAATACTTAAGAGTGTAATAGATTATAATGATAGATTAAAAATATTAGAAGACTTAAAGTATAAGCATTATGGTGAAACTAATGCTAAGAGAAACGAAGGAAGCATTCTAAATAATAATATTGAATTAAGTGGGGAAAGCATAGAAGGATTAATTTTAGATGTACAAACCTATAAAAATTCCATATTAATAAATAAGAAAACAAAAACTCATCTTTTGGAAGAAGAGCAGGTTACAATACGCAATATCGAGAAATATGAAGAGGAAGTTAAGGTAAATAGAAAGAATTTTATAAAGAACAAACATGACCTTGAAGTTTTAGAAAGAAACCTGAAGGATATAATAAGAGTTCAAGGAAATAAAGAAGCTCGGTTAAATGCCCTTGTGACTCTAGAAAATTCCTATGAAGGATATAATAAATCCGTTAAACTACTTATGCAGTATATAGCCGATAGCAAGACTTATAAAACAAATGAGGATTGTTATGTATTAGGAGATATAATTAAGGTTCCAAAGAAAGTAGAAAAGGCTATAGAAATTGCCATGGGAGCAAGCATATCAAATATTGTAACTAAAGATGAGCTTATAGCTAAGAATCTAATTAACTACTTAAAAAGCAGTAAAATAGGAAGAGCTACTTTTATGCCTATGAACATTGTTAAAGGTAAAAATATAGTAGTAGATAGAGTAATAATACAGTCTAAAGGATATATAGGTATAGCTAGTGAACTTATAGAGTTTAATGAAAAGTTTAAGGGTATTGTAGACCAGGTTCTTGGTAAAACTCTTATATGTGATACTATGGATGATGGATTACACATATCTAAAATCAGTGGTTATAAATATAGAATTGTTACTTTAGATGGTGAAGTTTTTAATCCGGGTGGATCTTTAACGGGTGGTAATTATTCTAAAAATGCAAATGTTATTGGTCGAAAAAGAGAAATACAGGAATTAACTGATACCATTGCAGAAAGTCATTTAATAGTTGAAGATAGAAATAAAGAAATATCTGATATGAATACAATTATTAAAAAGTTAGATGATGAGGGGCTAAATCTTAGAGATGAAATACATTTTGAAAATATCAATATAACAAAGATACGAGGAGAAATCTCAAGGGTAACAGAGGAAGAAACAAGAAATAAAAGAGAACTTGAAAGAGCTTGCGAAAATTTATCAAAAGAGAATGAAAAAATTAAAGTGTTTAAGGATAAACTTAGTGTAACAAATATAGAAATTGAGAAACTTAATGAGAAAATATTAAACATTGAAGAGGAGTATCAAGAAGTTAGTGTTAAAACTAAGGATAAAAACTTATATGTTGATAAATTAAAAGAAGAGTTAACTATGGTTAAGATAAGCAAAGCAAAGATTATGGAGATGATCAGTAGTAATAACTTAGAGCTTGAAAGAATGAAGCAAGGGATAGCTATTGAAAGAAAAATAATTAATAATAACTTGGATGAAATTGAGAATTCTAAGTTAGAAAAGGAAAAGTATAAATTACAAATAGATAATAATAGTAACAGTATTAAGAAAATAATAAATTTAATTCATGAATTAGAAGAATTTTTTAAAGAATCAGAAGTGAAAAAAATAAAGATAAAAGAAAAAATACCGGTTATAACTTCAAAAATTGAAGATATTGATTTACAATTAGAGAAACTAGAAAAAGAAGTCCATAAAAATGAAATCGCCTTAACTAAAATTCAGTCAGAGGAAGAGATGCTTTTAAAGAAACTTAATGAAGAATATAATCTTACATTCGCAGAAGGATTAACTTTTAAGGTTGAGGGTTATGATATAAATGTGTTGAAGAGTGAAGTAGCAGTCTTAAGGAAGCAGATAAGTGATCTAGGGGTTGTTAATTTAGGATCAATAGAAGAATTTAAAGAAGTTAATGAAAAGTACACATTTATGAGTTCTCAGAGAGGAGATCTAGTTGAATCAAAGGATGAAATCGTTACATTTATAGGCGAAATCACTGAGAAAATGAGAACAGTATTTATGAGTAATTTTAAGCAACTTAGAATTTACTTTAACGAAACCTTTAGAGAGTTATTTAAAGGGGGAAGTGCTGATTTGACACTTCAAGGAGATGATGAACTAACATGTAAGATAGAAATAGATGTAGAACCACCAGGAAAGAAGCTTCAAAACATAAATCTTCTTTCGGGAGGAGAAAAAGTACTATCGGCTATAGCATTACTATTTGCTATCTTAAAAATGAAACCTACACCATTTTGCATACTAGATGAGATTGAGGCAGCGCTAGATGATGCAAATGTACTTAGATATGGACAATTTTTGAAGAAATTTTCAGAGCACATACAGTTCATAGTAATAACCCATAGAAAGGGTACTATGGAAACTAGTGACATGATTTATGGAGTTACAATGGAAGAAAAGGGTATATCCAAGGTAGTGTCATTAGAATTTACAAAACAATAAGGAGGGTTATATATGTTTGGAGGATTTTTTGATAAGTTAAAGCAAGGACTTTCTAAGACCAGAAATACTATAAATGATGCAGTAACTCAGGTATTAAAACTTGCAGTTACCATAGATGATGATCTATATGAAGAATTAGAAGAAATATTAATAACCAGCGATATCGGAGTAGAAACTTCAGTTGAAATTATTGAAAGATTAAAGAAAAAAGTTATATCAGAAAGAATTAATAATCCAGAGGAAATACTTCCAGCTATGAAGTCTATCATAATGGAGATGCTTGGAGATTATGAAACTTCAATAGTTCCAGACACTATGCCAGAGGTAAGACTTGTAATTGGTGTTAATGGAGTAGGTAAAACTACTTCTATTGGAAAGATGGCTGCAAGAATTAAAGGAAGTAATCATAAGGTTTTACTTGCAGCTGCGGATACGTTTAGAGCAGCAGCAATAGACCAATTAGAAGTATGGAGTAAAAGAGCAAATGTAGATCTAATAAAACATAAAGAGGGATCAGATCCAGCTGCAGTTGTTTTCGATGCAGTTCAAGCAGCTAAGGCAAGAAAAACGGATGTATTAATATGTGATACTGCAGGAAGACTTCACAATAAAAAGAACCTTATGGATGAGCTAGCAAAAATAAATAGAATTATTGATAGAGAGTATAGCGAGGCTAAAAAAGAAATTTTACTAGTTCTAGATGCTACTACTGGACAAAATGCAGTTATTCAAGCAAAGCAGTTCATGGAGGTATGTCCTATAGATGGAATAATCTTAACAAAGTTAGATGGTACAGCTAAAGGTGGAATAGTAATCTCTATTAAACATAGCTTAAATATACCAGTTAGATATATTGGTGTAGGCGAAGGAATAGATGATCTCCAAGAATTTAATTCAAAGGAATTTGTTGAAGCATTGTTCTAAAAAGTATAATTAACCTGTTAAGTAAAAATACTTGACAGGTAATGATTAATTTGTTAATATAGTTTTTGTGAGTTAGGTGATTATATGGAAAAGAGAGTTGAAATATCGATTTTATTAGATTATTACAATTTATTGCTTACAGATAAACAAAGAGATATTATGGATTTATATTATAATAAAGACTTATCTCTATCAGAAATATCTGAGATTAATAACACTAGTAGGCAAGCAATTCATGACTTAATTAAAAGGTGCAATCATCTTTTAGAAGAGTATGAAAGAAAACTTCACTTAATGGAAAAAACCTTAACTATAGAAAACTCTAAAACAAAAATTATTAGCAAGTTACAAAAGTTACAAGATATTGTTTCTGAAACCGATGAGAAAGAAACAATAAAATATATAATTGAAGATATAATAGAGAATGTATAGGAGGTTTTCACATGGCTTTTGAAGGACTATCTTCGAAATTACAAGAAACCATAAAAAAGCTAAAAGGTAAAGGTAAGCTTTCAGAGAAAGATATCAAGGATGCTATGAGAGAGGTAAAACTTGCTCTTTTAGAAGCTGACGTAAATTATAAAGTTGTTAAGGATTTTGTGAAATCTGTTAGTGAAAAATGCCTTGGAGATGAAGTTATGGAAAGTTTAACTCCAGGACAACAAGTTGTTAAAATAGTTAATGATGAATTAACTTCACTAATGGGAACTACAGAGAAAAAATTAGAATTTGTAAACAACGGTATAACAATGATAATGTTAGTAGGACTGCAAGGGGCAGGTAAAACTACTATGGCAGGAAAACTTGCATTAAATCTTAGAAAAAACAATAAAAAGCCACTTTTAGTAGCATGTGATGTATATAGACCAGCTGCTATAAAACAATTAGAGGTAGTTGGAAAATCAATAGATGTTCCAGTATTTGCAATGGGAGATAAAAATAGTCCTGTAGATATTGCAAAAGCTTCAATTGAACATGCAAAGAGTATTGGTTCAAATGTAGTTATTGTAGATACCGCAGGTAGATTACATATAGATGAAACTCTTATGGGCGAGCTTGAAGATATTAAAGCTTCAATAAATCCTTCAGAGATATTATTAGTTGTAGATGCAATGACAGGTCAAGATGCAGTTAATGTAGCAGAATCCTTTAATAAAACATTAGATATAACAGGGGTTATCATTACTAAGCTAGATGGAGATACTAGAGGTGGAGCGGCTTTATCAATTAAAGCTATAACAGAAAAACCTATTAAGTATGCTGGTATTGGTGAAAAAATGACTGATTTAGAAGTTTTTCATCCTGAAAGAATGGCATCAAGAATACTTGGTATGGGAGATGTACTTTCACTAATAGAAAAAGCGCAATCAGCCATCGATGAAAAGAAAGCTACAGAGCTTGGAAATAGAATGATGAATCAAGAGTTTAATCTTGAGGACTTTTTAGAAATGACGAATCAAATGAAAAATTTAGGACCTATGGGTAAGCTTATGGAGATGATACCTGGATTTAATTCTAAGGAATTAAAGGGTGTAGATTTTTCACAGGGTGAAAAAACCATGGGTAAAATGGAAGCAATAATTCATTCCATGACAGCTAAGGAAAGAAGAAATCCAAGCATAGTTTCATCTTCTCCATCAAGGAAAAAGAGAATAGCGGATGGCTCAGGATCTACAATTCAAGCTGTAAACAAGGTTTTAAAAGACTATGAAGCAATGAAAAAAATGATGAAGCAAATGAAAGGCATGAGTGGTAAGGCTGGCAAATTTGGTAAAAAAGGTTTGCTAGGTAAATTACCATTCTAAACTTTGATATATTAATCCTTTGAAGGAGGTGAAAATAACATGGCAGTTAAAATAAGATTAAGAAGAATGGGTGCTAAAAAAGCTCCTTTCTACAGAATAGTTGTTGCTGATTCAAGATCTCCAAGAGATGGAAGATTTGTTGAAGAAATTGGATACTACAACCCAACTACAGAGCCAATAACTGTAAAGATCGATGAAGAGAAAGCAGTTAAATGGATACAAAATGGAGCTCAACCTACAGATACAGTTAAAAGACTTTTCAACAATGCAGGAATAAAATAGAAAAGTTTAATTGATTGGAGGCGCAATCCATGAAAGAATTACTTACAATCATTGCAAAATCATTAGTTGACAGCCCAGATGCTGTAGTAGTAAATGAAATTGCTGGAGAGCATTCTGTAATTTTAGAATTAAAGGTTGCTCAAGAAGATATGGGTAAAGTAATTGGAAAACAGGGAAGAATAGCTAAGTCTATTAGAACTGTTGTTAAAGCAGCAGCGATTAAAGAAAATAAAAGAGTTGTTGTAGAGATAATATAAGAGTTAGGTAATCCTAACTCTTATTTTCATATAAATATATATAATTTAGTGGAATGCTATAGTGATTACTGTAAACAGAATCTATTATCTTATAATATCATATAAGAGTTTTAGGGATAACTAAATATTTTAAAAGAAAAGCAGAGAGTATTTCACAAGTTTTTTTGTAAGTGATTTATTTGTTATAAAAATAAGTTTGTGGTTAATAATAAAAAAGTAATAAGATGTAAGGAGAAACAGTATGAAGGAATTAATGAGCGTTGGTCAAATAACAAAGCCTCACGGAGTTAGAGGGGAAGTTAAAGTGGTTTCTTTAACAGATAGTTTACAGAGGTTTAAAACATTAGATAAGGTGTACATAGACGGAGTAGAAATAAAAATAACATCTGTTAAGCTTCAAACTGATAGAGCTATACTAAAAATAGAAGGAATAGATTCTATAGAAGAAGCAGATAAGTATAGAAATAAATATTTGGAAGTGAAAAGAGAAAATGCTATAAAACTACCTAAAGATAGTTATTACATTGCAGATCTTATGGATTGCTATGTATATGATACTGAAGGCGAAGAGTTAGGTAAGGTGTATGAAGTAATAGAAACAGGTAGTAATGATGTGTACTGGGTTAAATCAGAGGGTAAAAAAGACGTATTAATACCTGCAATGAAAAATATAGTAGAAGAAGTTGATATTGCAAATAATAAGATTGTAATTAAACCAGTGAAGGTATGGTCTGAATAATGAATATAGATATTTTAACCTTATTCCCAGAAATGTTTGATATATTCAATCATAGTATCATAGGAAATGCTATGGAGAAGGGAATACTATCAATAAAATCCACAAACATAAGAGATTTCTCTAATAATAAACATAAAAAAGTTGATGATTATCCTTATGGTGGGGGTGCTGGCATGGTTATGACACCAGAACCTATAGTAAATACTATAAAGCATATAAAGAAAACTAATGGGGGAAAAGTAATTTTTCTAGGACCTAGAGGAAAAACCCTTAATCAAGAAACTTGTAAGGAGCTTTCTAAGGAAAAAGAATTAGTGTTTATATGTGGGCATTATGAAGGTATAGATGAGCGTGTATACAAATATATTGATATGGAAATATCTTTAGGGGACTTTGTATTAACAGGTGGAGAAATGGCATGTATACCAGTAATAGATAGTATTGCAAGAATGATACCTGGAGTTTTGTCTTGTAATGAAAGTTTTGAAGAAGAGTCTTTTTATGATGGATTATTAGAATATCCTCATTATACAAGGCCATTTTCCTTTAATGGAGATGATGTTCCACAAGTATTGGTATCTGGACATCATGATAATATAAGAAAATGGAGAAGGCTTAATTCTCTGGTTATTACAAAAGAGAGAAGAAGTGATCTATACAAAAGAATAGAACTTACAAAGGAAGATAAAAAATTACTAGAGAATTATTATAAAAAAAATAAATAACATTGCATAGTGCAATATTATATGATAGAATGAAAATTGTGCTACTACAGGCGGTCCTCTGTCACAAAATGTGAGTAAGAACGTCGGAATAAAATTTAGGAGGTTATGCACATGTTAGATATAATAAGAGAAATAGAAGCTGAACAGTTAAGAACTGATTTACCTGCTTTCAACGTAGGGGATACAGTTAAAGTTCATATTAAGATCAAAGAGGGCGCTAAAGAAAGAGTTCAGATCTTTGAAGGAACTGTACTTAAGAAACAAAATGGCGGATCTAGAGAGACTTTTACAGTAAGAAGATTTGCGTCAGGTGTTGGAGTTGAGAAAACTTTCCCAATTAATGCGCCAGTTATAGAAAAAGTTGAGATCGTAAGAAAAGGTAAAGTAAGAAGAGCTAAGCTATACTACTTAAGAGATAGAGTAGGTAAAGCTGCTAAAGTTAAAGAGAGAATGTAAGAAAATGGGGCTGATTAAGTCCCTTTTTTTGTTATAAAGAAGATATTAAGTAATAGATAATCTTAGGAGTGATAATAAATGAGTATAAACTGGTTTCCAGGACACATGGCGAAAACCCGTAGAGAAATAAAAGAAAATTTAAAAATGGTAGATGCAGTAGTTGAAATTAGAGATGCAAGAATAGCATATTCAAGCTCCAATCCAGACATTGTTGATATCTGCAGTGAAAAGCCAAGAATAATCCTGTTTAACAAAAGTGATCTTAGTGATAGTAATGTAACAAAGAGATGGGTAAAAGAACTATCTAATGAAAATACTAGAGTTCTATCAGTTAACTGTCTTACAGGTGTAGGTCTTAATAAAATAAAACCAACATTAGATGAGCTTTTAAAGGAAAAACATGACAGATTAAAGAGTAAGGGACTTGTAAATATCATTACGAGAGTAATGGTAGTTGGAATACCTAACGTAGGAAAATCTACATTTATAAATAAAATGGCTAAGAACAATATAGCTAAAACTGGAGATAGACCTGGAGTTACGAAGAGTAAACAATGGATTAAGACAAAGATAGGAATAGAATTAATGGATACTCCAGGAGTTTTATGGCCTAAATTTGAAGACGAGGAAGTTGGACTTAATTTAGCATTTACAGGAGCTATAAAAGATGAAATTATGGATATCGAAGAGCTTGCATTGAAGCTTATAGAGCGTCTTCAAATTAGCAATGGTAATAGGCTAAAGGAAAGATATAAACTTAAGGAGTTAGATGAAAATCCTCTTGTAAATATGGATAACATCGCAAAAAAGAGGGGTGCTATAATCTCTGGTGGTAACATAGACTATAATAGAATAGCAGTAATGCTATTAGATGAATTTAGAGGGGGAAAATTAGGGCCTATATCATTAGAGGCACCTAATACGAAGAAGGAGAATGAAGAGTAAAGTGGTTTTGGATGAAATTAAGACTATGAGATTTAATGACATAAAATCTTCTGTAAGGGGATTTATGACACTAAATGATGTGGCTAATCATGAAGAAGAATATGAACTTATGTATCAAACTTTAAACTCTGATCATAGAAAAAATGTTAAAGCTTTAGGAGAAACAGTACGAAAGTATGTTGATCATTATAAAAATGAAGTTGTGAGAGTACAAAAATTTTATGATTTTGATAGAAGCTATGGTTATAAAATTGTAGCAGGTGTTGATGAAGTTGGTAGGGGTCCACTAGCAGGACCAATAGTAGCAGCGGCAGTGGTACTTGATAGTAATTCGAAGGACTTAATTTTACGGATAAATGACTCCAAAAAATTAAGTAAAGAATTAAGAGAAGAGTTAAGTGAAATAATAAAGAGTGAAGCAGTAAGTTATTCTATAGCACTTAAAAGTAATATAGATATAGATAATAAAGGAATAGCCTTCTGCAATAATGAGATATTTAAGGAAGCTATAAATGGACTAAGTGTAGTTCCAGACATAGTATTATCTGATGGATATACTATTAAAGAGTTTAATCTTAAAAATGAAGCTGTAATAAAGGGTGATACTAAAAGTGCATCTATTGCTTGTGCTTCAATAATAGCAAAGGTATATAGGGATAGTTTGATGGAAGAGTACAGTAAGAACTATAGTAACTATAACTTTGATAAGAATGTAGGGTATGGAACTAAGGAACATATGGATGCTATATTACAACATGGTAGCTGTGAAATCCATAGAAAAAGTTTTTTGAAAAACATACATCAAAGATAAAATTTATTACAGAGTTTGTTAAATTTAATTAAAATTCAGATATAGAGTAAATGCCCTTAAATAAAAGTTAAGATTGTAGTATTGAAACTATTCTTAGCTTGTGAAATTTAAGGGCATTTTTTATTCTAAAAGGCATTTTTAATTAAATTTATATGAGGTGAAGAATCTACAGTATTGATAATTATTTCAATAACATCAAATCTAAAATATGATTTATGTATATGTTTTAAAGAAATATAATACTCAGCGGCCTTATAGATTTTTCTCCTTTTTAATGTGGTAATGCTTTCTAGGGGAGAACCATATTTATTAGTATATCTAGTCTTAACTTCTATAAAACATATGTAATTTTTATCCTTTGCAATAATATCTATTTCACCTAATTTACATAGAAAATTTTGTTCTAGCAAAATATATCCAAGGTTTTCTATATAAACTTTAGCTAGGTTTTCACCGTAATCTCCTATTGATTTATTTAAAACCTTCATTTTATTATCTCCTTTCATATTATTAATTATAATAGCTAAATCATGAACCAAATTCAATTAGCTTAAACAATAACTAGAATTTAAGAATTCATTATAAAGGTAATCATACTAGAGTTAATAATCAATAAAAGGAATACATGACTTAAGCAATAGATAAAACCAATTTAATTTGCAATACTATACCATTAATTGTATAATGCCTATATATGGTTAGTTGGCTTTTGTAAGGTATTTTGTAGAAGTTTTGCAATTACGTAAAAGGAAACAGGTGGATTTTTCAATATAAAAGGGGGACAATGTACTATGATGCATTAAATTCATTTTCAGATAATATACAAGCATTAAAATTGTATGTTGATAGTGTAGAAGAAGTGTTTAATGATTTGGGGTGAATTTTAAAAAATGGACAAAATGGAATTTTCAAGATGCAAGAAATGGTTAACCACAATGGGAAAAAGAAAAATTCAATCTTTTCAAGATTCCTTTGCTGAAATATTCAATATTAGTTTGGATATTATATCAATCGATGGTAAGTCTTTGACAGTTCGGTCTAATTCCTCATTATTTTGTAACTATATTGTAAAAAACAATAGTGAAAGATGTAGGAAAGAAAAAAAAATATAATTGACTATGTTTTAAAAGAAAAAGAGACAATTAAGTATACTTGCTATATGGGAGTTACTTATTTTGCTTGTCCTATATTTTGTCATAATGATATTGTTGCTATTTGTTTAGGTGGAGGTATACGCTTAGGAGAAAACAAGAATTTGTGTGATTATAAAGGCGTTGAAGATATTAGAATATTTAGTGAAATGGAAATAAATGACATTGTAAAAATGTTAGAAAATACATTTAATCTTTTAAATATTAATGAAGAGGTAAGCTTAGAAAAAGAAAATAATAGAGAGAATCTTAGACAGGAATTATTTCTTTTAAAAAATAAATTAAGTTCTAGGGAGATAGAGGTTGTTAAACTAATAAATGCTGGACTAATAAATAAAGAAATCTCAGCTAAGCTAAATATTAGTGAAAAAACTGTAAAAACGCATATCACAAATATTCTTAGAAAATTAAAACTGAAAAATAGATTACAAGTAGTTATTTTTTGTAAGGGGAGTATTATGAGTTAATCTGGAGGGAATTTATGCCAATTAGAAAAAAGATGATAATGTTTGTTTTTATAGTTGTAATTGGTCCTATGATTTTTATATTTATTTTGTCTAATAGTGTTTTAAATTATCAAATAGAAAAAGCAGCCCAAGGGTATTTACAAAATGCTCTTATAATTGCTCGAAATCAAATGATTAACAGATTAAATGAAATGGAAAAATTAGGTATAAACACAGCTAAATCTTTGGAATTTCAAGAAGCAATTGAAGGAGAAAACACTAAAATTTTGAATAAAACTGTTAGTGATATTAATGAGGTATATGATTACATAGATTTCTATATGGTGTTTGATGGAGAGAAGAAATTACTAATTAGTCAACCCAATGTAAAAAACCCTGAAAATTCTCGTTTAAGAACATTGATTGATGAAGCAGAGAAGATGGGCAACACAATTACATCTGAGGAACAATTTAGCCTGGACGATTTATTTCTTCCAGATTCTGAAGAATATAATAAATTTAAGGTGTTAATTAATAATAATAAAGACAAAAATACAGGTAAATATTTAACAAAATGTTTAACTGCTGTTAATATTTCACCTATTTATAATAAAGAAAGCAATAAAATAATAGGCTTTTTAGTATTGGGGACAATAGTAAATAATGATAGTTATTTTCCGCAAGTTTATTCTAAAAGTGTTCAAAATTCATATCTAGCAATTTCTATTGATGGAATTCGTATATCTTCTAATATTCGTAGCCCTAAAAATGGAAATTATATCGGAAGTTCAATTCCAATACCTTTGAGTACGTTGGAGGGCACAAGGAATGCTTATTTCGGTAAGCAAAATTTTGATGGAGAAATTCATATTTTTTTAGATGATTCAATTTTAAACTGCGATGGAGATAAAGTTGGAGTTTTAGGAGTGGGCATTCCCGAATATAAATTCTCTATTATTATGAACATTCAAAGAAATATTATTATTTGTGTTTCTATTTTGGGATTAGCAATTATGACATTTATTGGTATAGTAATTGCAAAACGAATTACGGAGCCTATTATTAAAGCTACAGAATTAGCTAATCAAATATCTCAAAGAAACAATGAAGTATTAATAGATAAGAGATTTTTAGAAGGAAAAAATAGTGAAACAACTATTTTGCTTAAAGCATTTCAAGAAATGGCCTATGACTTGAAAAAGGGTGAAGAAGAAAAATCAAATTACTTAGAAAAACTGAAATATGAACATTTTGAACAGCAGAAGTTATCTGAAGAATTAGCTGTATTAAATGAAAACTTAGAGGAAAAAGTAAAATTGCGAACTCAAGATTTACGTGAAGCAATAATTGGGTTAAAAAGAGCAGGTGAGATTAAGTCTTTATTTTTAGCTAATATGAGCCATGAATTGAGAACACCTTTGAGTTCTATAATTACCTGTTCCGAAATATTAAAAGATGAATTATTTGGAACTTTAAATGATAAGCAATACAAATATACAAGTAATATTTTAAATAGTAGTAATCATCTATTAAAATTGATAAATGATGTTTTGGATATATCTAAAATTGAAGCTGGTAAAATGAATCTTGTACTTGGCCTTTATTCAATTTCAGAGGTGATAATGGAAGGATTTCATGTTGTAAAAAGCTTGGCGTATAGAAAAAATATTGATATAACTATTAACATAGTTCCTAATGATTTTACAATTAAAGTTGATGCTAACAAATTAAAACAAATATTATATAACTTATTAGCTAATGCTATTAAATTTACTTCTGAAAATGGAAAAGTAACAGTGGATGTATATAAAAATGGAGAATATATGCAGTTGACTGTTAAAGATAATGGGATAGGAATTAAAGCGGAAGACCAGGAAAGAATATTTAATGAATTTGAACAAGTAGACAGTTCTTATGAAAGGGAATATGAGGGAACAGGATTAGGTCTGCCACTAACAAAAAAAATAGTTGAAATGCACGGAGGAAAAATATTTTTACATAGTATTTTAGGTAAAGGGACTGAAGTAATAGTTACATTGCCTATTAATATAGAATAAAATAAAATACGAATAACTGTACTAGTATTATATATTAATGTAAGAGTAAATTACTTTTAGGAGGTAAACAGTGGAAAAAATATTGATTGTGGATGACAATAAACAAAATTGTGAAATTATTAAAGATTTATTGTCTGCATGGGGATATGATGTTTATGTAGCTGTTGAAGGTAAAGAAGCAATTAATATTGCCATTAACCTTAATCCGGCTGTAATTCTTTTAGATGTTATGTTGCCAGGAATGAATGGTTTCGAAGTTTGTGGAAAATTAAAAAGTAATTCTAATACACAAAATATTTTCATTATAATGTTAACAGTACTAAATGAAGTTGAAGATAGGATTCGTGGCCTTAATGTAGGTGCAGATGTATTTTTATCTAAGCCTATTATCTTTGAAGAATTAAAAAATAGAGTTGCTTGGGCAATCAACTCTAAAAAAGCTTTTGATAAAATGGAGCATGTAGATGAAGTAACTAAAAGTTTATTAAAAATTTTAAAATTAAAGAATAATAATTTATATTTACATGTTTGTAGTGTGAAAAAATATTCAGAAAAAGTGGGCAAAATACTAACTATAACAGATGAAGCAATGGAACGTTTATTAGTGGGAGCATATATACATGACATTGGGAAAGTTATTTCAAATGGTGATGATCATGTGGAAATTGGTGAAGATATTATTTCTTCATTTAAGATGTGTAAATGGTTAAAAGTTTTTGTTAGAAATCACCATGAAAAAATAAATGGACAAGGGTTTCCTGATGGTCTAATGGAGAATGAAATGTCATTAGAAATGAAAATTTTAATAACAATAAACCGATTTGTAGAAATATTAGAACAGACTGATGACGAAGATACTAGTATTACTAAATTAAGTGAGGAATGCCAAAAGGGATATTGGAGTATAGAGGTTTTAGATGCAATAAAACAGGTATTAAAAGATGAAAAATTTATAAAAAGTATACATTATAATAAATACAACAAATGAACCGTTCAATTGAACGGTTCATTTGTTGTAAAAAAATAGATATGAATTAAATTCAAATACTACCAAAGTCGTATTTAATTTTTTAAATAAGTATTTATTACAACCTAAGACTAATGTGAATTCTATGGAATATAATATAAAATAAAATGATAATTACATAGAAAGAAGGTAATAGTTTACTAAAGTATTCAAACGTAATCTTATGCATGTATTATTACAAATATAAAATTAAGGAGGGAATATAAATGGCAATAAAAACAAAATTAGCTGATATATTGGCTGAAAAAGGATTACCTATAAATAACCAATTTGGTGGAAGAGCACCAGAAGGTCTGATGGCGAGAGAAATAAAGGCGGAACCAAGTCCTAGGGCTAAGAGATTGAGAGATATTTATTATGACACATTATCATCTGCTAATACAGAATTTCCTTATTGGTATAATAGAAGATGGAATGAACTAGAGGGAGAAGTTGATGTTGTTAGAAGAGCAGAATCCCTTAAATGTGCATTTTCACATTTAACACCTAATATTATACCCGGTGAAAAGTTAGTTATGCAAAAGACTAATAATTATAGAGGTTCTTTTCCTATGCCTTGGCTTTCAGAAGGTTTCTTTGTTGCAAAAGAAGACGAGCTTTATAAGGCAGCATTAGAAAGTGGAAGTGGTAGTGCAGGAGAATTGAGTAAATTTGGAACTGGTGGTGGAAATGTTACTGCTAGTTTTGGTAAGGTAGTATCAATAGCTGGTAAGTTTGGAATGAGGCAGGAAGAAATACCTGCATTAATTACACTTGCTAAAGAATGGGTTGGACGTTCTGTTGATGATTTGGGTCATAAATATGAACAAATGGTACCAGGGTACCATATAAAAGAAAATATTATGAAGTCATTAATCTGCATGTTTGATTCAGGATTTACATTACCACAAGGTAGAGAAGTTATAAATTATTATTACCCTCTTGAGCATGGGTTTGATAATTTAATTGACATGGCTAAGGAGCTAAAGGCAATTGTAGCCGGAAATGCTGATGGTGATGGAATAATAGGTATGGATCGTCTATACTTTTATGAATCAGTTATATTAATTATTGAAGGGATTCAAAATTGGATATTAAATTATGCAAAACACGCAAAAGGGTTAGCTGAAACTTGTAAAGATGAAAACCAAAAAAATGGATATATGGAAATAGTAGAATGCTTGGAATGGATTGCACACAAACAACCACGTACTTTCAGAGAAGCAATTCAATTAACTTATATAATTCATATAGCAGTAGTTAATGAGGATGCTATTTCAGGAATGTCACTTGGACGACTTGGCCAAATATTATATCCATGGTTCGAACAAGACATTGAGGCAGGAAGAACAACTGAAAGTGAAGTACTAGAGCTTCTTGAACTACACAGAATTAAATTTACCAATATAGACTGCTTTGCTTCTACAGGAGTTGTAGGAGGGGTTCTTTCAGGTAATACCTTTAACAATTTAACTATAGGTGGGCTCAAGAAAGATGGTAGTTCAGCAGTAAATAGATTGGAATATTTAATTGTTCAAGCTGGTATAACTTGTGCTACTCCACAGCCAACATTATCCTGTTTATATGATGAAAAGTTACCAGAAGAATTCTTATTAAAATGTATTGAATGTGATAAAACAGGTACAGGATATCCTGCTTGGATGAATAATCGTGGAGCAATAGAATTTATGATGAATCAGTATGGAGAAGAAGGAATGACTATTAATGAGGCAAGGTCTGTTGCAATAGGAGGATGTCTTGAAACATCACCTTGTAGTTGGAAAGACCTTACTTTAAACGGTAAAACTTATAGTGTTTCCGGTGGTGCGGGACAACCTACTTCAGTTGGTGTTCATTTTATCGCTAATCCAAAGGTTTTAGAACTAGTGCTTACAAATGGAAGAGATAATAGAATAGGTTTACAAGTATATCCTCCACATAATAAGAAACTTGAAACTTATGAAGAACTTTTACAACAATTTAAAGACTATTATGCATTAACTTGTGATGTGCTTGCTAAAACTAATAATATTCAACATGATGTTTGGCGTAAGAAAAACATGGCTGTATTTAATTCTATGTTAAAACCTAACTGCTTGGATAAGGGACAGCATATTGGAAATTTAGGTTACCAATATAATGCAACATTTAATATAGAAAGTTGTGGAACTATTAACTGTGTAAACAGTTTAGCTGCATTGAAAAAACTTGTATATGAAGAGCAAAAATATACTCTTGAAGAAATGACAGAAGCAATTCTTGATAACTATGGATTTAAGGCAGCAAGTGAGGTTGGTAGTTATTCACTTGCAGATCAAGAAAAAAGAGATGCAAATGCTAAATACGATGATATGTATGGAGATTGCTTACTAGCTCCTAAATATGGAAATGATGATGCTTATGTTGATAATATATTAAAGGATTATGAAGAATGGTTCTGTGATATGACTCATAATTATGAGTCCTTATATGCTAAAAAAATGTACGCTTGTCAGATTTCTGTTTCAACTCATGGTGCACAAGGAGCTGCGACACTTGCCACTCCAGATGGACGTTTATCTGGTACAACCTATTCAGATGGTTCTATGTCTGCATACCCTGGAACAGATAAAAATGGTCCTTATGCATTATTTAAATCAGCTACGGTTTGGGATCATAGTATGTCTCAAAATTCTCAGATGAACTTGAAAATTCATCCAAGTGCTATAAAAGGTATTGAAGGATCAAAGAAGCTTCTTGATTTAACTCGCTCTTATATGAGAGAAGGGGGATATCATATTCAGTATAACATTGTAGATTCTAAGGTGTTAAAAGAGGCACAGGGAAAACCTGAAAGCTATAGAGATTTAATGGTACGTGTTGCTGGATTTACACAATACTGGTGTGAAATAGGTAAGCCAATTCAAGATGAGGTTATTGCAAGAACAGAATACGAGGGGGTTTAATTAAAATGGAAAATGTAAATATGAAGCATAATGATTGTGTGAATTTTTCGCAAATTGATGTAGCAAAAGGTATTTGTAGATTATCTAATGAAATGATATTTATAGATACTCCAGTTTGTGAGAATTTCAATGAGGTAAGTAAATGTAACAACTGTGCAAACTTTAAAAACCCTGATAAAGATAATGTGGGAACATGTGTAGGATTAAAAAAACAATCTTGGACTTATGGGGAGTTGAATGCAGTAACTTGCGAAGGTTACAAATTAAATAAATAGAATTTAAATTATAGATGGGTATGATAGTCAATTAACATACCTATCTTTTAAAATATAGAGGAGGGGAAAGTATGAAAGATAAAAATGCCAATCATTTGGGACATATGGTGGTACTTGCATCTTGGTTAGCTATATTTTGTTTGTTTGGTTTTAGGTCATCATTTTCTATTTTGCAAGTACCTATGTCAAAAGGATTAGGATGGCAGTCATCACAGTTAACACTTGGATATTCTTTAATGATGTCTGTATACGCAATTACAGCTTATTTTAGTGGCATGATAATTGATAAATGGGGTACAAAACCAGCATATGCAATAGGTTCTGTGTGTGCTGCATTAGGATTTATTGTAACAAGTTATGCTCAAAGTTATTTGAGTTATTTAATTCCTTATGCGATTTTTGCAGGTGTTGGTACAGGTATGCTTTGGGTATCTTCTACAGTTTCTGTTCGTAAGTGGTATGTAGGGAAATCTTATGCCTCTATGTGGGGAATTGCATTTATGGGTGCTCCAGTTGCGCAAGTCGTTTTAAGTCTTGGAATTAAACAGGCTCTTAAATCTACTGATTGGCGAGTAGCCATGAGAGGCCTTGGAGTAGTGGTTTTCATAGTACTAGTAATTGCTGCTATTGTAGCAAAGAAAAATCCACAAGATTATAATCTTGAGCCTTTTGGAATGGATTTAAATAAGTCAAATAGCCCTAAAGTTGAAGAAAAAGTTTGGACACTTAAAGAGGCTTTTAGTGTATTCCCCATTTGGGGAGCTATATTGGCGTTCCTTGGTAGTATGATTGGTGAATTTTTAATTTGGACTCAGGTAGTTAAATTCTGGACTAATGATGTAAAAATGTCATTAAGTGCAGCAACTAATCTTTATGTTATTATAGGTATTGCAGGTATCGTTACAATGCCATTAATGGGTAGAGTGGCAGATAAAATGGTTGCAAAATATAATCATGAATCTAAAGGTAGAAAAACAATGCTTATAATTGCTCCAGTTATTGGACTAGTGGCTTGCGGACTTCTGCTTATGAGCAAAATATCTATTGTATTTGGAATAATAGCATGTATTTTGTTTGCAGCATATTGGGCAATTGAGCCAGGTGGAGTAGCAGGTTATGCTGCTTCTATTTATGGAAATAAAACTTTAGGTAAAATATGGGGAACTGCAACTTTAATTGTAATGGGAATAGGACCGGCAGTTGGAAGCTTTATGGGAGCATATTTATATGATAAGTCCGGAAGTTATTTAAATTCCATAATATTTGCGGCTTGTGCATTCATATTTTCAGCATTAATTGCTATTAAATTGCCACTTTCAATTAAAAATAATAAGATGGTATCATCAAATAAAGTGGAAAATATATAAATATAAAATTTAAATATGGTCAAGCGGGGGATATCTATTTAAGATTTTAATCTTCCGCTTTTCATATGATTGGATTAAGTTATCTTAATTAATACTTTATTAGAAAATTACATATTTAAATTGGGGGGAACTATTATGGAGGAGAATAAAGGAATTATTTTCGATATACAAAGCTATTCAGTAAATGATGGTCCTGGGTGCAGAACAACTTGTTTTATGAGTGGGTGTACTTTAAAGTGTGAGTGGTGTGCTAATCCTGAAAGTTGGATTAGTAAGCAAAAAATTATGTATGCAGAAGCAAAATGCAAACATGATCAGGGTTGCATTAGATGCGAAGAAGCTTGTAATAACAAAGCTATTAGTTTTAATGAGGAACAGAAGTTAGTATTGAACTGGGAATTATGTAGAAATTGTACTACTTTTGAATGTGCTAAGGTATGCTATAACGAAGCATTAAGAGTTTGTGGCAAGTATTATACTGTAACAGATTTATTAAAAGTTTTAAATAGGGATAGGCAATTTTGGGGCAGTAATGGTGGAGTGACTTTTAGTGGAGGAGATCCTTTTTATCAAAATGAATTTTTACTAGCAACTTTAAAAAAATGCAAAGAGTCATATATTCACACTGCTATTGAAACATCAGCGTTCATAGATACTAATATATTTTTGGAAACTATGAAATATATTGATTTTGCCTTTATAGATGTAAAGCATATGAATAGGGATAAGCATAAGGAAAAGACAAGTGTTTACAATGATTTAATTCTTAAAAATATAGAAATTCTTATTAATTCAGGTTGGGAAGGTAGACTAGTGCTTAGAATGCCTGTAATTCGTGATTTTAATGATACTGAGGAAAATGCTATAGAGACAGTCAATTTTATGAAAAAATTAGGGATTTTCGAAATTAATCTTTTACCATTTCATAGAATGGGAGATTCAAAATGGAACCAACTTGGGAAAGATTATCTTTATAGTAAAGAAGAAGCAACAGATGAGGAAAAAATGAACAGGCTTCAAGATTTATATTTAGATAACGGAATAGCATGCTATGTTGGAAGTGACACAATTTTTTAGTTAGGTTGATTTAATTAATAGAGTTAGTTAAAGTTTAAGAAAGCGTTTAAATACTAACTTGTTTGAGATAAAAGATGGCTTGAGCCGTATGTTTTAGTGAAAAAAGAATTGGTTTCTTATTAATAACAATTAATAAAAAACAAATAAACCTTGAAGATATAAAAGGTGCATTTGTTTTTTTTTTGCCTAAAATCCTATATCTTAAATTTTCAAATAACTTTCTGATATATCTTGACCAAGTGACCCAATATCTTTATTTAAAACCTTCATTTTATTATCTTCCTCTGTATTATTAATTATAATAGGTAAATTATGAACAAAATTTAATTAGTTTGAATAATAATTAAAATCTAAGAATTTATTACTAAATTGATTATACTAGGGCGAATGGTCAATAATTAATCTATAAAGTTAGGAAAATATATTTAGAGGGTGAAATTATGTCAATTCAAATAAAAAGTGCAGCTTTTTCAGGTGTTGAAGGAGTACTAATAAATGTAGAAGTTGATATTTCTTATGGTCTTCCCAATTTCAATATTGTAGGTTTGGGAGATATGGCAGTAAAGGAATCAAAGGATAGAGTTCGTGCGGCTATAACAAATTCAAAGCTAGAGTTTCCTATAAGTAGGATAACGGTAAATTTAGCTCCAGCTCATATAAAAAAAGAGGGTTCACATTATGATTTGCCAATTGCCGTGGGAATATTGACTGCTACAAAACAAATCTTAGTATCAGATGTAGAGGGTTTTATATTTATAGGTGAACTTTCTTTAAATGGGGACATAAATAAAATCAATGGAGCATTACCAATAGTTATGGAAGGCTTGAAAGAAGGAATAAAGAACTTTGTAGTTCCTATAGGTAATAGGGATGAATGTTCATGTATTGATGGAGCAAATATTTATCCAATAAGTAATTTGAGTGACGTGATTCATTTTTTTACTTATAAGGATATGAAACCTTATAGCTCAATTACCCAGGTGGAAGGGACCGTAGATACTACACTAGACTTCTGTGACGTTATAGGGCAACAGTCGGCTAAGCGGGCTTTAGAAGTAGCTGTGGCTGGTGGTCATAATGCTTTAATGTATGGTACACCAGGATCTGGTAAAACTATGCTTGCAGAACGTATTGTTTCTGTAATGCCACCTCTTAGTTATGAAGAGTCCTTAGAAGTAACAAAAATATATAGTGTAAGTGGAGAACTTAAAAACCAAGGATTAATTGAACGTAGACCTTTTAGAAATCCGCATCACACAATTACTAATACTGCATTGGTAGGTGGGGGAAGAAATCCATCTGCAGGAGAGGTATCCTTAGCCCATAATGGAGTTTTGTTTTTAGATGAAATTTTAGAATTTAATAAAAAAGCACTTCAAGTATTAAGACAACCATTAGAGGATGGAAAAATAAGATTATCTAGAGTTAGTGGAACTGTAATGTATCCTGCAAACTTTATGTTGATAGCTGCTCTTAATCCATGTCCTTGTGGAAGATTTGGAGGTTCTACGGATAATTGTAGATGTACACAGTATGAGATCGATAGATATCTATCAAGATTATCAGGACCGCTATTAGATCGAATTGATATATTTACTTCAGTGAATCCAGTATCTTATGTGGAGATAAATAGTAATAAGGTGGAGGAAACCTCGGAGATTATACGTAAACGAATATTAAGGGCTAGAGAAATGCAAGCTGATAGATTTAAAAATGAGGGTATAAAGTGCAATAGTGATATGACCGCTAAGCATATAAGGAAATATTGTAAGCTGAAGGAAAGTTCAAGTCAAATTCTAGAGTATGCTTATAATAAATATGGACTTAGTACAAGGGTCTATAATAGGATTTTAAAGGTAGCTAGAACTATTGCTGACTTAGAATTAAAGGCAAATATAGAAGAAAATCATATTATTGAAGCACTTCAATATAGGAAGTATGTAAAACAAGATATAATTTAATAGATTAGTAAGGGAGAGAATATATGGATAAGTTATTAAAAGTTTGGTTAACTACAGCTGAAATATCTAATGAAGCTAAAAAAGAGATTTTTAACAGGTTTGAAACTTTAGAAACTGTAAAAGATAACGTATTTTCAAGAAATACTACAATATTAAAAGAAAAGATTATTAATAAATTAATAAAAGCATATGAAAATCTTGAAAAAAGTGATATTTTAGATTACATGGATAAAAGTAATATAGACATAATAACTATATATGATAAAGAATATCCAAATGATTTAAAAGTTTATAAGGACTCTCCTTTTGGTATGTTTTATAAAGGCGATATTTACAAGATAAATAATAATAAAAATGTTTCAATAATAGGTTCAAGAAGATGTACTAGATATGGTATGGATGTTACAAATAATATTATAAATGAGTTGTCTACTTATAAAATAAACATTATAAGCGGTATGGCTAAGGGGATAGATTCTATAGCTCATAAGGCTGCTATGAAAAATAATATTAATACAGTAGCAGTACTGGGAAGTGGAGTGGATATTGTTTATCCAAGAGAAAATAAAAAAATATATGAGGATATATTGCAAAATGGTGGATGTATATTAAGCGAATTCCCTTTAGGAACACAGCCTTTTAGTAGAAATTTTCCAATGAGAAATAGAATAATAAGTGGCATAAGTGATCTATTAATAATTACAGAGGGTGGAGAAAAAAGTGGAACTTTAATAACAGCAGGAACTGCATTAGAGCAAGGTAAAGATATAATTGTAGTTCCAGGTAGTATATTTTCAAGTGAAAGCAAGGGTACCAATAAACTTATAAAAGATGGAGCGTATGTTTTTACTGAAATAGAAGATGTTTTAAATTTATTGAATATTTCTAGAATTAGTATGGATAATAATATAGAAATGTCCACCAAAAGTGAATTAGAAGAAAAAATATATGGTATCATAGATGATAATCCAATACATATTGATAGCATAATTAAAACAACTGATATTGACATAAATCAATTATATAAGTTATTATTTGAATTGCAAGCAAAAGAGGAGATTTTATGTTTAAGTGGAAACTTTTATGTTAGAATTAATAAAATGAGAAATACTAGATAAAAACTAATAATTTAGCAAACAGTTAATGACAATTTTAAATATAATGTTTTTAGGAAAAAGTATTTTATCAAGAGCTAGAATACTAAGAGAGTTGTCTAGGTTTAGTTAGTGTTATACAAGGAATTATAGAAAATGCTTATAAAATATATAAAAAATTGAATTATAAGCTATAGTGGAGGGGTTAAAATGGGGCAACGATTAGTTATAGTTGAATCACCAGCGAAGGCTAAGACTATTAAAAAATATTTAGGGAAAAATTATGTGGTGGAAGCATCAATGGGACACATAAGAGATTTGCCAAAAAGCCAATTAGGAGTAGATATAGAAAATAATTATGAGCCTAAGTACATAACTATCAGAGGAAAAGGCGAATTATTAGATAAAATTAAGAAACAAGCAAAAAAAAGTGAGAAAATCTATTTGGCAACTGACCCTGATAGAGAGGGAGAGGCAATATCATGGCATCTTGCGAAGATATTGAAAATAGATACAAGTGAAGAATGTAGAATTGAGTTTAATGAGGTTACTAAAACTGCGGTAAAAAATGCAATAAAATCACCGAGAAAGATAAATGAGAATGTATTTGATGCACAACAAGCAAGACGGGTTTTAGATAGATTGGTAGGATATGAAATAAGCCCTATATTATGGAGAAAAATAAAGTGGGGACTAAGTGCAGGAAGAGTTCAATCAGTAGCTTTAAGAATAATATGTGATAGAGAAAAAGAAGTTCAAAAATTTGTACCAGAAGAGTATTGGACTGTAGAGGCTAAAGTATCTAAACAATCACAAGCAAAAACTTTTACAATTAAGTTACAAAGCAAAAATGGCAAAAAGTTAGTTATAAATAATGAAGAGGAAGCTAACAATATAATAAATGCTATAAAAGAGAACGATTTCGTAGTAAAGGATGTAAAGGAAACTTCTAAATCAAAGAATCCGTTACCACCATTTACCACAAGCACGCTTCAACAAGATGCTTATAGAAAAATAAATTTTTCAACAAAGAAAACCATGTCTACAGCACAACAGTTATATGAGGGTATAGATGTTAAGGGATATGGAACAGTAGGTCTCATAACCTACATGAGAACTGATTCTGTCAGAATAGCAGATGAAGCCCAGACTGCAGCCATTGATTTTATAAAGAATACATATGGTGATGAATATGCCCCAAAAACTAAAAAGGTTTATAAAGGTAAGAAGGGGTCTCAAGATGCCCATGAAGCTGTAAGACCTACAAATGTAGAGATTACTCCTCAAGTTGCAAAAGAATCTTTAAGTAATGACCAATTTAAATTATATAATCTTATTTGGAATAGATTTGTTGCAAGTCAGATGGAATCGGCTATAATTGACACTACATCTATAAACATAGAAAATGGAGAATATATATTTAGAGCGTCAGGGTATAAAGTTAAGTTTGATGGATTTACAAAAATATATACAACAGAGAATGAAGAAGATGATGAAAATTCAAAACTACCTGTTTTGGAAATGGGAGAAAATATTAAAAGTCGTGGTATAGATGGAAAACAACATTTTACTCAACCACCAGCTCGATTCTCAGAAGCATCATTAGTAAAAATGCTTGAAGAAAATGGAATTGGGAGACCTAGTACCTACGCACCTACCATATCTACTCTATTAGGAAGACTATACGTAGAAAGAGAAAAAAAAGTATTACTTCCAACAGAACTTGGGTTTATTGTAAATAACCTAGTCAGTGAATACTTTAAACAGATTGTAGATGTTGAGTTCACAGCTGAAATGGAAAATAAGTTAGATAGAATAGAAGAAGGCACAGCACAGTGGAAGGAAGTTGTAGAAGAATTTTTTACTCCACTGAAAGAAGAAATAGATATAGCTGAAAAAGAAATTGCAAAAATAACTATAGAAGATAAGGTTTCAGATATTCCTTGTGATAAGTGTGGAAAGTTAATGGTTATAAAACAAGGCAGATTTGGTGATTTCCTTGCATGTCCTGGATACCCGGAGTGCAAAAATACCAAGACTATGGCAAGAGAACTAGAAGTTCCATGTCCAAAGTGTGGAGGAAAGATTCTTGAAAAAAGAAGTAAAAAAGGTAAGCTATTTTATGGATGTGGAAATTATCCACAGTGTGACTTTGTAAGTTGGCATGAGCCTACAGAAGAAAAATGTCCTGACTGTGGAAGTTTAATGGCTAAAAGATATAGCAAGGCAAAAGGTGATTACCTAGAATGCATCAATGCTGAATGTAAATACAAGGGAATAGTAAACAGTAAGTAAAATAGTAAATAAATAATAGAAGATTGATAATAAATCAAATATAATTAAAGTTTTAAAACAAACGTGTCGAAAAATACCAAAAAAACTTGATATAATATAATCGATATGTTATGCTAATAACGAAACAATTCTAAGAGTTAGAAAAATACTAAATATTTCGAATTGTTTAATAAAGGG
The DNA here is from genome assembly GCF_036646415.1 of Clostridium sp. Taxonomy (GTDB): domain Bacteria; phylum Bacillota; class Clostridia; order Clostridiales; family Clostridiaceae; genus Clostridium_J. The sequence continues at coordinate 81,907 of NZ_JAVXMF010000005.1, read as the reverse complement.
TGAGATAATTTACTCACATTACAGTTGAAAGCAAATATACAAGGAGGAATAGCAGTGTTATTATTAGATAAAACAAGAAAATTAAATAAGATACTACAGAAATCAGGTTCAGAACCGGTGGTTTTTGATGATATATGCGGAATTTTAAGCGAAGTATTAGATTGCAATGTATATATAATTAGTAGAAAAGGAAAGGTCCTAGGATATGATTTATCTCATGGATTTGAATGTGAGAATGTTAAGAAACAAGTAGTTCAGGATAAAAGGTTCCCTGAGGAGTATAACAACAAATTATTAAACATTGATGAAACTAAGTCAAACATACCAAATAAGAGTATTTGTGTTTTTTCAAACGAGATTAAATGCAATTATGAAGATATGCTATCGACTATTGTTCCAATTAATGGTAATAGGGAAAGATTGGGAACTTTATTACTATCTAGGTTTGGAAGAGAATTTACTGAAGATGATTTAGTTATTGCAGAGTACAGCAGTACAATCGTAGGTATGGAAGTGTTAAGAGCTAAAACAGTTCAGATTGAAGAAGAAGCTAGAAAAAAAGCTATTGTACAATTAGCTATAGGGACTTTATCATATTCAGAGCTAGAGGCTGTTGAGCATATATTTAATGAACTTGATGGAAGTGAAGGATTGCTAGTTGCATCTAAAATAGCAGACAAAGTTGGAATAACTAGATCAGTTATAGTAAATGCATTAAGAAAGTTTGAAAGTGCTGGAGTTATAGAATCAAGATCGTTAGGAATGAAGGGTACACACATAAAAATCCTTAATGATAGATTGATGGATGAATTAAACAAAGTTAAATAAATAATAAAAAATAGAAATCCTAAATTTGGGATTTCTATTTTTATGTAACTTTAAATAACTATTTAATATATTTATAAAACTTATTGAATAGTTATTTTAAATGTGATACAATACACAAAGTAAGAAAATACACACACTACTTTATTTATTGAAAGGTGCCTTCAGGGGTCTTTAATAAAAATGATGGTAGTGGAGGAAAAAACCAGGAGGTATATTAAAATGGCAGTTATTTCAATGAAACAATTATTAGAAGCAGGTGTTCACTTTGGACATCAAACAAGAAGATGGAACCCTAAAATGGCTCCTTACATCTTCACTGAAAGAAATGGTATATACATCATCGACTTACAAAAAACAGTTAAGAAAATCGATGAAGCTTACGATTTCATAAAATCAGTATCAGAAGAAGGAAAAGATGTATTATTTGTTGGAACTAAGAAGCAAGCTCAAGAAGCTATCCAAGAGGAAGCCATCAGATCAAGCATGCACTTCGTAAACAACAGATGGTTAGGTGGAATGTTAACTAACTTCAGAACTATCAAAACAAGAATTGGTAGATTAGAAGCATTAGATAAAATGGAAGAAGATGGAACATTTGAAGTTCTTCCTAAGAAAGAAGTTATAAACCTTAGAAATGAAAGAGAAAAACTAGAAAAAAATCTTGGCGGAATCAGAAACATGGAAGCTGGCAACATAGGTGCATTATTCATAGTTGATCCAAGAAAAGAGAAAAATGCTATACTTGAAGCTAAAACATTAGGAATTCCAGTAATAGCTATAGTAGATACAAACTGTGATCCTGATGATGTTGATTATGTAATTCCAGGAAACGATGATGCTATAAGAGCAGTTAAATTAATAACAGAAAGATTAGCAGATGCTATAATCGAAGCTAGACAAGGCGAAGAAGTAGCTGAATAATATATAAAATCTTTTAAACTTAATTTTAAACAGCCTCATCTATGGTTGTAAAACATATGAAATTTCAAAGGTAGATGAGAGAGAAATCTTTCATTTACCTTTTTATTAGGAAATTTAAGGAGGAATAAATATGATAACAGCAGCAATGGTAAAAGAATTAAGAGAGAGAACAGGATCAGGAATGATGGACTGTAAGAAAGCTCTTAGTGAAACAAACGGAGATATGGATAAAGCAATCGAAGTTTTAAGAGAAAAAGGATTAGCAGCAGCAACTAAAAAAGCAGGAAGAATAGCAGCAGAAGGTATGGTTACAACATACATATCTGAAGATATGAAAATAGGAGCAGTAGTAGAAGTTAACTGTGAAACAGACTTTGTTGCAGCTAATGAGGACTTTAAAGCTTTAGCAACTAATGTAGCGAAAATGGCAGCAGCTACAAGTGCAACAACAGTAGAAGTATTATTAGCAGAAAAATATATCGCAGATGAAAGCATAACATTACAAGATGCAGTTACAGCTTTAATTGCAAAACTAGGCGAAAACATGTCTGTAAGAAGATTTGAAAAGTTTGTAGTTAACAATGGAGTAGTTCAAAGTTACATCCATGGTAATGGTAAAATAGCTGTTTTAGTTCAATTAGCATGTGAAAAAGAAGAAGCAGTATTACAAGTAGTTGCTAAAGATTTAGCAATGCAAGTAGCAGCAGCTAACCCATTATTCTTAAATAAAGATCAAGTAGATAATGAATCTTTAGAAAAAGAAAAAGAAATATATAGAGTTCAAGCTCTTAACGAAGGAAAACCAGAAAATATCGTTGATAAAATGGTAATGGGAAGAATAAACAAATACTACAAAGAGGTTTGCTTAATAGATCAAGTATGGGTTAAAAATGGAGATTACACTATAAGCAAATATGTTCAAGAAGAAGGAAAGAAAATTGGAGCAACTATAGAAGTTGTGAGATTTGCTAGATTTGAAAGAGGCGAAGGAATCGAAAAAGCTGAAGAAAACTTTGCTGAAGAAGTTCAAAGACAAGTTCAAGGAAAATAATACAAGAAAATAAAAGAGAACCTAGGTTCTCTTTTTTTAAAATCTATATGTAGGTATAATTATTAGTGAAGGTATTTTATAAAATGATTTTAAGTAATTTGAACTAATAGAACATTATGATTTAGTTTTATTTTGAATTACTCTAGGTGTAAATATATTGAGTTGGAGGTATAATATATATATGGGAACTGCGAAATATAAGAGGGTCATGCTTAAACTTTCAGGAGAGGCATTAGCTGCAGAAAAAGGATATGGCATAGACTTTGATACAGCTAACACTATTGCGTTACAAATTAAAAAATTAGTAGATATGGGTGTTGAAGTAGGTGCAGTTGTTGGTGGTGGAAACATATGGAGAGGCAGAAGTGGTGAAGGTATGGATAGAACCACTGCAGACTATATGGGTATGCTTGCTACGTGTATCAATGCTTTAGCATTACAAGATTCTTTAGAGGGTATAGGGGTTAATACAAGAGTTCAAACAGCTATTGAGATGAAAGAAATAGCAGAACCTTATATCAGAAGAAGAGCAATGAGACATCTTGAAAAAGGTAGAGTTGTAATATTTGCAGCAGGAACAGGAAATCCATATTTCTCCACAGATACTACGGCTGCTTTAAGAGCAGCAGAGATAGAGGCAGAAGTTATTCTATTAGCTAAAAAGGTTGATGGCGTATATAACAAAGATCCTCACAAATATGAGGATGCTATTAAGTTTGAAAATTTATCTTATATTGAGGTTCTAGAAAAGGGATTACAGGTTATGGATTCTACAGCAACTTCGTTGTGTATGGATAACAATATTCCAATACTTGTATTTGGTTTAGATGAGCCGGAAAATATTATAAGAGCAGTAAATGGTGAAGATATTGGTACTTTAGTATCATCTAATATATATAAATAATAGGTGGAGGTAATTTTATGGTAAAAGATATCATTAAAAATGCTGATGAGAAAATGAATAAGACTATTCTAAGTTTAAAAAATGAACTTGGAACATTAAAAGCTGGAAGGGCAAATCCGACTATGCTTGACAGAATTCAAGTGGAAAGTTATGGATCTATGGTTCCGCTAAATCAAGTTGGAAGCGTATCCGCACCAGAGTCAAGAGTACTTGTGATTCAACCTTGGGATAAGAGTTCTATAAAAGATATAGAAAAGGCAATTATGAAATCAGACTTAGGCATTAATCCAAGTAGTGATGGTCAAGTTATAAGATTAATTGTACCAGAATTAACAGAAGAAACTAGAAAGAATTTAGTTAAATCCGTTAAGAAATCTGGAGAAGATGCAAAAGTTGCTGTAAGATCTATAAGACGTGATGCTAATGATAAAATAAAAGCATTAAAGAAGAATAGTGAAATAAGTGAAGATGAAAGCAAAAAATCTGAAGACACTGTTCAAAAGGAAACTGATAGATTTATAAAATTAATTGATAAAATGATTGAAGAAAAAGAAAAAGAAATTATGAAAGTATAGATAAGATAAAACCTGCAGACATGCAGGTTTTATTACTAAGTATTATGATATAATAACATAATAATACTTGGAATGGAGAGGTAGACTTTGAATATGTTTAAACTAAAAAAGCAAAGTAAAAATAATGAAGAAATAGATCTAGATATGAATAGAATACCAGCCCATATCGCTATAATTATGGATGGAAATGGAAGATGGGCGAAGGAAAGAAAACTTCCAAGAACTATGGGTCATAGAGCTGGTATGAAAAACATAAAAATAGTGGTTAAGGAAGCAAGTGAATTAGGTGTGAAATACTTAACACTATATGCATTTTCTACAGAAAATTGGAAGAGACCAGAAGCTGAAGTTGGAGCATTGATGGATTTAGTAGTAGAGTTTATAGATAAAGAATTTGATGAACTGCATAAAAATAATGTAAGACTTAATTCTATAGGTGATATAAGTAAACTTCCAGATAAATCAAGAAATTCTATTGAGGATGCTAAAGAAAAGACAAAGAATAATACAGGATTAACCCTTAATATAGCACTAAATTATGGTGGAAGAGATGAGATAATCAAAGGAATACAAGAAATAGCTGAATTGGTTTTGAAAGGTAAATTAAAAATAGAAGATATTAATGAATTAGAGATATCTAATCACTTATATACAAAAGGAATGCAAGATCCTGATATTATAATAAGACCGAGTGGAGAGTTAAGACTTAGTAATTATCTATTATGGCAGAGTGCATATTCTGAATTTTGGTTTTCTAACATAAATTGGCCTGACTTTACGAAGAGTGATTTAAGAAAAGCAATTTTCGATTTTCAACAGAGAGATAGAAGATATGGTGGAGTATAATTAAGAGGTGAAGTAAATGAATCAACGATATATAGGAGCTTTAGTTTTAGCTCCATTGCTGCTATTTATATTTTTAGGTGGATACTTTCTAAAAATTTCAGTAGCACTATTGTCTCTAGGGGGTATGTATGAGTTTTATAAGGTAAGCAAAATAAGTGGATACAAACCAGTTGCTTTTATAGGGTACATTTTATGTATAGCTTATTATATGTATATAGGTAATGGTTTTGATTTAGGAGTTGCAGTAGGTGTATTTACTTTAGTAGTATTGTTACTTATGATAGTGCCAGTAATAAATACAGAAAGAAACTTTATCGATATAGGTCTTACTATTCTTCCGTGCTTTTATGTAGCAATTTTTTTCAGCTTTATATTATTACTTAGCATTAAAACTAATGGAAACTACTTTGTATGGCTTATATTTATATCTTCGTGGGGTTGTGATACCATGGCATACTATTTTGGAAGATATTTAGGGAAGCGTAAACTGGTACCGAAGGTTAGTCCCAAAAAAACTGTAGCAGGTGGGATAGGTGGATTATTAGGAAGTGTTTTAGGATGTACTATTTTTGGATTTGTAATAGCTAGATATGATGTAAATGTACCACTATATCATTATGTTGGGATAGGTATTTTAGGTGGAATATTTGGACAGTGTGGAGATTTTGTAGCTTCATCCATAAAAAGACATACTGGCGTTAAAGATTACTCTAATTTAATTCCTGGGCATGGTGGTATTCTAGATAGATTTGATAGTATATTATTTGTATCTGTAGTGGTTTACTACTATATAAGTATATTTGCTATAGCATAAATATTATATAAACAGAGCTGTGAAGTTAAGTAAGCTAGTATGTGGTATAAAACCATATGCTAGCTTTTAATTATACAGAGAAATTTAAAAGTAATTTAACTATTAAGATTTTGTATTCCTAGCTGTTATAAGGTATAATGTTTGTATATTTAGCTAATGTCAATTGAACATAATAATCAAGGATTAAGTAGGCTAGGTGTAAAAATATAATCATAATAAATTGTTTAATATGTATAACATATACATTCGGTTTAAATAATAAAATGTAAAACCTAACCAACAGTGAATTGAGGTTAAACTTTAAAGGAGAGATACTAGTGAAGAATATAAGTATACTTGGAGTTACTGGATCTATAGGAACACAAGCATTAGATGTGATAAGAGATGAGGAGAATGGAATAAGACTTATAGGAGTAACAGCTCATAGAAACTTTAAGAAGTTAGTGGATATTATAGATGAGTTTAGTCCAAAATATATAGGGGTAACAGATGATGAGTGTTATGAAAAGATTAAGATGTACTGTGAGGAAAATAACAAAAAAGTAGAAATATTTCAGGGGGAGGAAGCTTTAGAACAGGTTGCAACATTAGATGAAATAGATACAGTTTTAACTTCTGTTGTGGGAATTGCAGGATTAAAACCAACTATAAAAGCTATAAGGGCTAAGAAAAATATAGCATTAGCAAACAAAGAAACCTTGGTAGTTGCAGGCGAGATAGTTATGAGGGAAGCTAAAAAAAATGGGGTTGAAATACTACCAGTAGATTCAGAGCATGGAGCTATATTTCAATGTATGCAAGGTAATGAAAAGAAAGCAGTAAGCAAAATAATTCTTACAGCTTCAGGGGGACCTTTTAGAGGTAGATTAAGAGAAGAACTTATAAATATAACACCGGATCAGGCGCTAAAACATCCAAAGTGGAATATGGGAAGAAAAATTTCTATAGATTCATCAACCTTAGTAAATAAAGGACTTGAGGTAATTGAAGCACATTTTCTCTTTGGTGTTGAATATGATGATATAGAGGTTATAGTACATCCTCAAAGTATTATACACTCCATGGTAGAATACATTGATGGATCTATTATTGCACAGCTTGGAAGTACAGATATGAGGCTTCCAATTCAATATGCATTAAGCTATCCCAAGCGTAAAAGTGCGGTGGCTGATAAGATTGACTTTAGGAATATAGCACAGTTGACATTTGAAGAACCTGATATAAAAACTTTTAGGTGTCTAGAACTGGCATTTAAAGCTGGAAAACTTGGGGGTAATATGCCAGCAATATATAATGGAGCTAATGAAATTGCTGTTGAGTTATTTTTAAATGAAAAAATAGCTTATCTACAAATTGAGGAAATAATAGAAGCGTCTATGAATAATTTTTCTTATGTTAAAAATCCAAATTTGGATCAGGTTTTAGACATAGACAATAAAGTAAGGGAATATGTTTTAAAGAGATATGCATAGAAGTGCATAGTGGAAGGGGAGAAGTGTGTTGCAAAGTATAATATCTAATATACCGTATATATTAATGGCATTACTTGCATTTAGTTTACTAATTATTGGTCATGAATTTGGACATTTTATAATGGCGAGAGTAAATGGGGTTAAGGTTCTAGAGTTTTCCTTAGGAATGGGCCCAAAACTATTTTCCGTAAAGGGAAAGGAGACAGAATATCTTATAAAAGCTCTTCCTATTGGTGGATATGTAAGGATGTATGGAGAAGAAGATGATGTTAATGTAGTCGATGATAGGGCATTTTCAAATAAAACATCTTTTCAAAAATTAACAATAGTGGCTGCTGGACCTATTATGAACTTTATAATAGCTATATTGTTATTTAGTGTTGTAGGTGGTTTTCAAGGGCATAGCACTAATATAATTGAGAGCATTGTAGCTGATTCACCAGCTATGGAGTCTGGTTTACAACCAGGAGATAAAATAACAGAAGCTAATGGTAAAATGGTAACAACTTGGGAGGATTTCCTTGGTGAAGTTATTGTAGAAGAAGGTAAACCTCTTAATATGCAAGTAGATAGAAATGGTGAAAAGCTTGAGTTTCGTTTAACTCCAGAGTTAAATGAAGAGGAAGGCAGATATATGGTAGGCATATATTCCAAAGTGAAGGAGCCTAACTTTATAGAGTCCGTTAGTTACGGAATTAATCAAACAGGAAGTACCATAAGACAAACTTTTGGATTTTTTGGGCAACTATTCAGAGGGAAGGTTTCATCAGATGATGTGGGCGGACCTATAAGTATAATTAAGATCTCTGGAAGAGCAGCACAACAAGGTATACTTACTCTATTAAATATTATGGCCTTGTTTAGCGTTCAGTTAGCGATATTTAATGTAATACCTTTTCCAGCCTTAGATGGAGGATGGATATTCCTATTATTATTCCAAATCATAACGGGTAAGGAAGTTGATAAGGAAAAAGTTGCAACAATAAATTATTACGGATTTTTAGCGTTGATGGGACTTATGGTCTTTGTACTAATAAAAGATATTATAAATCCTATTCAATTTTAGGGGGATACTATGAAAAGGCGAGAAACTAGAAAAGTTAAAGTTGGAGATATATACATTGGGGGAGATTCAAAAATATCAGTACAGTCCATGACAAACACTGATACTAGAGATGTGAAGGCTACCGTAAATCAAATTAAACAGTTACAGGAATGTGGTTGTGATATCGTAAGATGTGCAGTACCTGATATGGAAGCGGCAGAAGCTATAAAAGAGATAGTTAAGCAAATAAATATTCCACTAGTTGCAGATATACATTTTGATTACAGATTAGCTTTAAAGGCTATGGAAAATGGTATTTCAAAGCTAAGAATAAATCCAGGAAATATTGGGGACATAAGTAGAGTTGAAATGGTTGCCAAGATGGCAAGGGAAAAGAATATTCCTATTAGAATAGGAGTTAATTCAGGATCTTTAGAAAAAGAGATATTAAGTAAATATGGTAAGGTGTGTAGTGAAGCACTTGCCGAAAGTGCCCTTAACCATGTTAAGATTTTAGAGGCTGTAAATTTTGAGGATATAATTATATCAATAAAATCCTCGGATGTAGTTCAGATGATAGATGCATATAATATAGTCTCAGAAAAAACAAACTATCCATTACACATAGGAGTGACAGAAGCTGGAACTATTTGGCGTGGTTCTATTAAGTCAAGTGTGGGGATAGGAGCACTTCTTGCACAAGGAATAGGGGATACACTTAGAGTATCACTTACCGGAGATGTGCGAGAAGAAGTTAAGGTAGGGAAAGAAATATTGAAGTCTCTTGGATTGATAAATAATGGAATTAAGTTTGTATCTTGCCCAACTTGTGGAAGGACACAGATAAACCTAATAAAAATTGCTGAGGAAGCGGAAGAAAGACTTGGTCATATTGATAAAGATATTAAGGTAGCTATAATGGGCTGTATTGTTAATGGACCAGGAGAAGCTAGAGAAGCTGATGTTGGAATAGCTGGTGGAAATGGTGAAGGTCTTATCTTTAGAAAAGGTGAGATTCTAAGAAAAGTTAAGGAAGAGAATTTATTAGATGAATTAATAAAGGAGATAGAAAATCTATAGAATAGGGGGGTGCTGCAATGACTTTATCAGAACTTCTAGGATATGATAGTAGGTTTCCTATTTATGAAGATATCATAATATATAAGGTTCAATACCTAAAGCAGAGTGAAAAGGTAAAAGTAGTATTAAAACATAAAAATTCTTTAAACGATGGAATTAAAAATGAAATAGCTACTGTAGTACAAAATAAGCTTAGTGATTTAGGGATTATAGAGACTTTATGGTATAAAGATGTAGAGAATGTTAGAGTAGAAGATGTGGTAGGAGAGTATTGGATAGATGTGGTTAACTCTCTTGCCTCATCTTTTCCTTCTGCAAAAACTAGTCTGCTTAAGGCTCAAAAAACATTGGATGAGGATAAAATTAGAATAGGTATATCTAATGAATTCATTTCTAGAATGTTAAATACTAAGGGCCTAGATAGATTGTTGAAAATAGAAATATATAATATGTTTAATGTGAAAATTAATGTTGAGATATATTATGATGAATCTGCAATAGAAGATGATTATATATTAGAGAAGGAAATTGAAGAAAAGAGAATAGTCAGTGATATTATAGCGAATAGTCCTAAACCATCTAGTAAACCTAGTGAGAAGAGTAAGGATAAGCCTAAGGATAGCAAGGGAGAGAAAAAGAATAACCCTTGGAAGGAAAATTATAAAGGAAGAAGTAAAGAATCTTTAGATGCAAATGTAGTTTACGGAAACAGAAATATAAATGAAGAAGTTACTGAAATTGTAGAATTAAATATGGGTTCAGGAAGAGCTGCAATATCTGGTGATATATTTAAGGTTAATATATTTGAGGCTAAGAGTGGAAAGATTTATCCTTCTCTATATGTAACTGACTATACAAGTTCAATAACTGTAAAAATGTATTCTAGAAATAACGAAGAAGTGGAAAAATTACTTGAAGAATTAAAGCCAGGAGTATGTTGTAAGGTATATGGTGAAGTTGAAATTGATAGATTCTCTAAGGATTTAGTGCTTAATGCTAAATCTATAGTTAAGCTTAAGTCCAGTGAGAGAATGGATAGTAGTGAAGTTAAAAGAGTAGAACTTCATGCCCATACTACTATGAGCTCCATGGATGGAATAGTATCAGCTTCAAAACTTGTTGCTAAAGCAGCTAAATGGGGACACAAAGCAATTGCCATAACAGACCATGGAGTGGCACAAGCTTTTCCAGAAGCGATGGATGCAGGGAAAAAGCATAATATAAAAATAATATATGGAGTGGAAGGCTATTTAGTAAATGATGGAGTTGCCATTGGTACTGGATGTAAAGGAAAGAATTTTGATGACACTTATGTAGTATTTGATATAGAAACTACAGGATTTTCCAGTAACCAGGATAGCATTATAGAAATAGGAGCAGTTAAAATAGAAAATGGACGGATAGTTGATAGGTTTAATGAACTTATAAATCCTAAAATATCCATTCCTTATAAGATAACTGAACTTACAGGAATAAATAATGATATGGTTAAGGCGTGTAAAACAATAAATGATGTGCTTCCTAGATTTTTGAGTTTTGTCGGAGATGCAATAGTTGTAGCTCATAATGCTGACTTTGATACAGGATTTATTAAGACAAATTGTAGAAGACTTGGGTTAAAGTTTGAAAATGGAGTGATAGACACTTTACCTCTAGCAAGATTTTTATTTCCAGATTTAAAGAAGCATAAACTTAACGTTATATGTGAGCATTTAAATATATCACTTGAAAATCATCATAGAGCAGTAGATGATGCTAAGGCTACTGGAGATATACTTTTAAAATGCTTTGAATTGTTGGAAGAAAAAGAGTTGTTCAATATAGATTCATTAAATAAGGAGTATTTAAAGTTCTTTGATATTAAAAAAGCTCAAACTTACCATGTTATAATTTTAGCTAAGAACCAATGCGGATTAAAAAATCTGTATAAATTAATTTCTCATTCGAATCTAGATTATTATCATAGAAGACCTAGACTTCCTAAAAGTGTCATAGAAGAATTTAGGGAGGGTCTAATTATTGGATCTGCCTGTGAAGCAGGAGAGGTATTTAAAGGGGTTTTAGGTGGAAAAACCTTTGAGGATATGGAAAAGATAGTTGAGTTTTATGACTACTTGGAAATACAGCCTATTGGCAATAATGAATTTATGATAAAGAAAAATATGGTTAAGGATGATGAAGGACTTAGAGATTTAAATAGGAAAGTATGTGAACTTGGAGATTTTTATAATAAAAGAGTTGTAGCAACTGGAGATGTACATTTTTTAGAGCCTAGAGATGAAGTGTATAGAAGAATTTTAATGGCAGGTAAAGGCTTTGATGATGCGGATTCACAGCCACCATTATATTTAAAAACCACTACAGAGATGTTGAGGGAGTTTTCTTACTTAGGGCAAGAGAAGGCCATGGAGGTTGTAGTGAAAAATCCTCAGTATATTGAAGAACAAGTTGAGAATGTTAAACCTATACCCGATGAGACTTATGCACCAAAGATTGAAGGTGCAGAAGATGAAATAAGAAATATGACCCTCAATAAGGTGAAATCAATATATGGAGATAATCTTCCAGAGGTTATTCAAAAGAGGCTTGATAAAGAGTTAAATTCTATTATAAATAATGGATATGCAGTGCTTTATTTAATAGCACAAAAGTTAGTAGCAAAATCTATCAGTGATGGGTATCTGGTTGGTTCAAGGGGGTCTGTTGGATCTTCCTTTGTAGCAACCATGACTGATATAACAGAGGTTAATGGTCTTCCACCTCACTATGTATGTCCTAATTGTAAAAACAGTGAATTCATTATGGATGGATCCATAGGTTCTGGAGTAGACTTGCCAGATAAAGATTGTATAAAATGTGGAACACCTTACATTAAGGACGGGCACGATATACCTTTTGAAACCTTCTTAGGATTTGAAGGAGATAAGGAGCCTGATATAGACCTTAACTTCTCAGGAGATAACCAAGGAGATATTCATAGATATACGGAGGTGCTCTTTGGAAAGGGGCATACTTTTAAAGCGGGAACAATAGGAACTATTGCAGATAAAACTGCCTATGGGTATGTTAAAAAGTATTTAGATGAAAGAAATATAAATACTACTAATGCTGAAATAGAAAGATTGACAATTGGATGTACTGGAGTAAAGAGGACTTCAGGACAACATCCAGGTGGAATAATGGTTGTACCTAGCGATAATGAAATATTTAACTTCTGTCCTATACAACATCCTGCAGATGATCCGAATTCTGATATAATAACAACACACTTCGATTATCACTCTATAAGTGGACGGTTACTTAAGTTAGATATACTAGGACATGATGATCCAACTATGTTAAGAATGCTTCAAGATATAACTGGAGTAAATCCTCAGAGTGTACCACTTTCAGATTCCAAGGTTATAAGCTTGTTTACTGGAACTAAAGGTCTTGGATTAACACCAGAAGAACTAGGATGTGAAGTTGGAAGCTACGGAGTACCAGAGTTTGGAACTAAGTTTGTAAGACAGATGCTACTGGACACACAACCTAAGTCTTTCTCAGATTTAGTTAGAATTTCTGGACTCTCACATGGTACAGATGTATGGCTTAACAATGCGCAGTACTATATAAAAGAAGGCTATACAACACTAAAAGATTGTATCTCTACCAGAGACGATATCATGGTTTATCTAATATATAAAGGCTTAGAGCCTAAGCTAGCATTTACCATAATGGAAAAGGTTAGAAAGGGAAAGGGAGTATCTGAAGAATTCGAAAAAATCATGAGGGAGAATAATGTACCTGATTGGTATATTGAATCTTGCAAGAAGATTAAATACATGTTCCCAAAAGGCCACGCCGTAGCATATGTAACTATGGCTGTTAGAATAGCTTATTTTAAAGTTTATTATCCCAAGGCATATTATGCAACATACTTTACTGTAAGAGCAGATGACTTTGATGGGGATTTAGCTATAAAAGGGGAAGAAGCTATAAAATATTCAATGGATGAATTAAATGGATTAGGGAATAATATTGGTACAAAGGAAAAAGGTCTTCTAACTGCACTGGAATTATGTTATGAGATGTATAAGAGAGGTATAAAATTTTTGCCTGTAGATGTATATAAATCAGATCCAGTAAAATTCATTATAGAGGGAGAGTATATTAGAATTCCAATGAGTGGACTTGTTGGGGTTGGAGTAAATGCCGCTAATGGTATTGCAGAAGCTAGAAAAGATGGAGAGTTTATATCAAAAGAAGATCTTAGAATTAGAAGTAAAGCAACAAAAACCGTAATTGAAGCTTTGTATAATCATGGAGCTATAGGAAATCTACCAGAGACAAATCAACTAAGTCTTTTCTAGTTCAACATAAAACTTGAAAAAAATTCCTCAATAGGTGTAGTGTGGATAACAAAGGCGAAACTGTTAAAAACATTGCATAACAAACATACCTATGCTATAATTATAGGTAATCAAGTGAGTTACAATAATAATCTTTTGAGGAGAGTAGGATTTATGCCTACTCTCTATTTATTAAGACGCAATGGAAGTTGCGTTTTAATTATAAATAATAGGTTTAACATTATGACTTTAAAGGAAATATAATAAGGAGGAGGAAGTATATTATGAGAAGTAATGGCGTTGCGGAGAAACTCAATGACAAGATAAGTAATATAGTAGAAAAACTCGGCTTTGAACTTTACCATTTAGAGTATGTACGTGAAGGTGGACAGAATATTTTAAGAATTTTCATAGACAATGAAAATGGTGTTGCTTTAGACAAATGTATATTAGTAAGTAAAGCTGTTAGCGAGATGCTAGATATAGAAGATCCTATAGTTGAAGAATATAATTTAGAAGTATCATCTCCAGGAATATTTAGAACTTTATTTACAAAGACACATTTTGATAAATATATAGATTGTGATGTAGCTGTAAAGCTTTCAGCATTAGTTGATGGAAATAAAAAGTATGAAGGGGTATTAAAGGGGTTTGATGGTGAAAATCTAAGATTAGAAGTTGATAACAATGAGATTGTGTTACCAATGTTAAAGGTTTCTATAGTTACTTTAAACCCAACTTTATAAGGAGGATATATATAATGAGCACCGGATTTAAGGAAGAATTTATAGAAGCTACAAAACAACTAGTTGAAGAAAAGGGTATAAGTGAAGAAATGCTTTTTACCACTATAGAGGATGCATTGGTTGCAGCGTATAAGAAAAACTTTGCAAAGTCTCATGCAAAGGAGCAAAATGTAAGAGTATGGGTGAATAGAGAAACAGGAGAAACTCATGTATATTCATTAAAAGAAGTAGTAGAAGAAGTATTTGATGATGTAATTGAGATTTCAGTAGAGGATGCTAGAGAAATTAGCCCAAGATATGCTTTAGAAGATATTGCAGAAATAGAAATTACACCAAGAGATTTTGGAAGAGTTGCAGCTCAAGCAGCAAAACAAGTTGTTGTTCAAAGAATAAAAGAAGCTGAAAGAACTATGATATACAATGAATTTATAACTAAAGAATTTGATATCATTACAGGTATTGTACTAAGAAAAGATAGAGGAAATGTATTTATAGATTTAGGTAAATTAGAAGCTGTTCTTGGCCCAAATGAGCAAATGCCGGGAGAATCTTATATATATAATGATAAACTAAAGTTATACATTGTAGAAGTTAAAAAAAGTTCTAAAGGTCCTCAAATCGTTGTTTCAAGAACACATCCAGGACTTGTAAAAAGGCTGTTTGAATTAGAAGTGCCTGAGATATACAGTGGAATAGTAGAAATAAAGAATATTGCTCGTGAAGCTGGTTCTAGAAGTAAAATAGCTGTATGGTCTAAGGATGAAGATGTAGATCCTATGGGATCTTGTGTTGGTCCTAAGGGAATAAGAGTTCAAAACATAGTTAATGAACTTAAAAATGAAAAAATAGATATAATCAAATGGAGTAAATTGCCAGAAGAGTATATCGCTCATGCTTTAAGTCCAGCGAAAGTTTTATCAGTAGATGTAGATGAAGAAATTAAAAGTGCTAAAGTTGTGGTAGATGATAATCAGTTATCTTTAGCAATTGGTAAAGAAGGGCAGAATGTTAGATTAGCTGCAAGACTTACTGGATGGAAAATAGATATCAAAAGTAAAACTCAAGCTGACAATTTAAAAGATCAAGAAAATACCCTTTAAAAGTAGGTGATTATTCTATGAAAGTAAAAAAGATACCTCAAAGAATGTGTACTGGGTGCATGGAAATGAAACCCAAGAAGGAACTAATAAGAGTTGTAAAAAACAAAGAGAATGAGATATCTATAGATCTACATGGTAAAAAGCCGGGAAGAGGTGCATATATTTGCAAAGATATATGTTGTCTAGAAAAGGCTGTGAAGACAAAAAGATTAGAAAGAAACTTAGAAAGTAAAATAAATGATGAAATATATGATAAACTAAAGGAAGAGATAATTAATGCAGAATAAATTTTTGAGTTTTTTAGGTATTGCAAAAAAGTCTGGAAATTTAGTAGAAGGATATAATGCCTGTGAAGATGAAATTAAAAGGCATAAAATTAAATTATGTATTTTATCGGTAGAATGTTCGGATAATACTAAGAATAAGTTTCAAAAATACTGTACTGACAATAAAATACCTGTAATAGATGGAATATCAAGTGAAGAATTAGGTATATCCATTGGAAGAGCGGAGATTAATGTGTTAGCAGTAAAAGATATAATGATGAGTAAAAATTTAATAAAGTTATGGAAAGAGAATTACGAAATGTAAATTCGGGGGTGAAAATTTTGGCGAAAGTAAGAATATATGAATTAGCTAAAGAGTTAGAAGTTTCAAGTAAGGAACTTATAACCGTATTAATGGATGAGTTTGGTGTTGAAGCTAAAAATCACATGAGTGTTATTGAGGAAGAAGACGCAAACCTTATAAAAGAGTTATATGAAGAGCAGAAGAAAGAGGAAGCTGAAAAAAAAGAAATCGTTGAAGAGTATGAAACAAAAATAAATGACGATATCAATAAACAGCAGAGAAAAAATAGTAAGCAAAGAAGAATGGCAAATAAAAAGTCAGAGGAAGAAAAAGAAGAAGAAACTCCAGATGAAGTAATTGAAATGGAAGCTACTATCGTTGTAAAAGACTTAGCTGATAAGCTTAAAAAGCCAGTAGTTGAAGTTATCAGAGCTTTAATATTCCAAGGAGTTATGGCAGGAGTAAATCAAGAAATCGACTTTAAAACAGCTGAGAAACTTGTGGAAGAATTTGGTTCTACTGCAGTGTTGAAAGCTGGTAATGTTGGGGATGTTGCTGAAGAACAAGAAGATGAAGCAGATGACATGGATTTAACAGAAACAGAAGAAGATAAATCTAAGAGACCTCCAATAGTTACAGTTATGGGTCACGTTGACCACGGTAAAACATCTTTGCTTGATGCTATAAAGAAATCTAAAGTTACAGCAACAGAAGCAGGTGGAATAACTCAACATATAGGTGCTTATACAGTAGATGTAAATGGTGAAAAAATAACTTTCCTTGATACTCCAGGACATGAAGCTTTCACATCAATGAGAGCAAGGGGAGCGCAAGTTACGGATATAGTTATTTTAGTAGTAGCTGCTGATGATGGAATAATGCCACAAACAGTAGAAGCAATAAACCATTGTAAAGCTGCAGGCGTTCCAATGATTATAGCTATAAACAAGATGGATAAAGAGGGTGCTAATCCAGACAAGGTTAAACAAGAGTTAACTGAATTTGGACTAGTATCAGAAGATTGGGGTGGAGATACTATTTGCGTACCAGTATCTGCACATACTAAAGAGGGATTAGATACATTACTAGAGATGGTAGTAATAAATGCTGAAATGTTAGAATTAAAAGCTAATGCTAACAGAAAAGCTAAAGGTACAGTTGTTGAAGCAAAGCTTGACAAAGGTAGAGGACCAGTTGCTAGTGTATTAGTTCAAAATGGAACTTTAAAATCAGGGGATTCTATAATCGTAGGAACTACCTATGGAAGAATTAGAGCAATGATAGATGATAAAGGCAAAAATACAAAAGAAGCAGGCCCATCTATACCAGTTGAAATACTTGGTCTTTCAGAAGTTCCAGCAGCGGGAGATAGATTTACAGTGGTTAAAGATGAAAAAACTGCTAGAATAATGGCTGAAGCAAGAAAAGAAAAAATAAGACAAGAACATTTCCAAACATCTAATAGAGTTTCTATGGAAAATCTATACAACCAAATTCAAGAAGGTAAGGTTAAAGAATTAAGTATAATAGTTAAAGCAGACGTTCAAGGTTCAGCTGAAGCTGTTAAACAATCTATAGAAAAACTTTCTGCTGAGACTGTAAAAGTAAGAGTTATCCATAGTGCAGTTGGTGCAATTACAGAAACAGATGTATCTCTTGCATATGCATCTAGTGCAATTATTATTGGATTCAATGTTAGACCAGATAATAATGCTATAGTAATAGCGGATAGAGATAATGTAGAAATTAAAACTTATAGGATAATATACGATGCTTTAGATGATATTAGATCTGCTATGATCGGTATGCTTGAGCCTGAGTATAAAGAACTTGTAATTGGAAGATGTGAAGCTAGATTAGTATATAAAATATCTAATGTTGGGACTATAGCAGGATGTTACGTTTTAAACGGTAAAATAACAAGAAACTGTAAAGTTAGAGTTCTAAGAGATGGAATAGTAATAACTGAATCTACATTAGGATCTTTAAAAAGATTTAAAGATGACGTTAAGGAAGCAGCAGCAGGATATGAATGTGGACTTAGCGTTGATAAATTCAATGATATAAGAGAAGGCGATATTATCGAAGCTTATATCATGGAAGAAATTAAACCAAAAGGACTGTAATAGAGAGGAGTGAGCTCCATGGCTAACTATAGAGGTGGAAGAATTAACGAAGAAATCAAAAAAGATGTTAGCAATACTATTCGAAGTAAAATAAAAGATCCTAGACTTAGTGCAATGGTAAGTGTAACAGATGTAGAGGTAACAAAGGATTTAAGCTATGCAAAGGTGTTTGTTAGTATCTTTGGAACAGAAGAGCAGAAAAAAGAAACACTTAAAATACTTAAAAGCTCTACAGGTTTTATAAGGAAAGAAATTGGTAAAAATGTTAAGTTGAGACATATACCGGAAGTTATTATAGAATTAGATACTACATTAGATAAGGCTAGTCATCTTGAATCATTATTCAGAAAAATAAAGGAGAATGATTCAAATGATAACTAAGGATATATTAGATATCATAAAAAAAAGTAACAATATTGGAATTACATTTCATCAATCACCAGATGGTGATTCATTAGGAAGTGCCACAGCCCTACTTCAAGGGCTGAGGGCACTTAATAAGAATGCATATATAATTTCAAAGGAATGTCTACCAAATACATTTTCATATTTACCTTGTAGTGATGAAATTACAGGACTAATTGAAGATGTAAAAGAAGGTACAGAACTTGTAATAGTACTTGATTGTGGGGATTTCAAAAGAATAAATGCTAATTTGAACTTAGATAATAAAAGATATACTCTTATAAATATAGATCACCATATGAGCAATGAGAAGTATGGTGATTTAAATTACGTTGATAGTCAATCAGCAGCAGTAGGAGAAATAATTTTTGATTTATTAGGATTTCTAAAGGTTGAAATCACAAAGAGTATAGGAGTGTCAATTTACACTTCGTTACTTACAGATACAAGCTCCTTTAGACATTCCAATACCACTAGTAAAACTCATGAAATTGCAGGGGAAGTCATTAAAACAGGAGTTAACTTTAATCAAATTCAAAGAAATATATTTGATAATAAAGATTTTGATAAAGTTAAGTTTTTTGGTAGAATCATAGATACAATTTCATTACAGGTCAAGGATAAAGTTGTATTTATGGAAATTACAGAGGAAATGTTAAAAAGATCAAATCTGGAAAGCATAGATTCAGCAGAAGTAATACACTTTGGGACAATGATAAATGGAGCAGAAGTAGTTGCTTTATTTAAAGAGAGCAAAGGTGGTATTAAGACAAGTTTAAGATCTAAAGAAATAGTGGATGTTAGTAAGATTGCAGAGACCTTTAATGGTGGAGGCCATATTAGAGCGGCAGGCTTTTTCTATGAAGGAAATATGTCATCTATAAAAACGAAATTAATAAAAATATTGGAAAAAGAGTTGATATAGTTATGGCAGATAATGGTAAGAATAAACTCTGTGGAGTTTTAAATATTAATAAACCACTTGGAATAACTTCTTTTGATGTAGTGAGAAAAGTAAAAAGGCTTTCAAAGGGGAAAAAAGTTGGACACGGTGGGACATTAGATCCTGAGGCTAGTGGAGTACTTCCAGTTTGTATTGGAAGGGCAACAAAAGCTATAGAGTTTATTATGGAAGATACAAAGGAATACATAGCAAAAGTTAAATTGGGTGTAGTTACTGACACTTATGATAGGGAAGGTAAAGTATTACGTGAGAATGAGGTAAGTGTTACTAATGATGAGATAATTAAAGTTATAGAAAAATTTGTTGGCAATATAGACCAAGTACCACCTATGTATTCAGCACTTAAACAGAATGGAAAAAAGCTTTATGAACTAGCAAGAGAAGGTAAAGAAGTTTATAGAGAGCCAAGGAAAATTACTATATATAGTATAGATATACTTACCATAGAAAGTCCCATAGTAGAAATAAAAGTAAGCTGTTCTAAGGGGACTTATATAAGAAGTTTATGCTATGACATAGGCGAAGAGTTAGGTTGTGGTGGTATGATGTGGGGGCTGGAAAGAACCTCGACAGGACCATTCTCAATAAGTGGTAGTGTAAATTTGAAAGATTTAACTGAAGAGAATATAGAAAATCATATAATTTCTTTAGAAGATGTATTCAGTAAATTTCCTAAACTTGTTGTAAATGAAAAATTTGAAAAATTGATATTAAATGGAGTTATGATAAATGATAAAACTCTTTTAAATCAATTAGAAAAGTTTTGTAACTATGCAGTATATAATAGTTCAAATAAATTAATAGGCATTGGTGCTGAAACCGATGCTGGATTTAAACTAATAAAACTATTTATTTAGGGGATATACTTATGAAGGTTATTAGAGATAATTTTACTAAAACCATAAAAACACCAACGATAATAGTATTAGGAAGTTTTGATGGTATACATAGCGGACATAGAGCTTTAATTAATAATGCTAAAAATTTAGCAGAAGAAATTAAGCTGAAGTACAACATAGAAGAAGTAAAGATCATGGTATGTACATTTAGAAATCATCCGTTATCTGTAATAAATAAAGATGTTTGCCCAAAACTTATAATGAGTAACAAGGAAAAACGTAGCTTGTTCAAAAAACTCAATGTAAATATATTGAACTTCATGGAGTTTAATAAGGAACTAATGTCAATATCACCAGACAGCTTTATTGAAAATTTAAAAAAACATTATAATGCAAAGGGTATTGTAGTTGGATTTAATTATAGATTTGGATATAAGAATCTTGGAGATGTGGATCTTTTAAAGAAATACAGTGAAATTTTAGATTATGAACTTTTAGTGGTTAAACCAGTTAAAGTTGATGGGGAAGTTTCTAGTAGTTCTGCAATTAGACATAATATTCAAGAGGGAAATATAGAAAAAGCAAATAAGTTCTTAAATAGGCCATTTATGTTAAGTGGTAGAATAATTAAGGGTAAGCAGATTGGAAGAACTATAGATTTTCCTACTGTGAATCTTAATTACGATAAAAAATTTATAGTTCCTAAAGGTGGAGTATATAGTACAGTTGTTGAATATAACGGTACCTTTTATAGAGGGATAACGAATGTTGGATATAATCCTACTCTACAAGGAAAAAAATTAAGTATAGAAACTCATATATTGAACTTTAATAGGGTAATATATGGAGAAGAGATAAAACTATATTTTATAGAGAAAATAAGAGAAGAAAAGAAGTTTATTAATATTGAAGAATTAAAAAATCAGTTAGTGAGAGATAAGGCATATGTAGGTAATAAAAATTACTCTCAATATGAAGATGAGTTTCCATTGTAGATAATTTTTTACAATTAATTCAAAGTAAAATAGTTTTTCTATTTACAAAAGAAATATAATTTGATATAATTTCAAAGGAACCTTGTGCTAGGTATTCCGAATGCCAACGGAACACATGGCATATGGCGATTTAACTATTGGAGGTGCATACAAATGGATAAGGCAAAAAAACAAGAAATAATGCAAACATATGCAAGACAAGAAGGAGATACAGGTTCTCCAGAGGTGCAAATAGCATTATTAACAGGAAGAATTAAGGAATTAACTGAACACTTAAAAGTTCACAAAAAAGATCACCACTCTAGAAGAGGTCTTTTAATGATGGTTGGACAAAGAAAAGGACTTTTAGGCTACTTAAAGAAGCAAGATATCGAAAGATACCGTACTATAATTGCTAAATTAGGAATTAGAAAATAATTAAGAGCGGCAAAGCCGCTCTATTATTTTAATTAAATAAGAAAAAATAATATTTTAAATATATATTTTAAGAATCGAAGGGAGGAAAAACAATGACAAATATATTAACTACATCGGTAGCCGGCAGAGAAATGAAAATAGAGCTAGGTAAAATTGGTAAGTTATCTGATTGTGCTATGTTTATTAGCTATGGAGAAACAGTAATACTTGTAAACGTAAATGCGTCAGAAAAACCAAGACAAGGAATAGACTTTTTCCCATTAAGTGTAGAATATGAAGAGAGATTATATGCAGTAGGTAAAATTCCAGGAGGGTTCCTTAAAAGAGAGGGAAGACCATCTGAGAAGGCTATACTTAACTGTAGAGCTATAGATAGACCTATAAGACCATTATTTCCAAAGGGATACAGGAATGATGTTCAAGTTGTTTGTACAGTAGTATCTGTAGATCAAGATAATTCACCAGAAATACTAGCTATGAATGCTGCTTCAATAGCATTACTTATATCTAGCATTCCATATAAAGATGCAGTAGCTACAGTATCTGTTGGATTAATTGATGGAAAATTCGTTGTGAATCCTACATCTAAAGAGCGAGAATTAAGCTCTATGCAGTTAACTGTATGTGCAACAAAAGATAGAGTTATGATGATAGAAGCAGGCGGAGAAGAAATTCCAGAAGAAACTATGATTGAAGCTATAGATTTTGGATTTAATGAATGTCAAAGCATTATAGAATTCCAAGAAGAAGCAAGAGCTAAATTTGGAAAAACAAAACCAGAGCCACTTTTATATAAAGTAGAAGCAGAATTAGAGTCTGACATAAGAAACTTTTCTTATGATATGTTAAAAGAAGCTATGTACATCATTGATAAAGATGTAAGAAATGTTAGAGTTGATGAAATCAAATCTAAGATAAGTGAAGAATTTGCAGAAAAGTATGCAGATAAGGGCAGCGATATAGGTGAAACTGTATATAATATTCAAAAAGAAATAGTAAGAAATATGCTACTTCAAGATAAGAGAAGACCAGATGGCAGAGCATTTAATGAAATTAGAAACATAGAATGTGAAACGTCATTACTTCCAAGAACTCATGGTACTGGATTATTTACAAGAGGATTAACTCAAGTAATGACAGTTGCAACTCTTGGAGCATTAGGTGATGTTCAAATCATCGATGGTATTGGAGAAGAAGATTTCAAAAGATACATGCACCACTACAACTTCCCTGCATATAGCGTAGGAGAAGTTAGACCACTTAGAGGACCAGGTAGAAGAGAAATTGGTCATGGAGCTTTAGCTGAAAGAGCTTTAGAACCATTAATACCTTCCATAGAAGATTTTCCATATGCTATAAGACTTGTTTCGGAAGTTTTAAGTTCTAATGGATCTACATCTCAAGCCAGTGTATGCGGAAGTACTTTAGCGTTACTTGATGCAGGGGTTCCACTAAAAAGACCAGCTGCAGGTATTGCAATGGGACTAATAACCAGTGAAGATTTAAGTGATGAAGCTGTAATTACAGATATTCAAGGAATTGAAGATTTCTTTGGAGACATGGACTTTAAAGTAGCAGGTACTGAAAAGGGAATAACTTCAATCCAAGTTGATACAAAAATCAAGGGATTATCTAAATACTGCATAAGAACAGCTATAGAAGATGCTAGAACTGCAAGAATGCATATATTAGGTAAAATGAATGAATGTATATCAGAGCCAAGAGCTGAGTTATCAGAATATGCTCCAAGAATGTATGCTATAAATATAAAACCAGATAAAATTAGAGATATTATAGGACCTGGTGGAAAGACTATTAAGAAAATAATAGCTGATACAGGTGTTAAAATTGATACTAACGATGATGGTAAAATAGTTATAATGTCTAATGATAGTGAAAGTGCTAATAAAGCATTACAAATAATTAAAGACATTACAAAAGAGGTAGAAGTTGGCGAAATATACTTAGGTAAAGTTACTAAGATTATGGCGTTTGGTGCTTTTGTAGAAGTAATACCAGGAAAAGAAGGCTTAGTACACATATCTAAATTAGCTAACGAAAGAGTTAATAAAGTTGAAGATATAGTATCTATCGGAGATGAAATACTTGTAAAAGTAACTGAAATTGATGGTCAAGGAAGAGTAAATCTTTCAAGAAAAGATGCATTAAAAGATAGTGAAGAAACTAAGACAGAAGAATAAACTAAAAGTTAAAGTAAAAAGGTAAATTACCTTTTTATTTTTTTGTCATATAATATTTTTTTTATCATATACTATTTAAGTGTAGTAAAATAGTATTTAACTCTACTTAAATTAAAAAAAATCTATATATTGTAAAATGTTAGAACATACTAGTGTATATTTTCATAAAGTATATTATAATTATATTAAGTTTTGCTTATTTACTCATAAATATAAAATGTTAAACATATTAATCATAGTAATTTATAAAATTATGTATGAGGTGATATGTATGGAAGAAAAGTATAGATATTTAAGTGAGATGGAAAGATATGAGATTATAAATATTAATGACGGAGATAAATACAGTATTCTTGGGAATAATGATATAGTAGTTGATGAGAATGGTGAACTTAAGCTATTATTACTTGCAGACAATAAGTCTAGTAAGATGTTTTTTAAAAATAATGATATGCTAGAAGTCTCTTGGGATTATGTGAAGAAGATAGGATCTAAGACTATAATTATTGATGTTGATGGGGATACACTAAGGAAATCGCATATATAGCATGGAGGTAAATATGGATATAGTTGTTCAAAAATTTGGTGGTACATCAGTATCTAGTGATGAAAATAGAAGATTAGTTGTAAATAAAATAAAATGTGTAATAGAAAAAGGTTATAAAACAGTAGTAGTAGTATCAGCAATGGGTAGAAATGGTTCTCCTTATGCAACAGATACACTACTTTCTTTGGTAGATGAAGAGTTTAAAGTGAACAATCCTAGAGGGCTAGATTTACTTATGTCTTGTGGAGAAACTTTAAGTACCGTTGTAATGTGCAATAATTTATTAAAAGAAGGTATTGAGGCAGTTCCATTAATGGGTGGAGAAGCTGGAATAAAAACTGATGATAACTTTAATAATGCATCTATACTTCATGTGGATCCTAAAAGTATATTAAAAGTATTAGAGGATGGTAAGGTGCCAGTAGTAGCTGGATTTCAAGGTATAAGCACAGGTGGAAGTATTACAACCATTGGGAGAGGTGGAAGTGATGTTACAGGCGCTATATTAGGAGCTGCATTAAAAGCACGGGAAGTTCAGATATATACTGATGTAGATGGAATTATGACTGCGGATCCAAGAATAGTTTCAGAAGCATCATTAATTGAAAATATAAGTTATGATGAAGTGTTCCAATTTGCAGATCAGGGCGCTAAAGTAATACACCCTAGAGCAGTTGAAATTTCTAGAAGATATAATATTCCATTAGTTATAAAAAATACATTAAGTGATTGTGATGGAACTACCATTTCTACTTGTGGTGAAAATAATGAAAGAATCATCACCGGAATAACTCATATGGAAAACAGGGTTCAAATAAGAATTAGTAATAATTCAAAAAAACATTGTAATGATATATTCAAAACCTTAGCAGAGGAAGGTATAAGTATTGATTTAATAAGTGTCTTTTTAAAGGATCAGATATTTACTATTAGCAATTATGATCTTGAGAAGTTTAAAAAAATAGGAGTGGATTTAGATATTAAATATGAGTATACAGAGAATTGTAGTAAGATATCAATAATTGGTTCAAAAATGAGAGGAATTCCAGGGGTAATGTCTAGGATTCTAAAAGCACTAGAAGAGGGCAATGTAGATGTGCTTCAAACTGCTGACTCCCATACAACTATTTGGTGTCTTGTGGAAAGCGACAAAGTAAAGTGTGCTATAAATCTACTACACAATGAATTTAATTTAGGATAGTATATTAATGCCTTCTAATGCACAAAATAAAGTGGATTAGGAGGCGTTATTTTATGGCAAGAGAAGATAAAAAGAAAAAAAACAAGGATGGTAAAGAGAAAATCATCATAAGTAGAGATGAAGAAAACGATGATAATAATGAGGAGATTTCTGACAGCGTAAGCAAAGAGGTTGCAAACCTTAAAGAAATAGGTGTGATGTCTGTAGCTAAAGCTGATGATAGAATACAGGTTATACCAATAATTGGTCAAATTGAGGGACATAATATATCTAATAATCAAACAAAGTCTACAAAGTATGAAATGATTATTCCTCAGCTGATAGCTATAGAGAGAGACAAAAATGTAAAAGGTGTGCTTATTATATTAAATACGGCAGGTGGAGATGTAGAGGCTGGACTTGCTATTGCAGAAATGATTACTAGTCTTAGTAAGCCAACGGTGTCAATTGTAATAGGTGGAGGCCATTCAATTGGAGTACCACTAGCAACCTCATCAGATTATTCATTTATAACTCCATCTGCTACTATGATAGTTCATCCAATAAGAATGAATGGCTTTGTCATTGGGGTATCTCAAACCTTTGAGTATTTTAAAAAAATGCAAGAGCGAATTGTGGAGTTTGTGGTTAGAACATCAAAAATAGATGCAGAAAATTTTAGAAAGTTAATGAGCCAAACTGATGAACTCTTAAATGATATTGGAACAATATTAATAGGAGAACAGGCAGTAGAATGTGGTCTCATTGATGAGATTGGTGGTATTAGAGAAGCTCTAGATAAATTAGAAGAGCTAATAGAAGAAACGTATGTGGAAGAAATTAAAAACTAAAAGGGAAATAAATAATAGTTTAATATTATATGTAAACTGTGAACATGTATTTTGTGTTCACAGTTTTTTATTGTATAGGGTCTTCAAGTTCCTACACAAATTAAGAAGATTTTTTAAAATATATAGGTCTGATTAGCTGGAAGAGTGGAGATAATTAAAATAAATAAAAAATAATTTGAAATTTAGGGTGATTTCAATGTACAATATACAGTGATGGGCTAAATGGAATTATTTTCATAGGGTAAAGAACAATTGGAGGAGATGGAATGACAAGAAGCAAAGAACCTTTAAAAAAGAAAAAAACTACTAAAAAAAAGCCTAATAGTAGTAAAGACTCAATTAATAAATCTAAAGTTGAAAGAAGAGAAAAAATATTTGATTTTAAAGGGATTATACTTATAACATTAGGAGTATTGATATTTTTATCTTTATTATCTGGACTACTTTCAGATCCAACATCATTGTCAGGATCCATGGGAGTATTTTTTAATAGAATTTTTATAGGGTTATTTGGTATAGGTGCATACGCTTTACCATTTATTCTTTTATTTATGGGAATTAATTATATAAAATCAGATAAATATTTTAAGAGAAATAAAAGAACCGTAGGACTTATAATGTTTTTAATTATAACTATGCTATTTTTAGAAATGGTCACATTACCTATGTATTATGAAAGAGGATATATGGGTAGGGCAGTGATAACACAATTTAAAAGTTCGTCTATAGTTAATGGTGGTATTGTATCATTGATTTTCACAGTACCTCTATATTTGCTTCTTGGTAAAGTAGGAAGTTATGTAGTTTTTTTAGCACTATATATAATATCTTTAGTATTAATTAATAATATTACAATAAAAGAATTATTCACATTTGAAAAGATAAATGGTAAGTCTAAAGTTAACAGTAAGGATGAAACTAATATTATAATGGAGGAGCCTTCTAAACTTGTTTCCGCTGATGAGATTTATAAGGAGAGTATTCAAAAAGAAGAATCGAAAATCAAAATAATTGACTTTATGAAACTAGATGAAGATGAAGAAGGTAAAAAATCCAATAGTAATGAAGTGGTAGAGAATAGGCAAATTGGCAGGGATTCTAAAGGGCATAAGGATATAATCAATATTGACATTCCAGTTGGGAATAGTAATAAAATATATACTTATGAACATCCTAGTCCAGAGTTACTTCATAAAAATAATAACAACATTTCAAAGATTGGAGACAAGAAGGATTTACTTAATAGTGCAAATAAATTACAAGAAACATTAGGTAGCTTTGGAGTTGAAGCTAAGGTAATACAAGTAACAAAAGGTCCTTCAGTTACAAGGTTTGAACTTCAACCACATGTAGGAGTAAAGGTTAGTAAGATAGTAAACTTAGCTGATGATATAGCATTAAATTTAGCTGCTTCAGGAGTAAGAATTGAAGCACCAATACCAGGCAAGGCAGCGGTAGGAATAGAAGTTCCAAACAAAGAATTATCCGCGGTGTTCTTAAGAGAGGTAATAGAAAGTGAAGAGTTTACAGCTAGTAAGAAAAACTTGTCATTTTCACTAGGGAAAGACATTGCAGGGAACTGTGTAGTTGGAGATTTAACTAAGATGCCTCACTTATTAATCGCAGGAGCAACAGGATCAGGTAAAAGTGTATGTATAAATACTTTATTAATAAGTTTATTGTACAAATACACACCACAAGAGGTTAAACTGCTTTTGATAGATCCAAAGGTGGTAGAACTTAATATTTATAATGGTATACCTCATCTATTAATACCAGTGGTAACAGACCCTAAAAAAGCTGCAGGAGCTTTAAACTGGGCAGTTAATGAAATGACTAGGAGATACAAGTTATTTGCAGATAACAACGTGAGAAATATAGAAGGTTATAATGACTTTGCAGATAAGGGCATAATAGATGAAAAACTTCCTTGGATAGTAATAATAATAGATGAGCTTGCCGATTTAATGATGGTATGTGCAAATGAAGTAGAAGAGTATATAGGTAGACTTGCACAAATGGCAAGAGCTGCTGGAATGCACCTTGTAATAGCGACGCAAAGGCCATCTGTAGATGTAATTACAGGAGTAATTAAAGCTAATATACCATCAAGAATATCCTTTGCAGTTTCAAGTCAAATAGACTCAAGAACAATTTTAGATTCATCTGGAGCAGAAAAGCTATTAGGAAAAGGTGATATGCTATATTATCCAGTAGGAGAATCAAAACCCATAAGAATTCAAGGTGCATTTGTTTCTGAGGAAGAAGTTGAAACTGTTGTTGAATTTGTTCGTAATGGATCTAAAGAAATTGAGTACAAAAAAGAAATTATTGACGAGATAGAAAATAGTGTAAGTAAGTCAAAAGGTAGTGATGACTGTGATGAACTTATAGATGAGGCTATACAAATTGTGTTAGAAACGGGGCAAGCTTCTACATCATTGTTGCAGAGACGACTTAAAATAGGTTATAATAGAGCGGCTAGAATTATAGATGAAATGGAAGCAGAAGGAATCATATCAGCTAGAAATGGAAGCAAGCCAAGACAAGTCCTTGGAAGAGAGGATTTAACTAGATAATAATGATATAATTAAGTACTACAATAGTAAATTTACAGAAGAGTAATGAGTAATAGATGGTTACTCATAAAACATAGGAGGATAATTTAGTGGAAAAATTAAAGTTTGGTGTAATAAATTTAGGGTGCGATAAAAATAGAATAGATTCAGAAATAATAATAGATAGCTTAAAAAGAAAGTATGAAGTTGTTAATGATGAAAATCATGCAGATATATTACTTATAAATACTTGTGGGTTTATAGAAACTTCTAAGCAAGAGTCTATAGATACTATACTTGAAATGTCAAAATATAAAAAAGGTAAGTGTAAAGTATTAATAGCTACAGGATGTTTAACTCAAAGATATGGAAGTGATTTGTTAGATCTTATACCTGAGCTTGACATAATACTGGGTGTAAATGATTATGATAAACTGCATCAATGCATTGAAAAATCTTTAGAATGTGGCGAGAAGAGTTGCATAACTAGCTATAGTGATACTAATATAAATATCGGTAAAAGAGAAGTTACTACAGGTGGTACTACTGCATATTTAAGGATATCTGAAGGGTGCAACAACATATGTGCATACTGTGCCATACCTAAGATAAGAGGTAAATATAGAAGTAGAGATATGGAAGATATTCTAAAGGAAGCTAAGGAGCTTGCTTTAAATGGATATAAAGAATTAATTATAGTAGCTCAAGATACAACTAATTATGGAGTAGATATATATGGAGAAAAGACCTTACATATACTGCTAAGAGAATTAGGGAAAATTAAAAGCATAAAGTGGATAAGACTTCTTTATTGTTATGCAGAAGAGTTAACAGATGAAGTTATTAATGAAATAGCTATCAATGATAAGGTGTGTAAATATATAGATATACCTGTGCAACATATAAGTGATGATGTATTAAAAGCTATGAGAAGAAAAGGTAGAAAAAAGGTAATAGTTGATAACATAAAGAAACTTAGGGATGCAGTACCGAACATAACCATAAGAACAACACTTATTGTAGGATTTCCAGGAGAAACAGAAGAAAACTTCTTGGAGTTGCTAGAGTTTGTAAAAGATACTAAGTTTGATAAGTTAGGTGTATTTACTTATTCTCAGGAAGAGGGAACTGTAGCAGCAGAGATGGAAAATCAAATAGATGATGAAGTTAAAGAACAAAGACGTGATACAATAATGATAGCGCAACAAAGTATATCCACTGAAATAAATAAAAGAAAAATAGGGAAAATCTATGATATATTAGTTGAAAGCAAAGAAAAAGGTACTTATTGTGGAAGAAGTTACGAAATGGCACCAGAAATTGATGGTGAAATTTATGTTAAATATGATAATATAAGTATAGGAAGTTTTATTACAGTTGAAATAACAGATGCATTAGAATATGACTTGATAGGAAAATTTATTAAGTAGTATAACAAACCAAATAATAGTTAGAGGTTTAATTACATGATTAATGGCGTAATATGCTTTCTATATGGGATACACAATAGTAAAAAAATGATAGTGGGAGATGTTTAAGAATGAATCTTGCAAATAAACTTACAGTACTAAGAATGATATTAGTTCCAGTATTTTTAATCTGTTCTATGTATAATACAGTTGAAGCAAATATAGTAGCTTTAATAATATTTATAGTAGCTTCAATAACAGATAAGTTAGATGGATATATAGCAAGAAGCAAAAATCAGATAACTAACTTCGGAAAGTTTATGGATCCTCTAGCAGATAAGCTTTTGGTAACTTGTGCATTAATACTTCTTGTAGAGAAAGGCATAATTCCAGCATGGGTAGTAGTGGTGATTATTTCTAGAGAATTTATAGTTTCGGGACTAAGAACATTGGCTGCATCTCAAGGTGTTGTAATAGCTGCAAGCAATTGGGGAAAACTAAAAACTGTTATTCAAATGATAGCTATAATTATGGGACTACTATTGCCTATATATAATGCACCGTGGTTGAATGTTATTACTAATATTAGTGTATATATAGCTGCTATTATTACAGTGATATCGGGAATTGATTATTTTGTAAAAGGGAAAAATGTTATAAATATCAATGAGTAATGTTTAAAAATAAATAATTATGTTAAAGATGGTAAGGAGTTCCTAGAAAAGAAATTTACGGGAACTCCTTATTATAACACTTGACCAATTAAATCAAATAATATATAATAAAATCATAAGAACGGTTGTTCGGAGTGGAAGGATGTGAACCCTTAAGGGGAATTATGAATAATGATAAGTTAAAAGCGCTAGATGCCGCTATGAGTCAAATAGAAAAACAATTTGGTAAAGGTTCAGTAATGAAGTTAGGGGAGGATAGTAAGCTAAGTATTGATTGTATTTCTACAGGATGCTTAGGGCTAGACATTGGACTTGGTATAGGTGGAGTTCCAAGAGGTAGGATAGTTGAAATCTACGGACCGGAATCATCAGGTAAGAGTACAGTTGCATTACATGTAGTAGCCGAGGCTCAAAAGCAAGGTGGATGTGCAGCGTATATAGATGCAGAGCATGCACTAGATCCAATATATGCAAGAGCTTTAGGTGTAGATATAGATAATTTAATAGTATCTCAACCAGATACTGGAGAACAAGGACTTGAGATAACTGAGGCACTAGTAAGATCGGGAGCGGTAGATATAATTGTTATTGACTCCGTAGCAGCACTAGTTCCTAAGGCTGAAATAGAAGGTGAGATGGGTGATTCACATGTAGGTCTTCAAGCAAGACTTATGTCACAAGCGCTTAGAAAGCTTACAGGGTCTATAAATAAATCAAACTGTTCTACAATATTTATAAATCAATTAAGAGAAAAAGTTGGAATTATGTTTGGAAATCCAGAGACTACTCCTGGTGGAAGAGCTCTTAAATTCTATGCTTCAGTAAGAATGGATGTAAGAAAGATTGATACAATTAAACAGGGAGACGTATTCTTAGGAAATAGAACTAGAGTGAAAATAACTAAAAATAAGGTTGCACCTCCATTTAAACAAGCTGAATTTGATATCATGTACGGAGAAGGGATATCGAAAGAGGGGGATATTTTAGATATTGCAGTTAAAGAAGAAATAGTACAAAAAAGTGGAGCTTGGTTTGCTTATGGTGATGTAAGGTTAGGTCAAGGTAGAGAAAATGCTAAAAACTTCTTTAAAGAAAATAAAGAAATAATAAATGAAATAGAAAATAAAATAAGAGAAAAGTATTCTCTTCCAATTTCCATACAAAAGGAAGACGCAACTACTAAAGAATCAAAGGATAATAAGTAGATAACTTTTTATATTTAATATTTTCATATAAATAGATAAAACTTCTTCTAAAAGTAGGGTTTTATCTATTTTTTTTTATGAATTAACACTTAAAATATGAATAGGAAAAGTTAATGGATTTAGGTAGCTATAAGTGTAAAATAAGGTAATATTAGAAGGTGAAAAAGCCTGAGGAAGTTAATGGAATACATGTATCATATTTCAAATTTAATGACAAAAAGGAAATTTGTAGTATTTAGTAATAAACTTGACAATGATGTTAAAGTAATATAAAATGAATACAAATACTGGTTTAATATAATGATTGAGAATTGAATATAATATGTACCTTTTCACGCCTTCATTTTACTGCGAATAAATGTCATAAAATAAGTAAGGGAGGTGTTGTAAAATGGCTGAACCAAGTCAAATTATTTTGATTATTGCGGTTGCTTTAATCCTTTGTTTAGTGGGTATTTTTGTTTTAATTTATACAAAGAAAAATATATCTTTGGCCAATGTATCAAAGTCTGAAGAAGAAGCTAAAAAAATTATGGAGGATGCACAAAAAGATGCTGAATCTAAAAGAAAAGAAGCTATTCTAGAAGCTAAAGAGGAAGTTCATAGATTAAGATCGGATTTTGAAAAAGAATCAAGAGAAAGAAGAAGTGAAGTTCAACGATTAGAAAGAAGAATTCTTCAAAAAGAAGAAACTTTAGATAAGAAAACTTTGGGTATAGAGAAAAAAGAAGAAATGCTATCACAAAAGCAACAAGAAGTAGAAAATTTAGAGTCAGGTATACAAGAATTGTATAACAGTGTAAGAAAAGAATTACAAAAAGTTGCAGGACTAACCTCAGATGAAGCTAAACAAGTGTTATTAGAAGAGGTTAAAAGAGAAATTAAACACGAAACTGCAATGATGATTAAAGAAATTGAATCTAAAGCAAAAGAAGAGGCTGATAAAAAGGCAAGGGAAATAATAACATATGCTATACAAAGATGTGCAGCAGATCATGTAGCTGAATCTACAGTACACGTAGTATCTCTTCCTAATGATGAAATGAAGGGAAGAATTATAGGACGCGAAGGTAGAAATATCAGAGCTCTTGAAACGTTAACAGGAGTAGACTTAATTATTGATGATACTCCAGAAGCTGTTATTCTTTCAGCATTTGATCCTATTAGAAGAGAGGTAGCAAAAATTGCCTTGGAAAAACTAATAGTGGATGGAAGAATACATCCAGCAAGAATCGAAGAAATGGTTGAAAAAGCGAAAAAAGATGTGGAAAATGACATAAGAGAAGAGGGCGAACAAGCCACCTTTGAAACGGGTATACATGGATTACATGTAGAAACAATCAGGCTTTTAGGAAGATTGAAATATAGAACTAGTTATGGGCAAAATGTTCTAAAGCATTCTATAGAAGTTTCTTACTTAGCAGGACTTATGGCATCAGAACTTGGAATTGATCCAACACTTGCGAAAAGATGTGGACTATTACATGATATCGGAAAAGCGGTAGACCATGAAGTTGAAGGACCACATGCGCTTATTGGTGCAGAAATAGCGAAAAAATGTCATGAATCTCCAATAGTGGTAAATGCTATTGCAGCCCACCACGGGGATGTTGAGTATGAATCTTTAGAAGCTATACTTGTTCAAGCAGCAGATGCTATATCGGCAGCTAGGCCAGGTGCAAGAAGAGAGACATTAGAGACTTATATTAAGAGATTAGAAAAATTAGAAGAAATTGCGAATTCTTATGAGTGCGTAGAAAAGTCATATGCGATTCAAGCCGGAAGAGAAATCAGAATTATGATTAAACCAGATGATATTGATGATGCAGGAGCCGTTGAAGTAGCTAGGGATATTGTTAAGAAGATAGAAGATGAACTTGAATATCCAGGCCAAATAAAGGTTAATGTTATCAGAGAAACAAGAGCAGTAGAATATGCAAAGTAAAATGAAGTAATTAAAAGGTTAAGCCTCCTATTTATAGGAGGCTTTTATTATAAAAAAATAAATTGTTTGAAATGTATAATAATTTCAATATTTAATAAAAGGAATTTTCTTTCAAATGTAGAAATAGTATTATAAGAATTTAAATAATAATACTTAGCGGTAGTAGGAGGGTTATAATGGAAGTATTAAAAGTTTCAGCAAAATCTAATCCAAATTCAGTAGCAGGAGCATTAGCAGGAGTTCTAAGACAAAGTGGTGGAGCAGAAATTCAAGCTATAGGTGCAGGTGCAATAAATCAAGCTGTTAAAGCTGTAGCCATTGCAAGAGGATTTGTAGCTCCTAGTGGAGTGGATTTGGTGTGTATACCGGCATTTACTGAAGTGCAAATTGATGGGGAAGAAAGAACAGCTATTAAATTAATAGTTCAGCCTAAATAGTACAATTATGTGTTCTTGAGGTAAATAATGAAAGTTATTTACCTTTTAATATGTAATGAAATTTTAAAAATTAGTATATAATAAATAAAAATGATAATAATAATGGCATGACAAAATTACCATAAAATCTTTACAGAAATTATAATAAATGTTATGATGAAAATATGAATTTTATCTTTCATAGGCAATTTTAATGAATTTTTAAAATCATTAATTGAGTTCATGGATTAAAGTAATATTAAGGTAAATAATGAAAATATTTAAATTAAATTTTATGTGCTAAAAGTATTTTTTTTATGAATTTTTAGCATAAATAACAAATATTATTGGGGGTATTTACAATGATACTATCAAAAAAAGCAACAAAAATTGCACCGTCATTGACTTTAGCAATTACAGCTAAAGCTAAAAAGATGAAAGCAGAAGGAATTGATGTTATAGGATTTGGAGCAGGTGAACCAGATTTTGATACTCCAAAAAACATTCAGCAGGCAGCAATAAAATCCATAGAAGCAGGTCAAACAAGATATACAGCTGCTTCAGGAATAATTGAATTAAAAGAAGCTATTGTTAATAAATTTAAAAAAGATAATAATTTAACTTATAAAACGTCTCAAATAATAATTTCAACTGGAGCAAAACAATGTCTAGCTAATATTTTTCAATCCATATTAAATCCAGGAGATGAAGTACTAATTGGAGCACCATATTGGGTTAGTTACCCTGAGCTTGTTCAATTAGCTGATGGGGTTCCTACTTTTGTTCATACAGAAGAAAATAATTCTTTTAAGCTAACAGTAGAAGCTTTGGAAAAAGCTGTTAATAAAAATACTAAGGCTATGATCTTAAATAGTCCTAATAATCCGACTGGTACAGCTTACACAAAAGAAGAATTAGAAAAAATTGCGGGTTTTGCTAAAAAGAATGATATAATAGTAATATCGGATGAAATATATGAAAAACTTTTATATGGAGAAAATGGTCATATCTCTATAGCAAGTTTATCAGAAGACGCCTATAATAGAACTGTAGTAATAAATGGAGTTTCAAAAGCATATGCCATGACTGGTTGGAGAATTGGTTATGCAGCAGCTAGTGAAAAAATAACTTCATTAATGTCAAACATACAAAGCCATACTACTTCAAATCCATGTTCTATATCTCAATATGCATCTGTAGAAGCATTAAACGGAGATCAAAGCGAAGTTGAAAATATGAAAATAGAGTTTAAGAATAGAAGAGACTTTATGGTAGATAGAATTAACTCAATAAATAACTTATCTTGTGTAAAGCCAGAAGGTGCATTTTATGTTATGGTTAATATATCTAAACTACTAAACAAAGAAGTCGATGGAACTATGATTAAAGATTCTCTTACATTTAGTGATTTACTTCTTGAAAAAGAAAAGGTTGCAGTAATAC
Source organism: Clostridium sp. (assembly GCF_036646415.1). Classification (GTDB taxonomy): domain Bacteria; phylum Bacillota; class Clostridia; order Clostridiales; family Clostridiaceae; genus Clostridium_J. The sequence continues at coordinate 45,449 of NZ_JAVXMF010000005.1, read as the reverse complement.
CAGGAATTGCATTCGGAGTAGATAACTTTATTAGACTTTCATATGCTACATCTATAGATAATATAAAGAACGGATTAAACAGAATAGAAAGCTTTGTTAATGGCATAAAATAATATTCTCATAAATGAGGTGATTGATATGCTAACAAAGGAATTAATAATTAATAATCCACAAGGATTACATGCAAGGCCCGCCACATTACTAGTTCAAAAGTCTACAACGTTCAAATGTGAAGTTACTATAGAATGTAATGGTAAGTGTGCTAATGCTAAAAGTCTTATAGGGGTATTATCTTTAGGAGTTAATAAGGGATACAGGGTTAAGTTCATAACAAATGGAACTGATGAAGATATTGCTCTTGATGAAATTACTGCTGTAGTAGAAGACTTATAATTAAAATGAAAGAACTGCTTTTAGCAGTTCTTTTATTATATGGAGGACAGTTATGGAAGATATAATAGTCTATGAAAGTAATAATATTTATGTAGGAAGTCAAAAACATTTTATAGAGTGTTTTTTAGAGATAAAAGGTGGTAGAAGCAAGTATACAGCCATTAGTTACGAAAGGGATATAAAAGACTTTTTCAAGACGGAAAATATTAAAGATATAACATTAGAAATAATTCGTTCAGTAAATATATTTCACGTTCAGAAGTTTATAATGGAATTACAATCCATTAATTTATCCTCTGCAACTATAAATAGAAAAATATCATCCCTAAGTGCTCTTTATAGATGGTTGATGAAATATGAAGATAATTATAGTGATATAAGAATAATAAAGTTTAACCCCTTTGCAAATGTTAAAGAAGAAAAACCAACCATAACAAACAAAATAACGGAATTTTTAACCGAGAGTGAATGTAGAGAGTTGCTAAAAAGTATTGATACTAGTACGGCATTAGGCCTAAGAAACAAGGCAATTATGGCATTGGCATTAACTACAGCTTTAAGAAAATCAGAAATAATAAATATTAAGATTTGCCATGTTAAAAAATATGGAGAATATGACATAATAGAAGTTACAAGAAAAGGTAACAAACGAGATGTGGTTAAGCTTCAGCCTAAGGTCAAAGAATTGATAGAAAAATATTTAGATGTTACTAATAGAAGTAAGGAAGAAAATGGAGGGGAATATCTATTTATAGGACATTCATCAAATAAAAGAAATAGAGAAAAGTTAAATCCTAGTACATTAAATTATATGATGAAGAGAATATGTAACCAATGTAATATAGATAAAAAGCTTAAGGTACACTCCACAAGACATACTGCAATAACTATAGCTATTACTCAAGGTGCAACTATTGAAAAGGTAAGAGAATTTGCAGCCCATAGAAGTATTGCAACTACAAATAGATATATACATTCAATAGATAAACTTAAAGAAAATCCTGGAGATGATATAGATATTATATGATTTTTAGGAATTTATTAGAAAATGTGGGCATACATTTTATTGTAATATAAAAATGGAGGTATGTTCATGGCTTTTGATAATGAATATGAATTTGTACCATTGACACCTATAACACACAATTCCCTACCTAATGAAATGAAGGATTTTATAGCATCATGTGGTATGATGGGAATGATGCCAACAAATAATTTTATAAATCCAATGCAGAGAGAGTTAGCAGAAGTTATAGATTTAAAATCTACAAATGAGGAATTGGATGTTGAAGATTGGGATGAGGATGAGGTTGATAGATATGTAGAGGATAGTGAAAAGGAATTATTTACTGAAGTTAGTGGAGAAAATACAATTTATTCAAGATACTTAGAAGACGAAGAAGAATATATTAAAACAGACAAAGTTTTAAGAAAAATTGAGAATAACAATATAGGGATATTTAAATTTTTAGAGGTTAATGGTATGCCATATGAAAAGGCTAAGAAGTTTATAAGAAGAGTAGTTAGATTGTCTATGAGATATAATGAATAGATAGACATACTCAGTATAAATTACTTAGAAAAATATATAGAAAATGGTGTTGTTTAAAGATGCCAAAACCTTTATTTAAGAAGGAATAAAAAAATCGACAGATAGTGTCGGTTTTTTTATTATGTAAAATAACTTATTATAGTAATATTTAGTTTTAAAAAGGTATATAAATTAATATGATATTTTAAATTCAACCTATGGATATGAAATAATCCATAGTATTGGGAGGGGATAAAGTGAAATACACAAGATATAATATAAAGTCTAAGCAAAAGAAGAGCAATAATTTTCTGTTTTATTTAGCAATAACTCTGCTAATTGCACTGCTTTTAGGGAGTTTTGTAGTAAAGTTTATACTTAAAGATTCAGGTAAAATAGGGTTTGGTAATATGGAAAATAAAGGTCAAGTAGAAGACAATTCAAAAGAGAAAAATCTTGAGGATGATAAGAATGGTGATGACAGTAAGGAAAATGATAAGGTTGGAAGTGATGAGGTTGCAGCGACAGAATATAATTTTTATATATTACAATGTGGAGTTTTTAAAGTTAAGGAAAATGCTGCTGAACTTATGTCAAAACTAGGGGATGTTGGAATGCCTTTCATTGGAGAAGAGGGCGAATTTTCAAAGGTTTATTTTGGAATATATTCTAGTGAAAATATAGAAGAAGGTGTAAATATTCTAAAGGGTAAGAGTATAGATAACACTAAAGTATCTATAAATATACCTGTAGAAGATATTTCTACAACACAGCTATATAAAATTATAGATGGTCTTTTGCAAATAGTAAATAAAACTTCTGAGAGTGGTGTTAAATCCGTAAATACTGCTGAATTTAAAAATTGGGTTAAAGAATTAGAACCTATTGAAGATAGTATGAAAGAATATAAAGAAGTTACTGAATTGAAGGAATATATAAATGCTCTTCCGGAAGATGTAAATAAAGAGGGAATAAAGGACATGCCAAAATTCATATACGATAAATTGATAAGGTTTAAAAAATAGTAAAAACATATAAAAAACACAAATTAAAGTATCAATATAGAAATAAACAAGGGCTGTTTGTGAACAAAAGTTTACGAATAGCCCTTATTTATAAAAAAAGTTTAAAAAATTTGTTATAGCCTTGTGTAAAAAAATATTAAATGTTAAACTATATTAGATATAAAATATAAAGCATAAATGTTATTAGTGTATTGAATATTTTAAATATACTGGGGGATATTTTTATGGGGAAAGTATATAGAAGCACTAAAGAATATATATTCATAACACTTTTAGGTGCCATTTCCGGAAGTTTCATAGGCGAATTTTTAGGAAGTACCTTTGCTGTGTTGGGTTTTTTAGGAAAAACTTATTTTATTGGATTAAAAAGCCCTCTAATTGTTGACCTGAAAGTGTTAGAAATAACCTTTGGGTTAGGTTTTGGTTTAAACTTAATGTCCATAATAGGAATAGTTTTAGCTATAGTATTATATAAAAAATTCTAGGAGGAAACTATGAAGATTATATTGGCATCTGCATCACCAAGAAGGCAGGAACTATTAAAAAGAATTACAAATGATTTTGAAATTAAAGTTAGTGATTTTGATGAGAATTCTGTAAAATTCAAAGGTGATATAGAAAATTATGTTTGTACCTTAGCTGAAGGAAAAGCTAAAAATATATTATTAAACAAAACTAATGATGAAAATATTATCATAGGGTGCGATACCATAGTATATTTAAACGGTAAAATTCTTGGGAAACCTGTGGATGATAGCAACGCCTTTGAAATGCTAAAAGAGCTTAGTGGAAATATACATAAAGTTTATTCTGGAATAGCTTTAATAAATAGTAAAACAAAGAAGGTTGTTACCAAGAGTGTTTGTACTGAAGTTAAATTTATGGAACTTACTGATGATATGATATTAAAGTATGTAAAGTCAGGTCAGTGTAATGGTAAGGCTGGAGCCTACGGAATACAAGATGATGCTGCTGTTTTTGTGGAAAGCATAAATGGTTGTTATTATAATGTAGTAGGATTCTCTTTAAATACTGTGTTTTTATTATTAAGGGAGATGGGGGTAAATCTATAAAGGAGTTAGTTATGGGATACAAACTAAGAGTTAAAGATTTACCTGAAAATGAAAGACCCAGAGAAAAAATTTTAAGATATGGATCAGAGTATCTGTCTAATTCAGAGCTGTTAGCTTTAATATTAAGGACTGGTACGCGGGAAGATAATATTCTAACATTATGTGATAAATTATTATCACATTGTGGGGGAATTAATGGACTTGCAAATCCTTCAATTAAAGACCTAAAAGAAGTAAAGGGTATTGGAGAAGCTAAAGCAACTCAGATTTTAGCACTAGTAGAATTATCAACCAGATTTAATTCTTTTAAATCTGGGGAAGAATACAAAGTGTCTAGCCCTAAGGATGCTGCTTTTTACATGATGGGTCAAATGAAAAATTTGAAAAAAGAATATTTTAAACTAATTATGCTAAATACTAAAAATATAATTATATCGGTTAAGGATATTTCAATAGGAAATTTAAATAGTTCTATTGTTCATCCAAGGGAAGTTTTTATAGAGGCTATAAAACTTAGCAGCGCATCAGTGATATTATGTCACAATCATCCCTCAGGGGATAGTACTCCGAGTAAAGAAGACATATTGATAACTAAAAGGTTAAAGGAATGTGGAACACTACTTGGAATAGAAGTATTAGATCATTTAATAATTGGAAATGAAAATTATGTAAGCTTAAAAGAAAAAGGAATTGTATAGATTGAAAGGAGAGGTTTTTGTGGGTTTATTCGGAAAAGCAAGAGACATGGGAATAGATTTAGGAACTGCAAATACATTAGTATATATTAAAGGTAAGGGAATAGTTTTAAGAGAGCCTTCAGTTGTGGCTATAAATAAGAATACTGGAAAAGTTTTAGCAGTAGGAAATGAAGCTAAAAAAATGATAGGTAGAACACCTGGAAACATAGTAGCAATAAGACCTATGAAAGATGGAGTAATTGCAGATTTTGACGTTACTGAAAAAATGCTTAGACACTTTATAGAGAAAGTTGGAGCTAAAAACTCTTTCAAAAGCCCAAGAATTGTAGTTTGTTTTCCATCAGGAGTAACTGAAGTAGAAAAAAGAGCAATATATGAAGCGACTAAAAGTGCAGGAGCAAGAGAAGCTTATTTAATGGAAGAGCCAATGGCAGCTGCTATAGGTGCTGGGTTACCAGTTAATGAGCCGACAGGAAGCATGGTTGTAGATATTGGTGGAGGAACAACTGAAGTAGCCATTATATCTTTAGGTGGTATAGTTACAAGTATGTCATTAAGAGTTGCTGGAGATGAGTTAGACCAAGCAATTATAGCGTACATAAAAAAACAATATAACCTTATGATTGGTGAAAGAACTGCAGAAAATGTAAAGATTGAGCTAGGTTCAGCTTATGATTTAGGTGAAGAAGCAGAAGTTATGCAAATTAGAGGAAGAGACCTTATAAGCGGACTTCCAAAGGTTGTTGAAATAAATGAAGCAGAAGTAAGAGAAGCTTTAAAAGAACCAGTATATTCTATTATAGAATCAATTAAAACTACACTAGAAAAAACACCACCAGAACTTGCGGCTGATATTATGGATAAGGGGATAATGCTTACAGGCGGAGGTGCCCTATTAAAAGGATTAGATCAATTAATAACCCACGAAACACATATGCCAGTAAATATAGCAGAGATTCCACTAGATTGTGTTGCTATTGGAGCTGGAAAAGCACTAGATAATGTAGATATTATTAGTAGAAGATAAATATGAAAATATTCAAAAATAAGCTGACAGTAATAGTTATACTACTGTCAGTATGCTTTTTGGGGTTAATTGGTTATTCAGTTCAAAAAGACAATATGTCTTTCGTGGGAAATGGTGTAGGAAGTGTTATAAATTCAGTTCAAGGAGTAGTTTATAAGGTTGGTAATAAGGTAAAAGGATCAGTTGGTTTTATATTTAATATTAGCAATATAAAAGAAGAAAATGAAATTTTAAAAAAAGAGAATAAAACATTAAAGATTAATGGCACTCAAAATGAAATTTTAAGAAAAGAAAATGATAGACTTAGGGGCATGTTAAATTTTACACAGGTTAATGAACAATATGATTATGTAGGTGCGGACATAACTGGTTTAGTTGGAAATAATTTCTTAGATGGATATATTGTCAATAAGGGCGAAAAAGACGGTATAAAAAAAGGTATGGCTGCAGTTGAAGGAGATGGGTTAGTTGGTCAAGTCACTAGTGTTGGTGATAATTGGAGTATAGTACAATCTCTTTCTAATGAAAATGTGGCAGTAGCAGGATATGTGTTAAGTACTGAGGAGAGCAATGGAATAGTAAAGGGGTACAAAGGAAATAAAGATAAATTTCTTGCTCAGATTACAGGTCTTTCTTTAGATTCGAAAATTAAAGAGAGCGATGTGATATTTACTTCTGGACTTGGAGATGTTTATCCTAAAGGAATCAAAATAGGTGAAGTTGTTGAGGTATCTGAAGATAAAGCTAAGGTTACTAAGAGTGCAATTATAAAACCTACTGTAGATTTCAATAGAGTTGAACAACTTATTATTATAGTACCAAAGGAAGATAGAGATGTTAAAGTACCAAAGGAAGATAGCGATGTTAAATATTAATACTACGGCAAAAAAGGTTATATATTTATTTCTAATAATAATTACCCTTTTTATTTTAGATAATACATTGGTGCCTTTTTTTGCAATAAACAGTATATATCCAAGTACGGTGTTCGTATTTATAATTTGCTATTCTATAATAAATGGATACACAGAAGGTGTGATAGTTGGAGTTCTTGCAGGGGCACTTCAAGACTTATATTTTCCTAATGTTGTGGGAATAAACATGATAATTAATATGTTTATATGTTTATTAGCCGCTAAGATAGGTAAGAATATTTTTAAAGAAAAAGCTATTATTCCTATTATTTCAACATTCCTACTAAGTTTATTGAAGAGTATTACAGTTTTCGGGGTGCTAATATTACTGAATATTAGTAATGATTTTTTAAGCATAATTCTATATAAAGGTATTTATGAGATGGTTATAGCTGTAATTTTATATAAGGTTACACTTAAATTTAGTGAAACTAAAACTATAAAAAAGGAATGGAGATTCTAAGGATAGTATGAAGAAAAATAACAAGAATACAAAAAAGGTTTCAAGGTATAATTTATTCTTTATATCCATGGGTGTAATATTTGGTATTATTCTAATACGATTACTGTATTTGCAAATAGTAATGGTTGAAGATTATAGGGAACAGGCAAACAGTAAAAACTATAAAAATGTGTCAAAGACTGCTGCAAGGGGAGATATTTTAGATAAAAATGGGAAAGTACTAGCTACTAGTAAGCAGAATTATGTGTTACAGTTTAGTGAGACAACAGAAAGTAAAGAATATTTTTTCCAAACTATGACTAAGGTTTTTGATATATTAGATAAGAAGAATATACCTATAGTCGATGAATTTCCTATAATAATCAATAGTAATGGTGAGTTGGAATACAATTTTAAGGCAACGGATGAAAAGAGTAGAATGTGGTTAGAGCTAAGATTCAAAAGGGATAGAGGCTTTGAGGATGATGTAGTAAGTAAGAAGTTTGGAGAAGATAAAAAGGTTTCACAACTAACAGATGCAGAGAAGCAAATAGTGGATGAATTACTTTTACAAATCACCCCAGAAGAAGCATTTAGAAATTTAGAAAAGAACTATGACATAGAGAAATACTATGAATTAACACTTCTAGAGGAAAGAAGGCTTTTATTACTTAAGGATGCTATAAAGATGCAGAGTTTTACTGGATATAATCCAGTAGTTATAGCAAATACTCTAGATCAAGATACTGCATTTATATTTGAACAATTACAACCAGATTTGCCTGGAATAATTGTAGATACTCAGCCTATGAGATATTATCCGGAAGGAGAACTAGGTTCAGCATTTTTAGGATATATGTCTAAGATTAATCCTTGGGAACAAGAAAGATATGAAGAAAAGGGTTATGATGTAAGTACAGATGAAATAGGTAACACTGGAATAGAAGGGGCTTTTGAGAGTTATCTTAAAGGAACTAAAGGTCAAGAAAGTATACAAATAAATAAGCAGGGACGTAGAGTTAAAACTTTAGGTGAAGTTGAGGCTTATGCAGGAAATACAGTTCAGTTAAATATTGATATGGATGTTCAGAGAGCAGCGGAACAGGCTTTAGATGATACATTAAAGGAACTTCAGAAACTTGGTAAAGCTTCAAATGATGCTGATACGACTAACGCTACTAGAGGTGCTGCAATTGCAATAAAGAATACTGGAGAAGTTTTAGCAATAGTAAGTAGACCAGGATTTGATCCTAATATATTTACAGTGCCAGGAAAGTTAACAACTGAGTTGTCAGAAGAATATTTTAGTCCAGATTTAGAAGCTAAAGGAAAAGAATATATAGATAAAAGAGGATTAGCTAGCAAAGAAGGTATTTTAACTGATGAAGAACTAAGAACTTTAAGTTTAGAAGATAGAAAAGAATTATTATTAAATAGGATGTTTCCAATAGACACTAGTATAGAAGGAAATACAACTATAAGGCAAGATTTATATGATATATTCCCTAAACCTTTTTATAACTATGGAACATTATCATTAGTACCACCAGGATCAACCTTTAAACCAGTAACTGCTCTTGCGGGGCTTGAAGAGGGAGTTATTGATAAAAATACCAAAATAACAGATGCAGGGGAGTACAATAAGCGATATTCTGATTATAAAGGGGCATGCTGGATATACAATATGTACAATCAACATGGTTCTCATGGATCTATAAATGTTAAAAGGGCATTAGAGGTATCTTGTAACTATTTCTTTTACGACGTAGCAGATAGATTATATGAAAAGTCAGGTGAGAATGAAAAGGCTCTTGATATAATAGCTAATTATGCTTGGCAACTAGGATTAGGATTACCACGTGGAAGTGAATTAAAGGCAGTTACGGGTATAGAAATTCAAGAAAATTTTGGCCAAGTATATAATTATGAGTCCAGTAAAAATACATTAACAAGTGTATATATAAACCAACTAGTATCCTTTTTAGAAAAGGGAATAAGTTCTATGAATGCATCAGCGCATTACAAACCTTTTGATATTGTACAACAAAAGGAAACTGGAAGTGGAAAAGAATTAGAGCAAATAAAATTAACAAATACAAAGAAAAAAGCCTTAGTAGATGCTATAAAGGAAGAGATTAAGAAAGATGGTAAATCTACAGAAAATGAAATTCGAGAAAGATTTGTTCCATTAATTGAAGATATTATAAATACAAATCCTGAAATTAGTGCTAAGAAGTATACTAAAGGGGATATTGATAGTATTGCAATAGCTATGCTTTATTGCGTTGTGGATACTCGTACTAATATTAATTCAGCTGCAAATGCATATGATGCTTCCATTGGTCAAGGTATGAATCAATTTACTCCATTACAAATAGCAAGTTATATTGCTACCCTTGTAAATGGTGGGGATAGATATGAATTAAAGTTAGTGGATAAAATCATTGATGGAGAAACAGGAGAAGTAATTGAGGACATTGAACCTGAACTTATCAGTCAAGCTGAGTTTAGCAAGGATAACATAGATGCAATTAAGCAAGGTATGAAAGAGGTTACCGAAGGAGAAAGTGGTACTGCTGCTGCTATGCTTAAAGATTTTCCAATCCCCAACGGAGGGAAAACAGGAACTTCAAATATTATAGATGCTAGTATTCAGTCAGCCGTAGGAAGAGATGCTGCTGGTGTATATGTAGGGTTTGCTCCTTATGATAATCCAGAGATAATAGTATGTTCTATTATTTATGATGGAGGACATGGAAAACCTAATATTGCCAAGGCAATGTTTGAAGCTTACTTTAAGGATGAAATATTAAAAACTAACCCTAATTATGAATTTAAGTATAAATAATAGTATGGATTCACAATTTAATTAGTAGGAGTTACCCCTTCAATGGGGTTGAAGGTGAGTTTCGCAAATGAAACTCTAAATCTTTTGCAATTAAGAAAAATAACAAATGGATTTTCATTTGTTATTTTTTTATTTATATAGGAATTTCAACAAAAAATTTTATTTTTTTAATATATAAAGAAGGAATTTGGGTAGTGGATGTTGAAATAGTAAAAATATCTCGATATGTGGAGGTTACATATGCAGGATGAGGGTATAAATTTTAAAGGTAAGACAGATAAACTTAATATAGAGGTAGATATTAAAAGGTTTAATTCTATAGGGAATTTAATTGAGGCCTTGAGGGAGAAAATGCGGACATCTAAAAGGTTTTTAGAAGGGTCTAGTATTACTATAACTACAGATGTAAATCTCTTGGATGCTAGAGAGTTAAGAGAAATAAGGATTTTTTTATCTGATGAATTTAAGATAAAGGATTGCACATTTGCAGATATTAGAGAAAATAAAAAAAAAGTTTTTAGTGGTGTAAATGAAGGTAAAACTAAATTTATAAGAAAAACTATAAGAAGTGGACAAAGGGTTGAGTATTCAGGAAATGTGGTTATTGTAGGTGATATAAACTCAGGAGCAGAAGTATATGCATCAGGAAATATTATTGTACTTGGGGCAGTAAAAGGCAGTGTATATGCTGGAATCGACGGGAATAATAATGCTATAATTGCTGCATTTATATTAACACCACAAATAATTGGAATTTCTAAGATGATAACAAGGTCGCCAGAGGATATAGATAAACCCAAATATCCAGAACTAGCTAAAATCAAAAATGGAAATATTGTTGTAGAACCATATTTAGTAAATAAATATATTTAAGTGGAGGTATTGTTAAATGGGAGAGGCTATAGTTATAACATCGGGGAAAGGTGGAGTAGGTAAAACTACTACTACTGCAAATATAGGGACAGCTTTAGCATCAATGGATAAAAAGGTAGTTGTAATTGATGGAGATACGGGGCTTAGAAATTTAGATGTTCTCATGGGTCTTGAGAATAGGGTTGTATTTACTTTACTAGATGTTATTGAGGAAAAGTGTAGATTAAAACAAGCACTTATAAAAGATAAAAGATTTAGTAACTTATTTCTTCTTCCAACAGCTCAGACCAGGGATAAAAATGACGTAGATATAAATGAAATGCTAAAAGTAGTAACAGAATTAAAGGAAGAGTTTGACTATGTAATTTTAGATTGTCCTGCAGGAATTGAGCAAGGCTTTGAGAATGCTATTGTTGGAGCTGACTGGGCAATCGTAGTTGTTAACCCAGAGATAACATCCGTTAGAGATGCAGATAGAGTTATTGGGAAATTAGATGCAAAGGGTATAGATAGACAAGAACTTATAGTTAATAGAATGAACTTTGAAATGGCTAAGAATGGAGATATGTTAACTATAGAAGATATAAAGGATTGTCTGGCTATTAAGGTAATAGGTGTAGTACCTGATGATAGAAAAGTTACTGTTTCTACTAATAAAGGAGAGCCTATAGTGTTAGATAGCACGGCATATGCAGGACAAGCATTTAAAAATATTGGGAAAAGAATTTTAGGTGAAGAGGTTCCCTTTATAAATTTCGATGAAATTTATGGCCCAAAGGGGTTTATGGGAGCGATTAAAAAATTATTTGGAGGAGGTAGGAACTAGATATGGACTTGTTTAAAGTTTTTTCAAGCAAAGTATCCTCAAAGGATATTGCCACAGATAGATTAAAATTAATCTTAGTCCATGATAGAGCTACTGTTTCACCAGATTTTTTGGAAAACATCAAATTGGAACTTCTTAAGGCAATATCTAATTATGCAGAAATTGACAGTGGCGAGGAAATAGAGGTTAGAATTACTACAACTGATGAATATCAAGGTAATTCTCCAGCTCTAGTAGCAAGTATACCTATTAAAAAAGTTAAAACTAGATAGTATTTAAAGCTATGTTTTTCATAGCTTTTTTTGTGCCTTATGTTATAATAGGTACATACATGGAGGAATATAAAATGATTAAATTATTAACAAATTTCAAGATAAATAATAAACTTATAAAAAATATTGATTTTAGTATTATAACAGTAGTAGTTTTAATTGTACTATTTGGAATAATTAACATATATTCCGCTATCGGAGCTAGTTATGCTAAGTTGCAATTTTATTGGCTTATAATAGGACTTGTAGCAGTATATTTTATATTAACAGTGGATTATGTACAACTATTAAATTATGCACCTCTATTATATTGGGCTGCAGTAACACTGTTATTTATTAATGATGTAACGGGAAAGGCTGTTAATGGTGCTAATGCATGGATTAGTATAGGGCAAAGGGCTATACAGCCAGGAGAGTTTGCTAAGATTGGCATGATTGTAATGGTAGCTAAAGTTATTGAAGATGCTGAGGGGGATATAAACGATATAAAGACTCTATCTAAAGTTATTTTTTATGCTGCAGTACCTATGCTACTTATTGTTATACAACCAGATATGGGGCTTACCATGGTTTCATTTTTTATAATGCTTGGTATAGTGATTATAGCAAACTTAAATTGGAAGATAATAGTAGGTGGGTTATCTTCAATTGCAGTAGCTTTAATTGGAATATGGAATTCTCCAATAATGAAATCCTATTGGAAGATAAGAATACTATCAGTGTTTAACCCTGAAAAGTATGAATTAGCTGAGGGGTTGCAATTAATTCAGTCTAAAATTGCTATAGGTTCAGGTGGAATATTTGGACTAGGATTTATGAATGGAAAGCAATATAAATTTGTACCAGAGAACCATACAGATTTTATATTTGCTGTAATTGGTGAAGAGTGGGGTTTAATGGGTGCAGTGATACTTATGACTCTATACGGTATACTTTTATATAAGCTTATAAATATTGCAAGAAATTCTAAGAATTTAGCAGGTAGCGTTATAGTTATAGGAATTGTAGCATCCTTACTATTCTCTATTATACAAAATATAGGGATGACTATAGGGATTCTTCCAATATCCGGTATAACATTACCCTTCGTAAGTTACGGTGGAAGTTCTATGCTGACAAACTTTATTTCCTTGGGGTTAGCATTAAATATAGGAATGAGAAAAAATAAAATTAATTTTTAGGAGGTATTTACATGAGAGTGGCATTAGTTGCACATGATAAGAAAAAGGATGACATAATCGATTTTGCTAAAAGATATAAGGATGTATTAAGTGAGCATGAGCTTTACGCTACAGGGACCACAGGAAAACTTCTTAATGAATTAGTAGGCCTTTCAGTTTATAGATTCTTATCAGGTCCACTAGGTGGAGATCAACAAATAGGAGCAAAACTTGCAGAAGGAAATATGGATATGATAATCTTTTTAAGAGACCCACTAACAGCGCAGCCACATGAACCTGATGTAACAGCCCTTATAAGACTTTCTGACGTTCACTGTATACCACTTGCAACGAACTTAGGTACTGCTGAAGTATTTATGAAAGCATTAAAGTCTAGATAAATACAATAATGTCCTAAGAAGTAGTCTTAACTTCTATTGAGGCTTAGATAAAAGATAAACCTAGTTTATGGTATTTGCTAAATATTAATATATAAATAAGTAATAAACTTCAATGAAAATTGAAGTTTATTTTTTGTGATTATTTTCATAAACTTAAAAGTTTTTAATATATATAAATTAGCAAGAATAAACCAAGGAAGGGTGGATGAAATGGGAATTTACAATGAATATTATCAGAAATATTACTCAAGTATAAAAAAACAAGAAAATGGGAAAGAGTATACACCGCAAAGGTATAATGGAACAAATAGTACAAGGTATAACAAATACACAAGTAATAATAGTAAAACTAGGTTTCCCATTTATCTTAATTTTATGGGTAAGGGGTTTGCTAACATATTTATTGTACAGTCCTTGGTTGTTGTAGTTTTTATTGGAGGTATATTAATAGCAAGGACATACCCTGGAGGATATGTATCATCATTATGTGATAAAGGAATATCATATATAAATAATGGTATACTAGGTAAAAATCATATTGCCATGGAAGATATAACCGATGAATTTATTAAGGACAATGCAACTCAAGTATTTAATGAAATTAAGTCGTTTATAACAATGGAAGAGAAAAAAGAAGATTATATAAAGAAAAATTATAAATTTCCTGTGGACATAGATAAGGGAAAAGAAATTAGTATCAGTGAAAATAAGCTGCTAATTAACTTGACTAATGAAACAGATGTAAAAGCGGCGTATTCAGGAAAGGTGAAATCTGTTATTGATGGAGATAAAACAACTGTGATAATAAATCATGGCGATGGAATTGAAATAAAATATGGTGGGTTAAGTAAAGATAATATTACCGAGGGAATGGATGTAAAAGTAAATGATATAATTGGAAAATATGTTGATGGATCAGATAATATATTGAGTATAGAGGTACTTTACATGGGAAGTATGTTAAATCCAGCAAAATGTTTTAATTTGGAAACTATGAAATAGCAATATTACTAGGGGGAATCCATTGATACGAATTAGTAAGTACCTTATACCTTATATAATTTTAATATTAATTATAGGCTTTAAAAGTAAATTAATTATGGGGTTTATAGTTATAATATTACATGAAATTATACATTTAATAACAGCTAGAATATTGGGTTATTCTGGCTTTTCTATAGATGTTTTCCCAATGGGCACAGTGTTGAAACTTAAAGAATTAGAAGAAGCAAGTCCAAGAGATGATATTATTATATCCCTAAGTGGACCCATTGGGAATTTTTTAATAGCCATAGGCAGTTATATTATAGGAAAATATTATTTTAATACTACCATTGTGGAATTTGGGAATTACAATATAGTTATTGGTATTTTTAATCTTATTCCTGCATTTCCTTTAGATGGAGGGCGGATATTAAGAAGTTTATTAAATTTGAGACTTATATTTAAAAAAGCAAATCAAGTTGCATTAAATATAAGTATAGCCATTGGATATATATTTGGAGCAGTATTTTTATTTGCTTTATGCAAAGGCAATCTGAATATAAATCTTGCCTTTTTTTCAGCATTTATACTAATAATTTCTTATAGGGAAAAAAGGAGGATAGCATATATAATAATGGGATATATTATTAAAAAAAAGGAAAAATTAATACGGAGAGGGTACTTAGAAAATAGAAGTATGTCTGTGTACTATAAATTAAATATATTGCAAGTAATAGAATTAATAGATAAAAACAAGTATAATGTATTTACTGTATTAGATGATGACATGAATGTACTAGGGACTTTATACGAGGAGGATATATTAAATGGTATAAAGGACTTAGGCAACATAACATTAGAGGAATTACTAGAAAGTTATTAATTACAAAGATAATGCCTAAGTATAGTGTGATATTAAATAAAAAAATGTACAGTTACTTGAATTATTATGTGCTTATGATAAAATGAATAATTGAATTAACTTAAGGAGGATACACAATGAATAAAATTTCAGATGATATTCTATATAGGGTTGAAAAACCAGCTAGATATATAGGAGGAGAGTTAAATTCTTATAATAAAGATAAAAATAATGTAGATATTAGATATGCTTTTTGTTTTCCAGACGTATATGAGGTAGCAATGTCTCATCTTGGAACAAAAATTTTATATTGTGTAATGAATGAGAGAGAAGACACTTTTTGTGAAAGATGCTTTGCTCCATGGCCAGATATGGAGAAGTTACTTAGAGAGGGCAATATACCACTAGGTACCCTTGAGAGTAAAGATTCACTTAGAGACTTCAATATAATAGGATTTACATTACAGTATGAAATGAGTTACACAAATATACTAAATATGTTAGATATGTGTGATATTCCATTAAGAGCTTCGGAAAGAGGCGAGGACTACCCAATAGTTATGATGGGAGGACCTTGTGCTTATAATCCAGAACCACTATATGATATAGCTGATGTATTTGTTTTAGGTGAAGGTGAAGAAGTTACTAATGAAATCTTAGATGTATATAAAGAAATGAAGGGTAAACCGAAGGCAGAGTACTTAAGAGCTATTTCAAAGATAGGTGGAATTTATATTCCTTCATTATATGATTTAACTTATAATGAAGATGGAACCATTAAAGAAATGAAGCCTAAGTATGAAGATGTTCCCAAAACTGTTAAAAAGAGAATAATTGCAAACTTTAATGAAAATATGTTCCCAGAGAAATTCATCGTTCCATATACTGAAGTCATCCATGATAGAATAGTACTAGAAACCTTTAGAGGATGTACAAGAGGGTGTAGATTCTGTCAGGCGGGAATGATTTATAGACCAGTTAGAGAAAAGAGTACAAGTAAACTTATGTCCGAGATTGAAGTTCTTGCAAAGAATACAGGATATGAAGAAGTTTCCTTAAGCTCTTTAAGTATATGTGATTATTCAGATATACAAAATCTTATATTCTCAATAATTGAAAAGCATGGAAAAGACAAGATGGGTGTATCAATACCTTCTATTAGAATTGATGCATTTTCAGTGGATCTTATAAAAGAGATACAGAAGGTAAGAAAAACGGGATTAACATTTGCTCCAGAAGCTGGTACTCAAAGAATGAGAGATGTAATTAATAAAGGTGTAACGGAAGAGGATTTATTAAATTCAACTAGAAGTGCCTTTGAGGCAGGTTGGTCTACAATTAAGTTATACTTTATGATAGGACTACCTTATGAAAACCTAGAGGATGTAGTTGGAATAGGGGAATTGGCTCAAAAGGTTGTAGATGAGTACTTTAACGTTCCTAAGGATGTAAGAAAAAGAGGATTAAGAGTAACTGTCAGTACTTCAATATTCGTACCAAAACCTTTTACTCCATTCCAATGGGCTCCAATGAATCAGATGCCAGAAGTAAAAGAAAAAATTTCAAATCTCCGTGATTCAATTAAGAGTAGAGCAATTAGCTATAACTGGCATGAATCGCCACTAAGCTATTTAGAAGCTGTATTTGCAAGAGGAGATAGAAGACTTTGTGATGTACTTATAAAAGCTTTTGAGAAGGGTGCTAGATTTGATGGTTGGGGAGAATACTTTAATTTTGAACTTTGGATGGAAGCTTTTGAAGAGTGTGGTGTAGATGGAGACTTCTATGCATACAGAGAAAGAAGTTATGAAGAAATACTTCCATGGGATTTCATAGATATAGGAGTAAGTAAAAGATACCTAATGAGTGAAAATGATAAAGCTAAGGATTTAGTTTTAACACCAGATTGTAGACAACAATGTTCAGGGTGTGGAGTGAATACTAGCTTTAAGGAAGGGAAGTGTTTTGACGGTGCGTTATTTAATAAAATACACTAAGGAAGGCGAGATAAAGTTTGTATCTCACCTAGATTTAATGAGAACAATACAAAGGATTATAAGAAGATCAAAGTTACCTATAGAGTACTCAAAAGGATTCAATCCGCATATGACTATATCTATAGCACAACCTTTATCAGTTGGAGTGTACTCTAGTGGAGAATATTTAGATGCGGTACTTACTGATGAGCTTGCAGAAAAAGATATCCTAGATATGTTAAATGAAAATACAGTATCAGGAGTTAAGTTTTTAGATGTTACTAAAGTAGAGAAAAAAGAGGGAGTAAAGAGTCCTCAAGCTATGGCTGCAATAGATGGTGCAAAATATACAATAAAGATTAAACTTAATGAAGGAGTGAACATAGATTTTAATTCTATAATGTCACTTCCACAATGGGAAATCTTAAAGAAGACTAAGTCTGGAGAAAAAGAAGTAGATATTAGACCACTAGTAAAAGAATTAAAGCATTCCGTAGAAGATGGAGTACTAACATTAGAAACTATTATAAGCTGTGGAAGCAGAGAAAACCTATCTGCTAGCTTATTAAGTGACTTTGTTAAATCTCATTTAAAAGGAATAAAGGAAGATACCTTTGTTGATATAAAGAGAATTGAAATGTATGGACTTAAAGGTAAAAATTTAGTGCCACTAAGTGAATTCTTTTTAGCATAGCTAGGAGTTGGGTTTGTGAAAAGAATATTTATTGAAAGACAAGAATCTTTATTAAAGGTTGCAATAAAGCAAGGAGATATTCTCAGAGAATGCTTTGTTGAAGAGGAAACCCATAGCCCTAAAATTGGTGATATTTATAAGGGTGTGGTGAAAAATATAGTTCCAGCTATGCATTGTGCCTTTGTAGATATAGGGTATGAAAAGAATTGTTATATGTCTTTAGAGGGTAGGCTTCAAGATAATATCCTTAAAAAGGGTGATGAAGTTATGGTAGAGATAGTAAAAGAGGAGATTGGTAAAAAAGGTCCTAAGATTACTAAAAATATATCTATTCCAGGAACTTATGCAGTTTTAACCAATGAACATAATTATTTTGAAATATCAAGAAAGATAAAAATCCCTAATTTTAAGGAATTAGTAGAAAGCAACCTATCAAAGCCTAAGAGCCTTGGAATTGTAATTAGGACTAAAGCTGAGGATGTAGACTTTGATACTCTTAAAGCAGAAATAGATGAGTTAGTACATAGGTATGAAGAGATATATAATAAATTTATATACTCATCTAAAGTTGGACCACTATATAAGGATAACGGAATACTCAGCAGAGTTATGAGAAATTTCACTGATGGTGGAGCTAAAATAATTGTAGATCATAGTGAAGATTATAACTATTACAAAGACTTAATAGAGAAAAAGAAAATAAATGATATTCAGGTAGAGTTCTATGAAGGAGCTCTATCTATATTTGATAATTATGGCATAGAAAAAGAAATATTATCTTTAAGACACAATAAGATTAATCTTGAAAGCGGTGGCAATATTATAATAGACCATACAGAAGCTATGAATGTAGTAGATGTAAATACTGCTAAGAATATAAAATCTACGGCTTCTGAAAATAGTATTTTAATAACGAATAAAGAAGCTGCTGTGCAGATAGTAAGACAAATAAGACTTAGAAATCTTGGTGGTATAATACTTGTAGATTTTGTAGATATGAAATCTATGGAAGAGAAAAATCAAGTTATTGATATATTAAGAAGAGAGTTCCAAGATGATAAAAATAATCCAAGGGTATATCCTTTTACAGAATTAAATCTAGTTCAGATAACTAGAAAGAAATACGGAAAGTCAATATGTGATTATGTGTTTAAATCATGTGATAAGTGTAAAGGTATAGGAGAAAAGGTTTCTCTAGAATATTTACTAAATATTCTAAGGGGAAAAGTAAAAAAAATAAAAAATGAGCAAAGTATTAAAAATATTTATATTGAAATGGATTCCACTTATAGGAAAGAGATAACAAATAACGTGGTTGATTTTGCAATGAAACTAGAAGCTTTAGATTGTGATATATTTATAAAGTTTGAAGAAAACCTAGATAAATTCAAGATTGAGCCAGTAGTATTTCATAGTCAAATTGAAAGCATAGCAGAATTACAAGTGTTTTCAGCTAAAGTAAAATCATTAAAAAAATAAAAATGCCATAAGTTTCTTTACAATTATTGTTGTATATGATAAAATGTCATTTGTAGACCGCACACATAAGGTTTTAAAATAACTTTAATGTTATACCTGAGATGGCGAGACTGGATTGAGGAGGTGTATTTAATGTACGCAGTTATACTTACTGGAGGAAAACAATACAGAGTTCAAGAGGGAAACGTATTATTCGTTGAAAAACTTGAAGCTGAGGTTGATTCAACAGTAGAATTTGATAAAGTTCTAGCAGTTGGAAAAGAAGAAGGTTTAGTAATCGGAAAACCTGTAGTTGAAGGAGCTAAAGTTGTTGCTAAAGTTGTAGCACAAGGAAAAGCTAAAAAAGTTATAGTTTTCAAATATAAGCCAAAGAAAGACTACAGAAAGAAACAAGGTCATAGACAACCATTTACTAAAGTTATAATTGAGAAGATTGAAGCTTAATTATGATTAGTGTGGATTTTAAGAGAAATGCTGGTATGCTAGTGTCATTTCATGTGATTGGGCATGCAGAATATTTTGATTTAAAAGAAAACACCACTGTTTATGATGATGTTGTTTGTGGATGTGTTAGTAATTTAGCCCAAGTAACAATCTTAGGAGTGTTAGAAGTGCTAAATCTAAAACCTACATATGTCGCTGAAGAAGGAAATATAGCTTTAGATATATCTAAGTTATCAAATGTGGAAATAAAAAGTACACAAGTCTTACTTGAAACGATGTTATTAGGCCTAAAAAATTTAGAAATTAGTTACGAAAAATATATTAAAGTTATAGTAGAGGAGGTGCAGTGATATGTTACTAATAAACCTTCAGTTATGTGCTCATAAAAAAGGGGTAGGTAGCTCTAAGAACGGTAGAGATAGTGAATCTAAGAGATTAGGGGTTAAACGTGCAGACGGACAATTTGTACTTGCAGGAAACATCCTTGTAAGACAAAGAGGAACAAAAATTCACCCAGGCAACAATGTTGGAATAGGTGGAGATGATACTCTTTTCGCTAAGGTTGATGGAGTTGTAAGATTTGAAAGAATGGGTAGAGACAAGAAAAAAGCTAGTGTTTATCCAATCGATGTAGAAGTTGCAATAGCCGAATAGTTTATAAAGCACCCGAAAAGGGTGCTTTTTTATGTCATAGATATACTATGTTATAAAAAAACATCCTTTAAGTGAGAATCTAAATCTGTGATTTGGCTATTCGAACTTAACTGATACTGTCAATCCATAATTTGGTAGTAGAAGTTACTCATTTAAACAAAGTGAGAAGGCGTTTAAAGTTAAAATAATTAATAAATATTTATATGTAAAATTAAGATTTTGGTAAATACTAATAATAGTTTTATTAAGAATCATAGAAAGTATCCCAGGATATTTTCGTTAGGAAGGTGAATTTAATAATGTTTATAGATACGGCGAAGATTTTTGTACAATCAGGTGATGGTGGTAATGGTTCAATCCACTTTAGAAGAGAAAAATTTGCACCACTTGGAGGTCCAGATGGTGGAGATGGTGGAGATGGTGGTAGTGTTATATTAGTTGTAGATAGTAATATGACAACACTTCTTGATTTCTCTTACAATCGTAAATTCATTGCTCCAAAGGGAGGCAAAGGTGAAGGTTCTAAATGTTATGGAAGAGCTGGAGAAGATCTTATAATCAAGGTTCCAATGGGGACAATTGTAAAAGATTTTGAAACAGACAAGGTTATGTGTGACTTAGCTCATGATGGTGATACATATGTAATTTGCAAGGGTGGAAATGGTGGAAAAGGAAATGCTAAATTCTGTACACCTACAAGACAGGCACCTCAATTTGCAGAACCAGGAATGCCAGGAGAAGAAAGATGGATAAAGCTAGAACTTAAACTTTTAGCAGATGTGGGACTTTTAGGATTCCCTAACGTTGGAAAATCAACTCTTTTATCAATGGTATCAAAGGCAAGACCAAAGATAGCAAATTATCACTTTACTACAATTAAGCCAAACTTAGGAGTAGTATCAATTAAAGGAGTGCAAAACTTTGTAATTGCAGATATTCCTGGAATTATAGAAGGAGCAGCTGAAGGGGTAGGACTAGGTCTTGAGTTTTTAAGACATATAGAAAGAACTAGAATGCTTATTCACGTTGTAGATATATCTGGAATTGAAGGTAGAGATCCAATTGAAGACTTCAAAAAAATAAATGAAGAACTTAAAAAGTATAGTGTGAAGCTATGGGATAGACCACAAATAATTGCAGCAAACAAATCAGATATGCTATATGATGAAGAAGTTTATGAGAACTTCAAAAAAGAATTAAATGCTATGGGATATGATAAAATATTTAAAATTTCAGCAGCTACTAATGAGGGCGTAGATGAGCTTATGAAAGCAGCAGCAGAAATGCTTAGCACAATTCCAGTTAAAGAACTTGAAATTAAAGAAGAAGATAGATTTATTCAAGAAGCGAAGAGATTCACTTATGAAATAAATGAAGTTGAAGAGGGTATATTCGAGATTTCAGGAACATTTGTAGATAGATTACTTAATAGTGTTAATATAAATGATCCAGATTCATTGAGATATTTCCATAAAGTTTTAAGAAATAAAGGAATAATAGACGAATTAAAGAAAATGGGAATACAAGATGAAGAAATCGTTAGATTAAACGATTTTGAATTTGAGTTTTTACTATAATTAGGGGGATAAAATGATAACTACAAAACAGAGAAGCTACTTAAGATCACTTGCAAATAAACTAACACCAATATTTCAAGTGGGTAAGGGCGGAATAGAAGATAATTTTATAAAACAAATAGATGAAACACTAGAGACTAGAGAATTAATAAAAATAAAAACTTTAGAGAATAGTGGAATTACTGCAAGAGAAGCTTCAGAAATTCTATGTGAAAAATTAGGATGCGAAGGTATTCAAGCTATAGGCAGTAAATTAGTTATATATCGTCAATCTAAAAAGAATCCTGTGATAGACTTAGAGAATCTGAAGCTAATAACTAAAGAAACGGTTAAACAAACAAAAAAACAAATAATGATACAAAAGAGCGAAAGAAGAAGCGAACAAAGAAGAAGTGAATATAGAAGTAAACAAGCAAGTAAAAAAAAGAAGTAAATAAATTAATTTTAGAGGAGGTTTTACTTCCTCTAAAGCTATATTGTTTATTAATATGTATCTAAGTTATTATTGGTAAAATACTTCATATATGGTATTATGATTTAAAGAGGTAATAACATGAAGAAAGCAATTTTTGGAGGAACCTTTGACCCAATACATATAGGACATATTCATATTGCATATGAAGCCTTATATAAGCTAGGCATGGATGAAATCATATTTATGCCAAATGGACGCCCACCTCACAAGAGAACCAGGGAAGTTACAAAAGAGAATATTAGGTATGAAATGGTTTTACAAGCCATAAAGGAAGAAAAAAAATTCTCAATAAGTGATTATGAAATAAATAATGAAGAATTAAGTTATACATATAATACTTTAATGCATTTCAACTCCATAGAACCTAATACTAGTTGGTATTTTCTTGTTGGAGTAGATAGTTTAATGACATTGAGACGATGGAAAAATATAGATGTTATATTAGAAAACTGCAATTTGGTTGTGTTTTCTAGAAATGGATACACTATGAATGATGTATGTGAAATGAAAAAAGAATTAGAGCTTGAGTATAATAAAGATATAATATTTTTAGAAATGCCTCTTTTAGATGTGTCTTCTACAGATATAAAGAAAAAAATTTCACAACATCAAGTAGTGGAGTATCTCCTTCCAAAAGGTGTTGAAGGATTAATTGATAAATATAATTTATATAGGAATAAGGGGTAGCATATGTGGCAGGAGAGTAAGATAAAAGAATATATAAGAATTCATCTCACAAAGGATAGATATAATCATAGTCTAGGAGTAATGAAAACAAGCGAAGACCTTGCAATATATTATGGAATAGACCCAAACAAGGCAAGAATGGCAGGGCTTTGCCATGATTGTGCTAAGTATTTTTCTGCCAATGATTTAATTAGCAAGGCTAGAGGAAGTGGAAAGATTATTTCTAATGTATACTATAAGTCTCCTCAGCTTTTACACGGAGTAGTAGGTGCTTATATAACAAAAGAACTATTTCATGTAGATGATGAAGACGTATTAAATGCAATAGAATATCACACAACAGGACGAGAAGCTATGACTACCCTTGAAAAGATAGTTTATCTTGCTGATTGTATAGAGCCTTCAAGAAGTTATAAAGGTGTAAATCAGTTAAGAGAGCTGGCCTATAAGGATTTAGATAAAGCTCTTTTAAAATCTTTTGAAGATACTATAATGTATATATTAGCGAGGGGCTCAATAATACATGTAGATACCATTAAAGCTAGAAATTATTTGTTAATTGACAGAAAAAATTGATATTAACTAGATATATTATTTAATTTTAGATAATGTCTAGAAATATATAATAAATTAATTCTGGGAGGCAAGAAAATGGAGAAGATGATAATAAACACTGAAAAGGCACCAGCAGCATTAGGACCATACTCACAAGCAGTAAAGGTTGGTAATTTACTATACACGTCTGGTCAATTACCAATAAATGAAGCTGGAGAGCTTATAACTGACGATATACAAAAGGCTACGGCTGTATGTTTAGACAATGTTAAAGCAATACTTGAAGAGGCAGGAACTTCTTTAGATAAAGTTGTTAAGACTTTAGTATTTATAAAGGATATGAATGATTTTGCAGCTATGAATGAAGTATATGCAAAATATTTTACAACTAATCCACCTGCTAGATCTTGTGTACAACCAGCAAAATTGCCAAAAGATGCTTTAGTTGAAATTGAAGTAATTGCAATAGTAGAATAATATCAAGTTAAACTTAGCTTCAGAGGGAGTTTGATATTCAACTGAAGCTAATATATAGCATAAAAAATTAATTATTGAGCCTCCATTTATGGGGGCTTAAATATTAGCTTTATTTTAATAATTGTTAAAAATTGAGCTTAAATATTTATAAATAGAGGTGAATACACATGAGTGTTATTACATATAAAATTGGAACGGAAGGTCATGAAGTAAATATAAGAGATTATATGAAAAACTCACTAAACCTTTCAGGAAGATTTATAAGAAATTCAGCTATGGATAAAAGACTTAAGGTAAATAATAAGGAAGTTAAACTTAGTTATAAACTTAGTGAAGGGGATATTATTGAAGTTGCTGTAAATAAAGATGAGACTCAAAATATTCAAGGTGAAGATTTAAATATACAGGTTATTTATGAGGATGATGATTTATTAATAGTTAATAAACCACCCTTTATGGTAGTGCACCCAACTAAGAATCATCCTATGGGAACTTTAGCAAATGGAATTATACATCACTTTAGATCTAATAATGACAATTCAATTGTAAGATTAGTGAGTAGATTAGATAGAGATACATCAGGCCTAATAATGATAGCTAAAAATCAATTTTCACACATGAATCTAGCTAAGTCAATGGAACTTAATATGATTGAAAAGTCATATTTAGCAGTTGTTCATGGAAATCTACCCAAGGACAGCGGAACTATCGATTTGCCAATAGGTAGACCAGAAGATGATACAATAAGAAGAGCAGTTCTAGAGGATGGACAAAGAAGTATTACCCATTATAAGGTGTTAGAAAGATATAAGGATTCAACTTTTGTAGAATTGACTTTAGAAACGGGAAGAACTCATCAAATAAGAGTGCATTTAAGTCATTTAGGATATCCTATATATGGTGATAGTCTATATTGTGAATTCGAAGATACCAACAAAATAGAACGTCAAGCCCTTCATGCATATGCATTAAGTTTACCACACCCGCGTACGAAAGAAGTTTTAAAGTTTTCTAGTGAAATACCTAAGGATATGGAAAAGCTAATAGAAATAATAAAATAAATTAATTGAGCTATGTTTTATAAGATTATTGGATTTCAAATCCTGATTAACAACTGCTCAAAGAATATATGAATAAAAAAACTAAGAAATTCACTGTAAATTACAGTGAATTTCTTAGTTTTTTTCTATAATAAATTTTTATTATAATACTAAGTTTATATAACAATTAATATTTGCGTTTATAGGAGTTTTCAGAAGAAAACAAATTTTTTCTTTTCTTAGCTAAATTTCTTCGTTTAATAATAGTACGTGAAATAAAGAATAGCATTATTAGTGAAACTATACATGAACCTATAATAAAAAATAATTTATTATAATTTATAGTATTGTCGGTTGTAGTGAACAAGTCCCCCATTACAGGAAGTACCTCTTGTGAGTAATCGCTATTACTTGTTACATTTCCAGTATAATTTTGATTATTATACACAATTGATACAGTAGTAACTACATCACCTTTATTAAAAAATTTATTTTCAAGAGCAGCTTTATCAATAGTTACAATTGGACTATCGGAAGAGGTAGTATCTTTAGTATAAAATATATCTTCAGCTGCAAGAAGTGGTATTACAGACCCATTAGAAGTCTGATATGTACCTATCTCATCTCCTTTAGAAAATAGCTTTTCAGTACTGAAGTTTTCAAAGGCCCAGTCAAAAAGCTGTGGAGTTTCTTGAAAATAAGCTTTTTTCTCATCAAAGAGTATAGCAACTATAAAGGCATTATCATCTTTTTTTGCAGAAGCTACAAAAGAGTGTAAAGATTCATCAGTATAACCAGTTTTACCGGCTATTACACCAGGATAATAATAATCATAGTAATCATGAAGTAACTTATTATCATTCCAAAGTGGTCGTTGTTCCTTAAAGATATTTGTAGGTTCTAAGAATGTTGACGTTGTTTGAGATATCTTAATATATTTTGGGTATTTTAATAGTTCTTTTTCAATTAAAGCTAGGTCATAGGCTGTAGTTCTATGTTTTTCATCATAAAGTCCATGAGGATTGACGAAATTAGTATTTTTACACCCAAGTTCCTTAGCTCTTTTATTCATAAGAGTTGAAAAGTCTTCAATTGAACCTGAAATATGTTCTGCAAGAGCAGCAGCACAATCATTAGCAGAAACCATTATTACAGAATATAACATTTCTTCAACGGTCATCTTTTCATTCACATCAACATAAATTTTTGAGCCTTCAATGGTTGGAGGAAATTCTCCCACAGTTACAACTTCATCCAGGTCACAATTTTCTAAAGTTAAAAGTATTGTCATAAGTTTTGTTGTAGAAGCTGGTGGGTATTGAGTATTTTCCTCAGTACCGTATACAACAGCCCCGGTATTAGCATCCATAACTACTACACTTTTTCCAGTTACAGAAGGGGGCTTACTTAAGGCATATACATCACTATAATTAAATAAACTTATAGTGAAAATTGACAATAGAATAAACATAAGTTTTCTCATAAAATTCTCCTTAATGCATATAATAATTAATTATACCAAAAAACTTTCTCAGATTCGATAATAAATTATAAAAAAGTGGTAAAGATGAGAATATAGAGGTGGTATATTATGAAAATAAAAGAAAAAATAATAGGATCTGTAACTATACTAGTACTCAGTGTAGTTTTTCTTAGTTTTGGATATTTTTCAAATAAGGCGGATAATGAATCTTATGAAGAAGTATTTACCAACAATGACACTGGTAAAGCGTCACAGGCAATCACAGAGGCAGTGACAATTAAAGAGGGCGAAGAACAAGGAGTTAAGTCAACCATTGTAGTGGATATAAAGGGTGCTGTGAAAAATCCTAAAGAGTATGAACTGAAAGATGGTGCAAGAATTAGAGATTTAATAGATGTATCTGGGGGACTAACAGAAGATGCTGATAAAGATAGAATATATTTTTCAAAGGTATTAAAGGATGAACAGTGTATTAAAATTTATAGAATTGGTGAAGACGAAGAGGAATTAGGAGATATGATTACTAATGATACTGAGGGTAGTAGTGGGGCTATAAATTCTAATGGAAAGATAAATATTAATAAAGCTACATTGGAAGAACTACAAACTCTTTCAGGTATAGGGGAAGTTAAGGCTCAAAGTATACTTGAGTATAGAGAGGCTAATGGGAAATTTAATACTATAGACGAACTTGCAAATATAACAGGAATAGGGGCGAAAACAGTAGAGAAATTAAGAGATAAGGTAGACATAAAATAAGTATTGGTATAGAATTATTAGAGAATTAGTATAATTTCAAGGAGGTAAAACAAATGCAAAAAAGACTTACTGAACTTTCAAAGACCTCTGGTTGAGCAGCAAAAATAGGGCCGGAGACCCTTTCGAAAATATTAGATAAATTACCTAAAATGTCAGATGAAAATCTATTGGTTGGGATAGAAACTTCAGATGATGCAGCAGTGTATAAATTAACGAAGGATATAGCAACAATTCAAACACTAGACTTTTTTACACCGGTGGTAGATGATCCATATACCTTTGGTGCTATAGCGGCGGCCAATTCATTAAGTGATGTATATGCTATGGGCGGAAAGCCCACAGTTGCTATGAATATAGTATGTTTTCCTAACTGCCTTAATATTGATATACTAGGGGAAATCTTAAAAGGTGGAGCTGATAAGGTAATAGAGGCAGGAGCAGTAGTGATAGGTGGACATACAGTAGAAGATGATGAACCAAAGTTTGGTTTGTCAGTTATGGGGCTAGTTCATCCAAGTAAGATTTTAAAGAATCATGGATGTAAGGTAGGAGATGTTCTCATATTAACGAAGCCTATAGGCACAGGTGTGGTAAACACAGCTATTAAAGCAGAATTTGCTTCCAAGGAAGTTTATGATGAAGCTGTAAAGGTTATGACAACATTAAACAAGTATTCTGGTGAAATTATTGTAGATTATAAGGTTAATGCTTGTACAGATGTTACTGGATTTGGAATAATGGGCCATGGGTATGAAATGGCAATAGCTTCAGATATAACAATTAAGTTATTTAAGGATAGTATTCCAGTGATTAAAGGTGCTAAAGAGTATGCAGAAATGGGGTTAGTACCAGCTGGGACTTATAATAATAGAAGTTATTTAAATGGTAAGTACGAGCTAAGAGATGTACCGCAGTGGCTTGAAGATATTTTATTTGATCCACAGACTTCAGGAGGATTATTAATATCTACACCTAAAGATCAAGTTGAAAATATGATGAATAGGCTCATGGAATTAGAAATAAAATCAGCTATAATTGGAGAAGTAATTGAAAAAGGTCAAGTGCCAATTATAGTAGAGTAGAATCTTAAATATTATTATAGTAAGTGGGAGAAGTTAAATGAATAAAGAATTATTGAGAAAATTACCTAAAATAGATGAACTTTTAAAAGAAGATATAGTTAATAATCTAATAATTGAGAATTCTAGAACTATAGTATTAGAAAGCCTTAGGGAAGCTATAGATTTTTACAGAAATGGAATACTAAAAGGAAGTGTAGAAAGTTTAACTACAGAGCAAGTTTTAGATTTTGCAGTTCACACATTAAATAGCAAGAATAAGATGCATCTTGAAAGAGTTATAAATGGTACAGGTACAGTAATACATACAAATTTAGGACGTTCCTTACTAGGAAAGAAAGTTATGGAGAGTGTATTAACCGTTGCAGGAAACTACAACAATCTTGAATATGATATTGAAAGTGGTAAAAGAGGATCTAGATATTCTCACATTGAAGACATTATCAAGAGAATTACAGGGGCAGAGGCTGCCATGGTAGTAAATAATAATGCAGCTGCAATTATGCTAGTATTAGACACATTAGCTAAAGGTAAGGAAGCGATTGTTTCTAGAGGAGAGCTAGTTGAAATTGGAGGTTCCTTTAGAATACCTGAGGTTATGAAATTTAGTGGAGCAAAGTTAGTAGAAATAGGTACTACTAATAGAACTCATCTTTATGACTACGAAAACAATATAACAGAAGATACAGGAGTTCTTCTTAAGGTGCATACCTCTAATTTTAAAGTCCTTGGGTTTACAGAAGCTGTATCTATTGAAGAATTAGTTGCCCTTGGAAATGAAAAAGATGTTCCAGTGGTTGAAGATATAGGAAGTGGAGTTCTTATAGACTTTACTAAGTATGGATTTACTCATGAGCCAACAGTACAAGAAAGCATAAAAAAGGGAATTGATGTAATAACATTTAGTGGAGATAAAATGCTTGGAGGACCACAAGCTGGAATTATTGCAGGTAAAAAGAAATATATAGATATAATGAAGAAAAATCAAATAACTAGGGCGCTAAGAGTAGATAAAATGACGCTAGCAGCTTTAGAGGGCACTTTGAAATACTATATAGATGAAAAGGATGCTATAGCAAATATTCCATCATTAAATATGATTTTAATGGCAAAGGAAGAAGTAAAGAAAAAGTGTATACTTCTTAAAAGAAAACTTCAAAATAAAGCAGTAGGCTTTGAGTTTTCCATAGATATGGGAGAATCCATGGTAGGTGGAGGATCTATGCCTACGGAAAAAATCCCAACCTATGTAATAAAGGTAAGTAGTCATAAGTTTTCTCCGCAGGAAATGGAAGAGAAGCTAAGACTTGGAGCAACTCCATTAATTGCAAGAGTATACAATAATGAGTTGGTTTTAGATGGAAGAACCTTATTTAAAGAAGACTTTGATGAAATAGTTAAGTGTTTCATTGATTTAAAATAATTTCAACTCCTTTAATAATAGTGTTTAAGTAGGCTTCAATATTATCAGTGCGAAGATAATATGAAGCCTTAAGTAACACTTGAATTAAATAGCGTCAACAATTTAAACACCTACTGGTTTGAAAGGATGAAAATTGATATATGAAGCATATAATTATAGGTACAGCAGGACATATAGATCATGGTAAGACTACATTGATAAAAGCACTTACAGGAAGAGAAACTGACACCTTAAAGGAAGAGCAAAATAGAGGGATATCCATAAATTTAGGATTTACATATTTTGACTTACCATCCGGTAGAAGAGCTGGAATAATTGATGTTCCGGGCCATGAAAAATTTATAAAAAATATGTTAGCGGGAATAAGTAGTATAGATGTAGTTTTACTTGTAATTGCTGCTGATGAAGGGATAATGCCACAGACAAGAGAACACTTCGAAATTTTAAAGCTACTTAGCATTAAAAAAGGGATAGTTGTATTAACAAAATCAGATTTAGTAGAGGTCGATTGGCTTGAAATGATAAAAGAGGATATAAAAGATGAATTCAAGGGAACCTTTTTAGAAAACTCTCCAATTCATTCAGTTTCATCTAAAACTAAAATGGGTTTTGAGGACTTAATAAAAGATATTGATGAAATCACTGAAGAGGTTGAGGCCAAGGATACAGAAGGTCATTTTAGGTTACCTGTAGACAGGTCCTTTAGTATAAGTGGATTTGGTACTGTAGTTACTGGAACTATTATAAGTGGAAGGGTAGCTATTGGGGATACTGTGGAAATATACCCATCTAGAGTTAAAGCTAAAGTTAGAGGTATAAGAGTCCATGATATTCCTTCTGAACTTGGAGAAGCTGGGCAAAGGTGCGCAATTAATCTTGCAAGCACTAAGGTTGCTGATGTTCAAAGAGGCGATGTGGTTGCTAAAGAAGGCATTATGGAGCCATCCTTAATAATAGATTGTAAACTCTACCACATAAAGACTGCAGAAAAACCAATAGTAAACAGACAAAGAGTAAGATTATATCATGGTACAGAAGAGATTCTTTGTAGAATTGTTCCATTAGATAGGGAAGAAATTAAACCTGGACAGTGGGCATATGTACAACTTAGATTGGAAAAACCAATAACGGCTCAAAGAAATGATAGATATATAATTAGAAGTTATTCTCCCATGACAACAATTGCTGGAGGAACAATTATAGAACCTAATGCTAAGAAATCTAAAAAAGTTACAGAAGAATATATAAAAGAATTAGAACTCAAGGAAAGTGGAAAAACAACTAATATTCTTGAGAATACGGTAAAAAACCTTAGTGATACCTATCCAGATGCTCTAGCTATATTAAAGGGCTTAGGAAAGAATGTGGAGAATATAGAAGAAGAGTTAGACAAATTAGTATCAGAAAATATAGTAATAAAATTGAATGGTGCTGATAGTGATATATTTATCCATGGAGAATTTTTAAATCAAAGAAGTAAAGAGTTAAAGAAACTCTTAGAAGAATTTCATAAAAAGAATCCATTGAAATTTGGTATGTCTAAGGAAGAAGTTAAAAATAAAATTTTCACTAAAAAGTTAAAACAAAGAAATTATGATGATATCTTAAATCTTCTCCTAGATAGAAAAACTATAAAAGTTAGTGAAAAGTTTATATCTTTATATGATTTTAATGTAACTCTTACTAAAGATCAAACTAGAATAAAAGAAAAAATCGTAAATGAATTTAAGGAACTAAAGTTCTCGCCACCTAAATACACAGACTTAAATCAAGATGAGAAGGATAAGGCTGGCTTTAAAATGGTATATGACCTTTTACTAGATGATGAGACTTTATTAAAGTTAAATGAGGAATGTACACTTTTAAAGGGACATTATGAAGAAGCTAAGGAAATTATCAGGAGTTATATTAATACTAATAACTCTATATCAGCAGCTACTGCTAGAGAACTACTTGAAACTAACAGAAAGTATGCCATAGCAATATTAGAACATTTAGATAGCATAAAATTCACAAAACGTGTAGAAAACGACAGAATTTTATATTAATAACAGCGAAAATCAAGTATTATAATATATAATACTTGATTTTTAACTTATTAGGTATTATAATACATATAGATATGGGAGTAGATAGGTGCTGGTGTGCCTGCCGGTCTTCAAAACCGAGTTGCCGTGCTAAGACCACGACGGGTGAGTTCGATTCTCACATATTCCCGCCAAATAAATTATATCAAGGGGTTTGACTATACTAGTTGCTAGTATGGTCAAACTTTTTTTGTATAAGGAAAAAGGAACCAATGGTTCCTATAAGTTGCTAAAAATATTTATATAAATAATAATTTAATAAAGATTATTTAATACCCTATAACCAGTAGTAGTATATGTTTTCCCATTTACATTAAAATCAATAACAATCTTTATATTTTCTCCTTTTGGCACCTCACTTCCATTAGCAGTCAGTTGCACAAACTCTGATGAAGTCTTACCGCTGTATTTAACAGTTCTTCCTACTAGATAAAATGTGATGTCATAGTTTATGTCGTAGCCGAACCCCATTTGAACTACATCAAAGGCGATTCCAAAAGGTTGTGGGTTAACGCCAGCAAATCTTAGACTCATTATTCGCCCAAGATTTGGATCAGCACCTCCATTGAGAGTGATAGACAAGTCATTATTAGATTTAACTATATCACCCTCACTTGAATCATTTGTACTACCCGTAGTTTCTACAGTTGTACTATCCGTAAATTCGACATTTGTACTACCCGTAGTTTCTACAGTGTTTTGTGCGACAAGGTTTGCTTTCTCGGTAGCAATTTTATCTTCTTCCGCCTTTTTAGCATCTTCAGCTATCTGTTGGATTATATTATTGTATTCATCTTTAAGATCTTGCGCATCTTTATTGCTATTATCAAACTTTAGAATCGTGTCCAAATAAGCAATAGCTTTATCATAGTTTTTGTTAGTGGCTTCATCTTTTGCATTATCTAAGTTTTCTTTAATATAGTTGTCACTACACTCTTTTATTTTATTTTGAGAGTCACTATACCTCTTCACATCTGTATTTTTAACTGTTTTAAAAGCATCTATTGCTTCCAAATAATTTTTTTCATTTGCTAATGCTATAGCTGAATCAAATACTGCTTTTGAATCTTTAAGTTCTTTTGCTAAATTCACCTTATTTTCAATCAGTTCTTTCTTCTTAGGCTTATATTTAAGAGAACCATTGAAAGCATTTATTGCTTCTTCAAAATTTTCATTGTTTAATTGATGGACTCCACTATTATACAATTTGTTAAAGTTGTAGTTAGTGTATCCGTATACAGTCAAAGGTACTGCAATTACAATAACAATGAGTAGAATTAAAATAACTATTTTTTTTGACATAACTAATCTTTTCAAGATAACTCATTCCCCCTTGCAGTATACTAATTCTATGTGTACTGTAAAATTCCTTCATATTTTACTTTATCTTTATAAGTAGTAGACAAATAAAAAGGCTATTATTGGATGGGCATAATTGTTCTAAAATTACAAGAATGATAAATAAATATTATATATTTAAAGTAATTACAATTAAAATGAATTACAATATTATACCATGGCTATAATATTACCAGGTGATGTTATGGATAGACCAATGGTTCAGTTATACCTAGGAGTACTCTTTGGGGCAATGCTGTATTTTATTTATAGTTATATGGGAATTGTGCCAGCTCTAGGATTGATTTTAATATATATAATTCTATTGAAAAAAGATTTTAAACCCTATTTGACCTTAGTGACAATAGGTTTTTTGTTGTTGTCATTTTTAAATTGTTATCTATACTTTAATGGGTCACAGCCTTCAAATTATTTGGAGTGTAGAGTTGTAGAGGCGAGAAAAGGATATTATATTGGAAGCTATAATAATAAAAGAATAAATATTTTTATAGAAGA
Source organism: Clostridium sp. (assembly GCF_036646415.1). Taxonomy (GTDB): domain Bacteria; phylum Bacillota; class Clostridia; order Clostridiales; family Clostridiaceae; genus Clostridium_J. The sequence continues at coordinate 11,377 of NZ_JAVXMF010000005.1, read as the reverse complement.
TGGGGAAGTCGAATTAGGAAGAAAATATATTTTAAAGGGTGAATTTAATAGTAATATTAATTACGAGAAGGGGATTATAGGTGATTACACTGTTTCAGAGTATAAGCCATTAAAGAGGGATTTAATTTATAAGGGATATGAGCTAAAAGATAATTTATATGAGAAGCTCCTAGAAGCTACAGATGAGGAAGGAGCTGCAATAATACTAGCAGTTAGTGCTGGAGATTCTAGTTATATTGACTATGATAAAAGAGAAGAATTTAATATCCTAGGAATATCTCACATAATAAGTGTATCAGGACTTCATGTTTCAATAATTTATCAAGTGCTTCAGGGAGTAATAGGATATAAGATATCTCTTATAGTTTTATTTTTCTATGTAATTTTTACAGGTGGAAAACCATCTACAATTAGAGCTTTTATAATGATAGCTTTACTTGTGCTAAGTACAAAGGTGAGAAAGAAGTATGAAGGGATTTCAGCCTTGGCATTTGCAGCCTTTGTTTTACTTATTGTAAATCCATATTATATATTAGATATAGGATATTCTCTTAGCTTTTTATCGGTTCTGGGCATATTTACAGTGAATAAAAAGGTTAGAAGATGGATTTATAAGTTACCCGATATTATAGCTGGGTCAGTGAGTTTAACTGTTAGTTCATTGCTATTTACAATGCCTTATATAATCTTAAGATTTAAGTCAGTAAGTCTTGGTGGTATTGTTTCTAATATATTACTAATACCTTTCTATACATTTTTAGTAGTCCTAGGAAATGTATTGCTTGTATTTATGAATATTCCAGTAATGTTTAATTTTATAGCAACTATGTTAAATCCAATATTACTAATAATAAGAACTATAGAGGAAATGCTAATGAGCATAATACCCATGCCTTTTTCATTCACATATATAGAAGGGGTTATGATACTAGTTTTATATTTAAGCTACTTACTTATAAGAAAGGGTGTGAATTCACTTAAGTATCTTCCTATAGCTTTAATGATATTGGTAATAAAGGAGCAGTATATAATTTTTCCAGAGATAAATTTTATAGCTGGTAAGAATGTTGACATTGTACATATTAATTATAAAGATAGGAACATAATGGTAAGTTCTGAGAAGGTAAAGTTAAAATATGTATATGAAGATTATGGAGATGTGGATAGAATATATGATGAATTTGAGGAGAAAATTAATATAAAGCTAAATAAAAATCAATCTGTAGATGTAGAAGTTAATAATGGTTCAATGGTTGTTAATCTTAACTATAAAGACAAAAGTACAAAGATTTTTAGGGATAAAAACAGCAGTAGTGAGGATTATAATAAAGATAGCTCTATATGTTGCAGTGTTAATGAATATTCTTCAAGGTATAAAAATTATGATATAATAAAAATTAGAAAAAAAGATACCATTAAATTAGGTCATTATTATGAAACCTATAAGATTATTAATGGGAAAGTGTATCATAACTATATTCATTAATATATGAGAATAAGTAATGGGTATCTAAGAGTGGAGGAAAACAGGGTGATAACTTTAGAACAATTCGAAAAAGATCTTAAACAAGATAAGTTAAAGAATTTTTATATATTTTGTGGTTCAGATGAAGGACTTATAAAAACTACCATTAAAAGAATAAAAGATTTAAAAATAGATGAGAATTTTTTAGATTTTAATTATAACAGGATTGAGGGAGATAAACTCAATATAGATTCTTTAATAAATAATTGTGAAACTATACCATTTATGAGTGAAAATAGAATGGTTGAAATATATAGAGCAAACTTTTTAAGGGATAGTAAAAAAGAAGATAAAGGCAAGGGGATAGAAGAGTTAAGAGACTATGTAAAGACTATACCACCTTATACCATATTAGTAATGTACTATGTCTTTGAAGATGATAGGGAGAAACTTAGTAGTAAAGTGAAAAAACTACAAAATGTCTGTGAGATAGTAAAAATAGACAAGTTAAAAGGTATGGGATTTCAAGGTAAGGTTAAATCTTTATTTGAAGAAAAGGGAAAGAATATAGGAAAAAGTGAGCTTGGATACTTTTGTTCAATAATTGAAAATAATATGAGTATAGTTAATAATGAAATAGAAAAGTTGATTTTATATACAGGGGATAAGGAAATAACTAAAGAGGATATAATGAAGATGGCACCTTATGAAAAGGAAAGTGATATATTTAATTTAGTGTCTTATCTGTCAGAGAGAAATATAAAAAATGCTATAGACACCTTAAATCAGCTAATTTATAGGGGAGAAAAGCCACCTAAGATATTAGCCATGATAGAGCGTCAATTCAAACTTCTATTTTCAATAAGAGTGAAAGTAGGAAATGGTATAAAAAAAGAAGCTATAGTTAAGGAATATAACCTAAATCCTTATATTGCAGATAAAATGATAATTCAAAGCAAAAAGTTTTCGGAAAATGCTTTAAGAAAAAATCTACAGCTATGCCTTGATACAGAGGTTGAGATAAAGAGTAAATCTGTAGATAATAAGAATGCCATTGAAATGCTCATGGTAAGAACTATGATGAATAGGTAGAAGGGATTTAAAAAAAACTCCGCCTCACGTATGTTAGGTGGAGTAAGTGCAAAAAAACAAATAACCGGTGAATTTCACCGGTTTATTTATTAAGCAGATAATCCGTTTAACTTAACTGCTAATCTAGATTTCTTCTTAGCTGCTTTGTTTTTATGTATTATCCCTTTAGAAGCAGCCATGTCAAGTGCTTTAACTACAGATTTGAAGTTTTCTTGTGCTAAAGTAGCATCGTTAGAAGCTATAGCAGTTTCAAATTTCTTTATAGTTGTTTTTAGAGAAGACTTTATCATAGTGTTTCTCATTGTCTTAGCTTGAGTAACTTTAATTCTTTTTTTAGCTGACTTAATGTTTGCCATTATTAATTCACCCCCTTGTAATTTTATCATATCTCAAAAGCAGCTTTGGGGAAGTCTGCTTACGAGTTTCATATAACAAAAGCTATTATAACATTAAATTATATGTACTTCAAGTAGAATTTACCTATAACATTAACATTGTTGCTAAGGAAATAGGTTTTAATAATGAATGTTTATTGTTATTGAGTTTATAGTATTAACTTAGTTATACATTACAATTATGAAACAATGAAAGTATATGAAAAAAAATTTGGGAAAAGATAAATATATAAAATTATCAATATATTAATATTATAATAAAATCCTATAAATGAGGTGTAATAATGGTAGATAAAAAAAGAAAGTTTCATCATAAATGTAAGGAAAAAGAAACAGAAGAAATAGTGTATAGTGTGAGAACAGATTTAGCATTAGAAGCTAGGGAGATTTATAGTGAGGGTAACGAGGGCGAAATTTCTGGAATCGAATCCGAGGAGTATATAGACAATAACGTAAGAGTATCTTGGGTGAGGATATTAAGTGAAAGTGGAGCAGAAATCATAGGAAAACCTAAGGGGGAATATGTAACCCTTGAATTCCCAGAGCTTGTTTACTACGATGGGCAAAGAATAATTGATGTTAGTGAAGTCATGGCCAAGGAACTAACTAAACTTGTGGACTTACAGGAGGATATGACAGCTTTAGTTGTAGGGTTAGGTAACTGGAACATAACCCCAGATGCAGTAGGTCCTAAAGTAGTATCTAAGATAATGGTTAGCAGACATTTAAAGGAATATGTGCCAGATGATATCGATGAAGGTGTTAGACCAGTTTGCGCAATAGCTCCAGGAGTATTAGGGCTTACTGGGATGGAAACAAGTGAGATTATAAAAGGTATAGTAGATAGGGTAAAACCAAGTTTAGTAATATGTATAGATGCTCTTGCCTCTAGAAGAACTCAAAGAGTTAATAGAACAATTCAAATAGGTAACACTGGCATATCACCAGGAGCTGGAATTGGAAATAGAAGATTGGAACTCAGTGAAAAAACCTTAGGAGTTCCTGTAATAGCTATAGGGATACCAACAGTAGTAGATGCAGGAACAATTGCTAATGACACTATTGACCTAGTACTAGAAAATTTAATTAAGTCATCTACAAAGGGAAGTGCATTTTATAGCATGCTAAAGGACGTAGATAAAGATGAAAAACAAGCTTTAATTAGAGAAGTTTTAGATCCATCCTTAGGAGGTCTGGTAGTAACCCCTAAAGATATTGATAAGGTAATAGATAGTGTGTCTAAGATTATTGCAAACGGTATAAATATATCACTTCAACCAGCTCTTACATTAGATGATATAAATACATACCTAAATTAATCTTTTGTACATTGAAGAAGATGTAATAAATTAAATATACCCCTCATATAAATAAGTTAAATTAAATAATTATACTTATGGAAATTTTAACAGGAGGGGATAAATTGAAAAACAAAAGGACGACAAATTTTGGTAAGCACTATGCAAGAAGTATACTCACCATTGTGGCAATAACCATGGTAATATCAATATTATTTTCTACACCAACGGTGGCAGAAGATAATGAAATCTATAAAGATGCTACAAGGAGAAGTTTTTTTATGGACCTTATAGGTAATAATGTTAGTGCACTAAAAGCTCCTACGAATAGTGATGATACTAGTTTTATAGGGAATTTTACATTGAATCCTTTGGATATAGTAAAAAAAGAACTAAGTTTTCTAGATGAAAAAAATCTTAAGGATGAAGATGATATAGCAAAAGTCAAAGAGCATGCTGACATAGCTAAAAATATTGTTATAAATCCATTTCAATTAAAGGATACGGATATAAATAAGTTTGAAGAAGGGGTAGACGTAGTTGGTAATCCTGAGGATAATTCTAAAAAGAAGATATTAATATATCATACTCATACTAATGAAGCATATGCAGAAGGAAATGATGGTTTATCTACTACTGTAGCAGCAGTGGGAGATGTTCTTACTTCTGAACTAGAAACGTTAGGCTTTACAGTTGTCCATGATAAAACAATACATGATAAGGCTGATTATAATAGAGCTTATCATGCTTCTAGAGAAACTATAAGTAAAAATATAAGTAGTTATGGAGAGTTTGATTTAATAATAGACCTTCATAGAGATGGTGGTCCTAAAAAGGAAGATATTACTGGAAACATAAATGGAGAGGATGTTGCTAGACTTGTTTTAGTAACAACAATGCAGGACCCTAAATATCCTCAGCATATAAATAATGTTAAATCCATAGTTGATATAGCAAATAATCTTTATCCTGGATTATATAGAGAGAGAGGCATTATAGCTTATGACCATGGAGGTATTTTATTTTATAACCAGGATTTAAGTGACAATGCAATACTCATGGAGGTTGGAGCAGATGTAAATGAATTACAGGAGGCTAAAAACTCTATGAAATATATGAGTAAAGTATTTGCTCAGTATTTAAACAGTAAATAAATCATAGATTTAAAAGGGGTAAAAGGAAACTCCTTCTCACATGCCTTCGAATGAGTAAGTTCGCCTAGCTAAATCATAGATTTAAAAGGGTTAAAAGGAAACTCCTTCTCACATGCGTTCAAATGAGTAAGTTCGCCTAGCTAAATCATAGATTTAGAGGCTCACTTATGAATAAAAATAAACAAAGAAGTACATCATTAATGTGAGGTACTTCTTTGTTTATTTTACTTTGGGTCAGTGGAAGTTACTCAATTAAACAATGAGAAAGGGGAAGCGTATGATAGATTCAAGATCTATAAGTAAAGGTATAGCTGAAATTGTAGTTGTTATTTCATTAATATTTATGATATATGGTATATTAAAAGTTAACCTAACATTACCAAAGGTTACAAGAGAAAGTTCAAGTTTTCATGTTACCTATAGCGAGGAACCAATAAAACTCACCTTGAATGTAGGAGAATTTAATATAATTTTTAATGGTGATGCATTTGAGGGATTTGTAAGAGGTACATCGGTAATAGGTGATTCTATCAAAGAGTTAGTAAAACCCTAGTAGAATATAATAATATAACAATATTGACAATCAGCCTTAATATTGTGGTATAATTTATTTTGATTTATTTATACAATGGATAATAATAAAAAATAACTTCAATTAATAAAAATAGAGATTAAATAATTTAGGAATATAAAATAAACTAGGTGTTAAAATTTCTAAAAGAATTGAGTTAATTTAAAAATTAGTGAATAATTAATATATAAATTTACGGGGGTAATTTGATGCAAACTAACAGACAAAAACACATAAGAAACTTTTCTATAGTAGCACACATAGACCATGGTAAGTCAACCTTGGCAGATAGACTACTTGAAAAGACTGGTACCTTAACTGCTAGAGAGATGGAAGCACAAGTATTAGACAATATGGAACTTGAAAAAGAAAGAGGAATTACAATTAAGGCTCAAGCTGCAAGATTAATACATAAAACTGAAGATGGAGAAGAATATATACTAAACCTTATAGACACTCCAGGGCATGTAGACTTTAATTATGAGGTATCAAGAAGCTTAGCTGCTTGTGAGGGTGCAATACTAGTTGTAGATGCAACGCAAGGAATACAAGCACAAACTCTTGCTAACTGCTATTTAGCTTTAGATCATGATTTAGAAATTGCTCCAGTTATAAATAAAATAGATCTTCAGAGTGCAAGACCAGAGGAAGTTAAAAAAGAAATCGAGGATGTTATTGGAATTCCAGCACATGATGCACCATTAATATCTGCAAAAACTGGATTAAACATAGAAGATGTAATTAAGTCAGTTATAGAAAAGGTTCCAGCACCAGAGGGAGACGAAGAAGCTCCACTAAAAGCTTTGATATTTGACTCTTATTACGATACATATAAAGGTGTAGTAACCTATATAAGAGTATTTGATGGTGTTGTAAAGCCAGGAACTAAAATAAAGCTTATGAACACTAAGAAAATCTATGATGTAACAGAAGTAGGAGTATTCACGCCAGGTCCTTTAAAGGTTGCAGAGCTTAGAGCAGGAGACGTTGGATATCTAAGCGCAGCAATTAGAAATGTTAAAGATGCTAGAGCAGGAGATACAATTACAGAAGCAAACAGACCAGCAGAGGTAGCTTTAGAGGGCTATAGACCTGCTGTACCAATGGTGTTCAGTGGTATATACCCAATTGATGGAGCTAAATATGAAAACTTAAAAGAAGCTTTAGAAAAGCTACAATTAAATGATGCTGCACTATCATTTGAACCAGAAACATCTATAGCTTTAGGATTTGGATTTAGATGTGGATTCCTAGGATTACTTCATATGGAGATAATCCAAGAGAGAATAGAGAGAGAATTTAACCTAGACATTATAACTACAGCGCCATCAGTTATATATAAGGTAATGAAAAATGATGGAGAACTTTTAGAGATTACAAACCCAACAAATCTTCCAGACCCAACAGAAATTTCATATATGGAAGAGCCTGAAGTAAAGGCATCAATAATTGCACCATCAGATTATGTTGGAACAGTTATGGAATTATGCCAAGAAAAAAGAGGAAGCTTCATAGATATGCAGTATATCGAAGAAACAAGAGTTGTAATTAATTACGATATTCCTTTAAATGAGATAGTTTATGACTTCTTTGATGCTTTAAAATCAAGAACTAGAGGATATGCATCCTTTGACTATGAACTTAAAGGATATAAGAGAACTCAACTTGTTAAACTAGACATACTACTTAATGGAGATATAGTTGATGCACTATCTATGATAGTACCAGCAGATAGAGCATACCATAGAGGTAGATCTATGGTAGAGAAACTTAAAGAGATAATTCCAAGACAGATGTTTGAAATTCCAATTCAAGCTGCTATAGGAGCTAAGATAATAGCTAGAGAAACTGTAAAAGCTATGAGAAAAGATGTACTTGCTAAATGTTATGGTGGAGATATATCAAGAAAGAAAAAACTTCTTGAGAAGCAAAAAGAAGGTAAGAAGAGAATGAGACAGGTTGGAAGTGTTGAAGTTCCACAAGAAGCATTTATGGCAGTATTAAAAGTAGATTAATAGGGAGAAATTAAATGAAAACAGTAGGATTATACATTCATATTCCATTTTGTAAGATGAAGTGTCATTACTGTGATTTTCCTTCCTTTAGTGGTAAAGAGGACTTGATGGTTGAATATGCAAAAGCCTTAAGTGAAGAAATAGAGATTTCATGCCACGGAAAATTTATAAGCACAATATTTGTAGGTGGGGGAACTCCCACCTATTTGTGTTTGAAAGGTTGGAAAATTATAGCAGAAACCCTTGGTAAATTAAATATAGTAAAGGACGGATTTGAATTCACTATAGAAGGAAATCCAAAGACGTTTAATGAAGAACAACTAAATATATTCAAAGCTATGGGTGTAAATAGAATATCCATGGGACTTCAGGCTGTTCAAACGTGTCATCTTCAGTCCTTAGGAAGAATTCATTCTTTAGAAGATTTTAAGAATAGTTACAATATGTTAAGACGAGGGGGATTTGAAAATATTAATGTGGATTTAATGTTTGGACTTCCAAACCAAACATTATCACAGTGGATGGAAACCTTGAAAGAGGTTGTAGAGTTAAATCCAGAGCATATATCCTGTTATAGCTTAATTATTGAGGAAGGAACTAAATTCTTTGATTTATATGAAAAAGATAAGTTGATTCTGCCAAGTGAAGATATGGAAAGAGATATGTATGGGGGCTCCATAAAATTTTTAAAAGAACATGGATATGATCAATATGAAATATCAAACTTTGCAAAAAATGGATTAGCCTGTAAACATAATAAAATTTATTGGAATTTAGAAAATTATATAGGATGTGGTTCATCATCCCATAGCTATATTGATGGAATTAGGTATAAAAATGAAGAAAACATAGAATCCTATATCTTGCAGATGAAAAATAAAAAAACAGCAATAGTTGAGGAATATAGAAATCTAGAAAAAGATGAAATTGAAGAGTTTATTTTCTTAGGACTTAGAAAAATTCAAGGAATAAATTTAGATATATTTAAGGAACGTTTTAAAATTTCTATATTTGATAAGTATGATAAAGTTATAGAAAAGTATATAACATTGAAGATGCTTAAGGTTGATGGCAATAGATTATTTCTTACAGCCAGAGGAATAGAACTTAGCAATCAGGTTATGGCAGAATTCATTTTGTAAATAATTTGTGAAGGGTATTGACAAGAAATCTGATAAGTGATATTTTTAAAATATAGTCATTAGCACTCGTAAGTAGTGAGTGCTAACAAAGAGGTGATGATATGGAGATGGATGAAAGAAAGATAAAAATCTTGCAGGTAATCATAGACGATTATATAACCTACGGAGAGCCTATAGGTTCAAGAACCATATCTAAAAAGTATGACTTAGGAATAAGTTCAGCCACCATCAGAAATGAAATGGCAGATCTTGAAGAAATGGGTTTCTTGGAACAGCTACATTCATCTTCTGGAAGACGTCCTTCAGACAAGGGATATAGACTTTATGTAGATAGGCTTATGATACCTACAATACTTACAGAAGAAGAAAATAAGACAATAATACATGATTTAAAAGGTATATCACTTAGTGAAGTAGACAGTATAGTTAAAGGAGCAATTGATATTCTTTCAAATCTGACTATGTTAACCTCAGTAGTTAAAATGGCATCAGTTAAAAAGTCTAGTATAAAGTTTATAAAGTTACTAGCAATAGAAAAATATATAATATTATCTACAATTATAACGGATAATGGTAACATAAAAAACAATACAATTAGAGTAACAAATCCAGTAGATGATAGTAAATTGATAAATGTAAATAATGCTTTAAATAGACTACTTGTAGGAATTAGCATAGAACAAATAACTTTAGAGTTTCTTGTGAATTTAAAAAATGAACTAAGGGGATATGAAGAAATATTTGATAGTATAATTCCGGTACTTCATGAGACTTTAGTTTTAGGAGATTCTAGCGAGATTTATACAAAAGGTGCTACCAATATATTTAACTATCCTGAATATAACAATATTGACAAGGCTAAAGCTTTTTTAGGGCTTGTTAATAATGAGGAAAACTTAAATGAAATCTTAAGCAAAGGAAGTAAGGAACCTATATATATAAGTATTGGTCAAGAAAACTTTGTAGAATGTGCTAAGGAATGTAGTATAATAACTGCTAGCTATAGCTGTAATGGTCACATTATGGGAACTATAGGAGTTATAGGGCCAACGAGAATTCATTATGACAAAGTTGTGGCTGTTCTTGATACTGTGGTTAAAGAAATAGATAAAAATATTTCTAAAATATATCATCCTTAAACAAAAGCTTTTTGGGTAGAAGTTATCTGCCATAAAATTAATAATATAATCATATAGATTGGAGGAGAGTGCATTGCAAAATAATATGGAAGAAAGTATTGAAACAAATAATAAGTCAGTTGAAAGTAATGCGGAAGAAATACTAGAAAATGAATCTTTTGAAACCACTCAGTGTGAGTGTGATGAAATACCTTGTGAAGATTCGTCAAATAATGTAGACGAGGAAGAGGAAAAAGAAGATGAGATGAAGATGTTTAAAAATCGCAAAGCTGAAAATAAAGAGCTGAAAGAAGAAATTGATTCTTTGAAAGATAAATTATTAAGAACAGTAGCAGAGTATGACAATTTCAGAAAAAGAACTATTAAAGAAAAAGAAAATATATATACAGAAGCATGTACAGATGTTTTAAAGGAAATGTTACCTGTTTTAGATAATTTGCAAAGAGCAATTTCTGTTGATGGTAATGCAGAGGATTTAAAAAAGGGTATTGAGATGACTGTTAACCAATTCTGTGGATCTCTAGAAAAATTAGGGGTTGAGGAAATCCCATCAGAAGGAGACTTTGATCCTAATTTCCATAACGCAGTAATGCATGTGGAAGATGAAAATATAGGTAAAAACCAAGTAGTAGAGGTATTCCAAAGTGGATACAAAAAAGGAAATAAAGTGTTAAGACACAGTATGGTAAAAGTAGCAAATTAAAATTATTTAATAATATAAATAGTGTGGCTTAATATATTAAGTTATATAAATACAGATAAAAAAATATTTGATTATTAGGAGGAAAATATAATGGCAAAAATAATAGGAATCGATTTAGGAACAACAAATTCATGTGTATCAGTTATGGAGGGTGGAGATCCAGTTATAATACCAAACTCAGAAGGTGCTAGAACTACTCCATCAGTAGTATCTTTCCTTGCAGACGGTGAAAGACTTGTTGGTCAAGTTGCAAAAAGACAAGCAATCACAAACCCAGATAAAACTATAATGTCTATTAAAAGAGAAATGGGAACAAACCATAAAGTAAATATAGATGAAAAACAATACACTCCACAAGAAATATCAGCAATGGTACTTCAAAAATTAAAAGCTGATGCAGAAG